>NZ_QOHH01000004.1 GCF_003319105.1 Blastococcus sp. TF02-09 | reverse complement strand
CGTACCTGGAGAAGCTCGGCTTCTACCTGGTCGGCTACGGCTGCACCACCTGCATCGGCAACTCGGGCCCGCTGCCCGAGCCGGTGTCGAACGCGGTGAACGAGGCCGACCTCGCCGTCGTCTCGGTCCTGTCGGGCAACCGCAACTTCGAGGGCCGGATCAACCCCGACGTCAAGATGAACTACCTGGCGTCCCCGCCGCTGGTCATCGCCTACGCGCTGGCCGGCTCGATGGACGTCGACCTCAACAACGAGCCGCTCGGGCAGGACGCCGACGGCAACGACGTCTTCCTGCGCGACATCTGGCCCTCGCCGCAGGAGGTCCAGCGGGTCATCGACCACGCCGTCTCCGCGGAGCAGTTCGGCCGCAGCTACGAGGACGTGTTCGCCGGCACCGAGCAGTGGCAGAACCTGCCCACCCCGACCGGCGACACCTTCGAGTGGGACGCGGAGAGCACCTACGTCCGCCGTCCTCCGTACTTCGAGGGCATGCCGGCCGAGCCGGCCCCGGTCGAGGACATCACCGGCGCCCGCACCCTCGCGGTGCTCGGCGACTCGGTGACCACCGACCACATCTCGCCGGCCGGCTCGATCAAGGCCGACAGCCCCGCGGGCAAGTACCTGCGCGAGCACGGCGTCGACCGGCGTGACTTCAACTCCTACGGCTCCCGCCGCGGGAACCACGAGGTCATGATCCGCGGCACCTTCGCCAACATCCGGCTGCGCAACCAGCTGGTGCCCGGCACCGAGGGTGGCGTCACCAAGAACCACCTGACCGGCGAGACGACGACGATCTACGACGCCTCCCGCGCCTACATCGACGCCGGCATCCCGCTGGTCGTGCTGGCCGGCAAGGAGTACGGCTAGGGCTCGTCGCGCGACTGGGCGGCCAAGGGCACGGCGCTGCTGGGTGTCAAGGCCGTCATCGCCGAGAGCTACGAGCGCATCCACCGCTCGAACCTCATCGGCATGGGCGTGCTCCCGCTGCAGTTCCCCGAGGGCCAGGACCGCGAGTCGCTGGGCCTGACCGGCGACGAGGAGTTCTCGATCACCGGGATCACCGCGCTGAACGACGGCTCGGTCCCCCGCATCGTCAAGGTCGAGGCGAAGTCGAAGTCGAGTGCTCCGATCACCTTCGATGCCCGCGTCCGGATCGACACCCCCGGCGAGGCGAACTACTACCGCAACGGCGGGATCATGCAGTACGTCCTCCGCTCGCTGCGGGGTTCCACCGCCTGACTACCCCACGACGGCCGAGGTCCCCCCTGCTCGAGAAGTCGTAGGTCGTACACACGTGGCGCAGCTTTTCGGCAAGGTGGGCTGGGTTGACGCCGTCGAGGGCTGGCCGGTGCAGCGGCGGTCTACGTGTCGTGCCGCAACCTGGGGCCCCCGTTCGCCTGAGCATCTCGCCGTCCTGATGGCCTGGCCGGGACAGCGAACCCTCGCCGGTAAGGACGTGACGCCCCGAAAGGGAAAGCTCCGACCACCTCATTGGCAGGGCGCCGCGCGCCGCCGTCGAGACGCTGTGGGGCCACATCTCCGCCGTCCCAACGCACCGTGGGTATGCGTGCCGCGATGACGTCTGATGGCGGTTCTGAGTTGGCACCCGAGCACATACTTCGCTGTGGATGAGCCGGGTGGGGGCCAGCCGGAGATGATGCTTGCGTGCAGCCCAGCGAACACCGGAACGACGACGAGCGGCCAGACGCGGACCCGGAAGCGGCGCGTCCGGACACGCTGGTTCGTGGCGACAGCCGCGCCGCGCGCCTGGCCCGACGGGCGCCCGCAGTGCTGGCCGCCCTGTTCGCCGGCCTGGTCCGTTGGACGCTGCGCCTGGTCCTTCCCTTCGCCGGCGCGGCTGCCCTTCTGCACTCCTTTCCGTATCACGCCACTGTGCAGGGCGTGCCCTTTCGGGTGGAGGGCTCGCTCCTCACCCGGCCTGGCCTTTCGGCCGAGACGACGCTGGGCAGCTGGGTCTTCCCGGACCTGAGCGGGCTGCCGTTCGGTGTGCACATCACGCCGGAGGACATCGACGTTCTCGAGCTCGCACGGGCGGCCGGCGAAGACCGGGCGGGGTTCGCGCAGCGGCTGCAGGCCGACGCTGCCGAGCAGTTGCCGCGGATCGCCGCCTGGCTGGTCGCCGAAGTGGTCCTCGGCCTCGCGCTCGGCCTGCTCGCCGCCGCTGCGATCAACATGTCCATGCGCTATCTGCGGAGACGACCGCGCCGGCCGGACGAGCTACGGCACCGGGTGCGCCAGCTCGGCGCGGCCGGTGCCGTCGTCGTGGTCGTCGCGGTGTACGGCTGGGTGACCTACAACCCCGACTGGGCACGCCAGTCACGGTTGACCGGGACCCTGGCCGCAGCCCAGTTGTTCCCTGGGCAGCTCGCGGACTACTACACCCAGCAGTCGAAGGTGTTCGACGTCCTCGGTTCGATCGTGGGCCTTCAGGCGTCCCTGCAGCAGCAGATCGACGATGACCGGGCGGCCGGGACGGCGCTGCAAATCATGTTCATCTCGGACATGCACCTGGCCGCGAACTATCCGCTGGTGCAGGCCTATGCGGACAGCTACGACGTCGACTTGATCGTGAACACCGGTGACGAGAGCGAGTTCGGCACCTCGATCGAGCTGACCTCGACCTACCTGGACGCCCTGAGGGCGGTCACCGCGGACACCCCGATGCTCTGGATCGCCGGCAACCACGATTCGCCCGACACCGTGGACGTGATGCGCTCGATTCCCGGTGTCACGGTGCTCGGCGACAAGCGGTCCACCGGCGACGGCTTCGAGGTGACCGCCGGGGTGGTGCAGGCCTACGGCCTGACCATCGCCGGGGTGTCCGATCCCCGAACCTACGGCGGCCCGGGGGCTTACGGCTCGGACGACGGCTCGGTCACCGGTCCCCTCCAGCGCTCGGCTACTGACGACGCCCTCGCCGATGTGACCGACGAGGATGAGGAGGACCGCCCGTTCCTCGACATCTTCGCCGCCCACGGGTCAGTGATGGCCGGCGAAGCACGCGAGCTGCTCGGAGACCGGATCCGGCAGACCAACGCCGGCCATGTGCACCGGCAGAACGATCCCGCCGACGTCCAAGGTGACGCCGGCATCGACCTCGTCGAAGGCTCGACCGGTGCCGGGGGGCTGGACAACATCGCGCGGGGTAGCGCACGGCCACCGGTGGCTTTCAGCATCGAATCGGTTGCCGATGACTGTCAGTTCACCCGGGTGATCCGCTTCCAGATCCGTTCCATCCGCCCCGAGGAGACCTCGCCCGCGGAAGCGGCAGACCCGCAGGCCTTCGGCAGCGACGTCACCGCCTCCACGATCTACCTCAGACCACAGGAAATCGCAGAGGACCGCTCATGCGGGACCGAACTCGGTATTGGGGAGGCAGAGCCCCTGTGAGCGAAGCGCGGAGTCAGGGTGCTGGTTCTACAGGTGGCGCGGCGGTCGAGCCGGCTGGAAAGTGGCGATCGAGTGCTGGCGGGTGGGGCAGGTTGTCGCGGGTGCTCCGGCTGTAGGTAATGGTCGCCGCCACGATGGCGCCGACCACGGGGACGGCGAGGAACAAGCCCACGATGCCGAACGCGAGCCCCGCTGTGGTTGTCAGCAGCAGCGTCACCAGCGGCGAGAAGTTGACCGCCCGGGACAAGAGCAGCGGGGACAACACGTTGCCCTCGATCTGCTGGACTGCGAGCACGATGACCAGCGCCCACAGGGCGGTACTCCAACCCCCGGCGACGAAAGAGACGCCCACGGCGGCGACGCCGGCGAGGGTGGCGCCGATCATGGGGATGTACCCAAGGACGAAGGTCAGCGCGCCAATGGGAACCGCCAGGGGCACTCCCAGCACGAGCAGCCCGCCACCGATGAAGATGCCGTCGATCAGGCCGGTGAGCGTGGAGGCGTAAAACCACCCGCCGGTCGTGGCCATGACCGCCCGGAAGGCATCGGTGGCAGGCTGTCGGTTGTCCTCAGGAAGCAGACCACGGAATTGCCGCCATAACTCGTCACCGCCGGTGAGCGCGAAGATGGCGAAGAAGAAGGCGATGGCGAGCACCGTGGCAAGGCTGCTGAGAGCGTCCAGGCCGGTGAGGAGCCCGGAACCGACGCCGTTGAGAAGCCCGCCGACCGAGGCCTCCAGCTCCGCAAGGACCTGACGAGCCAGCGGAGAGTCGTCGGTCACCGGCAAGTCGGCTGCCCAGTCGGTGAGCGAGTCCACCAATGACCTACCCGCTGCCACCAGTCCCGGGATGTTGGCGACGATCTGGGAGACCACGAACCAGAGCAGAAGAACGAACGCGCCGAGAAGCAGGGACACACTGATGATGGCGGCCAGCACCGGCGGCACCCGGTGCTCGCGAAGCCAACGGGCAACCGGCCACAGCATCGACACCACCGCGAAGCCCAGCACCACGGCGGTGCTGACGACCGTCACCTGAAGGGCCAGCCACAGCACTGCGGCAACCGCGATGAGGATCACCAGGAACCGGGCAGCCAGGCCGGCGCCGCGATCGAGCCAGCGCGGATAGGGGCTGCTGTCACGCGCCGCCGTCACACAGTCAGCGTAGGCCCGCAGTCGTCGCCCGCCAGAGCGACGCGGGTCCACACGAGATGCGCCGACTAACCGGCGGATCCGCGCGCCGAGGTAACAGTTCAGGTGTTGTCGCTGATGTACCGCTCGGGGTCCTTGTCCCGGATAGGAATGCCCGCGTAATGCTGAGACTCGTAGGTCAGGAACTGCACGGCGATGTCGTGACGGGTCTGCAGGTCAGCGTGACGACGGAAGTCAAGAAGATCGTCGCGTTCCTCTCCGCCCATGTGGTCGTCGTTGGCTTTGCGTGCCTCCCACACCGCTGTCCACCAGGCGTCGCTGCCCACCTCGTGCGCATCGGCGGCCCGGACCGCGTCGCGGATGTCGTTGTGGTCCTTGACCGCTTCCTCGACCTCATCGTGGACATCGCCGTCCGGTGTGCCTTTCCCCAGCCGCAGCAGGCGCGGGTAGAAGAACCGCTCCTCCGCCTCGGCATGGACCCCGAGGAGCACCGCCAGACGTGCCCACACCGCGGCGAGGGCAGTGGTGTCGTCACGCGGCATCTCATCGAGGACCGCAAACATCCGCCGCTGCTGGTGGTGCTGCTCCAAGATCACTTCGGTGATGTCCATGCCCTCAAGAATGCTCGTCCCGGCGAGCCCCCGCGCCCTGATCAAGTTCTCCATCCGGAACGGGCCCGCCGGACGCAGTACGCCGGGGACGCCTCGAAGCCCCCGGAACGCATCGACGCCCGCATGGGACGACGAGAGCTGACACGCCGAGCCGTCGACCGAGTGTGCTGCCGAAGCGGTGAGGGTATCCCGTACTCCTGTTCCGACCTCTGGAAAGACAGGTGCATCGCCATGCTCTCGTCTCGTTCCCAAACACCGCTCTCCCACCGCCGCGGCATACTCCACCACCGGCCGAGGCACGCGAATCGGGTCGTTCTACCGGTGGCGGCGATCATCGCGCTGACCGCGGCCGGTTGCGGCGATGACTCGTCGACGACGGATTCTGCCGGGCAGTCGGAGTCGTCGAGTTCGACCAACTCGTCGGCACCGTCCACCACGGCCTCCGGCAGCGCAACGTCGTCGAACTCTCCGTCCTCGTCTTCCTCGGCGGCCGGTGGCCCCTCGGTCAGCCTGGAGGACGCCGGTGCCGCGGCGCTGCAGGCCGTTCCGGACAGCACGGTGACCACGATCGAGACGGAGCGGGGCGGCACCATCTGGGAGGTGCAGGTCGTCACGAGCGACGGCACCGAGCAGCAGGTGGACGTCGACGCGGAAACTGGTGACGTCGTTGATGGCCCCACCGCAGAGACCGACAGCGACGCGGACAAGGCGAAGCATCGCGATCGGGTCGCCGCAGCCGAACTGGACTACCGGGCCGCCGCCGAGATCATGCGCACCACAGTCCCCGGCGCGCAGATCACCGAACTCGACCTCGACTCCGAGGCCGGCCGGACGGTGTGGGAGGCGGATCTCGTCGAGGCGAACAACACCAAGCACGAGGTGACGATCGACGCAGCCTCGGGCGAAGTCCTGCAGAACAACGTCGACGAGGACTGAGGGGCGACGAGGCATGACCGGTCTGGGTGGCCTGAACCCCTCCCCCGGCGCGATGGTGCTGGGACTGGTACAGCAGCAGGTGCCGATCGTCAATGAGCCGGCCGATTTGAAGGCCGCCGCCGAGAAGATCGCCGGAATGGTGACTGGCGCCAAGGCCGGCATGCCGACCCTCGATCTGCTCGTTTTCCCCGAGTACGGCCTCCACGGGCTCAACCCAAAAAGCTGGCTCCGAGACGATCTGCTGTGCGACCTCGACGGACCCGAGGTCGAAGTGCTGCGCGGAGCGTGCACGGACAGCTCGGTCTGGGGGTGCTTCTCCCTGATGGAGCGCAACCCCGACGGCGCGCCCTACAACAGTGGGATCATCGTCGACGCCGACGGGGAGATCGTCTTGTACTACCGCAAGATGCATCCGATGGTTCCTCTAGAACCGTGGGAGCCCGGAGACGTCGGCATCCCGGTGTGCGCCGGGCCGGCGGGGTCGACGCTGGCTCTGATTATTTGCCATGACGGGAACCTGCCGGAAATGGCGCGTGAGGCGGCGTACAAGGGTGCCAATGTTATTTTGCGCACCGCGGGTTACACCGATCCGATCCGCCATTCGTGGCGGATTACCAACCAGGTGAACGCATTCACCAATCTCGCGTACACCGCGTCCGTCGCGCTGACCGGAGCTGACGCGACAGGGATCTGGTCCATCGGCGAGGCAATGATCTGCGATGTCGACGGCACCGTCCTAGAGCAGGGCGACAACTCTCCAGACCGGATCGTCACCGGCGAAGTCGTTCCGGCGCGCGCCGACGAAGCCCGCCGCGGCTGGGGCGTGGAAAACAACATCTACCAGCTCGGCCACCGAGGCTACGTCGCCGTGCGCGGTGGCGCGACCGACTGCCCGTACACCTACATGACGGACCTGGCCGCGGGGCGCTACCAGGTGCCGTGGGAGGACGAGGTCGAGATCACCGACGGCACGTCAGTGGGATACGGGCCCCCTCGCGAGCCCGGCAGCACCACCGAGACCCACCGCACCGACGCTCCCAGGCAGACCACCGGCGGGTAGAGGACCAGCCGCAGACTGGCGATCCTGCCGGCCGCGTTGCCCGGCGATCAGAAGGCGCGACTCGGTCGCATGCGCAGTCGCAGGCCGTCAGGGTCGTAGGCCAGGTCGTAGATCGGCCTGATCAGCCGCCGGCGCATCTCCCGCCGGCATGCGCGGGATGACTTTGCAACTGCCCAACTGGACGTGGGCCGACGCACCCTGCGCCGTACCAGTCCTCGAGTTGGTCGGCCGATCGTCAGAACTCGTGCGCCGCGCCGTCCGGGTCTAGCAGGTCGGCGTCGCCCCCCCTCGGCTCGCCCTAGGTACTCGCGCATCAGGCCCAGGCGCAACTGGCGGGCGAACATGTGGGCACCTTCCCCACCCAACCCGGATCGACCGGCTCCGCACGTCCGGCTGCTCATCGAGGATCGCGGCGGTCAGTTTCGAAGTCGTAGGTCCACAACCATCGGTTGAGATTGGCGCTTCCCACGCAGTGACCTTCGCGTGCAAGTAGATGGGATACCCGGCGCCGTTCTCCAGGTCGAACCGGTGCCCGAAACACCGCGCAGCGCCTGCTGCGGCCATGCCCCTGTTGCCAACGTCAAGAAGCGGTCGGACGGGCAGGGTTCGGCGAGGGACCGTGGGCAAGCCGGGACCACGAGTCTGCCCGCCGAGCACAGCGGTCAGCTCACCTCCGAGGAGGTGAGGTGATGATTGAGGCGTAACCGGCTCAGCGCCTGCTGCAGCGATGGTGAGGCGCCAATCAGCGTGATCTGCCGTCCGTGGCGTACCGCGCGGCGATAGGCGACGCCGAGTAGGCGCAGGCAGGCAGTGTCGCTTCCAGCACTTCGACTAACGTCGATCACCCATCTCTCGTTGTGCGTATGCACCAACGCCGAAATCGCGTCATGGACCAGATGAGCGGTGCGGTAGTCCAGCCGCCCGTCGACCTCAAGTCGTCCACCGGCGAGATCGAGCCGGACGGTGAACGGAATAAGTTCGACAATCGGAAGGCACCCGGACATCGACACTGAGTCTCCTCGCCTTGACCGGCACGAATTGGCAGAAGCTGCCGTATCCCACGTGGGGGGTGTCGTTCATCGGCCGGCGACTCGACCGCTTCCGATGATACGGAACGTCGTCGACGTGGACAACGGATAAGCGTCTGGCGCGACGCGCAGGGTTGGTCCACCAGCGTCCGCGAGGGCCCGGCCGAGACTGTTCGACCGGTAAGGGTTGTCCAATGCCGCGGCCGGAAGTGCGTCGCTCGCCACGCGCGAGCCCATGGTGCATTCGCTCCGCTGCGCGTAGGGATTGGGCAGGTTGTGAGCTGCGTCCGACTGGTTTGGAGGCGCACCCATGCTGCTCGTCCTCAGATGAAACCTAGATAGCACAGCCCTCCGGCCGTCGGCCGGCGTCAACGACAGAGTTCTCCCCGATGGTCACCCGGGCGCCACGATGGCCCCGCCGCCCAGCCAGACGGGTTCGGGCGCCGGGCCACCGGTCGGTGCGTCTGCGCGGCCGATCAGGCGAAGATTGAAGGACAGGGACGTGCGGCGGTGGTGCCGGCGGCCGGACATACCGCTCTTCGATCTTGTGGAGGTTGTCTGCGAGGACTTGTCCAAGGTCGACGTCGCACCGCCGGGCGAGTGCGGCTCGCACCGGCGCCACCTACTGCTTGAGGTGGTCTAACCGACTCGGGTCGTCCTCCAGCGCCGCACGATCCCAGCGCCCGTGCACGGCGGCCGCCTCGTAGGTCGCCTGCAGGAACTCGGTCAGCGTCGCGTCCGGATCGGCTGCCTCGGCGACCACCTCGTAGGGCAGCAGGTACTCGCTCAGCTCGTGGCTGTAGAAGGCGCCTTCCGGGAGCCCCGGTTGCTCGGCGAAGCCGGCCGGCTCCGGATAGGCGTAGGCGTAGAACGCACCCTCCTCACCCCCGCCGGGCCAGAAGCCGGCGCTGGACAGCTCGCCGGAGTAGCCCTCGACCATGACCCAGTCCGGGCAGTTGGGCGCGCCACCCGGATGCGGTGGGGCCGGCCGGCCGGAGAACCGCGTGCAGGCCAGGTCCATCGCGCCCCAGAAGAAGTGCACCGGGCTGACCTTGCCGACGAAGTGGGACCGGAACTCCTCCAGCACGCGGTCGGCCTGCAGCAGCTGCCGCCAGAACGAATGGGCGGCCGCGCGGTCGTAGGAGGCGTGGACGTGGTCCTCAGCGAAGGGAATGGCCTCCTGCACCTCGTTGGGGCTGGCGTGGATGGGCGTCTCGATGTCCAGCTCGTCCAGTGCCGCCATGGTCTGGCCGTAGAACTCGGCAACGGACTTGGGCTCGAGGGCCACGGTTCGTTGCCGGCCGTCGCTGTGCCGGATGCGCAGCAGATGCTCGATGAAGTCGAACTCGATGTCGAAGCTGCCGTCGGCGTACGGCACGGCCGAGGTGGTCAGGCCTCGCGGGCTGACGTACAGCGTGGTCTGCCACCAGTGGTTGAGCATCGGCGCATGGGCCATCCGGACCTTCCCGACGATCTGCAACCACAGGTGCAGGGTGTCGCGGGTGTCGATCCAGTCCGCAACCCGCAACCGCGGCCATCGACCGGACCGTTTCCCCGCTGGATCGGTCGTCCCACCGTCGGTCTCCGCACGCATCCGCCGAGTCTGCCGCCCTCGGAGCCCGACCGCGACCGAAGCCGACGGGCGATGCCGGCTGCGTCCACGTCCCGTGATCGGTACTCGGGCCCTGTGCCGACGCTCGCCTTGGAAACGATGGTCAGTCGGTCACCCGGCTCTCGGGTCGGCGGTAGTCGAGGTCGTGGTACTCCGGGTTGCGGTCCATCCACCGCTGGACGAACGGGCACAGCGGCAGCACCGGCCGTCGCTGAGAGCGGACGTCGTCCAGCGCCGCGCCGACCAGCTCCCCGCCCAGCCCCTGCCCCTCGAAGCGTGGCTCGATCTCGGTGTGGGTGAAGACGATCAGCTCGTCGGTCCGCTGGTATGCGGCGAACCCGGCGAGCTCGCCGTCGGTGAACATCTCGTACCGCTGCCGCTCCGGGTTGTCGACCACCCGGCGACGGGCCGTCGCCTCCGACCGGCTGCTCATCAGTCCAGCGGCGAGTCGGTCTCGGTGACCAGCAGGTCGGTCGGGGCGTTGTGGACGGCGGGGATCTGCCCGAGCCGGCCGGCCTGAAAGTCCTCGAATGCCTGCCGCACCTCGGCCTCGGTGTTCATCACGAACGGCCCCGCCCACGCGACCGGCTCGCGAATGGGCCGGCCACCGAGCAGCAGCACCTCCATGTTCTGCGTCCGGCCATCCTGCGTCGCATCGGCGGCGACGGTGATCGCGTCCCCGTCGCCGAGGACGGCGAGCTGCCCCATCTGCAGCGGGCGTCGCTCGGCGCCGACCGTGCCGCGGCCGGCGAGCACGTAGACCAGCGCATTGAAGTGTTGCTCCCAGGGCAGCACCATGCGTGCCCCCGGGCTCACCGTCGCGTGCACCATCGTCATCGGGGTGTAGGTCTGGCCGGGCCCGCGCAATCCGGCCAGGTTCCCAGCGATCACCCGAACCAGCGCGCCGCCGTCGTCGGAGGCCAGCAGCCGCACCTGATCCCCGGCCAGATCCTGGTAGCGGGGGTCGATCCACTTCTGCGCCTTCGGGAGGTTCACCCACAGCTGCAGCCCGTGGAAACAGCCCCCGCTGGCGACCATTTCCTCCGGCGGCGTCTCGATGTGCAGGATTCCCTGACCGGCGGTCATCCACTGCGTGTCACCGTCGGAGATGACCCCGCCACCACCCAGCGAGTCGTTGTGCTGAAGGACGCCGTCCAGCATGTAGGTGACCGTCTCGAACCCCCGGTGCGGATGCCAGGGCGTGCCCTTCGGTTCGCCGGGCCCGTAGTCGACCTCGCCCATCTGGTCCAGGTGGATGAACGGGTCCAGATCGGCCAGGTCAACTCCCCCGAACGCGCGCCGCACCGGAAAGCCCTCGCCCTCGAACCCCCGGGGCGCCGTCGTAACGCTGCGCGGAGCGCGCTGCCGAGCGAGCGCCGGGTCGGGCACCGGGATGCGCGGCAGGACGGTGATGTCCTCGACGGTGACAGCAGGCATGGAAGTCCTCCTCGCTCACTGACCGGCCACCGGATGCCGGACGGGTCGAGGCTTACTACCCGCACTGGCAACTGGTAGCCATCGGTACACGCTGACGCGCCGGAGTCGAAGGACGGGAGGCGTAGACGCAGGCGCAGGCCGGGCGGCTGACGAGCCGGGCCGGGCCTGCCGCTTGCCCGGGTGGGCGACGGGTATGGGCGGCTCCAGACAACCAGCGCCACGTGCCCAGGAGCGTCCCCATGGCCCACCCCGCCGTTGCCGAGCAACTGGTCCAGATGCTGCGCGATGCCGGCGCCCGGCGCATCTACGGAATCGTCGGCGACAGTCTCAACCCGATCGTGGACGTCGTCCGCCGCACCGAGGGCATGGAGTGGGTCCACGTCCACAACGAGGAGGCCGGCGCGTTCGCCGCTGCGGCGGAGGCCCAGATCACCGGCCGTCTGGCGGTGTGCGCGGGCAGCTGCGGGCCCGGCAACACGCACCTGATCCAGGGGCTCTACGACGCCAACGGCAATGGCGCGCCCGTGCTGGCCATCGCCTCGCACATCCAGTCGCAGGAGATCGGGACCAGCTTCTTCCAGGAGACCCACCCGGAGCGGACGTTCCAGGACTGCTCGCTGTGGTGCGAGATGGTCACCCCCACGCAGATGCCGCATGCCCTACGGGTGGCGATCCAGGCCACACTGGGGAAGCGCGGGGTCGCCGTCGTCGTCCTGCCCGGCGATCTGGCCGCCGCGAAGTCCGGCGGCCCGACGACGACCACCGCGATGGTCACCCGACCTTCACCGGTGGTGCCGGCGGCCGAGCAGGTCCAGGCGCTGGCGGACGCCATCAACGGCGCCCGCACGGTCACGCTGTTCTGCGGTGCCGGGTGCAGGGACGCCCACGACGAGGTGATGGAGCTGGCCGGAAAGGTGCTCGCCCCGGTCGGTCACGCGCTCGGCGGCAAGGAGTGGGTCCAGTACGACAACCCCTACGACGTCGGGATGAGCGGCCTGCTCGGCTACGGCGCCGCGCACAAGGCCACCCACGAGGCCGACCTGCTCGTGCTGCTGGGCACCGACTTTCCCTACGCCAACTTTCTGCCCCAGCGGCGGACCGCACAGGTCGACGCGAACGCCGACCACCTCGGTCGGCGCAGCCCGCTGGAGGTCGCCGTCCACGGAGACGTCGGCGAGACCGTCCGAGCCCTCCTGCCGCTAGCGGAGCAGAAATCCGACCGGGCGTTCCTCGACACGATGCTGCGCGAGCACGCCGAGGCGCTGGAACGGGTCGTCGACGCATACACGCACCGCGTGACGACGATGCGGCCCATCCGCCCCGAGTACGTGGCGGCGCAGCTGGACGAGCTGGCCGCCGATGACGCGGTGTTCACCGTGGACACCGGCATGTGCAACGTCTGGGCCGCCCGCTACCTGACCCCCAACGGCCGGCGCCGCGTCATCGGCTCCTACCGCCACGGCTCGATGGCCAACGCCCTCCCCCACGCCATCGGCGCGCAGTTCGCAGCGCCCGACCGGCAGGTGATCAGCATGAGCGGGGACGGCGGCCTGGCGATGCTGCTTGGGGAACTCATCACCGTCCGGCAGCACCGGCTGCCGGTCAAGATCGTGCTGTTCAACAACGCGTCGCTCGGCATGGTGAAGCTGGAGATGATGGTCGACGGCATCCCCGACTACCAGACCGACCACGAGCCGACGAACTTCGCCGCGATCGCGCAGGCCGTCGGCATCCCGTCGATGCGCGTGGAGGACCCAGCGGAGGTGAGCACCACCCTGGCAACCGGCCTGTCGCAGCCGGGGCCCGTGCTCATGGAGTTCGTCACCGACGCCAACGCCTTGTCGATCCCGCCGGCTATCACCGGCGAGCAGGTTCGCGGCTTCGCCCTGTCGGCCACCAAGCAGATCCTCGGCGGCGGCGTCGGCAAGATGATCGACCTGGCCCGCGCCAACCTGCGCAACATCCCGCGTCCCTGACCAACGCCCGGCGGGTGTCTCGTGTCCGGTGCACGCCGAGCACCACACGAGGAGAGGGACCCATGGCATCACGCACGGCGACGTGTGGTCGGCGATGATCGACTACGGCTTCCCCGTGCAGTTCGGATCCTCCTGACGCCGACGAACGCCGACCCAGCAGCGACCGTGGGGCTCGCCGTTCTCGGCGAGCGGGTCGGCCTGGACCTCGTGACGCTCCAGGACCATCCGTATTCGACCTGCGTCGCTTCGCTGGCGACGTCGCTCCTGCCGTCCAGACTCGGGTGGCCGCCGAGCGATCCTCCATGCCGCCGTAGAACCGCGAGTCAGGGCAGCCCCTCGAGCTCGGTGAGGCGTCGATGCGCGAGCGCGACTGCCATGGCCCCCTCGCCGACCGCGCCGGCGACTCGTTTAGTACTGCCGCTGCGCACGTCACCGGCGGCGAAGAAGCCGGGCACGCTGGTCTCCAGGGTGAACGGGTCACGCTCCAGCGGCCAGTCCGCGGGACGTCGGCCCGCCGCCAGCAGATCGGGGCCGGTGACAACGTAGCCGCGAGCATCGGTCTGCACCCCCGCACCGGCCGCCCACCCGCTGCGCGGCACACCGCCGATGCACACGAACATCGCCTGTGCGGCACGCTGCTCGATCCTTCCGCCACTGTCCTCGACCGTTACCCGGCTCAGCCGTTCGGCCTCGGCATCCACCTCGGTGACCTGTGAGCCCAGCCGGACGTCGATGCGCCGGTCGGCCTCGATCCGGTCCACGAGATACCCGGACATCGACGTGCTCAGATCCTCGCCGCGCACGAGCATCGTCACCCTCGCTCCCGCCTTGGCCAGCTCCAGGACCGCCTGCCCGGCGGAGTTGCCGGCTCCGATCACGGTCACGTCCTCGCCGCCGCAGTGGAACGCCTCGCTGCGCCCGGCGCCGTAGTAGACGCCGCGGTCGAGCAGCTCCTCCAGCCCCGGGACTTTCAGCCGACGCCACTCCATCCCCGGGGCGGCGATCGCAATCGTCGAGGTCACCGACACGTCGCCGGCCAAGTCGAACCGCACGTCACCGGACGGGACGACCTCGTGGCCGACGACGCCACGCAGTAGCACCAGGTCGGTGCCGAAGCCGACGGCCTGGCGCCACGCCAGCCGTGCGAGCTCGGCCCCCCCGATGCCTTCAGGAAAGCCGAAGAAGTTTTCGATCATCGCCGTGTGCGACGCCTGCCCACCCGGCGCCTCGCTCTCAACCAGCAGCGTCGAGAGACCGTCCGACGCCGCGTACACAGCCGCGGCCAGACCGGCCGGCCCCGCTCCGACGATGGCCACGTCGTAGTGAGCGCGCGACGGCATCGTCGGCACGTCCCAGGCACGAGCGAGAACCGCGGCCGTCGCGGCGACGATGCTGGCGTCCCCGTCGATCACCACCGGCAGCGGCTCCCCAGTCGCGCCGTGGCGACCCAACAGCTGCTCAGCGTCCTCGGAACCGGCCTCGTACCAGTCGAATGGTTGCGCGATTCGGGTCAGAAAGTCCCGAACCCGATAGTGCTCGGGGTCCAGACGATGACCAACGACGGCCACTACTGGCCGGAGAGGACTCATTTCGCGAACCTACCCGTCGCCTGCCCCTCCTTCGGATGCTCGTATCTGCCCTCGGGATGTGACAGCGGATGTGCCTCAAAGGCTCCGGACAGGTAAGTGCCGCGGGTGGTTCAGGGCTCGACTTCGTCGAGCGGGCCCCGAACAACCGAGGTAGCCGTTGGACAGGCTGAAGACAAATCTTGCGGTGGCAGACGCCGCTAGGTCGACGAACGGCTCGCGGACCGGCCACGGGTCGGCGTCCAGGGTCGGTGCGGTCAGGTCGTCCCCGTTCGTGTCGTCCGGATCTGCGCGGGGACGTCGAGCTGTGTCCTCTCCCCGCCGTACCCGCTCATGGCTACTAGCGATCGGCTCCTGGCTCACGCACCTGTTCGATGTGGTCGGCATGCGGTGGCTCTTGGATCCGCCGCCGCGCACGGTCGGGCTGCAATCGCCGCCCGCAACGACAGGCGCGCAGGCTCCGCCAGACGGGTCGTCATCGCGGCGCGAGCCCCGTCCGATCGGCCTACCGCGGCAGCCACAACGGCGATGGGTCGGTCGTGCCGCCGGCTGCGCCCGCTGATCAGCCAGAAGTCGCTCGCTTCTCCGCACCCCACCGCCGGACACGCCGGTAGGAGACCGTGAACGCAGGTGATGTGCCAGGGACCAGCACGGACCGGTGGGTGTCCTGAATGAGACTCGCCCGCACCGCAAGGATCGCCCTCCTGACAGTCACGGCGGTCTTGGGAGCTGCCGGTGGGCTGCGCACCACCAGCAGCTCTATTCGCGAGCCGCGCCTCGGGAGCATCGCTGAGCAGCGTGTCCGCTGCTGGTCGGGGCGCAGGCGATTGGGGAAACAGATTGGCGGTCCGCGGCAACGTGTACGCCCGCTGTGGTCACCGGCGATCCTGGTCGCCGGTGGTGTCTGTGGGTTCGTGCTGGTCGGCTTATTCGCGTTCCTGGGGCTGGCCAGCGAGTTCGAGACACTCACCCAGGCCGCTCACGCGGCCTGACCGCCCTACCGATCAGAGTCAACTGAAGTCCGGGCAGTCCCACTGCCCACGAATCGAGGTCTACGTGACGCTGGATTGGGTCCCAGTGGGGCCGTGGCGAGTCCACACCCGGCTGCTGGGCCCCTCGGCCGATGAACTGGACACCGCTGTATCCGTGTGCGGCGACGTGGTGCTGGTGCACGGGCTGGGCATGTCCGGCCGCTACCTCCTCCCGGTGCAGCGTCTACTGGCCGAGGACTTCCGTGTCTTCGCGCCCGACTTGCCCGGCTTCGGGCGGAGCACACGCCCTGCACGCCCGCTCACGTTGCCGGAACTGGCCGATGCGCTCGTCACCTGGATGGACGCGGTGGGGCTGGAGCGCGCAGGCCTGTTCGGCCACTCCCTGGGGTGCCAGGTCGCCGCGCATGTCGCCGACCGCCACCCGGATCGGGTCTCCTGTCTCGTGCTGGGCAGTCCCAGCCGCGATCCACGAGCTCGCCAGCCGTGGCAACAGGCGCTGCGACTCCTGGCGGATGCGCCGCGGGAGGCACCGAGCCTGTTGCCTATCGCGGTCTCGGACTACCTCCGGGCCGGGCCCTGGCGCATGTGGCGGACCCTGATTGAGTCGATGCAGACGGATGCGACCGACCGGCTGCGCCGTCTCCGCCACCCCGCCCTGGTCGTGCGGGGTGAGCGTGATCCGGTCGTTTCTGCGTGGTGGGCAGATCGCGTCACCAACCTGCTCTCCGACGGCGAACTGGTGGTGCTTCCCGGCGCCCCGCACGGACTCGTCTTCTCCTCCCCCGACGCGCTGGCCCAGGCTGCCCGTCCGTTCCTGGCCGAGCACACCTGACCACCGTCCTGACACGAGGTTCGACCAACCCTGGGGCGGGCAGACCCCACCGTGCTCTCCGTCGTCCGCCGCCGTCTGCACCACCTCGCGCGCCGGTTGGACGCCGACAAATACCTCTTCCTGACGCTGCTGGGCTTCGGCGGCTCGATCGTCATCACCCGGCTCTACCTCGAGCTGACCGGCTACCCGACCGTCGGCGGGGGCACCCTGCACATCGCCCACTCCGTCTGGGGCGGCCTCCTGCTGTTCGTCGGCGGCATTCTGCCGTTGGTGCTTAAGAACCGGTCGGCGTTGCCCTGGGCGGCTCTGCTCACCGGTGTCGGAGCGGGCCTGTTCGTCGACGAGATCGGCAAGTTCATCACCGACGACAACGACTACTTCTTCGACGCCGCCGCCCCGGTCGCCTACGCCGTCTTCGTGCTAGCCCTATGGGTCTACTTCCGGGTCCGCGGTCAGCGCGACCACTCGCCCCGCTCCCAACTGCACGCGGCGCTCGAGCTGCTCGGCGACGTCGTGGACCGCGACCTCTCCCGGGACGACCGCCGGGAGCTGGAGCGCCGCCTCGAGTCCGCCTGCAGCTCGGACACCGAACGGCTATCGCGGCTGGCCGGCGACCTGCTCGAACTCACCCGCAGCGGGGCGCTGGACGGCGGCATCGACGAACCCGGACGGCTCCGGCGGCTGGCCGACCGGCTCGACCGGTGGGCCGACCGGCACCTCGTCGGCGCGCGGTTGCGCCGGCTGACCGTGGCGGCACTGACCCTGCTGGGGATCGTGGCAGTCGGCGATCTCGCGGTCGTCGGGTACCTCGGCGTCGACCTGCAGGACGGATCGACCACCGGTCTCGCCGACGCGGCTAACGACTACGCCCGGGTGAACATCCAGGACGGGATCGGCGTCACGCTGCTCCTGCTGCGGGTCGGTCTGGACCTCGTCGTCGGCGCCCTGCTGCTCGTCGCGGCGGTCCAGATCGCGCGCGGCCGCGACCGGCGGGGCGTGGAGCTCGGCCAGGGTGCCCTGCTGCTCGCCCTGACCGTCGTCAACGTGCTGCTCTTCTACACCGAGCAGTGGATCGCCGCCGGTGCCGCCGCCGTCGAACTGGCCGCGCTCGGCCTGGTCTGGCGCTTCCGCAAGAAAATGCTCCAGGGAGGCCCGGACAAAGAGGACGACGGCGCGCATCCGGGCGAGGAAGTGGCCCCGGCCGGCGGTTCCTCGGTCAGGCAGCCGACCGGAGGACGGTGAGCTGGCCGGCTCTTCTCTGCACCCCACGTGTACAGCGCCGAGGTCTCGGAGGCCACTTCGACCAGGCCCGGGGGCGGAGACCGACCACCGACCCGGACACGAGGCCCAATTCTGGTATTCCTTCGGAATCCTGCAGTAGTCGAAGACCACCTACTTGCCGCTACTGGCTCGACTGCTGGGACATGTCTTCCTCAACGCTGAGCCAGAGGGTGACCGCGCAGTTCCGGAGCTACGTACTTGCGGTGCGGAGTTACGCGCTTGTGTGTCGTTTCACCCAGCCGAGGGCTGCGGTGGCGACGAACAGAACGGCTCCGACCACGACGAGCCAGAACAGCCCCTTCACGACGGCACCAATGATGATCAAGACCAGCCAGATGATCAACAAGAACGCGATGAGTCCGAGCACTGCGACCTCCGGGTAGCGACTGATGACGTACATGCTCCATGCCGAACCACTCCACACCTAACGAAGCCGTTCGTCACCCGACCGTCACGCCGAGTCGGACGAGCGCGACTCCCGAGCTCATGAGCGGTCAGCCGACTGCGGTTTTCGGCCCGAGGCCGTGAGGACTACCAGTGCGCGTCCAGCAGCGGCGCAGAGCCGGAGATGGCTCTGAAACAGCCGCGGGTAGCCGAACTCTCAGCTCACCGCGATGCATAGTCTGGCGCTTAGCAGGCTGGGCCGCGCTCTCGCGGAGGCAACTCATTCGACGACAAGATGAGCGCCATCCGGACCCCGCCCGCCGTCGCCGACGCCGTCGGCGACCAGATCTGGCGTGCTCATGGACGGCGGCATTCGCCGCGGTTCCGACGTCGTCAAGACCCTTGCCCTCGGCGCCCGGACCATCATGATCGGCCGGGCACTCGTGGCCCCTGGCCGTCCGCGGCGAGCAGGGGGTCACCGAGAGGTGCCCGAACTGTTCCGTAGCGGCATCCGGCGGGGGCTGCGGACGGTCAAGGCGTCGTCCACCCATGACGTCCACCGAAGAGGTATGGCCTCCTTAACCCTTGGGGTTGAGCCAGGAGCTGAGGTCGGCCGGGCTGAGCACTGTTCGCCCAGGCGGTGATTGCGGAAGCAACCTCCGCCATCTGTGGGTGCAGGCAGGCGGTGATGAGGTCATTCATCGGCGTCGGCAGGGAGCGACGTCGAAGCCGTGCCATCTGCCCGACCCCGCAGGATCTCCTCCGGAGAGCCGAGATCGCGGACCGGTTCGTGGCTGCGCTCGGCTCGAGGCCGCCAGAGTAGAAGTGCCCGCCGGGGGGAGCCGACCGTCGGCGGGCAGCAGTGCCGCGGCGCTCTCCGCCGTCATCGGATCTGCAAGCCGGGCGTCATGGGCAGGACCGTCGCCGGTTCCTGGCGGCAGCGCCACCCCACAGAACGGTCCATCAACGACCTACCCCCAGGCGCTGGGATCGCCGGGCCCAGGCGGGGTGAGCCGGGGCTTGAGCCGGACGGTCGGCAGCGGCGGCGCGGGCAGCCGGGCCACCTCGCCGGTGTAGCCCTGCACCTGTCCGAACCGCTCCGAGCCGGCCTCCCACTCCTCGCGAAAGCCGCCGATCTCTTCGTGCGTGCGCCCGATGAAGTTCCACCACATGATGACCGGCTCGTCGAACGGCTCGCCGCCCAGGAGCATCAGGCGGGCGGGTCGGCCCATGGGGTTGGTGAGCCGCAGCCGGGTGCTGCCAGGGGGTCGATAGCCGAGTTCGGCCGGTGCAAGCTTGACGTCGTCGAGGATGACCGGCCCGGCGTCCACAAGCACGCCGTGCTCGAACTCCGGCGCCACGTCGAGCACCACCTGCGCCGAGGGGTCGAGGACGAGCTCCGCGCCGAGGAGCGGGCTGGCGGTCGGGACCGGCGACGGGGAGCCCGCCAGGGCCCCGAGCAGCACCCTGGCGACGGCGCCGTCCAGGTGCAGCGGCTCGGGGACGTGATGCACGAAGTTCCGGTCACCGGAGCGCGCGGAGTCGGGCAGCGCGGTCCAAAGCTGGACGCCGTGCAGGACACCGCAAGAGGCTGTGGAGACTTCGGAGTGTGCGACCCCGCTCCCTGCGGTCATCAGGTTCAGTTCCCCGGGCCGGACGATCTCGTGGGCGCCGGTGGTGTCGCGGTGCTCGATCTCGCCGCTGAACAGCCAGCTGACCGTCTGCAGGCCGGTGTGCGGGTGCGGGGCGACGTCCATGCCGCCGGTGGCCGCGACGTCGTCGGGCCCGTAGTGGTCGACGAAGCACCAAGCGCCGATCAGGGATCGGGCGCGCTGCGGCAGGGTCCGGCGGACCGTCATGGCCCGAGGCCCGCCGAGCGGGACCTCCCGGCTGGAGATGATCTGGACATCGCTCACCCGGCTCACCCTTGCAGAGGACGCCGACGGAGGTCGACCGCTCGTGCCCTGGCACGGGCGCTGGCCGGTGAGCGGTTTACGGAGGCTGCACCCAGAATGGGGGATCCAGTGATCGAGGAAGGGCACCGTGATCGGGCTTGACTCCAGGTCACACCGGTGCAGCGAGGAAGGGACACCGTCGTGGCAGCGATGGATGTGCTGGCGGCAGCCGACGAAGGTCTCACGATCGACTGGGAGAACATGCCGACTTACAACACGGTCATGTCCGTGGCAGCCGGGTCGGGTCTCCTGCTCTTGTCAGGCCTTGGGTACCTGCTTGTCAAACGGCGCCCGGTGGCATTCGAGGGCTGGGCGCTTGCCTTCGCCGTCTTGGGATTCATCCTGACGACGACCGGTCTGCACATGGCCCTCACCTGGCCGCTCGCACCGGAGTTCCCCTTCGACAACATCATCTTCGGGGAGACCTCGCTCGCCTTCGGGGTCATGCTGCTGGGAGCAGCCTTCTTCCTGTGGCGGCGTGGCCCGGTCCTCGCAGCCGAGAACGATGCCTTCGCGTCCCTGGCGGAAACGTTCCTCCCGCTTTCCGTGTTCGCCGTGGGAATGGGTCTCGGCTGCTTCGGTATCGCAGCAGCCGGGTGGCGATACACGCTCTTCGCCGCCCCTCCCGAGGAGCCGATCTCGGGCAACTTCGCCGACTACCCTGTCCTCGAGGCAACCTTCATTTCGATGCTCTACGTCCTCGTCGGTGTGGGCGCAGTCCTGTTGCCACTGGTGCTCAGGGGACGCCGGCTCAACGCCGTCGCCTGGATTGCCGGAGTCTGCTGGGCTCTCTCCGGCGCAGCGTTCTTTCTCTTCGGCGCCCTGAACTTCTTCACCCACATCGGGCTGATCGTCAACACCATGTGACAGCTGCCTCTCGGCCTGCACGCTATCGGACCGGATTTCGACGTGGCAGGCCTCGCTGAGCCTGCCGATCAGAACAGGAAGTAGCGCTGCGCCTTCGGCAGTCCTGTGGCCGGTTCGTGTTCGATCCGCTCGCCGTCGACCCGGACGCTGTAGGGGTCGAGGTCGACCTCGATCCGGGGCAGCGCGGTGTTTCTACGGCAGGTCCTCCTTGATGCGTCCGCGCACATTGTCGACGGCGACCAGCAGACGACGGGTGCTCAGCTGGTCGGCCACGCGTCGTCGATGGCGGCCTGGGAGACGAAGACGACCGCGGGATCGACAGCCGCCGGGTTGGCGACGTTGTAGCCGAGCCGCGGCAACGGGGGTGAGGATCAAGGCGTTCGGGTCACGAGGGCGGCGACGGCGGCCAAGCGCCTCGTGGGACACGGTGTTGCCCCGGGGCCAGGAGCAGCACGTTGACCGGTCAGGGGTCGACGGCAGCGGGCATGCGCTGTAGCCACCACGACCCCGGAGTGGTCAGCGTCGCCTTGGAGCCCCCGGTCGGGCCGGTGCCGCCGCCCACCACGGTCGTCGTCCCTGCGGCTAGAGGAACCGACGCAGCGGACCGCACGTATCCGCCCGCGACGGCACTGAGGAGTGCACAGCCAGCAGAAGCGTGAGCAGGGACCGGCCAGCGACGACAACCGCGAGGCAGCCGCGCCCGGTCCTCGGTCAGTCGATCGCGATACCTTCACTGTCCGGGATGTAGCGAAAGCCCCCGGCGCAGAAGGACCAGGAGCCGCCGAGCGCCTCCATCAGCGTCGAACGCCAGTGGTTCACGCCGCGAAAGCCGGCGACTGAGCGCGCCAGCTTTTCAAGATAGCGCTGCACGGCCTGTGCTCCTCCGGTGGTGAACTCCTCCTGGCAGGTCAACTTGATCTCACCCATGGCCGAGATCGCGTTGTCCCCGTACAGGTCACCCAGCCGCAGGACAGAGAAGTGCCTGGCGAGCAGCTCGTAGGTCTCGGCCGACATCGTGGGCGACTGGATGACGGCGAAGTCCACCACGAGCACGCCGTCGACCAGCTGAACCTCCGCGGTCAGCCATCGCTCCGTCGGGAGCCGGTGGTGATAGGGATGGAGGAACAACGGTTGCCCGTCCTGGCGGTACCGGTCGCTCTTCATGTGGTTGCACCGCCCGCAGGCAGGAGCCAAGTTTGCCTGCAGGATGGCGAACTCGGGGTACACCGCCTTGGGCAAGTAGTGGTCGATCTGGCCGGCCTGCTGGTCGGCGCAGAGTACGCATCGGGCGCTGCGCTTCAAGATGGCCGGCTTGACGTCGGCCGTGCTGGTGTTGTCCAACGACGCCCAGTTGCTCTCCATGGCCCGGTGGGCGACCGACGTTCGGTCAGTGACCATCGGAACGAGCTGGACGAGGCCGGCGCCGGCGGCATGGTAGGCGACATAGGCAGTCGCGATCTCGGAGACGTGGTCGACCAACCAACTCTTGCCGACGCCGGCATTGCGTGACGCGATGACTGTCTCTAACAGAACGCCGTCATCGAGGGAGGGTGCAGCAAGGGACAGCATCAGTCGCGGGGGGCGGCCGAACGCCGGTATCGCACGACCATGGCGCGCCCCTGAGCGCTCAGTCCAAGCCGAAACATGCCCTCGATCTCGGTGACCGCATGCCGGCTGGCCAGCTCCCGAAGGGTGCCCTGAAAGTCGGTGGCCGAGCTGTCGAGGTGAAAGACGCTGCGGGTGATGGCGCCGATCCCTTCGGCGAACGTCTCGATATCGACGGCGGACAGCCTGGTCTCCTGACCGAACCGCGAAAGAACGTGGACGTGGTCGGCCGGGATCTCTTGCAGGACGACAGGGCTGTGGGTCGCCACCACAG
Organism: Blastococcus sp. TF02-09; assembly: GCF_003319105.1. GTDB lineage: Bacteria > Actinomycetota > Actinomycetes > Mycobacteriales > Geodermatophilaceae > Blastococcus. The sequence goes on along the minus strand of NZ_QOHH01000004.1, from coordinate 281,064 downwards.
CGAACGAGTCGTGCGCCTGCAGGAGATGGTGCACGGCTTTGAGCAAGGCAGCCACGAGCGGTGGATGTAGATGCGCCTCCGGTTCGTCGAGCAGGACCAGCGAGCGCTGCCGGAGGTTCGCCGCCAGCTGAGCGACGATGTTGAGCACGAACTTGTGGCCGGTGCTGGAGTCCGCGAACTCGCTGTGAACCCTGTCCGCGGGCAGGGTGACCAGTTCGGCCGGGTTAATTCCGATCCGCCCGAACGACGGCTCTGCGGAGAGATGCCGCAACGCTTCGAGTAGGTGAGGACGCTGGCCGGGATGATCCCGCGCCTGGCCGAAGGCGTGCTGAAACTCGGCGGTCAGCTCGTCAATGCCCTTGAGTTCCAGAGTTTCTGCCGCTACGCGCTGCCCCTCTGCCTCGTTTGCGGCTGACGCATCGCCCTCGGCCGAATTGTCGCCCGCAGCCAGGCCCCGCCCCGTAACCTCTGCCGAGGTCGAGCTGCTGAGGCGTCGCAATCCGCAGTAGGTGTAGCCGAAGAAGTTCGTCTCCCCCGGCTGCTCGACCGACGGACGCGACGGTGGTCGGACGAAACTGTCGAACGCGCTGTAGGACACGGCGATCACTGCACCGAAGAATGTGTCTTCGCCGGTGAGCTGCCCGAGTTCGCCGCCCGCCGGCTCGGAGAGCAACTCGGCGTCCCGCACTCGACTGGCCGCTGAGGCAAGATCGGCGAGCAGCTTCGTCTTGCCGACCCCGTTGTAGCCGATGACGACGTTGACGCGTCCGGGCAGTTCTCGGGTGTCATCGAACCGGAAGGCCGCGGTCGGTGCGTCTGCGCGGCCGGTCAGGCGAAAATCGAAGGACAGGACCCCAGGAGCCCTTTGGCGATGCTGAGCCGTGCGGAGTTCGGCGTCCAAAGCCGCCTCCGCTTGGCCGTAGCGTAGCAGCGATTTCCGCCACGCGCTCTCCCGTTCCAACTCCGCGATCTCTCTCGGGGACAGCAGGGTCACGTCCCGAATTGCGCGCAGGTAGTCGGCTCGCAAGTCCGGCCGGACTCGCAGCATCTCGTAGTACAAGGGGTCCTGCCCAAGGGAGTAGTAGTCCTTACTGAGCTGCGTGAAGGAGGTCGGTACGTCGGTGCGCCCTGCTTCTTGGCCGCGACGAAAGATCTTCACTCCACCGAGCACGACCGTCTCGCCGGACCCGAGTATCAGTTGTGCCTCGAACAGCGTTTTCAGCCCGAAGTCATCCCAGTTGTCCTCCCCCAGGTATGCCACGGCCGCCTCGCCCCGCCTCGGCATCGGGCGCACGGACCGCTGGAATCTCATGGGACACCTCACATCGGAAGACACGATTGCAGTACGGAAGAGGACCGCTCCGGTCAGCACGAGAGTGCCGCATCCAGGACCCGCCGGTTCGGCGCCGGCCGGGCGAAGCGAGCCGGTGGTCTGCCGGCTCGGATATACCCCGCCCCCCGGCGCGAGTTATTCAGCGTTCATGTCTGATCCGGACCAGCGGTCGAGCCGTTGCCGCCGTCTCGATGCTTCAAGCCCAGCTCTCTGACGATGCGCTCGGCGTCCTGGGCGGCATACCCCTTGACGACCGTGTCGCCGACGCGCACAGAGCGGGAGACATTCCGCCGCAGGTAGGTAGTGACGACGCCAGCCAGCGCGGCCCACGCCGCTGGTTCCTCGACGGTTGCAACCAGGAGGTCCATCACGGGGCCGTGCGAGTGCTCCATACCTTGGCTGTGAGCCAGCCCCGCCTCGTCGAGCAGGCGCCGAATCTCTGCACTGTGCTCCGGTGGGACCCGAAGCTTGACGTCGCCGCTCCACCCAAACGGCTCAATGATCAAGTTGTCGGTTCCTGGCTCAGCTCTTCGCACCGGCATGCCCGGATCGTTCCTCCAGAAGGCGGGGCCTGCAAGCGCCAGAAACTGCCGTGAATCACCCGCGTTCACACCCGCCGCGAGGGAGCCGGCCGAGGGAGGGCCACATCATCACGCGCACGCAGCCATCAAGATCATCGGCCACACACCTAGTGCATCCAGGATGATCTTGATGGGACAGCGCTTCCTAGCGTCAGGTTGTGATGACGTTGCACAAGCTCACCGCGGGCGATGGGTACACGTACCTGACCCGCCAGGTGGCCGCGCACGACGCCACGACACGCGGATTCGGGAGCCTCGGCGACTACTACAGCGAGAAGGGCGAGACGCCCGGCGTCTGGATGGGCCACGGCCTTGCCGGTGTGCCGGACTTCCCGCTCGGTGAGCGGGTCACCGAGGCGCAGATGGTGGCGCTGTTCGGCAAGGGACGTCACCCCAACGCCGAGGAGCTCGAGCAAGCGGCGCGACTCGCGGGCAAGGACCCGCAGCAGGTCGATCAGGTCAGCCGACTGGGCGCACCGTATCGCGTCTTCGAACAGGCCAACGAGTTCCGCCGTCGCTGCGCCGAGGAATTCCGTGACCACAACTTCGCCCGCGGCTTGGACGCCGTCACCCCGGTTCCGGAGGAGGACCGCGCGCGGATCCGAACGGCCGTGGCGAGCGCGATGTTCGCCGAGAGCTACGGCCGACCGCCAGCCGACGCCCGGGAGCTGTCCGGCCACCTGGCCCGGATCTCCCGGCAGGCCACGACGGCGGTGGCCGGCTACGACCTGACCTTCAGCCCGGTCAAGAGCGTCTCGACGCTGTGGGCCATCGCCCCGCCGGAGGTCACAGCCGTCATCGAGCAGGCGCACGCCGACGCCGTCGCGGACACGCTGGCGTGGCTGGAGGACCACGCGACGTACACCCGTGTCGGCCGCAATGGGGTGGCCCAGGTAGAGGTCCGAGGACTGATCGCGGCGGCGTTCACCCACCGCGACTCCCGTGCCGGCGACCCGGACCTGCACACCCACGTGGCGATCAGCAACAAGGTACAGACGCTCGACGGCCGGTGGCTGGCGTTGGACGGGCGACCGATCTACAAGAACAAGGTCGCCGCCTCCGAGCGGTACAACACCCGACTGGAGGCGTTGGTCGTCGACCGGCTCGGCGTCCGCTTCGCCGACCGGCCCGGCACCGAGCCGGGCAGACGACCGGTGCGGGAGATCGTCGGTATCGACGGGCCGCTCCCCCAGCTCTGGTCCTCACGGCGGCGGGCGATCGAGGTACGCCGCGCGGCACTGGCGGTGCAGTTTCAGGCCGACCACGGCCGCCCACCGACCACGGTCGAGGCGATGTCCCTGGCTCAGCGGGCCAACCTGGAGACCCGCCAGGCCAAGCACGAGCCGCGGTCCCACGCCGAGCAGCGCGCCTCCTGGCGGGCGCAGGCGCTGGCCACGCTGGGCGGCGAAGCTGGACTACGCGCGTATCTGAATGGTGTCCTGCGCAGTACCCGTGGCCGCCCACGCGGCCCCACGCGCGCTTGGGTGACCGAGACCGCCCAGCAGGTGCTCGCCGTGGTGAGCAGCGCGCGAGCGACCTGGCAGGAGAACCACGTCCGCGCCGAGGCCGAACGCGAGGCCCGGGCCGCCGGAATCGGACTGAGCGACGTGGATGGGGCGGTCGACGCGGTCGTCGCCACCGCGCTGTCATCCCCGCTGTCGGTCCGACTGGACGGCGGGGTGACACCGGGCCGGCGCGTCGCCGACGAACCCGCCCCACTGCGCCGCTCCGACGGCACGTCGGTGTACGTGGTGGCCGGCTCGGCGCTTTACACCTCAAGCGAGATCCTCGCCGCTGAGGAGCTGATTCTCGCTGCGGCCGGCAGACGCGACGGGCATGTCACCCCTGCTGCGGCCGTCGAGGTCGCGCTCGTGGAGTCGGTCGCCAACGGGGTGACGCTGAACCCGGGCCAGGTGCAGCTGGTCCGTGAGCTGGCCACGTCGGGCGCGCCGGTGCAGCTGGCACTGGCGCCGGCCGGCACCGGCAAGACCACCGCGCTGCGGACGCTGTCGGCCGCCTGGCGCGCCGGCGGCGGCAACGTCGTCGGACTGGCTCCCTCGGCGGCGGCGGCCACGGTGCTGCGCGAGCAGATCGGCGCCAGCACCGACACGCTGGCCAAGCTGATCCACGCGCTGACCACCGACCTCGACGTCCCACCCTGGCTGCCCACGATCGATCCGGGCACCCTCGTGGTGGTCGACGAGGCCGGCATGGCCGGCACTGCAGACCTCGCCCGCGTGGTCGAGCACGTCACCGCGGCCGGTGGATCGATTCGGCTGATCGGTGACGACCAGCAGCTGGCCGCCGTGGGCGCCGGCGGAGTGCTGCGCGACCTCGCCGCCACCCACGGCGCGGTCAGTCTCTCCCAGGTCGTCCGCTTCACCGACCCGGACGCCGGCAGCGCCAACCACGCCGAGGGCGCGGCATCGCTGGCGCTGCGCGAGGGCGACCCGGCGGCTCTGGCCTACTACGTCGACCACGGCCGCGTACATGTCGGCGACCTCGCCACGGTCACCGAGGACGCCTACACCGCCTGGGCCACCGACCGCGCCGCGGGACGCGACGCCATCATGCTGGCTCCCACCCGTGAGCTGGTCACCGAGCTGAACGCCCGCGCCCGCACCGATCGCCTGGCCCGGCAGACCGAGCCGATCGGCCGCGAGGTCACCCTGGCCGACTCGATGTCCGCCTCCGCCGGGGACGCGGTGATCACCCGTCGCAACGAGCGCACCTTGGCGCTCGGCGCCACCGAATGGGTGAAGAACGGTGACCGGTGGACCGTCACCGCCGTCCACGACAGTGGAGCCCTCGACGTCGTCCACCAGCGCACCGGCCGGCACCTCACCCTGCCCGCCGGCTACGTCATCGAGCACGTCATCCTCGGCTACGCCACCACCGTGCACGGCGCCCAAGGCGTCACGGCTGACACCTGCTACGCCGTCGCCAGCGGCACGGAGACCCGCCAGCTGCTGTACGTGGCGCTCACCCGCGGCCGTCACGCCAACCACGTCTTCCTCCTCACCGCCGGGGACGGCGACCCGCACACCGCGATCACCCGTGACGCGCTGCTGCCGCCCACCGCCGTCGACCTGCTCACCCGGGTCCTGGGACGCGACGGCAGCCAGACCTCGGCCACCAGCCACAGCCGGGCGCTGGCCGAACCAGCCGCCCGGCTCTCCTCCAGCGCCGACCGGTACTCCCACGCGCTGAGCACCGCCGCGGAGGACCGGCTCGGGTCCCACGCGCTCGTGGCGATCGACAGCGCCGCCGAGGACGCGGTGCCCGGACTGACCGCGCAGGACGCCTACTCGGTCTTGCGCGCGCATCTGGCGCTGTGCGCCGTCGCCGGCCAGGACCCGGTTGATCTCCTCAGGCGGGCGCTGGCATCGCCGCGCGGCCTGCACGACGCCCGCGACACCGCGGCGGTTCTCGACTGGCGCATCGACCCCACCGGTCACCACGCGGCCGGAACCGGTCCGCTGCCGTGGCTGCCCGCCATCCCCGAGACGCTGCGGACCGACCCCCGGTGGCGCGCCTACCTGACCCACCGCGCCGACGAGGTCGCCGCGCTCGCCACCGCCGTCGCCAATGAGGCCCGCGCCTGGACTCCGGCCAGCGCTCCCGCCTGGGCGTTGCCGCTGCTCGACCGTGACCCTGACCTCGTCGCCGACCTCGCCGTCTGGCGCGCGGCCCACGGCGTCAACGGCGCCGACCGGCGCCTCACCGGCCCCGCGCTGCCTGCGGCCGCCGAGGCCCGCGCCCAGCGCACCCTCAACGCCCGCATCGAGCGGCTGCTCGGCGAACCGGGCACGGCCGCCGCAGAGTGGTCGGCTCTCGCCCACGGCATCGGCCCGCGCCTCACCGCCGACCCCTACTGGCCGACCCTCGCCGAGCGTCTCAGCACGGCCGAGCGCGCCGGTATCGACGTCACCTCACTGGTCCAGGCGGCCGCCGGCCGTCCCCTGCCTGACGAGCAGCCGGCCGCCGCGCTCTGGTGGCGGCTGTCCGGGCACCTCTCCCCCGCCGCACTGGCAGGCGGTGCCGTCTCGGCACAGACGCTGCGCCCGGACTGGGCGCCGGCTTTGACCGCCGTCGTCGGTGGTCCGGCTGCCGGCCGGGTGTTCGGCGATCCGGGTTGGCCCGCGCTGGTCGCCGCCGTCAGCTCGGCCTGCCTCACCGGTTGGTCCCCAGAGCAGCTCTTGGACACCGCGTACGACCTGCTGCGCGCCGGTCACCCCGACGACGAGCCGCTGCGTCCCGAGGAGTTGACCACCGGGCTCGTGTGGCGGATCGGCCTGCTCACCGATCCTACGTCCGGTGGGCTCACCAACGCATGCCCGCCGCTCGACGACCTCGACCAGCTCCCGACGCCGGACGGCGTCCTCGATGAGGACTGGCTGGCCGGCCTCGCGGAACCTGAGGACCTGGACGACCCCGCTGATGCCGGTCGCGCGATCGGCCGGGCCGAGTTGGGCGACGCGCCCCGCGCCGCCCGGCGGCGCCTCCTCGAGCTCAACGAGCAGGCCGCTGGCTTCTTCGCCGCCCGCTTCCGCGACTCGTGGGCGCCGTCCTACCTCATCGGACGGCTCGGCACCGACGTTGCCGCGGACGAGCGGGTCACCCTCGGCTACGCGCCCGCCGGGTGGACTGAGCTGACCGACCATCTGCGCCGCTTCGGCGCCACGGACCCCGAGATCGTCGCCGCCGGCCTGGGCAGCTACGCCTCCACCGAGCGGGTCATCGACCGCTTCCGCGACCGACTGGTCTTCGCCATCCGCGACGGCGCGGCGATCCACGGCTGGATCGGCCGCCGCAACCCCGCGTACGACGGCGAAACAGCGAGTCGAGCCGTTCCCAAGTACCTGAACACCGCCGAGACAGACCTGTTCACCAAGGGGCGCGAGCTGTACGGCCTGACCGAAGGCGCCACAGCCCTGGCGGCCGGCGCCGTCCCGGTCATCGTCGAGGGCCCCCTCGACGCGCTGGCAGTCACCTTGGCTGGCGACGGCAGGTACGTCGGCATAGCGCCCCTGGGTACCGCGTTCACCGATGCACAGGCCGACCGGCTGCGCCCCTTCATCGGCGAAGGACAACCGGGGGTCATCGTCGCCACCGACGCTGACTCCGCCGGACAGCAGGCCGCGCAACGCATCTTCTGGCAGCTGACCGCCCGCGGCGACGACCCACGCCACCTCGCTGTCGCGACCGGCAAGGACCCCGCCGAGCTGCTGCAGATGGCCGGCCCAACCGCCCTCATCGGGGCCCTCGCTGCCTCCCCCAGCCTGGCGGGCACGCTCATCGACGCCCGCGTTGCCGTCTACGCCGACCGGCTGGACACCGTTGAGGGTCAGGTCCACGCGACGCGTCGCGCCGCCGAGGTCATCGCCGCTCTGCCCACCACCAGCTGGCCTGCACACCTCACCGAACTGGTGGCCCGCACTGCCATCGCACCCGACATCGCGCTGTCCGAGGTCTTCGACGCGATGGCCCACCGGATGGCTGCCGGTCATGAAAGCCGGAAGATGTCGCTCGATGGGCTCCAGCGCTCCGTCGACGCCAAGTCGCGGACGTCCAGTCTCGAACGGCCGGCGAGTACCGCGCCGGGAGCGCCCGACGACAGCGTGCAGGCGGCTCGGTTCGTCGCATCCCGGCGGTGCGCAACTCGCATGCCGACCGCCCCGAGGTAGCCCGAGCGAGGGTGAACTCCGCCGTTCCGCCCGACTGCCCAGGCTTGCCATCGGACGCCACCCCGGCCGGTCGTGGCGATCGTCCCCGGACTGCATAGCCGGCAAGGGCTCTGCACCTCTGACTCGATCGCTTGGCCCCCGACCTGCCGCACCCACGGAGCTGACCGCGACACCGTGGCACGACGGCCAGGATCGCCCGAAGCTTGTCAGCGGCGTCCCCTAACATCCGCAAGGACCCGGCTCCCGTCCGGCAGCCGGACCGCTGCATCGACGAACCGGGCCGGGCGCTCACGTAGGGCAGGTCACCGGATGGAGATGACGACGCGGGTGTGGTCGGGACGGGTCGCGGGGCGCCACGTCGTCGCCTCGGAGGTGCTGGCCAGCTACTGGACCTTCGCGGCTGAGCGCCAGCGCGTCTATCACGCTCGGCTGTCAGGGCAGTCCGCGCCGTGGACTTCCGACCCAATCGTCGCTCAGTACCGGTTCACTAACGCCTATCGCGCCGCCGATCGTGTATCGCAAGCCCTTATTCGCGTGCTCTACGACGGCCCGCAGGCCGCACGTGATGTTCTTCTCCGCACGCTATTGTTCAGGTTCTTCAACAGGCCTGACACGTGGCGGGCGATCGAGGCCGAGCGTGGCGAGGTCACCGCGGCAGACTTCGACGTCGACTCCTACGCCCGCATCCTCGACGATCTAATGCTGAGAGGCAGCCGAGTCTATTCGGCTGCCTACATCATCCCGTCTCCACCGTTTGGGCATGCCCGGAAGCACCGGAACCACCTGGCGCTGGTCGAGCACATGATGGCTAGTGGCCTCGACGGCAAGCTAGCGCGCGCCAGGAGCTTGGAGGACGTTTTTCACCTGCTCGCCTCCTACCCGTCGCTCGGGCCGTTCCTGGCCTACCAGCTGACGGTCGACCTCAACTACTCGACTTTGCTCGACTTTGACGAGGATGATTTTGTCGTGGCCGGGCCCGGGGCGATCAGTGGCCTGAAGAAGTGCTTCCCTGACGCTGACGGAGTCGCAGCGTCGGATCTCATCCGGTGGATGGTGGACACCCAGGAGCAGCAGATCGAGCACTACGGGATTGACTTTCACGACCTGTTCGGTCGGCGACTGAAGCTGATCGATTGTCAGAATCTTTTCTGCGAAACCGACAAGTACGCCCGCATCGCGCACCCCGCGCGGCGAGGAATCGGTAATCGCACACGCATCAAACAAAATTTTAGCGCCATGGGCCCGCTGTCGCTGCCCGCGTTCCCGCCCAAATGGGGTCTCGACCCGACACCGGTCGGCGCCAATCGAAACCGTTCATTAGCTCTCGCCTGACTCGACCAAGCCGCGTCGGCGCAGTTCCTCCGTGATGAACGCGTGCGTGTCCGGAACGCTCATGGGGGGAACGACAACGACTTGGTCGGGGGCGGCCGCGGCGAGCGCCTCGTATCCCTCTCTCACGCCGGCGGCGTTGTTGTCGTCGGACACGTGCGCGGTGAGAAATAGGAAGACGACATCTGCCTCCAGGTCCGACCACACGTCGTCGATGAGCGAGCGAAATGTGGTCTCTGAGAGGCCGAGGTTCCCCCCGGTCGCATACCAGCCGTAGGCCCAAGTTGACCACCACCAGCGGTCGAGGACGAGAGTTCCGCGTCGCGTCGCGTCGATCAACTCGTCGATGGACTCGCTGTGACAGGACAGGTGGGCCAGTTGCCGCGCGAGTGGCCCTACGGGCGGTCGGGTCTCCAGCAGGCGGTAGAGGCGGCGGGTGAAGTCAGCGACCCCGGACGGCATGTGCACGAACGAGGTCGAGTTCCGATCGACCACAGATTCGAGCAGGTCGCGCTGGGTGCTCTTACCCGCCTTGTCGAGGCCTTCGAAGACGATGACCTTTCCTGGCTTCAGGATCAGCGTCGGCGCAGGCTGTGGTTGCGGGGACGGTGGCGTGAAGGTGAGCGTACGGGCGCCCAAGTCCGCGCGGACTGTGCCGCCCCGGTGCTGCCGGAGGGCACGGAACATCGCGTACCCGCCGAGGATGGCGTACTCCCAGTCAGCCGAGCTTCGCTGAGCCACCTCCAGGTGGCTGGTCATCTTTCGGCAGGCCTTGATGACGTCGGCGGGAACACGATCGCCGGTGGCGAAGAAGCTGTGCTCGGAGGCCACGGAGAAGACGTAGGCCGCCAGCCCCTCCTCGATTACTGCGGCCCTGCCGCCGTCCTGAACCCGGTTGGTGTCCGGGCTGCTGCGTCGTTTCACCTCGAGCAGCCCACGCATGGTCGGCGACCAGCCGAGAAGCGCCATGTGACCCAGGTGAAGGGCATCGTGGTAGCGATAGTCGTCGTTGTCGTCGCTGTTGTCGTCGAGCGGGTCGCCGACCGCCTTCTCGCCGCGGTAGATCCGTACCACCGGTACGGGTTCGGCTCCTCGATCGGTCTCAAGCGACTCGACGAAGGTGATGTCGATCTGACGAGGGAGCTGTTCGGCGGGGTCAAGCCCGTCGTCGAACAGGACGTGCGGCGGTGGTGCCGGCGGCCGGACATACCGCTCTTCGGTCTTGTGGAGGTTGTCTGCGAGGACTTGTCCGAGGTCAACGTCGCACCGCCGGGCGAGTGCGGCCGCGTACCAAAGGAGATCCCCGAGTTCTTCGCGCACTTCCTCCCGGAAGCCGCGATAGCCTAGGGCGTCTCGCTCGCGCTTCTTCACCTCAGCCGCGAGATTCCCGATCTCACCGGCGAGCCCGAGCAGAGGCAGCGTGAAGTCGTCGGGCGGCAGGATGTCGGTGCGGCGCGCCTCCCGCTGGTAGTCGTCGATGTCCATCACGGTGCTCCGTTCGTCGGGGCCGGGGGGATGAGCACGGCGGCTTGCACTGCGTTCGCGACCAGGTAGTCCAGCGGCAACCAGCCGTACCCTCCGGCACCCCAGTACGGCCCCCAGCTGTTGCGGATCAAGAGTCGACGACGGGCATCCGAATGAGTGGCCGCGCCGACGGCCAGTACAGCGTGGTAGTCCCCCTCCGGGCTGCGGATGTCGGGGAGCTCGATGGACCCGTCTGGCCCGGCGTTCTCGAACTCGCGGGTCACCTCCACGATCAGGACGACGGGGTGTCCGGCGGCGAGTGCCTCTTCGAGTTGGTCCTCGACACCGTCGTGGGCGAGGTCGAACTCCAGGACCGTTGCTCGGTGCCACGGCGGCTGCCCGACCGCTGTGGGGGGATCCTCGGTACCCACGCCCAGGTGCCGGTTCCAGGGCCAGGAGGCCAGCGACGGCTGGCCGGAGTCGCGGAGTGCGACGGCGCCATGCTCTAGCAGCATTCCGCCGGTGGACGTGTGCCCACGAACGGTGCAATGCCACCAGATCGCCTCGGGAGCCATGGCCGCACCGCCGCCGTTCCCTGAGTACGCGTTGACGAGGGTCCCATGAGCGTGACTGAGGGCGAAGGGAAGGCAGACCGGTCGCGGACCCTGGTCCATCAGGGCGCCGGTAAGCAGGTGCCGGAGGTCGACGTCGGGTCGGTGGGGCGGACCAGCGCCCGGTTCCGATTCCGACGGAACGTCACTCCCGGTCATGCGTGTCCTGCTCGTCCTCGTCGAGGTCGATCGAGAGGAGTGCGCGGCGGCGCAACACGTCCGGGCTCGGCACGACCTCGACCTCCAGCCGGTACGTCTCCACCGTCGGCGCCGCTGGGTCGTAGGCGGAGCTGTAGGCGAGCTCAACGGCATCTCGCCCCTCGCTCACAGACCGCAAGGCCAGCAGCCGAGTTCCGGTGCCGGCGATCGAGACGGCGTCGTGCCCGCCGCCGGTCCGCACCGCGGACGCGTCGCCCCCCGATTCTGGAGGGCCACCCTGGGCGATTGCGCGACGCGCCGCCCGTCGCTGCGAGGCAGCCACGGAGCGGCGAGCGGCCTGGAACTGGTCGTCGACCACGGCCAGAGGGTGGGTCAACGCGGGTGGCGTGCTTTCCGGTGTGGAGGGCTCGGTCGGCGGCAGCAGGCGGACCGCGCCCGTGTTTCCCGGCACCCGGGCGAGCGCCCGCCCTACGGCGACAGCACTTGTCGGATGGAGCGGCGGGGACGGTAGCCAGTCGGGGTCAGCGACGACCGCGTCGGACTCTTGAATCGGCGGCGGCTGCCTGACAGTGCGCCCCGCGCGGCGTCGGAAGTCGTCGTCGGTAAGCCAGCGGTAGCCGGTCGTCCGGTTTTCGGGGAGAAGGACGACAACCTCGTCGCCCTCCGTGATGCTCAGCGCAGCCCCCGCCGAGTCCCAGCCAACGGGCCAGACGTCGACGGCGCCGTTCGGCTGATGACCTCGGCACAGCTCGGCCTTGATCGTGGCGGGCCGAATCTTGAGCAGCGCGTCACGTCGCGACCGGGTGATGATCTCTAGATTGGCCAATTGACGTGCCGCGGCCTCGTAGCTCGACCCGATGTCCCGAGCCAGGAGATAGACGACTTCCGGTGTCGCGGTTCGGGCGTCTTGGATGCCGTAGCGCGCGCACATCGCAAACACCAGCGGCGGCGGCATCAACAGCTGACTGGCAAAGATCTGAGCGAGGAACTCGCGGTCGGCCGTCGGGTGGTAGACGTCGTCCGCTGTGTCGAAGGTCGTCTCGCCGTAGTCGAGAATCCAGTGCGCGATCTCGTGAGCGGCGGTGTAGCGCTGAACCGCCGCTCCGCGCTGAGTGCTCAGCATGACCCCACCGTCGCCATGGGGAACCACCGCGCCGAGGAGGTTGTCGAGACGGTTGAAGACCAGCCACAGACCCATCTGGTCGATGATGGTGAAGACGTCGACCGGCGCCTCCTGATCGACGTCTAGGTCTGCCAGCAGCCTGTCGGCTTCCTGCAGCGCGTGCCGCATCTGCGCACGAGTCACCATGATCGATTAGCCGTCCTCAGGCGTGATCCGGCGTCGGGCTGCGGCGCGCGGCCGTACTCCGGCCTCGGTCGAGGGCTTGGCCGCGGCAAGAAACTCTGCGAACCGCAACACCTGTGCCCTGTCCTCCGGAGACAGCTCCGCGGTCGCCCGGTAGAGCGCCCGATCCTCCGAGACCGCAGGTTCGACGTCCTCTTCACCGAGGATCCACGCCACGCTTCGCCGGTAGAGACGCGCCAGCCGCCGCAGCTCCAACGCGCTCACATTGCGCCTGCCGGCTTCCATGGCGATGACGCTCGTCCTCTGGATGCCCAGCGCGCCGGCGACATCCTCCTGGGTGAGGCCGAGGGTTTCCCGTGCCGCTCGGAGTCGTCGCCCCACCGCCTGCTGCTCATTCGGTTCCATGGTCTCCACCTTCCTGGTGGCAGCGCGCGCATCCACCTGACGAGCGAGGCGTCGCGACGACGACAGCGATGGCGAGGTCATCCTCATGGCTCATCGAAACGGCGAGATCGACCTGCAGCTCTTCGGCCAAGGCCCACGCGGACCCGCGCAGACGCACGGCCGGCTGTTGCCCGTCAGACCCTGCGATCTCGATGTCGGTGGGGTCGATGTCGCCGATGCCTCGCCCGAGGGCCTTCATCACGGCTTCCTTAGCGGCCCATCGCGCGGCGAGTCTGGGCGCGGAGCCGTCGCAGTGCACCAGCTCGTCCACCGTCCAGCACAGCTGCTGGAAGGACGAGCCGCCGTTTGCGAGCATGGCTTCCAACTGCCCGATCCTGACGATGTCGACTCCGACCCCGGCGGATACCTGCATGTGCCTACGCCCCGGCTCGGGCGTCGGCCAGGAGGGCTGTGACACCTCGCTTGGTGTACGTGCCTTGCTCGGCGTCCGCGAAGGTCGCATTCACCATCAACTCACCGACCCCGAAGCCGGTCTGTTGCGCCAGGAAGCCGAGGAGTCGACTCAGGCCAAGGAGATTGCCGTACGCCTTCGTCATCAGGTACTGGTGACGATACGTGGCCGCCATGCTGAGCCGCCCCTGGTAGAGCGTGAGATCGACGTGGACGAGGCAGGGAAACCCCCGCTCTCGCCGGTCGCTGGCGGCGTAGATCTGCAGCCCAGGGCAGTCGTCGATGAGCTCGGCCTCGCCGCCTACCGCGACGTCTTCGAGATTGCGCTGCGCCTTGCCCGTGTCGAGGCTCCGGCGCAGGCGTGTGACGCGGTCCGCGAGTTGGTTCCTGCCACCCCCCGCCTTGCCCGGCCAGCTCACCATGCGCCCGAAGTAGGTCCCTCGATTGTTCGCCTGGTCAGTGGTCAGGAGGGGGAGCACATCCACATAGGCGTCGTAGAGACCTGCAGCACTCGCATCCAGCTTCGCGCGCTCCTCTGCATCAAGGTCGACGCGGTAGATGAGTCCTGTGTCGGCGTAGAGATCACGCGGGAAGATGGTGCCCGCCACGGTTTCGACCGACTGAAGTCGCACGTCGCCGCGGTGGCCGACTGTGAGGACCTCGTCGATGGCCGCGCGCACTTGGCCACACTCGGCGGCGAGAGGGTTCTCGACGGTGGTGATCACGTTGACGGCGTGCCCGCCGCTGGCAACGACATGCTCGAGTGTGCGCAGCCATGCCTCACTGAGGTTTGGGGCGGGCTCGATGTAACTACTCATGCGGATCTACTCCATGTCTCTGCGGATTGCGCGGATCAGCAAGTTCGCCACGCCGCCGATGCTCCTCAGGACGTCGACGTCCTGGACCTGTGAGAGCTTCACGAGCTTCCGTCCTGGGGCGTAGGCCTCCGAGACCTGCCCGATCAGCCACACCGCGACGAGGCTGGGGATGCGCGCGGTGCCGTTTGCGTGGAGGTCACCGCCCACCACAGCCGCCGACGACGGTCCGCCGAGTTGAGCGCAGAGCTCCTCCAGCGTTTGCTGCAGAGCCGCTCGGTCCAGCACTCGTAGAGCGGCTCTGGTCAACCCGGTCACCGAATTGACGCGCTGGGCGAGGTCTTGCGCCCCCGGCGTCGAAGGTGCCATCGGCACGGCAGGGCTGGCGGTCGGGAAGAACGTGCTTCCCGCCGTCGACAGCCCGATACCAACGTTCGATGTCACCACACCACTGTCGCAAAATCCGACACTGCATGTCAAGTCGAGCCGTCGAAACAGTTGTGGCGCCCGGCGTTCTACGACCAACCAGCACGACGCGTGGGCGCGCGCCCACGTTCGGCCGGGCCCGCGAGGCCCGCGCCGATGGCTGCCCAACGTTGCCGAACCGACGGACGGCGCCGAGCGCAGCGCGAGACCGCCACCAGCAGCAAGTCGACTTCAACGAGCTACCGGCCGCCATCACGACGCTGTACTTCAAGGTCAACTTCTACAGGCAGCAAGAAGAGGACGATCAGCGGCGGCCGGCTCGCCCTCCGCTGATCATCGAGGCGGGGCCTCGAGAGACGCGGCATAGCGGCTCTCGGCCGGCCAGTCCTGGTGTCTGCCGGTCCGACAGGTGCTCTCACCGAGGCGTTCGGTCATGCGGTCGCTGAACAGCGGGAAGGCGTAGCGGTTCCACTCCTCCACCGGCTCGGGGCCGGCGGCGTTCTCGGCCGTCCAGCGCAGGACCGCCAGGACCGGCAGCTCGCGAGCGATGTGAGGGTGGCGGGGCCAGCAGGCCGGGACCATCTGCGCGGGCCGCCACGCGTACTCGTGGTTGATCCACGCGACGACGTCGTCGCACCAGCTCCAGACCGCAGCGCCGAGCTCGGCGCTGCAGCTGGCCGGCTCCCAGGGGCGTTCCAGGTCCGCCACGGCACCTGTGCGGGCCACTCCCCCGCGGTCACGTCGCCGAGCGTCCTCCAGCAGCTCGAGAGCATGCAAGACCGCGAGCGGTGGCGGTGGGAACGGCAGCACGATCACGACGACTACGCCCCGGGCAGCGATCCGAACGGCCGCTCGGTGTGCTCGTCCTGCCTCGGGCCGAGCCGGTGGTCGCGGGCATACGCGAGAGCAGCAGCGGTGCGCTCTCCAACATCCGAGGAGTCGGCCCGGGCCCGGTTGACGTCCGCTCGTGCAGCGTCCAGCTCCCGCTTCAGTCGCTCGCCGTCCTTGCCGTCGAAGCAGCGCTGCAACCGCGCGATGATCGGTGGCGCGTTGCCGGCGACCACCAAGGCGTGGCGCTCCCGTATGCGGCGGATGTCGCCGGGCCGCAGGACCCGCACGTCCTCACCGGAACGCGAGGTGCCGACGCCGCCGGGTCCGTCGGTGACGGTCTGGCGGCTGATCCGCACGTCATCGAGCAGGTCGGACAGCTCCCGGTAGAAGTGGATGTCCTTGCCGCCGCCGAAGACGACGAGGTTGTTGGTGAGCCCGAACAACGAGCGGGCCTCGTCCTCCCCGTAGGAGACGACCATCTGCTTCCACGTCTGGGCGGCGTATATGAACGAGAGGCCGAGCGCGCGTTCGTTGGCCATGCGCACCCGCAACGTGGGCAGGGGCGTGGTGGAGGGCAGCTCGTCGAGGCAGGCCAGGAAGCAGGGGGTCAGCCGCCCGTGCGTCGAGGTGGTGGCGGCCCGCAGAGCGGTGTCGAGGACGTGTTCGGCGACCGCGGTCATCAGCGGCGCCGCTGAGGCATAGGGGTCCTCCCGGCCGAGCAGGTACACGGTGCCCTGCCGGGCGATCAGGTCGGTGAGATCGGTAGCCGCCCGTCCGGCCGAAGGCACGCAACGGGCACGGATCTCGGGCTGGAAGAACAACGCCATCGCCTGCTGAACCGTGGTGACGGTGTTGCCGACGGTGTCCGGGCTGCCGTGCAGTGCCCCGGCGAGCAGCCCGTCCCAGAACCGGGCGGCGTGCGGGTGCTGCTGCAGGATCTCGGCGGGTTGCTCGGCGGCGACCGGGTTGGCGACCCACTCCAGAACGTGCTCGAGGGTGCGGCCGGTGAGCGCTGCGGCGTGCAGGAAGCCCTGCAGGACCTTGGCGGTCTCCGCGGCGTAGAACCGGGCGGCGTTGTCCTGCCGACCGCCGGTGACGGCTCCGGTGACGGTGCCGGCGGCGAAGGCCTTCGCTCGTCGCTCGGCGATCTGGGGGTCCACACAACCGGCGATCGGGTCCCACACCAGCTCGGGCAGCCCGGGCGCGGCGCCGAACGGGTCGAGCACCGCGATGGGGCGCGGTGGATCGCCGGGGTGCGGCGGCTGCTGGCGTCGTCCGGCAGTCAGCAGCAGGTCGTCGAGCTTGGTCAACGTCGCCAGCCCGGCGCCGCGGTGGGCCAGCAACGCGGGGGCGAGCAGGTCGAGGGTCTTGCCGGACCCCTGCTCGCCGTAGACCCCGGTGGTGCGGTCGTACCGGCACCACAGCTCCACCCCGTGCGGAACCCGGGACCGGCCCAGCCGCCAGCCCACGTCGGTCGGGTCGAACGCCTGCCTGAGCATCGGGTCAGCGCCCCCGGCTCGGACCGGGCCGGGCTCGGGCCGCCTGCCGCTGCTGATGGGCCTGCTGGCGGGCCTCGCTCAGCGCCACCGGCGTCTGCGGGTCGTCGAGCAGCGCCCGATTCGCCGCCCAGGCCCGCTGCGGGAAACCGGCCGTCGCGCGTACACCTGGGCCGGCGGCGTGATCGGCGACGGCGAGGGACAGCAGCCGGGCGTTGTGCAGGGCACCGGCGACGGGCTGCAGGTCGACCGCGTCGGCGCGGACGAGCCCACCGAGCTGATAACCGCGCAGGTACGCCGCCACGCGCTCGTCGCGCGGCGGCATGTCACGGGCGTAGCCGATCAGGGTTCCGGTATCGGCCCAGTGCCGGACGGTGCGGTACAGCAACTGGTTCGCGAAGGTCGGCAGGTGCTGAGCACCGGCCGCGACCGACGCGCGCAGCGACGCCGTCCACGTGGCCGGGTCGGACTCAGCCTCGCTCAGGACGGCATGGAGCCGTCCGGCCGCGGTCACGCCGGACGGCGCGTGCGCGTGGGGACGCCGGCTGCCGTCCTCGTACGGACGGAGAGCGACCCGGACCGCACGCCAGGCGTCCGACGCCCTGCTCGGTCCGGCAGCTGTCGCGCCGGCTGGGCCGAGGCGTTCGGCAGCGAAGCTGAGTGTCTGGACGGCGATCGTGTAGGCCGAGACCTCGGCGACCGACGGTGGATCACTGCCCCGGGCGGTCGCGCGCAGCAGGACGCCGACGGCGTCGGGGACCACGGTCGCGGGATCGACGGACCGATCGGCCGCTGGGCCCGGGACGGGGCGGTCGAGGATGGCGGCATCGGTGCGTGTCGACGGTTGGAGCGCGGCTGTCTGCTGCACCAGGACCGCCTGGTGCCTCACCTCGGCCAGCCACTCTGCCGCCGGGCCGGCGGGCAGTCCGCGGGCGATCACCGCAGCCAGTGGCGTCACGGTCTCGGCGACGGTAGTGGCGACGGCCCACCGGCTGGCGACGGTGGTCTGGGCGTGGAGGACACCGACGGTGTCGGCTGCGGCGGCCGCTATCCGGGTCAGCGTCGACTCGGTCGCCGGAGCGCGAGCGGCCAGCTCGGTGCACGCGGCGGCGAGGGCGCCCACGCGTTGTTCCCGCTGGTCACGGCGATCGGAGAGACGCCGTCGCGACGCAGGTGCGCCAGCGCTCGGCCGAAGTGGCCGAGCGCGGTGGCGGCGTCGGCACGGACGGCCGGGCCGTCGTCGACCGAATGGGCGCCGTCGACGAGTGCGTCGAGGAGCTGCCCGAGGGAGGTGGCCATTAGCGCGGTGCCCGGAGCGCGCGGTGACCGTGCTGCGCGGCGGCGAGGACGTCGGGGTGCGCGAAGTCGTGCGCGGGCAGGTTGCCGAGGACGCGCAGCGCCTGCTCGATCAGCCGGTCCGGGTCGGTGCTGTCCGTTGTCGCGGGCACCGGGCCGGGAGGCGCCAGAGTGGTGGCCGCGGTGAGGCAGTGCAGCTGGGCGGTCGGCCCCGCCTTCTCGTTGCGGGCGGCTGCGGCGAACAGCGCCGCTGCCTCGGCTCGGGCGGTCAGCAGGTCCGGCCGGTGGCCGTTGTCGGTCGAGCTCATCGATATGACTCCTTCTCGAAACGGGCGGTTGAACGAGATGCCGCCGTCGACGGTCGTGGCGCGGTCGACCCCGAGTAGGGGCTCGCGCCGGATCTGTGGGCACGACGGCGAACTGCATCGCCGCCTGTGGACAGCAGACGGCGGAGGCAGCCTCGGCCGCGTCGAGACGGGTAGCGGTCCGGGCGGATGACGGCGCGACCGGCGCGGAGCTGGCGCAGCCCCAGTGCTTGCTCGGCCTCCCGGCGCGTGGCCATGCCGCCGCGGGCGTCGCCGGGCCGCCGGTAGCGAACAGCCAGGACGGCGGTCGTGAGCGCCCCGCTCACCAGGACGAGCTCGGCTGCGGCGATACAGGCGTACGCCGGGACGGGCCCGGCGACCTGGCGCAGCTGGTCGGGCGGCAGACCGCGGCCGGGGTGGCCGTGCAGCAGTCCACCGAGGACTCGCACGACCGTGTCGGTGCCGTGCGGCCACACCCAGCCGCCGCCCCACAACGCCGAGGCGATCCCGAGTCCGGCCAGGGCGGCCAGCGCGACGGCGATCAGGGTGCCCCCGGCTGCCACGACGGCCAGCTCCCATCCTCGACCGATCGGGTGGGGATCGCGACGCCGGGGCGGTGTGGTCACGCGCCGGCCCCCGCGTGGAGGGACAGGTCGACTCCGCGTTCAGCGAGCCAGGGCGCCGGGTCGACGGGCGCGCCGTCGAGGCGGACCTCGAAGTGCAGGTGGACGCCGGTGCTGTTGCCGGTGGAGCCCTGGAAGCCGAGCAGCTCACCGGCCGGAACCTGCTGCCCGGGAGTGACGGTGTAGCCCGAGAGGTGGGCGTAGCGGGTGGTCACTCCGTCGCCGTGGTCGAGTTCTACGAGGTTGCCGTAGCCGGCCAGATCGAGGCTGCCGTCGCGGTCGCAAAAGGCGCTGGTGCACGCAGCGGTGAGCACGGTGCCCGCCGCAGTGGCGTACACCGGACTGTCGCGCGGCCCGGCCAGGTCGACGCCGGCGTGCTGGCTGCCCCATCGCGGCCCGTAGCCGGAGGTGAGGACGCCGGCGCTGGGGCGGGCCCACGCTCCGTCGGGCACCGACAGACCCGGGCAGACGCCGTCCACCGCCCCGGCCGTGTCCGCAGCCACCGCCTGGGAACCCGGCCACAGCATCGCCGTGAGTTGCTGGGCGAGCGGCTCCCAGCGGGCGTAGGCGCCGCCGGCGGCCGAGATCTGCACGGCCTGCGCGGCCTGGGTCAGCGGAATGGTCTCCCAGTCGGGCACGTCGATGAGGCGGGTGTAGAACGCCTCGGCCGCGTAGACGGGATCCATCAGCTGGGCGACGGTGCCCCAGCCGGCGATCCAGCGCTGCTGGAAGGTGTTGACGCTGTCATGGTCGGACCCGAGCCCGTCGTGCGGGTAGCTCAGGCTGGTGACGGTCACCGCAGCCTGCTCGGCGGTGAGCTCGAGGCTGCTGCCGTCGTTGGCCAGCATGCGCAGCCGCGACTCCTGCCAGGCGGTCGCCAGCGCCACCGTCGCGGCATGCGCGGGCAGGCCGCGCGCGGCGGCGACGTCGGCGATGGTCCGCGCGTGACCCATCTGGACGGCGTCCAACGCGATGCCGGCGACTGTGGCCCCGGTGCCACCGGCCCCACACGTCGTGTCGGGGCGCGTGTCGCTCGACGCTGCCCCACCGAGGAGGAGCAGCACGGTGGACATGGCCAGCAAGGGCAGGACGAAGATCGCGGCACCCGCCGCCACCGCCGTCCGGCCGACGTCCGTTCCGGCCACGGGCTACGCCACCCCCGCCCGGCGGGCAGCCACCGCAGCTGCCTCCGCGTCGCCAGACGTGGAGGCCGTGATGGCGTCGTTGGTGTCGGTCAGGGCCACGTCGATCGAGGTGCGGACCGTCTGCACCTTCGCGACGTGGCTGCCGACCAGCCACAGCGCCCTCCCTCGCGCGGCGGCGGCCCAGTCGGTGACGATGCGCTCGGCCATCGGGCTGAGTCCGAGCAGGTCGGAGAGCTCGTCGCCGATCTGGTCGTCCTGGCCAAGCAGCACCTTGGTGGCGCACAGGTGCAGGAGGTCCTTGGCGATCGCCACGGCCTGGCTGCCGGCATCGCCGACGGTGAGCATGTCCGACGGCTTGTGTGCGACGACGACCTGAATGCAGCCGTCGTTGCGGGACAACCGCAGGTCCGCATCCAGCGACCGGACGGCGTCGGCGCCCAGGCGCATCTGCTTCCAGCACTCGTCGCGGATGACGATCCGCAGGTCGCCAGGCTCGGCGAGCTGGGTCATCGCTCGGCCCCAGGAGTTCAGGCAGGTCAAGGCCACGCCGACGGCCTCGTCGCCAAGCGGGTCCAACCGGGACAGCGACAGCGACTGGATGGGGGCGCGCCAGTCCACCGAGATCGTGGTCGGTGCGTCGAACAAGCCGGCCAGGTGCCCGGTGACCAGCGCGCCGAGCGCGTCGCGCACCGGTCGGGTGTCGTCCAGGAACTGTTGGCTCGTCGCGTAGCGGCAGGCGTCGACCAGTTCGGCGCTGGGGGCGCGCAGCGCCTCCCACACCTGCGGGATGGTGATCTCGCGCATGCGGTCGGCGCCGGTGGTGTAACCGGTCAGGTCCCGGATCACCTGGCCCACGGCGGTCTCGGCCGTCGGCCCGAACGGCACGTGCTGGGACCCGACCAGACCGCGGAGAAGCAACAGCCAGCGGGAGAACACCATCGCCGCGCGGCGTTGCGCCTCCGCGCGCGGCAGTCGGGTCCAGTCGTTGCCCAGCGGACCGAAGTCCAGCGGATTGATCCGCGCGGGCATGCCGTGGCCCACCGCGTGGGGCTGAACCTCCAGCGCCCGGCAGAGCGGCTCGTACTCGTCCTTGACGTCGCCGAGGACCAGCGTGCGGTAGCCGTAGGCCATCTGACGCAGGGCGAACATCTTGACGGTGGCGGACTTCCCGCGGCCCGGCGCTCCGAAGAAGATCATGTTCGGGTTGGTGACGCCGGCGACCGCCTGCAGCGTCCAACCGATCGGGTCGACGGAGAAGGCGCCGCCGGAGAGGTAGTCGATGCCCAGCAGCGCGCCGGTGGGAGGCAGTCCGTTGCCGGCGATCAGCGGCCACACCCCACCGGCCTGCTCCGACGTCATCCGGTAGACGGCCAGCGGCGCGGGCACCGGGCACCAGCCCGTGGCCCGACCGGTCCGTCCGTGCCGGCCGACCAGGAAGGAGAGCGGGTCGCCGTCGTCCGACCGAGCCGGACCTGAGGCGAGCGGCGGCAGCTGGTGACCGAAGTCCGAGACGAGCTTCGCCACTCCCCTCCCCCGCACGCGCCCGGCGCGTCGGCCGATCACTTCGTGCCTCGACGTCGAGGCAGGCCGATGCCGAGCGGGATGCAGGCCGCGGCGAAGCCGGAGTCCTGAGCCAGGTCCAGCCGCAACGGCTTGAATCCGCTTCCGGTGATGCTCGACTCCAGCCGGCGGCCGTAGTCGGTGATCGACCACGTCCCGGGCACCGTCACCGATGCGGCGATGCCAACACGGACGAGCGCGTTTCCCTCGGCGAGCCGGACGTCCTGGCCCTCGACGCGGGCTGCGTCGCGGCGGTGGGACGCGCGGACCTGAAACCCGCCGCGACGTCGGATCTCGGTCGCCAGCTCCGAACTCATCGACTCGTTGCCCACGAGACGGTCGGCCTTCGCCGAGCTGACCGGCTCGAAGAACACCGTGGCGCACCGCCGCTCCCCTGCCGTCGTCGGGGTCAGCACCGGTGCCAAGGCACCCATGACGGCGCCCTTGTCGGGCAGCAGGACGGTGCAGATGGCCGAGTGCCAGGCGTCATGGGCGTAGTGGCGACGCTCGGGGTTCGGCGCGACGGTCGGTCCGGCGGCTGCCATCGGCAGGGCCGCGGCGACCTGCGGATCGGAGTTGGCGTCGAACTCGGCCGCCGCGAGACCGGCCCGATCACCGGGCGCGAAGCCGGTGCGAATGGCGGCGGCCAGGCCGGGAGAGTCCAGCCAGGTGACGCTCGTGCAGCCGACGGCACCGACCAGCCGAGCCTCGACCTCACCCATCACCCCGTACAGAACGCGCGCGCGGCCGTCCACGCCGCCGCCGGCCTCCTTGGCCGCGCGGGCGATCCGCCGCTCCGGGACGACGACGGTCACGAAGGCCTCGTGACGCACTCCGGCGGACGTCATCACTGCGGCGAGTTCGGCGTTGGCCGCCAGCGCCAGCCCTGGAGCGCTCCGGCGCAGATGGGTGCGCTGCCACGCCTGCCGTTCGGCACCGTCCTCGGGCAGCGTGCGGATCTGCAGGGCCACCACCGACACCAGCTCCGCCGTGGCCGCGCCCTCCAGCAGCTCGGCCAGGCCCGCCCCCAACCGGGCGCGGGCGGCGGCCTCGGACAGTCCGATCCCGGGGTGGGCGATCCTGGCGACGGCGGCCCAGGTGCGCTCCCGGTGGTCGGCCACGACGGCCGGGCGGACGAGTAGCGGCCCGAACGGTGGGCCGTCGTACGTCCGGATACCCGACAGCACCCCGGGCAGGTCGGCCTCGTCGAGATCGTCGGCAGTTCCGGCGGCGGCCTTGGACTGCCAGTCCGTCCAGCCCAGGACGGCTCCCGTCCAGCTACGCAGGCACTCGAGGGCCCACTGGAACGCCGAGCGGCCCCGCACCGGGACGGCGACCAGCACGATGAGGACCGCCCACACCGGGGCCCATCCCAGCGCCAGCAACCACTTGGCCGAGCCCGCGGCCAGCAACAGCGGCAGGCCGCCCAGCGCGATCACCACCCACGACCCGCCGCCGAGACCCAGGAACCAGCCCTGCCTGTCCTTCGACCACGACCCGTACCGGACCGGCCGTGCCGGGGCCGTCACAGCGCCACCGTCGCAGCCTTCTGGGCGGCTGCGGCGCCGCCGGAACCGCCGGCGGCCGTCCCCTCCTGTGCCCAGCCCGCCAGGCCCCCGCGGGGACTCCCGGGAGGGGGTCCCCCATCGGACGGCGGTGGACCCGGCGGCGGAGTCGATGGACTGCCACCATCGGCTGCCGGTCCACCGGCCGAGCCGCCGTCACCGGAACCGCCGTCGGGACCTCCGCCCGTGTCGCTCGACGACCGGCCTCCGCCCCGCCGGCGGCTGCCGGCATCGCCGGGCGGCAGACCGTAGGCGGGGTGACCGACACCGGCCGAGCCGAGCACGTCCGCACCGACGGCGACCGCACGGTGCGCCAGCGAGGTGCCCGCACCCACCGCGGCGCCGACCCCACCGAGCATTGCGGCCAGCCGACCCGACGACTGGGCCTCCGCTGCGGCCTCCCCGCCGGACCGGCCGTCACCGCCGCTGCGCGCTGCGGCGCCACTGCCCACGGACTGGCCGCCACCGCCGGACAGCACGCCCGACAGGCCGCCCGCGTCGGTCCACGACTGGCGCAGCGCCGCACCGGATGCGGTGCCTGGGTCCACGAACGCCAGCAGCCGGAACAGCACCAGCGGGCAGACCGCACCGATCGCGATCATGACCGCGCCGACGATGGCCGATCCCGCGGCCTGGGCGGTCGAGTCACCGTTCCCCGCGACCACCCCGGCGGAGAGCTGGACGCCGATGCCGAGGACCAGCGACGCCACCGGCGAGATGAGCAGGCAGGAGATGAACCAGCGCAAGCTCTTCCAGAACCACGCCTTGGTGCTGTCGCTGAGCAGTCCACCGGCGGAGATCGGAGCCGTGGCGGCCAGGATGATCAGCGCCGCCTCCCGGACGAACATGATCACCAGGTAGAAGAACGAGGCGGGGATGAGGAGGAGCAGCGAGGAGATCCCCAGGACGGTGGCCACCGTCGTGTCGACCACCTCGCGGGGCCAGGAGTCGCTGGGGTCGAAGGCCGACAGGCTGTCGATGTCCAGCATCGCCTGGAGGATTCCGCGGGACAGCCCGGCCGCGGCGGTGACTAGGGCGCCGGCCATTCCGAGGTAGCCGACCCAGACCAGTCCGAACTGCGCCATCCCGAGCAGCACCCGGCCCAGGGACTGGCCGTCGCGACGGATCAGTGCCACGGTCAGCTGGACGAACATCATGATCACCGCGACCGACGCACCGATCCACAGCGTCGTAGGAAGCACCGCCGCCATCGGTCCCTCCGCCGAGAGGTCCGGGGTGGTGAATGCGTCGATGATCTGGAAGGCCAGGGTGAGCAGCCAGAGCCCGGCGGACCAGAGGGCGATCATGGCGGCCTTCCACACGCCGGCGACGGCCTCGGACGCGGCGTCCCCGAGCCAGTGGAGCGGATTGAGGTCGATCGCCAGCACGGTGGTGCTCTCGGCCGCCGCGTCGCCGGCCAGGAGAGTGCTACCCATGGCGCAGCTCCCGGTAGCCGACGTCGATCGCCAGGTCGGTTCCGGGCCACACCGATGGCGGCTGCGCGGGTTCGTCGCCCGGTCCGATCATCCAGCGGTCGCGGTGCCAGACCATCCGTTGGCAGTCGGCGGTCGCGCCGCGGGCAGTCTGCAGCAGGGTCACGTCGAGCTCGAAGTTCACGCAGGGCACGACGAAGTCGGGCCCTGCGCTGCCCTTGAATTGACCCATACGGGGCGTGAGGACGATGGCGAGCTGCTGTGATCCTCCGCCGGACAGGCCGGCGGCAGTCAGGAGCGTGCTCATCGCCCGGACGCCGGACCAGCTCGTGGTCGTCGGGCCACCGGGCATCGCCCAGGCGACGATCACGTCGCGCGCGCCGGACAGCGAGCCGGACTCCAGTGCGGCCTGGTCGATGGCTGCCAGCTGCGCCATCGCTCCTTCGAGGGTGTGCGGGAAGCCGGTCGGCACGCCCGCCGGGCCAGTGTGGGTCGCGCGCGGCAGCACGATCGGCGGGCCGGAGTCGCGGTTGGAGAGTGGCGCGGGACGGGAGGCGGACTCCGGCACTGCCGGCATCCGCCTGGCTGCCAGCGCATCGCGAGCCTCGACGGCGGGCAGCCTGCCGGTCGGATCAGGTTCCGCCGTCGAGCCTGTCACGTTCCCGACCGAGCCGCTGGCGTCGTCGCCGTCTCCGGTCGGGGCGACCGCGTGGACCACGGCCAGCACCAGGCCTGCGGCCAGCGCCGCGACCGTCAGCGCTGCCATGGCCAGGAGGGTGAGCATCTTCCGTTGCGACCATTGGGCGCTGCGCGGCTCTCGGCCGCCTCGGCGGAGCGCCATCAGCAGCCGGTCCCGACGATCGACTGGACGATCACGTACCCGACGACGTAGAGGATCGCACCGACCAGGCAGATCAGGATGCCGTCCATGCCCAGCCGGGCGCCGCGGGGATGGTGGGTGACCCGCCCCCAGATCAGCATCCCGACGCTGGCGAAGAAGCAGATGCCGAGGATGGCGAGGACGCCCCACTTCACCCAGGACTGGATCTGGTCGGCATAGACCTGCACCCCAGGCGGTGCGGCCGGACAGACGGCGGCCGCCGTCACTGTGTCGGCGAGCAGGGTTCTCATCGACGCGTGTCCTCCGGAGTCGGTACGGGGTCGGTGGCGGTTGGCGCCTCGGTCGCGGCCCGGTGAGGGCCGTCGTCGAGCAGCTCGAGCAGCGCGCGGCCGGCCCCGCGGAGAGGCTTAGGAAGCGGGGGCGAGGTGGGTCCCGTGACCTGGAGGCGTCGATCCATCGGCACGGGCACGACGCGACCGGCGGCCCGCAGCGCGAGCAGGCGAGGGCCCAAGCTGCCGGTGACCTCGCCGGACCAGCGGCGTGGACCGACGGCCGCAACCACAACCGATCGCGTTCCCAGTTGCTCCAGCAGCTGCTCGGTCAGCCGCACCCCGGGCACGGTGGGCCGGCAGACGACGACGGCGCGGCTGCGGCCGGCCAGACGGGTCAGGTTCTGCGGAGCGGCGAGACCGACGTCGACGACGGTCAGCGGAGGGCTGTCGGAGACTGGCGGGACCGGCCAGTCACCCGATGCCGTGTCGGTGGCGCGGCGGTCGATGGTGACGCCGGCGCGCAACCCGCGCCGCCACGCTCCGGTGACGTCGGTACCCAGCTCTTCCGAGGCCGCAGCGACCAGTCCCGACCGGAACGGGTGCGCTGTGTCGACGAGGTGTATCCGTTGGCCGTCCGCTGCCGCGGCGTCGCTGATCGCCAGGGCCACCGTGGACGCACCGGCGCCGGCGTGAGCGGCCACGATCTTGATCCAGCCGGCCTCCAGCTCAACGCCGTGAGCCTCGGGGTGCCTGATCCCGGCGGCACGGGCAGTCCCGCGGGCGGGCCCCTCCCCTTCGGTGCCACTGCGGCCTCGAACCGGGGGGCTCGCCTCCGCCCTTCTCGGACGTCGCGCGGCCGGGACCGACTCGCTCGTCGAGGCGGGCCGCTGGGAGCTGCCTTTCCTCGGGCGCGGCGACGGTGCGGCGATCCCTGCTGTGTCGGGTCGCGGCCCTCGGGACTGCAGCTCTCGCAGGACCTGCTGGATCTCAGCGACGGACAGAAGGCGGTAATCGCCCCGGAGGTCGCCGGAGTTCTGATCGGCGCCATCGGTCATGCCGACGGTGGGCAGGGGTGCGGTCACGCCACGGCCCCCAGGTACTGCGGAGCCACGTCGCGCAGGGCGGTCAGGGTGCGGCGCCGCCGGCGGTACAGGGTGCGGGTCGTGATGCCGTGCGCGGCGGCCACCCGCTGGTCGGCGCCGCGCTCACGACGGGCTCGGGCGCGCTCGGTGGCCACCAGCAGCGCCACGTCACCGGAGTCGACTCCGGACCCCACCGCCCACTGCAGCAGATCGGCGACATTGACGTCCTCCCGCTCGTCGTCGGCGGTGGCTCGGACCAGCCGAGTGACGTCCCCGTCGACGGTGAGGAGCTCCCCCCACTCGGGGTGACGTCGGCTCCGGGGGCGCAGCTCGCGGAGCACCATCCGCCGCGTCTCGGCCCGCAGGTTCGCCGCGACCGCACGCGGACGCCGCTGCCAGGGATAGCGCCGGACCTGGCAGGCGAGCTCGCCGACCACCACGGCGACGATGTCGGGACTGAGATTCCTCAGTTGCGCGGCCATCGTCCACACCAGGCCACTGAGCAGGTGCAGGATCAGCAGCAGGGCGTCGTCGTCTCGGCCGCCATCGACGGCGGCCAACCGGACCAGCGCGGCAAGGACGACGTCGGTGCGGTCAGACTCGGCGTCCCCGGACCAGACGGCGAGCACCTCGGCGACGGTGGTGAGTTCGGCCAGGTCCGGCTCGGCGTCTGCCCAGCGGGTCAGGACGGCGTCGGCGTCAAGTCGTGCGGCCAGCGCCGGCCAACTGCCGACGATGGTGGGGTCGTAGAACATCTGCGGGTCCTCCGGCATCAGTGCGATGCCGTCGACGCTCCGAAGAGACGTTCAACGGACTGTCACCCCCGACCGGGGTGACATCAGGACGAGCACGGCTCGGCGACAGGTGACCAGCGCCGTGTCGCGAGCATTCCTTCGCTCACCGGGGTGCTGG
The DNA here is from genome assembly GCF_003319105.1 of Blastococcus sp. TF02-09. Taxonomy (GTDB): domain Bacteria; phylum Actinomycetota; class Actinomycetes; order Mycobacteriales; family Geodermatophilaceae; genus Blastococcus. The sequence continues at coordinate 253,137 of NZ_QOHH01000004.1, read as the reverse complement.
TGCCGTGACGGATCGGCTTGCCGGAGTGACGTACGCGGTGTTGGCGGCGGGTACGAACTCAGCTGCCCAGGCAAGAAGGCGGACGCCGCATGACGTTCCTCAACGGGAATGGCAACCGCACGGGTCTGCTGGGACAAAGTCAAGCGAGCACCGCAACGCCGAGGACCGCAGGCCCAGGGCCGTTGCGATTCCCGGACGCCATTGCGTCGGTAGGACAGATGTCGAAGAAGGGTTCGGCGCCGATCGCGGTGACCGCCTCCCGGGCAAGAGCCAGTTCGTGACGCTTCGGGTTGAGCCCGGCAGGGGCGGCGTCCAAGCGGGCCAGCAGTGCTGGCCGCTCGCGGTGGGACTTGATCGGATGAACCGCGCGACACTGGGCCAACCGCGAGGGACAGCGCGCGGTAGGCCCGGACGCCAGTCTCGCGCTGCTCGCCGTACACCCGGAAGCCCGACGTCGTCTGCGCGACGGGCGGCAGGACGTCGGTGGCCTCCAGCTTGCGGACTTGCCCGACGAGCAGCGACCCATGCGGTGGGATGAAGGTGGCGGACTCGGCGAGCTTTGGCGCGAACCCCATGGATGAGGGCATCGTGGTCGGCGAAGACGCCGACCCACGTCGGTCGACCGTTGGATCCCCCGGTCGAGACGTTTGGATTAGGGCGGCCCTCGCCTTCTCCGAGGCTTCAGGACCGCCGCCGGAGCGCGGGCTTCCTTGTCCACGCCCTCGCGTCGAGGTGGCGTGTGGGGCGGGTGCGACGCCTGCGACTCGCCACGAAGACCCGACACGCGTCTGGACCAGGCAGTTTCGAATCTGCTCATTGACCGGACGGGAGGCGCCTTCAACGATCAGATCGTCGGTGACTCGGAACCGGAACGGCCGGTCCGCCGGGGCCACCGCGAGCCAGGAGGTTCTCATGATCAAGCGGCTTCTCACGATCGCGATGGCTGCGCTCGCCATCGCGCTCGGCACAACGGTGGTCGACTCGGCCACGGCGCCGGCCACAGCCCTCGGCACTTACAGCCTCGACGGCGTCGGCCCGACGATGTACCAGACCAACCGCATGTACTCGACGCCGAATCAGCCATCCCCGGCGGGCGTCACCGGCACGGTCGACGGCATCAACGTGCGCTACAGCTTCAACACCGCCAACGGCGCCCAGCCGCCCGGCCTTTCGGTCCAGCTCTGCAACGCCCAGCGCTGCGCCCCGATCACCTCCAGCGGCCAGTGGACGTACGCATTCGCCGGCGACCCCGCGAATAACGTCTGGGCGCTGCGGTTCTACTCGAGCGCCAGCACGACGTACACCTTCAAGCCGACTCCGTACTACGGGGGCAACTACGCCTACCAGGTCAACTACAACTGACCGAAAGGCCCCGCCTCGTCGCTTGACGGCGCTTCGCGTCGGTCCCGCGATGTGCCGATACCAGAGACACCACGAAGTATCGAGAGGGAGCATCGCATGCAGGTCGGACGACCATCCATCCAAGTCCAGGGCGCAACTCCGCCACACGCGCCATCAACGAACAACCCGCGCGGCGCCGCTGCAACCGACGACTTCGGTGCCGCCCTGGCCTCAGCAGCGCAGACGCTGCCGAGCGCGGTGAGTGATGCCCAGCGATACGCCCCTCAGCCTGGCAACTCGTTGACCTTCTTGACGCCGGCCGATCGCCAGATGCTCGCGGCAGCCACCGGGTCCACCATCTCGTCCGACGGCGTCGTGCAAAGTTCCGTGCGTCAGCCGGTGCATCCGCTGATCCTGGAGATCGCCATGGATCGGGAGTCTGGGCGACTGCAGGGCGACGTGACGCCGTCGTACCTGACCGACCTCTTCGGCAAGTACAAGCATGACGCGGCGCTCGGTAGCTCCTTCACCGATGACGTGCTCGGCAAGGCGCTCGATCACCTGAGCAGTGAGCGCCGCCGCCGCGAGGGAGGCGAGCCGGCCTCAAATTTTAGTCTGCGCCTTTAGCTGACTGACCAGCGGTCGAAGGCGTGTGACCCCGCGAGCCGACGGAGCGATCCTGTAGAGGGAGGACCTCTGAACGTGGAGTGGAGCTGCTGAAGGCGACCACTTGCACGATCCAGGGGTCCTCTTGACCCACGCTGATGCCGCTCAGACTCCGCGTCGACGTCTCAAGATCGTCCAGATGATCGTTAAGGTCGGCTGGACGGTCAGCTATGCCGCGACGGTTCTAAAGTCTTCCGACCCACCGCCAACCGGTGAGTGCGCGCTACGCACCGCCGGCTCGGCCGGCATGACCGACCGTTCCAGCCGGCCGCACCGCTGCCCGCGACGCACACCGGCGTCGATGCTGTGCGTGATTGTGCACCTGACGGTGGTCAGCTAGCTCGACCAGTCCACTGGCGCCGGAAGAGGATCTCAGCGGTTCGGGGTGGCAGGTCTTCCTCCACCTCGGCGTCGTGGTTCGCCAGGATGCGGGCGACGTAGGCGTCCGCTTCGGCTCGCTTGTCCTGAACGTCGCAGGCGGCGACCAGGTCGAGCAGCGGCACGTCTTCGTAGCTCCCGGCTTTCAGGGCCACCTCGGCGGCGGCCTCGGCGAGCTCGGGTTGGCCGACGGCGAGGTAGTGGGTGGCGACGATGTGGGCCACGTCGACGATCATCGCGGCGTATTCGTGGTCCAGTCGAGCGTTGTCGTCCACCAACCAGCCGTAGCCCCCGGCGGAACCGGTCCGCGGCGCGGGCAGGTCGAAGGGGCGCCCGGCGACCAGGCCGAGCGCCGCGCACAGGTCGCCGATCCCGTCGGCTCCTCGGGCTTGCCCACGAACTCGCAGTCGGCGGAACAGTTCCGCGTCGATGAGGATGCCGTCGATCCGGTACCGACCCGCCGCCGCGGCGGTGAGCCCGGAGGGCAGGTAGTCGGCGCCGGTATGCGGATCGGTGCCGAGCCAGGCTCGCACGACGGAGATGGACTGGCGCACCTTCGTCTTGCCGACGACGTCGGGCTCGTCGGGCCAGATGGCGGTGGCGTAGCGCTCGCTGGTCACGCCACCCGGCCGGGTCGCCAGGTAGGCAACGATCTCGGTGTAGAACTGCCGCCGCGGATTGCGTTCCGGCAGCGAGCCCTGAGCGCGCACCTGGACCGGGCCGAGCAGCATCAACTTGGGTCGCGCACAGGACAAATCGGCCCAGTCGGCCAGGTCGTCGTCCAGGCCAGGGTCGGCGCTCTCCACCTGGCGCCGGATGCCCTCATCGGTGGCAGGGGCCAGCGCCTGCAGGTCCTGCTCGGTTGTCGCCGCCTGGTCCAGGTAGGTCTGTGCGGGCAACGGCAGCACGGAGCTCGTCGCCGGCAAGGAGTCCTTCAACTTGTCTGGCGCCGGGTCGTCAGCCGCGACAGAGTCCGGTCGCTCGCGCCGCGATGTGCCGGCCTGGTCGACGCGTAGGCCGCCGCAGGCGTCGGCGTGCGCGTCCCAGGACCGGTTGCCGTGGCTCGGCGGGACGGGCTGGTCCTCGGTGACAGACGCCAGGGCGAGCACCTGAGCCAGCTGAGCGGCCTCGTGGGCCGGGACCTGTTGGGCGATCAGCTCGAGGTCCAGTGCCGGAATGCGGAGAAGCCCGTCGTCGTCGATGGTCAACCGCCAGCGCACGTCGTCGGCAAGATCGGTGTCGTGAACCAGCACCACCGCGACCGCGCTGCGGGCCGGCTGCTGCCTAATCGCAGTCACCAGCTCGGCCAGGCCGTCGCCGTCCTCGGCCGCGTGCGAGGCAACCAAGAGCACGTGCGGCGCCCAGGCATCGGCCGCGACGTCGTGCAGCCGGCCCCCGAGCACGTCGGTGGCGGCAACCCGTATGGCGTCCGTGACCGACTCCAGCCTCCCGGCGAGTGCCGCGATCGCCTTCTCCACGTCTACGGAGTAGGTCAACCGGTCGGGGTTGATCTCGGCCAACTCCTCGCCGAAGCCGACCATGGTCACCTGCAGCATCTCCGACCAGCTGTTGTGCGCCAGCTCAGCGGCGAGGAACCGCGCCAGGTTCAGGCAGCGCTCGGAGTCGCCGGACAGGGAGATGGCCCCGACGCGTTCGAGGTCGACGAGCCAGTGCTCCCCCGCGGCGGTGTAGCCCACGGACGCGAGCGTCGGGAACGGGGCGAAGAACCGTGTCCGCCGGTGCTCGTCGTACGTCAGCGGGTCGCCGCGTCGGATCGACCAGCGGGTCCCCGCCGAGTCCACGGTCCACGGCTCCGGTGCCTGCGGCGAGGGGCTCGCGAATACCAGGGTCAGGACGTCCTCGGTCATGCACACCGCGACGACGTCCGGCAGATGGGCACCTTCGGCTTCCGCCAGATCCTGCACGAGGCTGCGCAGCGCTTGGTCCAGCCAGCTCACGTCAGCGCTGCCGGCGCTTCCCGCCATCAGCAGGGTCCGCTCGGCGTCGAGGAGTTCGGGCGGGGTGCTGCTAATGACCCGGCCGGGACGGCGGTGCCGGAACTGGCGTCGCCGATAGCGCAGCAGAGCAGCGAGTGAGGTACCAGCCAGGAGCAGCCCACCACCCGCGAAGGCGACCATCGCCAACTCGGATGCGCTCTCGTCTGTCGTGTCCTCGTCCTGCTGGCTGGGCGACGACTCAGCAGTCGGCGCGGCCGCTTCCGACGGCGTCGGGGCCGGGGTGTCCGGCGCCGGCACGGACGTCGTCGGGGCGTCACCGGACGGCGGGGGCAGCTCCGTCGTCGGGAGAGGCGCAGGTGCCGGCGGCAGCGGTGGGCTCGGTTCGGGCTCCGGGCTGTCCACCGGCGTTGGGATGCTGAGCCTCCATCCCGGCCGGATCAACGATGGATCGGTGAAGGTCGCTCCGTCCGGCTGGATGCGTCCACGGTTCAACTCCCAGGCTTGCCGCCAGTCCTCACCGCTCCCGGTGACCTCCTCCGCGAGGCCCCACAGGGTGTCCCCGGGTTCGACGGTGACCTCCTCGGGAACGGTCGCGCCGGTGGGCTCCGGACCGCCCTCGGCCGGCGGCAGGCCGGAAGCGTCCGCCGGCAGGACAAGCACCGTGCCGGGGCTGATCTCGTTGTCCGGACCGACGGCGGTGGCGTTGAGTTCGACGATCTCCGGATAGCGCAGCGGATCGCCCAGGTAGCGCTCGGCCAACGCCCACAGGGTGTCTCGGCGCTGGACCTGGTACGTCGAGGGCGTCGCAGTCGGGGCCGCCGGGCCCTCCGGAGCCCAGTGCGCGGACGTCGTCTGGGTAACCCGGACGCCGATGTCCTGCTGCGCCGACGCGGACAGACCAGTGGACACGGTCACGACTGGCAGCGGCGGCCGGGCAGATGCGGTCCCGGACGGGGATGCGCTGGCGAGTGCAGGGGCGACGGTCAAGCCGACGGCGACCGCGGTCACCAGCGCGGCCGCCGGCCGTTGGAAGATCCGCAGCCCCGGCAGTGGTAGAGCCGGCCGATCGCGGACCAGCCCCCACAGCTCCGCCGCTGTCGACAGCGTGAACAGCGCCCAGCACACCCAGACCCCCGTAGCGAGGACAATTTGGGCGAGTCGTCCGTCGTCTCGAGCCCTCAGCGAGGTCACGACCTCGCCGAGGGACGGCAGGCTGTGCGGCACCAACTGCAGGGCCGCGAGGAGCAGCGGGACGCCGACGACGACCGCGATGAGCGCGACCAGCGCACCCACGGCCTTGATGAGGCGGACGGCGCGCTCTGTCACGACAAGCCCTCCCCTTGAGTGACGCCGACCAGCAGTTGTGCGGTGTGGGTGCGGGTCTGGCTGACCGGGATGCCGAGCAGGGGTGTCGAGGCGGTGACGGTCACGCTGACCTCGACCACGCCGGGGCCGAGGACGTTCACCGTGCCGACCGCGCCGGCCTGCTCGAGGTAGTCGCGGGCGGCGTTCACGGCCAACGTGGCGTCCGCGCTGCCTCCGGTAGGAACCGGGCCGACCGCGATGCTGGCCGCCCGGGCCGCCTCGGCGGAGTACGTGTCGGCGCGGTTGGCCGCTTGGATCGCCGTGCCGGCGTCCACGAGGCCGGTCACCAGGACGCTGGCGATCAGCACGATGAAGCAGAAGAGGACCGCCACCGACCCGCGCTCGTCGTCGCGGACTAGGGCGTCGGTCCGCCCCGGGCGGGTCACGACAGCTCCCGGGCGGGGTCGAGAGGGCTGGTGGCGGTGTCACGCAGGGTGCGCGAGCCGGGCAGTCCGGCCACCCCGATGTCGGACAGGCCGACGGTGCATGCCACGGTCACGGTGACCGACGCTGGAACGCCTGGGGCGCTGTTGAACCCGGTGGTGTCGACGCTCACCTGGACGTCGGCACAGTGCAGGTTCCGGTCGGCCAGCGCGTCGGCGGCGCTGGCCGTGGCGACCTGCTGAGCGGCGCTGGCTGAGCGGGCGAGCGAGGCGTCTCGGGCGGCGATGCCGGCGACGCCGCTGACGCGGTCGCCGGCCAGTGCGATCCGGGCTCCGATCACCAACATCGCGAGGATCAAGATGCCGACCGGCAGCAGGATGGCCAGCTCGACGGACTCGGAGCCGCGATCATCTCTCCGCGGCGGGCCGGTCGGAGCGGTGACCAGCTGCAGACGGCGGTTCATGGCGAGTCCGGCGTGGTGAAGCGCTCCCTGCCGCGCGTCACCGTGACGTCGACGGTCGGGGCGAAGCCGGGCAGCGGTATCACGTTGGGCACCTCGGCGGTGACGTGGACGGTGACCGTGGTGGCGGTGTCCTGTTCCTCCACCGAGTAGCGGGTGATGGTGCCGCTGCCGAGTCGGGCCAGGTACTGGTCGGCCGCTTCTTGTCCCGCTCCCCCGGCCGCGCCGCTGACGCTGGCTGCCCGCGCCCCAGCGTGCGCGGCGGCGTCGGCAGCTTCGCGGGCGAAGTACCACATCGCCAGCTGCGGGCCGGCGAGCAACAGGGTGACAATGATCGGGAACAGGATGGCGAACTCGACGCTCGACGAACCCCGATCGCTCCCGCCACCGCGGCTCGGCAGGCCTGGACGCACGACCACACCGCACGGCGGTACCGCGGTGCGTCTCCGGGCACGGGATCCAGGCATGGCGCTGCTGGTGCGTCTCGCTACTGGAACAGCGCCGTCTTGCTGGCCACGAACGCCACCGCGGCGACGGTGACCGCGCCGCCGAGCGCGATGGCCAGGATGACCATGAAGGCCTTCTCGGAGGAGTCTGAGCCGCGGTCGTCGCGCACGTGCTCGGCGCGCAGCCACGCGAACGCCGTCAGGACTGCGGCGTGCAGCGCAGCCTGGAGAGCCAGGACTGCGCGAAGGCGATCGCGACGGGTTGTGAGCTGGAACATGGGACCTCCCGTTGGTGGTGCGGTCAGGTGCTGACGGCGAACATGCGGAGCAGGAACGGGACCAGGACGAACAGAGTCAGCCCGGTGACGAGCAGCGCCAGCGGGCGGGACATCCGCTCGCTGACCTCGTTGGCCTGGCTGCGAGCATCGGACAGTTCGGCGTGCCGGAGGGTGCGGGCACTGGCCAGCAAGGTGTTGTAGACCGACGCCCCGTCGGCGGCCACCGCGGCGATGTCGGCGAGGCTGCGCAGCTCGGGAACCGCGAGCTCGTCACCGAGGTCGCGCAGGTCGCTCCAAGGCTTGCGACCGGACAGCGCGGCGCGCCGGATCGCGCGCCGCATGCGGACGAACGGCAGGCTGCCCGAGATCTCCGCGGCCTCCTCGAGGGCCTGCTCGACCGATCCTCGCGCCCGGCGCTCGCCGGCCACCAGGGTGAGGAAGGACTCCAAGTTGCTGCGGAACTCCGCCCGCGCCTTCCCCGCCGCCTCCCGGGCCTCGGCCGACGGGAGCAGCCACCCGACCGCAGCCAACCCCAGCCCGACGGCGCCGGGCACGACGAACGGCACCGGCATGTCGACCAGCACGGCGACGAGGCCGAGCACCGCGGGGGCGAGCAACCCGGCGAGGGCGAGGGTTAGCTTGCGCGCGGCAAGCTCGTTGCGGGTCTGGCCGAGGATGGCCAGGTCGGCATCGGGGACGCCGAGGCGCCCCTCGACCACGCGAACCATCGCCGACGGCAACCAGGTCCGCCGGTCCCCCGCCGAGTTCGACGTCGTTCCCGACGGGGGCGAGGTTCCCGCGGTCGGGCTGGCCGAGAGCTGTTCGAGCGCCGCGATCAGCGCCGGCGGCGCGGGACGCAGCGCCCGGGCCGCGAGGACGAGACCGAGCGCCACCACCATGCCGGCCAGGGTGGCCGTCTGCAGCCCGGTCACCGGTCCACCGTGACCAGATCGGGGTCGACGAGCACACGCGGCGGCCGGGGCGGGTCGGACAGGCGGCGCATCCACCGCAGCGCCGTCCCGAAGAGCACGACGTCCAGGAGCAACGCCACCTGCCCAAGAGGCGTGGAGTAGCCGGACAGGAAGGTACGGGCGAACAGCGTCATCGCGACGACCAGGAGCAGGGTGACCACCACGATGGTGCGCATGTTCGCCCGTGGCTTGGCGCGCTCGGCCTCCACCTCGCGAACCATCCGCGAGCGGTCGTCGAGGTCTGCGGCCAGCGCGGTGAGCACCTCGGCCAGACCTGGCCCGCCGTTCCGCTCCCGCAGGATGAGCACCATGGCGATCTTGTCGGCGGCCGGGTCGTCGACCTCACGGGCGAACTGCCGCAGCGCGGACTCCACGCCCTGAGGCCCCATCCGGGTCACCAGGTTGGTGACCGCCGGCGCGATCGCCTCCGGCGCCGAGCTCAGCGAGCGGCGCAGCGCATCCCGGGTCGAACCGGCAGCGCCCGAGCTGATCAGGTCCGCCAGCCGCCGTGTCCAGTCCGCCAGCGCCTCAGAGGTGGCGATCATCCGCTTGGCAGCCTTGCCGCCGCCGAGCACCTTGGGGATGAAGACGGCACCACCGGCTGCGGCCAGCGCGGCGACCGGCCAACCGGTGATCAGCAGCGCGAGCACCCCGGTTGCCACCGCGCCGAGGTGCAGTGGCGTGATCCGTCGCCGGTGGGAGCGGCGCACGGACAGCGAACCAGCGGACAGGCCGACCCCACGGACCGCCGCGACCGCGGCGACCAGACCGCCGGAGACCAGCAGCCCGGCGAGGACGAGCAGCAGCATCCCGGCGGTCACGACGCCCACTCCTGCCGGCGGAGGTCGGTGGGCCAGTCGGAGGCATCCGGGTGCAGCCAGTTCGGGTCGAAGCCGACCGCGGTCAGCCGTTCGGCCAGCGAGTCGCTGAGCATCCCCGGCCCGGTGGCCCGAGCGCGGCCGTCGTCGGGTCGCGGCGCGAAGATCGGCTTGAGGTCGGGGCGACCGGAGTCGCCGATCGCACCCAGTTCGTAGATGCCGGACACGAACCGGGCGTAGCCGTGGTCGCGGTGTACGTGCACGACCAGGCCGAGGGCGGCCAGCGAGCGCAGGACCAGCTCCGGTGACGGGGTCGGGTGTGCCTTGAGCGCGTTGATCAGGACCTTGTCGAAGACGCCCTCGGCCGACGGGGAGTGGACCGTGCACATCACCGAGGCGATGCCGCTGGTCGCAGCCTCCAGCAAGGAGGTGACGTAGGCGCCGCGGACCTCGCCGACCAGCACCCAGGTCGGCGAGGCCCGGAGCGCCAGGTGCAGGGCGTCCCCCATGTCGAATCCGCCCCTGCCCTCGGCGTTGGGCAGCCGCGACTCGAAGGGGCGGCAGACGGCGTGCCGCTTGACCAGTCGCTGCTGGTCGGGATCCCACCGCGGCAGGTGCAGGCCGAGCTCCCGCTCGTCCTCCACGGTGATGACCACGTTGTTCCACGGGATCGCGTTGCCGAGCGCGCGCAGCAGGGTCGTCTTCCCGACGCCCGGCGCCCCGGTCACGAGCGGCGAGACGCCGGCCTCGATCACCGCGCGCAAGAAGGCCCGGATCGGTGAGTCGACCATGTTGAGCCGGTGCAGGTCGTCCAGGCTCGGGTCGGAGAAGCGGTGCACCCGGATCACTCCGGCCGGGCGGGGCAGCACGTCCATCGCGGCCTGCAGGCGCGCGCCCAGCTGGGTGACGCCCTTCAGACGCACGTTGAGGATGGGGCTGGCCGAGGAGAACTCGCGGCTGGTCTGCCCGCCGTCCGAGCGTGATCCGATCGACCGCAGCAGCTGCTCGAGTTCCTCGTCGGTGGAGGCAATCGGCGGACCGGCCACCAGCTGGCCGTCCACCGTGCGCAGCACGGTCGGGTCGCAGCCCTCGAAGTGGATGTCCTCCACGTCGTCCCGAGTCAGCAGCGGTGCCAGCCGCCCCAGTCCGTCGAGCTCGGCCAGTACGGCGGCGAAGATTCTGTCCTCGGTGGACACCGCGGGGACGGCCCGGCCGCGGTTGGCCTCGTGCAGCAGCCACTGGTCGTATTCGTCGCGGATCAGCTTCTTGGTCAGTTCCCGACGCGGACCGGCCGCGTAGTTCTTGTCCTCCGCTGTCAACCGCGTCGACACCCGGTCGCGCAGCTCCCCCACGACGCGGTACTCGGCCTCGGTGAGGTCCGCGGCATCGGACGGCGTGGTCTCGGCCCGGTGCACGTCTCCCGGGACGTCGGCTCCGAAGCTGGGCAGCAGCGGGCGCGTTTGGACCTGCAGGGGCTCCGGTGCTGTCGAGGATGGCGCCCGAGTGTTCTTGCGGCTCATCCGGCCACCGCCTCAGCCATCGAGGATGCCTCGGCGGAGTCAGCCAGCTCGCCGGCTAGGGACGACGCCGCCCGCATCAGCGCGGACCGCCGCAGCGTCTTCATGCTCGAGACCGCGCCATCGGAGAGGGCAGCTGCCGTGCCCGGGTCGTAGGGCAGCACCCCGGCGAGCGGCAGTTGCAGCGCCGTGACCACCTCGCCGGCCGAGTACGGCCCGGTTCCGACCACCAGTGCGGCCACGTTCGCCAGGTCACCGAGCTCCTGACGCACCCGCCGCACGGCGTCCTGTGCCGCGTGCACCGACCGCACGCTGGGCCGCACCGCCAGGAGCACCTGGTCAGCGGCCCGCAGGACCGGCCAACATCCCCGATCGGTGACCAGTCGTCCGGCGTCCACCATGGCGTCCCGGCCCATGGCGGTGGTCGACGCTGCCAGTGCCAGCGCGAGCCGCTCCCACGTTTCGGAGGTGAACGAGGCCCCCTGCGTGGCCGTCGTGAAGCCGGGGATCAGCGACACCTGCGGATGCTCGGGGACCTGCGCCGCGTGCTCGGCGAACAGTGTGGCGGCCGCCGTCGCCGGCAACCCTCGACGAGCGGCAGCCGACCAGGACAGCAGGCCCCGGTCGACGCTGACCCGTCCGGCCAGCAGCCCCGGTGCCAGATCGCCGCCGGCGTGATCGCAGTCGGCGAGCAGCAGCGGTCGGGGCCAGGACAAGGCCAGCGCCCACGCGGACGTGGACACGCCAGGGGCTGCCTTGCCGGAGGCCACGATGGTCAGCACCCGGTCACCGCCCCGTCGGCAGCAGGATCAAGGCCAGGCTGCCGGTGGAGGCGAGCTGGGCGACCGCCGGACCCTCGTCCTCACGGACCCGCACGTCGACGACTGTCACCTGGGTGGTCGGGTTCACCGGTCCCACCTCGGCGACGGTTGCCTCGGTCGGCCGATCGGACGTCCCACCCATGGCATCGGTCCCACTGGTGGAGCCCGCGGCACCGGGAGTCAAAACGATCAGCACCTGCTGCCCCGGCGTCACTCCTCGGGCGGGAAACTGACCTTCCTTCAACGGCAGGGCGACCAGCATCTCCCCGGCCGCGAGTCCGGTGCCCGTGCCTACCTGGGCGCGGGTCAGCAGCTGGCCACGGGTCAGCGGGACCTGCGCCACCATCCCGACGACCTCGGACTGCTGGGCCGCCGGGACGGGTGACAGGTTGGGGTCCGCGGTGACGTTCGCGATCGTCAGGTCGTCGGCGGTGATCGTCGAGCCCACCTGCACGTCCCGGGCGACCGCGAGCACCTCGGTCTCGGCAGTCAGCATTCGGCCGGCGGCGAAGGCGATCAGGGCACCGAGCAGGACGACGAGCACGCTGAGGACCAGTGACTTCCGGCTGGTGCGCCGCCTCGCCGCTGCGCTCCGCAGCGTGGGGACCGGTGGCGGTGCCGCCTCCCGTACCGGAGCCGCGGAACGCCCGGCTGACGTCGTCGTCGCCTCTGCTCGTGCCGTCATCCGGTCACCACCGCCTGCACCTCCGCAACCGCGAACGTCGCGTTCGACGTCGTCGTCAGGTCCGGCAGAGTGCCGCTCGCTCCTGTCGACGACGTCCAGGCGACCGACCAACTGATGCCGTAGGTCGCCGTCACCTGCTCATCGGGCTGGTGGATCGACGAATGGGGATACCGGTAGTGGCAGCCCGCCGGGGATGGCGCCCATACGCCGTCGCCGCGCTGCCACGCCAACCCGGGGCCGGGACACGAGACCGCCTCGGCCCCGTCGCCTGGGGTGAATGTCAGGGCGGTCGGCGTCACCGTCACCTGCGCCCAGACGCCGCCGGCGTCCGCCCGTGCGGTCAGCGCCCGGAACGACTCGGGGTCGGTCCAGAACCACGTGAAGGCGTTGGCAACGGTGAAGGGCCGCCCGTCCCGCAGGGTCCCGGCCGGGTAGCGACCGGTTGTCGGCTCCGGGAGGGTCAGGGTGCGCAGCGCTTGCTCGGCAAGCACCGCGGGGTCAACGGCTGCGGGGCCGGCCGGCGCGGTGGCCGACCAGAACGAGAACCCGTTCGTGCCCGGAAAGGCCCCACCGTCGGTGTAGAAGGTGCACAGGTAGATGGCGCCGTCGGTGTGACCGCCCCAGATCGGCAAGTCCTTGGGCGGTGGCTCGAGCATCGGCTGGGCGTAGCACTGCAAGCTCTGGACCCACCACGATGGGCCCTCCTGGCAGGGGATGGCGGCGCCGGTGGCGTCCAGGGTGCAGGAAGCCTCCTGACTCTCACCACCGCTACCGGAGCCCACTGCGACCGGCCGACTTTCCGGCTGCTGAGCGGACTCGGCCTCCACCACGCAGATGCCGTGCGAGTTGTACTGCTGGCAGGCGACCGGATCGGCTATGGCCGTGCCCGAGTACACGCCTTGGGCGCAGAGGCCGAGCAGCGCCCCGGACAGCGCGACCGTCACCCGTCGCATGACTGCGCCTGCCTGTTCGGAGCCTCGCTGACCCGCCATCCGGAGGCGTCCGGATAGTCCGGGTTGACCACCGTCAACCGTGCGACGAGGTATCTCGGGCGGTCGGCGGGGACGACGGAGGTCCCGGACGCATCGGTCGCCTGCACCTGCTCCACGTCGACACATGCGGTGACCACGACGGTCGGGGCTGCTGATGACGGCGACGCCGCCGAATCGGTCGTGAGGTCGACGCTGTCGGCAGTCGCCGTCACCAGCTCGGATCGCCCGACCTGCCGGTAGCCCTGCGAACGAAAGGTTCCGATGGCAGTGGCCTGATTGGTGGCCTCCGGCGCGACGGCCACCTCGTAGAGGTCGTCGAGGGGTCGCGTCGGGTCCAGGTAGAGGTCGTCGATCGTCTGGACGTAGGTGGGGAGGAACTCGACGGCCTGTGCTCGTGCTTCGTCGGCCGGATCGGTCGCGGACGGTGCGGCGCTCGACGACGGCCCCGGGGTCGTCGTCCTGGTCGGTGCAGTCGAGGCCCCGCCGCCGGACGACGAGCAGCCCGAGATCGTGAGCACGGCAACCACCGCTGCCATGACCGCCGTCCGCGTCACCTGCACGCGCCCTCCGCTCCGCTTCCGGTCCGCCTGCTCGTGCATCGAGACTTCCTCTCCCCCGTGAACTCGGTGTGATCTCGAGCACCATGACACCCGTTCGGGTGACTCAGAGTCACGATCGCTCTGCCGGTCGTCCCCCAGATGGGTGTATCGCGGGGCCCTGTCAGGTTTCTGCGCCGCACACTCGCAACCCGCTCCCTCGCGTCTCGGCACGAGGTGCCAGCGCATGGGAGCAGTCGCTCGCGGACCGGCGGGGAGGCACCTGGCGCGCATGGACGCTGTGTGGCTGGGTGTGGTGATCGCAGCTGTTGTCACTGGGGCGGCCACACCCGTGCTGCTGGCACGCGGGCTCGCGCAGCTGGCGCGACGGGACGCCATGAGCAGGGGTCTGGGTCTGGCGGGGGCTCTCGGCGGGATCGCAGCCGGGGCGGCGGCGGTGGCGGCGACACAGCGGATGGGGATCTGGGAGCTCGCGCCGGTCCTGCTGCTCTGGGGGTGCGCCCTCGTCGCGGCGGCGTGCTGTGACGCGGTCACCCAACGCGTCCCGACCGCACTCGTTCGGCAGGCCGGCGTCCTGACCTGCGCTCTGCTGACGGTGGCACTGGCCGTGCACGGCGACTGGCCGGGACTGGCGCTCAGCGGGGTCGCGGCGCTGGCGTCGGGGCTGACGTTGCTCCTGTGCTGGCGATTCGCGGGAGCGGGTTTCGGTGACGTCCGCCTGGCGACGCTCGGCGGACTGGGCCTCGGTCATGCCACACAGCGCGGTCTCTTGTTGGCCTTCGCCGCGTTCACCTTGATCACCGTGACGCAGGCCGTCGTGACCGTGATGCGTGGTGGGGACCGTCGGAGCACGATTCCCTACGGCCCTGCTCTCGCGGTGGGCTTCTTGCTCGCGGCCGCTGCCTGACACGACCGGGCGCCTGGCGATCGATCCTCGAAGCAGGATCTTCGGCACATCGGCAGGGCGCCGCTCCCATGAGCCAGTTCGGTGGGCCCGGCCAAGCCTCCTGGACATCAGCCGCCGGTCTCGTCGACTCCTGGGGTCGTGCTCTCGCCTCGACGTCTTCCACGCCCGGCGGGCGACGGGGGACGCCGGGTCTCACGTGCGACGGGGGTGCTGTCGAGTTGGGCTTCGGCCCGATCGGCTCTGCTGCGCTGCACGGTGAGTTCCTCGCGTGCGGCGTTGAGGTCACCGCGCAGCTCGCCGAACTCCGCCTGGAGTCGGCGGTGTTCCTTCTCGTGACCGGCACGCAGGTCGTCGACCCGCTGCTCACCGTGGGCCTTCTCGCGTTCGGCGCCGCTAACGGCGGCGTCGCGCTCGGCAGTCATCGTCGCCAGCTTCCCGCGCAGAATCCCGACCTCCGCATGAAGGTCCGCCGCTCGCCGTTCGGCCAACGCCACGTCCCGGCGTAGCGACTCCACTGCCTCCTCGGCCCGGGCGGCGCGCTTCGACTCAACCTCGATCCGCTCGACGGCGTTGCGGACGCGTTCCTCTGCCTCGGACTGCGCGACCAGGGCGGCCTCGGCTCGTTGCGTCGCGGCGTCCCGGCCGTCGTGCGCCTCGACCAGCCGCGCCTCGGTGACGGTCAGCCGCTGTGAGACGTCGGCCAGCTCTGCAGTGGACCGCTGCCGCTCCCCCTCCACGGCCGCGTGGGCGGCGGCCAGCTCGGCGATCGCCCCGTCTTGTTCGGCCTGGACCTCCACCAGCCGCTGGCGAGCCTCTTCGAGCCCGGTACTGAGCTGCTCGCTCAGCGCAGAGGCTTCCTCCGCAGCGGCGTCGGCCTCGGCGCGCTCGGCCTCGGCGCGCCGTTGCGCTTGCTCAGCCCGGCTGGCGCGCGCCTCGGCGGTCGCCACCTGCTCGGCCGCCTGACTCGCCGCGGCCTCGATTTGCAGCTCGGCCGCTTCCGGATCGGCCACGGTTCGTAGCTCCTCGAGCAGCCCCTGCAGCTGCTGATCCAGGTGCTCGACCATGCCGGCGACCTGACCGTGCAACTCACCGGCCCGCTGCCGCGCAGCGTCCACCGGCCGCGACTCGACCCCGGGCGCGTGCCCGGACTGCGCCGCTCGCAGTCGGCGGCGTGCATGCCAGGCGGCGGTCCGGTTGTGCGCGCTGTCGTCGCAGTACTCCGGCGGGCGGCCGGCCCCGGCATGCGATGCCGCCGCCGGCCGCTGGCAGCCGGGAAAGCGACAGATCCGTCGTTCCGTTTCCGTAGGGTCGCTCATAACGTAAAGCTGCACCGACGTAATGACGGCGGAATGCTTCTGCGGCGGTCCTGTGGACGAGAAATCCACTTCCACATCTCGGGTTGCGCGGAGCGTGAGTGCGCTCCAGGCGCCGGCCGTGCCCAGCCGGCGGGGTTGGTAAGTTTCCACGAGCCCTGGACGATGAGCCGGTGGGACCTCTCGCCGCCGCGGTGCTGCCCCTGCTCCGAACTCGTGCCGACCTGCACCGATGGAGTCCGGCGAACCAGCACGGCATGGTCCTGCACGATGCAGTTGACCTGCTCGAGCAAGCCATGCCTACCGAAGAACCGGTCGAGGTGCACGCGGTGACCCGCAAGGCGCTGACCAGCGCCATCAAGGTGATCGCACGAGCCGACGACTCCTCCGGGGTCATCGGTGACGCTTGCCGCCGGCTGCTCGCTCTGCACCCGCGGACTGCGGCCGCCGCGTCGACTCCGCCGGGCCGGCTGGTCGACTGGATGATCGCGTTCCAGTTCGACGTCGACTACTTCGAGCTCGACTCTAAGCAGTGCGCCGACCTGTGAATCCCCCTGCTCGACCAACAACCCCGGTACGACGCGGACGACATCCTCGCCGCCCCCCGGGCGGCTGCTCCATCGGTCGGTGCACACGGAGCAGTCAGTCGCCGGGCAGCTGACCGGTGCTGGTGAACTCCTCGGCGAGGTCGTGAAGCTTGCGGTTGGTCAGCGATGAGGTGCGGACCAGCACACCGAATGCCTGGTCGGCGGTGAGCTTGTGCCGCTCCATCAAGATGCCCTTGGCCTGACCGATGACGTCCCGGTTGCGCATGCCGGCGTGCAGGTTCTGCTCGTGCTCTGCGCCGGCCAGCGCCACGGCGGCGTGGGCGGCGAACATCAACCCAACCTCCTGGCTGTCCTCGTCGAGGACCCCGGCCTCGCGGGCGTAGACGTTCAGCGCACCGAGGTTGTCACCCTCGACGAACAGCTGGAAGCACATCATGCTGCCCGCGCCCAGGTCCGCGGCCCGCGCGGAGAATCTCGGCCAGCGTTGCTCGGTGCGCACGTCATCGACCCGCACCACCTGCTCATCCCAGACCGTGTCCAGGCAGGGCCCCTCGCCCAGCTCGTCCTGCAGGCCATCGACGTCCTTGGGCAGCTCGCTGGTCCACGCCCGAGGCTCCACCTTCCGCCGGCCAATCACGTAGCTGATCCCGCACTCGGCCGCCCCGGGCACCGCACCCACCGCGGCGGCGGTGATCGCCTGCAGCGTGGCCTCGATGTTGCCGTGCTCCTCCTGCAGCTGACGGGCCACCCGACTCATCAACTCACCCAGGGGCTCTGACGGCTCAGCAGGCGGCTCCGGGGTGTCGGTCACCACGCGAAGGTACTGCGCCGGCCGACCCGGCGCTTCCAGCCGCGAGTAACGCGGCGGGAGGATCGCGGTGCACCGCACACCAGCTGGCAGCGCAGCGGCAAGCGCGGGACAGCTTCAAGGCGCATGGTGGTGACTGGCCCGTTGCGGCCCTGAAGGCCGCGGCGGGCCAGACTTCACCAGTCAAACAGCCGACTGGTGGAGTCCCGCCGCGTTCACCGGACCCACTCAGCCACGCAGCACCCGAGCGCCCCAGCAGCTCGAGAGCACCGTGCCCGTGCACCCGACCGGCATCCCGACCACCGTCGGGTTAGCGCCGCTCACCACTGACGTACTCGAGTGCTCAACACTCATCGGGCGGTCTACCGGCGACTCCCCTCCCCAAGCTGCCCATCTGTCAATGTCTGGCCCTAATTTGCAGGCCAAGCCTGACCAGCATGCGTTGGAACGACCAGGAAGGTTCGTCCATGGACAGTCCCGATGACCTGCTGACCACCGCTGAGGTTGCTCAGATAATGCGCTCACCGGTATCGACGTTGAGGTACTGGCGGCATCTCGGCACTGGTCCGCACAGCTTCCGGCTAGGCCGTCGGGTCGTCTACCGCCGCGCTGACGTGACCGCATGGCTCCTCGAACGGTCGGAAGCGGGACGTGCGGAACGAGCAGGCTGAAAAGTCAGCGTGATCGCCGCCCTGCTCTCGTGCCAAAGATCCGCCGGCGGCGCCCGCGCTGGTCAGCGACCGAGCACTCGAGCGGCCTCGGCGCTGACCACCTGGCGGCCGAAGTAGACGTCCAGGGTCATCGACGGGTTGGCGTGACCGAGCTGGTCGGCCACCTGGCGCGGAGTGAAGCCGGCTTCGTCGAGTCGGGTGGCGACGGTCTTGCGGAAGGTGTGCGAGGTGACCCACGACCACGGCCCCTCGGTGCACCGGACCGGTCGGCCGCCAGGCACCGGGCGCACGCCGGCCCCAGCGCACGCTTCGCACTCGAAGCCGTCCAACAGCTGGCGTAGGTCGGTGGAGACGTTCGTCGGGTCCCGCAGCGTGCCGGACACGGGCGTCGGGAACACCAGCGCGGTGTCCGGCCGGAGCGGCGAGGCCAGCCGCCGACGCACTATCTCGACCGCGAACTGCGGCACCGCGACGATCCGCCAGCCGGCCGCGGTCTTGGTCCGAGGCTGCACGGCCATCCCCTGCTTCGGCACCCGCACCGCGGTGGCGTTGACCTCCCAGGTGCCGGCATCCAGGTCGAGGAGCGGCCGGCCATCCGCCTTCCCCGTCCGCAGCGCCAGCGCCTCGCCGATCCGGGCACCGGTGGCGAGCATCCAGTCGACCAAGTCGGCGAGGTCCAGCGCGGCAGCCCGTGGGCTCGAGTGGAACAGCTCGACCATCCGCCCGGTGTCCTCGACCGACAGCGCCCGCGGCGCCTTCTTCGCGGTCGTGTTCAGCCGGGCGCCGGCGTCACGCACGGGATTGGACGTCACCGCGCCGTCCGCGATCGCCAGCGCGAACATCCCGGACAGGCACGCTCGAGCCGTCTTCGCCGCTCCCGGGCCACTGCGCTGGGCGATCGTGGTCAGCGCCCGGTTCACGGTTCCCGGGGTGATCTCACGCAGGCACAACCGGCCAAACGCCGGGATCACCTGGGTGCGCACCGTCGAGCGGTAGGTGCGCTCGGTTCCGGTCGACCAGCCGTGCTCGGCGGCCAGCCAGGCGTCGGCCAACGCCGACACCCGCGTGCCGGCGGTGAGAGCACCGGTGCCGCCGGGTGAACGGCGGACGGTCAGCTCCACCTTGAGCGCACGCTCCGCGGCGGCCCGGGAGGCCGCAGTCTTGGAAACCAGCCGCACCTCGCCGTCCCAGTCGCGGAACTTGACCCGTGCCTTGACCATGCCGTTGGACATGGTGGCGAACAGGACTCTGCCGCTGGTGCCCAGCGGCAGCGGTGGACGGCCCATCGGGGCACCTCCGGCGCTCGGTATTGAGTGCCTAGAGAGTGCCAGCTCCACCCTTGCCTCGGAAGAGGAAAGGCCCCGACCGGCGTCTCCGCTGGTCGGGGCCTCGTTCTGCTCCCCCGACTGGACTTGAACCAGTAACCCTGCGATTAACAGTCGCATGCTCTGCCAATTGAGCTACGGGGGATGAGCGGGCGCGAGCACCCGCTGGCGCCGACGAGACTACCGCAACGGTCCGGGGCGGCCTCGCCCCCCTCGGCCGTGTCCGACGGCGACGATGCTCACAGGTAGCGTCATCGACTGTTCCGCTCCCGTTGTCCTGGAGGTACCCCGTGGCCAAGCTGTCGTTCCTGGCCGGATTCGGCGCCGGCTACGTGCTCGGGGCCCGCGCCGGCCGCGAGCGCTACGAGCAGATCCGCCAGGGCTGGGACCGCGCGAAGGACGACCCGCGCCTGCAGAGCCTGGCCGGCATGGCGCAGGCCCGGGCCGACGACGCCCTCTCCTCGCTCCGGGCGAAGATGGGCACCGACACCCCCCGCTGAGCTACTCGGGCTGCTCGGCCGCCACGAGGTCCGCGAGCTTCTGCCGGGCCGCATCGCGCGCCACCGGATCGGCGCGGTCGGCGTCGTCGTCGAACACGACGGTCCACTCGCGTCCCGGCCGGCCGGGGATCCGCCGGGCCACCAGCAGCACCCCTCCCCTGCCCGGCAGCGGGAACCGCTGACTGGCCACGACCGTCTGGTCGACCCGCCGGCGCACGACGGCGGGCAGGTCGCCGGCGTCGGCGAGCACGTGGCGCTGCTCCGGCTGCCGCGCCTGCACGCCCGGCTCCACCTCGGCCAGCGGGACGACACGCAAGACGCCGCCGGTCTCCCCCGCGGCCAACCACGACGCGGAGCCCACCTCGTGCCACGGCAGCGGCTCCCCGGCGGCGCCGTCGGCAGCGAGCCGGCGCAGCCCGCGGTCGGTGGCCACCAGCCACCCCTCGTCGCGGGTGAGCGACCCCCACGCCAGCACCTGCTCGTCGCCGGGCAGCGCGGCACGCACCGCCTCCGGCGCGCGGGCGAACCGGCGCCGGACCGCGTCGAGCAGGCTCACTCGAGGCCGCCGATGGCGCGCTTGCGCAGCGAGATTGCCAGCTGCTCGAGGTCCATGAGCTGCTTGAACGCCTTCATGTACTCGTCGCCGCTCTCCACCGGGTTCATCCGCTGCAGGCGGCCCTTGAGCGCCGCGACCTCGCGCACGGTGGCCATCTCCTGCAGCCGCGCCATCACGGCGGTCACGTACCCGGCGTCGGCCTCACCCGTCGACCGTAGCGGCTCGACGGCCAGCGCCGTCAGCTGGGCCCGGGCGCTCTCCCGGTCGCACTGCTCGGCGACCAGGTCCAGCCAGGCCGGCCCGGTCACGGTCGCGCCGGCCGCTCCCCCGACGGCGCCGACGGCAGCGGCCACCGCGGCGTAGTCCGGATCGGTGTAGGCCGACGACGGCACGGCGTCGAACGCCGGCCCGGCGAGCTCGGGCACCTGCAGCGCGGCCTTGACCGCCTCCCGCTCGATGGCGATCGCGGCATCGTCCGGGGTGCGCTGCGGCGTCCGCGGACGGCCGCGGGACGGCTGCTGGGCGCCCTCGCCGGTGTGCCGGCGCACCCGCGCCAGGACGTCGGCCTCGTCGGTGTCGCCGATGAGCGAGGCCAGCCGCCGCGCGTAGGCCGGCCGCAGCGCGTGGTCCTTGATCTGGGCGAGCAGCGGAGCGGTCTTCTCCAGCGCCGCGACCCGCCCCTCGACGGTGTCCAGGTCGTAGTCGGCCAGCGTCGTCTTGAGCACGAACTCGATCAGCGGCGACCGCCGGGCGATGAGGTCGCGCACCGCGGCGTCCCCCTGCTCCTGGCGCAGCTCGCACGGGTCGCGTCCCTCGGACTCCACCGCCACGAAGGTCTGCGCGACAAAGCGCTGGTCCTCCTTGAACGTCTTCATCGCGGCGGCCTGCCCGGCGGCGTCCCCGTCGAAGGTGTAGACCACCTCGCCGCGGAACTCGTCCTGGTCCATGAGCAGCCGGCGCAGCACGCTGATGTGCTCGCCGCCGAACGCCGTGCCGCACGAGGCGACGGCGGTGGTGACGCCGGCCAGGTGACAGGACATGACGTCGGTGTAACCCTCGACGATGACGGCCTGGTGGCGCTTGGCGATGTCGCGCTTGGCCCGCTCGATGCCGTAGAGCACGGTGCTCTTCTTGTAGAGCGGCGTCTCCGGGGTGTTCAGGTACTTGGGGCCCGGGTCGTCGTCCATCAGCTTGCGGGCGCCGAAGCCGATGACGTCGCCGGTGATGTCGCGGATGGGCCAGATCAGCCGGCGGTGGAAGCGGTCGATCAGGGTGCCCCGCGACGACTCCTTGGCCAGGCCCGCCGTGACCAGCTCCTGCTGGCTGAAGCCGGCGCCGCGCAGGTGCCGGGTGAGCGCGTCCCAGCCGCCGGGGGCGAAGCCGCAGCCGAAGTCCAGCGCCACCTGCCGGTCGAACCCGCGCTCGGCGAGGAACTGCCGGGCCGGTGCGGCGTCCGGGGTGCGCAGCTGCTCGGCGAAGAAGGTCGCGGCGGCGGCGTTGGCGGCGACCAGCCGGGCGCGCTGGCCACCCGAGGCGCGGTCCGGACCGGCCGTGGGGCGCCCGCCGTCGTCCTCGTACTTGAGCTCGATGTTGGCGCGGTTGGCCAGCAGCTCCACGGCCTCGGAGAAGGAGAGGTGGTCGATCTGCTGGATGAACGAGATGACGTCACCGCCCACCCCGCAGCCGAAGCAGTGGTAGAGCCCGCGGCTGGGCGTGACTTGGAACGACGGCGACTTCTCGTCGTGGAAGGGACAGAGGCCCTTCATGCTGCCGCCGCCGGCGTTCTTGAGCTGCAGGTGCTCGCCGACGATCTCGTCGATGCGGGACCGCTCGCGGACCAGCGCGATGTCGGCGGCGCGGATGCGTCCTCGGCCGGCCATCAGTCCCCTCCTCCGCCGCCACCGTCGCCGAACGCGGCAGCGCTGCCGTCCGCCGAGCGGCCGCGGACGACCATCTCCAACCACAGCAGGAAGACCTGGTGGTGCAGGGGCATTCCCGGCACGGCGGTCAGCGTGGGCCGCGGCGACCAGCCGCCGGTCGAGCCGCCGTGCGCCACCTGCCGCCCGCCGGACACGAACCGATGGGCGGCCGTCCAGAACGACAGCTTCTCGACGTCGACGCGGGTCCCCTCGAGGTCGGCGACCCACGTCCCCTTCCAGGACGAGACCTGCCGCGCACGCAGCCGGGCGGACTCCTCGGGGTCGACCGCCCAGCGGCCCCGCAGCTCACCCCGGCGCTTGCCGAACAGCCACTCGTGCCCGCCGATGACCACCCTCGCCTGCTCCTTCCAGCCCGACGCCTGCAGCGTGGCGACGACGGCGCCGTCGGCCAGCACCGGGCGGCCACCGCTGCCGCTGCCGAGCAGCCGGGTACTGCCGAGTTCCAGCACCGCGCCTCCTCAGCCGATCCCCGGGGCTCCGGCGACGGACTCCCCGGTCACCCGGTAGAGCAGGTAGGCGGCCGTCTCCCGGAGGATGTAGCGGAACTGCGTGACGCGGGTCTGCACCGCCGGCCCCTGCCGGGTGGGCGAGCTCTCGGCCGTGATGCCGGCGTCGGCGGCCATGCGCTCGGCGCGCATCGCGTGCCAGGGGTCGGTGACCAGGACGGCGCTGGACCAGCCGCGCTCGGTGAAGGCGTCCGACACCGCGCGCATGCTCTCCAGGGTGTCCACGCCCACGGGGACGGCGAGCAGCGCATCGGCGGGGATACCGGCGGCCGCGAGGTAGTCGCGCCCCGCCTCGGCCTCGGTGAACGCGTCACCGAGCGCCTTGCCGCCCACCGTGACGATCGTCGGCGCCACGCCGTCCTCGTACAGCGCGAGGGCGTGCTCCAGCCGCGCCTCGAAGATCGACGAGGGGACGCCGTTGTACTGCGCCGACCCCAGCACCACGATCGCGTCGGACTGCGGGCGGGAGTCCTGCCGCGCCGTCCACCAGATCGCCAGCGCGGTGGCCGCCACGAGCAGCAGCGCCGCGAGCAGGGCGGCGCCGACCACCCGTGCCGCCAGGCTCCGCAACCGCACCCCCACGCGTCATGGGTACCACGCCGGACCGACCGGAGCGGACGGGCGGGGATGCGCGCGTCAGGAGCCGGCCCGGTCGCCCTCCAGCGCAGCCCGGCCGGCCTCCAGGCGGGCCACCGGCACTCGGAACGGGGAGCAGGAGACGTAGTCCAGCCCCACATGGTGGAAGAAGTGCACCGAGTCGGGGTCGCCGCCGTGCTCGCCGCAGACGCCCAGCTTCAGGTCCGGGCGGGCGGCCCGGCCGGCCTCGGCGGCGATCTGCACCAGCCGCCCCACGCCGTCCCGGTCCAGCGACTCGAACGGCGAGACGCCGAAGATGCCTTTGTCCAGGTACTGGTGGAAGAACGCGGCCTCGACGTCGTCCCGCGAGAAGCCCCAGGTCATCTGGGTGAGGTCGTTGGTGCCGAAGGAGAAGAACTCCGCCGAGCCGGCGATCTCCCCGGCGGTCAGCGCGGCCCGGGGCACCTCGATCATCGTGCCGAGCAGCCCGGGCACCTCGCAGCCCTCGCGCTCGAACCCCTCGGCGAGCACTCGCCGGGCCTCCTCGCGGATCGCCTCCAGCTCCTGCACCGCCCCGACCAGCGGGATCATGATCTCCGGCCGCGGGTCGCCACCGGCCTTCTTCCGCTCGCAGGCCGCCTCGGCGATCGCCCGCACCTGCATCGCGAACAGCCCCGGCACGACCAGTCCCAGCCGCACGCCGCGCAGGCCCAGCATCGGGTTGGACTCGTGCATCCCGCGGACGGCGGCCAGCAGCCGGAGGTTGCCCTCGTCCGGCTCGCCCCGCTCCTCGGCCACCGCGACGCGCACGGCGAGCTCGGTGAGGTCGGGCAGGAACTCGTGCAGCGGCGGGTCGAGCAGCCGCACCGTGACCGGCAGCCCGTCCATCGCCTCGAAGATCTCGAGGAAGTCCTGCTTCTGCAGCGGCTCCAGCGCGTCGAGGGCGGTCTGCCGTTCGTCGTCGCCGTCGGCCAGGATCAGCTGCTCGACGAGCTTGCGCCGGTCGCTGCCCAGGAACATGTGCTCGGTGCGGCACAGCCCGATGCCCTGGGCGCCGAAGCGGCGGGCGCGGGCGCAGTCGTCGGGGGTGTCGGCGTTGGTGCGGACGGCGAGCCGCCGCACCTCGTCGGCGTGGGTCAGGATCCGGTGCACGCTGCGCACCAGGTCGTCGGCGTCGTCGGAGGCCGGGTCGATCTCGCCCTCGAAGTAGCGGACGACGGCCGACGGCTCGACCGGCACCTCGCCCAGCCAGACCTTGCCGGTGGACCCGTCGATGGAGATGACGTCGCCCTCGCTCACCACGGTGCCGTCAGGCGCGGTGAACCGCTTCGCCCGCGTGTCGACCTGGAGCTCCTCGGCACCGCACACGCACGTCTTGCCCATGCCCCGGGCGACGACGGCGGCGTGCGAGGTCTTGCCGCCCCGGCTGGTGAGCACGCCCTCCGCGGCGATCATCCCGGACAGGTCGTCGGGGTTGGTCTCGCGGCGGACGAGGATCACCGGCTCCCCGCGCTGCTGCCACCGCACCGCCTCCTCCGAGGAGAACACCGCCTTGCCGACGGCCGCGCCCGGGGAGGCGTTCATCCCGTGGGTCAGCTCGGTGGCGTTCCCGCCGGCGACGAACCGCGGGAACATCAGCTGCGCCAGCTGGTCGCCGGTGACCCGCCGGACCGCCTCGTCCATGTCGATGAGGCCCTCGTCGACGAGCTGGGTGGCGATGACGAACGCGGCGGCCGCGGTGCGCTTGCCGACGCGCGTCTGCAGCATCCACAGCTTGTTCCGCTCGACGGTGAACTCGATGTCGCACAGGTCGCGGTAGTGCGACTCGAGCGTCGACATGATGCCCATGAGCTCGTCGTAGGCGCCCTCGTCGACGTGTTGGAGCTCGGCCAGCGGCACGGTGTTGCGGATGCCGGCGACGACGTCCTCGCCCTGCGCGTTCTGCAGGTAGTCGCCGTACACCCCCTGCGCGCCGCTGCCCGGGTCGCGGGTGAAGGCGACGCCGGTGCCGGAGTCCATGCCGAGGTTGCCGAAGACCATCGAGCACACGTTGACCGCGGTGCCGGCGTCACTGGGGATCCGCTCGCGCCGCCGGTAGATGACCGCACGGTCGGAGTTCCACGAGTCGAAGACGGCGTTGATCGCCAGGTCCATCTGCTCGCGCGGGTCCTGCGGGAAGTCACGGCCGGTGCGGTCGCGCACGATAGCCTTGAACCGGGCGACGACGTCGCGCAGGTGCTCGGCGTCCAGGTCCAGGTCCGACTCGGTGCCCTGCTCGGCCTTCACCTCGTCGAGGGCCTCGTCGAACAGCTCGCCGTCGATGCCCAGCACGGTCTTGCCGAACATCTGGATCAGCCGGCGATAAGAGTCCCAGGCGAACCGCTCGCTGCCCGACTGCGCGGCCAGGCCCTGCACCGACTCGTCGTTGAGGCCGACGTTGAGAACGGTCTCCATCATCCCGGGCATGGAGGCGGCGGCTCCCGAGCGCACCGACACCAGCAGCGGGTCGGCCGGGTCCCCCAGTGTCTTGCCCATGGCGTGCTGGAGCGCGGTGAGGTGCTCGGTGACCTGCGCGTCCAGCTCGTCGGGCGTGCCGCCGTGCTCGAGGTAGTACCGGCACGCGTCGGTGGTGATCGTGAAGCCAGGCGGGACGGGCAGCCCGAGGTTCGTCATCTCGGCGAGGTTGGCGCCCTTGCCGCCGAGCAGGTCCTTCTGGTCCCTGCTGCCCTCGCTGAAGTCGTAGACCCAGGTGGTCCCGCTCGTCATCGCCCCTGCACCTCCGCGCTCGCCGGCACCGTTGCCGCGTGCAGGCGATCGTGCCGCACCGGGGCGCGGGCGGCCCGGTCAGTCCACGCCGCAGATGCGCAGACCGTCCTCACCGATGACGGTGAACTCCGACGTCGTGCCGTCGTCCCACCCGACCGGCACCAGGCGCGCGTCGCCGTCCCGGCCCGGCTCACCCAGCTCGGGCGAGCCCACGCCGACGTAGGCGGCGGCGACCTCGTCGGGCGCCAGGCGGGCCCGCTCGTCCTCGCACAGCAGCGCGTGCGCGGTCTCGGTGTCGTCCGCGGCGAGGGCGGCCAGGAAGACGCCGGTGACCTCGGTCGCCTGCTCCGCCGGGGTGCCGCGCAGGGCCACGCTGGCCCAGACGGCCAGGAAGGCGGCGATCACGGTGCCGCCCAGGAGCAGCACCAGGATCTTGCCCGACCGCTGCGGGGCGCCGGTGTGCAGCGGCGCCGGGTCGTCGTCGTAGAGGAAGGGACCGCTGGTCATCCGCCGCTCGTCTCCAGTTCCGCGCCCACGGGGGGCCGGGGGT
Source organism: Blastococcus sp. TF02-09 (assembly GCF_003319105.1). GTDB lineage: Bacteria > Actinomycetota > Actinomycetes > Mycobacteriales > Geodermatophilaceae > Blastococcus. Next base: position 226,534 of record NZ_QOHH01000004.1, on the reverse strand, counting down.
CGTCCCGGTCGGCCAGCCAGCCCTCGGGGAGGGAGACCGGCCGCGGCGGGGAGGTGCGCCCGCGGGGTGCCCCGAGGACGGCGGTGGGGTACGGCTGGTCCGGGATGCGGGCGAGGAGGTCGGCCAGCTCGTCGAGGCCGCTCACCATGGCCAGCGCGCGCCGGGTGTCCGAGCCCACCGAGAAGCCCTTGAGGTACCAGGCCACGTGCTTGCGGAAGTCCGAGCAGCCGTGCCGCTCGCCGTGCTCCTCGGCCAGCAGCGTGGCGTGCCGGTGCATGACGGCGGCGACCTCCCGGAGGCCGGGCAGCATGCGGCGGTCCTCCCCCGCGAAGGCGGCGGCCAGGTCGCCGAACAGCCACGGCCGGCCCAGGCAGCCGCGGCCGATGACGACGCCGGCGCACCCGGTCTCGGCGACCATGCGCAGCGCGTCGTCGGCCTCCCAGATGTCGCCGTTGCCGAGCACCGGGATGTCCACGGCCTCGACCAGCCGGGCGATCGGGGCCCAGTCGGCGGTGCCGCTGTAGAGCTGGTCGGCGGTGCGCCCGTGGAGCGTGACGGCGGCCGCGCCCTCGTCCTGGGCGATCCGACCGGCGTCGAGGTAGGTGACGTGGTCGGCGTCGATGCCGATGCGGGTCTTGATGGTGACCGGGACGTCCTTCGCAGCCCGGACGGCCGCGCGGACGATGTCGCGCAGCAGCACGCGGCGCCACGGCAGCGCCGAGCCGCCGCCCTTGCGGGTCACCTTGGGCACCGGGCAGCCGAAGTTGAGGTCGATGTGCGCGGGGCGGGTGCCGGCGACGCCCTCGTCGACCAGCATCTCGACCGCGCGGCCGACGGTGGCCGGGTCCACGCCGTAGAGCTGGACGGAGAAGGCGTCCCTCTCGTCCGCGGTCGCGCGGATCATCCGCAGCGTCTTCTCGTTCCGCTCGACCAGCGCGCGGGTGGTGATCATCTCGCAGACGTAGAGCCCGGCGCCGAACTCGCGGCACAGCGTCCGGAACGCCGGGTTGGTGATGCCGGCCATCGGCGCGAGCACCACGGCGGGGTCGACGGTGAGCGCTCCGAGCCGCAGCGACGGGAGCGCCGTCGTCGTCGGCTCGAGAGTGGCGGTCACGGCACCCAGAGTAGGCGGCGAGCTCCGTCACCCGGGCGCACCGGTCTGGCCCCGCCGCCCGTACCGTCCCCAGGCAGGTGGGCTGCCCACAGCTGTGTCCGGTCGACCGTCGAGCGGGTCGCGGTGGTGCAGCCTCGGCCCGTGAGCACTGTCCCCACCGGGCCCTTGGCCGTCGCCGAACCCGCCCGCCGCCGACTCGGGATCTTCACCACCGCCGACCTCGCCGCGCACGGGATGGGTCCGCGAGAGGTGGCGACCGCGGTGCGCCGTGGCGCCTGGGTACGACTGCGGCCCGGAGTCTTCATCAGCGCAACCGATCTGGCTGAGGTCGAGCGGACCGGTCGGCGCCCGGGTGTCGACGCACTGGCGGTCGCGGCAGTGCTCGACCGCCCATCGGCCGTCTTCAGCGGAGCGACGGCTGCGTGGATCTGGGGTCTCCCGCTGCCGATGTCCGAACCGCGCAGCGTGCAGCTGACCGATACACACCGCTGGCGTCGGGGGCGGGGCTGGTCGATGACGCAGGCCCGGCTTCCCGACGACGAGACGACCGTCCGGGGCGCCTACCGGGTGACGACGGCGGCGCGCACCGTGGTCGACCTGGGCCGCCTGTGGCCGGAGGTCCATGCGGTCGCCGCCGTCGACGCTGCCCTGCTCCGCCGGTTGACCACGCGGGACGAGTTGGAGCGGGTGCTCGCCCGGCAGGCGAGCGTGCCTGGGATCCCGCGGTCGGTCCGCGCGGTGGCGCTGGCCGACGGCCGGGCGGAGTCGTGGTTGGAGAGCTGCGGACGGCTGACCTTCGCCGCCCTCGGGCTGCCGGCCTTCGTGCCGCAGGTTGAGCTCTGGGTCGACGGCAGGCTGGTCAAGGTGGCCGACGGCTGGTACTCCGACGCCGCGCTGGCCGTGGAGTTCGACGGCCGTCTCAAGTACCGGAGCCCTGGCTACGGCCGCACTCCGGAGGAGGAGTTGTGGCGCGAGAAGCGGGACGAGGATCTGCTGCGTTCCCTGGGCATCCGGTTCGTCCGGGTCGCCGCCGAGGACATGTCACCGGCCCGACGTCCACGGCTCGACCAGCTCGTACGTCGCCAGCTGGCGACGGCGGGCCCGCGGGACCGCACCTTCGCCGAGGTGCCCCGCGACGCGGGCCGGTGGCGCTCGGGAGCCGCCGGAGACGACGGGTGGTTGAGTCGCGCCGACGACCGGGTCGGCCTCGGCGGCTGACGTCACGCCGCTCGGATCGACGTCCCGCCGCGGTATGCAGCGGCGGAACGTCGACGGACGCGGCGGGCCCGCGGAAGCGCGCAGCAACTCCGACGGTCTGGCATCCTCGCCGGCATGGGGATCACGGACTGGAGCCATAACAGCTGGTACCACCGCCTGCTGCTCGCCCAGGTGCCCGACGGGGCGCAGCGGGTGCTCGACGTCGGCTGCGGCGCGGGCACCCTCGCCCGGAAGCTCGCGGCCACGGTCCCGCAGGTGGACGCCTTCGACCGGTCCCCGGTCATGGTCGAGGAGGCGCGCAGGTCGGCTCCGCCCCACCTGGACGTCCGGGTCGCCGACGCGCTGACTGTGGACCTCCCGCCGGGGAGCTACGACGCCGTCCTCAGCTCGGCGGTGCTGCACCACCTGCCGCTGGCCGAGGCGCTGCCCCGGATGGCGGGCTGGCTCCGGCCCGGCGGCGTCCTGGCCGCGGTCGCCCTCCCCCGCCCGGACCTGCCCCGCGAGCTGCCGGTCGACGCGGCCGCGGCCGCCGCGCACCACGCCCTGGGCCTGGCGTTCGCCGCCGCCCGCCCGGTCACCGGGGCCGAGCTGCACCGCCACGAGGACGCCCACGACGCCATGCCCGTGCAGGACGGCGAGCTCACGACGCGGCAGGTGCGGGCCGAGGCCGGCGCCGTCCTGCCCGGCGTCCGGGTGCGCCGGCTGCTGTTCTTCCGCTACCTGCTCGTCTGGCAGAAGCCGCACTGAACGCTCAGGCGGAGCGCCGGGCCACCAGCATCCGACGGGCCCCGCGCTGGAACTCGTAGGGCACGTCGACGACCTCCACCCGGTGCCCGAGGCCGCGCAGGCGGTCGACCAGCGAGGGCAGGAACGGGACCGCGTCGCCGGCCCCCTGGGCCACCAGCGGGAACACCCTGGCCTCGCGTGCGACGCGCAGCAGCTCGAGCAGCGCCGCCTCGTGCCACGCTTCGTCGAGGACGTTCGACCAGGTGAACAGCAGGTGCGAGCAGAGCGCCAGGTCGAAGGCGCCGTCCTCGAACGGGAGGTCCGGGAGCCCGCCCGCCACGTAGGCCTCGGGATGCCGCCGCAGATCCGCGAGGAACTCCACGAGCGCCGCCCGGCGGATCTCGTGGTGCCGCTCCAGACCCCCGTACCAGGACCAGAGGTAGCGGTCCGCGTGCTCGGCGAGGATGGCCTCCCCCTCGACCAGCGCGGCCTCGGCGGCCGCACCCAGCGGCTCCGCGGCCTGGCGGTAGGCAGGGTCCACGGCGGTCACCCGGCCGCCCCGTGCGTTCGCCGTCGCGGCGAATCCCGAGGCGCCGGCCGAGCAGTCGAGGACGGTGCCGGCCAGGTCACCCGGAGCGAGTCCGAAGAACGCCTCGTACTCCTCGAACGACCGGGAGGTGACCAGCACCGCCCCCTCCTCAGCAGCCGGGCAGCCGGGCGGCGAGGTAGGACTCGACCTGGTCCAGGGCGACCCGCTCCTGGCTCATCGAGTCGCGCTCGCGGATGGTCACGGCCTGGTCCTCGAGGGTGTCGAAGTCGACGGTGATGCAGAACGGCGTCCCGACCTCGTCCTGCCGGCGGTACCGGCGGCCGATCGCACCGGCGTCGTCGAAGTCGACGTTCCAGTTCCGCCGCAGCGCGGTGGCCAGGTCCTTGGCCTTGGGCGAGAGGTCGGCGTTGCGCGACAGCGGGAGAACGGCGGCCTTGACCGGGGCCAGCCGCGGGTCGAGCTTGAGCACCGTCCGGGTGTCGACGCCGCCCTTCGCGTTGGGCGCCTCGTCCTCGGAGTAGGCCTCCACGAGGAAGGCCATCAGCGAACGGGTGAGGCCGGCCGCGGGCTCGATGACGTACGGCGTCCAGCGCGTGTTCGTGGCCTGGTCGAAGTAGGACAGGTCGGTGCCCGAGTGCTCGGTGTGGGTCTTCAGGTCGAAGTCGGTGCGGTTGGCGATGCCCTCGAGCTCACCCCACTCCGAGCCCTGAAAGCCGAAGCGGTACTCGATGTCGACGGTGCGCTTCGAGTAGTGCGACAACTTCTCCTTCGGGTGCTCGAAGTGCCGCAGGTTGTCCGGGGAGATGCCCAGGTCGGTGTACCAGCGGGTGCGCTCGTCGATCCAGTACTGGTGCCAGGTCTCGTCGCTGCCGGGCTCGACGAAGAACTCCATCTCCATCTGCTCGAACTCGCGGGTCCGGAAGATGAAGTTGCCCGGCGTGATCTCGTTGCGGAAGGACTTGCCGATCTGGCCGATGCCGAACGGCGGCTTCTTGCGCGCGGCGCCCATGACGTGGGCGAAGTTCACGAAGATGCCCTGGGCGGTCTCCGGGCGCAGGTAGTGCAGGCCGGACTCGTCCTCGACCGGGCCGAGGTAGGTCTTGAGCATCATGTTGAAGTCGCGCGGCTCGGTCCACGCGCCCTTCGTGCCGCAGTTCGGGCAGGTGATGTCGGCCAGCCCGTGCTCTGGCAGCCGGCCCTTCTTCTCCTCGTAGGCCTCCTCGAGGTGGTCGGCCCGGAAACGCTTGTGGCAGCTCTGGCACTCGGTCAGCGGGTCGGTGAAGACGCCGACGTGACCCGAGGCCACCCAGGTCTGGCGCGGCAGGATCACCGAGGAGTCCAGGCCGACGATGTCGTCGCGGCTCTGGACGACGGTGCGCCACCACTGCTTCTTGATGTTCTCCTTGAGCTCGACGCCCAGGGGCCCGTAGTCCCATGCGGAGCGGGTGCCGCCGTAGATCTCACCCGACGGGAAGACGAAGCCCCGTCGCTTGCAGAGGTTCACGACCTTGTCGAGGCGGGCGGGGTCGTGCTTGGTGGTGCTGTCGCTCACGGCGAGAGGCTCCATCCGGCTGGCGGTCGGCGGTTGACCCGTCCACGGTAGTTGGGCCGCGGCGGACGCCTCCGGGGGCGGTGCGCTCAGCTGCCCCGCAGCAGGACCAGCCAGCCCACGGCCGAGGCGAGGATCACCACGATCGGGAGCAGGGTCAGCACCACCCACGGCCAGCGGCGGGGCGTGCGGTCCACCGTCACGGGCTCGATCGGCCGGTGCTGCATCTCCGGCGAGCTGAAGGCCAGGGTCCGCTGCCGGACTCCGGCGCGGGGCTGGGACCGCAGCTCGTCGGTGCGGCTGCGGGCCAGGCGCCGTGCCTCTTCGGCGGCCGGATCGACCTCCACGGCCCGCGGCGGGGGCGGCGCGACGGGCCCCGCCACGGCCGTCGTCGGCGCGTCGAGCGGCGACGGACGGCCGTGGGGCAGTGCGGGCTGCGTCGGGTCGGCCGGCGGTGGCAGCGTGATGTCGCGGGTGCGGTCGCCGGGCGCCGGCGGGTCCTCGTCGTGCGTCCGGTCGGTCATGGGGGCGGCTCCGGTGGTCCACGGCCCGCCGGCGGCGGGATCTCCGGTGCCCTCAGTGCCCCTGACCGCGCGGGCTACGCCTTCCGGAGCGCCGGCACCGCGACGTCGTCGTCACAGTCGGCGAACTGCTCGGCGAGCAGCATCCGGACCTCGGCGTGCCGCACCAGGAAGGCGCGCTCATCCAGGCGCTTGCGCCGCATCCAGCCCGTCACCTCGTCGTTGCACTTGCTCGCGTTGCAGGAGCCGCAGGCCGGGGCGATGTTGTCCAGCGTGTAGCGGCCTCCGCGAGAGAGGGCGAGGACGCAGTCGCGCTGCAGCGGGACGCCGGTCGCCCCGCAGTAGGCGCACCCTCCCCAGACCTGCTGCAGCAGGGCCCACTGCTCCGGGGTCAGGTCGTGCTCGACGGCGTCCATGCGGCGCTTGCGCCGGCGGGCGTACCGGGCGGTGCGGGTGCGGCTGACCACGGGCCGACGGTAGGCGCCGCGGAGCCCCGGTCGTGGGAGCGGCGCGCTACTCCCGCACGTCGGCGGGCCCGGCCGACATCGGCAGCCCGGCGGCGATCCACGCCTCCACCCCGCCCTCGAGGTCGGTCGCCCGGTGCAGGCCGATCGACCGGAGGGACGCCGCGGCGAGGCTGGAGCTGTAGCCCTGCCGGCACACGACGACGACCTCGAGGTCGTACCCGGTCGCCTCCGGGATCCGGTGCTCGCCGGCCGGGTCGAGGCGCCACTCCAGCACGGTCCGGTCGATGACGACCGCCCCGGGCAGCTCGCCCTGCCGGCGGCGCTGCGCCTCGGTGCGCGTGTCCACGACCAGCGCGCCGTGGGACGCGGCCAGCTCGAGGGGCGTCACACGGCGGACCCCCTGCCGGCTCTCGGCGAGCACCGCGTCGATCCCCCTGGCGTCCACCGTCGTCACGGGTCCGAGCCTGCCAGCCCGCCCCTCACTCCGTGACGTAGACCCCGGGCTCGTCGAGGGCGTGCACCCACACCGGCGCCCCGGCGATCTTGACCGCCGCCGCCGACAGCGCCCGGCGGTAGGAGCCGACGCCGTCCCAGCGGGTCACCAGCGCCCACAGCGTCGGGTCGTCGGCCGCGCGGCCGAAGTCCCCGCCCCGGAACCCGGGCAGGGCGCCCAGGGCCTCGAGCAGCGGCCCGACGGCGGCCTCCAGCGCCGCGCCGTCCGCACCCGTCGCCCGGAGGCGGGTCACCGCGAACACCCCGTCGTCCCCCCTCGCGACGCCGGTCAGCGCGGGGCCATCCGGATGGCGCCGTCGAGACGGATGGTCTCGCCGTTGAGGTAGCCGTTCTCCAGGATCTGGCCGGCCAGCAGCGCGAACTCCGCGGTGTTCCCCAGCCGCGGCGGGTTGGGGACCGAGGCCTCCAGCGAGGTGCGGACGTCGTCACGCAGCCGGGCCAGCAGCGGGGTGTCCATGATCCCGGGCGCGATGGTGCACACGCGGATCGCCCGGCTCGCCAGGTCGCGCGCGGCGTTGAGGGTCATGCCGACGATGGCCGCCTTGGACGCGGTGTAGGGCAGCTGCCCGATCTGCCCTTCGAAGGCGGCCACCGACGCGGTCAGCACGATCGCGCCCCGCTCGCCGTCCACGGGCTCGTTGCGGGCCATGCGGGCGGCGCCCAGCCGGAGGGCGTTGAACGAGCCGGTCACGTTGAGCTTCATCACCCACTCGAAGTCCTCGAGGGAGCCCGGCTCGCCGTCCTTGTCCAGGACCCGCAGCCGGCGTCCGGCTCCCGCGCAGTGCACCAGCCCGCGCAGCGGCCCACGTTCGCCCGCGGCGTCCAGGGCGGCGGCGAACTGCTCGGTGTCGGTGACGTCGGCGGCGACGAAGCGGGCCGCGTCGCCCAGGTCCGCGGCCACCTGCTCCCCGGCCGAGCCGGGCAGGTCGATGATCGTCACCTGTCCTCCGGCGGCGACCAGCCGCTGGACGGTGGCCAGGCCGAGGCCCGAGGCGCCGCCAGTGACGGCGGTGGTGAGTCCGGAGAGCTGCATGGGTGGGGACGTCCTTTCCAGAGGGCTAGGTGCGGTCGCGGGCGACGAGCTGGGCGGCGATGACGTTGCGCTGCACCTCGTTGGTGCCCTCGCCGAGGATCATCAGCGGGGCGTCGCGGAAGTAGCGCTCGACGTCGTACTCGCGGGAGAAGCCGTAGCCGCCGTGCACGCGCATGGCGTCGAGCGCCACCTGCATGGCCGTCTCCGAGGCGAACAGCTTGGCCATGCCGGCCTCGAGGTCGGCGCGCTCGCCGCTGTCCAGCCGGTCGGCGGCGTCGAGGGTCATGAGCCGGGCCGCGCGCGTCCTCGTCGCCATGTCGGCGAGCAGGTTGCCCACCGACTGGTGCTGCCAGATGGGCTTGCCGAAGGTCTCCCGGTCCTGCGCGTAGCGGAGCGCGGCCTGCAGCGCCGCCTGGGCGACGCCGACGGCGCGGGCGGCGACCTGGATCCGGCCGACCTCCAGGCCGCGCATCATGTGGCCCCAGCCCTGCCCGGGCACGCCCCCGAGGACGGCGGAGGCGGGCACCCGCATCGCGTCGAAGGAGAGCTCGCACGCCTCGACCCCGCGGTAGCCGAGCTTCGGGATCTTGCCGGAGACGGTGAGCCCCTCGCCGGGCTCGACGAGCACCACGCTCATCCCGCGGTGGGCGGGCTCGGCGGCGCGGTCGGTCTTGCACAGCAGGCCGATGAGGCCGGAGTGCTGGGCGTTGGAGATCCAGGTCTTCGAGCCGGTGATGACCAGCTCGTCGCCGTCGGCCTCGGCATGGGTGCGCATGCCCTGCAGGTCGCTGCCGCCGGAGGGTTCGGTGAGCGCCATCGTGGCCCGCACCCGGCCCTCGGCCATCGCCGGCAGGTAGGTGCGCTGCTGGTCCTCGGTGCCGTACGTGTGGATCAGGTAGCTGATGACCGAGTGGCCGCCGATCGCGCCGGCGAGGCTCATCCAGCCGCGGGCGAGCTCCTCGGTGACGCGGGCGAAGCAGGCGGCGCTGACGTCGGCTCCGCCGTGCTCGGCCGGGACGAGGAGGCCGAAGAAGCCGAGCTCCTTCATCTCCTCGATGAAGGCCTCCGGGTACTCGTCGGCCGACTCGAACTCCCGCACCCGGGGGGCGACCCGTTCGTCGACGAACCGCGCGACCAGGCCGACCATCTCCTGCTCGTCGGTCGTCAGGGTGCTCATGGCGCGGACACTATGTTGTGCGGCTATGACCGCGGCCACACCCCCGTCCCTCCCCCTGGCCGGGATCACCGTGGTGGCGCTGGAGCAGGCCGTGGCCGCGCCGCTGGCCACCCGCCACCTCGCCGACCTGGGCGCCCGGGTGATCAAGATCGAGCGGGTGGGCGAGGGCGACTTCGCCCGCCACTACGACGGCGCCGTGCACGGGATGGCCTCGCACTTCGTGTGGCTCAACCGCGGCAAGGAGTCGGTGGCCCTCGACCTCAAGTCCCCGGACGGCGTGGCGGTGGTGCGTGCCCTCGTGGCGGGTGCCGACGTGTTCCTGCAGAACTTCGCGCCGGGTGCGGTCGCCCGGCTGGGGCTCGACGGCGAGACGCTGCGGGCGGCCGACCCGCGCCTCGTCGTCGTCAACATGTCCGGGTACGGCGCCAGCGGGCCGCGCCGCGACCGCAAGGCCTACGACATGCTCATCCAGGCCGAGACCGGGCTGGTGTCGGTGACCGGCACGCCGGAGACCGCGACGAAGACGGGCGTCCCTGCCTCGGACATCGCGGCGGGGCTGTACGCGGTGAACTCGGTACTGGCCGCGCTGTTCCGGCGCGAGCGCACCGGGGAGGGCGCGACGGTCGAGGTGTCGATGTTCGACGCGACCGCCGAGTGGCTGGGCCACCAGATGTACATGCAGATGTACGCCGGCCGGCAGGTGCCGCGGATGGGGCTGAGCCATGCCGCGATCGCGCCGTACGACGCCTATCCCACCCGCGACGGGCAGGTGCTGATCGGGGTGCAGAACGACCGCGGCTGGCAGGACCTGGTGACCAAGGTGTTCGACCGCCCCGACCTCGCCGACCACCCGCGACTGCGCACCAACGTGCTGCGGGTGGCGAACCGGGAGGAGTGCGACGCCGTCGTCGCGACCGAGACCCGCACGTGGACGACGGCGGAGCTCGACGCTCGCCTGGCCGAGGCGGGGGTGCCGGCGGCCGAGCTCAACGACATGCGCGGCCTGATCGAACACCCGCAGCTCAGCGCCCGTGACCGGTGGCGCGAGGTCGGCAGCCCGGTCGGGCCGCTGCGGGCGATCCTCCCGCCGATGACGTTCACCGATGTGGAGATGGCCATGGGCGACGTCCCCGCGCTCGGCCAGCACACCGACGCCGTCCTCACCGAGTTCGGCTACTCCGCCGCGGAGATCGACGCCCTGGTGGCCAGCGGCGCAGTCGGTCGCGAGTCGACGACGTGAGCCCCCCGGACGACGCTTCGCCGACCGACGCGGAGAGCCACGAGATCCAGCTGCGCTCCATGTTCGGTCTCCGGGCGGACCTGTCGTACGTGAGGGCGGTCGACGCGGACCCGGAGTCCACCACCGACCAGCTCGGGATCCCGTTGACACCGGATGAAGCGGCCGACATCGACGCACGATCCGCACTGGGTCCTACGGTCAGGGCGCTCGTGGCGGCAGCGGAGGATCTCGACGGCTACGGCGGCATCTGGATCGATCAGGCCGCGGGCGGTGTCATCCACCTCGCGGTGGCGGGGACCTGGCCGGAGGAGACGACCCGGCTTCTGCGGTCGCTCGTGCCCGCCGGGCAGCAGCTCGTCCTCGAGGAGGTCGGCTGAGCCTGGCCGACCTGGACTTGCTGCTGGCACACCTCGCCGACGTCGTCGCCTCGGACCCCGCCATCCGGCCGCACCTCGCCATGCTGGAGCGGGAGGAACACCTCAACACCGTCAGGCTCACGATGCTGACCGACACGCCGCAAGAAACGCTCGACCGGATCGCGCGGGAGTTCGGCGGGCCCGGCTTCGTCCTGGACAGCGCCACGGAGGGCGGCTACTCCCCGCTGTGATCAACGCCCGCTGAGCGCCCTCTCAGAATTCGGGAGAGGGCCGTGGACGGGCGTTGATCACCGCTCGGCGCTTCAGGCGGAGCCGAAGCGGCGCTGGCGGGAGGCGTACTCCTCGCAGGCGGCCCAGAGGTGGCGGCGGTCGAAGTCGGGCCAGAGCGTGTCGAGGAAGACGATCTCCGCGTAGGCCGACTGCCACAGCAGGAAGTTGCTGGTGCGGTTCTCCCCCGAGCTGCGGACGAACAGGTCGACGTCGGCCATGTCCGGCTCGTCGAGGAACCGGGCGACCGTGCTCTCGTCGATCTTGTCGGGGTTGAGCCGGCCGGCGGCCACCTCGCGGGCGATGGCCGCCGCGGCGTCGGCGATCTCGGCCCGGCCGCCGTAGTTCACGCACATGGTGAGCGTCAGGACGTCGTTGTCCTTGGTGAGCTCCTCGGCGATCTCGAGCTCCTTGATGACCGAGCGCCACAGGCGCGGACGGCGCCCTGCCCAGCGCACCCGCACGCCGAGCTCGTGCATCTCGTCGCGGCGGCGGCGGATCACGTCGCGGTTGAAGCCCATGAGGAAGCGGACCTCGTCGGGGCTGCGCCGCCAGTTCTCGGTGGAGAAGGCGTAGGCGCTGATCGCCTTCACCCCGAGCTCGATGGCGCCCTCGACGCAGTCGAACAGCGACGACTCCCCCGCCTCGTGGCCCGCCGTCCGCGGCAGCCCGCGCTCCTTGGCCCAGCGCCCGTTGCCGTCCATGACGATCGCGACGTGCCCGGGGATCTTGTCCTTGGGCAGCTCGGGCGGACGCGCGCCGGACGGGTGCGGGTTGGGCGCCTTGACCTCGCGCTTCACGCGCCGGTCCCGACGACGAGCGGCTCGGCCGGCCGGAGGACGGTGGGCCGGGCGTCGGAGCGGTCGACCAGCGGCAGCGAGCGCAGCCCGCGCTCGAGGTGCCACTGCAGCATGGCGGCCACCAGGCCGCTGCTCTCCCGGCGGTTGATGCCCTGGCTGGCGTCGGCCCGCGCCCAGTCGCCGGTCAGCAGTGCCTCCATGAGTTCGATGGTGACCGGGCTCGGCATCGCCGAGCCGGTGGGACGGCAGGCCGGGCACACGGTGCCGCCGGCCGGGACGGAGAAGTGCCGGTGCGGACCGGCCTCCCCGCAGCGGGCGCACTCGCCGAGCGCGGGCTCCCAGCCGGCCACCGACATCGCCCGCAGCAGGAAGGCGTCGAGCACGAGGCCGGGCTGGTGGGTCCGCTCGCCGAGGGTCCGGAGCGCGCCGACGACGAGCAGGAACATCCGCAGCGACGGCTCCTTCTCCTCGGCGGTGAGCCGGTCGGCGGTCTCCAGCACCGCGGTGCCGGCGGTGTAGGCCGGGTAGTCGGCGACGATCTCCTGGCCGTAGGACCGGATGGACTCCACCTGGCTGACGATGTCGAGGTTGCGCCCGGTGTAGAGCTGCAGGTCGACGTGGGTGAAGGGCTCCAACCGGGCGCCGAACTTGCTCTTGGTGCGCCGCACGCCCTTGGCGACGGCGCGGACCTTGCCGGTGCGGCGGGTGAGCACGGTGACGATCCGGTCGGCCTCGCCCAGCTTCTGCGTGCGCAGGACGATGCCCTCGTCCCGGTAGAGGGCCTTCGGGGTGTGCGCGCTCATCAGTAGCCCAGCCGGTTGAGCTTCTTGGGGTCGTCCTGCCACTCGCCGAGCACGGTGACGTGCAGGTCGAGGTGGACGCGCGAGCCGAGCAGCGTCTCCATGCCCACCCGCGCCTCGGTGCCGATCGCCTTGATGATCGACCCGCCCTTGCCCAGCAGCATCGGCTTCTGGCTGTTGCGCTCGACGTGCAGCAGGGCGTGGACCTCGACCAGGTCGCGGTCGGGGCGGCGGGTGACCTCCTCGATGGTGACCGCCAGGGAGTGCGGCACCTCCTGGAACACCTTCTCCAGCGCCGCCTCGCGCACCAGCTCGGCCAGCTGGCGGTCGACGTCCTCGTCGGTGGTCTGCTCCTGCGGGTACAGCGGCGGGCCCTCGGGCAGGAGTTTGATCAGCAGGTCCTCGAGCAGCTCGACCTGGTCGCCCTGCACCGCGCTGACCGGCACGACCTCCGCGGCCTCGACCAGCTGGCTGGCGGCCATGAGCTGCTCGGCGACGACCTTCTTGGGTGCCGCGTCGGTCTTGGTCACCACCAGCACGATCGGCGCCTTGACCTCGCGCAGCTGGCGGGCGATGAACTTGTCGCCGGTGCCGACGGGCTGGTCGGCCGGGACGCAGAAGACCACCACGTCGACGTCGGACAGCGTGTCGCGGACGACGTCGTTGAGCCGCTTGCCCAGCAGGCTCTTGGGCTTGTGCAGCCCGGGGGTGTCGACCAGCACGATCTGGCCCTGCGGCTTGTGCACCACCCCGCGGATGGCGTGCCGGGTGGTCTGCGGCCGGTTGCTGACGATGCCGACCTTCTCGCCGACCAGCGCGTTGGTCAGCGTCGTCTTGCCGGCGTTCGGGCGGCCCACCAGGGCGACGAAGCCGCTGCGGTGCGGCGTCTGGTCAGGGCTGCTCACGCCCACAGTCTCCCACCGACCACCGACGTCAGAGCGACAGGCGCAGGGTCCCGTCGGGGCCGGCCAGGTGCACGGGTGCCGACGGCGTCAGGTCGCGCACGGCGGCCAGCCCCTCCTGCTCCACGGCGTCACCCTCGGAGACGATCGCGGCGGCCTCGAGGCCCTCGACCCCGCTGGAGACGGCGGCGGCCACCGCGGCCTGCAGCGCGGACAGCTTCAGCGAGGGCAGGCCGACACTCGCGGCGACGTAGGTGCGGCCGTCGGTGTCGCGGACCGCCGCTCCCTCGGCCGCGCCGGTGCGGGCGCGGGCGGAACGGGCGAGCGTGACGAGCTTGGCGTCCTCGGGCTGCAGTTCAGGCACGGGCTCAGGATTCCACCGGGGCCGGCTCCTCGTAGCGGGTGGCCCCCCTGCCGGTCGCTCCGGCCGTCTCGTCGGCGTCGTCCCCGGACGGTTCCTCCACCCGGCACACGAGCAGGGTGTCCACCCGGTTGCGCCGTCCACCGGTGCTCTCCGCGACCAGCCGCAGCCCGCCGATCTCGGCCGACGCGCCCTCGATGGGCACGCGCCCGAGCTCCCGGGCCAGCAGGCCGCCGACGGTCTCGACGTCGTCTCCCTGGGGCAGCTCGACGCCGAACAGCTGGGCGAGGTCCTCGACCGGCAGGCGTGCGGTGACCCGGATCGAGCCGTCCGGCAGCTCCTCGACCGGGGGCCGCTGCACCCGGTCGTGCTCGTCGGCGATCTCGCCGACGATCTCCTCCAGGATGTCCTCGATGGTGACTAGCCCGGCGAAGCCGCCGTACTCGTCCACCACGATCGCGATGTGGATGCGCTGGGCCTGCATGTCGCGCAGCAGCTCGTCGACCGGCTTGGACTCCGGCACGAACGTCGGCTTGCGCATCAGCTCCTCGACCCGCGGGCCGCCGCGCTCCTGGGAGTTCTGCGACCGGCGCACCAGGTCCTTGAGGTAGACCACGCCCACGACGTCGTCGACGTTCTCGCCGATCACCGGGATGCGGCTGAACCCGCTGCGCAGGGCCAGCGCGAGCGCCTGGCGGACGGTCTTGGTGCGCTCGATCCAGACGACGTCGGTGCGCGGGACCATCACCTCGCGGGCGATGGTGTCGCCCAGCTCGAACACCGAGTGGATCATCTGGCGCTCGCCGGACTCGACCACGCCGCGCTCCTCGGCCATGTCGACCAGCTCGCGCAGCTCCACCTCGGAGGAGAACGGGCCGTCGCGGAAGCCGCGGCCGGGCGTGATCATGTTGCCGACCAGGATGAGCAGCGTGGCGACCGGCCCGAGCACGCGGCCGAGCAGCCGCACCACGCCGGCGGTGGCCAGCGCCACGGAGTAGGCGTGCTGGCGCCCGAGAGTGCGCGGCCCGACGCCGATGAGGACGTAGCTGACGACGGTCATCGTCGCGGCCGCGGTGAGCACGGTCCGCCAGCCGCCGCCCCACGCGTCGTAGAGCAGGACGGTGCCCAGCACCGCGGCGACCATCTCGCAGGCGATGCGGAGCAGGAGCAGCAGCGAGACGTGGCGGGCGCGCTCGAGCACGACCTCCTCCAGCGCCCCCGCGCGCTTCGCGCCCTCCCGCCGGAGCTCCTCGACGCGGGCCTTGGACACCCGCTGGAGGGCGGCGTCCATGGCTCCGAAGAGCCCGGCGAGCGGGACGAGGCAGCAGGCGATCACCAGGAGGACGATCGCGCCCGAGCTCATCGGGGGGTCTGCTCCCTGCTCGACGGCGCCGGCTTCACCGGCGCGCGCTCCTCGCCGGTGACCGGCTCCCGCGGTGCGGACCGCCAGCTCTCGATGAGCTGCGACTGGAGACCGAACATCTCCTTCTCCTCGTCGGGCTCCATGTGGTCGTAGCCCAGCAGGTGGAGCACGCCGTGGGTGGCCAGCAGCACCAGCTCGTCGTCCATGGTGTGCCCGGCGGCCCGCGCCTGGCGGACGGCCACGGCCGGGCAGAGGACGACGTCGCCGAGCAGCGCCGGACCCGGGTCGGGGTCGTCGGGACGGGCGGTGTCGAGCTCGTCCATGGGGAAGGCCAGGACGTCGGTGGGCCCCTTCTCCCCCATCCACCGCTCGTGCAGGCTGCTCATGTATTCGACGTCGACGCAGAGCACCGACAGCTCGGCCATCGGGTTGACGTCCATCTTCCCGAGCACGAAGCGGCAGATCCCGGCCAGCTCCGCCTCGTCGACGGCGATCTCGGACTCGTTGGACACCTCGACGGGCATCTCGGCTCAGCTCCCCTGCCGGCGCGGCCGGGCCGGTCGTGCGGGCGCGGTGGTGGTGGCCCGCGGCTGCCGGGCGGCGTCGAAGCGCTCGTAGGCGTCGACGATGTCGCCGACCAGCCGGTGCCGGACGACATCGGTGCTGGTCAGGTCGGCGAAGTGCACGTCATCGACGCCGTCGAGGATCTCGCGGACGATCTTCAGCCCGCTCTGCGCCCCGCCGGGGAGGTCGACCTGCGTCACGTCACCGGTGACGACGATCTTCGACCCGAACCCGAGGCGGGTGAGGAACATCTTCATCTGCTCGGCGGTGGTGTTCTGCGCCTCGTCGAGGATCACGAACGCGTCGTTGAGCGTACGGCCGCGCATGTAGGCCAGCGGAGCGACCTCGATCGTGCCCGAGGCCATGAGCCGCGGGATCGACTCGGGGTCGACCATGTCGTGCAGCGCGTCGTACAGCGGCCGCAGGTACGGGTCGATCTTCTCGCTGAGCGTGCCGGGCAGGTAGCCCAGGCGCTCGCCGGCCTCGACGGCCGGGCGGGTCAGGATGATCCGGTTGACCTGCTTGGTCTGCAGGGCCTGGACCGCCTTGGCCATGGCGAGGTAGGTCTTGCCGGTACCGGCGGGGCCGATGCCGAAGACGATCGTGTGCGCGTCGATCGCGTCGACGTAGCGCTTCTGGTTCAGCGTCTTGGGCCGGATCGTGCGCCCGCGGCGGCTGATGATGTCCAGGCTGAGGACGTCGGCCGGCCGCTCGGACCCGCCGCTCCGGAGCATGGCGACGACGCGGCGCACGGAGTCGGGGCGCAGCTGCTGGCCGGTGCCGATGAGCGCGATCAGCTCGTCGAACACGCGGACGGCGAAGGCGTTGTCGGCCGGCTGGCCGGTCACGGTGATCTCGTTGCCGCGCACGTGCACGTCGGCCTCGACCTCAGCCTCGACCAGGCGCAGCAGCTCGTCGGCGGAGCCGAGCAGCGCGACCATGGAGACCGACTCGGGCACGGAGATGGTGGCGCGGACGGGGGCGGGGCGGGTGCCGGCGGAGGGCCCGCCGGCGGGGTCGTCGACGGCGGCGGCCTGCGCCGATGCCTCACGGGACGTGAGGGCACCCTCGACGGGGACGTTCGGGGAGGTGTCGGGCAAGAACCCTCGACCCTGCCTTCCTGGCTGGGAGTGGCGGACCGCTCGATGCTACCCGCGTCCGGCGACCCCACGCGCGGATCACCGGACCGGGGTCACCTCCCGGTGTAGGTCGCCCTGCCCGGCCCGTCGGTGAGGAAGGAGCGCACCGCGCCGCGGAGGTCGTCGCTGGCGAACAGCGCCCCCGAGACCGTGGGCACGAGCGCGTCGGCGGCGCGGGCGCCCTCCCGGACGGCCGTGGCCACGAGCTGCTTGGTCGCGGCGTGGGCGACCGTGGGGCCGGCCGCGACCTGGTGGGCGTACGCGCGGGCGGCCTCGGCGAAGCCCTCGTCGGGCAGCACCCGGTTGACGACGTTCCAGCGCTCGAGCACCGCGGCGGGATAGCGCTCGCCGGTGAAGATGAGCTCGCGGGCGCGCGCCGGGCCGGCCCGCTCGGCCAGCCGCTGGGGCCCGCCCATCGACGGGGTCAGGCCGACGACGATCTCCACCAGCCCGAAGCTCGCCCGCTCGGCGGCCAGGAGGATGTCGCAGCACAGGCTGATCTCGAAGGCCGCGGTGAGGGTGAGCCCGTGCGCGGCGAAGACGGTGGGCACCGGCAGGTCCTCGATCGCCTGGGCGACGCGCAGCAGCTGCGCCCACAGCTCGCCGCCACGGGCGATCGGCTCGGGCCCCTCGGCGATGTCGCGGAAGAAGGTGACGTCGACGCCGCCGGACACGACCTTGCCGCGCGCCTCGAAGAGCACCGCCCGCGCCCGGTCGGGGCGCTCCGGGTCGGTCAGCTGGCCCAGCTGGGCAACGGCGGCGTCCAGCGCCTGGAACACCGCGGGGGTGAACAGGTTCAGCGGCGGGTTGTCGAGGACGACGACGGCGACGTCGCCGTCCCGCTCGACGCGGACGGGCGGTGCACTCTGCTCGGTCACGTGCCCACCCTGTCATCCCACGTCAGCCGGGGGGCCAGCCCAGCCCGCGGCCGCCCAGGACGTGCAGGTGGAGGTGGTCCACCGACTGCCCCGCCTGCGGACCGGTGTTGGTGACGACGCGGTAGCCCGGCTCGATGCCGCCGTCGGTCACCAGCCCCTCCTGCAGGGCGACGGCGTGGGCGGCGCGGGCGACCTCGGCGAGCAGCTCGCCGTCCGCGGCCGCCAGCGCGCCCAGGTTGCGGTGGTGCTCCTTCGGGATCACCAGCACGTGGGTGGGCGCCTGCGGGTTGATGTCGCGGAAGGCCAGGACCCGGTCGGTGCTGAGGACGACGTCGGCGGGGATCTCCCCGTCGACCATGCGGCAGAACAGGCAGTCGGACACGCCCCGCACCTTAGATCGCGGCCCCCACGCCCGGCCTTTCCGCGGAAAAGCAGCCTGCTTTTCCGCGGAAAAGCGGCCTGCTTTTCCGCGGAAAAGCAGAGTGGGGCGGGTGCCGTCTCGGGCAGCCGGGACCGGCCGGGCTCCCTATGCTCACCGGTGACCGAGAGGACCGGCAACGGTGCCGGCGTCGGGACGGAGGACGTCATGTCCAGCTCTGTCACCACGGGCAGCCCCGCGCACGACGACTCGCCCGCTCCCCCGGACCGCCGGCGCATGACGCCGCGGTCGATCGCGATCTGGAGCCTGGTCGCGGTCGTGGGCGCAGTCTGCTGGACGGTCCTGGCGCTGGCGCGCGGCGAGACCGTGTCGGCGCTGTGGATCCTGTTCGCGGCGCTGTGCTCCTACGCCATCGCCTACCGCTTCTACGCCCGGTTCATCACCTACCGGGTGCTCCAGGTCGACGACCGGCGGGCCACCCCGGCGGAGCGGCTGGAGAACGGCGTCGACTTCGACGTCACAGACCGGCGGGTGCTCTTCGGTCACCACTTCGCCGCCATCGCCGGCGCCGGGCCGCTGGTCGGGCCGGTGCTGGCCGCCCAGATGGGCTACCTGCCCGGCACCATCTGGATCGTCGTCGGCGTCATCTTCGCCGGGGCCGTGCAGGACCTGACGGTCATGTTCTTCTCGATGCGCCGCAACGGGAAGAGCCTCGGCCAGATGGTGCGCGAGGAGATCGGCGTCGTCGGCGGGATAGCCGCGCTCATCGCCGTCTTCGCCATCATGATCATCATCCTGGCGGTGCTCGCGCTCATCGTGGTGAACGCGCTGGCGGAGTCCCCGTGGGGCGTCTTCTCCATCGCGCTGACCATCCCGATCGCGCTGTTCATGGGCGTCTACCTGCGCCGGTTGCGACCCGGGCGGGTGCTCGAGGCGACCGGCATCGGCGTCGCGCTCCTGCTGCTGGCGATCGTCGGCGGTGGCTGGATCGAGGACACCGGCCTCGGCGACGCGCTGACCCTGTCCCGGGAGTGGCTGGTCCTCGCGCTGGTCGTCTACGGCTTCGTCGCCTCGGTGCTGCCGGTGTGGCTGCTGCTCACCCCGCGCGACTACCTGTCGACCTTCATGAAGATCGGCGTGATCGTCCTGCTGGCGGTCAGCCTGGTCATCGCCCGTCCGGTGCTCCAGGCCGAGGCGGTCACCGACTTCGCGCGCGAGGGCACCGGCCCGGTGTTCGCCGGATCGCTGTTCCCGTTCGTGTTCATCACCATCGCCTGCGGGGCGCTCTCCGGCTTCCACGCGCTCATCGCCTCCGGGACGACGCCGAAGATGGTGGCCAAGGAGAGCCAGGTCCGCCTCATCGGCTACGGCGGCATGCTCATGGAGTCGTTCGTGGCGATCAGCGCGCTCATCGCCGCGTGCGTCATCGACCAGGGCCTCTACTTCGCGATGAACAGCCCGGCCGGGGCCACCGGAGGGACGGCGGAGGCAGCCGCCTCGTTCATCAACGGCCTGGGCTTCGACACCACGGCCCAGTCCCTGGGTGCGGCGGCCGCGGCGGTGCAGGAGGACACGCTCATCTCCCGCACCGGCGGCGCCCCCACCCTCGCCGTCGGCATCTCGCAGATCTTCAGCGACGCGTTCGGCGGCGGTGGCCAGGCGTTCTGGTACCACTTCGCGATCATGTTCGAGGCGCTGTTCATCCTCACCGCCGTCGACGCCGGCACCCGCGTGGGCCGGTTCATGCTGCAGGACACGATCGGCAACGTCTGGAAGAAGTTCGGTGACCTGTCCTGGCGGCCGGGCAACATCATCGCCAGCGCGGTCGTCGTCGGGCTCTGGGGCTCGGTGCTCTACATCGGCGTCACCGATCCGCTGGGCGGGGTGAACCAGCTCTTCCCGCTGTTCGGCATCGCCAACCAGCTGCTCGCCGCGATCGCCCTGACGCTGGTCACGGTGCTGCTGATCAAACACGGCAAGCTGCGCTACGCGTGGGTGACCGCCCTCCCGCTCGCGTGGGACCTCGTGGTCACCATGACCGCGAGCTACCAGAAGGTGTTCTCCTCCGACCCGCGGGTGGGCTACTTCCAGCAGGCGGCCGACTACCGCGCCGCCCGGGACGCCGGCGAGGTGCTGGCCCCCGCGACCGACCAGTCGCAGATGGACCAGGTCATCTTCAACTCCACCCTCAACGGCGTCCTGCAGGCGCTGTTCGCGGTGCTGGTGCTGGTCGTCGTCGCCAACGCGGTGGTGGTCATCGCGCGGGCGATCATGGTGGGCCGGCTGCCGACCACGGAGGAACCGCCCACGCCGTCGCGGCTGGTCGAGCCGGCCGGCTTCTTCCCCACACCCGAGGAGAAGGAGGCCATGGCCGAGCACCGGCGGCTCGTGGGCGCGGGCGCGGGCCGCCCCGAGGCGGAGGAGAAGTGACCGCCGCCGTCGTCCGGGCCTGGGAGGGCGTG
The DNA here is from genome assembly GCF_003319105.1 of Blastococcus sp. TF02-09. Lineage (GTDB taxonomy): Bacteria > Actinomycetota > Actinomycetes > Mycobacteriales > Geodermatophilaceae > Blastococcus. Next base: position 206,134 of record NZ_QOHH01000004.1, on the reverse strand, counting down.
CGCTGGTACCTGCGCGAGTTCACCGGCGAGGCCCGCTGGGACCGCTACCTCGAGCACTGCACCGCGCACGGGCACGAGCCGATGACCCGCCGCGAGTTCGAGCGCCGCCGCTCCGACGCCCTGGAGGCGAACCCGGTCAGCCGCTGCTGCTAGCTACGCCCAGCGGGTGCGGACGCTCAGGGCGGCCAGCGCGGCGGCTCCGGCGGTGGACGTGCGCAGCACCTCCTGGCCCAGCCGGACCGGCTCGGCACCCGCGGCGCGGAAGGCGAGCACCTCGCCGTCGGTGAGCCCGCCCTCGGGGCCGACGACGACGGCGACGGTCCCGCTGTCGGGCACCGTGAGCCCGGCCATGGGGTGACGCGCCTGCTCGTGCAGCACCACCGCGAGGTCGATGTCACCCAGCAGCCCGCACACCTCGCGGGTCGACATGGGCTCGGTCACCTCGGGCACCCGCGGACGGCGGGACTGCTTGCTGGCCGCGCGCGCCGCGGCCCGCCACTTGGCCACGCCCTTGGCCACCCGGTCGTCCCGCCAGCGGGTCACGCAGCGCGAGGCGGTCCACGGCACGATCCGGTCCACGCCGAGCTCGGTGGCCAGGTCCACCGCCAGCGGTCCCCGGTCGCCCTTGGGCAGCGCCTGCACCAGGACGAACTCCGGCTGCGGGGCGGGCACCTCGAAGCGGGCGCTCACCGCCACGCGCAGCCCTTGCGGACCGGCGGAGACGACCTCGCCCTCAGCGACCGTGCCTTGGCCGTCGCCGACGCGCACCCGCTCCCCCGGCTCCAGCCGCAGCACCTCGACGGCGTGCCGGCCCTCGGACCCGTCGACCAGCAGCTCCGGGGACTCCGGCAGCTCGTCGAGCAGGAACAGCGGTGCGCCGTCGAGCTGGGGTGCTCCGGCGTCGGTGGTCGTCACGCCGTCAGCGCCCGTGGAAGGCGTCGCGGACCCGGGAGAACAGCCCGCCCTGGGCCTCGCGGTTGGACTCCGGCTGGTCCTCGCCGCGCAGCGCGGCCAGCTCGCGCAGCAGCCGCTCCTGCTCGCCGTCGAGCCTGGTCGGGGTGACGACGTCGACGTGCACGACGAGGTTGCCGCGGCCAGTGGCGCGCAGCCGCGGAGCGCCGTGGGCCCGGAGGGTCAGGACGCTGCCCGACTGGGTGCCCGGCGTGATGACCAGCTCCTCCTCGCCGTCCAGGGTCTTGAGGTTGAGCGTGGTGCCGAGCGCCGCGGCGGTCATCGGCAGGGTGACCCGGCAGTGCAGGTCCTCGCCGTCCCGGGTGAAGACGTCGTGCGGGCGCTCGTGCACCTCGACGTAGAGGTCGCCGGCCGGGCCGCCCCCGGGGCCGACCTCGCCCTGGCCGGTGAGCCGGATCCGCATGCCGTCCTCGACGCCGGCGGGCACCTTCACCGAGATGTTGCGCCGGGCGCGTACCCGACCGTCACCGGCGCACTTGGCGCACGGCTCGGGGATCACGGTCCCGGTGCCCGCGCAGGTCGGGCAGGTGCGGCTGGAGACGACCTGACCGAGGAAGCTGCGCTGGACGCTCTGCACCTCGCCCCGCCCCGAGCAGGTCGTGCAGGTGGTCACGTGCGTGCCCGGGGCCGTGCCGGCGCCCGCGCAGACGTCGCAGAGGACGGCGGTGTCGACGGTGAGCTCCTTGACGGTGCCGAACACCGCCTCGTCGAGCTCCAGCTCGATCGGGATGAGCGCGTCGCGCCCCGGGCGGGTGCGCCCGCGGGGGCCGCGGGTGGTCGCGCCGCCGAAGAAGGCGTCCATGATGTCGCCCAGGCCGCCGAACCCGGCACCACCGAAGCCGTTGGCGCCGGCCCCGCCGCCGGTCTCGAACGGGTCACCGCCGAGGTCGACGATGCGGCGCTTCTCCGGGTCGGTCAACGCCTCGTAGGCGCGGGTGACCTCCTGGAAGCGCTCCTTGGCCTCGGGGTCGGGGTTGACGTCGGGGTGCAGGTCCCGGGCCAGCCGCCGGTAGGCGCGCTTGATGTCGGCGTCGCTGGCCTCGCGGGCCAGGCCCAGGACGCCGAAGTAGTCGGTTGCCATCGAGTTGTTCGTCCTCAGCTCTCGGCCAGGAGCTGGCCGACGTAGCGGGCCACGGCGCGGACCGCGGCCATGTTCGTGGGGTAGTCCATGCGGGTCGGGCCGACGATGCCCAGCCCGCCGAGCGCGCGCTCCGGGGAGCCGTACCCGACGGTGACCAGCGAGGCCCCGGTGAGGGCCTCGTGGGCGTTCTCCTCGCCGATGCGCACGAGCACGGTGCCGGCGTCGACCTCGCTGATGAGGCGGAGGACGACGACCTGCTCCTCCAGCGCCTCCAGCAGCGGGCTGACGGTGCCCTGGAAGTCCAGCGCGCTGCCCCGCGCCAGGTTCGCCGTCCCGCCGATGACCAGCCGGTCCTCACCGGGCTCGACGAGGGTCTCCAGCAGCGTGGCGCTCACCGTGGCCACCAGGCCGCGGAGGTGCGCCGGCGCCGTCTCCAGCAGGTCGGGCACCTTGCCGCCGGCCTCGCTGAGCTTCACCCCGTCGAAGGCGGAGTTCAGCAGGGTGCGCAGCTCCGCGACCGCGCCGGCGTCGATGTCGGCCGGGCAGTCGACGACGCGCTGCTCGACGCGCCCGGTGTCGGTGATGAGCACCAGCATGAGCCGGGAGGCCGACACCTGGACGACCTCGAGGTGGCGGACGGCGCTGCGGGACAGCGTCGGGTACTGCACCACGGCGACCTGGCGGGTCAGCTGGGCCAGCAGGCGGACGGTGCGGCCGAGCACGTCGTGCAGGTCGACCGCGCCGTCCAGGAACCGCTCGATCGCCCGGCGCTCGGCCATCGACAGCGGCTTGACCGCCGAGAGCCGGTCGACGAAGAGGCGGTAGCCCTTGTCGGTGGGCACCCGGCCGGCGCTGGTGTGCGGCTGGGTGATGTAGCCCTGCTCCTCCAGCACCGCCATGTCGTTGCGGATGGTGGCCGGGGAGACGCCCAGGTCGTGCCGGTCGGCCAGCGCCTTGCTGCCCACCGGGTCGTTGGTCGAGACGTAGTCCTGGACGATTGCCCGGAGAACCTCCAGGCGGCGTTCGTCGTGCGCCACGAGACACCTCCCCGTACCGGTCGACCTGCCGCGCGGCACCCGCGGCGCGGTCCCGGAGGCTGCAGCCGGGGACCGACACCCGCTGGCACTCGCACGGTCGGAGTGCCAGACCAGCATACGCGAAAAGACCCCGTCCCCCTCCCCGCTCGCGAGCTCGCGGCGAGCCTCCGGACGGGGCCGGACGGGACTGGGCGCACCGCAGTCCTGGCCGATAAGGTGGCGCGGTCGGCGCCGACCGGAGAGAGAGCGGAGACGGTCCCCTGATCTTCAAGGCGGTTCGAGACGGGCGCCCGTACCCCGACCACGGTCTGTCCCCCCGCGACTGGGCGATGATCCCGCCGCGGCAAGTGCGCATGGACACCCTGACGACGACGAAGCGGCAGCTGGCGCTGGACGCGCTGCTGGCCGACGACTCGACCTTCTACGGCGACCTGTTCCCGCACGCCGTCCAGTGGCACGGGGAGCTCTACCTGGAGGACGGCCTGCACCGGGCGCTACGGGCCGCGCTCCAGCAGCGCAACGTGATCCACGTGCGGGTGCTGGACCTCGACGCGCTCACCCCGGTCCCGCGCTCGACCGGCCCGGCCACGGCCGCCATCCCGGTCCAGCCCCCGGTCCCCGACCCCCGCCGGGCCTGACGCCGGCGGCCGGACGCTGCTCAGCGGGCGGCGGTGCACCGCACGCAGGTGCCGGCGAAGGGGCGCAGCTCGAGGCGCTCCTCGGGGATCTCGGCCTGGCAGCCGGTGCAGCGCCCGTAGGTGCCGGCCTCGATGCGGGCCAGCGCGGCGTCGATCTCGCCGAGCGTGACGAGCAGGTCCGCGCTGCGGCGCTGGGCCACCGGGTCGGGCACCGACTGGGCGCACTCGGCCAGGGCCTCCTCGCGCTGGCGCGCGCAGTCGGCGCGGTGCTCCTCGAGGAGGGCGCGGAACCGGTCGTGCTCGCCGGTGACGGGAGCGGTGTCGAGGCTGGAGGACATGGGGTCTCCTAGGGCGACGCAGGACGACGCGGGCACCGGGTGGTGGCGCGCTGGGGAGAGCGGTCGAGACTCCGCGCGGGAGTCAGGAGAGCTGCGGCGGAGCCGGCAGCATGCCGCCGGAGCGCACCGCGACGGCGCGCGGCGCGGCGGGATCAGGGAACGCGTACACGTCCATGCCCACCGCCTCTGCCCGGTCCGGCTCGCTGCCGGAGGGCCGGACTCTAGCCCAGAAGAAGGGCCGCGACCCCGCCTTTTCGCCTCAGTCGGTGAGGTCGCGCACCACGGCGTCGGCGAGCAGCCGGCCGCGGTCGGTGAGGACGGCGCGGCCCGCGGCGTGCGCCGCCGGATCCAGGAGCCCCCGCGCCACCGACTCGGCGGCCCGCGCGCGGCCCAGCTCGGACAGGAGCTCCAGCCGCAGCCCCTCGCGGAGCCGGAGCCCGAGCATCACGGTCTCCAGCGCGCGGTCGGCGTCGTCCAGCAGCTCGGCGTCGGCGTGCGGGCTGCACCCGGCGGCGAGCCGATCGGCGTAGGCCGCCGGGTGCTTGACGTTCCACCAGCGCAGCCCGCCGACGTGGCTGTGCGCGCCGGGGCCGACGCCCCACCAGTTGGCGTTGGCCCAGTACAGCTCGTTGTGCCGGCAGCGGGCGGCGTCCGTGGTGGCCCAGTTCGACACCTCGTACCAGTCGAACCCGCCGCCGCGCAGGGTCCGGTCGGCCTGCTCGTAGCGGTCGGCCAGGACGTCGTCGTCGGGCATGGGGAGCTCGCCGCGGCTGATCCGCCGGGCCAGGCGGGTGCCCTCCTCGACGATGAGGGCGTAGGCGCTCACGTGGTCGACCGGGGAGGCGAGCACCGCGTCGAGCGAGGCGGCCCAGTCGGCGTCGGTCTCCCCCGGCGTGCCGTAGATGAGGTCGAGGTTGACGTGCTCGAAGCCGGCCGCGCGGGCGTCGTGCGCGGCCTGCACCGCCCGGCCCGGGGTGTGCCGCCGGTCCAGCACGGCGAGGACGTGCTCGGCGGCGGACTGCATGCCGAGGCTGACCCGGGTGAACCCGGCCTCCCGGAGCCGCTCGAGGTACCCGCGGTCGACGGTCTCGGGGTTGGCCTCGGTGGTGACCTCGACGTCGTCGGCCACCGAGAACAGCCGGCGCACCTCGGCGAGCACCGCGGCGAGGTCGGCCGCCGGGAGCAGGGTCGGGGTGCCCCCGCCGACGAAGACCGTCGAGACCGTGGGCAGGTCCGGGCCGAGGACGCGGGCGGCCCGGCGCAGCTCGTCGACCGCCGTCCCGGCGTACTCGGCGCGGTTGGCGCCCGGGCCGAGCTCGTCGGAGGTGTAGGTGTTGAAGTCGCAGTAGCCGCAGCGGGTCGCGCAGAAGGGCACGTGCACGTAGAGGCCGAACGGCGTGCGCGTCAGGCCCTCGCGGGCGGACTCCGGCAGCACGAGCTCCGGCACGGCACGCTCGACCAGGGGCAGGACGGTGTTCATCTGCTCCCAGTGTGCCGCGCCGGGTTCGGAGGGCGGCAGGATGCGGCTGTGACCCACGACCGAGTGATCCAGGTGACCGTGTCCGCCGGCGTCGCGACGCTCACCCTCGACTCCCCGGCCAACCGCAACGCGCTGTCGAAGGCGATGCGCGCGCAGCTGCGGAGCGCGCTCACCGACGCCCTGGCCGACGACGCGGTGCGCGTGGTGGTGCTGGACCACACGGGCCGGGTCTTCTGCTCCGGCATGGACCTCGCCGAGGCGGCCGGGGGCTCGTCCGACGACCAGGGCGTCCGCGAGTTCCCCGAGCTGCTGCAGCTGCTCTGGTCCTCCCCCAAGCCCGTCGTCGCCGTCGTCCGCGGGCCGGCCCGGGCCGGCGGGGTGGGGCTGGCCGCCGCCTGCGACGTCGTCGTGGCCGCGTCGTCGGCGAGCTTCGCCTTCTCCGAGGTGCGCCTGGGGCTCGTGCCGGCGGTGATCTCCGCGGTCGTGCTGCCGCGGATGACCACGCACGTGGCGCACCGGCTGATGCTCACCGGCGAGGTGTTCGACGCCGCGACCGCGGCGGCGGGCGGGCTGGTCGACCTGGTCGCGGAGCCCGACCGGCTCGACGACGTCGTCGCCGGGCAGCTCACCGCGCTCGCGGCGGGCGCGCCGGGCGCGCTGGCCGAGACCAAGCGGCTGCTGCGCTCGCGCCAGCCGGACCTGGTTTTCGGCGACCTGCTGGCGCTCTCGGCCCGCTTCTTCGCCGGCGAGGAGGGCCAGGAGGGCATCGCGTCGTTCCGCGAGAAGCGCCCGGCGCGCTGGGTGCCCGCGACCGGATCTGGTTCGCTGCCCCGGTGAGCATCAAGGACGCGCTCGGGCTCGGCCCCTACGACGGGAAGACCGTCCTCCCGGTCTCGGTCTGGCTGCCGGTGCTGGTGATCTTCTCGACGCTGGCCGCTGTGCTTCTCGTGAGCCTGGACGGCGAGGGCGCCGGCACGCAGCTCGCCGTCGTGGCGGTTGCCGGGATCCTGGTGGTGGCCGTCTCCACCGCGATCACCGTCCGGCGCGATCGTCGGCGCTGATCTCCCGACGGCGGGGCCATCACCGGTCCAGTCCGTCCAGATCGGTTGCCGCGCCCCGGATGTTCAGCCGCAGGCCATCCGCCTGCTCCTCGATCCGCCAGTCGAGGAACGCGCAGCACGTCCGCTCCACGCCCACCAGGTCGTGCAGCTCGGTCCGGGTCGCGTCGTCGGCCCGGTAGACGAGGAGCAGCTCCTCCGCCTCGCGCGCCCGGCGCACGAGGGCCCGGTCGTCCAGCCGCCGCCAGCGCCGCAGCTGGGCCGCGCCGTCGGCGGCGCCGAGCGTGCAGGCGACCGGGAGCACGGGCAGGTCCCTGCGCGACGCGTCCACGGCGCGATGCTCCTCGCTCCGGCCCCGTCCGTCGAGGGCTCAGCGCACCCGCGACGTTCCCGGGCCGGTGAGCTGGTCCCGCACCGCTGCGGTGCGGCCGGTCAGCACCATGAGCAGGGCCTGCACCGGGCCCTCGACCCGCTCGCCCTCCCCGACCGCCCACTCGGCGTCGGTCGCGACCAGGCGAAGCCCCGCCAGCCGCCGACGCGGCGAGAAGGTGGTGGACATCGGCCACGGCATGTCCCACACCCGCGTGGCCGCCCTCGTCGCGGCTGCGACCGGCATCGGTCGTGGACGGCCGAGCGGCACGGCGACGTCCTGGCCGTGGACGAGCACGTCGAGGAGCGGCTCGAGGGGCGTGACGCCCGGGGCGGTGCGGCGGGAACCCGCCATGCCCCGGATCTGCGCGACGAGCTGCTCCGTCGGGAACGCGGCGTGCCGGACGGCGGAGTCGTGGATCATCCGCAGCAGGCTGCCCCGCGCCCTGAGCAGGTCGAGCACGGCCCGGCGGGTGCCGGTCTGCGCCAGCGCGAGGTGTGCGGCGACGTCACGCACCCGCCATCCCGCGCACAGCGACGGGTGCTTCCACTCCGCGGGTGCCAGGTCGTCCAGCAGGTCGGCGAGGCCGAGCCGCTCGGCGTCGATGGCCGCCCACACGGCGTCGAGGTCCGAGGTCCTGATCGGCTGAGGTCCCATGGGGCACCCCTCGGGAACTAGTACGATGATCGGACCAGATTAGTTCGAGGTTCTGACGACCGTCAAGGAGTTCTCCGCGTGGCCGACGTCCCTCCCGAGCCGGACGAGCTCAACACCGGGCTGCTGCTGTTCGTCGCCTACCGCGCCATGGAGAACCGCATCTTCGCGGCGCTGGAACGGGCCGGGTTCGACGACTTCACCCTGGCGCAGGCGCGGGTCATGCAGCGGATCGGCCCCGACGGCACCCGGCTGACCGAGCTGGCGGAGTCGGCACAGGTCACCAAGCAGACCGCGAGCCACCTGGTCGACCAGCTGGAGCGCACCGGCTACGTGCGCCGGACACCGGACCCCACCGACGCCCGCGCCCGGCTCGTGCGGCTCGCCGAGCGCGGCGTCGCAGCCCAGCCCGTGGCGGCGGCCGTCCTCGCCGAGGTGGAGGACGAATGGCGCGCCCACCTGGGCGAGCGCCGCTGGCGGCAGCTGCGCGAGGCCCTCGCCAGCCTGCGCGAGATCACCGACCCCTACCGCTGAGCCTCAGCGCAGGCGGCGGGTGTTGTCCGGCAGGCGGACGGTGACGCCCCGGGCGTCCAGCCACTCCATGAGCGGGACGGCGACGCGGCGGCTGGTGCCCCACGCCTGCCGCGCCTGGCTGACGGTGAACGGCGCCGGCAGCCCGGCCAGCCGCGCGCGGGCGAGCTGCTCGATGCCCGGCGCCAGGTAGACGGCCTCGGCGATCCGGACCAGCTGACCGCTGCGCACGGCCGCGGCCAGCTCGCGCGGCCCGAGCCCGGTGGCCGCGAGCTCCGGCGTCTCGGGCGCGGCGAAGGGGTCGGCGGCGAGCCGGGCGCGGACGCCGTCGACGGCCCGCTGGACGGCGTCGGGCAGCTCCGCCGCGGCGTCGACCACCCGCCCGTCGCGGAGCGCGAGCGGCGCGCGGACCAGGGCCCGGACCAGCTCGACGTCGGGCAGCTCCAGGGCCCGCCGCACGACCTCCACCGGCGGTCCGGGCTCCAGCGGGCGCAGCGTCCGGTAGCGGGTGACGACGTCGGGCACCCGGGCGGCGAGCGCGTCGGCCAGACCGGGGGCGAGCAGCCACGGCCCGCGTTCGTCGGCGTCGCCGGGCACGGTCCAGCCCATCGCGGTGAAGTCCGCCGTCCGGACGAACCGCCGGCGCGCCAGGTCCGCCACCGCGCCGTCCGCACCGTCCTGACCGGCCAGCTCCGCGCCGCGTCGGCGGGCGGCACCCCGGCGTCGGAGCTCCGGCGGGTCGACGTCGCGGACGTCCGCGCCGAGCACCCGTCGGGTGCCCGGCTCGCGCACCAGCAGCCGGTCCCCCACCCGCAGCGGCAGCGGCGTCTCCAGCCGGAGCCGGACGACGGCGCCGTCCAGCGGGCGCAGCCGGGCGCCAACCGTCGCCGACCCCGCGTGCACGACCGCCTCGCCGGGGAGGCGGTCCTCGACCGCGCCGACCAGCGACACGTCCAGCTCCGCGGTGCTGCGGAAGGCGCCGGGGGTGAGCAGGGCGTCGCCGCGGGAGATCTCCTCGACCGCGACCCCGCGCAGGTTCAGCGCCACCCGGGCGGTGGCCTCGGCGCGCTGGACCGGCCGGCCCAGCGACTGGACGCCCCGGACGACGACGTCCCGGTCACCCAGCCGCAGCCGGTCCTCGGGTGCGACCGCGCCCGCCGCCAGCGTCCCGGTGACCACGGTGCCCGCGCCCTTGATGGTGAACGCGCGGTCGATCCACAGCCGCACGGGCGCCGCGGGATCGGGCGCGGGCAGGGCGGTCAGCAGCCGCTCGAGCGCGGTGGTGAGCTCCGGCAGTCCTGCCCCGGTCAGGGCGCTGACCGCGACGGCGGGGACCTCGCCCATCGACGTGGCGGCGAGCCGCTCGCGTACATCGGTGAGCACGGGCGCGGGATCGGCGAGGTCGGACTTGGTGACGGCGAGCAGCGCGTGCCGCACGCCCAGGGCGTCGAGGACGGCGACGTGCTCGGCCGTCTGCGCCGACCAGCCGTCGTCGGCCGCCACCACCAGCAGCGCGGCCGGCACCGATCCGATGCCGGCCAGCATGTTGCCGATGAACCGCTCGTGGCCGGGGACGTCGACCACCGCGACCGTGCGCCCCGAGGGCAGCGCCGTCCAGGCGAAGCCGAGGTCGATGGTGAGCCCGCGGCGGCGCTCCTCGGCCCAGCGGTCGGGCTCCATCCCGGTGAGCGCCCGGACCAGTGCCGACTTGCCGTGATCGACGTGGCCCGCGGTGGCGATCACGTCCACGCGGCCGCCACCTCCAGCACCGCGTCGGCCAGGGCGTCGTCGTCCGCGGGTGCCAAGCTGCGCAGGTTCAGCAGCGTGCGGCCCTCCTCGAGGTAGCCGACCACCGGCCGGGCACCGCGCCGCAGGGGCTCGGCGAACCCGGCGGGCAGGGAGATCGCGACGCCCGCCAGCGGCTGCTCCGGCGCTCCTCCCCCGCCGACGCGGGCCGGTGCGTCGACGACGGCGGCGTCCAGGCCCGCGGCGACGAGCCGCTCCGCCACGGCGGCGGCCCGGGCATGCAGCGTCGCGGGCTCCGCCGCGAGCATCTGCTGCACCGGTGGCAGCGGCCCGCGCAGCGTCGCCTCGAGGGCCGCGAGCGTCGTCTTGTCCACCCGCAGGGCCCGGTACAGCGGGTGCCGGCGCAGCCGCTGGACCAGCTCGGCCCGCCCCAGCACCAGTCCGGCCTGCGGACCGCCGAGCAGCTTGTCGCCGCTGGCGAGCACCAGGTCCGCGCCCGCGGCGAGGGTCGACTGCAGGTCGGGCTCGTCGGGCAGCAGTGGGTGGGCGCGCAGCAGCCCCGAGCCGACGTCGGCGACCAGCGGGACCCCGGTGCCGGCCAGGGCGGCGGCCAGCTCGTCCACCGGAGCGGCGCGCGTGAAGCCGCAGACGACGAAGTTGGACGGGTGCACCTTGAGCACCGCGCCGGTGTCCGGGCCGAGTGCGCGGCGGTAGTCCTCGACGGTGACCCGGTTGGTCGTGCCGACCTCGCGCAGCCGGGCGCCGGTGGCCTCCAGCAGCTCGGGGATGCGGAAGCCGTCACCGATCTCGACCAGCTCGCCGCGCGCCAGCACCAGCTCGCGGCCCTGCCCGAGCGCGGTGGCGACGAGGCTCAGCGCGGCGGCGCAGTTGTTCACGACGAGCGCCGCCTCGGCTGCCGGGACGGCGTCGAGCAGGGCGCCGATCGCGGCCTCCCCGCGCGGGCCCCGCCGTCCGGTGCCGAGGTCGAGCTCCACGTCGGTGGCGCCGGCCGCGACGGTGATCGCCTCGACCGCCGCCGGGGACAGCGGCGCCCGGCCGAGGTTCGTGTGCACGAGCACCCCGGTGGCGTTGAGCACCGGCTGCAGGCTGCTCGCGGTGGCCGGCAGCGTGTCCAGGACGGCGGCCGCTGCGTCGTCGGCGGCGAGCTCACCCGCGCGGATCCGATCCTGGACACCGGCGACGGCCGCCTTGACGAGGGCGCGACCGAGCCGCTGCTCCGCCGCCCGCACCAGCGGCTCGGCGAGCAGGACGTCGGTCCGCGGCACCGCGCGGCGCGGATCCTGGCTGCGGGGCTGGTCGGGCATCGCACCGCAGCGTAGGCGGCGGACGTGATGGCGGAGGCGGACGGGAATCGAACCCGCCTGACCGAGGTACTCGGCCACGTCGGCTTTAGAGGCCGCGGGGGCCACCAGACACCCTGACGCCTCCGTCGCGCAGCCTACGTGCCGGCGCGACGAAAACTGTCGGAGGTCGGTGCCAGCATCCCCTCCGTGAACCGCACCGAGTCCCGCTCCCCCGCGCTCCTGCCGCCGGTCACCCTCACGCCCGAGGAGGCCGCCGCCGTCGCCGTGGCGCTGGCCGCCCAGCCCGACGGTCCCTTCGCCGACTCCGGCCGGCACGCCCTGGAGAAGGTGCTGACGGTCCTCGAACCGGACCCGCGCCGGCGCGCGGAGCTCCGCGAGGCCGGGCGGCGGACCTCCGCCCAGCTCGGTCGCGCCGGTGCCGAGCGCGGCTCGCGGTCCCGGCACCCCGCGGGCCGCGCGCGCGGTCGGCAGCCCGAGGCACCTCGGCCGCCACGGCTGGTCCTGCTGCCCGGCGGCCTGGCGTGACCAGTCAGTCGGTGGCGCAGACCGCCGTCATCTCGTCGAGGTAGTCGGCCAGCGGATCCAGTCCGGCCGCGGCGCGCAGCTCCTCGACGGCGTCCTCGTCGGCAAGCGGTGTCGCCGGCTCCGGGCCGTCGGGTCCGCAGCCCACCTGCGTCCCGTAGCGCTGCGGCCGCCCCTCCCCGACCGCGACACGGTCCTCCAGGTAGGCGAGGTTGCCCGGCGAGCCCTGCCCGGCCTCGACCGCGACGCGCAGCAGGTCCAGCGCCCGGGCCTGGACCGCGGGATCGAGGTCGGAGTGCTGGGCGATGGCCCACGCCGCGTCCTCGCCGTCCTCGCCGACCCGGTCGTAGGTGGGCCAGCCGTGCCGGTCGAGGATCTCCGCGAGCCTCTGGGTGCGGGCCCGGTCGCCCTCCGGGTCGGCACCACCGGCGCGGGCGGCCTGGTCGCGATCGAGCATGGCGAGCAGCTCGTCGTGCAGTGCCTGGTCGAAGGACGGCGAACGCGGCCGCGGCGTCGTCGGTGCCGCAGCGTCGCTGGACGGTGGGGCGGTCGCCGTCGCGCTGGACCCGCTCGCCGTCGCCGTGGGGGTCCGCCCGTCGACCCCCGCGCAGGCGACCAGGCTCAGCACCGTGGTGAGCAGCACGACGGGCACGGACCTGCGCACGGTGCCTCCTCGGTCGGCGTCCATGCTGGCGACCCCCTCCCCGGCTGTCGAGCACCCCGCGCACGAGCGAACTAGCGTCGGAGCCGTGACGACGACCGCCCCTCCCGTCCGGCTCAGCCAGTACGCCCACGGCGGGGGCTGCGCCTGCAAGATTCCGCCGGGCGAGCTCGAGGCGGTGGTCGCGGGCCTGACCGTCCACGGCCCGGCCGACCCCGCCGCCCAGCTGGTCGTCGGCCTCGACGACGGCGACGACGCGGCGGTCGTCCGCCTCGCCGGCGGGCAGGGGCTGGTGCTGACCACCGACTTCTTCACCCCGGTGGTCGACGACGCCCACACCTTCGGCCGGATCGCCGCGGCCAATGCCCTGTCGGACGTCTACGCGATGGGTGGCACGCCCGTGGTGGCGGTCAACCTGCTAGGGTGGCCGCGCGACGTGCTGCCCGCCGAGCTCGCCGCCGAGGTGCTGCGCGGCGGCCTGGAGGTCGCCCACGAGGCGGGCTGCCATGTGGGTGGCGGGCACTCCATCGACGATCCGGAGCCCAAGTACGGGATGGCCGTCACCGGGGTGGTCGACGTCGACCGGATCATCACCAACTCCGGCGCGGTGGCCGGCACCCCGCTGAGCCTCACCAAACCGCTCGGCGTCGGCGTGCTCAACAGCCGGATGAAGGCCACCGGCGAGGTGTCGGAGGAGGCGGTCGCCTCGATGACCGCCCTCAACCGCGAGGCGGGGCAGGCGGCCGTGGCGGCGGGCATCCGCGCCGGCACCGACGTCACCGGGTTCGGCCTGCTGGGCCACCTCTACAAGATGGCGCGGGCCAGCGGCGTCACCGCCGTGGTCGACGCCGCCGCCGTCCCCTACCTGGCCGGGGCGCGGGAGGCGCTGGCGGCCGGGTTCGTCTCCGGCGGGACGCGGCGCAACCTGGACTGGGTGCGCCCGCACGCCGACCTCTCCGCCGTATCCGAGGACGAGGCGCTGCTGCTGGCCGACGCCCAGACCTCCGGCGGGCTGCTGCTGGGCGGTGAGGTGCCGGGCGCTCCGGTCATCGGCGAGTTCGTGCCCCGCGGGGAGCACGTCGTCGTCGTCCGCTGAGGGTTCAGCCCCAGAACGCGCGGGCGGCCTCGAGGGTGGCGGCGGCCTGCGCACGGCCGGCGCGGGCGGAGGGCCGGCGGGTGGCCGGGTCGAGCACGTTGCTCCCGAAGGCGGCCAGTGCGGCGTCGTCGGCGGTCACCACGTGCACCTCGGACTCCTTCTCCAGGATCTCGATCTCCCGGTCCAACCCGGGGCCCAGCAGGCCACCGGGTATGCCGCGTGTCGGCGTCACCACGAGGACCTTGTCGCAGCCCGCGGCCAGGTCGGCGTTGGTGACCGAGCGCATGCCGCCGTCCATCAGCCGGCGTCCGGCCACGGTGACCGGCGGCCAGACGCCCGGCACCGCGCAGCTGGCGGTCACCGCGTCGAGCAGCCGCACGCCCGAGGACGCGTCGAACGGCAGGAACTCCCCGTCGGCGGTGTCGACGGCGGTGACGACCAGCGGCGCGGTGGGCCACTCCGGGTCGCCGATCCGGCCCTCGATGATGGCGCGGCGCTGGGCCTCGGGAGGGGTCTCCACGGCGAGGGCGAGAGCGCCGAGGCGGGCGCGCGCGTCCTGCTCGCCGGTGTTGCCCTTCATCGCGTCGGCGAAGGCGGCCATGGCCGAGACGCCGTCGAACTCCACCTTCAGCTCGCCGATGGGCGGGACGAGCTGGCGCTCGTAGAGGTCCTGCAGGTCGCCGCTGAGCCGCAGCTGCGCGCCCACGACCGAGCCGGCCGACGTCCCGACGACCAGGTCGGCGGAGGTGACGTCGACGCCCTCGGCGGCCCAGCCGCTGAGCAGCCCGAGCTCCCACGCGATACCGGCGACGCCGCCGCCACCGAGAACGAGTGCACGTGTCGCCATCGAGCGGGCCCCTTTGCGTCGACCGGGTGGGATCAGCGCCAGGCTAGGGGTGCGGTCAACCACCCGCGTCGCCGGCGTGCAGGGCCTCGGTTAGCGTCCGGGCATGCTCGCTGCCTTCGTCTCGACGCCCGCCCCGAAGGACCCGCTCTCCGTCCTCGAGGTCGGTGAGCGCCCCGAGCCGGTGGTGCCCGACGGCTGGACGACGATCCAGGTCAAGGCCGTCTCCCTGAACCACCACGACCTGTTCAGCCTCCAGGGCATCGGCCTGCCGGAGGAGCGGATGCCGATGATCCTGGGCACGGACGCCGCGGGCATCGACGAGGACGGCAACGAGGTCGTCGTCCACGGCGTCATCGCCAGCCCCGGCTGGACGGGCGACGAGACGCTGGACCCGAAGCGCTCCCTGCTGTCCGAGGTGCACCAGGGGTCGATGGCCGAGCGGGTCGCCGTCCCCCGCCGCAACCTGCTGCCCAAGCCGGCCGACCTGTCCTTCGCCGAGGCCGCCTGCCTGCCCACCGCGTGGCTGACCGCCTACCGGATGCTCTTCGTCCGGTCGGGCCTGCGCCCCGGGCAGACCGTGCTCGTGCAGGGCGCGAGCGGCGGCGTCGCGACGGCGCTCATCGTGCTGGGCCGCGCCGCCGGCTACCGGATCTGGGTGACCGGCCGCAGCGAGGAGAAGCGGGCCGCCGCCCTGGCGCTGGGTGCCGAGCAGGCGTTCGAGAGCGGCGCCCGGCTGCCCGAGCGGGTCGACGGCGTGATGGAGACCGTCGGCAAGGCGACCTGGAGCCACAGCGTCAAGTCGCTCAAGCCCGGCGGCGTCATCGTCACCTCCGGCGCGACGACCGGCTACGACCCCGGCGCCGAGCTCAACCGGATCTTCTTCACCCAGCTGTCGGTCATCGGCTCGACGATGGGCACCAAGGACGAGCTGGAGGCGCTGATCCAGATGTGCGCCGTCACCGGCGTGCGCCCGATCATCGACGTCGAGCTGCCCCTGACGGAGGCCCGCGAGGGCTTCGCCCGCATGTACGAGGGCCGGATCAACGGGAAGGTCGTCTTCACCCTCTGATGCGGGCGGCCGCGTCAGTGGGCCAGCTTCAGGCCCACGACGCAGCCGATCAGGCCCAGGATCAGCAGCACCTTGACCAGCGACACCGGCTCGGTGCCGGTCGCCATCGCGTAGACGACGGTGAGGGAGGCGCCGATGCCGACCCACACCGCGTAGGCCGTGCCGACCGGCAGGTCGCGCATCGCGTACGCCAGCCCCACCATGCTCAGCACGAGGGCGACCCCGAAAACGACCGACGGGACGAGCCGGGTCAACCCGGCCGACCTGCCCAGAGCGGTCGCCCACACCGCTTCCAGCATCCCGGACACGACGAGCACGGCCCACGCCATCGAGTACTCCTCTGGCGCCATCTTGTCGCACACCGGGTACGGCACCGCTCGTCCGGGAGCCGTGGTCGGGCTCCCCTCCACCTTCTCACGCGCCTGTATGTCAACCCGGGTTGACGTGTCCGGTTTCGCAACCTAGGTTGACAGCCATGGCGGACACAGCACAGGTGGCCAGAGCGGCCAGCAGCAAGGACCCGGCCGTCGGGCTGGCGGCGGTCCGCTCGCTGCGCGTCCTCGTCGAGCGCCTCGAGGAGCTCCAGGTCGGCAACGCCCGCGAGCTGGGCTGGACCTGGGAGCAGATCGCGGAGCGGCTCGGCGTCAGCCGGCAGGCGGTCCACAAGAAGCACTCGCGCGGCAGGTCCCGGAACGCCAGGGTGCCGCTCCGACGGAGGGACTGACCATGTTCGAACGATTCACCCCCGAGGCGCGCCAGGTCGTCGAGGGGGCGCAGCAGGAGGCCCGCGAGCTCCGGCACGACCGGATCGGCACCGAGCACCTGCTGCTCGCCCTGCTCACCCGGCAGGGGACGACGTCCTCGACGCTGCTCGGGCGGCACGGGGTCACCCGGGCCGCGGTGGTCACCGGCGTCAGCCGGTTCACCGGGCCCGCGCTGGACGCCGAGGCGCTGACCGCGGTCGGCATCGACCTGGACGCCGTCCGGAGCACGGTCGAGGCCGCCTTCGGACCCGGCGCACTCGACGGCGCCGGGGGCAGGCGCACGCGGACCGGCCACATCCCGTTCACGCCGCGGGCCAGGAAGGTGCTCGAGCTGTCGCTCCGCGAGGCGCTCGCGCTGAAGTCCCGCCGGATCACCGACGCCCACCTGCTGCTCGGGCTGCTCTGGGAGGGCGAGGGCCTGGCGGCTGCGGTCCTGCACGAGCGCGGCGTCGACCTCCTGGCCCTGCGCGACGAGGTGCGGCTCGCGGCGAACTCCTGACGCCGCCGTCGGCTCAGGAGGCGGTGACGGTCCGGGCGGCGATCTGCGCAGCCAGCTTCGGCTGCGACTTCACCGGCAGGTAGCGCAGCGCCGGCGCCAGCTCGGGCAGCTGCGACTTCTGCGTCGTGGCGATCCGGAACGCCGTCTCCACGGTGATCCCGTGATCGGGCCGGACCACGACGTCGACCTCGTCGCCGGCGCCCAGCTCACCGGTCTCCAGCACCCGCAGGTAGGCACCGGTCGCGCCGTGCGCGGCGAAGCGCTTGACGAGGTCCGGGATGCCCCAGAACCGGGCGAAGTTGGCGCACGGGGTCCGCCAGGCGGTCACCTCGACCAGCGCCGTCCCCACCCGCCACTGCTCGCCGAGGACGGCGTTGCGCAGGTCCAGACCGGAGGTGCGCAGGTTCTCGCCGAACCGCCCGGGCGGCAGCTCGCGGCCGAGCTCGGCGATCCAGAAGTCGGCGTCTTCCTGGGCGTAGGCGTAGACCGCCTGCCCCTCCCCGCCGTGGTGCTTCTTATTGACCTGGACGTCGCCGTCCAGACCGAGCTCGTGGACGGCGACGCGACCGGCGACCGGCTTCTTGTCGATCCCGCTGCGGTTGGGCCGCTTGTCGGGCAGGTGCAGCAGGTCGGCACCGGAGACGCAGACCGCGTCGACCCGTCCGGTCACTTCTTGCTGGCGGTGGACTCGTTGGTGGAGAGCGCGGCAACGAACGCCTCCTGGGGGACCTCGACGCGGCCGACCATCTTCATCCGCTTCTTGCCCTCCTTCTGCTTCTCCAGCAGCTTCCGCTTGCGGGTGATGTCACCGCCGTAGCACTTGGCGAGCACGTCCTTACGGATGGCGCGGACCGTCTCGCGGGCGATGACCCGGGAGCCGACGGCGGCCTGGATGGGCACCTCGAACTGCTGGCGCGGGATGAGCTCGCGCAGCTTGCCGGCCATCATCACGCCGTAGCTGTACGCCTTGTCCTTGTGCACGATCGCGCTGAACGCGTCAACGGCCTCGCCCTGCAGCAGGATGTCCACCTTCACCAGCTGCGACTCCTGCTCGCCGGCCTCCTGGTAGTCCAGGCTCGCGTAGCCGCGGGTGCGGGACTTCAGCGCGTCGAAGAAGTCGAAGATGATCTCGCCGAGCGGCAGCGTGTAGCGCAGCTCGACCCGGGACTCGCTCAGGTAGTCCATGCCGCCGAGCTGGCCGCGCCGGCTCTGGCAGAGCTCCATGATCGCGCCGGTGTAGTCGCTGGGCGCGATGATCGTGGCGTTGACGATCGGCTCGTAGACCTTGTCGATCTTGCCTTCGGGCCAGTCGCTCGGGTTGGTCACGGTGATCTCGCTGCCGTCCTCCATGACCACCCGGTAGACGACGTTGGGCGCGGTGGAGATGAGGCTGATGCCGGCCTCGCGCTCCAGCCGTTCGCGGACGATCTCCAGGTGCAGCAGGCCGAGGAAGCCGACGCGGAAGCCGAACCCCAGCGCCGCCGACGTCTCCGGCTCGTAGGTGAGCGCGGCATCGTTGAGCAGCAGCTTGTCCAGGGCCTCGCGCAGCAGCGGGTACTCGCTGCCGTCGATCGGGTAGAGGCCGGAGTAGACCATCGGCTTCGGGTCGCTGTAGCCACCGATCGGCTCGGCGGCCGGCTTCTGCTGCAGCGTGACGGTGTCACCGACCCGGGACTGGCGGACGTCCTTCACGCCGGTGATGAAGTAGCCGACCTCGCCGACGCCGAGGCTGTCCACCGGCTTGGGCTCCGGGGAGATGACGCCGATCTCCAGCAGCTCGTGCGTGGCACCGGTCGACATCATCTTGATCCGCTCGCGGGCGGAGATCCGGCCGTCGACGACGCGGACGTAGGTGATGACACCGCGGTAGATGTCGTAGACGCTGTCGAAGATCATTGCCCGGGCCGGGGCCTCGGCATCGCCCTCGGGCGCGGGGATCTGGGCGACGATCGCGTCGAGGAGCGCGGGGACGCCCTCGCCGGTCTTTCCGCTGACCCGCAGCACGTCGTCCGGGTCGCAGCCGATGATGTGCGCGATCTCCGCGGCGTACTTCTCGGGCTGGGCGGCCGGCAGGTCGATCTTGTTGAGCACCGGGATGATCGTGAGGTCGTTCTCCATGGCCAGGTACAGGTTGGCCAGGGTCTGCGCCTCGATGCCCTGCGCGGCGTCGACCAGCAGCACCGCGCCCTCGCAGGCGGCCAGCGACCGGGACACCTCGTAGGTGAAGTCGACGTGGCCGGGGGTGTCGATCATGTCGAGGACGTACTCGGTGTCCCCGACCGTCCACGGCAGCCGGACGTTCTGCGCCTTGATGGTGATGCCGCGCTCGCGCTCGATGTCCATGCGGTCGAGGTACTGGGCACGCATCTGCCGGGCCTCGATGATCCCGGTGACTTCCAGCATCCGGTCGGCCAGCGTCGACTTGCCATGGTCGATGTGGGCGATGATGCAGAAGTTCCGGATGAGGGCCGGGTCGGTGGCAGCAGGAGTCGTCACAGTGCCGCCATCGTCCCACGCGGGGACGACGGATAAGCGATTGCCCGAGGACGATCTCGTCGCGCACCGTGGCGCGGTGTCCCTGCCCGGTAGTCCGCGCCTGCCCTACGACCGGCTCCCCGACGGCCTGCGGAGCGCGATCGACGCGGCGCTGGGCTCGCCGGTCGTCGCGGTGTCGCCCCGGACCGGGGGTTTCTCCCCCGGCCCTGCCGTCGTCGTGACCTGCGCCGACGCAAGTTCTGCCTTCGTCAAGGCGGTGGGGACGCCGCTGAACCCCGACACGCCCCAGCTGATGCGCGCCGAGGCCGTCGTGACGGCCGGCCTGCCGGCGTCGCTCCCGGTCCCCGCGCTGCGGGCGCACCTCGAGTGGGCCGACGGCCCGGACGAATGGGTCGCGCTCGTGTTCGAGGCGTTCGACGGCGAGTCCGCGCCGCTGCCGTGGACGTCGCGCGCCGCCACCGCCGTGGTGGACGGGCTCACCGAGCTGGCGCGGGCGGCGACCCCGTGCCCGGTCCCGGGCCTGCCGACGCTCGGCGAGCGGGTGGACGGGCCGCTCTCGGCGTGGGCGGAGCCGGCCGCCGCACCCCCGCCCGACCTGCACCCGTGGGAGGCCGGGAACCTCGCGTGGCTCGGGACGGTCCCCGACCGGCTGGCCGCGAGCGGCTGGCTGGGCGGGGACACGCTCGTGCACGGCGACCTCCGGGCCGACAACCTCCTGTTCGGGGCCGATGCGTCGGTCGCTTTCGTCGACTGGGCTTAAGCCGGGCGTGGCGCCGACTAGAAAAACACCTCGTCCTCCCCACCGCTCGCAGGCTCGCGGCGGGCCCCTGGACGAGGCCGAGTGGCTGGTCGGCCGCTCACCGCTCGTGGCCGCGGCAGCGCCCGGCCAGGTGACCGACCTCGTGCTGGCCATGACCGGCATGTGGGCGCGCAGCATGCGGCGGCCGCCGCCTCCGGGTCTGCCCACCCTCCGGTCGTTCCAGCGCGCCTTCCACGACGCCGCGCTCGCCTGGGGGATGCGGCGGGTGGCCGCCAGACTGGTGTGACCGCCGCCGGTTGGGTGAACGGTGCCGGACTGGTATCTTGGGAGGCCGGTCCGGCGGGCGCTTCGTGGTGCCCCGGACGCACTGTCGAATCCCCTTAGATTTCCGAGGCTCACGCGTGGCGAACATCAAGTCCCAGCTCAAGCGGATCAAGACCAACGAGAAGGCGCGTCAGCGCAACGTCGCGGTCAAGTCCGCCCTGAAGACGGCCGTGCGGCGCGTCCGCACCGCCGCCGAGTCCGGTGACGCCGCCGCCGCGGCGACCGCGCTCGCGAACGCCACCAAGGCGCTCGACAAGGCCGCCAGCAAGGGCATCATCCACAAGAACCAGGCCGCCAACCGCAAGTCGGGTCTGGCGAAGCTCACCGCCGGTCTCTGATCCGGCGCCCGCGTCCTCGTGACGCGGACGTGCACGAGCCCCTCCCCTCGCGGGACGGGGCTCGTTCGCTTTTCCGGGCTCGGGAGCTCCGCCGGCGAGCCCGCTCAGCGACCGGCGGGCACCCGACCCCGGCCGGTCGTCGCGCGGAGGTCGACGATCCTGCGCACCGCGCGCTCGAGCGCGTAGTCGGCGCTCGCCGCGACACCCTTGACGTCCGCGTTCAGCTCCGCGGTGACCGCAATCGCCTGCTGCAGCCCGTCGATGCTCCAGCCCCGGGACTGCGCCTGCGCCTTCTTGACCTTCCACGGCGGCATCTTCAGCGTGCGGGCCAGCTCGCCCGGATTCCTCGAGCTCAGGGACGCCACCCGCGCGGCCGTCCGCACCCCGTCGGCGATCGCGTCGGCGATGAGCACGTGGGCGACCCCGCGCTGCAGCGCCCAGCGCAGCATCTCCAGAGACCCCTGCCGGTCGCCGACCAGGACACGTTCGGCGACGGTGAAGCCGGTGACCTCAGCCTGACCGCGGTGGAACCGCGCGACCGCGTCGCCGTCGATGGTCCCGCCGAAGTCGGACACCAGCTGGCTGGCCGCTGCCGAGAGCGCACGCAGGTCGTTGCCGACGGCGTCGACGAGGGCGCTGAGCGCGTCGGCGGTGATCCGGCCCCCGAAGGTGCGCACCTCGTTGCGCACAAAGGCCGCCCGGTCGCCGGCGGAGCTGATCTTCGGGCACTCGTCGACGGCGGCGCCCGCGCCGACGAACGCCTTGACCAGCGCCTCGTTCCGCTTGCCCCCCGAGTGGACGATCACCAGCGTGATGTCCGGGTCGGGGTCCTTGGCGTAGGCGGTGAGCGCCTCGGCCAGGGCGGCGGCGGACTCGTGCACCCCGGTGACGATGACCAGCCGGTGCCCGCCGAACAGCGACGGCGCCAGGACGTCGGCCAGCTGCCCGGTCGGCAGGCCCTGCGCGGCCAGCTCGTGCAGCTCGGCGTCCGGGTGGCGCTCCAGCACCGCCGCGCGCACGGCCGAGACGGCCCGCGACCGGAGGAGCTCCTCCTCGCCGGTCACCACCCGCAGGCGCGAGAGCGGGGGCACGGACGCGGCGGCTGGCACGACTGCATGGTGCCACGGAGGAGCGACAGCTCTGACCCGCCGGACAGGTCCTGCCGCCGACCCTCAGCTGCTCCGGGTCGCGTAGTGCACGAAGAGGGCGCCCGTGGCGGAGCGGCGTGCGGAGACCAGGTCCAGCCGCTGGCAGGCCGAGCCGTCCTGGAACAGCCGGCGTCCGCTGTGCGCGACCGTGGGTGCGAAGACCAGCCGCAGCTCGTCCACCAGTCCCGCCGCGAGCAGGGACTGCGCGAGCGTGATGCTCCCGTGCACCCCGATGTCGCCGCCCGGCTCCGCCTTGAGCCGGGCGACGTAGTCCTCGGCGCGCTCCCGAACCGCAACAGCGCCGGACCAGGCACCCGGCAGCGGTGACGAGGTGAACACGTGTTTCGGGGTGGAGTTGATGAAGCCGGCGAAGGGTTGCACATCGGACGTCGGCCAGTAGTCGGCCCAGTAGTCGTAGGTGCCTCGACCTAGCAGCACGTCGCTCTGCGCCGAGACGACCTCGCCGAGGTTGTCGAAGACGTCGTCGTCGACGTCGAACATCCAGTTCCCGGGCTCCTCCGCGACGCCGTCGAGGGACACGAGTTCGTACAGGACCACCGTGCGCACCGGCTGCTCCCACCGTTCGGATTCGTCGGCACTGCAGACCGCCGGGAGCAGCGGAACTCATCGCACAGCCCGGCCGCGGGCGGCCACGCCCCACTCGTCCGCCGACCCCACGACCGCCAGGTCGCCCTGCTGGTCGGTCCGGTGCACGCGCATGCCTGCCCGCGCCAGCGTCTCCAGCAGCGAGCGGGCCGGGTGCCCGTAGGTGTTGTCGGCACCCACGGAGATCAGCGCGGTGCGGGCGCCGGTCGCCGCGAGGAACCCGGGGTCGGCGTCCGCGCTGCCGTGGTGCGGGACCTTGAGCACGTCGGCGCGCAGATCGACCCCGCCGGTCCGCAGCCGCGCTTCCGCCTCGGCCCCGAGGTCACCGGTCAGGAGGACCCGCAGACCCCGGACGGTGGCCCGCACCACCAGCGACAGGTCGTTGGCCTCCACGGCGGCCGTGGCCCGCGCCGGTTCGGGCGCGAGGACGTCGAGCACCACGGCACCCACCTCCCGCGTGTCGCCGGGCGCCAGCCGGATGCGCTCGGCGCCCGCCCGGCTGATCAGGGTGTCCACGGCGCCGGCGCGGTCGTCGGCCGGGGACAGGGCACCGGTGGCCACCGTGCCGACATCGCGACCCTCGAGTGCTCCGGACAGCCCACCCACGTGGTCGGCGTCCAGGTGCGACAGGAGCACCAGAGGGAGCCGGTCGACCCCCAGCACCTCCAGGCAGCGGTCGACCGCCGCGACGTCGGGGCCTGCGTCCACGAGCACGGCCTCGCCTTCGGCCCCCGTCGGCAGGACCAGGGCATCGCCCTGGCCGACGTCGCAGGCGACGACCACGGTGTCCGGCAGCGGCCAGCCGCGGACGACCTGGCGCACCGGCCAGCCGATGACCACCAGCCCGACCAGCGCGGCCACGGCCAACGGGCGGAGCCGGCGGAAACGCCACAGCGCCCACCCGACGGCGGCCAGGAGGAGGGACAAGAGGGCCGCACCTCCCGCACCTGCGGGCCAGCCCGCCACCGCGTCGGGGAGCTGAGCGGCGCGCTCGGCGACCAGGACCAGCCAGCGGGTCGGCCAGCCGGCGCACCAGACCAGGAGATCGCCGGCCGGCGTGGACACCGCGCCCACCACGGTGGCGAGCAGTCCGAGCACGGTCGCCGGCGCCACGGCCGGGGCGGCGAGCAGGTTGGCCGGCAGCGACACCAGGCTGACCGTTCCCGAGAGCGCGGCGACCAGCGGCGCGGTCGCCAGGCCGGCGGCCGCGCTGACCGCGAGGGCGTCCGCCACCAGCGGTGGCCAGCCGCGTTCACGTAGCCGGCGGGACCACGTCGGGGCGAGCAGCACGATGGCCGCGGTGGCGAGCACCGAGAGCGCGAACCCGGGATCCCGCGCCAGGCCCGGGTCCAGCTGGAGCAGCACGCACACCGCGGCGGCCAGCGCCGGTACCGCCACCCGCGCGCGGCCCGAGGCCAGGGCCAGCAGCGTCACCGCACCCATCGCCGCGGCCCGGAGGACGCTGGGCTCGGGGCGGGCGAGGACGACGAAGCAGACCAGCGCGACGGCGGCGACGGCCGCCTGGACCCGCCGGTCGACCGCGCGCCGGCGCAGGGGCCAGAGCACCGCGGCTATCACGATCGCGACGTTGGCGCCCGACACCGCGGTCAGGTGGGAGAGCCCGGCCTGCCGGAAGTCCTCGACCAGCACCGGGTCCATCCGCCGTGTGTCCCCGACCACGAGGCCCGGGAGCAGCCCGCCCGGGCGCGGGTCCAGGGTTCGGGCCGCGGCGTCGGTCAGCCCGTCCCGGAGCCCGCCGGCCATCCGCTGCCATGAGCCCGGCTCTCCCACCCGGTCCGGCGGCCCGCGCGCCGACAGCACCGCCACCACGTCGTCACCGGCGCGCGGCGGCGCCGCGACGACCCGCGCCCGCACCGGCTGGCCGGGCGGAAGCTCCCGCCACCCCTCCGCGGGGGCGAACAGCAGCACCGGGGCCTCCAGGTGCTGGACCTGGTGCTCCTCGTGCAACGCCGTCACGGTCGCGTCCGCGACGATGCGGGGCCGGCCGCTGCCGGTGAGCAGGTGCGGGTCCCCCTCCAGCCGCAGGTCCACCGTCACGGCCCGGTGCGCGTCGGCCCACTCGCGCAGCGGAGACGCCTCCCGTGCCGCACCCCGCACCGCGGCCGTGCCGCAGGTGAGCGCCAGTGCCGCCAGAGCGGCCAGCAGCGTGGTCACCCCGGGCGCGCTCCAGCGGCGCACGCACACGGCGGCGCCCAGGGCCGCCACCGTCCCGGCGAGCAGCGGCCACGGCGCGAGGAAGGGAGCCGCCAGGCTGACCGCCCACACGGCGGCCGCCGCGGGGACCAGCCGCAGGTCGAGCCACTGCCAGCGCCCGTCCGGGGACACCTCCCTGCCGTCGTGCCTCACACGGTCACCAGCTCGGCGAGCTCCGCGAAGATGGTCGGGCCGATGCCCGGGACGTCGTCGAGCTGGTCCACACTGCGGAACGGCCCCTGCTCGTCGCGGTGGTCGACGATGCGCTGGGCGAGGACCGGCCCGATGCCCGGGAGGGCGTCGAGCTCCTGGGCTGTCGCGCGGTTCAGGTCGACCAGCCCGCCGCCCGCCGCGCCGCCGCCCGCCGATGGGGCCGGCTGGCTCCCGGCCACGCCGGGCACCCCGACGGCGATCTGCTGGCCGTCGGTGACGAGGGCGGCCAGGTTCACCGAGGCCGGGTCGGTGCCCGGGAGCAGTCCCCCGGCCGCCTCGAGGGCGTCGGCCACCCGGGAGCCCGTGGGCACCGTGACCAGCCCCGGTCGTGCGACCTGGCCCACCACCGCGACGACCACGGGGGTGGCCGTGCCGGCCGCCTCCCCGACCGCGGGCGAGGACGTCGGCGCGGGAGGTGCTGCGCTCCCGGTCGCCGGCTCCGGCGCGGGCTCGACGCGCGGCCGGTCCGCCCAGGTCCAGGCGACCAGGAGGAGAGCGGCGAGCAGCCCGGCGATCCAGAGCGACCGGGCGCCCCGCCGGCCGGGGTCCCAGCGCACGGCCGGGCCGGGAGCGCGGTGCCGGCCCATCCCTGCGGGGAGGTCACCCGTGCCATCGACCGGATCGCCGGCGTCCTCGCCGCTCCGGTCCGGTTCCGCCGGGACGTCCTCGTCGCCGACGGGCCGGTCGTCGTCCTCGCCCGGGACCCAGCCGCCTCGGGACCCCTCGTCGAGCAGCGCCCTCAGCCGGGCTCGGATGACGTCGGCGTCGTCGGATCGGCGAGAGGTGTGGCGCACCCCGCGGACGTTAGGAAGCCGCTCCGCCGGCCGGCAGCGGCTCCGGGGATCTGTGGACGGGACCCCCGCCTGTGGACGCCTCGCAGCGGACCGTCGCCCCGAACGGTCATGGTCGGGTCATGCCACCGCCCGCCGTCCCGGTCCGGAGCTGCCGGAGCCGCTCAGTGCTCCGGCGCGGGAGCCTGACCGCCGTCGAACGCCGGGGCCACCACGACGCCGACCGCTCCGGGCCCGACGTGCGCCCCGATGGCCGCACCGAGCTCGCTCACGTGCAGCTCGGCGAGGGAGGGCACCTTGTCGCGCAGTTCCGCCGCCAGGCGCTCGGCCTTCTCCGGCGCGGCGAGATGGTGCACCGCCAGCGACACCGGCGCGCCGTCGGCCTCCTCGACGACGCGCTGGACGAGGCGGTTCAGGGCACGCGCGGAGGTCCGGACCTTCTCCAACGGCAGCACCCGGCCGTCGAGCACGTGCAGCAGGGGCTTGACCGCGAGCGCCGAGCCGAGCAGCGCCGCCGCCGGTCCGATGCGCCCGCCGCGGCGGAGGTGCTCCAGGGTGTCGACGACGAAGAACGTCCGGGTGGCGGCGGCCGTCCGGCGGGCCGCGTCGGCGACGGCGGCGGCATCGGCACCGGCGGCCGCCGCCCGCGCCGCGGCCAGGACCGCGAAGCCGTTGCCCATCGCCGCCGATCGCGAGTCGACCACGGTGACGATGTGCTCGCCAACCTGCGAGGCGGCCAGGCGGGCGGCGTCCCAGGTGCCCGACAGCTCGGCGGAGAGGTGGATGGACACCAGCCGGTCGGCGCCCGCGTCCAGCAGCCGGCGGTAGGCCGCCACGAAGTCCCCGGGCGTGGGCCGCGAGGTGGAGACGCGCCCGCCGCGGGTGCTCAGCACGCGCGCGACGTCGGCGGGACCGACCGACTCGCCCTCGGTCCCGGAGTGGCCGGCCAGCACCACGTAGAGCGGGACCACGTCGATGCCATAGCGCTCGAGGACGTCCGGCGGCAGGTAGGCCGTCGAATCGGTGACGACGGCAACGGGCACGCGGCGAGGTTAGCGGGCCGTCGTCGCGATCCCCGAGATCGCGGCTGCGCGGGGCGCCGCGTCCGGCTGCTGCCGGCGCCGGGGTCGGACGGTCAGACGACCGCGTCGGCGTCGCCGACCGGCCCGGCGCCACCCTCCTCCGGGTTCGCCCCCGCCCGCACGGGGAGGTCCTGGCCGGCCGCGGCGGCCCGGCGTGCGGCTCCGTCGCCGTCCACGACCGAGGTCTTCGGCGCTGCCACGTTGTGCCGCATGAGCCGCCAGGAGCCGGACTGCTCCTGGAGCTCGCTCCACGAGCAGTTGCCCAGGGGGCCGAACATCCGGCGCTGTCCCGGCCCGAGGCCGAGCAGCCGTTCGACGAGCCGGCCGCTGGTGCCGCCATGCGTGACGACCACCGCGACCCGGGCCGGCGGGAGGTCGCGCAGCGCGGCCAGGGCGCGCTCGGCGACCTGCTCGGGCTCCTCTCCCCCGCGCCCCCGCACCGGGCGGCCGGCCAGCCAGTCGGCGTACTGGTCGGGATACGTGGCGGCCACCTCGTCGCGGGTGAGCCCCTCCCAGCTGCCCATGCCGTGCTCGCGCAGCCGGGGGTCGAGCAGGAGCGGCACCCCGAGCAGCGCGGTCAGCGCTGCCGCGGTGTCCGCGGCGCGCTCGAGGTCGCTCGAGACCACCACCGCGTCGGCGCCGAGACCGGCCGAGGCGATCAGGTGCGGCGCGGCCTCGACGGCCTGTCGGCGGCCCACCTCGTCCAGCGGCGGGTCGAGCCGACCCTGGAAGCGCCCCTCGGCGTTCCACTCGGTGCGGCCGTGCCGCCACAGGATCAACCCTTGGACGGGCAGGGAGGGCTCCGCGGGACGGCTCACCGGTCGGAGGTGTCCTGCACCGGCTCTGCGGCCTCGCCCGCAGCCGCGTCCTCGCTCGCCGCCGCATCCTCGCCCGCAGCCGCGTCCTGCGCCGGCAAGGCGCTGTCCACGAAGGGGATCGTCGGGCAGTCCTTCCACAGCCGCTCGAGGGCGTAGTACGCCCGCTCCTCGGCGTGCTGGACGTGGACGACGACGTCGACGAAGTCCAGGAGCACCCAGCGGTTCTCGGTCGTGCCCTCACGCCGCACCGGCTTGATCCCGCGCTCGCGCAGGCGTTCCTCGACGGCGTCCACGATGGCCTGCACCTGGCGCTCGTTGGGCGCCGAGGCGAGGACGAAGGCGTCGGTGATGGCGAGCCGCTCGCTGACGTCGACGATCGAGACGTCGGTGGCGAGCTTGTCGGCGGCCGCCTGAGCGGCGAGCAGCGCGGTGTCCCGCGCCTCGGCCGAGGCGGTCATCGGGGTACCTCCTGGTAGTCGGATGGGGTGTCGGTGTCCGGTGACGGATCCGGGACCGCGGGCGGGCGGGCGTGGGCCGGCCGGTTCCCCGGGGCGCCGCGGTCCTCGCCACCGCTGACGGCTGCGGGCGCACGGCGGCGCAGGCCCTCCCGGTACAGGCCCCGCTTCTCGATGTACTGGACGACACCGTCGGGCACGAGGTACCAGACCGGCATGCCGCGGGCCACGCGGCCGCGGCAGTCGCTGGAGCTGATCGCCAGCGCGGGGATCTCCACCAGGCTCACGCGTCCGGCGGGCAGGTCGGAGTCGGCCAGCGTGTACCCGGGGCGGGTCACGCCGATGAAGTGGGCCAGCTCGAAGCACCGGTCGCCGTCGCGCCAGGTCATGATCTGGGCGAGGGCGTCGGCGCCGGTGATGAAGAACAGCTCGGCGTCCGGCCGCTGGGCGCGCAGGTCGACCAGGGTGTCGATCGTGTACGTCGGGCCGCCGCGGTCGATGTCGACCCGGCTGACCGAGAAGCGGGGGTTGGACGCCGTCGCGACGACCGTCATCAGGTAGCGGTCCTCGGCCGGGCTGACCTGCCGGTCGCTCTTCTGCCACGGCTGACCGGTCGGCACGAACACGACCTCGTCCAGCCCGAAGAGGCCGGCGACCTCGCTCGCGGCCACGAGGTGCCCGTGGTGGATGGGGTCGAACGTCCCGCCCATCACGCCGATCCGCCCGCCTGTCACGGACCGAGGGTATCCGTGCCCACCGGAGCCGGCCCTGAGCGGACCGGCTCCGGTCTGCGGACCCGCGACGCACGTCCCGGTGGGACGCTGCGTCCCGGCCCGCGGCGACCGGCTCCCCCGTGCAGCCGGTCGCAGGCCTCGCCGCCTGCCGGCGGCCGGACGGTGCCGCTGCCCGGAGGCACCGGCACCGCGCTGGACAACGGCCCAACCGCCCCGGGGTTACGCGCCGGTACCGAAATGCCTGGGGGTCACGCCCACACGGACGTCTGCCGCGTCGGTCGACGGGTCACCGGTCGAGCTGTCGAGGTGTCGAGCTGTCGACAGCGCCACGTGTGGACAGTCCCGACGCCGGCGGCGGGCCGCAGGTGGACCGGCCGCGGCGTGCTCAGAGGGTGGTGATGAACTCCGCCAGCTGGGACGCGTTCCGGCACTCGACCATGTCGATGACCTCGCCGTACCGGTCCGCCGCCGAGTCACCGGTCCCCCACTGCCGCTCCGGCTCGGGGTTGAGCCAGTGCGCCGAGCGGGACCGCCGGACCATGCTGGCCAGCAGCGGGACCGCGGCGGGCCGGTAGTTGGTTCGGCCGTCGCCCAGCACCAGCAGCGAGGTCTTCGGCCCGATCGCCGAGGCGTACTTGTCGGCGAACACCTCGAACGCCGTGCCGTAGTCGCTGTGCCCGTCGAAGGCCACGACCTGCGCCTCCGTGCCGATCCGCCGGACCGCGTCCGCGACGTCGGCACCCGGGCTGAAGAAGCGGGTGACCTCGTCGGTCGAGTCGACGAAGGCGAAGGCCCGCACGCCGGTGAAGTGCTCGCGCAGCGCCTGGGTGAGCATCAGGGTGAAGTGGCTGAAGCCGGCCACCGAGCCGCTGACGTCGCAGAGCACGACCAGCTCGGGCTTGTGCACCTTGCGCGGGCGGTGGTGGGTGACGACCGGGACGCCACCCGTACCGAGGGAGGCGCGGACGGTCTTGCGGAAGTCCAGCCGGCCCTGGCGCCCGATCTTGCGGCGCGCGGACAGCCGCACGGCCAGCCGGCGGGCCAGCGGCGCCACAGTGCGGCGCAGCTCGGCGAGGTCGCTGGACTGGGCGCGGAGGAAGTCGATCTGGTCGGCCAGCGGGCGGACGGCGTTCTTCGCGACCCGCTCGCGCCCCTTCTCACTGGCCGTGCGGCGGCGCACCTCGGTCTCGACGGCGTTCTTGAACGCCTCGATCCGCTCGCGGACGGTCTGCCGGGCCACCTGCTCGTTCAGCCCACCGCGGTCACCCTCGGCGAGCAGACCCGCCAGCAGCTGGGCGATCAGCGTGTCCGGCGAGAGCGCCCGCATCACGCGGTAGCTGAAGTAGGACTGCCCGGTGGGGCTGGGCTGACCACTGCCGAGCCGGTCCACCGCACGGCGCGCAAACCGGCCGATCTCGTCCTCGTCGCCCTCGAGCAGCAACCGGAACAGCTCGTCACGCATCGCCTTCGCGAGCGCGGCGTCGTCCGGACGCGGTCCGCCCTGCCTCGGCTCCCCGCCCTCGGCACCCTCCTCGGACTCCCCGGAGTCGTCGGTCGGCGCGGGCCGGTCCGACAGCGGCCACCAGAGGTCGAAGAGCACGTCGTACGCCGGGCGCTGGGCACCGCGCTGCAGCAGCACCGCGGCCAGCCCGTGCCGCAGCTGCTCGCGGTCGAGCAGGTCGACGACGGTGAGGATCTCGGCGGCGTCGACCGCCTGGCTGATGCCCACCGGGATCCCGGCCTCGCGCACCGCGCGCACGAAGCCGTCCAGGTGCCCGGCCAGCCCACCGAGCTCCTGCGAGCGGGTCCCCGGCGCGCTCATCAGTTCAGCCGGAGCTCGGCGGCGGCGCGCTGCTGGTCGCTGGCGTGCTTGAGCACCACCCCGAGCGTCGAGGACATGGCCCCCTCGTCGAGGGTGTCCAGCCCCAGCTCCAGCAGCGTCTGCGCCCAGTCGAGGGTCTCGGAGATCGAGGGCGACTTCTTCAGCTCCAGTGCCCGGAGCGCGCGCACCGTCTTCACCAGCTGGTCGGCCAGACCGGGCGCCAGGTCGGGCACCCGGGACAGCACGATCTCGCGCTCGCGCTCGGCCGAGGGGTAGTCCAGCGCGAGGTAGAGGCAGCGTCGCTTGAGCGCCTCGGACAGCTCGCGGGTCGCGTTGGAGGTCAGGACGACCATCGGCCGGCGGGTGGCGGTGATGGTGCCGAGCTCCGGGATGGTCACCTGGAAGTCCGAGAGCACCTCCAGCAGCAGCCCCTCGACCTCGACGTCGGCCTTGTCGGTCTCGTCGACCAGCAGCACGGTGGGGTCGGTGCGCCGGATGGCGGTCAGCAGCGGGCGGGAGAGCAGGAACTCGTCGCCGAAGATGTCGTCGTGGACGGTGTCCCAGTCGGCGCCGTCACCGGCCTGCGAGGCCTGGATGCGCAGCAGCTGCTTCTTGTAGTTCCACTCGTAGAGCGCGCGGGCCTCGTCGAGGCCCTCGTAGCACTGGAGCCGGATCAGCTCCGAGTCGGTCGCGGCGGCCAGCGCCTTGGCGAGCTCGGTCTTGCCGGTGCCCGCGGGCCCCTCGACCAGCAGCGGCTTGCCCAGGCGGTCGGCGAGGAACACCGTCGTCGCGATCTGGGCGTCGGGCAGGTAACCCGCCTCGCTCAGTCGCTTCTCGACGTCGGCGACGGAGGAGAAGTGCGGGGACTGCGACGGCGGACGGGGCACGACGGCTCCAAGGGGCGGTGGGGTGGGCCGGATGAGGGGGTGCGGGCGGACCGCTCAGCGGACGTGACCGCGGCCGGTCACGACGTAGGTGGTGGAGGTCAGCTCGGGGAGCCCGAGCGGGCCACGGGCGTGCAGCTTCTGGGTGGAGATCCCGATCTCTGCGCCGAAGCCGAACTCGCCGCCGTCGGTGAACCGGGTCGAGGCGTTCACCAGGACGGCGGCGGCGTCGACGCCGGCGGTGAAGGCAGCGATCGCGGTGGCCGAGTCCGCGACGATCGCCTCGGTGTGCCCGGTGGTCCAGCGGGCGATGTGCTCCAGCGCCTCGGGCAGGTCGTCGACCACCCGCACGGCCATGTCCATCGACAGGTACTCGGTGGCCCAGTCCTCGTCGGTCGCCGGGACGACGCCGTCGTGCGCCGCGCGGGCGGCGTCGTCGCCGTGCAGCGCCACCCCCGAACCGGCCAGCGCCGCCAGCAGCCGCGGCAGGTGGGGGTAGTCGCGGTGCACGAGCAGGGTCTCTGCGGAGTTGCAGACGCTCACCCGGTGGGTCTTGGAGTTGAGCACCACGGCCTCGGCGATGACCGGGTCCGCCGAGGCGTCGACGTAGACGTGGCAGTTGCCCTCGCCGGTCTCGATGACCGGCACCCGCGACTCGCGCACCACGCGCTGGATCAGCGAGGCGCCGCCGCGCGGGATGACGACGTCGACCAGGCCGCGGGCACCCAGCAGCTCGCCCACCGAGGCCCGGTCGGCCGGCAGCAGCTCGACGAAACCGGCGGGCAGCCCTGCCTTCTCCCCCGCCTCGGTGAGGACGGCGATGAGCGCGGTGTTGGTGCCGAAGGCCGAGGCCGAGCCGCGCAGCAGGGCGGCGTTCCCGCTCTTGAGGCAGAGCCCGGCCGCATCGACGGTGACGTTGGGCCGCGCCTCGTAGACGATGCCGACCACGCCGAGGGGCACGCGGACCTGGCGCAGCTCCAGGCCGTTGGGCAGCCGCGAGCCGCGCACCACGTCGCCGACGGGGTCGGGCAGGGCGACGAGCTGACGCAGCGCAGCGGCCACGCCCTCGATCCGGCCGGCGTCCAGCCGCAGCCGGTCGACCACCGACTCGGGCGTCCCGTCGGCCCGCGCCGCCTCCACGTCGGCGGCGTTGGCGGCCAGGATCTCGTCGGTGCGCTCGACCAGCGCCTCGGCCATGGCCACCAGCGCGCCGTCCTTGGCGTCGGTGGGGAGGGTGCGCAGCACGCGGGCGGCCGAGCGCGCGCGCAGGGCGGCAGCACCGATCAGCGGCAGCTCCGTGACGTCGAACACGCCCTCAGGCTACGTGACGAGCGGGTCGGGACCGGGGCCGCACGCTGTGCGAGAATGGTTCTCATGAGCATCTCCACTCCGCGGTTGCCGATGACCGCCGCGGCGACCACCGCACTGCTGCTCCTGGCCGGGTGCGGGAGTGACGACGGCGGGAGCGGCGCGGGCGACCGGCTGGACGTCGTCGCCGGCTTCTACCCGCTGGAGTGGGCCGCCTCGCGCATCGGCGGGGACCGCATCGAGGTGTCGTCGCTGACCGCCCCGGGCGCCGAGCCGCACGACCTGGAGCTCACCCCGCAGGACGTCGCGGGCGTGTCCGACGCCGACCTGCTCGTCTACCTCGGGGGCTTCCAGTCGGCGGTGGACGAGGCCGCCGAGTCGCAGGCGGGCGACCACGCGTGGGACGTCGCCGAGGCCGCGGACCTCTCGCTCACCGCGGAGGAGCACGAGGACGAGCACGCCGACGAGGCGCACGGCGGGGAGTCGGCGGACCCGCACTTCTGGCTGGACCCGACCCGGCTCGCCGACGTCGGCGACGCCCTCGCCGACCAGCTGGCCGACATCGACCCCGACGGCGCCGACACCTACGAGCGGAACGCCGCCGCCCTGCGCGAGGACCTGGAGGCCCTCGACGCGGAGATGACCGACGGGCTGACCGGCTGCGCCGTGGACACCCTCGTCACGAGCCACGACGCATTCGGCTACCTGGCCGCGCGCTACGGTTTCGAGGTGGTGGGCGTGACGGGGCTGAGCCCGAGCACCGAGCCCTCGGCCGACCAGATGGCCGAGATCACCGACCTGGTCGCCGAGCGCGGCGTGACGACGGTCTACACCGAGACGCTCGTCGACCCCGCCATCGCCGAGACCGTGGCCGACGAGGCCGGCGTCCGCACCGCCGTCCTCGACCCGCTCGAGGGCCTGACCGACGAGTCGGCCGGCGACGACTACCTCGCCGTCATGCGGGCCAACCTGGCCACGCTGCAGCAGGGCCAGACCAGCTCATGACTCCGGAGTTCCCGGCGATCCGCCTGCGCGGGGCGACGATCGGCTACGGCGACGTGCCGATCGTCCGCAACGTCGACCTGACGATCGCCGCCGGTGAGGCGGTCGCCGTCCTCGGCTCCAATGGGTCGGGCAAGACCACGCTGTCGCGGGGCCTCTTGGGCCTGGCGACGATGCTCGACGGCGACATGCAGGTGCTGGGCGCCCCGGTCGGCCGGCTGCGCGAGCGCGGCCGGGTGGGGTACGTGCCGCAGCGGCACTCGATCAGCGGTGCCGTGCCGGCGACGGTGCGCGAGGCCGTCGCCGTGGGGCGGTTGGCCCGGCTCGGCCTGTTCCGCCCGCTCGGGGCCGCCGACCGCCGCGCCGTCGCCGACGCGGTCGCCGCGGTCGGCCTCGGCGACCGGCTGGACGACAAGGTCGCCGCGCTCTCCGGGGGGCAGCAGCGCCGGGTGCTCGTGGCCCGTGCGCTGGCCGCCGAGCCCGAGCTGCTGATCATGGACGAGCCCACCGCGGGGGTCGACGCGGCCAGCCAGGAGGCGCTGGCCGGCACCCTCGCCACCATCTCCGCGAGCGGCACGACCCTCGTCGTCGTCACGCACGAGAGCGCGCCGCTGGCCGGCGTCCTCACCCGGGCGGTCGTGGTCGACCACGGCCGGGTGGCCTACGACGGCCCGCTGAGCGAGGCCGGCCACCACGACGAGCACCTGCACCACCACCCACCGGAGCGCGAGCCGGCCGGCTACCGGCTGGACCAGCCCACCGTGACGCCGCGGTCCGCCACGACCAGGGAGCGCTGACGTGGGACTCCTCGACTACGACTTCATGCAGCGCGCGCTGCTCGCCTCGCTGATGGTCGGGCTCGTCGCGCCCGCGGTGGGCGTCTTCCTCGTCCAGCGCCGGCTCTCCCTGCTGGGCGACGGGCTCGGCCACGTCGCCCTGACCGGCGTCGCCGTCGGGGTGCTGACCGCTACCAGCCCGGTCTGGACGGCGCTGGTCGCCGCCGTCCTCGGGGCGGTGCTCATCGAGCTGGTCCGCGCCCGCGGCCGGACCAGCGGCGACGTCGCCCTCGCCGTGCTGTTCTACGGCGGCATCGCCGGTGGCGTCGTGCTGCTGAGCCTCGCGCCCCGCGGGCAGGCGACCAACCTCGACTCCTACCTCTTCGGCGCCATCACCACGACCAGCCGGGAGGACGTCGTGGTCTTCGCCGGCATCTCGGTGGTCGTGCTGCTCGTCGTGGCCCTGCTGGGGCAGCGGCTCTACGCGGTCAGCGACGACGAGGAGTACGCCCGCGCGGTCGGCCTCCCGGTGCTCGGCCTCAACGTGGTGCTCGCCGCCCTGGTGGCCTCCACCGTCGTGCTGTCCATGCGCGTCGTCGGGCTGCTGCTGATCAGCGCGCTGATGATCCTGCCCAGCGCCATCGCCCAGCTGCTCGCCCGCAGCTTCCGCGAGACCGTGCTCCTCGCCTGCCTGATCGGGGTGCTGGTCAGCGTCTCGGGGACGGCGACGTCCTTCTACACCGGGACGCCGTCGGGCGGGACGATCGTGCTGCTGGCCATCGGCCTGTTCCTGCTCGTGACCTCGGCGGTGGCCCTGCGCGAGAGCACCGCGCGGCGGCGCCACCGGCGACGGGTCGACGTGCACGACGCGCACCCCCACGAGCACGGCGCCGCCTGCGGCCACCCTCCCGTGCCGCACGGCGATCACGTCGACTACGACCACGACGGGCACCTGCACGCGCCGCACCGGACCGGCCGCGGCGTGCACTACGACGAGCACGGGGAGCACCCGGTCCCCGCTCCCCCGAACCGATGAGCGGCGCGGACACCGGCCGGGCGCCGGCCCCCGAGGTCACCGGCCGGCGGACCACCCGGCAGCGCAGCGCCCTGCTGGCCCTGCTGGACGAGCTGGACGGCTTCCGCAGTGCGCAGGACCTGCACGCGCTGCTGCGCGAGCGCGGCGACCCGGTCGGCCTGGCCACGGTCTACCGGGCCCTGCAGGCGATGGTCGACGACGGGCAGCTCGACGTCCTGCGCAGTGCCGACGGCGAGGCGGGCTACCGCCGGTGCTCACCGAGCCACCACCACCACCTGGTCTGCCGCTCGTGCGGGCGCACGGTGGAGGTGGCCGACCCGCCGGTGGAGCGCTGGGCCGCGCGGGTGGGCGCAGAGCACGGCTTCGCCGACGTCCAGCACCAGGTGGAGGTCTTCGGCACCTGCGCCGCGTGCGTCGCGGCCCGTTCCTGACCCGGAACCGTCAGCGGTCGCGCAGCGCGCGCAGCGCGGTCTTGCGGGCCTCACCGGTCAGCCGGTCCAGGAAGACCGTGCCGTCGAGGTGGTCGACCTCGTGCTGCAGGCAGCGGGCCATGAGCCCCTCCCCCTCCAGCCGGAGCGGCTTGCCGTCGACGTCGAAGCCCTCGGCGACGCAGCGCAGCGCCCGCACCGTCGGCGCCCAGATGCCCGGGACGGACAGGCAGCCCTCGTCGCCGTCCTGGATCTCCTCGGAGCGCTCGACGATCACCGGGTTGACCATGTGCCCGATCACGCCGTCGATGTTGTAGGAGAAGACCCGCGCGTTCACGCCGATCTGCGGAGCGGCGACGCCGGCGCGGCCGGGGTTGTCGACGGTCTCCTCCAGGTCGCGGACGAGCGCGGCCAGCCAGCCGTCGAAGGCCCTCACCTCGTCGGAGGGGGTGCGCAGGACCGGGTCGCCGAGCTCGCGGATGGGGCGGATCGTCACCCCGCCAGTCTCTCAGCCGGGCTCCGCGCCCCTGCCCGCGGCTCAGGGACGGCGGCGGACGAGCACCATCTCGTCGCGGTGCACGACCTCGCGGCGGTACTCCGGCGGCAGGTCACCGGTCTTGTGCCCGAGCAACCCGGGCAGCTCCGCCGCGTCGTAGGCGACCAGCCCGCGAGCGACCACCGTGCCGTCGAGGCCGACGAGCTCCACCGGGTCGTCGGCGACGAACTCGCCCGAGACCGCGGTGATGCCCGCGGCGAGCAGCGAGGCGTGCCGGTCGCGGACGGCCTCGACCGCGCCGTCGTCCAGGGTGAGCCGGCCCCGCGGACGGCTGGCGTAGCGCAGCCAGAACTGGCGGGCGCTGGGCCGCCGGCCCATCGGCTCGAACAGCGTGCCCACCTGCTCGCCGGCCAGCGCCGCGGCCGCCTGGGCGGTCGAGGTGACGACGACGGGCACGCCGGCCTGCGCGGCGATGAACGCCGCCTCCACCTTGGTCGCCATGCCGCCGGTGCCGACGCCGTTGCGGCTGGCCGACCCCAGGGTCACCGCGGCCAGGTCACCGGGCTCGCGGACGGTGTCGACCAGGGACGCCGGGCCCGAGCGCGGGTCGCCGTCGTAGACGCCGTCGACGTCGGAGAGCAGCACCAGGGCGTCGGCC
The DNA here is from genome assembly GCF_003319105.1 of Blastococcus sp. TF02-09. Classification (GTDB taxonomy): domain Bacteria; phylum Actinomycetota; class Actinomycetes; order Mycobacteriales; family Geodermatophilaceae; genus Blastococcus. The sequence continues at coordinate 169,057 of NZ_QOHH01000004.1, read as the reverse complement.
TGCGCGACGTGGGCGACCAGGGCGGCGAGGCGGTCGTTGTCGCCGAAGCGGATCTCCTCGGTCGCCACCGTGTCGTTCTCGTTGACGATCGGCAGCGCGCCCAGGGTGAGCAGCCGCTCGACCGTCCGGTGCGCGTTGCGGTAGTGCCCGCGCCGGGTCAGGTCGTCGGCGGTGAGCAGCACCTGGCCGACGGTGACCCCGTGGCGGGCGAAGGCGTCGGCGTAGGTCTGCACCAGCCGCAGCTGCCCGACGCTGGCCGCGGCCTGCGCCGTGGCGAGGTCGCGGGGCCGGCCCTCGAGACCGAGCGGGGCGAGGCCCGCCGCGATGGCACCCGAGGAGACCAGCACGACCTCGCGTCCGGCGGCCCGGGCCGCACCCAGGACGTCGACCAGTGCGGACAGCCGCTCGGTGTCCAGCCCGCCCGGCAGGGTGGTCAGCGAGGACGAGCCGACCTTGACCACGACCCGGCGGGCGTCCGCGATCCGCGGACGGGCGGTCATCGCAGCTCCTCCGGCAGGTCGTCCTCGGTCCACCCCGGCTCGCCGAGCTCGTAGGGCACCCGGCGGGCGCGCTTGGCCGCCAGCCGCTCCTGGGCGCGGACCCGGTGCGGCGCGTCGATCCGGCTGTCGGTGCCGCGCCCGCCCAGGCCCGCGGACTCCTCGGCGGTGAGCGTGCCGGCCGGCAGCGAGGGCACCCAGTCGAAGGTGACGCCCCCGATGGTGACCGCGTCGCCGGTGACCGCGCCGGCCTTGGCCAGCGCCTCCTCCACCCCGAGGCGGTTGAGCCGGTCGGCGAGGAAGCCGACCGCCTCGTCGTTGCTGAAGTCGGTCTGCCGGACCCAGCGCTCGGGGCGGACGCCGTGCACGACGAAACCGCCGGTGTCGAACTCGGTGTCGCGCTCGACGGTGAAGCCGCTGTCGTCGACCGCCCGGGGCGTGACGGTGACGCGGGCCGGCTCCATCGCGGGCAGGCTCGCGCGGTGCTCCTCGACCGCCGCGGCGAGCGCGAAGCCGAACTCCCGCAGCCCCTCGCCGGTCGCGGCGCTCACCGGGTGGACGGCCAGGCCGCGCTGATCGAGGGTCGCGCGCACCAGGTCGACCAGCTCCCGGGCGTCCGGCACGTCGATCTTGTTGAGGACGGCGATCCGCAGCCGCCCGACGAGGTCCAGTTCGTCACCGCCGTACTCCGCGAGCTCGTGCTCGAGGGCCTCGATGTCGCTCTCCGGGTCGCGCCCGGGCTCCATCGTGGCCATGTCGACCACGTGCACCAGGACCGCGCACCGCTCGACGTGGCGCAGGAACTGCACGCCCAGGCCCTTGCCGGTGGAGGCGCCGGGGATCAGCCCGGGCACGTCGGCCATCGTGTAGACGGTGTCGCCGGAGCGGATCACGCCGAGGTTGGGCACCAGCGTGGTGAAGGGGTAGTCCGCGATCTTCGGGCGGGCCGACGACATCGCCGCGATCAGCGACGACTTGCCCGCCGAGGGGAAGCCGACGAGGCCGACGTCGGCGATGCTCTTGAGCTCGATGACGGCGTCGAACGCCTCGCCCGGCTCGCCGAGCAGCGCGAAGCCGGGCGCCTTGCGGCGGGCGTTGGCCAGGGCCGCGTTGCCCAGGCCGCCGCGGCCGCCCCGGGCCAGCACCACGCGGGTGCCGGCGCCGACGAGGTCGGCGATGACGCGGCCGTCGGGCGTGCTGACGACGGTGCCGGCGGGCACCCGCAGGACCCGGTCCTCGCCCCTGCCGCCGTTGCGGTTGCCGCCCTCGCCCGGGCGGCCGTTGCCGGCCTTCTGGTGCGGGCGGTGGTGGAAGTCCAGCAGCGTGTGCACGCTCGGGTCGACCTCGAGGACGACGTCACCGCCGTCGCCACCGTTGCCGCCGTCGGGGCCGCCGAGGGGCTTGAACTTCTCGCGGTGGATCGAGGCGACGCCGTGGCCGCCGTTGCCGGCCGCCACGTGCACGACCACGCGGTCGACGAAAGCGGCCATGCCCGCCGCCTCCTACCTGTCAAGCGCCACGAGCGCACGAGCCCGAAGGCCCGTGCGCTCGTGGCGGAACGTCTGGGTCGTGCGTCAGGCCTCGACGGCGCTGATGCTGATGGTCTTCCGCCCGCGGCGCGTGCCGAAGGTGACCGCACCCGGGGCGAGCGCGAACAGCGTGTCGTCGCTGCCGCGGCCGACGCCCAGGCCGGGGTGGAAGTGCGTGCCGCGCTGGCGCACGATGATCTCGCCGGCCTTGACGACCTGGCCGCCGAAGCGCTTCACGCCGAGGCGCTGGGCGTTCGAGTCGCGACCGTTGCGGGACGACGAGGCGCCCTTCTTGTGTGCCATGTCGAGGTCAGCCCTTCGAGATGTCGCGGACCACGACGCTGGTCAGGGGCTGACGGTGCCCCTGCCGCTTGTGGTACCCGGTCTTGTTCTTGAACTTGTGGATGCGGATCTTCGGGCCCTTGCCGTGCCCGACGATCTCGCCGGTCACGGTGACCTTGGCCAGGGCCGCGGCGTCGCTGGTGACGGTGTCGCCGTCGACCAGCAGGATCGCCGGCAGGGCGACCGAGTCGCCGGCCGCACCCGTCAGGCGGTTGATCGTGAACGTGTCGCCCACGGCCACCTTGTGCTGGCCGCCACCGGCCTTCACCACTGCGTACACCACTGACTCCTCGTTAGCTTCTCGTATCCAGCTGTCGGTCCGGCGCGCACGACCGAGCGGGCGCCGGGGACTGGACGGGTTGCGGACGCCTGACCCGGCGGCACCCGGAGGCGCCCGCGCGGTGGCGATGCAACCCGTCCAGCGTACCTGAGCCGACCGAACCCGTGCCCCTCACCCCTCGCACGCTCGGGGTGGCCTCCGGGCGGGCCGTCAGGACGCCGGCGGTCCGGCCGGCCGGCTCGCCGCCCGGCGACGGCGCGGACGCCCCGCCGGCGCGACCGGCTCGGCCGCTGCGCTCTCCGCGCCGGCCCCCGCGACCTCGGGCGCCGCGGCCTCGGACCGCTGGCTCGCGACGTCCTCGGCGGGCTCCGGCGCCTGCTCTGCGGCCGGCTCGGCCACCGCGAGCGGCGGCACGACCACCACGTCGGAGGCCTCGCGCGGCGGCGTGGACGGGCCGACCGCCGCGTCCGCGTTCACGGGGTCGACGTCCTCGACGGCGACGGCCTCGGCGGTCTCGGGCTCGGCAGTCTCGGGCTCGACGGTCTCGGGCTCGGCGGTCCCGGCGTCCTCCCCGGTGGGCTCGTCCCGGTCCGCGCCGGCCACGACGGCGGCGTCCGCGGCGGCCCGCTCCTCGCCCGACTGCCCGCGGTTGCGCCGGCCGCGGTTGCGCCGGCCGCCGCTGCGGGTGCCCTCGGTCGTCTCGCCGTCGCCCCCCTCGGCTGCCGGCTCGGCCGGCGCGCTCTCGGCGGCGGGCTGCTGCGTGGCGGATTGCTCGCCGGCGGCGTCGTCCCGGCCGTTGCCGTCAGGCTTGCCGGAGCGGTCGCGGCGGTTGCCGCCACCGGAGCCGCCCCGCCCGGAGTCACCGGAGTTGCCCCCGCCGCCGGACCCGTTGCCGCCGCGCCGCTTCTCGTCGACCGGGTCGGTGCTGACGAGGATGCCGCGCCCGCGGCAGTGCTCGCAGGTCTCGGAGAACACCTCGAGCAGGCCTTGGCCGACCCGCTTGCGGGTCATCTGCACCAGGCCCAGCGAGGTCACCTCGGCGACCTGGTGCTTGGTGCGGTCGCGTCCCAGGCACTCGGTGAGCCGCCGCAGCACGAGGTCGCGGTTGCTCTCGAGCACCATGTCGATGAAGTCGATGACGATGATGCCGCCGATGTCGCGCAGCCGGAGCTGGCGGACGATCTCCTCGGCGGCCTCCATGTTGTTGCGCGTGACGGTCTGCTCGAGGTTGCCGCCCGAGCCGACGAACTTGCCGGTGTTGACGTCGACGACGGTCATCGCCTCGGTGCGGTCGATGACCAGGGAGCCGCCGCTGGGCAGCCAGACCTTGCGGTCCAGCGCCTTGGCCAGCTGCTCGTCGATGCGCAGGTCGTGGAAGACGTCGCCCTGGCCGGTGTAGCGCGACAGCCGCGAGCTGAGCTCCGGGGAGACGTGCCCGACGTAGGCCTCGACGGTGTCCCACGCGTCGTCGCCCTGGACGACCAGGTCCTTGAAGTCCTCGTTGAAGACGTCGCGGATGACCCGGATCGCCAGGTCCGGCTCGCCGTAGAGCAGCGTCGGCGCGTTGGAGGCCGACTCCGCCTTCTGCGAGATGACCTCCCACTGCGCCTTGAGCCGGTTGACGTCGCGGGTGAGCTCCTCCTCCGAGGCGCCCTCCGCGGCGGTCCGGATGATCACGCCGGCGTCCTCGGGGACGATCTTCTTGAGGATGTCCTTGAGCCGCTGGCGCTCGGTGTCGGGCAGCTTGCGGCTGATCCCGGTCATCGAGCCGCCGGGCACGTAGACGAGGAAGCGGCCGGGCAGGTTGATCTGCTGCGTGAGCCGCGCGCCCTTGTGCCCGATCGGGTCCTTGGTGACCTGCACCAGCACCTTGTCGCCGGACTTCATCGCGGTCTCGATGGAGCGCTGCTTGCCCGACAGACCCGCGGCGTCCCAGTTGACCTCACCGGCGTAGAGGACGGCGTTGCGCCCCTTGCCGATGTCGATGAACGCGGCCTCCATGCTCGGCAGCACGTTCTGCACGCGTCCGAGGTAGACGTTGCCGGCGAACGAGGTGGCCTGCGCCTGCGTCACGTAGTGCTCGACCAGCACGTCGTCCTCGAGGACGGCGATCTGCGTGCGCTCACCCCGCTGGCGGATGACCATCTTCCGGTCGACGGCCTCGCGGCGGGCGAGGAACTCGCTCTCGGTCAGGATCGGCGCGCGGCGGCGACCGGTGTCCCGGCCGTCCCGGCGGCGCTGGCGCTTGGCCTCCAGGCGCGTGGAGCCGGTGACGCCGCGGACCTCGTCGTCGCTGCTGATCCGGCCGTTGCGGCCGGCCCGCTCGGGGCGGTCGTCGTCGTCGGTGTCGTCGGAGGCGTCGTCGCCACCGCCTCCGCTGCGACGGCGACGCCGACGACGGCGGCGGGTGCTCGACCCGCCCGAGGCCTCGTCGGCGTCGGCGTCGGTGTCGTCGTCCCCGTCGTTGGAATCGTCGTCGGTCTCGGTGTCGGCGGCCGGGGGCTGCTCGCCGTTCTCGTCCTCGGCCTCGCCGGCGTCCTCGCCGCTGCGACCACGGCCACGGCCCCGGCGGCCGCGGCGACGGCGGCGACTGCCGGTGCCGTCGCCGGAGTCGCCCTCGTCGCCGCCAGAGGCAGCGGTGTCCTCGTCGACGTCCTCGTCGTCGGTGGAATCGATGTCCTCGCCAGGCTCCACCACGGCGGGACGGCGGCGCGAGCGCTGGCGGCTCCGCGCCGGCTCGGCCTCCTCGGCGGGCACCTCGGACGCCTCGGCCTCGTCGGGCTCGGGCTGCGGGGACTCCGCCGGGCGGCGGCTGCGGCGACGCGGAGCCGGCGGCGCGTCGACGGGCGGGGCCATGAAGCTGACGAAGGCGGGAACCGCTGCGGCCGGCGCCGCCGGGGCCACCGTCTCGACGGCGTCGGGGTCCGGCGCGGCGGCCGGCCGGGTGGCGCGGCGGCGGGGGCGGGCGACCACGGCGGTCGGCTCCGGCGAGCTGAACTGGGCCCCGAAGCGGGAACCGACCGGCTCCGCGTCGGCGTCCGGCTGCGCCTCGGATTCGGGCTGCGGCTCCGGCTCGGCGGGGGTCGGCTCGGCGGAGGTCTCCGCCGCCGGGGCGTCGTCCGCCTCCGGCTCCTCGTCGGGGTCCTCCGGGACCGAGGAGTCCTCGGTCACCGCGGGGACCTCGGTCACGGTGTCGTCGGGCCCGGGACCGGTGGCGGTCTCGTCGGCGGTGGGGGTGCTGTTGTCGGTATCGGCCACGAGAAGTCTCGTCTCCTCATGTGCTCCCGGGCGCCGATCGGATGACTGGCGGCCGCACAGGAGCACGGGTGGGGCGGGGCGGGCGGTCGCACGGGGTACGGCGACCGGCTCGTCCTGCGAAGTCTGGGGCGGCTCCCGCGCGACGGTTGCCGCGGCGGGGAGCCGGACTGCTGTGGTGCGCGCACCCGGTGGGGCTGGGTGCGGTGGTGCGGAGTGGTGCGGTGGTCTGCGGTGTGCGGCACGTCTGGCAGCCGTGTCGCGGAACGGTGCGCGAGCCCCCGTGGGCCTCCGCCGGTCAGACCGTCGCGTGCGCCTCCTGGTCGGGGGCTCCCGCGGTGCGGTCCGGATCGAGCGGATCGGCCACGGTCCCGGTGTCGTCGAGCCGGCCCTGCGCCTCACGCACGGCCCGGGGGGGCAACGGCGGGTGCAGGTCGGCGACGGCAGCCAGGGCGGCCAACACGTCGTCCGGTCGAACGGCGGGCGTTCCCTGCCGGACGACCAGGTCGAGTATGGCACAACCCGCCCCCGCCGACGCCGACGCGCTGACCACCGAGGGCCGGACGTCGACGTCCTTGGGGCCGTTCTTGGTGCGCTTGGCGACGACGACGACCTCGCGCGCCAGGAGCTCCTCGACCGCCGGCCGGAGCTCCTCCAGCGTCATCCCGGGGAGCTCCACCCGCCAGACCGAGGTGTCGATGCGCTCGGCCAGGGACCCGGTCCCCTCCCCCGCCTCCACGCAGTCCAGGACCGCGATGTCCTCGGGCAGGGCGGCGTCCAGGGCGGCGCGGACGGCCTCGGGGTCGCACCGCACCGCCAGGCCGATCTCCACGTACTCCGCCTCGCTGGCCGCACCGGTCGGGGCGGCGCCGAGGTAGGAGATCTTCGGGTGCGGGCTGAACCCGGCCGAGAACGCCATCGGCACCCGGGCGCGGCGCAGCGCCCGCTCCAGCGCGCGGGCGAGGTCGCGGTGCGAGGCGAAGCGCAGCCGGCCGCGCTTGGCGTACCGGATGCGCAGCTTCTGCACGGTCGGCGGCGGGGGCGGCCCGTCGGGCTGGCGGGCCATCAGACGACGGTCAGCGGGAGCAGGCTGCGGTCGGTGGGGCCGATCTGGATCTCGGTGCCCATGGTCGGGCAGACCCCGCAGTCGTAGCAGGGGGTCCACCGGCAGTCGGCGACCTCCTCCTCGCTCAGGGCGTCCTGCCAGTCGTCCCAGAGCCACTCCTTGTCCAGCCCGGAGTCCAGGTGGTCCCAGGGCAGGATCTCGTGCTCGGTGCGCTCGCGCGTGGTGTACCAGTCCAGGCCGACACCGAAGGGCGCCAGCTCCTCGGCCGCGGCCTGCGTCCACCGCTCGAAGGAGAAGTGCTCGCTCCAGCCGTCGAACTTCCCGCCCTCGCGCCACACCCGCTCGATGACCCGGCCGACGCGGCGGTCACCGCGGGACAGCAGTCCCTCGATCACGCCGGGCTTGCCGTCGTGGTAGCGCAAGCCGATCGACCGGCCGATGCGGCGATCCTCGTTGATCTTGGCGCGGAGCACCCGCAGCCGGTGATCGATCGTCTCGGCGCTGGCCTGGGCGGCCCACTGGAACGGGGTGTGCGGCTTGGGCACGAAGCCACCGATGGACACGGTGCAGCGAATGTCCTTGCGGCCGCTGGCCTCGCGGCCGGCGCGGATCACCTCGACCGCCAGGTCGGCGATCTCCAGGACGTCCTCGTCGGTCTCGGTCGGCAGACCGCACATGAAGTAGAGCTTCACCTGCGTCCAGCCGTTGGCGTACGCGGTCGTCACCGTGCGGACGAGGTCCTCCTTGGACACCGTCTTGTTGATCACCCGGCGGATCCGCTCGCTACCGCCCTCGGGGGCGAAGGTCAGCCCGGAGCGTCGCCCGTTGCGGGACAGCTCGTTGGCCAGCGTCACGTTGAAGGCGTCCACGCGGGTGCTCGGCAGGCTCAGCCCGGTGTTGGTGCCCTCGTACCGGTCGGCGAGCTCCTTGGCCAGCTGCCCGATCTCGGAGTGGTCGGCGCTGGAGAGGCTCAGCAGCCCGACCTCCTCGTAGCCGGTCGCCTTCAGCCCCTGCTCGACCATCGAGCCGATGCCGGTGATGGTCCGCTCGCGCACCGGACGGGTGATCATCCCGGCCTGGCAGAACCGGCAGCCACGGGTACAGCCGCGGAAGATCTCCACGCTCATCCGCTCGTGCACCGACTCGGCCAGCGGCACCAGCGGCTGCTTCGGGTAGGGCCACTCGTCGAGGTCCATGACGGTGCGCTTGCCGACCTTGGCCGGGACGTCGTCGCGGGTGCGGGTGACGCCCGCGATGGCGCCGTCGTCGGCGTAGGTGACGGCGTAGAAGCGCGGCACGTAGACGCCGTCGACCCGGGCCAGGCGGGCGAGCAGCTCCTCCCGGCCACCGGGGCGGCCCTGGGCCTTCCACGCCTTGACGACGTCGGTGATGTCGCCCACGGCCTGCTCGCCGTCGCCCAGCACCGCGCAGTCGACGAAGTCGGCGACCGGCTCGGGGTTGAAGGCCGCGTGCCCGCCGGCGACGACCACCGGGTGGCTCTCGTCGCGGGCGATCGCGTGCAGCGGGATGCCGGCCAGGTCGAGGGCCTCGAGCAGGTTCGTGTACCCGAGCTCGGTGGCGAAGCTGACGCCCAGGACGTCGAAGTCGGCGACGGCGCGGTGGCCGTCGACGGTGAACTGCGGGACACCGTTCGCGCGCATGAGCGCGGCGAGGTCCGGCCAGACGGCGTAGGAGCGCTCGGCCAGGGCGTCGGGGCGCTCGTTGAGCACCTCGTAGAGGATCATCAGGCCCTGGTTGGGCAGCCCGACCTCGTAGGCGTCCGGGTACATCAGCGCCCAGTGGACGGCGGCCTCGTCCCAGGGCTTCACCTGGGCGTTCAGCTCACCGCCCACGTACTGGATCGGCTTCTGGATCTGGGCCAGCAGCGGCTCGAGTCGCGGGTAGAGCGACTCGCCGGCGGTCGTGCGGAGCTCTGCAGTCATGACCGGTCCAGGGTAGCCGCCGGACTCCCGGCGCTCCCCGGCCGAGTGCGGAGTTGTGGTCGCCCCGGACGGCGAGTCCGCGCGTGTCAGCGGCAACAACCCGGCACTCGACCGGTGCGTCCACCCACACTGCCGACGTGAGCCGTTTCGCCCGACCGCGATCGCGGGCACTCCTCGGCACCGCGGCGGTGCGGGCGATCCGCGAGGACACGCCTCCCCGCCGCGGCGCTGGGGGCTAGCCGAGGTCGGGGAAGAACAGGGCGATCTCGCGAGCGGCGGACTCGGGCGAGTCCGAGCCGTGCACGATGTTGTTCTGCACCTCGAGGGCGAAGTCGCCGCGGATGGTGCCGGGGCCGGCCTTCACGGGGTCGGTGGCCCCGGCCAGGGCGCGGAACGCCTCGATGGCGCGGGGACCCTCCACGACCAGGGCCATCAGCGGACCGCTGGTGATGAACTCGACGAGGGCGCCGAAGAAGGGCCGCTCGCGGTGCTCGGCGTAGTGGGTCTCGGCCGTCGCGGCGGTCAGCGTCCGCAGCTCGGCGGCGACCAGGCGCAGGCCCTTGCGCTCGAGGCGGGTGATCACCTCGCCGACCAGGCCACGGGCGACGCCGTCGGGCTTGACGAGGACAAGAGTGCGTTCGGTCACGGGGCCGGAGCCTACGGGCTGGTCCGCGTGCGGGAGTCGGCACCGCCGTCGGGCACCGGCCAGCCGATGCTCGGCGCGTGGCCGCGGAAGTTCTCCAGCCACCAGGTCCAGTCCCGCGGGACCAGCTCGAAGGGGCTGGGGTGACCGAGCTCCCGCGCCGCCCAGACCGGCCAGTGCGGATTGGCCAGCGCCGCCCGTCCCAGCAGGACGACGTCGACGTCGCCCGAGCGGACCGCCGCGTCGGCGTCCTGCGGGACACCGAGGTTCCAGCTGCTGGCGACGGGGATCCCGATCTCCCGCTTGACCCGCCCGGCCCGCGCCACCCAGGCGCCGGGCTGGTTCCACAGCGGGTCGGTCATCGCGTCGGTGTTGCCGCCGAAGCTCAGGTCGGCGAGGTCGAGCCCGCGCTCCCTCATCCAGCCGATCGCGACGACGGAGTCCTCGAAGCTGGTGCCCACGGGGTGGAAGTCGTCGGCGCCCAGCCGCATGGTCAGCGGCAGGTGCTCGGGCCACACCGCGCGCACCGCATCCAGGGCCTCGAGCAGGAAGCGGGCGCGGTTCTCCAGGCTGCCGCCGTACCGGTCGTCGCGCTTGTTGGCCAGCGGCGAGAAGAAGCTCGAGCCCAGGTACCCGTGCGCGAAGTGCAGCTCCAGCCACTCGTAGCCGGCCTCGGCCGCCCGTACCGCGGCCGCGGCGTACTGCCGGTGCAGCTGCCCGATCTCCTCGACGCTGAGCGCGTGCACCGGATAGGGCCGACGCGGCGCGCCGTAGGGGACGGCGGACGGCCCCACCACCTGCCAGCCGTCGGGGGCGTCGGGCGCGATCTGTCCCCACCCGGCCCACGGCGGCTGCTCGCTGCCGCTGCGGCCGGTGTGGCCGAGCTGGATGCCGGCGACGCCGCCCATCGCCCTGATCATCGCGGTGACCCGGGCGTGGCCCTCGATCTGCGCGTCGTCGTAGATGCCGGCGCAGTGGACGCTGGTCCGCCCCTCCGGGCTGATGGCGATCTGCTCGGGGAAGACCAACCCGAACCCACCGGCGGCCCGGGCGCCGAGGTACATCAGGTGGAAGTCGTCCAGCCGGCCCTCGGTCGACCGGTACATCGTCATCGGGCTCATCCCGATGCGGTTGCGCAGGGTGACGCCCTTGAGCGTGAACTCGCTGAACAGGTGCGACATGTGCGACACGGCCGCGCAGCGTACGTGTCGGGCGAACCGGCCTCGGGCGCCGCGGTGTCCCTCCTCCGGGGGATCGGGCCAGGAACCGGACCTGCCGATGAGGACTCGTGAGAACCGGAACCCGACGGCTGCTGGCCGTCCCCGCTGCCGCCGTCGTGCTCGTGTGCTCGGCCGGGCCAGCGACCGCCGAGGAACCCGTGAGCCCCGAGGTGACCGGGCTCCCCGAGGTGCTCGTGGACGACCTCGCGCGCGCCGAGCAGCACACCCTGACCGACCTGACGGAGGGCGAGGGCGTCCGGCTCGAGGCGTTCGTCGTCACGCCCGACGGCCCGGAGATCGTCACCCTGGACGCCGACCGGCGCGCCGACGCCGACGCCGCGGTGCGTCTGCTTGAGCAGCAGGCATCGGTCGAGGCCGCCGACCTGACCGTCGTCGCGCGGGCGACCGCCGGCTCCTACCCGCAGTGGGGCAACACGACGGTCCGCTCCGACGCCGCCCGCGCCGAGGTCTCCCCCGGCGCGCTGGCCGACGTCGTCGTCGCCGTCCTGGACACCGGGGTGTCGCTGCACGGCGAGCTGGCCGGTGCGCTCCTCCCCGGGCGCGACTTCACCGGCTCCCCCGGCGGGGTCAACGACGACCGGCAGGGGCACGGCACCCACGTGGCCGGGACGGTCGCCGCGGACGCCGGCTCGGTGGTCGAGGGCGTCGCCGCCGGGGCCCGGGTGCTGCCGGTCAAGGTCCTCGGGGACGACGGATCGGGGTACTCGTCCTGGATCAGCGGCGGCATCGTCTGGGCCGCCGACCGGGGCGCCGACGTCATCAACATGTCGCTGGGGGGCCAGTACAGCTCGACCGTCTACGACGCCGCCGTCGCCTACGCCCGCTCGAAGGGCACCACCGTGGTCGCCGCGGCGGGCAACGCGAACACGTCGGCCATCTTCATGCCGGCTGCGACGCCCGGCGTCATCGGCGTCTCCGCCACCGCCCAGAACGGCGCGAAGGCGGTGTTCTCCAACTACGGCAGCTACGTCGACGTCGCCGCTCCGGGCGTCGACATCATCTCGACCTACCCGGGGAACCGCTTCGGCTGGATGAGCGGCACCTCGATGGCCTCGCCGCACGTGGCGGGGGTCGTCGCCCTGATGGAGGCCGCGGCTCCGTCGCTCACCCCGGACCAGGTCGAGCGGGCGCTCACCTGGTCGGCCACCGACCTGGGCGCCGCCGGCCGGGACGACTCCTTCGGGCACGGGCAGGTCGACGGCGTCCGCGCCGTGCGCGCGGCGCAGGTCCTCGCCGGCGGCGGCACCCTGGTCCGGGCGCCCTCCGCACCGCGGGTCGGCGCGCCGACCGCACTCGCCGGCGGGCTGCGGCTGACCTGGTCGGCGCCGGCGGACACCGGTGGCGCCGCCGTCACGGCCTACCGGGTGTCCGCCTACCGCGGCACGGCTCTGGCGAAGTCCGTCGTGGTCAGCGGGCAGACGACCTCGGCGACCGTGACCGGGCTGACCAACGGGACCGCCTACCGGGTGGGGATCGAGGCCGCGAACACCGCCGGGTACGGGGCGCGGTCGGCGCAGGTCACCGCCACGCCGCGCACGACGCCCGGCGCTCCGACGATCAGCTCGGTGACGGCGCAGCGCCTCGCGGTGGCCGTGCGCTGGACCAGGCCGGCGAGCGACGGCGGGGCACCGCTCACCGGGTACGTGGTGCAGGCGTTCTCCGGCCGGACCCTCGTCAAGTCGGTGACCGCCGGGGCCACGGCGTCCGGCGTCACCGTTGGGGGGCTGAAGGCGGGCACGGCCTACACGTTCCGCGTGCTGGCGAAGAACGAGGCCGGTGCCGGGGCGGTCTCGGCACCGAGCCCGGCGGCGCGCCCCCGCTGACGCCGTCCGCCGACGGGACGGCCGCCTTAGGGGGCGGTCGTCCCGTCGGCGTCGCCGGGCCCGGGTACGGCGACCGGCGCGAACATCGACCCCAGCAGTTCCTTCCGGATCTGCAGGAGGTACAGCCAGATCAGCACGAACGCCCCGCCGACGAACCACATCGCACCGGTCATCAGCCCCGTGGCCAGCAGCGGGACCTGCAGCGCGGTGCCGATGGCCAGCCCGCGCTCGCGGCGCTGGATGCCGCTGGCGAGGATCAGCAGCAGCGCCAGCACGAGCAGCACGGTCAGCCGGACGGCGCCCAGGCCCTCCGTCGGGGCGATGCCGCGGGGCACGAAGAGGACCGCGATGCCCTCCAGCACGAGGATCGCGGCAGCCGCCCCGCCCAGCGCCCGGCCGGCCCGGACCGGGTCGGTGGCCCTCACGGACGACGTCCCGACAGGAGCGTGCGGGCCTCCCCGGCGGTGATCACGCTGCCGGTGACCAGGACGCCCGAGCCGCCGAGCGCGTCGTCCGGACCCGCCTCCGCCAGCTCGATCGCCTCGGTGATCGCCTCGCCGAGCACCGGCTGGACGCTGACCCGGTCGGCACCGAACACCTCGACGGCCAGCGCACCCAGCTCGTCGGCGGGCAGCGCACGCTCCGAGGAGTTCTGGGTGACCACCAGCTCGGCGCAGATCTCCTCGAGCGCGGCCAGCATCCCCGCGACGTCCTTGCCGCGGACCGCGCCGACGACCCCGACGAGGCGGGTGAAGTCGAACGACTCGCGGATGGCCTCGACCGTCGCCGTCATCCCGGCCGGGTTGTGCGCGGCGTCCACCAGCACGGTGGGGCTGGTGCGCACGCGCTCCAGCCGCCCGGGCGAGCGCACCGCGGCGAACGCCGCGCGGACGGTCTCCTGCTCGATCGGACCGGTGGCCGCGCCCGCGCCCAGGAACGCCTCGACCGCGGCCAGGGCGGTGGCCGCGTTCTGCGCCTGGTGCGCCCCGAACAGCGGCAGGTAGACCTCGTCGTACTCGCCGCCCAGGCCCTGCAGCCGCACCTGCTGGCCGCCGACGGCGACCCGGCGCTCGAGGACGCCGAACTCGGTGCCCTCCCGCGCGACGACGACGTTCACCTCGACGGCCCGCCGGATCAGCGCGTCCAGGGCACCGGGCTGCTGGTGGGCCAGCACCGCGATCGAGTCGGGCTTGATGATCCCGGCCTTCTCCTGGGCGATCGTGGCGACGTCGTTCCCGAGGTACTCCGCGTGGTCCATCGCGACCGGGGTGACGACGGCGACCCGCGCGTCGGCGACGTTCGTGGCGTCCCACCGTCCGCCCATGCCCACCTCGATGACGGCGACGTCGACCGGCGCGTCGGCGAACAGCGCGTAGGCCATCCCGACCATCACCTCGAAGAAGCTCATCGGGTGCTCGCCGGCGGCGTCGACCATCTGCACGTAGGGGGCGATGTCGTCGTAGGTCTCGACGAACCGCTCGGCGCTCACCGGCTCGCCGTCGAGGACGATCCGCTCGCGCATCGTCTCCAGGTGCGGGCTGGTGAACCGGCCCACCCGCAGCCCGAACCCGCGGAGCAGCTCGTCGATCATGCGCGCCGTCGTCGTCTTGCCGTTGGTGCCGGCCACCTGGATCACCGGCATCGCGCGGTGCGGGGAACCGAGGAGGTCGACCAGCGCCGAGATGCGGGTGAGAGACGGCTCCAGCCGGCTCTCCGGCCAGCGCGCCAGCAGCTCTCTCTCCACCCGGGCCAGGTCACCGGTGCTGCCGTTGTTCATCCTGCTCAGGATGCCAGCCGATCGGTTCCTAGACTGAACGGCATGACCACCGACATCCACGCTCCGGACGCTGCGGCCCCGGGAGCCGGCGGTGGCGTACCCGACAAGCCCACCATCGACGGGCTCGAGGAGAAGTGGGTCGAGCGGTGGGCGGCCGAGGACACCTACGCCTTCGACCGCGCCGCCGCGCTGTACCCCGCGACCGCCCGCGAGCAGATCTGGTCGATCGACACTCCCCCGCCCACGGCGTCGGGCTCGCTGCACGTCGGGCACGTGTTCAGCTACACGCACACCGACTTCATCGCCCGCTACCAGCGCATGCGCGGCAAGCACGTCTTCTACCCGATGGGCTGGGACGACAACGGCCTGCCGACCGAGCGCCGCGTGCAGAACTACTACGGCGTCCGCTGCGACCCTTCGCTGCCCTACGACCCCTCGTTCGAGCCGCCGGCCAAGCCGGAGAAGAACCAGGTGCCGATCTCCCGGCGCAACTTCGTCGAGCTCTGCATGCGGCTGACCGAGGCCGACGAGGCGGAGTTCGAGAAGCTGTGGCGCCGCGTCGGGCTGTCGGTGGACTGGTCGAACGTCTACCGGACGATCTCGGAGTCCTCCCGCGCGACCGCGCAGCGGATGTTCCTGCACAACCTGGCCCGGGGTGAGGCCTACGCGCAGGAGGCGCCGACCCTCTGGGACGTCACCTTCCGCACCGCCGTCGCCCAGGCCGAGCTGGAGGACCGCGAGCGCCCCGGCGCCTACCACCGGATCTCCTTCTCCGGACCTTCCGGCCCGGTGTACATCGAGACGACGCGGCCCGAGCTGCTGCCCGCCTGCGTCGCCCTGGTGGCCCATCCCGACGACGAGCGCTACCAGCCGCTGTTCGGCAAGACGGTGACCACGCCGCTGTTCGGCGTCGAGGTCCCCGTCGTGGCGCACCGCCTGGCCGAGCCGGACAAGGGCTCGGGCATCGCGATGATCTGCACCTTCGGTGACCTCAACGACGTCACCTGGTGGCGCGAGCTGCAGCTGCCGACGCGGGCGATCGTCGGCTGGGACGGCCGGCTGCTCCCCGACCCGCCGGCCGACGTCCCGGCGTCGCCCTACGACGAGCTCGCCGGCAAGACGGTGTTCAGCGCCCAGCAGCGGATCGTCGAGCTGCTGCGCGAGTCGGGCGACCTGGAGGGCGGCCCGACGCCGATCACCCACCCGGTGAAGTTCTACGAGAAGGGCGACCGTCCGCTCGAGATCGTCACCACGCGCCAGTGGTACATCCGCAACGGCGGCCGGGACGCCGACCTGCGCGAGGCCCTCATCGCCCGCGGCCGGGAGATCCAGTGGGTGCCCGACCACATGCGGCACCGCTACGAGAACTGGGTCGAGGGCCTCAACGGTGACTGGCTGATCAGCCGGCAGCGCTTCTTCGGCGTGCCGTTCCCGATCTGGTACCGGCTCGACGAGGCCGGCGAGCCCGACCACTCCGCGCCCATCCTGGCGCCCGAGGAGTCGCTGCCGGTCGACCCGTCCTCCGACGTCCCGGCCGGGTTCACCGAGGACCAGCGCGGGGTGCCCGGCGGGTTCATGGCCGACCCCGACGTCATGGATACGTGGGCGACGTCGTCGCTGTCGCCGCAGGTCGCCTCGGGCTGGGACACCGACCCGGAGCTGTTCGCCCGGGTGTTCCCCATGGACCAGCGGCCGCAGGCGCACGACATCATCCGCACCTGGCTGTTCTCCACCGTGGTCCGGGCGCACTACGAGCACGGGACCGTGCCGTGGACGCACGCCACGATCTCGGGGTTCGTGGTCGACCCCGACCGCAAGAAGATGTCGAAGTCCAAGGGCAACGCGACCACGCCGATCGACGTGCTCGAGCGCTACGGCACCGACGCCGTGCGCTGGCGGGCCGCCGGTGCGCGCCCGGGTGCCGACTCGCCGTTCGACGAGACGCAGATGAAGGTCGGCCGCCGGCTGGCGATGAAGATCCTCAACGTCGGCAAGTTCGTGCTCGGCCTGGGCGCCTCGGCGTCCTCGACCGTCGAGCAGGTCACCGAGCCGATCGACCTCGGGCTGCTCACGGCGCTGGGCCGGGTGGTCGACGAGGCGACCGCGGCCATGGAGACGTACAACTACACCCGCGCGCTCGAGGTCAGCGAGACCTTCTTCTGGTCGTTCTGCGACGACTACGTGGAGCTGGTGAAGTCGCGCGCCTACGGCTCGGGGCCCGAGGCCGCCTCCGCGCAGGCCGCGCTCGCGGTGGCGCTCGAGGTGCAGCTGCGGCTGTTCGCGCCGGTGCTGCCGTTCGTCACCGAGGAGGTCTGGTCCTGGTGGCAGGCCGGCTCGGTGCACCGTGCCGCGTGGCCGGTCGGCTCCGACCTGCCCGCGACCGGCGACCCGGCCGTGGTGACGGCGACGGCGGCCGCGCTGGCGGGGGTCCGCAAGGCGAAGTCCGACGCGAAGGTCTCCATGCGGGCCGACGTGGAGACGGCGACGGTGCGGGCGCCCGCGGCCCAGGTGCCGCTGATCGAGGCCGGCCGTGCCGACCTGGTCGACGCCGGCGGCATCGCCACCCTGGTCGTCGAGCCCGGTGACGGCGAGCTGACCGTCGACGTCGTCCTCGCCGAGGTCCCCGACGCCTGACCCCACCCGATGCGACCTCGAGCGTTGGCCCTCAGCCGGCCGGAACGTCCGCTGCTCTGGCCGGTGCAGGGCCAACGCTCGGCTGTTGTCCACAGGCGTGACCACGTTGGCAGCGGCGATCTCCCCGTGCACGGGAGTCTCTCCGGGTGCACGACCTCCCTCACCTGCTCGGACCGGAGCGCACGGCATCGACGGCGGCCCTGGCGGCCCTCGCCAGCGAGCGGAGCGTGCGCCGATGGCTCGCCTCCGGCGCCTTGGTCCAGCTGCACCCGGGTTGGGTGACGGTTCCGGAGCTGGCCGAGGACTGGACGGTCCGGGCCTGTGCGGCGACGGGCTACGCCCGCGGTCCGCTCAGCCACATGAGTGCGCTGGCCGTCCACGGGATCGTGGACCACGAGGTGACCCGGATCGACGTGACCGTTCGCGGTGATCGCCGGGTGCGCACCTCCCGATGGCTCCGGGTCCACCGCAGCCAGAACCCCTTCGCCGTGGTCTCGGCCCGCGGCTTGCCGGCGACGACCGTGGCGCGGTCGCTGGTCGATACCTGGGGTGCAGCGCACCGGGCACGGGCACCGCGAGGATTCGACGACGTCGCCCGGGATGCCGTCCTCCGCGCGACACGCGAACGGCGCGTCACCGTCGACCGGCTGACGCATGAGCTGGGGGCCCGGCCGGAACTACCTGGGCGGGCCGCGCTGAGCGAGTTGCTCGGCCTCATCGCGAACGGAGCGCAGAGCGTGCTCGAGGTGATCGCCGTCCAACAGGTGCTCGATGTCCCCGGGTTGCCGCCTTGCGAGCAGCAGTACCGGATCGTGCTGCCCGGCGGTCCGGCGTTCCTCGACGCGGCCTGGCCTGAGGTGAAGCTCGCCGTCGAGCTCGACGGGGCCGCGTTCCACGGCTCGGACGAAGCACGCGAGCGGGATCTGGCCCGGGACGCAGCGCTCGCGGCACTCGGCTGGCTGGTCCTGCGGTTCAGCTACCGCCAGCTGACCCGCGAGCCCAAGGTCTGCCGGGCTCGAATCGCGGCGGCTCACCGAGCGCGTCTGAGCGTTGTCCCCTGAGCGGTCAGAGTGGCCCCGGGAACGACCGGCTCAGGGGCAATGCTGGACGGAGCAGACCCACGAACGCGGCGAGCCCGCCCCCGAGTGGGGACGGGCTCGGCGGCAGCTCAGGTCAGGCGGACTTCTCGCGGCGCTCGCGGGTGGGCTTGCGCGGCACGATGGTCGGGTTCACGTGCTCCAGCACGACCTCCTTGGTGATCACCACGGAGGCGACGTCGTCCCGGCTGGGGACGTCGTACATCACCGACTGGAGCACCTCCTCCATGATCGCGCGGAGACCGCGGGCGCCGGTGCCGCGGAGGATGGCCTGGTCGGCGATCGCCTCGAGGGCGTCGTCGGTGAACTCCAGCTCCACCCCGTCGAGCTCGAACAGCTTCCGGTACTGGCGCACCAGGGCGTTCTTCGGCTCGGTGAGGATGTTGATCAGCGCCTCGCGGTCCAGCTTCTGCACGCTGGTGATCACCGGAAGCCGGCCGATGAACTCGGGGATCATGCCGAACTTCAACAGGTCCTCGGGCATGACCTCGGCGAAGGCGTTGGCCTCGGCGATCTCGGCCTTGCCGCGGACCTCGGCGCCGAAGCCGATGCCCTGCTTGCTGGTGCGCGCCTCGATGACCTTGTCCAGGCCGGCGAACGCGCCACCCACGATGAACAGCACGTTCGTCGTGTCGATCTGGATGAACTCCTGGTGCGGGTGCTTGCGGCCGCCCTGCGGGGGCACCGACGCCGTCGTGCCCTCGAGGATCTTCAGCAGCGCCTGCTGCACGCCCTCACCGGAGACGTCGCGGGTGATCGACGGGTTCTCGCTCTTGCGGGCGATCTTGTCGACCTCGTCGATGTAGATGATGCCGGTCTCGGCGCGCTTCACGTCGTAGTCGGCGGCCTGGATCAGCTTGAGCAGGATGTTCTCGACGTCCTCGCCGACGTAGCCGGCCTCGGTCAGCGCCGTGGCGTCGGCGATCGCGAAGGGGACGTTGAGCATCCGGGCGAGGGTCTGCGCCAGGTGGGTCTTGCCGCACCCGGTCGGGCCCATCAGCAGGATGTTGGACTTGGCAAGCTCGACGCTGTCCTCGCGGGAGGCGCGGTCACCGCCGGCCTGGATGCGCTTGTAGTGGTTGTAGACGGCCACCGAGAGCGTGCGCTTCGCCTGGTCCTGGCCGATGACGTACTGCTCCAGGAAATCGTGGATCTCCTTGGGCTTGGGCAGCTCGTCGAACTTCAGGTCCGAGGACTCCGAGAGCTCTTCCTCGATGATCTCGTTGCAGAGGTCGATGCACTCGTCGCAGATGTAGACCCCGGGGCCCGCGATGAGCTTCTTGACCTGCTTCTGGCTCTTCCCGCAGAAGGAGCACTTGAGCAGGTCACCGCTCTCACCGATTCGTGCCACCTGCTGACCTCCGGTTCGGATTCGCAGCCCTGGAACCAGGTGTCTGCGTCGTCATCGTTGCTGCTCTCGTCGCCCCTGCACACCCCGCTCTGCGGGGCTCTCCTCCCGGCGCTGCCGGCCGGGGTTCGGGCGTCCGCAGAACGTACCTGCCGCCACCGACGTCGCCGGGCAATGACTCACCCGGGTCTGCCTCGGTGGGTCCCACTTCCGTCTCGCTCGTCCCACTCATCGTCCCCGGTCCGGGAAGTCGTTTCCCGACCCGCTGGACCCCTGTGACGGTACGGGCCGGGGACGCGACACGCGCGCCCCCGGCCCATGCCCACGAGGGATCAGACGGCCGGGAGCGCGTTGAGCTTCCGGCTCTGGATCACCTGGTCGACGATGCCGTACTCCTTCGCCTCCTGGGCGGTGAGGATCTTGTCGCGGTCGATGTCGGCGCGGACCTGCTCGGCCGACCGACCCGTGTGCCGCGCCAGGATGTCCTCCATCTGCGACCGCACCCGCTGGATCTCCGCGGCGTGGATCTCGAGGTCGGAGACCTGACCGCCCGCCTCGCCCGAGGGCTGGTGGATCAGCACCCGGGAGTAGGGCAGGGCCAGCCGCTTGCCCGGCGTCCCGGCCGAGAGCAGGACGGCGGCAGCGGACGCGGCCTGGCCCATGCACACGGTCTGGATGTCGGGGCGGACGAACATCATCGTGTCGTAGATGGCCATCAGCGAGGTGAACGAGCCACCGGGCGAGTTGATGTAGATCGTGATGTCGCGGTCCGGGTCGGTGGACTCCAGCGTGATCAGCTGGGCCATGACGTCGTTGGCCGAGGCGTCGTCGATCTGCACCCCGAGGAAGATGATGCGCTCCTCGAAGAGCTTGTTGTACGGGTTGGACTCCTTCATGCCGTAGCTCGTGCGCTCCACGAAGGAGGGCAGGATGTACCGGCTGGAGGGCATCTGGAAGCTCATGAGTGTCCCTCCGGACTCAGTTGTCGGTGACCGGGTTGGTGGCGTCGGTCATGGCGGCCCGGCTGACCACGTGGTCGACGAAGCCGTACTCGAGGGCCTCCTGCGCGGTGAACCACCGGTCGCGGTCGGAGTCCTTCTCGATCTGCTCGATGCTCTGGCCGGTGTGGAAGGACTGCAGCTCGTTGAGCTCCTTCTTAGTCCGGCGGAAGAGGTCGGCCTGGATGGCGATGTCGGCCGCGGTGCCGCCGACGCCGGCCGAGGGCTGGTGCATCATGATCCGCGCGTGCGGCAGGGCGTAGCGCTTGCCCGCGGTGCCGGCGGTGAGGAGGAACTGGCCCATCGAGGCGGCCAGGCCCATCCCGTAGGTGGCGACGTCGCAGTCGATGAACTGCATCGTGTCGTAGATCGCCATGCCGGCGCTGACGGAGCCACCGGGCGAGTTGATGTAGAGGTGGATGTCGCTCTTCGGGTCCTCGGCCGAGAGCAGCAGCATCTGGGCGGCGAGCTGGTTGGCGATCACGTCGTCCACCTGGGTGCCCAGGAAGATGATGCGCTCGCGGAGGAGGCGCTCGTAGACGGAGTCTCCGAGATTCATCATTCCGCTGGCGCCACGCATCACGGGTGCGCTCGCGAGGTTCGGGTCGGTGGTGCTCACAGGTGCGGTGACCTCCGTAGGACTGTCCGGTCGGCGGTCGCGGTGACCGTGCGGCCGGGTGGTAGGGCGGGTCGGGCGACGGAGTGCGGGCGGTCGTGCGGGCCTCGACGGCCCTCCGGAGGGGTACCCCCCGGCGATTCGCCTGAGTCCTGTCGACCCTAACGCGCACCCCCGACGGTCGATGCCCTCGACGGGGAGTGTTCGCCGTCGGCGCAGCGTCGTCACCCGGAAAGACCGACGCCGCCCCACCCAGGAAGGGTGGAGCGGCGTCGGGACCGGAGCTGCGGGCCGGTCAGGCCTTGGAGACGTCCTCGGTGTCCTCGGTCGCGCCCTCGGCGGCCTCGGCGGCGACGGCCTCGACCGCGAGGTCCGCGTCCTCGTCGGTGGCGTCCTCGTCCGCGGCGTCGGCGTCGGCGTCGGCGGCGGCCTCGGCGGCCGGGGCCTGCACGGTCCGCGGACGCAGCGCCTCGAGGTCGACGACGTTGCCCGACGCGTCGGTGATCGTCGTCTGCTCGAGCAGCTGGGCGAGGGTCTTGGTACGGCGCACGTCGGCGACGAACTCGGCGATGTTGCCGCCCTGCTGCAGCTGCTGCGCGTACTGCTCCGGGCTCATCCGGTTGCGCTGCGCCTGCGCCATGATCTGCGCGGAGAGGTCGTCGTTGTCGACGGTGACCTCACGGGCGTCGGCGATCGCGTCCAGGATGAACTGGGTCCGGACGGCCTCCTCGACGTTCTTGCGCTGGTCGGCGTCGTAGGCCTCCCGGCTCTCGACGCCGGACATCGAGAGGAAGGTGTCCCAGTCCATGCCGGCCTGCTGGAGCTCCTGCTCGAAGGCCCGGTTGCGCCACTCAATCTCGCGCTCGACCAGGTTCTCGGGCATGGGCACCTCGACGACCTCGAGCAGGTGCTCGACCAGCTTGTCGCGGGCCTGCGCGCCCTGCTGGATCACCTTGGTGCGGGCCAGCCGGGTGCGGACGTCCTCGCGCAGCTCGTCGAGGGTGTCGAACTCGCTGGCGGTGGAGGCGAACTCGTCGTCGAGCTCCGGGAGCTCCTTCTCCTTCACCGAACGGACGGTGACGGTGACGTCGGCGGTCTCGCCGGCGTTGGGGCCCGACAGCAGCGCGGTCTGGAAGGTGGCGCTCTCCTCGGCGGACAGCCCGCGGACGGCGTCGTCGAGGCCCTCCATCAGGTTGCCGGAGCCCACCTCGTAGGACATGCCGGTGGTCGAGCCGTCCTCGAGCACCTCGTCGCCGAGCTTGGCCTCGAGGTCGATGGAGACGAAGTCGCCGTCCTGGGCCGCGCGCTCGACCGACTGCAGCATGCCGAAGCGCTCGCGCATGACGGTGACCTGCTGGTCGATCTCCTCGTCGGTGACCTCGACGTCGTCGACGGTGACCGCGAGCTCGTCGAGGGAGGGCAGCTCCAGCTGCGGGGCGACGTCGACCTCGGCGGTGAACTCGAGGGTGTCGTTGTCCTCGAGCTTGGTCACCTCGATCTCGGGCTGCCCGAGCACGCGGACCTGGTTCTCGCGCACGACCTCGGAGTAGACCTCCGGGATGGCGTGCTGGACGACCTGCTCCAGGACGACGGGGCGGCCGATGCGCTGGTCGAGCACACGGTTGGGGACCTTGCCCGGGCGGAAGCCGGGGACGCGGACCTGCTTGCCCAGCTCCTTGTAGACCTCACCGAAGGCGTGGTCCAGGTCCCCCCAAGCCACCTCGATGGCCATCCGGACCCGCGTGGGGCCGAGTTCCTCGATGGTGCTCTTCACAACGGCAGTGCTCCTCGGTAAGACAACTGGTGGGGGCGCTCGGCGTCGACGGCGCCGCGTCGACCCCCGAGTCTACGGGCGGCACACGAGCGGACGCCGGGCCGGGATGCGGTCCGGACGGAGCTCGGAGTCGGGGTGACAGGATTTGAACCTGCGGCCCCCTGCTCCCAAAGCAGGTGCGCTACCAAGCTGCGCCACACCCCGTGGCCGGGCCGAGTCTAGGACCCACCCACCCGGGACCGGCGACGTCTCAGGCGGAGACCTGCGGACGGCGGTCCGCCCAGGGCGCGGCCTGCTCGAGAGCCGCGGCGACGCGGACGAGCAGGTCCTCGCGGCCGAAGGCGGCCACCAGCTGCACGCCGACCGGCAGCCCGTCCGCCGTCCAGTGCAGCGGCAGGCTCACCGCCGGCTGGCCGGTCACGTTGAACTGGGCGGTGTAGGGCATGAAGCTCCCGACGCGGCGGCCCTCCTGCTCGGGGCCGGCCGCGGAGAACCAGCCCAGCTCCGGCGGAGGCGCCCCCACCGTCGGGGTGACCAGCAGGTCGAAGCCCCGGCCGTCCTGCTCCTCCGGCGTCCAGAACGCCGCCATCCGGCGCGCCCACGCCCCCAGCCGGGCCCGGGCCGCCAGGTAGTCGGCGGAGGACAGCCGCTGCCCCATGGCGCGGTACACGACGTTGCGGTGTTCCAACTCGTCGTCCCGCACCGGGCGGCCGAGGAGGCGCTCGTGCTCGGCCAGCTCGAGGGCGACGTCCGCGGCGATGGTGACGCCGAACGAGCGCATGAACTGGTCGTCGAACATGCCGTCGGGGGTGGCGGGCTCGACCGCGCAGCCGAGGTCCTCGAGCAGCTGCCCGGCGCGGTCGACGGCGGCCCGGCAGTCCGGCGACGGCTCGCCCGGCTCGACGTCCAGGAGGCCGACCCGCAGCCGGCCGACGGGGACGCCGAGCTCCTGCGCCAGGGGGCGGGCCAGCGGCGGGGCGACGTAGGGGTCGCCGGGCATGGGGACGCCGATCAGATCGAGGACGGCCGCGACGTCGCGGACCGTGCGGGTGACCACGCCGTCAGTCGTGGCGCCGGCCCAGCTCTCCCCCACCTCCGGGCCGTGGCTCACGCGACCACGGGTGGGCTTCAGCCCGACCAGCGCGCACTCGGACGACGGGATGCGGATCGATCCGCCGCCGTCGCTGGCGTGGGCGATCGGCACCATGCCCGCGGCGACCGCGGCGGCCGATCCACCGCTGGATCCGCCGGCGGAGTGCGCCGGGTTCCAGGGGTTGCGCGTGGGCCGGTGGGCGGCCGGCTCGGTGGTGATGGTGGTGCCGAACTCGGGCACGTTGGTGCGGCCGAGGGCGACGAACCCGGCGGCGCGGAACTGCCGGGCGAGGTGGCTGTCGGTCGGCCAGCGCACGTCGGCGTCGCGCAGGTAGGAGGTGCCGTAGTCGGTGCGCTCCCCCGCCACGTGGCAGCCGAGGTCCTTGAGCAGCATCGGCACGCCGCGGAACGGCCCGTCGGGCAGCTCGCCGGCCGCCTCCTTGCGGGCCGCGTCGAACCGGTCGCGGACGACGGCGTCCAGCCGCGGGTCCACCCGCTCGATGCGCTCGATCGCGGCGTCGACGAGCTCGGCGGGGCTCGCCTGGCCGGACCGCACGAGCTCGGCCTGCGCGGTCGCGTCCACCCACGTGGTGTCGGTCATGGGTGGGGACGCTAGCCCCGGGATCCGTGCTGGTCACCCCCTCGTGTCCGTGGCGGGCGGGCGGGTGCCGTGCCCTACGGTGCGCGCAGGGTGACGACGCGTCGGTGGCGTCCGTCGCTCGGTTCGGCGGGCGCTGGCCGCCGTCCTCCCGCGGATGAAGAGGGGCCATGTCCGGTCGTCGCGCAGCTCTCCTGCTGGTTCCGCTCCTCTTCCTGGGCGCCTGCTCCGGTTCCGACGGAGAGGACCGGGACGACGCATCGGAGGAGACGGCCCAGAGCAGCGTGGAGTTCGACGACTGCGACGTCGACGTGCCGGCGGGCGTGGACATGGAGTGCGGCACGCTCGAGGTCCCGGCCGACCGGGACGATCCCGACGCGGGCGAGATCGAGCTGGCCTTCGGCATCGTTCGGAGCCATGCCCCCGACCTGGCCGACGACCCCGTCGTCTACCTGTCCGGCGGGCCGGGCCAGAGCACGCTCGAGCTGGTGTCGCAGGGGTTCGCGCAGCTCTACGAGCCGCTCACCATGCACCGCGACCTCGTGCTCCTCGACCAGCGCGGCACCGGCCTGAGCGAACCGTCGCTGGCGTGCGACGAGTACAGCTCTTGGGCGCGCGACTCGCTCGGCTCCGATCTGCCCGACGAGGAGCTGGAAGCCCAGGCGGCGGGCGCGCTCGAGGAGTGCCACGCGCGCCTGGTCGACGACGGCGTCGACCTCGCCGACTACAACAGCGCAGCCTCCGCCGCCGATCTGGAGGACCTGCGGGTCGCCCTCGGCTACGACGAGTGGAACCTCTACGGGATCTCCTACGGCACCCGGCTGGCGCAGCAGGCCATGCGCGACCACCCCGACGGCATCCGGTCGGTGGTGCTCGACTCCGCCTATCCGGCAGAGGCGGATCTCTACGCGGAGACGCCCGGCAACGCCGAGCGCGCCATAGAGGCCCTGTTCGCCGCCTGCGCCGCCGACCCGGCCTGCGCGCAGCGCTACCCGGACCTGGGCCGGACGTTCCGGGACCTCGTGGCTCGGTTGAACGCCGCACCGGCGCCCGTGACCGTCGTGGACGCCAGCACCGGGGAGCGGGTGGACGACGACCTCGACGGGGACACCCTGGTGGGCGCGCTCTTCCAGTCCCTCTACTCCACCGAGCTGATCCCCCACCTGCCCGAGGTGATCACCGCCGCGGCCGCCGGCGAGTTCGGCTCGATCGGCCTGCTGCTCGGCACGCAGGTCGCCTCGCTGGACCTCGTCGCCGTCGGCCAGCAGCTCGCCGTGCAGTGCAACGAGGAGGTGCCGTTCGCGTCTCGCGAGGCGGTCGCCGCGGGTGCCGCGGAGCACCCGCTGGTGGAGGGGTTCTTCGAGACGGGGCCGACCTCGGGGACCGGCCTCTTCGAGGTCTGCGAGCTGTGGGATGCCGGGAAAGCCGACGCCGACGCGAATGAGCCGCTGACCAGCGACATCCCGACGCTGGTGCTGGCCGGTGACCTGGACCCGATCACGCCGCCGCGGTGGGGTGACCAGATCGCCGGGCAGCTGTCCGAGAGCGTCTTCGTGCAGTTCCCCTCCACCGGGCACGGCGCGCTGCCGAGCCGGGCGTGCGCGGTGGCGATCACCGGCGACTTCCTGGACGAGCCCGACCGCGAGCCGACGACGGACTGCGTCGACACCATCGAGGCGCCGCCCTTCACGCCGGAGCGCGTCGAGGTGGAGATGACGCCGTTCGAGAGCGACGAGCTGGGCTTGGCGGGGGTGCGACCGGAGGGCTGGATCGAGTCCTTCCCCGGGTTGTGGCAGGAGTCGCTCCTGTCCTCGCTCATCCAGCAGGTGGTGCCGGGCGTGACCGCCGAGGAGGTGCTGGCGACCGTCGCCGAGCAGCTCGGCACGGAGGAGCCGCTCGTGCCGGTCGGCGAGCTGACCACCAAGGCCGCGACGTGGCAGCTCTACCGGATCGTGGAGCTCGGACAGAGCGTGGACATGGCGCTCGCCGACGGCGAGGACGGCTTGATGCTGGTGCAGCTGACGACGAGCCCGAGTCGGGCGGACGTGCACCGGGAGCAGATCTTCCTGCCGGCGGTGCAGGCGATCGAGAGGCTGTCCTGACCTCCGCAGGCGCCCTGCAGATCACGACGGAGCCGCCGCGCTAGGCTCTGCGCGGACCTCTCGCAGGTCTCGCGGGTGTAGCTCAATGGTAGAGCCCCAGCCTTCCAAGCTGATTACGCGGGTTCGATTCCCGTCACCCGCTCCAATGCGGTGTCACGGAGCACCTTCACGGGTGTCCCGTGACACCGTCTTGGTTTGGGCGGGTTCGCGATGCCGCCATGAGTGTCGGCACCGCGGCGGATCAAAGCCCCACTGAACCCGGGGCGGGACAGTGTGTGACGACTACCACGTCATCGTCGATTCGGTCACCCGGCGGCCGCCTCTACGTGCAGGGCCCGCTGCGCACCAGGGGTCGGTTCGGGTCGCTCGGGGAGCCACCGTGGCGAGTCCCGAGCCGCACGCGCCTGCGACGACGAGCAGGCAACCGCCTCCACCACGAGACTGTGCGCAGTGACGACACCCGTACTGGAGGCCCAGTGTCCGAGTCGACGAATCCATCCTCAGTCCACAACCCCGAGCTCCTGGCCATCTACTGCAACGACCACCTCGCGGCCGCCCGCGGCGGCATCGAGCTGCTGAAGCGGATGATCGCCGAGCACCGAGACGGCCCCTATGCGCCGGACCTCGAGCGGCTGCTGGGCGAGCTGAAGGAGGAACGCCGCTTTCTGTCGAGCACGATGGCCACACTCGGGTTCCCCATCCGCCAGTACAAGCAGGTGGCGCTGTGGGTGGGCGAGAAGCTGTCGCGCCTGAAGCTCAACGGCGGGCTGCTCCACCGCTCACCGCTGTCGTCCCTCGTGGAGTTCGAGTTCCTGGCCTCTGCTGTGCGTGCCAAGCGCAGTGGCTTCGAGACCCTCCGTGTGGCAGCGGAGACGGACCACCGCCTGGACAAGGAGGAGCTCGACCGATTCATCGACCAGGCGGAACGGCAGCACGAGTGGCTGACCCACACCCGTAGGGAGGTCGCCGCCTCGGTCTTCGGCGGGCGACCCGAGGTCGCGGAGTAGGAGCCGCGCTGGCTCGGTAGTGCGGGTGGAGGGAACCGCCGCCCCCTCGACGTCTCGGCCGCACCACGGAACTGCCACCGGGTCGCCGCCTCCAGCAGTCACGCGATCGCAACAGTGGATCGGAGACGGCTGGGTAGAGGCGCACGGTCTGAAATGGGGGTGAGTGGTGTTCCTCGCAGCGGCGGTGATGCTGGTGCTTGCGGTCGGCGGCGCCGCCGTGGCTCTCCTCCTGCAGCGGTGGACCGCCGTCTCGGCCAGCCCACTGCCGAGCCTGCCGTTCCTCTCCGGTTGGCGCCCGCAGGAACATGCGCTGTCCCGTTTCCACGCTCGCTACTACCCGGTGACCCTGCTCTTCCTCGCCTTCGACGTCGAGATGCTCTACATGTACCCGTGGGCCACCGTCGTGGCTCAGGTCGGCGTCTCGGCCGTCGTGGAGATGTTCGTCTTCCTCGCCGTGCTCATGGCCGGGGTCGTGTGGGCCTGGCGCGAAGGTGCACTGCGGTGGGTCTGACGTCGGCGCTCGCCGCCGCCGCAACACGCCGTGTCGCGGTGCTGGTGGTCGAGACGCCGGGCTGGGGCCGGGCCCGGTGCGCCGTCGAGCGCGAGGTGCGCCGCCGCGGCTGGCGCGCGGCACTCTGCCCCGCCGACGCCGACGTGCTCGCCGTCTGCGGTCGCCCCGGGGAGCGGATGGCGGCGGCCGTCGACCTCGTCTGGGCACAGCTGCCGGGACCGCGTGCCCGCATCCACCTGCTCGATCCGAACGACGTCGCGCCCGCCCTCGACGATGCCGCCGCAGAACTCGCCGACGACGGCCGGCAGCGCGCCGATGCCGAGGAGCGACCGCACGATCCCCTGATGGGCCGCCCGGCCGTGGACGAGGACGGGCACGAGGACGCGGCCGCCGGCGAGGACGACGAGGACGACGAGGACGACGAAGACGACGACCACCTCGGCGGGAACGGCGACCACGGCGACATGGGCCACGCCGACATGGGCCACGGCGACATGGGCCACGGCGACATGGACATGCCGATGCCGGGCGGGATCCCGCTCGCCGGAGGTGGGGAGGACCGAGATGGGCTCGCCCTCGACGTGCTGCACGTCCCGCTCGGGCCGGTCATGCCGCACTGGCCGGCCGGCCTGCTACTCCACTGCACGCTCTCGGGCGACGTCGTCCAGGAGGCACGGGTCGAGGTGCTGGGTGCCCTCGAGCCGGCTCCGCCGGCCGCCGACCTGGTGCACGGCTCACCTGCCGACCGCTGCGACCGGGCGGCCACGCTGCTGGCGCTGTCCGGCTGGGAGGACGCGGCCACCGGCGCCGCCCGGCTGCGTGACGCGCTGCTGACCGATGCCGACCCGGCGGACTGCCGGCCGGTGCTGGACCGGCTGGCCCGGCGGGTGTCGCGCTCACGATCGCTGCGCTGGTCGCTCCGCGACCTGCCCGAGGTGCGGAACCACGTGCTCGTTCTCCTCGCGTCGGCCGCCGCGAGCATCGACGGCGTCCCGGCGCCCGTCTCGGCCACGCCCCTCACCGACCTCCCGGCCCGGCTGGCCGGGCGGGATCTGGCGGCGGTCCGGCTGCTGGTCGCAGCCGCCGGCCTGGACGTCGCCGCCGCGGCCCGGACCGGGGCGGTGGTCGCGTGAGCGTCGTCGAGGTCGCGGTCGGCTGGGTGCCGCTGGCCGCCGTCCTGCTGCTGGCCGTGGCGGCCGCGGCGGCGGCGCTGGACGGTGCGCTGGCCGCTCGCGCCGCCGGCCGGCCGTGGACGGCGGGTCTCCCGGTCCCCTGGCTGGAGACCGCGCGGCTGCTGCGCCAGCGCCGGCGGTCCACCGTGGCCGCCGACCGGCCGCTGGCCGCCACCGGGCGGATCGGGCTGCTGATCGCGGCGCTCCTGATGGTCGTCGTCGTACCGCTGGGCCCGTGGACCCTCGCGGACCTCTCCGTCGGCATCGTCTGGTTCAACGCCATGGACGTGCTGGTCTGGGCGTTCGTGTGGCTCGCCGGGTGGGGGCCCAACAGCGTGCACGCCCTCGTCGGCGGCTACCGGTTCCTCGCCCAGGCGCTGTCCTACGAGCTGCCGCTGATGTTCGCGCTGACGGCGCCGGCGGTAGCTGCGGGCAGCCTGCGGTTGGGGGACGTCGTCGCCGAGCAGCAGGGCCTGTGGTTCGTCGTCTGGATGCCGGTCGCCTTCGCCGTCTTCTGCGCGGGGGTGGCGGCCTTCTCGGTGTGGGGCCCCTTCGCCGCCGCGGCCGGCCCCGAGCTCGCCGGTGGGGTGCTCGCCGAGTCCTCGGGCATGGACCGGTGGCTCGTGCTCGCCGGGCGCTGGGCGCTGCTCGCCGCCGGCTCCGCGTTCGCGGCCACCGCCTTCCTCGGCGGCGGCCACGGTCCGCTGCTGCCCGCCTGGCTGTGGACGCTGGTCAAGACGGCGGCGGTGCTGGCGCTCCTCGTCCTGCTGCGCCGCCGGCTGCCCACGGTCCGCCCGGAGCGCCTGGTCACTCCCGCCTGGCTGGTCGTGCTGCCGCTGGTCCTGCTGCAGCTGCTCGTGGTCTCCGTCGTGGTCGTGGGGAGGGGCTGACGTGCTCGACGACGTCGTCTTCTGGGTGCTCGCGGCCGTGGCCGTCGCCGCGGGGATCGCGGTGTTCCGGGTGGACTCGATGGCCCGGGCCACCTACGCCCTCGCCGTCTCCTTCGTCGCCGTCGGACTGGCGCTGCTGCTGTTCGACCTGCCCTACCTGGGCGTGGTCGTCGTCCTCATGATGGTGATGGAGATGGCCATCATGGCCATCTACATGATCATGTTCATGGGGATGAACCCCGCGCTCATGCCGATGAGCATGGTGCACGGCAAGCGCGCGGCCCTCGCCGTCAGCTCGCTCACCTTCGGGCTGCTGGCCGCCGGCGCGCTCTTCGTCCCGTGGCCGTCCCGGCGGGCGGCCCCGGCCGGCGACCTGGTCACCTCGCTGGGGCAGGCGGTGATGGGTTCGAAGATGCTCGTGATGATGACCGTCAGCGCGGTCCTGTTCGCCACGATCGTCGCCGCCCTGGTCCTCGCTCTCCCGCGCGGTCGCTACGACCGGCTCGGCGAGGACCTCCAGGGCGACGACCTCCCGGGCGACGACCAGGAGCACCGCCGATGACCCTGCAGACGGTCCTCCTCGTCGCCGCCGCGCTGTTCGCGGTGGGCCTGTACGGCGCGATCTCCCAGCAGGTCGTCGTCATGGTGATGATGGGCCTGGAGCTCATGCTCAACGCGGTGATCCTGGCCGCCGGCGCCTTCTGGTGGTTCCTCTCCCCCACACCCGACGGCCAGGTCCTCCTGCTCGTCGTCATCACCGCGATGACCGTGGAGATGGCGATGGGCTTCGCCGTCGCCACACTGCTGCACCGCTCCCGCCAGTCCGACATGACCGACATGGCGACGGACCTCTCCCGGTGACGCCCGCCCTGCTCTGGACAGTGGTCGCCCTCCCGGCCGTCGTCGGAGCACTGCTGTGCCTCGTCGGACGTCGGGCCGACCGGATGGCGCCGGCGGTGGCGGTGGGAACCGCCGCCGCGGGCCTGGCGCTCGCGATCGTCGCGGCGGTGCTGCGTCCCGAGGCGGAGAGCCGCTTCCTGCCGGGGCTGCCGTTCGGCCTCGCGGTGGACCCGCTGGCGGCGGTGGTCCTCCCCGCGGTCGCGGCCGTGACGCTGCTGGTGCTGGTCTTCTCCGCGGCCGACGTCGAGGACGGCCGCGCCCGCTTCACCGGGCTGATGCTGCTCTTCGCCGCCGCCGTAGCGGTCACGGTCACCGCCACGACGCTGACCACCCTGCTGTTCGCCTGGGAGGTCATGGGCGCCACCTCCTACGCGCTCGTCGGCTTCTCCTGGCGCGACCGGGACAAGGTCGGCGCGGGGACCACCGCCTTCCTCACCACCCGCACCGCCGACCTCGGCCTGTACCTGGCCGCCGGGGCGGCGCTGGCCGGGGGCGGCGGGCTCGCGCTGGCCGACCTGCCGGCCGCGGCCGGCCCCTGGCGGGACGTCGTCGCCGCCGGCGTCCTCGTGGCCGCGCTCGGCAAGGCCGCCCAGCTGCCGTTCTCCTTCTGGCTGTCGCGCGCCATGGAGGGCCCGAGCCCGGTCAGCGCCCTGCTGCACTCCGCGGCCATGGTCGCCATGGGCGGCTACCTGCTGCTGCGCACCGCCCCGCTGCTGGAGTCGACCGGCTGGGCCGGACCGGTCACCGCGTGGGCCGGGGTGCTCACCGCCCTCACGCTCGGCGCCGTGGCGATCGCCCAGTCCGACCTCAAGCAGCTGCTCGCCGCCTCCACCGCGGCCCAGCTGGGGTTCGTCGTGCTCGCCGCCGGGGTGGGCTCGGTGTCCGGCGGCGCCGCCCACCTCGTCGCCCACGCCGCCACCAAGGCCGCGCTCTTCCTCGCCGCCGGCGCCTGGCTCTCCGCGCTCGGCACCAAACAGCTCACAGCGCTGCCCGGCGCCGCCCGCCGGTGGCCGGTCGTCGGCGCCTGCGCCGCGGTCGGCCTGCTCACGCTCGCCGGCATCCCGCCGCTGTCGCTGTGGGCCACCAAGGACGACGTCCTGGCGGTGGCCCGGGAGCAGTCCGTCGCGCTGTACGTCGCCGGTCTCGCCGCCGCCGGGATGTCGGCCGCCTACGCCGCGAAGGCGCTGTGGCAACTCCTGCGTCCGATACCTCCCGACGCCGACGCCGGCTACGACACCGAAGAGGTGGGGAACCGACGGATCCGAACCCCGCAGGTCGCACCGGTCGTGGTCCTCGCCGCCGGGGCCGCCGTGCTGGGCCTGCTCGTCTGGCCGCCGGCCGGGACGGAGCTGCGTGCGGCCCTCGGGGAGAGCGGCGCGCCACGGCCGCCCCTGCTCGACCTGGTCCTCTCCGCCACCGTCGCCCTCGCCGTCGTCGCCGCCGTGGCGCGGGTGGACCTGCCGGAGCCACGCTGGGCGGCCCGCTGGCTGGGGTTGGGCATCCTGACCGACCGGCTGGTCACCCGGCCGGTGCTGCGCCTGGCCGAGCTGCTGGCCCGGTTCGACGACCGGGTGCTCGACCGGGCCGTCCTGTCCACCGGGCGGGCGGCACTGGCGCCGGCCCGTGCGCTGGCCCGGTTCGACGACCGGATGCTGGACGGCGCGGTCGGCGGGCTCTCGGCCGGGACGCTCCGGGCCGCCCGCGGCGCCGCCGTGGCCGACACGGCCGGCGTCGACGGTGCTGCCGAAGGCGTGGCCGCGGTGACTCGCAGGCTCGGCGGTCTGGCCCGCCGGACGCAGACGGGGCAGCTCCACCAGTACTACGTCCTGGCCACGCTGGTGCTCGGCGCCGGCCTCGCCCTCCTGCTGCTCACGGGGTGACGGTGCTCAGCCTCATCGTGTTCCTGCCGCTGGCCGCGGCCGCCGTCCTGGCCCTGGTCCGGTTGCCCGACGGCGCCGCGCGCTGGGCGTGGCTCGCCCTGACCGTCGCCGACCTCGTGCTGGTCGGCGTCGCGGTCGCGGCCTACGAGACGCCACCCGACGGGGGGCTGGCCCTCGAGCAGCGGGCCCGCTGGATCCCCTCGGTCGGCAGCAGCTACCACGTCGGGGTCGACGGGCTCTCGCTGCCGCTGGTGGTGCTGACCGCGGTCCTGTTCGCCGCGTGCGCGGTCTACGCGCTGCGGGAGCAGCGGCGGCCGCGGGCGCAGGCCGCCCTGTTCCTGTTCCTGCAGTCCACCTGCCTGGGGCTGTTCGTCGCCCAGGACCTGATCCTGTTCTTCCTGTTCTTCGACCTGTCGATCGTCGGCATGTACTTCGCCATCGCCGGGTGGGGGCACGGCGACCGGGCGCGCTCGGCGCTGAAGTTCTTCCTCTACACGTTCCTCGGCAGCCTGGCGCTGCTCGTCGGGTTCATCGGGCTGTACCTGGCGGCCGATCCGCACACCTTCGACATCCCCGAACTCGTCGCCGCGGCTCCGCTGCAGGACAGCCCGGTCACGGGCGGCTGGGTCCTCGCCGCGCTGCTGCTCGGCCTGGCGGTGAAGACGCCGACCGTTCCCTTCCACACCTGGCTGCCGCCTGCACACACCGACGCCCCGGCGATCGGCTCGGCGATCCTCGCCGGTGTGCTGCTGAAGATGGGCACCTACGGGTTCGTCCGGATCGCGATGCCCGTGCTCCCCGACGCCT
Source organism: Blastococcus sp. TF02-09 (assembly GCF_003319105.1). Classification (GTDB taxonomy): domain Bacteria; phylum Actinomycetota; class Actinomycetes; order Mycobacteriales; family Geodermatophilaceae; genus Blastococcus. The sequence goes on along the minus strand of NZ_QOHH01000004.1, from coordinate 135,235 downwards.
GGCAGGACTGGGCGTGGGTGCTCATCACCATCGGCGTCGTCTCAGCCCTGTACGGCGCGCTCGTCGCCCTCGCCCAGACCGACCTCAAGCGGATGATCGCCTACACCTCGGTCAACCACATGGGCTACGTCGTCCTCGCCGTCGGCGCCGCCGGTCTCGTGGGCTCGGGCGAGACCGCCCGTGAGCTGGCGGTGACCGGCGCGGTGACCCAGATGGTCAGCCACGGGCTGACCACCGGGGCCCTCTTCCTCCTCGCCGGGGTGTTGCACCAGCGCCGCGGCAGCTACGCGATGGACGAGTACGGCGGCCTGGCGGCACCCGCTCCCCGCTTCGCCGCCCTGTTCGCGGTCGGCGCGTTCGCCTCCCTCGGGCTGCCGGCCTTCAGCGGGTTCATCGCCGAGTTCCAGGTCTTCACCGGCAGCATCGGGGCCACCCCGGTCGCCGCCGTCGCACTCCTCGGCATCCTGCTCACCGCGGCCCTGTTCCTGCGGGCCGTGCAGCGGCTGCTCACCGGCCGGACGACCGGCCTCTCGGTCGGCTTCCCCGACCTGCACCTCCGCGAGACAGTCGCCGCCGGAGGCCTGCTGGCGCTGTCCCTGCTCGTCGGCATCGTCCCGTGGCCGTTGCTCGACCTCATCGCGCCGGCCGCCGAGTCGGTGGTCGACCTGGTCAGCCGGTAGGGGCCGGCGATGCACCCCGCCATGGGCAAGGACCCCCTGGCCCTCCTCCCCGAGATCTGCCTGCTCGTCGGCGCGGTCACCACGCTGCTCGCCGGCTCGTTCCTGGCCCGCGACCGGCAGTGGCTCACCCGGCTGGTCGCGCTCGCCGCACTGCTGGCTTCCGGGGTCGCCGCCGCCGCCGCTCTCACCGGCGACCCGCTGACGGTCTACGGAACGACGTTCGCCGTCGACACCGCCACCGGCGTCGCCCGGCTGGTCGTCGTCGGCTCCACGCTGCTGGTGATCGCCCTCGGCACCGAGGAGGTCCGGGGCAGGCCGCGGGAGAGCGAGACGTACGCGCTGCTGCTGCTCTCCTCGCTCGGCGCCACCGTGATGGCCGCGGCCAGCGACCTGCTCGTGCTGGCGGTGAGTTTCCTTCTCGCCAGCATCCCGCTCTACGGGCTGATCGGGATGACCCGCGGCCCCCGGGCCGCCGAGGCGGCGCTGAAGGCCTACCTGCTGGGCGCGCTGCTCAACATCCTGCTCCTGCTCGGCTCGGTCGTGCTCTACGGCGTCGGCGGCGCCACCGCCTACGCCGACCTGCGCGCCGGGCTGGCCGGCGCACCGGCCGCTGCCGTGGCGATCGGCCTGCTCGGGGTGCTCGCCGGGCTGCTGTTCAAGGCCGGCGGGGTCCCGGGGCACTTCTGGGTGCCCGACGCCGCCCAGGGAGCCGGGGTCACCGCCGCCGCGTTCCTCACCACCGTGCCCAAGATCGGTGCCCTCGTGGCCGCCTACCGGCTGGTGTCGGTGCTGCCCGACTCGGTGTCCTGGCCGCTGCTCGTCGCCGTACTGGCCGCGCTGACCATGACCCTGGGCAACCTCGCGGCCTTCGCCCAGGACGACGTCCGCCGGCTGCTCGGCTGGTCGACGGTGAGCCAGGTCGGCTACCTCCTCATGCCGGTCGCAGTCGCCGGCACCTCCTCCGACGCGCTGCCGGCCCTGCTGGTGTACCTCGCCGCCTACGCGGTCACGAACCTCGCCGCGTTCGCCGTCGTGGCCGCCGTCCCCGAGCGGCGCTCGGTCGCCGACGCCCGCGGGCTGGCTGCGTCGGCACCGGTGCTGGGTGGCGCGCTGCTCGTGGCCCTGCTGAGCCTGGTCGGCACCCCGCCGACGGCGGTGTTCCTCGGGAAGCTGAGCGTCTTCACGGCCACCTGGGAGGGCGGGATGGCCTGGCTGGTCGTCGTCGCCGCGGCCAACACCGTGGCCAGCCTCTTCTACTACCTGCGCTGGATCGCGCCGGCCTACCGGCCCGGGGAACGCACAGGCGGCCCGGAGCCGCACCGGCCGCTCGCGACGGTGACCGCGGTCGTCGCGGCGCTCTCCGTCCTCGTCCTCCTCCCGGCGCTGTCGGGACTGCTTCCCGCCGTCCAGGATGCGGTGGTGGCCCGGTGAGCCCTCGTACCCGCGGGCCGGCGGCCGCCGTGCTGGCGCGGCTGCGCAGCGCGCTCTGGCCGATCCCCGTCCTCGGGGTCGTCATCGCGATCGGCCTGGGGATCGGGATGCCGGCGTTGGACTCGGCGCTCGAGGGGGGCAACGGCGAGCACCCGCTCACCTTCGCCTTCGGTGGCGGTCCCTCGGCCGCGCGGGACCTGCTCGCCGCCATCGCCGGCTCCCTCATCTCGGTGACCGGCCTGACCTTCTCCCTCACCATCGTCGCCCTTCAGCTGGGCAGCAGCCAGTACTCACCCCGGCTGCTGCAGACCTTCGTCACCGACCGGGTCGTCCAGCTCACCCTCGCCCAGCTCGTGGCGACCTTCGTCTACGCGCTGACCGTGCTGCGTACCGTCCGCACCGAGGACGCGGCCGTCGGGTCCGATGCCGTGGTGCCTCGACTGTCGATCACGGTCGGGTACCTGATGACCCTCGGCAGCGTCGTGGCCCTGCTGCTGTTCCTGGGACACCTCGCCCGGTCCTTGCGCGTGGAGACGATGCTGCGCGACGTCCACGACGAGGCCAGCCGGACGATCGACCGGGAGCTACCCGGAGCCGGGAGCCCCCCGGAGCCGCCCCCGGAGGTCCCCGTGGGAGCCGGGCGGCCTGTGGTCGCCGCCTCCAGCGGGTTCCTCGTGGATGTCGACGAAGCCGCGCTCGTCGCCGCCGCCCGCCGGTACGGCGTCCTCGTGCGGCTCGCCGTCCGCATCGGCGACTCCGTGGTCGCCGGCACCCCCGTGGCCCACGTGTGGCCCCTGCCCGAGCAGGGTGCGGCCGACCTCGACGAGGTGGCCGGCGCCCTGGCCGACGGGCTGCGGCTGGGATTCGAGCGCTCCCCCGAGCGCGACGTCGCCTACAGCCTGCGCAAGGTCGTCGACATCGCCGCGCGCGCCCTGTCCCCCGGCATCAACGACCCGACGACCGCCGTGCACGCGCTGTCCCACGCCTCGGCGATCCTCGGGGACCTCGTCGAGCGACCGCTGACGGCGGTCGCGCACTCCCACGACGACGGCGTCGTGCGCCTGGTGGTGCCGCAGTGGACCGCGGCGGCTCTGCTCGAGCTGGTCGTGGAGGAACCGCTGCAGTTCGCCGACGGCCAGCCCGCCGTGCTGCGCCGGCTGGCGGCTCTCCTGCGTGAGGTCGCCTGGCGGGCGCCACGCGGGCTGCTCGACGACGCACTGCACCGCCACCTGTCCGACCTCACCGCCCTGGCCGGTGAGACGACCCGCGTGCCCCCAGCGGAGCTGTCGGCCTGGGAGACGCGCCTCGACCGGGCCCTGGCCGGCCTGTGGCCGTCGGACGGGCCGGGGGCGGGAGGGGTGTGACGGAGGTACCCGCGACCTCCGGTCCCGCCGCCGAGCACGGAGCCCGGCGCCGGTTCGGGTTCCGGGCGCTGCTCGGTCTCGTCGCCGTCCTGGTCGGGGCCGTCCCGTTCCTGGTGCTCCTGCTCCTCGTGACCCGGGGCTGGACGCCTCTGGCCGGCGCCGACCAGGGCATCGCCGACGAGTTGAACCGCGTGGTGCGTGACTCCCCGGCGGTGCTGTCGGCGTTGCGGTTGGTCACCGACCTGGGTGGGACGGGGACGGCGGTCTGGCTGCTCACCCTCGCCACGGTCGTGCTGCTGGTCCGCCGCCGGCGCCGGCTGGCTCTCTTCACGACCGTGACCGGCCTGGGGCTGGCCGTGCTCGTACCGGTCACCAAGGCCCTGGTGGACCGGGTGCGCCCGGTGGTGGAGGTGCCCGTCGCTGCGACGCCAGCGAACGCGAGCTTCCCCAGCGGTCACGCCACGACGGCCCTGGTCACCTTCGGCACGCTGACCCTCCTCACCCTGCCGGTCGTCGATCGCCGGTGGCGGCCCTGGCTCCTCGCGGCGGCCTCGCTCGTGGCGGGAGCCGTGGGGATCACCCGGCTCGCCCTGGGGGTGCACTTCCTGTCCGACGTCCTGGCCGGGTGGGCGATGGGCGCCGGCTGGCTGGCCACGACGACACTGGCTTTCCGCGCGTGGCAGCACGACCGTGGCGTAGCTCCCCGGGAGCCGCTCGACCCGCTGGAGGTCCCGCCGTCCCCGGTCTTCGCGGCGGACCGGTGGTTGCCCGACGGAGTGGCCACCGCGCGGCGGATGGCGCTGGCGGCGGCCGCCGCCTGGGCGGCGGCGACCGCGCTGGGGTTGCTGGTGACCGCGGTGGCATCGGGCACCTGGCTGGGCCGGTGGGACCGTGCGGTGCCCGCCGGGTTGGTCGAGCTGCGCACCCCGCTGCGGACCTCCGTCGCGGAGGCCGTGGGCGACCTGGCCGGCACCCGCGCCATCGTGGCGGTGTCGGTGACCACCGCCGTGCTGGCTGTTGCGCTCACCCGCCGCCGGCGACCTGCGCTGTTCGTCGTCGTCGCTACCGTCGGGGAGGTGCTGCTGTACGCGGCCGTCACCGCCGTCGTCGACCGGGCACGCCCGTCGGTCGCCGACCTCACCGACGGGCTCCCGGTCGAGGCGAGCTGGCCCTCCGGGCACGTCGCAGCCGCGACCGTCGTGTACGGGGCGGCCGCCGTGCTGCTCGTCTCCGGCCGGGGTCACCGGTGGCGCGTGCTGTTCGGCGTGCCGGCCGCGGTGGTGCTCGCCGTCGGCTTCTCGCGGATGTACGTCGCGGCGCACCACCCCACGGACGTACTCGCCGGCCTGCTGCTCGGCGCGGCGTGGCTGGCTGCCTACACTCGCCTGCTGCTGCGGCCGGGCGAGCATCCGCCGACGCCGGACCGATGACCGAGCCGACCGTGGTGCTCCCGCTCAGAGGACCGCCCTGCCCTCCAGCACCACGCGGACCACCGCGTACTGCAGCTGCTGGGTCGCCGTCGCCTGACGCAGGTACGCGGGGAGCTGTCCGACGTGCAGCCGGCGAACCGCCTCTACCGCCCATTCCTCCGCCTGCGCCGCCGTATCGGCCGCGCGGTGGCACAGGGACAGTGCCGTCGCGAGATCGTCCCGGGGGTGCCCGGCTCCGCGGCCGGACCGGCGGCGGGACCGGTCATCCATGTCCGGCCACGCCACGCTCGGCGAGGGCGTCGGGGAGATCGACCGCGCTCATGACCGGAACTGCTGGATCTTGTCGCGCGCGACACTGGCCAGGGTGGAGAGCCGGTGTGGCTGGCCGCGCAAGAACGCCTCCGCGAAGTGCTTGGCCTGCTCGTACTGGATCTTCCCCGGCATCGGCGGCTCGTTCGGATTGACCGAGACGTCCAGCAGGGCCGGTCCGTCGTGGGCCAGGAACTCCCGCACGGCCTCCCGCAGCCGTCCCGGATCCGTCACCTTCTCGCCGTGCGCACCGCACGTGCGGGCCCACGCGGAGAAGTCGGGCTCGGGGTCGGGGTAGCGGACGGCGAACTCCGGGTCACCCAGGATGATCTGCTCCCACAGGATCTGGCCGAGCGAGTTGTTGTTGTTGACCACCATCTTGATCGGCAGCCGGTTGCGGGTGGCCGTCAGCAAGTCGGCCATCAGCATGGCGAAGCCGCCGTCCCCGACGAAGCCGATCACCTGGCGGCCGGGGAATGCGTGCTGCATCGCGATGGCGTACGGCAGACCGGGGGCCATCGTCGCCAGGTTGCCCGACAGGTAGAACTCGCGGCCGCCGCGGATGGTCCAGTGCCGGGCCGCCCAGGTCGCGATCGTGCCGGAATCGCAGGTCAGGATCGCGTCGTTGCTCGCCAGCTCGTCGATGGTGTGCATCAGGTACTGCGGCGCGATGGGGCTGCGGTCGGGCGTCTCCAGGGCGGCCATGTTCTCCCGCCAGCTGGCCATCCCCTTCTGCGCCGACTCGAGGAACGAGCGGTCCTCCTCGCGGCTCACCATGCCCAGCAGCGCTGCGGCGGCCTCCTTGGCGTCGCCGACGACGGGCGCCTCGGTCGGCATCCGGGAGCCGATCCGGCCGGAGTCGAGGTCGACGTGCACGGTTCGGACGCCTCGGTCGGTGGGCAGGTACTTCGTGTAGGGGTAGTTGGTGCCCAGCATCAGCAGGGTGTCGCAGCCGTCCATGACGTCCTCCGACGGGCCGGTGCCGAGCAGCCCCAGACCCCCGGTGGTGAACGGCGAGTCGTCGGGGACGACGGCCTTGCCCGGCAGCGACTTCACGATCGGCGCCGCGAGGGCGTCGGCCAGAGCCAACACCTCGTCCCGGGCGTGCAGCGCGCCGGCACCGACGAGCATCGCGACCTTGCTGCCGGCGTCCAGCACCGCCGCGGCCCGCTGCAGGTCCTCGCTCCGCGGCGTGGTCGGCGCAGGGTGGTACACGGGAAGGGTGACGGCCGGCTCGCCGGGGCTGGGGCTCGCGTAGGGCGACTCGACCTCGGCGATCTGGATGTCGTTGGGCACGCTGATGTGCGCCACACCCCGCTTCGACAGCGCGTTGCGCACGGCGAGGTCGACCGCGGCCGGCAGCTGTGCCGGGTTGCTGATCAGGATGTTGTAGGCCTGCGCGACGTCCATGAACGGACGGGTGAGGTCGACCTCCTGCTGGTAGGCGGTGCCCATCACCGAAGTCTCCTGCGAGCCGGTGATCGCCAGGACCGGCGTGTAGTCCAGCTTCGCGTCGTACAGGCCGTTCATCAGGTGGATGCCGCCCGGACCGCTGGTCGACAGACAGACGCCCAGCTTCCCGGTGGCCTTGGCGTAGCCGCAGGCCATGAAGGCCGCAGCCTCCTCGTGGTGGACGAGCAGGAAGCGGATCTCGTCGGCGTGCCGGCGGAAGCCCTCCATGATCCCGTTGATGCCGTCGCCGGGAAGACCGAAGACGGTGTCCACCCCCCAGGCGATCAGGCGCTTGACCAGCGACTCGCCGACGGTCTCCTTCACGTGCACCTCCGGAGCGAACGCGGGCACGGCGCCGGGGCTGGGCGCGGACGCCGGGAACCCGCCCCGACGTTGCCTGGCGCAACGGTTTCCGGGACTCCCGTGGACCAAACCCGACCATGGAGGCCCCGAGGGGAGCGATCGTTGCCTCGCAGGACCTCGTCGATCCCCCTGTCCCCGGCCGGTCCGGCGGCGAGATGGGGAAGCCGATCAGTTCACGCTGATCCGACTGGTCCGGCCGCCGCCTGGTCCTGCTCGGCGGCGTACCGGTCGCGGCCGACGCGCCGGACCCTGCCCTCCTCCTGTGCCTCCCGCAGCGCCAGCCGCAGCTGGCCGGGCCCCCACCAGCGGGCGCCGACGGCCTCGGCGAGCGCCTTCTGGGTGAGCGTCCCTCGCTGCCGGAGCACCGCCTCCACTGCGGCGATGTGCCGGTCCAGCGACCGCTCGTCCCGGCCCGGGGTCGTGATCGTCATCCGGGGCGAGTAGAGCGACTGCCCTGGGCCGGGCCGGTAGCGGCGCAGGCCACGACGTTCCCGCTGCTCCCGGCCCACCACCCGCGCCCGGATGCGGTCGGCTGCCTCCCGGTCCCGGCGGCGCGCGGCCGGATCCTCGGCGTCGCGCGCCCCGACGTCGTCCTGGGCGTCGTCGTCGCCGTCGTCGCCGCCGTCGCCGTCCTGGGCGTGCTCGGCCGTCAGCGGCATCGCGATCGACTCCAGGGAGGCGTTCTCCGCCTTGACCCCGAAGACGATCTCGGCCAGCCCACCGAGGGCCATGACGGCCGCCGCGATGAAGAAGCCGGTCATCAGTGCGCCGGCGTCGCCGCTCTCGATCAGCCGGCCGAACAGCAGCGGGCCGACGATCCCCCCGATCCCGGTGCCGACGGCGTAGAAGAACGCGATCGCCAGCGCACGCGTCTCCATCGGGAAGATCTCGCTCACGGTCAGGTACGCAGCCGAGGCCCCGGACGACGCGAGGAAGAAGGTCAGCCCGAGCAGCAGGATGAACGTCCAGGAGTTGAGCCCGGTGAACAGGACGGCCGTGACGACCGCCATCACGGCGGAACCCAGGTAGGCCAGGCTGATCATGGGCTTGCGCCCGACCGTGTCGAACAGCCGGCCGAGCAGCACCGGCCCGAGGAAGTTGCCCACCGCGTAGACGATCAGGAAGACCGGTACGAAACCCGAGGCCACCCCGAAGTACGTCGACATCAGCGTGCCCAGGTTGAACGTGAAGCCGTTGTAGAGGAACGCCTGGCCGACGAAGAGCGCCAGGCCCAGCACCGCGCGCTTGGGGTACCGCGTGAAGGCCACCTTGGCGATCTCCCGGAACGGGATCACGTGCCGCTGACGGATCTTCAGGGTGTCGTGCGGCTCCTCCAGGTCCTCTCCGGTCTCCTCGCGCACCTCCCGCTCGATGGCCTCGACGGTGCGGTTCGCCTCGTCCTCCTGGCCGTGGATGAACAGCCATCGCGGGCTCTCCGGCACGTGCCGCCGGACGACGAGGATGACGAGGCCCAGCACGGCACCCATGACGAACGAGATCCGCCAGCCGACGCTCGGACCGAGGAGGTCCTCGTCGAGGAGCAGCAGCGAGGCGCCCGAGCCGAACGCGGCACCCAGCCAGTAGGAGCCGTTGATCAGCAGGTCGACCCGCCCGCGCAGCCGGGAGGGGATCAGCTCGTCGATCGCGGAGTTGATGGCGGCGTACTCCCCGCCGATGCCTGCGCCGGTGAAGAAGCGGCAGACGTAGAAGAACCACGGGGTCCACGCGAACGCGGTCAGCACGGTGGCCGTGATGTAGACACCGAGCGTGAGCAGGAACAGCTTCTTGCGGCCGAATCGGTCGGTCAGCTGACCGAACAGCAACGCGCCGGTGCAGGCCCCGACGATGTAGATGGAGGCTGCCAGGCCGATCTGGCTGGCGGTGATCTCGATCCCGCTCCCGGCCTCCACCATCCGTGCGGCGATGCTGCCGACGATGGTCACCTCGAGCCCATCGAGGATCCAGACCGTGCCCAGGCCGATGATCACCAGGCGGTGGAACCTGGAGAACGGGAGTCGGTCCAGCCGGGCGGGCACATCGGTCTCGATGGTCTGCAGTTGCTCGTCGCGCTGGGCCCGGGCCACGTGCCCCCCTGGTGTCCGCCGGAGCGTCTCCGCACAGCGGCGCCGGGGCTGGGCGCCGGCGGCCGGAGCCACGCCCGGTCGCCAGAGGCATCCTGCGTGTGGCCAGGGGTCTACGCAAAGCGGAGATGTCCCGAGCCAGCCGCGAGGAACACCGCCGGCCCGCGCGTGTGGGCGCCCGCGGACGTGGGCACCCCTCGCTCCCGTCGAGCACAGCGGCGGACCGAGGGGTGTGCCCCCGGCGGAAGGAGCCGAGGCCCATGACGGGCTCGGAACGACAGCGACTCGAGGACATCGAGTCAGCGCTCAGGACGGAGTCCCCCGATCTCGCCCGGCTGCTCGCCGGGACCGGAGCGCCCCCGGCGACGCGGGAATCGCGCCGGTGGCGATGGTCGGTGGCGATCGCTGCGGTGTCCGCGCTGGCGTTGCTCGGGGCGGCCGCGCTCGCCCACTCCGCAGTGCTCGGGGTCGCCGGGCTGGTCCCCCCGCTGACCGTCGCCGTCCTGGTGACCGGGGAGCGACGCTGGGGGCGCCGCCGCTGATGCGTCATCTCGGCGCAGCGGGCCGGGGCGGGCAGCCGACCACGGACGTGACGGTGCGCTCACCGGGATCCATCAGGCTGGACGAGCGGAGCGATTCTTGACGACGTGGCCGCTGGGCCCCAGCGTGTTCGCCCTCGGGGCCATGGCGCTGGTCATCGTGGTGGCCGGCGTCCGGCTGACCCGCACCGCCGACATCCTGGCCGAGCGGACCGGCCTCGGTGATGCGCTGGGCGGAGCGCTGCTCCTCGGCGCCGTGACATCGCTGCCCGGCAACGTCACCGTGCTGACCGGAGCGCTGGAGGGGGATGCGGGTTTCGCGCTCTCGAACCCGGTCGGTGGCATCGCCCTGCAGACCGTCTGGCTGGCCATCGCCGATCTCCTCTACCGGCGAGGCAACATCGAGCGCGCGGCCGCGAGCCTGCAGAACGTGCTGCAGGCGGTGATCCTGCTCGCCCTGCTCGCGATCCCGGTCATCGGCTACGCCACTCCGGCCTTGACACTCGGCTGGATACACCCGCTGACGGTGCTCATCCCGGTCTTCTACGGCTACGGGCTGGTGCTGCTCCGCCGCATGCAGCGGGAACCGATGTGGCAGCCGACCCGTACGGCCGACACCGAGGAGCGCCAGGACGACCCTGCGGACGAGGGCGGGAGCGGCCCCACGACTCGCCGGCTGTGGGCCTCACTGGCCGTCCTCGGTCTGGGAACGGGCGTCGCTGGATGGGTGGTCGGTCGAGCCGGACTCGGTGTGGTTGCGGGAACCGGGCTGGACAGCGGGCTGGTCGGATTCACCCTGACCACCGCGATCAGCTCGCTGCCCGAGCTCGTCGTCCTGCTCACGGCCGTACGGATGGGGCAGCTGACCCTGGGCGTGGGGAACATCATCGGGGGGAACGTCTACGACGTCCTCATGATCGCCATCGCCGACGTCGCGTACCTCGATGGCCCCCTGTACCGCGACGCCGGCCCGACCAGCCTGGTGCTGCTCGGTGGAACCATGCTGATGACCGCGGTCCTGGCCGGTGGCCTGCTCATGCGTGACCGGAAGTGGATCGGTTTCGAGGGTGTCTCGATCTTCCTCATCTACGGCGGCACCGTCGCCCTCCTGTTCGTGGGCGGCTGACGCTGGAGCCGGACGGATTCATGACTTCGGCGGCCCTGGAGGCGGACGTTGCGATCCGATGACGTCCGCTTCGCTGCGGCACCAGGGGGTAGGCGTACCGCGGCCAAGCCCGAGCCACCGCTACGGCGATCACGAGGCGAACTGACATGACCAACGGAGAAGACTCCCTCGGCACGGCGACCCTGTACCCGCTGAGCGAGACCGAGCTGACCGTCGCCGACCCGGCTGCCGACGTCCGCGGCCGAACGGTCGTCGACCGCAACGGTGACGAGGTCGGCCGCGTCGACGACCTCCTCGTCGACGACCGGGAGAACAGGGTCCGCCTTCTGCGGGTTGGCGAGGGAGGGTTCCTCGGCATCGGGACGTCGCACTACCTCGTCCCGGTGGACGCCGTCGTCTCCGTCGACACCGATCGGGTCCACATCGACCGCGAGCGCAATGGCATGGGCGGCGTCCCCGCCTATGACCCGGAGGTCGCCGCCCGGCCGGACTACTACGACGGCGTCTACGGGTGGTGGGGCGCCGCACCGTTCTGGGGCGCGGGCTACCGGTACCCCGGCTTCCCGTTCTGAGCGCCGCGCGTGTCCTCTCGCCGAGGTGCGGCGTCCGCCCGGGGAAGCCGCGTGGGCACGGCACTCGTCCTGTTCGTCCTGTGCGCGCTCCTGCCCGGGTGCGTGGCCGTCGGGACCGACGTGGGGAGCACCGCACCGCCCTCCACCACCCCGCCGGCCGGTGACGGGGCCACTCCGGCCGAGGAACGCATGGCTCGCGCGATCTTCGACCGGGTCAACGCCGAGCGGACGGCGCGCGGTCTGGCCCCCGTCGGCTGGAGCGACCAGCTGGCTGCGGTGGCCCGTAGCTGGAGTGAGTCCATGGCGCAGAGCGGCCGGTTCGAACACCAGGACATCGGTGAGGTGTTGGGCAGTGGAGACGTCGAGGGGCTCCGCGCCATGGGCGAGAACATCGCCACGTCGTCCGCGGCGGTGCCGGCCGGGGTCCTCCACGTCGGCTGGATGCGCTCGGACGAGCATCGGGTCAACGTCCTCAATCCCGGCTTCGATCGGCTCGGGATCGGCGTGGTCTGCGCCGCCGACGGTTCGGTGTGGGCCACGCAGGAGTTCGGTCGGACAGCGTCTGCCGACCTCCCGGCCATTGCCTCGCAGACTCCACCGCAGGAGCCCATCGCCCGCCCCGCCGAGGACGGCCCCGGCTGCGGCTGACGCCGCGCCCACCCCGGTCGTTCCGCGGACACCGAGCCGAAGCTCCCCCGGCAGTCCTGCCGACAGCGAAGCCTGCGGGCGGGACGCTGATCGCGACCTCGCCGAACCCCGATCGGCAACCCGGTACCGGGCATTCGGAGCCCGGTACCGGGTGACCACTACTTGATGGTGTAGCCAGCGTCGACCGGCAGGGCGACCCCGGTGATGTACCGCGCCTCGTCGGAGACGAGGAACAGGATCGCGTTGGAGATGTCCCGGGACTCGACCCACGGCACCGGTAGCGCGTTGGTGGCCTCGAACGCCTCGGCGGCCTGCTCCCGCGTCGGGTTCTCGGCGCCTCCCAGGAACAGCCCGCGGGTCTTCTCGTTCTGGATCATCACCGTGTCCACCCCCGTGGGGTGCACGGTGTTGACCCGGATCGAGTGGGGCGCGAACTCGTTGGCCAGCGTGCGCATGATCCCGACGACGCCGTGCTTGGCCGCGGTGTAGTGGATCGTGTTCGGCGTTCCCTTCAGCCCGGCGGTCGAGCTGGTGAGCACCATCGCTCCCCCGCCGTTCTCCACCAGGTGCGGCAGGCTCACCTTGCAGGTGTTCCACACGCCGGTCAGGTTGATGTCGATCATCTCCCGCCAGGCCTCGTCGGAGAGCTCCAGAGCCGGGAAGATCTCGAACACGCCGGCATTGGCGAGCACGATGTCCAACGTGCCGAGCTGGGCGACGCCGTCGTCGACGGCGGACCTCAGCGCCGCCGGGTCGCGGACGTCGGCCTGGGTGGCGACGATCCGGCGGTCGAGTGCCTCCACCTGGCGGACGGTCTCCGCCAGGTCGTCCTCGGTCGCCGGTGGGTACATCTGGATCGTCTCCACCGGGGCGGCGATGTCGACGGCGATGATGTCGGCGCCCTCCTCGGCCAGCCGCAGCGCGTGGCTGCGGCCCTGGCCGCGCGCGGCACCGGTGATGAAGGCGACCTTGCCCTCGAGTCGCCCGGCCATCACTTGACCACCATCCCGGCGTCGACCGGCAGCTGGATGCCGGTGACGTAGCGGCCGGCGTCGGAGACCAGGTAGAGGATCGCCTCGCTGACGTCGGCGGGCTCCACCCACGGGATCGGCAGTGCGTTGAGGCTGGCGAAGGTGTCCTGCACCTCGTCCTTGCCCGGGTTGTCCAGGTCGGGCCGGAAGTTCGAGTACGTCGACTGGTTCTGGATCATGTCGGTGTTCACGTTGGTCGGGTGCACCGAGTTGACCCGGATCTTGTCCGGCGCGAGCTCCAGAGCGAGCACCTTCACCAGGCCGACGACGCCGTGCTTGGCTGCCGTGTAGTGCGCCAGGTTCTGGATCCCCCGGAGGCCGGCGGTCGAGCTGGTGATCACGATCGCCCCGCCGTCGTCGTTGGCCTTCAGGTGCGGGATCGCCGGTCGGACCGCCTTGAACTGGCCCGACAGGTTGGTGGCGATCATGTCGTCCCACATCTCGTCGGGCATCTCCTCCGCGGTCGAGAAGCTGAGGATCCCGGCATTCGCCACGACGATGTCCAACCGGCCGAGCTGGGCGACACCGTCATCCACGGCTCGCTTCATCGCCGCGCCGTCGCGGACGTCGGCCTGGGTGGCCACGATCCGGCGGTCCAGTGCCTCGACCTCCGCGACCGTCTGCGCCAGGTCGTCGGGGGTCGCCAGGTCGTAGGGCACGGTGTCCACCTGGCTGCACAGGTCGACGGCGATGACGTCCGCCCCCTCCCGCGCCAGATGCACGGCATGGCTGCGGCCCTGGCCACGAGCCGCGCCGGTCACGAAGGCGACCTTTCCATCGAGCTTTCCCATGAGATTCCTCTCGGTCGGGGTACGGCCCGCTCCGGGGCTGGGAGCTGCCGCGGCCATCGCGCGCAACCGGCCGAGGCCCGCTGTGCGCGATGGAGGTCATGTCGTGGTGGCGCCGGCGTCGACCGGCAGCTGGATGCCCGTGACGTAGCGGGCCGCGTCGCTGACCAGCCAGGCCACCGCGTCGGTGACGTCGTCCGGCTGCACCCACGGCACGGGCAGGGCGTTCAACCCGCGGAACGGTGGGTCGACGTCGTCGCGGGTGACGTGCCGCGGCTCCAGATCCGGCCGGAACAGCGTGTAGGTCGCGTCGTTGTGGATCATGACGGTGTCCGTCGAGGTGGGGTGCACCGAGTTCACCCGGATCCCGTGCGGCGCGAGTTCCAGCGCGAGCGCCTTCGCCAGCCCGACGACACCGTGCTTGGCCGCGGTGTAGTGCGCCATGTGCTGGTTGGCCACCAGCCCCTCGGTGGAGCTGATGAGCACCATCGCGCCGGCGCCCTGTGCCTTCAGATGCGGGATCGACGCCCGCGCGGTGCGGAAGGCTCCGGAGAGGCAGGTGCCGACGACGTCGTCCCACATCGCGTCGCTGATGTCCTCGGCCGGGGCGTAGCTGGTGACGCCGGCATTGGCGACGACGACGTCCAGCCGGCCGAGCCGCGTCACGCCGTCGTCGACCGCCTGCTGGACCGCCGCGGTGTCCCGGACGTCGGCGCGGGTCGCCACGACCCTGCGGCCCAGCGCCTCGACCAGCCGCACCGTCTCGGCCAGGTCGTCCGGAGTTCCCATCGGGTAGGGCACCGTGCTGATCTGGCCGCACAGGTCGACGGCGATCACGTCGGCTCCCTCGTGCGCCATCCGCACGGCGTGGCTGCGGCCCTGGCCCCGCGCCGCGCCGGTGATGACGGCGACCTTCCCCTCGAGGGCGCCCGTCGCTCAGCCCTCCGGCGCGGACTGCGGGGGTGACTGCCGGGGAACGGGGAGCGCCGCGACCGCCGCCGCAGCGGGCGCCGGGGCGCCGTCCTGCCGGGTGAAACCAGCGGGGACGATGACGTCTTCGCGGCGGACGTCGTGCACCGAGGCGTGCCCGAGGCCCAGCAACGCCTCGTCGATGCCGCTGCGCAGGATCGACAGCACGTTGCGCACGCCCTGCTCACCGTTCGCGGCCATGCCCCACAGGTAGGCACGGCCGATCATCACCGCACGGGCTCCGAGCGCCAGCGCCTTCACCGCGTCCGCACCGCGGCGGATGCCACCGTCGAAGAGGATCTCGATCTGCCCGCCGACCGCGTCGACGACTCCGGGCAGCGAGCGGATCGAGCCGGGAGTGCCGTCCAGGTTGTTGCCGCCGTGGTTGGAGACCGAGAGGGCGGCCGCGCCGATGTCCACGGCCCGGCGGGCGTCGTCCGGGTGGCTGACGCCCTTGATCATCACCGGCAGGTCCAGCTGGTCGACCAGCCAGGCCAGGTCGTCCCAGCTGGGCGGCGGGGTCTGCATCCACTGGCCGTAGGCGTCGAAGAACCCGGGGGGCTCCTCCCCCACCGCGCCGATGTTGGGTACGCCCAGCTCGGGCAGTTGCAGGTGTCGGAGGTATGTGGCCAGGTACCGCGGCTTGCGGATCACCTCCGGGGCGAACCGCACCATCGTCTTGAGGTCGATCGCCTGCGGGATCGGCGGGCTCCCCCAGTCGCGGCGGGAGGCGAACGACCAGTCCAGAGTGAGGATGAACGCCTTGGCGCCGGCGGCCTTGCCACGCTCGGCACGGGCCAAGATCTCGTCCCGCGTGCCGACCCAGTAGGTCTGCAGGAAGGTCAGCGGGTTGGCCTCGGCGACCTCCTCCACCGGCTTGCTGCCGAACGACGACAGCCCCATCGCGGTGCCCTCCTCCTTGGCGGCTCGGGCGACAGCCACCTCCCCCTCGGGGTGCACCGCCTGCACGCCCACCGGGGAGATCAGCAGAGGCATCGAGATTTCGTGGCCGAGCACCGTGGTGCTCAGGTCCCGCTCCCCGGGCAGGTCCCCGATCCGCGGCCGCCAGGCCAACTCGTCGAAGGCACCGACGTTGTCCGACAGGGTCAACCCGCGCTCGGTGGAGGCCAGCAAGGCTAGGTAGACCGACCGCGGCAGCCGCTTCTTCGCCCGCCACTGGGCCTCGTTGACGGTCTCGAACCAGTTCCTCGTGCTCGCCATGGGACTCCGTCCAGGAGGCGGGATCGATCGAGCTGCGGTCTCAGCTCGTGTCGTTCTGTTCCCGGCACCTGCCCCGCTCGGTGACCCGGACACCCGGGACCACGGATCGTCACACGGCCGCAAAGAAGCAGTGCACCCACCGGGAGGCGTCCGGATTGGTGGTCGTCACACCGGTGACAGCCCTCGCCCGGTCCCTCCGGTGGGGCCGCCGATCCCACGGAGGCCCATGACCGCCGTGACGGCAGCCGAGACGGCCGCGACCCCGCCGCTGGTGCCGGCGGCGCGTCTGTACCGGGTGTCCGGCAACAGCGGGAGCATCGACGCGGCGTGCACGACGTCGAGCACCGTGGCCGCACGGAGCAGGGACGGGCTCGGCCGTGCGAAGAGGAGGCCGTGCTGCACGACGAGCCGAGCGCCCAGCAGGGACACCGCCCAGCGCCGGGACGCTGGCAGCTCGGGGCACACGGCCCGTACGACCGACCGTGGCCGGGTCAGGAGCGCCAGGCCCCACGCGGCACCGACCGTAGCCAGAACCCGGACCGCTCCTGCGGGCACCGGCTCAGGCACCGGTGCGCCCGGCGTCCAGCGCGGCGGCCGCCTCACGGGCACGGATGCGCTCGCGCTGCGGCTCGACGGTGTAGCGCGGGTCCTTCGCGCTGGCCACGCCGGCGTCGAAGATCCCGAACCGGGTGAGCGCCGACCCGGCGGCGAGCAGGGTGCCGCTCGCGGCGGCGAGCGCGCGGTTCCGCCCGGACAGCGGCGCCAGGAGCCCGCCCGCCGCGGTGCAGGCCCGCGCGAGCCGCAGCAGCGTGCCGGCGCGGCCCTGCCGGTAGGGCTCGCTGAGCAGCCCGTGCCCATGCTCGACGCGGTGCATCAGGCCGAGCTCCACGGCCGCCCCCACCGCCGCCACGGTCCGCGCCGGGCCGGCCTCGGCCGGCGGCGCCAGGGCCAGGCAGATCCCACCGCCGGCGGCGGCGGCCGACCCGGCGAAGACGTAGGGCAGCTCGACGTGCACCTCGTGCCAGGACGGCGTGGAGGTGTTCGCGAGCAGGACCGCGGTGTACGTGGTCAAGGGCCCGCCGAGGACCGCGGCGAGGGCGCCGGACACCCGGCGCAGCCGGGCCAGCCACCCGAGGACCTCGGCGCCGGCGGTCGCCGTCGCGAGCGCGCTGAACGGGGCGAGGATCCACGAGCCCACCGAGAGCGGCGACGTCGGTTTGAACACGCGCAGCATGTGCAGGAAGCGTGCGGGCCGGCCCAGGTCGTGGATGAGGAACCCCACCGACGTCAGGGCACCGGCGGCCGCGACCCGGTGGCCCACCGTCGACAGGCCCGGCCGGCGCGTGACGTCGGCGAGCGTCCCGATCAGCGACGACGCACCCGCCGCCCCGCCGAGGAACAGGTACAGCGGGACGTCGGGCTGCTTCCACACCGGGGCCTTGACCACCGGCCGCCCGTAGTAGGAGGTGAACTCGGCCTCCTCCACCATCGAGAAGTCCCGCCCGCGGCCACGACCACGCCGCCTGCGCCGCTCGCGCCCCTGCGCCGGCGCACCGTCCGCCCGCCGCCAGCCCGCACCG
The DNA here is from genome assembly GCF_003319105.1 of Blastococcus sp. TF02-09. GTDB lineage: Bacteria > Actinomycetota > Actinomycetes > Mycobacteriales > Geodermatophilaceae > Blastococcus. The sequence goes on along the minus strand of NZ_QOHH01000004.1, from coordinate 117,651 downwards.
GGATCACGATCGGACCCCGTCACGGCCGCCGCCGCAGGAAGGCCGAGCCGATCAGACCCACCAGCCCGAGCGCCGCGGCCGCCGCGTGCCGCCACATCGCCGGGAGGTCCCGCGTGGTGACGACCGGGTCCGGCGGCAGGCCGTAGACCTCCGGCTCGTCGAGCAGCAGGAAGAACGCCCCCGCTCCCCCGACGCCGTCGTCCTCGTCCCGCCCGTAGAGCCGCACGCCCTCCACGCCGCGCTCCTGCAGCGCGGCGAGCCGGGCGTCGGCGCGGGCACGCAGGTCGTCGAGGTCGCCGAACTGGATGGACTGGGTGGGGCAGGCCGTGGCGCAGGCTGGCTGCAGCCCGTCGATGGTGCGGTCGTAGCAGAGGGTGCACTTGAAGACGCGGCCGTCGTCCTGCCGCTGGTCGATGACCCCGTACGGACAGGCCGGGACGCAGTACCCGCAGCCGTTGCAGATGTCCTCCTGCACGACGACGGTGCCGAACTCGGTACGGAACAGCGAGCCGGTGGGGCACACGTCCAGGCACCCGGCGTGCGTGCAGTGCTTGCACACGTCCGAGCTCATCAGCCAGCGGATCTCCCGGTCTCCGGAGGCGGTCTGCTGCGGGTCGGTCTGCTCGACCGCCGTCGTCGCCGCGGGCACGCCTCCGTGCACGGTCGGGTGGTCATCGAGCGGCCGGGCACCCGGCAGGCCGAGGGTGGGCATTGGCAGGTCGACCGTCCGGCTCTGCTCGACGAAGGCCACGTGCCGCCAGCTGTTCGCCCCGAGTATCCCCGTGTTGTCGTAGGACTCCCCGGTCAGCCCGAGCGCGTCGACCTGGCCGTGCGCGTCGTCCATCGGGAGGGTGTTCCACTCCTTGCAGGCGACCTCGCAGGCCTTGCAGCCGATGCAGATCGACGTGTCGGTGAAGAAGCCGACCCGCGGCGGGGAGTCGGTGTACCCGCGCTCCCCGGCCACATCGGGGACCGGCCCGTACAGGGTGTGCTCGGGGTCGTCCCCGGCCAGCGCACGCCCGACGGAACTGATGCTGGTCACGTATTCCTCCCCTCGATCGGCGCCCGGCCGTTCGGGCCGAGCAGCCCGCTCCCGGCGCCGGCGCGCCGCCGGTACTCCTCGACGTAGTCGACGAGGGCCGGACCGCGCGGGCGGCGGCCGGGACGGATGTCGCAGGTGCCGACCTTCGACTCCTGGATGTGCACGTTCGGGTCGAACACCGCACCCAGCAGCTCGTTGGCCGGATCGCCGGTCACCAGGCCGTTGGGCCCCCAGTGGTACGGCAGGCCGATCTGGTGCACCTCGCGGCCGGCGATCCGCAGCGGCCGCATCCGCTCGGTGACCAGCACCTTCACCTCGATGGCGTTGCGGGCGCTGACCAGTGTCGCCCAGCCCATGTGCTCGAGGCCCCGCTCCTCCGCGAGCTGCGGGCTGACCTCGCAGAACGCCTCGGGCTGGAGCTCGGAGAGGTAGGGCAGGGTGCGGCTCATCCCGCCAGCGGTGTGGTGCTCGGTCAGCCGGTAGGTGGTGACGACGAACGGGAAGACGTCGCTCTGCGCCGGGTTGCCCCGGTTCCACGCCCCCTGCACCTCGTGCCGCGCCGGATTGGCGTGCTGCCCGTACAACGCGTTGGGCACCGGCGACTCCGCCGGCTCGTAGTGCGTAGGCATCGGCCCGTCGGCCAGCCCCGAGGGGACGAACAGCCAGGCCTTGCCGTCGTTCTGCATGATGAATGGGTCGGCCCCACCGATGCCGTCCTCGGCCTGCGCGCCCTCCGGCGGAACGTAGTCCGGTGGCTTGGTCGACTCGAAGTCGGCGACGTCCGGTCCGCTCCAGCGGCCGGCGTCGGCGTCCCAGTACACGTACTTCTTCCGCTCGCTCCACGGCCGGCCCGCAGGGTCGGCGGAGGCACGGTTGTAGAGGGTCCGGCGGTTCATCGGCCAGGCCCAGCCCCACTCCGCGGCGACCCAGTCCTGCTCCTGCCCGGGCTTCCGGCGGGCCGCCTGGTTGACCTCGTCGGCGTAGACGCCGGAGTAGATCCAGCAACCGCAGCGGGTGCTGCCGTCGTCCCTCAGCGCGGTGTAGCCGGACACCGCGCGGTCGTCGGGTCCCGTTCCGCTGATCTCGCGCAGGACGGCGTCGGCGCTGGGCTCGTCGTGCTGGCCCGAGGTCGGGTAGTCCCAGGTGAGGTCGAGCAGTGGCCGGTCCCGCGGGTCGGTGGACCCGGCGAGCTTCTCCCGGATCCGGCGGCCCAGGTGGAAGTAGAACCACAGGTCGCTGCGGCAGTCGCCCGGCGGCTCGACCGCCTTGTGCCGCCACTGCAGCAGTCGCTGGGTGTTGGTGAAGGTGCCCTCCTTCTCCACGTGCGTGGCCGCCGGCATGAAGAAGATTTCGGTGGGGATCTCCTCGGTGACCAGCTCGCCGGTCTCCAGCTCCGGGCCGTTCTGCCAGAAGGTGGCCGACTCGATCATCTGCAGGTCCCGGACGACCAGCCACTCCAGGTTCGCCAGACCGAGTCGCGCCATCTTCGCGTTGGCGTGGCCCACCGTCGGGTTCTCCCCGACGAGGAAGTAGCCCGGCACGTTGCCCTGGATCTGCTCGGCCATCGTCTGGTACGAGCTGTGGTCGCCGGTCAGCCGCGGGAGATAGCCGAAGGCGAAGTCGTTCTCCGGCTGGGCGGCGTCGCCCCACCAGGCCTTGAGCAGGCTCACCGTGTAGGCGCGGATGTTGCCCCAGAAGCCGACAGACCCCGCGGCCTCGCCGACGAACTCCTCGAGCGACCCGTGCTGGCGCGCATGCGGCATCGGGATGTAGCCCGGGAGGATATTGAACAGCGTCGGGATGTCCGTCGAGCCCTGGATCGACGCGTGGCCACGCAACGCGAGGATCCCGCCGCCGGGCCGACCCATGTTGCCCAGCAGCGCCTGGAGGATCGAGGCGGTGCGGATGTACTGCACGCCCACCGTGTGGTGCGTCCATCCGACGGAGTAGACGAAGGCGCTGGTCCGTTCCCGGCCGGAGTTGGCCGTCAGCGCCTCGGCCACCCGGAGGAAGGTCTCCGGCTCGACCCCGCAAACCTCGTGCACCATCTCCGGCGTGTAGCGGGCGTAGTGCCGCTTCAGCACCTGGAACACGCAGCGCGGGTGCTGCAGGGTCTCGTCGCGCTCCGGCTTGCCGCCGATCGTCGTCCCGCCGCTGCCGGCCTCCTCCGACCGGCTGACCTCGTGGTCCTCCCCGCTGTGCGGGCGGGCGTTCTCGTCCGACCCGCCGGAGTCGGCCGGACCGCCTGGGCTGCCGGAGGCACCCGGCTGGGGCGCCAGGCGCTGCCCGGCGGCGGCGCTCATCTCCGCGCCCTCGTACTGCCAGCTCGTCTCGTCGTACTCCCGCGTCTCCGGGTCCCAGCCGGAGAAGACGCCGTCGAGGTCCTCGGTGTCGGCGAAGTCCTCGCGCAGGATCGCCGCGGCGTTGGTGTAGGCCACTACGTAGTCGCGGAAGTAGAGGTCGTTGTCCAGCACGTACCGGATCAGCCCGCCGAGGAAGGCGATGTCGGTGCCGGCCCGCAACTGCGCGTGGACGTCGGCCAGAGCGCTGGTGCGGGTGAACCGCGGGTCGACGTGGACGATCGTCGCGCCGCGCGCCTTGGCCTCCATGACCCACTGGAAGCCGACGGGATGGGCCTCGGCCATGTTCGAACCCTCGATGACGATGCAGTCGGAGTTCGCCAGGTCCTGCTGGAACATCGTGGCACCGCCACGACCGAACGAGGTACCCAGACCGGGCACCGTGGAGGAGTGCTATATGCGCGCCTGGTTCTCGACCTGGACCGCGCCCATGGCCGTGTAGAGCTTCTTCATGAGGTAGTTCTCCTCGTTGTCGAGGGTCGCTCCTCCGAGGCTCGCGATGCCCATCGTCCGGTTGACGCGCTTGCCGTCGACCTCGTCCTGCCAGCCCTTGCGGCGGGCGTCCAGCACCCGGTCGGTGATCATCTCCATCGCCGTGTCGAGGTCGAGGTCCTCCCACTCCGCCCCGTACGGACGGCGGTAGCGGACCGTCGTCACCCGCGAAGGGCTGGTCACCAGCTGCTTGCTGGCCGCGCCCTTGGGACACAGCCGACCGCGGCTGATCGGCGAGTCGGGGTCGCCCTCGATCTGGGTGACCTGCCCGTCCTCGACGAAGACGCGCTGACCGCAGCCCACGGCGCAGTAGGGGCAGATGCTCTGCACCACCCGGTCGGCCGTGGCCGTCCGGGGGGTCAGCTCGTCGGTGCCGCGGCTGCGCGCCGCGGCTCCCCTGCCGGTGGGGTCGTCGCCGCGCAGCTGCCGGATCACCGGCCAGGCGTCGAGCCAGGTCTTCACGTGTCCTCCTCCGCCGGGCTCAGCCGGGATCGGGGTCGTGGGCGGTCTGCTTGTCCCCCGAGGCCTTCTCCGCCAGCGACTGCTGGTGCCGCTTGCCGATCGCCGTCGAGTAGGCCTCCTCGTGCAGCCTCTCCTGCAGGTGGGGGTAGTGCGCGTCGAACGCCGGCCGGTTGGACCGGATGCGCGGGATCTCCCGGAAGTTGTGCCGGGGCGGTGGCGACGAGGTGGCCCACTCCAGGGAGTTGCCGTGGCCCCAGGGGTCGTCCCGCAGGGCCAGGTGCCCGTGCTTCCAGGAGCGCACGAGGTTGTAGAGGAACGGGATGGTCGCCGCGCCCAGCACGAACGACCCCACGGTCGAGATCGTGTGCAGCGTGGTGAACCCGTCACCGGGCTGGAAGTCCGCGTAGCGCCGGGGCATCCCCTCGTTGCCCAGCCAGTGGTGCACGAGGAACGTGGTGTGGAAGCCGATCATCGTCAGCCAGAAGTGCAGTTTGCCCAGCGGCTCGTCCATCAGCCGGCCGGTCATCTTCGGGAACCAGAAGTACACCCCGGCGAAGGCGGCGAAGACGATGGTGCCAAACAGCACGTAGTGGAAGTGGGCGACCACGAAGTAGCTGTCGTTGAGGTGGAAGTCCAGCGGCGGCGAGGCGAGCAGGACGCCGGTCAGGCCGCCGAGGAGGAACGTGACGAGGAAGCCCATCGACCAGAGCATCGGGGTCTCGAACGTCAGCTGCCCGCGCCACATGGTGCCGATCCAGTTGAAGAACTTCACGCCCGTCGGCACGGCGATCAGGTACGAGGTGAAGCTGAAGAAGGGCAGCAGCACCGCGCCGGTGGCGAACATGTGGTGCGCCCATACGGCCACCGAGAGCACCGTGATCGCCGCGGTCGCGAAGACGAGCCCCTTGTAGCCGAAGACCGGCTTGCGCGCGAAGACCGGGATGACCTCGGTGATGATGCCGAAGAACGGCAGCGCGACGATGTACACCTCGGGGTGGCCGAAGAACCAGAAGAGGTGCTGCCACAGCATCGGACCGCCGTTGGCGGTGCTGTAGATCTGCGCACCGAGGTGCCGATCGGCCTCCAGCGCCAGCAGCGCCGCGGTGAGGATCGGGAAGGCGAACAGCACCAGGATGCTGGTGAAGAACATGTTCCAGGTGAAGATCGGCATCCGGAACAGGGTCATGCCCGGGGCCCGGAGCGTGACGACGGTCGTGATCATGTTGACCGCGGCCAGGATCGTTCCCAGACCCGACACCACCAGCCCCATGGCCCACACGTCGCCACCGGCGCCCGGCGAGTGCACCGCGGTCGACAGCGGGGTGTAGGCGTACCAGCCGAAGTCCGCGGCCCCGCTGGGCATGAGGAAGCCCGACATGGTGATCAGGCCGCCGAACAGGAACAACCAGTAGCTGAACGCGTTCAACCGCGGGAAGGCGACGTCCGGTGCGCCGATCTGCAGGGGCAGCACGAGGTTGGCGAAGCCGAACGCCAGAGGAGTGGCGAACAGCAGCAGCATCACCGTGCCGTGCATGGTGACCAGCTGGTTGTACTGCTCGGGCGACAGGTACTGCAGACCCGGCTGGGCCAGCTCCCCCCGCATGAGCATCGCCATGAAGCCGGCGACGAGGAAGAACGCGAAGCTGGTCCCCAGGTAGAGCTGCCCGATCCGCTTGTGGTCGGTGGTCCGCAGCGCATCGGCGAACCGCCCGCCCTTGCGGGGTCTCTCCATGCCGCGCGCGCGGAGGACGATCCGCTCGGGCGTCAGGGTCACGGGACTCCCCGGAGGTGCACCAGCCGCACCCCCGGGGGGACGCGCCGCACGGGACGCCGTTGCTGGGCGCCGGTCTGCGCCCACCACCCTACGGAGAGCGCACGGTGCAGGCGACCGGGCGTCCACCGGCCGGTCCCGCCTCGCCGTCCGCACCCCCGGCCCGCACCATCAACCCCCATGAACGGGCAACCGGACGCCGTCGTCGTCGGAGCCGGGCCGAACGGGCTGGCCGCGGCGCTGCGGCTCGCCGCGGCCGGGCTGCGGGTGCGCGTGGTCGAGCGCAACCCGGTGGCCGGCGGCGGACTGCAGTCGGCGGAACTCACCCGCCCCGGCGTCGTCCACGACGTCTGCGCCTCGGCACACCCGCTGGCCGCCGCCGCCCCCTTCTTCCGCGAGTTCGACCTCGCCTCCCGCGGCGTCCGGCTCGTGAACCCGGAGATCCCCTACGCGCACCCGCTCGACGCCGGCCGCGCGGCGATCGCGCGGCGATCGATGGAGGACACCGCAGCCGGGATGGACGCCGATGCGGTCGCCTATCGCCGCCTGGTGGGGCCGGTGCTGCACCAGGCGCAGGACGTCGTCGACTACTTCCTGGCGAGCTCCTTCCGGCGACTCCCCACCCGAGGCATCCCCGGACTGGCCTGGTTCGGCCTCAACGGGCTGCCCGACGTCCGGCGGCTGACCCGCACGTGGTTCCGCACCGACGAAGCCCGGGCACTGCTGGCCGGGGCTGCTTTGCACGGGATGCTTCCGCTGAGTCGGGCGATCACGGGCGGACTCGGGCTGCTGCAGGGCACGCTCGCCCACCACGTCGGCTGGCCGCTCGTCGAGGGTGGGTCGCAGCGTCTGGCCGACGCGATGGTGGCCGCACTCGAGGAGCAGGGGGGCGAGGTCGTCACCGGCCACGAGGTGACCGATCTGCGGGAGTTCGACGGCGTCCCGGCCGTTCTGCTCGACGTCGTTCCCCGGGCCTTCGTCCGGATGGCCGGCGACCGCCTGCCGGACTCCTACCGCCGGGCGGTCGCCCGCTACCGGCACGTCCCGGGCGTCTTCAAGATCGACTGGTTGCTGACCGATCCCGTGCCCTGGGCCCATCCCGAGGTCCGGCGGGCGGGCACGGTGCACGTGGGCGGCACGCTGGACGAGATGGTCGAAGCCGAGGCGGCGCCCGGCGCCGGTCGGATCGCGGAGCGGCCGTTCGTGCTCGCCGTCCAGCCGACGGTGCACGACCCGACCCGCGCACCGGCCGGGCAGCACACCCTCTGGGGCTACGTGCACGTGCCGAACGGCTCGGACGTCGACATGACCGAGGCGATCGAGGCCCAGATCGAGCGGTTCGCCCCCGGCTTCCGCGACACGATCCTCGAGCGGCACGCCTTCACCGCCCCGCAGATGCAGGCGCACAACCCGAGCCTCGTCGGTGGCGAGATCTCCGGCGGCATGGCCACGCTGCGGCAGATGCTGGCCCGTCCCGTGCCCCGCTGGAACACCTACCGGACGCCGATCCCCGGCCGGTATCTGGCCTCCTCGTCCACTCCGCCCGGCCCGGCGGTGCACGGCATGTGCGGCGACAACGCCGCACGGGTCGCGCTGCAGGACGTCTTCGGTATCCGGGAGATGCCGCCGCTGCCGCGAACGGCACCGACGAACGCGTAGCGACGAGACCGCTCACCTACTGGCGCTGGCATACCGATTCCGCCCGGCCCGCACGGGTACCGGCGCGGACGACGAGCCGGAACGCCCACTCCGGAACCAGCCCGGTCGCCCGGGGTCGGGCACACGCGGAGCGCACGGCGCCGCTGACGAACGGAGATCACATGGTCGACAGGATCGCCGACATCTGGGGGACGCGGACCCCGCACGCCAAAGGCACGCGGTGGCCGGTGCGGGTGGACACTGCCCTCGCCGAGGGGGTCTCCGAAGGGGACGTGGAGAAGTGGGTCCAGTCGGCCTGCACCCTGTGCAGCAACGGCTGCGGCTGTGACATCGCTGTGGCCGACGGACGGATGGTCGGCGTCCGCGGCCGCGCGGTGGACACGGTGAACCACGGCCGGCTGGGCCCGAAGGGGTTGTTCGGCAGCTGGCAGGGCATGGGGCGCCGGCGCCAGAACCGCGGCGACCGGCTGACGCGACCCCTGATCCGCGAGGGCGGCACCCTGGTCGAGACCGACTGGGGCACGGCGATGACCCGGATCGTCGACCGCAGCCGGACACTGCTGGAGGAGCGCGGGCCCCTGTCACACGGCTTCTACACCAGCGGCCAGCTCTTCCTCGAGGAGTACTACACCCTCGCGGTCATCGGGAAGGCCGGCATCGGGACGCCGCACATGGACGGCAACACCCGGCTCTGCACGGCGACGTCGGCCGCCGCGATGAAGGAGAGCTTCGGCTCCGACGGCCAGCCGGGCAGCTACGAGGACATCGACTGGTGCGAGGCGATGTTCCTGTGGGGCCACAACATGGCCGAGACGCAGACGGTGCTGTGGATGCGCGTCCTCGACCGGCTGCACGGCCCCGACCGCCCGGCGCTCGTGTGCGTCGACCCGCGCCGCACCGCCGTGGCCCGCGAGGCCGACGTCCACCTGGCCCTCCGCAACGGCACCAACCAGGCGCTGGTCAACGGCATCCTGCGCGAGATCGTGCACCGTGGCTGGGTCGACGAGGACTACGTCGCAGCGCACACCTGCGGTCTCGAGGATCTCGTCGCCACGGTCGAGCCGTGGACGCCCGAGCGGACCGCCGAGGTGTGCGACGTCCCCGCCGACGACGTCCGGCGCGCCGCGGAGATCTTCGGGACCTCGGACCGGGTGCTGTCCACGGTGCTCGAGGGCTTCTATCAGTCCCACCAGGCGACCGCCGCGGCCTGCGGGGTGAACAACCTGCACCTGCTGCGCGGCATGATCGGGAAGCCCGGTGGCGGGATCCTGCAGATGAACGGGCAGCCGACGGCGCAGAACACCCGCGAGTGCGGCGCGGACGGGGACATGCCCGCGTTCCGCAACTGGGACAACCCCCGCCACATCGCGGAACTGGCCCGGCTGTGGGACGTCGACCCGCTGAAGATCCCGAGCTGGTCTCCCCCGACACACGCGATGCAGATCTTCCGGTACGCCGAGCAGGGATCCATCGGCCTGCTGTGGATCAGCGCCACCAACCCGGCGGTCTCGATGCCCGACAGCGGGCGCATCCGGCGCATCCTGGCCTCCGACGAGCTGTTCGTCGTCGTCCAGGACCTGTACGAGAACGAGACGACGGAGTTCGCCGACGTCGTCCTCCCCGCCGCTGGGTGGGGCGAGAAGCAGGGGACGTTCACCAACGTCAACCGGACCGTGCACCTGTCCGAGAAGGCCGTCGACCCGCCCGGGGAGGCTCGCAGCGACCTCGACATCTTCCTCGACTATGCCCGGCGCATGGACTTCCGCGACCGCTCCGGCCGTCCGCTGCCCCCGTGGAGCACCCCCGAGGAGGCTTTCGACGCCTGGCGGGACTGCACCCGCGGACGGCTGTGCGACTACACCGGGCTGAGCTACGACCAGCTCCGCGGCGGCAGCGGGGTCCCGTGGCCGTGCAACGACGAGGCGCCCGACGGGACGGTGCGCCTGTACTCGGACGGCGTGTTCCCGACCGCCTCGGAGGCGGCCGAGACCTACGGCCACGACCTGCTCACCGGTGCCGCCGTCAGCGCCGCCGACTACGCCGCTCTGGCGCCGGACGGCCGTGCGTTGCTCAAGGGCGCCGACTACGTCCCTTCTCCCGAGGAACCCGACGACGAGTACCCGTTGCGGTACACGACCGGCCGCACGGTGTACCAGTTCCACACGCGGACCCGCACCGGTCGGGCACCGCAGCTGCAGGCCGCCGCGCCGACCATGTGGATCGAGCTCGCCGCCGAGGACGCGCACTCCCTGGGCGTCTCGGAGGGCGACCGGGTGCGGGTGGTCAGCCGGCGTGGGCACATCGTCGCCGCCGCCCGGATCGCCGGCGGGCGTCCCGGCGTGGTCTTCGCACCGTTCCACTACGGAGCCCGGGGGCCGGACGCGGACCAGCCACCGTCCTCCGACGAGCCCACGGCCGCGAACGAGCTCACCAGGACCCAGTGGGATCCGGTGTCCAAACAGCCGCTGTTCAAGTTCGCGGCGGTCCGCGTCGAGCGCCTCGGCTCCGGCGACGGGCCGGCGCCGGCGCCGACCACGACTGCCTCGGCACCCGTGGACCCTGCCGCGGTGCCCCCGACGAGGGGACGCGGCGGGGTCGTCGTCCGCGAGGACATCGCGCCGGTGGAGCCCCCCAAGGCCGCGAGCGAGGAGCTGTCGTGAACCTGACCGCCGTGCTGACACTCCTCGACCAGGCCGAGCAGGACCTCGCGACCGGCTTCCGCACCGCGGCCGAGGGCCACGCCGAGGAGCCCGACATCCACGACATCTGCCACAACCTCGCCGCGCAGTGCGAGGGACGGCGGGTAGCGCTGGCGCCGCTCCGGGAGCGCTACGGATCCACCGACACCGGCGGAGCCGCCGACCGGCTGGGCACGCGGGTGCTCAGCGAGGCCCGCCCCGGCCCCCTCGGGCTGCTCCGCGATCTGCAGGACCTCTACGTACAGGCCGCTTTCGCCGAGCTGACCTGGGACCTGCTGCAGCAGGCCGGCGCTGCCCTGCACGACCGGGACATGCTGGCCGTCAGCCAGCGGTGCGCGCGCGAGGCGAGCATCCAGCAGGGATGGCTGCGGACCCGGTCCAAGCAGGCCGCACCCCAGACGCTGGTCCTCGCCCGATGATCCCTTCGTCCCCAGGACCGCTGCGCCCCGGGTGCAGTCGGTGATCAACCGAGCGGGCGTGCGGACCGGGACCTACGCGGGCCTGGTGTCGGCGATCGTCCTCGCCTGCGCGGGGGTGGTCGGCCTCGTGCTCCACCAGCCGTGGCTGTTCCCCAGCCTCGGACCCACCCTCATGGTGATGACCGAGACGCCACGGCAACCGGCGGCCCGGCCCCGCAACGTGATCGTCGGGCACGCCGTCGGCGTGGCCGCCGGCTACCTCGCTCTCGTCGTCACCGGGTTGACCGGCGCGCCGCCGGTGATCCGCACCGGTGTCAACTGGCAGTTCGTGCTCGCCGCGGCACTGGCGCTGGGGCTGACGTCGTTCGTGCTCCAGGCCATCGACATGCCGCACCCGCCGGCGGGGGCGACCACGCTCATCGTGGGGCTCGGCCTGCTCAACAAACCCGGTGAGCTGGGGGTCATCCTCCTCGCGGTCGTGCTCGTGACGGCGGGGGCGTCGGCGGTCAACCGGCTACGGGGTGTCCGCAACCAGGGTGAGCCCGTTGAACAGGGACCTCGTCAGCGGCCCTGACGCTCACCGTTCCTCCCGATCACGGAGGGCGTCCCGCGCGAGGGGTTCGCCGACCCCCGCCCGGTGCGCGGCGCGTCCGACCAGCTGGGCGAGGACGGGCGCGGTGGCCAGCTGGAAGAGGACGACCAGGCCCAGCTTCAACGCCTCGGCGGCCGGCACCAGCACCGCCGTCCCCGCCGTCAGCAGCACCAGACCGAGGACCTGCACCTTCGTGGCCGCCTGCAGCCGTGCCGCGACATCCGGCAGGCGGACCAGCCCCACTGCGGCCAGGACGGCGAGCAGTCCCCCGCTCACGAGCAGGACCGACGCGACGATCTCCGTGGCGGTCACCGGGGGTCCTCCACGTCGAAGCGGAGCACCGACACGGTGCTGAGGAAGCCGACCAGGGCCACCACGACCAGCAGGACGACGTTGGCCGGCTCTCTCCGCCCGAGCGCTTCGACCAGGATGCCGCCGAGGAGGATGACGACGAACAGGTCCAGTGCGACCAGCCGGTCGTAGACCGAGGGTCCGCGCAGCAATCGGAACAGGGTCAGGAGCGCCGCGACCAGCAGCAGCCCCCCGGTGACGAACAGCACCGCGGTCACCGGCTCTCCTCCCGGTCGGCGCTCTGGTGCCCGACCGCCGCCAGCACGTCGTCCACCGCACGGGCGGCCGCCAGGCGAGCCACCGTGAGGTCCTGCTCCGAGCGGACGTCGAAGACGTAGACGTACAAGGTGTCCGAGGGGCGGTCGATGTCGACCACGAGCGTGCCCGGCACCAGGGACAGGCGGTTGGCCACCGTCGAGACCAGCAGGTCCGGATGCGGGTCGGTGGACGCGGGCAGCTTCAGCTCGATGATGGCCGAGCGGGTGGCCGGGCCACGGCGTACCACCGTCCACGCGACCTGCGCCGATGTGGTCACGACCTCGACCGCGAAACGCCCCAGTGCTCGCAGGGAGGGGCCGAGCCGGGGACGGGACGTCAGCCGGACGGCGGGGAGCCGGCAGAGCGCCAGGCACAGTGGCGCGACGACGAGGCCGGACAGCAGCACCGCCGGTGTCAGCACGCCCCACAGCAGCACCCACACCACGAACAGCCAGACGGTCAGCGCGATCCGGTCGGTCATGGCGCCGCTCCCTCCCCCAGGACGGCGGCCCGGTACCCCTCGCGGTCGACGAGGTCGTCCGCAGCCCGGCCGGCGTAGGCCGACAGCGGACCAGCGGCCGCGGCGAGGGCCACACCCGCCGTGACGGCCAGGGCAGCGGCGGTGGTCATGAGTCCCGAGGCGCGCCGGGTGGCCGTCGTCGTCCCCGACCCGCCGTCGGGCTCCTCCCGGGGCGACTCGCCCCAGAACGCCATGAGCCAGACCCGGCCCATCGCCGCGAGGGTGAGCAGGCTGGTCACCAGCGCGACGGCCGCGACCACCAGCACTCCTGCCGAGGCGCCACCGACCGCCGCCTGGAGCAGGCCGAGCTTGCCGATGAACCCGGCCAGCGGCGGGATGCCGCCGATGCTCAACGCCGGCACGAGGAACAGCACGGCGACCACCGGCGCACTCCGGGCGAGCCCACCAAGCTCGGACAGCGCGGTGCTGGCCCGTCGCCGTTCGGCCAGGCCGGCCACCAGGAACAGCGCCGACTGGACCGTGATGTGGTGGACGAAGTAGAGGATCGTGCCGGTGAGGCCGGCGACCGAGGACATCGCCAGGCCGAAGAGCATGAACCCGATGTGCGAGACCAGGGTGAACGACAGCACGCGGTTGAGGTCGTCCTGGACGAGGGCGCCCAGCACGCCGACCAGCATCGTGACCGCGGCCAGTACGAGCAGCAGCACCCAGGGCTCGTCCCGGGGGAACAGCAGCGTCTGGGTGCGGACGATCGCGTAGACGGCGACCTTGGTCAGCAGCGCCGCGAAGACCGCCGTGACGGGGGCGGGCGCGGCTGGGTAGCTGTCGGGCAGCCACCAGTGCAGGGGCACCATCGCCGCCTTGATCCCCAGCACGGTGAGCAGGATCAGGCCGAGGAACTCACGCAGGCCGGCGGGCAGCTGCTGCACGGCGTCGGCGAGCTGGGCGAGGTTGACCGTGCCGGTGAGGGCGTAGACCAGCCCGATGGTGGTCAGCAGCAGGATCGTCGCGGTGAGGCTGGTGCTGACGTAGATCATGCCGGCCCGCACCCGCTCGACCGTGGGTCCGAGTGTGGTCAGCACGTAGCTGGCCATAAGCATGACCTCGAACCCGACGAAGAGCGTGAACAGGTCGCCGGTGAGCAGCACCAGCGCGATGCCCGCCAGCAGCACCAGGTAGGTCGGGTGGAAGACCGAGGGGACGTTCTCGATGCGCTTCTCGGCGCTCCCCTGGCCGATCGCGTAGAGCATGACGGCCAGACACACGACCACGGCGACCAGCAGGGCCAGGGCCGAGAAGCGGTCGGCGACCAGGGTGATGCCCAGCGGTGGCGCGTGACCACCGGCGTGCAGGACCAGCCGGTCGGCTGCGTCGACGCGGAGGAGCAGCCAGACGGCGTCGAGCAGCACGGCGGTCAGCACGGCCAGGCCGAGCACCCGCTGTACCGCCGGGCGGGGGCTGAGAACGAGGGAGAGTGCCGCTCCGATCAGCGGCAGCACCACGGGGACTGACAGCAGCGTGGTGGTGCTCACCGGGTCTCCTCCATCGAGCCCCGGTCGTCGCCACCGGCGAGGGCGTCCTCCACGGCATCGGGCACGTCGTCGTCCCCGCGCAGCGTCACGCTCCGGTCGGCCAGCGCTAGCAGGAGCGCGGTGACCGCGAGGGTGATGACGACCGCCGTGACGGCCATGGCCTCCGGCAGTGGGTCCGCCGCCGCCTCCGGCGTCGTCTCCCCGGCGACGGGTGCGTGCCCCGCCGGCCCGCCCGCGACCAGCAGGACCAGGTTGGCCGCGTGCCCCCACAGGGCGAAGCCGAGGACGACGCGCAGGAGGCTGCGTTGCAGCAGGAGGTAGCTGCCACCGGCGAACAGGACGCCGACGAGCAACGACAGGGTCAGGTTGCCGGCGCTCACGTCGTCTCCTCGGCGTCTTCCTCGGAGGGCTCGTCGACCCCCAGCGTGCGGAGGACGTCGAGCGTGAGGCCGACGACGATCAGCGCGACCCCGAGCTCGAACACCAGCGCCGAGGGGATCTCCACGTGCCCGAGGAACCCCGCGTCCACGCTCCAGACCGCTCCGGCCAGCAGTTCCCCGGCGACCAGGACCCCCGTGCCCGCGTAGCCGGCCACGAGCAGGAGCCCGATGCCCAGGAGCAGTCCCGGAGGCAGCGGGGTGGCCGCGGTGAGCTCCTTGGGGCCGCCGGCGAGCCGGCGCAGCACCAGGCCGAGCCCGGCGACGAGGCCGGCGGCGAAGCCGCCGCCGGGGTGGTGGGTGCCCACGACCAGCAGGTAGACCGCCACCACGAGGATGCTCGGGTGGGCCAGCCGGGCGAGGACCTCCAGCTGCAGGGATCGCTCTCCGGCGTCCTGCCGGTCGGCGGCGGGGAGCAGGCGCGCGCGGGGCGCGGCCGCCGGCCGCCGATGGGCGTCGGTCATCGCGCGTCCTCCTTCTCCGCTTCCCGTTCCGCGCGGCCCGGCCGGTCGTGTCCGCCCCGCGGGGTGCCACGGAGCCGGCTCGTGACGAGCACCAGGCTCGCGACGCCGGTCGAGGCGATCGCGAGCACGGTGACCTCGCCCAGGGTGTCCAGCGCCCGGAACTCGCTGATGATCAGGTTGGTGACGTTCGGGCCGCCCTCGGCCGGCGCCTCGGCGAAGTAGCCCTCGGTGGAACGGGACGGCACGCGCCGGGCGCTGATGGTCAGCGTGGCCAGCGTCGCCAGCGCCCCGACCATGAGCGCGACGACGGCGCGCACCCCGCGCAGCACCTCCGGCGGATGCCGGACCTCCGCCGGCATCCGCCGGATGACCAGGACGAAGACCAGCAGGGTGACCGTCTCGACCAGCACCTGGGTCAGCGCGAGGTCCGGGGCGCCGTGCAGGAGGAACAGCAAGGCGACGGAGTAGCCGACCGCCGACAGGACGAGGACGGCGACGATCCGGCGGTGGATCCGGACCACCCCGACCACCGCGATGACGACGGCGACACCGATCAGCGCCTGCGCCGGGGTGTCCCAGGCCCGATACCGCTCCGGCAGCCCGACCTGGACCAGCAGCACACCCCCGGGGCCGAGGCACACCGCGAGCAGCACGACGAGCAGGTAGCCCGGCAGCGAGCCGACCTGGGTGCTCCGGGTGAGCCCTCCCGCCGCGGCGAGCACGCCACGCGCCACCCCGTCCTGCGCGCCCTCGGCGGACGGCACCGGCGGCACCGCTCCCCGAGCGGCATCGACACGGTCCCGCGCGAGGTGCAGCGCCGCCCCGGCCACCAGCGTGACCAGCGACAGGAACAGCGGCGGGGAGAACCCGTGCCACAGCGCCAGGTGGTAGCTGTGCTCCACCGGATAGGCGTCGGCGTGCCCGCTGGCGAGCGCGTCGACCACCGACGGCAGGAGACCGAGCACGACGCCGGCCGCGCCCAGCACCGCCGCCGGCGCGACGAAGGACAGGGGCGGCCGGCGCTCCAGACGCGGCTCGACGCCAGGCCGGTCGGCGAAGGCGCCCCACAGGAAGCGGAGGGTGTAGGCCACGGTGAGCACCGAACCGGCGACGATCCCCGCCAGCACCCAGCCGTGCCCGGTCCCGGGCTCGACGAACGCCTCGAAGGCGGCCTCCTTGCCCAGGTAGCCGATGGTCGGCGGCAACCCGGCCATCGACAGGCAGGCCAGCCCGGCGACCACGGCGAGGCCGGGAGCGCGCCGGCCGACGCCGGTCAGTTCACGCAGGTCCCGGGTGCCGGCCTCGTGGTCGATGATGCCGACGACCAGGAAGAGGGTCGCCTTGAACGCTGCGTGCGCGAGCAGCATCGCGGCGCCGGCCAGGGCCGCGGTGCGGGTCCCCGCACCGAGCAGGACCAGCAGGAACCCGAGCTGGGCGATCGTGCCGTAGGCCAGCAGCCGTTTCAGGTCGGTCTGGGCCAGCGCCCGCCAGCCGCCCAGGAGCATGGTGGCCACACCGACCGCCAGCACGATCGGTCGCCACGGCAGCACCTCGGCGAGGGCCGGGGCGAGCCGGGCGACCAGGTAGATGCCCGCCTTCACCATGGCCGCGGCGTGCAGGTAGGCGCTGACCGGGGTCGGCGCGACCATCGCCGCCGGGAGCCAGGGGTGGAACGGCACCTGGGCGGACTTGGCCAGCGCACCGACCAGCACGAGGACGACGGCGGTGGCGGCCTGCGCCCCGGTCGGGGGCGCGGCCACGATCTCCGAGAGGCGGTAGGTGCCCGCCGCGTCCCCGAGGAGCAGCAGCCCCAGCAGGAGCGCGAAGCCCGCGCCGGTGGTCACGAGCAGGGCGCGCAGCGCGGCCGACCGGTGCTCGCCGTCGCGACCCTCGTCCCCGATCAGCAGGAACGAGCAGACCGTCGTGAGCTCCCAGGCCACGTACAGGGCCAGCACGTTGTCGGCCAGGACCAGCGCGAGCATCGCGCCGGCGAACAGGACGAGGACGGCGGTGGTCCGGACCATCCCGTGCCGCCGGTCGGCGAAGTAGTGGACGCCGTAGAGGAGCACCAGCGTGCCGACGCCGGTGACGACGAGCCCCAGGAGCAGCGAGAGCCCGTCCAGGCGCAGCGGCACCTCGAGGTCGAGGGTCTCCGCCCAGGTCCAGTCGGACCGGCGGGGGCGCCCAGCGAGGACGTCCGGCGCGGCGGCGACGAGCCAGGCGAAGGACGCGGCCGGGGCGAGCGCCCCGACCAGCAGCGCCCGTGAGCCCACCCGCGGAGTCAGCGCCGCGGCGGCCGCGGCGAGGACGAGGTGTGCAAGGAGCAGAGCGGCCACGAGCGTCAGGGAGCCGCGATCCGGCGGCACCGGTCACTCGGGCGCATCGGGTCCTCCTCCAGATCGTGGCGTCCACCGGGTGCCCGAGCCGGCCCCCGCTCACACGTCGGTGCGCGCCGCTCCCCCGATGCCCGTCAGGCTGGACCAGTCGCCGACCTTCTCCGCCGGGATGACGCTGAGCGAACCGTCGCTCTCCAGGACCACCGCGGCGATCGCCGACAGGTCGCCGGAGCCGGTGGCGCGGACGGCCTGGCGGATCTCGTCCATCGTCACCCGCTGCTCCTTCAGCGCCGCGGTGATGGCGCAACCGTCCCGGAACAGCAGGGTCGGTCGCGCCGTCACGATCCCGCGCAGGCCCGGCCGTCGGACGGTCACCCAGGCCACCAGGAACTGCAGCATCGCCAGGACCACCAGAGCGAGCGCCCCCTCGGCCCAGCTGACATCGCTGTTGAGCAGGATCGTGGCCAGCGTCGAGCCGAGCGCGACCGTCACGACGAGGTCGAACGCGTTGAGCTTGGCCAGCGTCCGCTTGCCGGACGAGCGCAGCACCACCACCACGGTCAGGTAGGCGCTGGCCCCGACCGCGAGCACGCGGCCGAGGTCGGACCAGGAGTCGAACCACATGCTGCCCGGCTACCCCCACCGAACGGCGCGTAGTGGTGCCGCCCTGCTCATCGCAGAGCCGGCTCAGCGCAGGCGGACCGGCCCGGCGTCGATCGGCGTCCGGAACAAGACGTAGGGCTTGCGCCGCTGATCCTTCCCCCCGCGGTACTTGTCCTGCCGGTACAGCTGGTTGGCGGTCACGTAGAGGAACCCGTCGGCGGCGACGGACATGGTGTCGGGCCACAGCAGGCGAGGGTCGTGGACGACGGTCTCCCAGCTGCCGTCGGGCAGCCGGCGGTGGATCGCGTCGTGCTCGCCGTCGGTGACGTAGAGCCGCCCCTGGTCGTCGGTCTCCAGGCCGTCGCTGACGCAGCCCTTGTCGCCCTCGTCCCGGACGGTGGCCGCGACGGCGTCGTCGTCCTGGTTGCGGTCGACCAGGACGTCCACCGAGACGCTGTACCAGCGGCGCCCGGCCAGCGGGCAGTAGTACAGGCGGCTGCCGTCGGCGGCGATCGCGATGCCGTCGGCGCCCATCGTCACCGGCGAGGTCGCGCCGTCGGGCGAGCGCTCCAGGAACTCGATCCCCTCGACGACCATGCGCAGGTCCGGCGGCGTCGTCGCCTTGGTGCTCGGGTGCTCGTGCAGCCGCCGCCACGACCTCCCTGTGGCCAGGTCGACCACGATGATGCCGTTCGGCCCGGAGTCGGAGGAGTCGGTGATGAACGCCGTCCCGCCCTCCCCTCGGCGCAGGTCGAAGCGGACGTCGTTGAGGTAGGTGGTCGGCAGCGCGACGTCGGTCGGGATGAAGATGGTCTGCACGACCTCGTCGGAGGTCAGGTCGACGCAGACCAACTTCGGCCCGCCGTGCTCGGTGGGCTGGAACATCGGGCTGCCGGTGTCGAGCACCCACAACCGGTCGGCGGGGTCGACCACGACGCTCTGCACCGACACGAACCGCTCGGGGTCGGCGTCGCTGACGTTGTCGTTTTGCTGCTGGCTCGGGTAGGGCACCTCCTCGCCGTCGCGCAGCTCGCCGACGGTGAAGCCGACGTCGTCGCCCCACTTCGGGTAGCAGACGAACACCCGGCCGGTGTGCGACACCGTGACGCCGGTGGGCATCGCGCCGGTGAAGGTGTGGACGACCTCCAGCCCGCTGATGGTCTCGTGGACGGCCGGCTGCCCCGTCACGGGGCTGCCACGGCGACGCCGAAGGCGCGCGTGAAGTGCTGCGCCGCCTCGCGCTGGGCCTGCTCGGCCTCGTCCAGGACGGCGGCGGCGCCGAAGAACTCATGCATCACACCGGCGTAGTACCGGTGCGTGGTCGGCACTCCCGCGGCCTCCAGCTTGCGGGCGAACTCCTGCCCCTGGCTGCGCAGCACGTCCCGCTCGTCGGTGATCACCAGCGTCGGCGGCATCTGCGCCAGCTGCTCGGACGACCAGCCCAGCAGGTCCACGCGCGGATCCTTCGCCCCCTCCGGGACGCCCTGGAAGGCGTGCATCGCCATCCACGACAGCAGCGGGCGGTTCAGCGGGCGGCCGTCGGCGGCGTCGTCCATCGACTCGCCGAACTGCTCGCCGGTGGTCAGGGGGTAGACGCAGACCACGGCCGCCGGCAGCGGCTCGCCTGCCTCGGCCAGCTGCAGGACGGTCGCCGGCGCCATGTTCCCGCCCACGGACTCGCCGCCGATGCCGATCCGGCCGGGATCGCCGCCCAGCTCGGCGGCGTGCGCGACGGTCCACAGGTACGCGGTGAGGACGTCGTCGTGGGAGGCCGGGAACACCGCCTCGGGTGCCCGCCGGTAGTCGGGGCTGACCACGATTGCACCGGCCTTGTTCGCCAGACCGCGACACGAGGCGTCGTAGGTGTCGATGTCGAAGAGCACCCAGCCGCCGCCGTGGATCCACACGATGACCGGCAGCGGACCGGCCGGCGCCTGCGCCGGCGTGTAGATCCGCACCTTCATCTGCCCGTCGGCGCCGTCGGGGATCATCCGGTCCTCGACCGAGCCCACCGGCTCGGGTCCCTCGATGCCCTTGTCGGCCATGACCTTCTTGACGGCGTCGTCCGGGCCGGGCTGCTTGCGCGCCTGGTCGGGCTCGAGGATCTCGAAGGGCAGCGGTCCCAGTGAGGAGTGCGCGTCGGTGATCGCCTGCGCCTGCGGCGTGAGCAGGCCCGAGGGGTCGGTGGCCATCTCCTTCTGCTTGCCCGAGAGCAGGTCGCGCACCTGGTCCAGGGGCTTGGCGAGGAAGCCGGCGATGCGCTCGGCGATACCCTCGTCGGGGGCGTGCGGGTGCGGCCGGGTGGGCGCCTGGCGCTTCGCGGCGAGGAACTCCCTGCCCAGCTGCGCCATGCGCTCGGGCCCGGCCTTGCGCCGGAACTCCGGCAGCTCCTCGTCCTCCTCGTCGTGCACGTGGTGGCGGGTGACCTCCATCAGCTTGGTCAGCGCCTGCTCGAACTCGGCCTCGCCGGGCTCGGTCCGGCCGAGGGTGACGAGCAGTTCCTTGATCTGCTGGTGCTCGTGCTCGGCGTCGTCGTGCTCGTCGGTCATGCCGACCTCGGGCCAGATCGGGTAGAGCACGGTCTCCTCGGCGAAGGCGTGCAGCGCCAGCTCCAGTGAGATCTGGTCCACCAGCACCCGGCGGTTGCCGCGGCCGGCCTCCAGGTGCTGGAACTGCCGCTCGACGACGGCGTGGTCGTCGGCGATCAAGTGGTCGATGTCGCCGGGCTGGGTCGGGTAGGACAGCGCCACGGAGTGCTCCTCGCGGGTCGGGTCTGGGGACGGCCGGCACACACCTGGTCTCGGCGGCCGGTCCCTGCCTCAGCAGGTGGTCCGTCGTGCACCACCTACCCCTCGCCCCCGCAGGTACACGCCTGGATCGGTGCGTGTGCCAACCAGTCCTGGGTAGTCCCGGGGTCCGGCACCGGTCCTAATACGAGCCGCCGCTGCCGCGTCCGCGGTGTCCTCGCGCGCTCTCGTGCGTACACCGCTCCCCCACAGTTCCAGGAGGTCCACCCGTGAAGGCTGTCGTGTACCGCGGCCCAAAGAGCGTCGCCGTCGAGGAGGTGCCCGACCCGACGATCCAGGCGCCCACTGACGCCGTCGTCCGCATCACCACCACGAACATCTGCGGCTCAGACCTGCACATGTACGAGGGCCGCACCAGCGTGGAGGAGGGCAAGGTCCTCGGCCACGAGAACATGGGCATCGTCGAGGCCGTCGGTGACGCCGTCGACCGCATCAAGGTGGGCGACCGGGTCTCCGTCCCGTTCAACATCGCCTGCGGCACCTGCCGCAACTGCCAGACCGGCTGGACGTCGTTCTGCCTGCAAGCCAACCCCACCGAGGGGATGGACGGCGCCGCCTACGGCTACGCGAACATGGGCCCCTACGACGGCGGCCAGGCCGAGTACCTGCGCGTGCCGTGGGCCGACGTCAACCTGCTCAAGCTGCCCGAAGGCAGCGAGCACGAGAACGACTACACGATGCTGTCGGACATCTTCCCCACCGGCTGGCACGGCGTGGAGCTGTCCGGCTTCCAGCCCGGTGACCGGGTCGCCGTGTTCGGTGGCGGGCCGGTCGGCCTGATGGCTGCACACAGCGCGATGCTGCGCGGCGCCTCCCACGTCTTCGTGGTCGACAAGGAGACCGACCGGCTGGCCCTGGCCGAGAAGTTCGGCGCCACCCCGATCGACTTCTCGGCGCACGACCCGGTCGAGCAGCTCATGGACGCCACCGGCGGCCGCGGCGTCGACCGCGGCGTCGAGGCGGTCGGCTACCAGGCCCACGACCCCTCCGGCCAGGAGCACCCCGAGCTGGTGCTGGACAACCTCGCGCAGGTCGTCCGGTCGACCGGCGGCATCGGCGTCGTCGGCGTCTACATGCCACAGGACCCCGGCGCCGCGACCGACCTGGCCAAGGAGGGCCGGATCCCCTGGCAGTACGGCACCTTCTTCACGAAAGGTCAGTCCATGGGCACCGGCCAGGCGCCGGTCAAGCGGTACAACCGCCAGCTGCGCGACCTGATCACCAGCGGCCGGGCGACGCCGTCGTGGATCGTCAGCCACGAGCTGCGGCTGGACGAAGCCGTCGACGGCTACCGCCACTTCGACGACCGGGACGAGGGCTGGACCAAGGTCCTGCTGCACCCCGACCGCGCCTCCTGACCACCGTGATCCGGATATGCGGGGCCTGCTCAGGCGAGCAGGCCCCGCACCTCCCGAGCGATCTGGACATCCTCCCGGCCGTAGGAGGTGGTCACCGGCTCAGCGTGGGACCGAGCTCGGCGCCGGTCTGCCCTGCCCACGGGGGGTGAGGTCAGCCCGGGTCCCCCAGTGCTCCGGCCCCTCACCCGCTGCAGATCACCGGGTCCGCTCGAGGAGACGGCGCGCCGTGCCAGTCGCGAGGAAGGCGCGACACGCGATCTACACCCTCCAGAGCCCTCATCCTGATCTCGTACGCGGCGGCGAGGTCGGTGATCGCCTTGATGCGGTTGCAGGAAATAGCGGGCTGCCCGGCCCTTCCCCCGGGACCGGCGTACCCCGTGGACCGCGGGGTAGGACGACGACGGGCGCGGAGAAGCAGCGCCGTGCTCGTGGGGTAGGGAGTCCCCGGTGGAGGAGGTCCGCACATGTGGGTCTGGATCACGGTCGCGGTGGTCGTCATCGCACTGGTGTTCGCAGTGTGGGTGGCCAACGCATACCGCCTGGCCAAGAAGAACAAGAGCCTGATCCGGAGGAGCACCGGTTCCATCGCGCCAGGGCACGCGGAGAGTGGTCGGACGGGACATGGCGAACAGGGCCTCTAGTTCTCTTGAGTCTCCCGGCGCAGCACCCGTTCGGACCGCTGACCACGGGCTATGAACCGGACGGATCCGCATCGGCTTGGAGGACATGCTGGCCGGCGGAAGGTCTGCGGGCCGTCGATCAGTCGGCATGGCCCCACCTCCGAGTGCCGTCCCAGCGAGGGGCGGAGGGTGGCCGCCGGCGCGAAGCCCAGGCCGGGACCCGGGCCGCCATCCCCGCACAGTCGTGGCGGTTGCTCACTGATCTGGCGGGTAGCGGGGCCTTGTCCGCGATCCACTTCGCGAGGTGTCCGACCGCAAGGGCCTGCTCAGCAGCGGCGGGCCTCCTCGAAGACTCCCCCAGGAGGCACCGCATGAAGGCTGTCGTGTGGCACGGCGTCGGGGACATCCGGCTCGACGACGTCCCCGACCCGACCATCCAGGACCCGACGGACGCGATCGTGGAGATCACCGCGAGCGCGATCTGCGGCACCGACCTGCACTTCGTGCGCGGCACGATGGCCGGCATGGTCGAGGGAACGATCCTCGGGCACGAGGCGGTGGGCGTCGTCCGCGAGGTGGGCCCCAATGTGCGGAACCTGCGGCCGGGCGACCGTGTCGTCATCCCCTCCACCGTCGCCTGCGGCACCTGCTCGTACTGCCGGGCCGGGTACTACGCCCAGTGCGACAACGCCAACCCCAACGGGCCCGGCGCAGGGACGTGCTTCTTCGGGGGACCGCAGACCACCGGCCCCGTCGACGGTCTGCAGGCGCAGTACGCCCGCATCCCGTACGCGAACGTCGGCCCCGTCTGGGTGCCCGAGGAGGTCGGCGACGACGCGGCGATCATGCTGTCCGACATCTACCCGACCGCCTGGTTCGGCGCCCGGCTGGCCGAGGTCGGCGACGGCGACACCGTGCTGGTGCTCGGCGCCGGACCGGTCGGGCAGTTCGCCGTCACGAGCGCCTTCCAGCAGGGGGCCGGGCGCGTCCTCGTGGTCGACGGCATCGGCAGCCGGCTGGACCAGGCGCGAGCACGCGGAGCGGAGGCGATCGACTTCAACGCCGAGAACCCGGTGGCCGTCGTCAAAGAGCTCACCGGTGGCATCGGCGTCGACCGGGTGATCGACGCGGTCGGCGTCGACGCGCAGCGGCCGAAGAGCGGGCCGGCTGCCGAGGCCGCCGAACAGCAGGCGGAGCAGTTCGACCAGGAGCGGTCGCAGGTAGCCCCGGAGCAGGCCCCGCAGGGCGACACCTGGGTGCCGGGCGACGCGCCCAGCCAGTCGCTGCAGTGGGCCGTGGAGGCCGTCGCCAAGGCCGGCAGCATCGGGATCATCGGCGTCTACCCGCCGCAGATGACGAGCTTCCCCACCGGTGCGGCGATGAACAAGAACCTCACCGTGAAGATGGGCAACTGCAACCACCGCCGCTACATCCCGCACCTGCTCGACCTGGTCCGCACCGGCGCCATCGACCCCTCCACGGTCCTCACCCAGGTCGGCGACATGCCCTCGGTGCTCGACGCCTACGAGACCTTCGACCAGCGGCAGACCGGCTGGACGAAGGTCGCCCTCGATCCCTCGTCCTGACGACGTCCTGCCGACGGGAAGGGCGCGCGGTCGCCCGCGCAGTCCCTCCCCCAGCGATGCCCGGGCCAGGCGCGAGGCCGGCACCGTATGACGGCACAACCCGGCGGCCCGACCGCCTCGAGGAGGCACCACATGAACGTCGACAGATCCCACGTCGTCCAGGCGTTGCACGCCGGCGGCCGACCCGACCAGGCACGGAGAGCCGAGGAGGAACTCGACGTGGAGGTCGACACGGTGCGCGACGCCGACCGTCTCCGCGACCTCGGCATCGACCCAGACAGTCGGGCACAGGGCGGCGGGCTCGCCGTGCGCTGACCGGCGCCAGCGCTCGACTCCACCACCACACCAGGAGGTGTCCATGGCCGCCCACGCCGGAGAGAAGGCGCAGAAGACCGGCGACTTCTACTGCGCCCACTGCAGCGAAAAGGTCCACGTGACCCAGGGGCACGAGATCCCGCCGTGCCCCAACGGCCACGCGACCTTCGAGACCCGCCGCAACGAGCCGGGGAACAAGAGCTGATCGGCCCGGCGTCACCGCGCGCGGCGACGTTCACCTCGCCGCTCGGGCGTCGTCCGGGGAAGGTGCGCCGGGTGCGTGCCGCGACGTCACGCGGGAGGGCGCGACCATGACCGTCGACGTCACCCCCGGACCTTGGCCGGCCACACCACTCGGCCACCTGCGCCGGGTACGGCTGGAACACGCGCGGCGCGACCTGCAAGGCGAGCTCCCAGGACAGACCCTGCGGGACTGAGTGCATGAAGGCACTAAAGGCACACGGAAGGCACGACTGCCGCCTGATTCGGCGCTGAGCAGCAAGGATGGGGTCTGAGGTCCCAAGCCTTCCAAGCTGGCCATGCCGGTTCGATCCCGGTCACCCGCTCCACGCTCCGACCAGCTCGACTGCCCGTTCGGCAGCTCAGCGCGGCAGCGCTCCTCCTTCCCCGCCTCAACGGCTCTGGTGACCACCGAACACCGGTACGGAACGGTGCTCAAGGGCACGGTGGGCGAGGACGACGGGCGACGATCGGTTGCCCGCCTCCGCGGCCGCCATCGGGGCACCTGACCAGGTCGGACAGACGACATGACGCGCTACGTGCCACGGCGGGCCTCGGGGCTGCCTCCGGGGCAACGCCTGCTGCAGGAGATGCCCCGCTCCACCGACCGGCCGCAGCTGCTCATCGCGGCGGCAGGACCGGTAGCCGGCGAGCACCATGGAGACGTGCCCGAGGGAGACAGCGTCTGGAAGGCCGCCCGGCGAATGCGCGGGCACCTCGTCGGCCGCGTCGTGGTGAGCAGCGACTTCCGCGTTCCGCAGCTCGCCACGGCCGACCTGGCCGGCCGCACGATCACCGCGTTCGACTCCGTCGGCAAGCACATGCTCACCCGCTTCAGCGGCGGCCTGACGTTGCACACCCACTTCAAGATGGACGGCGCCTGGCAGGTGGTCGGCCCGGGCAAGCGCCTGCCGCGCACCTTCGACGACGAGATCCGGCTGGTCCTGCGCACCGACGGCCCGACGGCGTACGCGCTGCGCATGCCGGTGCTCGAGCTCGTCGAGACCGCGCGCGAGGACGAGGTCGTGGGCCACCTCGGGCCCGACCTGCTCGGGCCCTCGTGGGACGAGGACGTCGCCGTCGAGCGACTGCTGCGCGATCCCGAGCGGCCGCTCGTCGAGGCGCTCCTGGACCAGAAGAACCTCGCCGGCATCGGCAACCTCTGGGCCGTGGAGACCTGCTACCTCCGCGGCCACTCCCCCTGGACGCCCGTGCGCGAGGTCGACCTCCGTGCCACGGTCCGCCTGGCCCGACGGATGATGCAGCACTCGCTCGACCACCCCGGTCAGGTCACCACCGGCAACACCCGCCGAGGCCAGACCCACTGGGTGTACGGCCGGGCCGAGCGCCCGTGCCGCCGGTGCGGCACGCCGGTCGCCTTCCGCGATTCGGTCACCGGGCAGCCCTACTCCCGCGAGACCTGGTGGTGCCCGCACTGCCAGCCCGGGCCCTTTCCGTCCCTGGCCGAGCGCCCCACCCGACCCGGACTGCGACGCGGTGTGAACGAGGAGTCCTTCGGCTCGCGCGGCCGGCGGCTGCGCGGCGAGGCCGGGTACGCGCGACGCCCCCTCCGGTGAGGGGGCCGGCATCAGACCGCCTGCGGCCGGCCGCGGCCGACACCAGTCCCGTCGCTCGGGAGAAGCACCGTCCTAGACGGTCGGGTCGCCTTCGGGCACCTCGATCGCGATCACCTCGTCCACCTTCGCGTCGGCGCCGGACAGGCCTTCGGCCTCCTCGTGCTCGTCGTGGAAGGCCAGCCAGCGCATGCCGAGGGCCTCGCGCTGCTCGTCATCGACGGCCTCCTTGAAGGGCGGGAAGAAGTCGGTCTCCTCCTCGGCCATGTGGTCGGCGTTGACCTGGCGCACGTTCCGCACCGCCTCCCACCACGCCTCGCTGCCGACCTCGTGCTCAGCGACTGCGGCGGCAGCGTGCCGGATGTCGTTGTGGTCGTGCACGCCCTCCGCGGTCTCCTGCTCGCCGTCCGCCTCCTGGGCCAGCAGCGGGTAGAACAGCTGCTCCTCGGCGACGGCGTGCACTTCGAGCCTGGCGTGCAGCGCCTCCCAGGCAGCGGCGAGATCCTCCCCGGACAGGTCGTCGAGCGCGGCGAAGTCCCGCCGGAAGATCTCGTGCTCGGCCAGGACCAGGGCGGTGATCTCGAAATCGGACATGCGGGGGCCGTTACCCGTGCGGTCGTCCGCCACGCCCGCGGATCGCTGCCGGCGGTTTGTCGACGCACCCGCGTGGGGTAGCCGCGCCGCAGCGGAGCGACATCGCTCCGACATCTGCATGGAGGAGACGTCATGGCGAGCGGTGTGGCGACGGTCTGGGTGCCCGTGGACGACATGGACCGGGCGGTGCGCTTCTACACCGACGTCCTGGGGCTGAGCGCGAAGAACACCGCGGCCGACTGGTCGGAGATCGACGCCGGCGGGCTCACGATCGGGCTCAACGCGCGGGAGGGCACGGCCGCCCACGCCGACGGCGGAGCGGTCATCAGCTTCACCCCCGACGGGGGCATCGAGGACGAGGTGCGGCGGCTCCAGGAAGCCGGCGTCCAGTTCGCCGGCGACATCGCCAGCTACGACTGGGGCCGCATCGCCGCCTTCAGGGACAGCGAGGGCAACGACCTGCAGCTGTACGCGCCCCCGGCCGACTGACGCCGTCGCGGGGCGGGCGGTCGCCACCGCCGGCGGTCATGCCGGGGCGATCGGTTCCCCGTCGGACGCGCTCCCGGTCACCGGGTGTCCCACGGCCCCGGCTCCGGGCTGCTCGCGCGCCAACCGCGCCGCCTCGGGCTCGACCAGGCCCACCTGGGCGGCGATCGGCCGGCTGACCAGGTTGGTCAGCCAGTCGGCCCCTATCCGGAGCCGGTTGGCGGCGGAGGGCAGTGCGTAGAGGTGGTAGCCCTTGGTGACCACCTTCGCCGCCGGCCCGGTGAGCGGGAGGCCCAGGGGCCGGGCCACGCCCGACGCGCCACCCAGATCGGCGACGAGCCCGAGGTCGCGGTGCCGGTACGTCCGGGGGCTGCCGTGGCCGAGGCTCGCCGCGATGTTGCGGGCGATGACGACCCCCTGCCGCTGCGCGTGCTGGGCGGTGGGCGGGTAGTCGGCGTCGGTGCCGCTGAACGGGTCACGGGCGGCCGCGCTGTCCCCCGCGGCCCACACCCCGTCGCGCAGCTGCAGGTGGTCGTCGACGGCGAGCCGGCCGCGTCGGACCGGTAGGCCCAGGTGCCGGACCAGCGGCGGCGGGGTGACGCCCACCGTCCAGACCACGGTGTGCGTGGGCAGGGTGTCGCCGTCGGACAGCGACACGCTGCGGTGGTGCATCGCCGTGACGCTGGTGCCCAGCCGGATCTCCATGCCGCGCGCCCGGACGACCTGCATCGCGGCGCGACCGAACCGGGCGCCGAGCTCGGGGAGAATCGTCGGGGCGACGTCGATCAGCACCCAGCGCAGGTCCTCGGAGCGCAGCCTGGGAAACCGGTCCCGCTGCGTCGTCGTCATGTGCTGCAGCTGTGCGGCGGTCTCCGTGCCGGTGTAGCCGGCACCGACGGCGACGAAGGTCAGCCGGGCGCGGCGTTCGACCGGATCCCGGGCGCCGTCGGCCAGTTCCAGCTGCCGGAGGACGTGGTCGTGGAGATACTGCGCCTCGACCAACGTCTTGAGCCCCAGCGCGTACGTGGCCACGCCGGGGGTGGGCAGCGTCCGGGTGACGCTCCCGGTGGTCAGTGCCACCCGATCCCAGTGCACCGGGTCGACGGGTCCGTGATCGGCCACGACCCGGAGGGTGCGCCGGCCGAAGTCGACGTCCTCCACCGAGGCCTGGACGACGCGGGTGCGGTGCAGGACCGCACGCAGGGGAACCGCGATCCGGCGGGGATCGAGCCTGCCTGCGGCGACCTCGGGCAGGAGCGGGCTGTAGCAGAGGTGATCGGTGGCGCTGATCAGGGTCAGGTCCGCTGCCTCCGGAGGGAGAAGGCGCTCGAGGGTGCGGGCGGCGAACAGGCCGGCGAACCCGCCGCCGACGACGACGACGACGGCGGGGCGCTGCCCGGGGGCCGGCCGGTCGCCCGCCGCGCGGCGTCGTCGCACGGCTGCCGGCGCACGGATCACCGGACCGTCGTCATCTCGTCGCCTCGCTGCTCGTGCCCTCCTGCGGGGTCCGGGGCGCGGGCGGGGGCTTCGGGGCTCCCCGCGGGACGAACCGGTCGGCGAAGTCGAGCGCGGTCTGGGCGACCTCGCGCCACCCGTGGTCGATCGTGAGCGAATGGCCGCGGTTCGGGATCTTCACGATCTCCGTCACTCCTGGGTTGCGGCGCTGCCGGTGGTAGGCGGCGTTCGCGATCGCCCATGGCACGGTGTGGTCCTTCTCGCCGTCGATGATCAGCAGTGGGCCGCGCTGGGGATTGGCCGTGTCGACCGTGGCCTCCGTCCACGGGTTGAGGTTGGCGGTGCCCATCTGCACGAGGGCGGCTCCCGAGGCGGCGACGTGGAAGGTGTCGTAGAGCTCCCTGGTCTCCTTGTCGTCCAGCGCGTTCGCCCAGCCGTACGCGAACTGGTCGAGCGTGAGCGTGATCGCGCGCCCCCGGGTCCGCGGGTCGACCAGGAACGGGCCCACACCTCTGAGGACGGACACCGGGAGGGGCAGGACGCCGCGGAACACTCCGGGATCGATGGCCACCGTGACCGCCGCGAGGCCCCGGCCGGCGAGCATCTGCGCCACCAGGCCTCCGGTCGAGTGACCCATCACGACGGGTCGCCGGTCCAAGGCCTGGATGATCTCGGCCGTGTGGTCGGCGACCTGCTTCAGCGTCTTCCGGGCGAAGACGTCCGGGTTCGCCCGGGCCGCCTCGACCGTGGGCGGATCGTCCGGCCAGTCCGGCGTCAGCGGGGCGTAGCCGGCCTGCTGGAAGAAGTCCGCCCAGGCGGCCCAACTGCTCGGGAGCAGCCAGAGGCCGTGGATCAGGACGACCGGGGTGGTGCCGGAGGCGTTGGCCGCCTCGATCTCGCGGATCTCCCGCTCGGATGGTGACGCCATGACGAGTTCCTCCTGCCCGGGGCGCGATCACCTGTGCGCCCGGACGCTTCTCGCCCGGCCTCCGAGCCGCCAGCCCCTTCCGGGCCTGCGACCGGCGTGCCGCACCGGTCGGTAGACAGCCGTCTGCGCAGCGTCCGACGTCCCGCGACGGCTCATCGGACCCGTTCCGCTCACTACGCTGCGGCGCGTGACCGCTGACCGGCCGGCGCGGGTCGAGGACGTGCACGAGCTCGCCCGGGCGATGCCGCACGTGACCGTCGTCCGCGGGTCGCGGGGCAACGCCGTCTACCAGGTGGGTGGCAGGTCGTTCGTCTTCTTCCGCACCCCACGGCCCGACGCCCGCGACGAGAACGGCCAGAAGCTGACCGACGTCATCGTCCTCTGGGTGGGGTCGGAGGCCGACAAGCAGTCGCTCGTCCAGGACCCGACGACGCCGTTCTTCACCACCCCGCACTTCGACGGCCACGACTCGGTCCTCGTCCAGGCCGGCCGGCTCGGCGAGATCGGCCGGCAGGAGCTCGCCGAGGTCATCGAGGACGCCTGGCTCGCCCAGGCCTCCGCCCGGCGACGGACCGCCTGGCTCGCCGAGCACCCCGCGCCCGGCGACCGGTGAACCGCGGCCCGGTCCTCGTGGAGGAACGGGCCGCCCGGGTTCACCGGTGCGACGCGGGGACCGTCAGTCGAAGGCCGCCGGCAGGCCCAGCTTCACGAACAGGCCGCTGTCGAGGTCGAGGAAGCTGGAGATGTGGGCGACCTTCCCGTCCTCGATCTCCAGGACGTGCAGGCCCCACGGCTCGTGACCGCCACCCGCGCGGGGCCGGTACTGCGCCACCGCCGGCGAGCCGTTCGCCCACACCGGGAACACCCGGGAGTTCGCGCACTCGCTGCCCGGGCCCCGCATCCACGTCCCGATGTCCGCCGACCCACGCAGCCACATCTCGAAAGGGGGCATGTGCTGGGTGGCGTCCTCGTGCAGCAGCTGCACGAAGGCCTCGATGTCGTAGCGCTCGAAGGCGTCCACGTACTTCGCGAGCAGCTCGCGGTCGTCGGAGTCCAGCGAGCGGGGGGCGGGGCGGGCGTCCAGGTCGGCGAGCGTCGCGCGGGCCCGCTGCAGGGCGCTGTTCACCGACGCGACCGTGGTGTCGAGCAGCCCGGCCACCTCGTCGGCCTTCCAGCGCAGCACCTCGCGCAGGATCAGCACCGCGCGCTGCCGGGGCGGTAGGTGCTGCAGCGCGGCGACGAAGGCCAGGCGGATCGACTCCCGGGCGACGGCCTGCTCGGCCGGGTCGCCGTCCTCGGGGAGCACCTGGCGGTCCAGCACCGGCTCGATCCACGCCGTCGCCGGACGGCGCCCGGCCAGCGACGCCGGCACCGGCGGGTACGGGTCCCCCGCCAGGTCCATCGGCAGCGCCCGCCGGTTGCGGCCGTTGAGCGCGTCGAGGCACACGTTGGTGGCGGTGCGGTACAGCCACGACCGCAGCGCCGAGCGGCCCTCGAAGTCACCGAGACCCCGCCACGCGCGGACCATCGTCTCCTGCACGGCGTCCTCGGCGTCGAAGGACGAACCGAGCATGCGGTAGCAGTAGCCGGTGAGCTCGCGACGGTGCTCGAGGAGCCGTGGGTCGAGCTGATCGGTCGGGCCGAGGGCCACGCTGGTCACCTGGGAACCACTCCTCCGGTCGGGTTGCGAGCCATCGCACCACAGCGCGCCGACATTCCGGGAGGGCCCAAGCGCCCGTTCCTACTGGTAGCTGACCAGCTCCGGGGTCGGCAGCACCTGCTGGATCGTCTGCTCGGGGGTGAGCATCGGGGCGTCCTCGTCGTAGAAGTTCTTCCACCCCCACGCCACCTCGGGCGCCCCCTGGCGCAGGGTCCGCCACGTCTCCTGCTTGCTGGCCTGCGACCCCTGACCGTCGGCGTGGATCAGGACCGCCAGCTCGTCGCGGGACAGGTCGAGGTCCTCCCGCCCGGGCAGCATGTCGAGCCGGAACTGGTGGAGCACCAGGAGCTTCTGCGGCAGCGATCTCTCCCGCGTCAGGTCGGCCAGCCAGGTCACCACCCGGTTGACCTCCTCGACCCCGACCGAGCCGATCTGGGTCAGGTGCACCTCGCCGGGCGCGAGCCGCCACTCCGGGTCCAGAGCCAGCCCGACGTGGGGCAGCTCCAGCAGCGGCCGGTACAGCTCGGCCTGCGCCACGAAGTCGGTGCGGCCCGGCTGCAGGTCGAGGATCACGTAGAGCCCCGCGGCACCGGCCGCCTCCACCCACGGCCACACCGTCTCGATCGGGCTCTCGGTGGAGTAGTTGCCGTCCGGCCCCGCGACCTCCGAGGCAACGGTCACGATGACCTCGAACGCCGGGACCACGGGGGGCTCGACGAGCGCGTCGTACGGGGCGGCCGTGTCGCGAGCCCGCTGGATCGCCGCGTCGACCGGCTGCTCCCCCAGCACCCCGAGCGCACCGCTGCCCGGGAAGCCGTAGAGCGCCACCATCATCCGGCCCGGGAACAGCAGCTGCCCTCCCCCGGGCAGCTCGGTGCCGGTGGCCGCCGTCGCCACCTTCCAGTCCAGCCCCTGCTCGGCACCGAGCCCGGCACCCACCGCGATCACGGTCTCCGCGTCGTCGTCGGAGAGCGCCTCGACCACGTCGGCCGACGCGCGGGGGTCGGTGCTCCCCGACACGGTCACCACGCGGGCCCCGGCCGCGCGGCCGGTCGCGACGGCGGCGGGCGAGGCGTCGTCGCCGGCGAGCAGCACCACGCCCTCGACCGGGTCGGCGCGGTCGAACTCCGGCAGCTCCTCGGCGTCGACGCCGTCCTCCGGCGCCTCGGCGTCCTCGGGCCGGAGCGCGACCGGACCGTCGGGGTCCAGCTCGGCCACCGCGGCGACGTCGCCGTCCGACGGGACGGCCTGCTCCTCGTCCAGCGACAGCCCGGTGGCACCGGCGACCGCGGCGACGTCGGCCGGCACCGACCGCACCTCGGGACCGTCGTCCGGCCCTTCCGCCTCGCCCACGGCCAGCACGACGTCGACCCCGAGGCGGTCCAGCTCCTCGGCCGGCTCCGCTCCCCCGCCGCGGGCCGGCTCGACCAGCAGCGGCACGCCGAGGCCGACGGCGGCCGACGCGCCCAGGAGCTGCCCCGCCCGGTCGTCCGCGCGGACAAGCACCGCGACCGGCGAGCTCTCGAAGAGCGCCCGGCTCGTGGTCACCGCCTGCGCGACCGGGTCCTCGTCGGCGACCACGGTGAGGCCGCCGCCGGGCTCGGCCGCCACGGGCGACGACGCGGTGCCGCCGGAGGTCGTCCCGCCGTCGGAGGACGACCCGGCATCGGCGTCGGCATCGGTGCAGCCGGCCACCAGGACGAGGAGGGCTGCGGACACGGCTGCCCCACGAGTGCGCACGATCCTCCTCCGGACACCGGGGTCGGCCTGCGAGCCTACGGCCCGGGCGCCGCTGGTACCTATGCCCGCCCCAGCGCCCGCTCCACGTTCTCGACCATGCGCCGGAGCACCAGCACCGTGCGCTCGTACTCCTGGCGGGACAGCCCGTCGGCGGTGTGCCGGCGCACCCGTCCCACCGCCCGCAGCACCCGGTCGTGCGCGGCCGAGCCCTCGGCGGTCAGCTGCAGTTCGCCGCCCTCGCCGCGGTGGATCCAGCCGCGGCCGGCGAGGTCACCGACCACCGCGCTGGCGTTCCCGGGGAAGTCCGCCAGGGCGGCGACGACCTCGGACTCGCTGTCCAGGCCACCGGCCAGCGAGTGCAGCACCTGCCAGTGCCGGCGGGTCAGCCCCTCCCCGGCGACGACGGAGTCCAGCGCCTCCTCGAGCAGGGCGTCCAGGCGTTTGACCCACCAGCCGATCGGCCGCTCGTCGTCCATCCGCGCATCCTGAGCAGCGGATCGGCCCGGCGACAACCCGTTGGCGCTCGGCGTCCCCCGACCGGTAGACACGAGCCGTGCCCGACGACCTCGCCGCCCAGCTCCGCCCGATCTCCGTCGAGGAGTGGCCGGTCTTCGTCCGGGCCATGTACGGCGTCTTCGGCGACGAGCCGCGCGGACGCTTCGTCGACACGCCGCCGCCGTGGGCCGAGCTCGACCGGTCGCTGTCGCTGTGGGACGCCGGTCGGGTGGTGGCGACGGCGGGGCTCTACAGCCGCCGGCTCACCGTGCCCGGCGCCGACGTGCCGTGCGCCGGCGTCACCTGGGTCACCGTCGCCCCCACCCACCGGCGGCGCGGTGTCCTCAGCGCGATCATGCGCCGCCAGCTCGACGACCTCCGGGCCGCCGAGCGGGAACCGGTCGCCGCCCTGTGGGCCGCCGAGGCGTCGATCTACGGCCGGTTCGGCTACGCGCCGGCCACGCGCCGCGGCGGATGGACCGGGCGCACCCACGGGATGCGGTTCCGGCCCGGTGTCGACGTCGGCACCGGTGCGGTCCGCCCGGCCGAGCCCGCCGAGTTCCGGGCGGCGGCCGTGCCGCTGCACGAGCAGCTGCGCCGCCGGGTGCCGGGCAACCTCGCGCGCGACGAACGCTGGTGGGACCGGTTCCTGCTCGACGAGCCCGAGGAGCGCAACGGCCGGCCGGCCCAGCAGCTGCTGCTGCACACCGAGACCGACGGCGCGGTCACCGGGTACGCCGCCTACCGGCGCAAGGCGGCCTGGAGCGAATCCAGCGAACCCGAGGGCGAGGTCTCGGTGCAGGAGGTGCGCGGGTCGACCCCGGCCGCCTACGCCGCGCTCTGGCAGTACCTGCTCTCCATCGACCTGGTGCGCACCGTGCGGGCGCGCACGGCGTCCGACGACGACCCGCTGCGCCACCTGCTCGCCGACGAGCGCGCGCTGCACGCCTCCCCCGTCGACGCGCTGTGGGTCCGCGTGGTCGACGTCGGCCGCGCGCTCTCCGCCCGTCGCTACCCCGCACCGCTCGACATGGTGTTCGAGGTGCGCGACGAGTTCTGCCCCGAGAACACCGGCCGCTGGCACCTGTGGGGGCACCCGGCCGGCGCCTTCTGCGACCGCACCGACCGCGACCCCGACATCGTGCTCGGCATCGAGGAGCTGTCGGCGGCCTACCTGGGCGGGGTGTCGCTGGCCTCCCTGCAGGCCGCCGGACGGGTGCACGAGGTCAGCCCCGGCGCGGTCGTGCAGGCCTCGACCGGCTTCGGCTGGCCGGTCACGCCGTGGTGCCCCGACGAGTTCTGAGCGGCTTCGCTGCGGGGGCGCCTTCTACCGGCCGCCGGCGGGGCGGTGCCGGTCGCGCTCGTAGTCGCTCAGCAGCCCGATCCGGCGGACGTGCCGCTCGTCGCCGCTGAAGGGGGTGCGCAGGAACTCCAGCACCAGCTCCGTGGCCTCCTCGACGCTGTGCTGCCGGGCGCCGATGGAGACGACGTTGGCGTCGTTGTGCTGGCGGGCGAGCTGTGCGGTCGCGGTGTTCCAGACCAGGGCGGCGCGGACACCGGGCACCTTGTTGGCCGCGATCTGCTCACCGTTGCCCGAGCCGCCGATGACGACGCCGAGCGACCCGGGCTCGGTGACCGTCCGCTCCCCCACCTCGAAGCAGAACGGCGGGTAGTCGTCCTGGGCGTCGTACTCGAACGCCCCGCAGTCGACGGGCTCGTGCCCGGCCTCGGCGAGGACCTTCTTCAGGTGATCCTTGAACTCGAGGCCGGCGTGGTCGGTACCGACGAAGACGCGCATGGCATGCAGTTTGACAGGCTGCCGACGTGGCAGTGCTCGGGGTGGACGGCTGGAAGGGCCGCTGGGTGGGTGCGCTGCTGACCGGCCGGACCGTGCGGCTGCTCGCGCTGGACGACATGACGGCCGTCCTCGCGGGTCCCGGACGTGGAGCTCATCGCCGTCGACATGCCGATCGGCCTGTCGGACGACGGCGCGCGGGCCTGCGACGTCGCGGCCCGGCGGCGGCTGAGCCCTTTCGGGGCGGCGTCGTCGGTGTTCCCCGCCCCGGTGCGCCCGGTGCTCGCGGCCGGCTCCTACGAGGAGGCCCGGCGCATCTCGGTCGCGGCGTCCGGGAAGTCGCTGTCGGCGCAGGCCTGGCAGCTGGTCGCCGCGATCCGCCAGGTGGACGACGCACTCGGGGAACCGCCCGACCCCCGGGTGGTGGAGGTGCACCCCGAACTCGCCTTCCGCACGCTGGACGACCGGGTGCGGAACCGCAAGGCGACGGCACCGGGCCAGGCCCAGCGGCTCCGCGCACTCAGCTCGTCGATGGACGTGCTGGACGGCCTCGCTGCCGCCGCTCCGGGCGTTCCGCTGGTCGACGCCCTGGACGCGTGTGCGGCGGCGTGGTCCGCCCAGCGCATCAGCGACGGACGCGGCGAGTGCGTCGGCGACGGCACGATGGACCGCCGCGGCCGCCCCATGCGCATCTGCTGGTGAATCCACACGGGTGAGGTCCGGTGGCTCGCGAGCCCTCGGCCGGGCCTACAGGCCCATGAATGCCCGCGTCGCCGACAGGTTCATCCCGTAGCGGTTGCTGCCCGAGGAGTACGTGTCGCACGGCGGAACGACGCCGTAGTACGCGATCCCCCGCCTGCTGCAGTAGAAATGCACGCCATCGGCATCTCCGACGCGGATGCTGTTCCTCACGCAACCGTGCGCCGCCGTCGCCTCCCAGGATCCGCACGGCAGCGACAGGTAGAACTTCCCGCCCGGTGAAATCCCGACGCCACCGTCGAGAACGCGTGCGCTGGGCCAGGACAACGGCAGGGCACCGTAGGCATTGCCCACTCCGGAGCGGACGAAGTTGAGGTCCGGAGCGGCTGCTGCGGGTGGCTTGACCCAGACCACGAGAGGCACCCCGTACTGGCGACTGGTCTTCATCACGGCAGCGGCATCGGCCTTGTACTTGTCGACGAGGGCCTGCCCCTTCAGACCGCCGGTGCACTTGGTCGAGGAATTGCCCGAGAATGCGACGACCATCGCGTCATAACGCTTCGCGGAGAGCATGCTGCTGAGCGTCCACGGTCCGCCGGAACCGGGCAGGAGGTCGCAGATCGCCAGTCCCCCACGGACCGGAAGGTGGTCTGCACCTTGCCGTCATGCGCGAGGTAGAAGTTGATGTAGTTGGACGAACCTCCGACCAGGGAATCGCCGAGGACCAGCACCTGCTTGGGAGTGGCGGCCTGGGCCCCCGGAGAAAGGCCCAGCCCCCACAACAGGCACAGCACCAGGAGCGGCAGGGCGACGACGATGTTCCTGGATCGTCTCGGAATGGCTGTGTTTCGACCCCCGGCCATTACGGGGTTGTCGACCCGGTGTCGTCGGCTCGTCCATGCGCCCTGCGTCCGGCGCTTCTCCGCTCGCGCTCGTGCATCTCAGTTCTTCCCCCGGTGAGAACGAGTCCTCGGCATCCGCGGGCGCGAGCCTAGGGCGGCAGTCGCCATTCAGGAACCCCCGTCGATGCGCCGCGCACCACGAGGCACTGCCGCAATCGCCGGGGGGCCTTCCGTGGTCAGCGGTCGGTCAATTCCTTGACGAGATAGCCGCACAGGTCGGCGTGCTCCCGGATGGCCGTGCCGCTCTCGTCGCGCTCGAGCCACCGGTCGACGACGTCGCCGTGCTCCCACTCCACGTAGCCGAGCCGCTCGTACAGACGTCGGGCGGCGACGTTCCCGCGCTCGACCGCGAGGCCGAGCCGGTGAGCTCCCAGCGCCGTCGCGCACTCCTCCGCCGCAGCGACGAGCCGCGAGCCGATCCCCACGCCGCGCGGGATGGCCTCCAGCGCGTTCAACTCCGGGACGTCGCCCAGCACCTGGCGGACCTGCTCGTACCTCGAGCGGTGGAACACGGTCCCCCGACCGCAGGGCAGGTCGCCGTCCCAGGCCACCAGGTACGTCGCCTCACCACGCTCGTGCATCCCTGACCGCTCGACGTGGTGGAACCGGTCGCGGGGGCCGGCACCCACCAGGAGGCGCGGTAGCTCACCCGAGCGGAAGGGTCGGACGACCACCCCCGCAGCGGCCGTCCGGTCCATGCCTGACACTCCTGTTGCCGATGGGCGTGGGGACGACGTGCTCAGGAGCCGGTGAGCCGCCGGACGATCGACAACGGGAGCAGGCGCAGCAGCCGTGCCACCGGGCGCCACGGCCACTCGGGCACGTAGCCGCGCACCGGCTCCCGCTCGACGACGTCGACCAGGGCGGCCACGCCCTTGTCCAGGCCGACCGTCAGCGGCCCGCGCCGTCCCTCGTTGATGTCCGTGGCGATGTACCCGGGCAGCACGGTGGAGACGACGATCCGCGAGCCGTAGACGTCGGAGCGGATGCCCTCGGCGAGCGAGTTGAGCGCCGCCTTGCTCGCCCCGTACGCGGTGCGGGTGCCGGGCATGCCGCGGATGGAGGCGACCGACGAGACGATCACCAGGTGCCCGGCGCCCTGGCTGCGGAACAGCTCCATCGCCGCCTCGCACTGCGCGTGCGACCCGAGCACGTTGGTCACCAGGACGGCGCGGTTCGCGGCGGCCTCACCGGTGCCGACCGACCCGCCCTTGCCGATACCGGCGTTGACGATCACCCGGTCGAAGCCACCGAGCTCGTCGGCCAGCCGCGGCATCACCGTGGCGACCGACTCCGGGTCGTCGACGTCCATCGCGGCCACGACCACCCGGATGCCGGGGTGGGCGGCGAGCAGCTCGTCGCGCAGCGCCTCGAGCCGGTCGAGCCGGCGGGCGGTCAGCGCGAGGTCCCGGCCCATGGCGGCGAACCGGCGGGCCATGCCCTGCCCGAGGCCGGCACTGGCACCGGAGATGAAGATCCGCTGGCGAAGGGGGTGCGGCATCGCAACAGGATGCCGCACCCCCTCTCCCCTGCTTTTCCGCGGAGAAGCGGTCCGCTTTTCCGCGGAAAAGCAGACCGGTTGCTCAGCGGGAGGAGAGCTCCAGGGTGTCGGCGGGGACGGAGTCCATGTCCGGGCCCGACGTGCGGGTGCGCTTGAGCTCCCAGAAGTCGGGGAGGTTGGCCAGCAGCACCGCGCCGTCGAACGCCTTGCCGGCGTCCTCACCGGTGGGGACCTTGCTGATCACGGGGCCGAAGAAGGCGACGCCGTCGATGTGCATGACGGGCGTGCCGACGTCGTCACCGACCGGGTCCATGCCCTCGTGGTGGCTCTTCTCCAGCGCCTCGTCGTACTCGGTGGAGGTGGCGGCCTCGGCGAGGGAGGCCGGCAGACCGGCGCGCTCCAGCGCGGGCGCGATCAGCTCGTCGAGCTCGGCCTGCTCGTGGTGCCGCAGGGTGCCCATGGCGGTGTAGAGGTCGCCCAGGACCTCGTCGCCGTGCTGCTGGGCGGCGGCGATCGCGACCCGCACCGGACCGATCGCCTTCTTCATCATCTCCTGGTACTCCTCCGGCAGGTCGCGGCCGCGGTTGAGCACGGCGAGCGACATGACGTGCCAGTGGAGGTCGATCTCGCGGACCTTGGCGGCCTCGAGCACCCAGCGGCTGGTGAGCCAGGCCCACGGGCACAGCGGGTCGAACCAGAAGTCGACGCGGGCCTTCACGGGCGCGCTCTGCACTGCCTCGGTCATGGTGGTTCTCCTCGCGGTCGGTGCCCCGGGGGTGCTCACCGGGGCTCTCGTCGGGTGCCAATCAGCATCGGCGCCCGCTTGTTCCCCCGCAGGACGGGACGGCGATGCGCCCCGGGTGATCGCAGCGGGCGCGAATGACGTCGTCCCCGCGTGGGAAGCTGCCGGACGTGGCCGCACCCAACCTGACCCGCACCGATGCCGCAGCGCGCGCCGAGCTGCTGACCGTCGAGAGCTACGACCTCCAGCTCGACGTCACCGACCAGTCCGGCCGTCCCGGCGAGCGCACCTTCGAGTCGACGACGACCGTCGTGTTCGGCTGCCGCGAGCCCGGCGCCGCCACGTTCATCGACCTGGTCGCCGACGGTGTCCGGTCGGCCTCCCTGAACGGCGTCGAGCTGGACATGAGCACGTGGACCGAGGAGGCCGGCCTCCCGCTGCCCGACCTTGCGAAGCAGAACACGCTGGTCGTCACCGCCGACTGCCGCTACTCTAACAGCGGCGAGGGCCTGCACCGCTTCCTCGACCCCGAGGACGGGCAGGTCTACCTGTACACGCAGTTCGAGCCGGCCGACGCCAAGCGGATGTTCGCCTGCTTCGACCAGCCCGACCTCAAGGCCACGTTCACGCTGCATGTGACCGCGCCCTTCGACTGGCAGGTGGTCTCCAACAGCGGCGACCGCACCGTCGAGGCCGGCGCCCACGGCGCGCAGCTCGTGCACTTCGCGCCCACCAAGCGCATCTCGACCTACCTGGTCGCGCT
The DNA here is from genome assembly GCF_003319105.1 of Blastococcus sp. TF02-09. GTDB lineage: Bacteria > Actinomycetota > Actinomycetes > Mycobacteriales > Geodermatophilaceae > Blastococcus. The sequence continues at coordinate 77,433 of NZ_QOHH01000004.1, read as the reverse complement.
GATCGCCGGGCCGTATGCCAAGGTCACCGACTCCCACGACGGCATCCCGCTGGGCCTGTACTGCCGCGCGAGCCTCGCCCAGTACCTCGACCCCGACGAGCTGTTCCGGGTGACCAAGCAGGGCTTCGACTTCTACCACCGGGTCTTCGACTACCCGTACCCGTTCGACAAGTACGACCAGCTGTTCGTGCCCGAGTTCAACGCCGGGGCGATGGAGAACGCCGGCGCGGTCACCTTCCTGGAGGACTACGTCTTCCGCTCCAAGGTGAGCCGGGCCCGGTACGAGCGCCGGGCGGAGACCGTGCTGCACGAGCTGGGCCACATGTGGTTCGGCGACCTGGTGACCATGCGCTGGTGGGACGACCTGTGGCTCAACGAGTCCTTCGCAACCTACATCAGCACGCTGTGCCAGGCCGAGGCGACCGAGTACACGACCGCCTGGACGACGTTCGCCAAAACCGAGAAGGCGTGGGCCTACGCGCAGGACCAGCTGCCTTCGACGCACCCGATCGCCGCCGACATCCCCGACGTCGCCGCCGTGGAGGTCAACTTCGACGGCATCACCTACGCCAAGGGCGCCTCGGTGCTCAAGCAGCTGGTCGCCTACGTCGGCCGGGACGAGTTCCTCGCCGGCGTGCGCCGGTACTTCCGCACGCACGAGTACGGCAACACCACCCTCGCCGACCTGCTCGGCCCGCTCTCGGAGAGCTCCGGGCGCGACCTCACCGAGTGGGCCGACCAGTGGCTGCGCACCAGCCAGGTCAACACGCTGCGCCCGGTCTTCGAGATCACCGACGACGGCCGGTACGGCAGCTTCGCGATCGAGCAGACCGCCGTCGCCGAGCACCCGGTGCTGCGCAACCACCGGCTGGCCGTCGGGCTCTACAGCGAGGGACCCGACGGGCTGACCCGCAGCCACCGCGTCGAGCTGGACGTCGCCGGCGCGCGGACCGAGGTGCCCGACCTGGTGGGCCACCCGGCCGCGGACCTCGTGCTGGTCAACGACGACGACCTGACCTACGCCAAGCTGCGGCTCGACGAGCGCTCGCTGGTCACGCTGCGCGCCCGGATCGGGGCAATGACCGATCCGCTGGCCCGGGCGCTGTGCTGGTCGGCGGCGTGGGACATGACCCGCGACGCCGAGCTGCCCGCCCGCGAGTGGGTCGAGCTGGTGCTGGCCGGCATCGGCTCGGAGACCGAGATCAGCGTCGTCCAGTCGCTGCTGGCCCGGGTGCAGTCGGCGCTCAGCAGCTTCGCCGACCCGACCTGGGCACCCACCGGCTGGACGCTGCTGGGCGACCACGCCCTCGCGGCGCTGCAGTCGGCTCCGGCAGGCAGCGACGAGCAGCTGGTGTGGTCGCGCACCCTGGCCAGTGCCGCCCGCACCGACGAGCACGTCGCCGCACTGCGCGGGCTGCTCGACGGCTCCGGCACCGTCGAGGGGCTCGTCGTCGACGCCGACGCGCGGTGGTCCTTCCTGCACGGGCTGGTGGCCATCGTCGCGGCCGGCGACGCCGAGATCGACGCGGAGGCCGAGCGCGACGCGACGGCCACCGGGATCCGCCGGGCGGCCACCGCCCGCGCCCTCCGGCCCACCGCCGAGTCCAAGGCCGAGACCTGGCGGAAGTCGTTCCACGACGACGAGGTGCCCAACGCGGTGCACGAGGCGATCGTCGCCGGCTTCTGGCACCCCGCCCAGCGCGAGCTGACCGCGCCGTACGTGGACCGCTACTTCGCGGACATCCGGTCGATCTGGGACCGGCGCCCGGGTGAGATCGCGAAGAACGCCGTGCAGTACCTGTTCCCGTCCGTGGTGGAGCCGCGCACCATCGTGGCGGCCGACGCCTGGCTCGCCGACGCGAGCCAGCCGGCGGCGCTGCGGCGGCTGGTGTTCGAGGGCCGGGACGGCATCGCCCGGGCTCTCCGCGCCCGCGAGCGGGACGCCGAAGCCGGCCTGTGAACGGCGAAGGCCCCGTCCCCCTGTGGGAGACGGGGCCTTCGTCGCTTCAGTGGTGCCGGTGGGACGGGCGGCCGGCCTGGTCGGACAGCTGACGCAGCCCGTTGACGATGCCGCCGACGAGGTCGCCCCCGGCGAAGGCGGTCGTCATCGACAGCACCGCGAGGGCGCACGCGCGGTCGGGCAGCCGGCGGGCCGCGGCGGAGCCGGTGACCACCTCGACGACGCGCTGGCCGGGCGAGACGGCGATGAGCACGGCCTCGGCGGTGTTCCCGCCGGAGTAGGCGTGCAGCTCCTCGGCGCGGGCCCGGGTCGGGGTGCCCAGGTCACCCACGTACAGGGTGAAGCGCAGGCCGGTCTCCCGCGAGGACATGGTCAGCGCCTCGTCGATGCGGGCCAGCTCGCGGAAGCTGAAGATCTGGTCGATCCCCTCGTCCGTGCGCGCGGGCAGCGTCGAGTGCGTCGCGGTGTCGTGGGACTCGACTTCGAGAGCGCGGGTCATCGCGGGCCTCCGGCCAGGTCGATCGCCGGTGCGGCGAGGGTCGTCGGACGTGCGGCGGGCATCGGGCTCACCAGGTGCCCCGGGCGCCGCCGAGCGGGCCGGCCGGGCGGGGGGCGCGGGCCGCGGAGGCGCCGTCGGCCGACGGTCCGCCGCTGACTGCGTGGGTGGCGGCCGCGTCGGCGCCGTGCCGCTCGCCGTAGACCGAGGAGCCGATGGCGGCGGTCTCGCCGTCGCCGTGTCCGCTGCCGTGGCCGGTGGCCTCCGGGTGCGGCTCGTACCAGACCGGCTCGTGGGTCCACGGCTGCCCCGGCTTGTAGCGGGGGCGCCGGTTGCGTGCGGCGGGTCCGATGGTCAGCAGCGCCAGCAGCAGCACGACGGCCAGCGGGGCCGCGACGAACACGAGGATGGTCTCGGCAGCGGTCACGCCCACAACCTACCGGCACCCGGTGCCCTCAGCCCGCCGCGCTCCCCCAGGCGGCGGGGTGTCGGGAGGCCCAGGGCCGGGCCTGCTCCAGCTGCGCGGACAGCGCGATCAGCGTGGCCTCGTCCGCCGGGCGGCCGACCAGCATGCTGCCCACCGGGAGCCCGGCGGCGGTCCGGTGCAGGGGCAGGGAGACGGCCGGCTGCCCGGTGATGTTGGACAGCGCCGGGAAGGCCGCGTAGCGCTCGTTGCGCGCGAAGTCCGCGGCGCCGTCCCCGTCGGCGTCGAACCACCCGATCGGCCGCGCGGTCATGGTGGTCACCGGGGCCAGCAGCACGTCGAAGCCGGCGGTCGCCCGCAGGAAGCGGCGCGAGACGGCCCGCAGGGTGGCGAGGGACTCCAGGGCGTCGCGCGCCGACAGCGCCAGCCCCCGGGCCCGCAGCTCCCGGGTGAGGGGGCGCAGCTCGCCGACCCGGCCCTCCGGCACCTGCAGCGTGGCCCCGGACAGCGCCCACACCCGCTCGAAGGCCGGGAGCACCTCGGGACCGAGCAGGCTGGGCGGCGCCTCCTCGACGTCGTGCCCCAGCTCGGCCAGCAGCCCCGCGGCGTCGTCCAGCGCGGTGACGATCTCCGGTTCCAGCACGGCATCCGGCATCGGCGACTCGGTGAAGACGGCGATCCGCAGCCGGCCCGGCGGGCGGTCGGCGGCCGCCAGGAAGGTCTCCCCCGGCGGTAGCGGCGGCGCCCACCACGGGTCACCCACCTCCGGGCCGGCCATCGCGTCGAGCACCGCGGCGGCGTCCCGCACGGTGCGCGCCAGCGGCCCGTGGGTGACCAGGCCGGTCACCTCGCTGCCGAGCGGCGCGTTGCTCACCCGGCCGCGCGTGGGCTTGAGGCCCACCAGCCCGTTGACGCTGGCGGGGATGCGGATCGAGCCGCCGCCGTCGCTGCCGTGCGCGACGGGCACCAGGCCCGCGGCCACCGCGACCGCCGCTCCCCCGCTCGAGCCGCCGGCCAGGAGGGTGGGATCCCACGGGCAGCGGGCCGGGCCGACGACGTCGTTGTCGGTGTACCCGGGGAAGCCGAACTCCGGGGTGTTGGTCTTGCCCACGCTGAGGGTCCCAGCCGCGGCCAGCCGGGTGACGACGGCGTCGTCCACGGTGGGCACGTGGTCGGCGGTGACCCGGGAGCCGAACGTCGTCCGCACCCCGGCGGTGCTGGTGAGGTCCTTGATCGCGGTCGGCACCCCCAGGAGCGGGGGCAGCTCGCCCCCGGCGCGCAGCCGGCGCTCGGCCTGCGCGGCAGCGGCCAGGGCGCGCTCGGGGGTGACGGTGATGAACGCGCCGAGACCGGCGTCGAGGGCCTCGATCCGGCGCAGGCAGTGCGTCACCAGCTCCGTGGGGCTCACCTCGCCCGAGCGCACCGCCGCGGCCTGCTCGAGCGCGGTCAGGTCGTGCAGCCGGGTCACACGACCGGACGCTAGTCGTGCCCCCGCGCACGTCCGGCCCGGCCGTCCCGTACACAAGGAGCCATGGACCTCTCCCGTGCCGCCGCGGAGGCCCTCGACGCGGCCGACCCCCTCGCCGGTTTCCGCTCCCGCTTCGCCGGTGCCGACGAGGACGGCCCCGGCCGGCTGCTGTACCTGGACGGCAACTCCCTGGGCCGCATGCCGCGGGCCACCCCCGCGGCGGTCACCCGCGTCGTCGAGCAGGAGTGGGCACGCGGCCTGGTCGGCTCCTGGTCGCAGTGGATCGGCGCGGCCACCCGGCTCGGGGACGAGCTCGGCGCCGGGGTGCTGGGAGCCGGCCCGGGTCAGGTGCTGGTCGGCGACTCGACCACGGTGAACCTCTACAAGCTGATGGTCGCGGGGGCCGCCGCCCGCCCGGGGCGCGACGTGCTGGTCTGCACCGCCGACGACTTCCCGACCGACCGGTACGTGGTGGCCGGCGTGGCCGAGAGCCGGGGCATGACCGTCCGGGAGATCGACGCGCACGTCGACGAGGGCCTGGACCTGGCGGAGCTCGCCGCGGCGCTGGACGAGCGCGTCGCCGTCGTCGTCCTGTCGCTGGTGGCCTACCGCTCCGGCGCGCTGGCCGACGTCGCGGAGGTGACCCGGCTGGTGCACGAGTCGGGCGCCCTACTGCTGTGGGACCTCTCCCACGCGGTCGGCGCGGTGCAGGTGGAGCTGGACGCCACCGGCGCGGACCTGGCCGTGGGGTGCACCTACAAGTACCTCAACGGCGGGCCGGGGGCGCCGGCGTTCCTGTACGTGCGCCGGGATCTGCAGGACGAGCTGCGCTCGCCCATCCAGGGCTGGTTCGGGCAGCGCGACCAGTTCGCGATGGGTCCGGTCTACGCGCCGGCCGACGGCATCGAGCGCTTCGGCGTGGGGACGCCGCCGGTGATCGGCATGGCCGCGGTCGAGGTCGGCGCGGGCATCGTGGCCGAGGCCGGCATCGGGGCGCTCGCCGCGAAGGGCCGGGCGATGAGCGATCTCGTCGTCGCGCTCGGCGACGAGTGGCTCGTGCCCGCCGGGATGACGCTGGCCTCCCCGCGGCAGGCGGTCCGCCGCGGCTCGCACGTCACCTTCGCCCACCCGCAGGCCTGGCAGCTGACCCAGGCCCTGGTCGACCGGGGCGTGGTGCCGGACTTCCGCACCCCCGACCGGGTGCGGCTGGGCCCGGCACCGCTGTACACCCGGTTCGTCGACGTCTGGGACGCCATGGACCGTTTCCGCGCGTTGCTGGCCGACCACTCGTACGAGGCCTATCCCGCGGAGCGCGCCCGCGTCACCTGAGGCCGGTCAGGACCGCGCGACGACGACCAGGTTCTCCGTCGACCGGCCGCCGTCCTCCTGCGTGCAGGTGATGAGCACCAGCCGGCCCGGGACGGCCTCCCACACCTCGGCGGCGTCGGGCAGCTCATCCTTGTCGTACCGCTGGGTGCGCTCGACGGTGTACGCGACCGTGCCGCCGGGGGTGCTCACCTCGACGACGTCCCCGGTGCCCAGCGTGCTGTCGCCGTCCTCGTCGAGCAGCGGGTCGAAGCCGTACCGCCCGGTGTTGGTGGAGTGGGCGGCCAGGTACAGCGTGTTGTCGGCCTCGGCGGCGTCGCCGACCGGGTCGCCGTAGGGCTCGATCCAGTAGGCCGCCGTGAGGGTGGGCGGGTTGATCGCCCCGCTGCGCGGCGTCAGGGGCAGCACGGGCAGGTCCATCCCCAGGGCCGGGACGACGACGTGCACGTCCGAGGCCGGAGTGGGCAGGGCCTGGCCGGCCGTGGGCAGCGCGGGCTGCGCGTCCTCGGCCGGCACCGCCGCCTCCTCGGGTGCGGCGTCGGCGGTAGGGCTGGACGCCGCGGACGTCGGTGCGGCCGCTGCCGCCTCCCCGCCTTGCAGGCCGAGCGCGACCACCGTCCCGCCGGCGATCGTGAGCGCGAGGAGTCCCGCGCCCACGGCCACCCGGCGGGACGGCCTGGTCAGACCCCGCACGGGCTGCCCTCGACCACGGGGCGACGACGACCGCGGACGACGGCCGCGCCGGCACCCGCCACGAGCAGCAGGCCCGCGCCGGCGGCGAGCATCGGGCCGGTGCCGGCCTCGGCCTCGACCTCGGGCAGGTGCACGCCGGTGTTGGAGCGCAGCCCCGGGTTGAGCTGCGGAGCGGCGGGCGGAGCCGGTGCGGCGACGGGAGCGGCCGCCGGTGCCTCGACGGTCAGCTCGGCGAAGACGGTGGAGAACCCGCCGGTCGGGGTCTCCTGCAGCACGTACAGGCCGTACGAGCCGGGCTCGGCGTCCGCCGGCACCGCGAAGCTCGCCTGCGGGCCCGTGACGTCCACGGTCAGCTCGCTGACGGGCCCGGACTCGAACCCGTCCTCGTCCAGCTGCGCGAGAGCGACCTGGACGCCGGAGAGGTCGGTGAGGCCGAGCTCGCGGAGGATCGAGTCCTCGGTGAGAACCAGCGTGACCGTGGAGCCGGGGGTCGCCGGCGTCGGCAGGGGGCAGCTGTCCCAGGAGGAGAGGCCGCACGGGATCTGCGAGGTGGCGGTCAGCACGGGGTGCACCGTCTGCGGCGCGGGCGGCGTCGCGGTGTCGAACTCGATCTCGTAGTCGATGGTGTCGTAGACGTCGCCGAAGGCCGGTCCCAGCGACGACGTGAGCCCACCGATGGACAGCGTGCCGACGTCGCCGACGAACGGGTCGTCCGCCGGCAGGGTGACCTCGACGGCGTCGGAGGAGGGGGTGCTGACGAGGTATTTCGGGTTGGCCGAGGCGAAGCGGGAGGAGTAGGTCGCCTCGGGGATGCCGTCCTCATTGTCGTCGAAGACGAGGTCGGCGGTGGCGGTGGAGGCGTCGAGCCCGTCGGGCAGCTCCACGGTGATCGTCCCGGTGAACTGCACCGGCACCGGCACGAAGTCGCTCAGCGCGGTCGCCTCGCTGACCGACATGCCCATCCCGCTGTAGTACCCGCCCACGTCCCCGCCGAAGTTCTCGATGGGGAGGGCGGCGATCGCCACCTCGGTCGGCTCGAGCGAGACCACGACGCCGTCGGCCGCGGCCGCCGGCGATGCGGTGCCGACGAGGGTGGCGACGGCGCCGACGCCAGCGCCCGCCAGGAGCAGTGCAGGCCGCCGGCGCAGCCCGGTGCTGGTGGACATGAGGATGCCTTTCGCCGAGCGCAGCACCCCGTCGGCGCCGATTGAGGTCGGACGCTAGTGGTCCGGGCACTTCTCGCCCGCTCCGCGACACGCCGCCACGCCGGAGTCGTCACACATGTCCGACGCCGCAGCGATCAGGGCACCGAAGCGTCGGCAGATCTGCCAGGCAACCGGGTGGGCTCAGTCGGGGTCGGGAGCGCCGATCGGGTTGCCGGCCGGCCAGTGACCTGCCGCGACGACGGCGCGGCGGACGGGCCGGAGGAGCTCGGCGAGCCGGTCGCAGCCCTGCGCCCCGAGCGCCTGCCAGGGCCCGAGGGCCAGCCGGTCGGTGTCGGCCTCGATCGCGGTCGCCATGGCCAGGCCCTGCGCGGTGAGCGCGCCCCGGTCGAGCCAGCCCCGCTCGGTCAGGCTCCGTTCGGCGTCGTCCCAGCAGGCGTCGTCCCAGCCCCGGGCCTTCTGCAGCCACGCGCGATCGGACCGGCCGGCCGCGGCGGCCAGGACGTGGGCCTGGATCCCGTCCACCTCCCGGGCCACCAGCGCGACGGTGTGGCCGTCCCCACGGTGCTCGCGCAGGGTGGTCAGCGCCTGCCACAGCACCAGGTGCGGCTTCCCGGGCACCACCACCGCGGTGTTGGCGGCGGCGAGCGGGCGGCCGGGCGCGTCGACGGCGGCCGCGGCGGTCGCGGCCAGCTGCATCGCCTCGACGGCGTGCTCGGAGGTGGTCCACTCTTCGCCGAGCACCCGTCGGATCGCCCCGTCCACCCCGGACAGCCGGGCCTCGAGCGCCACCGCCGGGGTGACCGCTTCCCACACCGCCGGCACCCGGCGGGCCACGAAGTCCGGCGCGAAGTTGACGAACGTCGCGGTGACCACCTCGGGGCCGACGGCGCCCAGCGGTGCCGCACGGCCGGCGAAGTACCCCGACCAGAACCCGCGCAGCCCGGCCGCGTCGAAGGCGGCGGCGGCCTCGTCGGCGAAGTACGTGAGCGCATGGAACGGCTCCGCCAGGCTCCACAGCAGCCGAGCGGTCCCCGGAGACGTCATCTGTCGCTCCGGTGGCCGTCCGGCCCCGTCCCGAGGCTCGCCACGAGCCTGCGAGTGGTGAGGAGGACGGGGTCCTCTATCACGCGGACACGCTCTCGGGCATGCCGAGCCACTCCCGCCAGCGCGGGTCGACGGTGCGGTGGCCCAGCAGCCGCCAGGCCGCACCGGTCGGCGTCCGCGGCGGGTGGGGCAGCGCCCAGCCGAGCTCGGCGAGCGAGCGGTCGGCCTTGGTGTGGTTGCACCGGCGGCACGCGGCGACGACGTTGTCCCAGGTGTGCGTGCCACCGCGGCTGCGCGGTACGACGTGGTCGATGCTGGTGGCCGAGCCACCGCAGTAGACGCAGGTCTGCCCGTCGCGGGTGAACACGGCGCGCCGGGACAGCGGCACCGACGAGGGGTAGGGCACCCGCACGTAGCGGGTCAGCCGCACGACGACGGGCACCGCCAGGCTGACGGTGGCGGCGTGCACGACGTCGGCCGCCGAGTCGACCGGCACGGCCTTGTCGGCGAGCACGAGCACGATCGCCCGGCGGCTGGACACGACGCACAGCGGCTCGAACGTGGCGTTCAGCAGCAGCGTGGCGCTGGTCGTCCCGGGTGAGGGCACGGGCAGGACCGATGGACGGGAGGGGTCGCGGCGCGGGCCTGGATGACCCGCCGTCGACCCGGACGCGGCGCGCAGCACGGATCACCTCCGGTCGCCGCGGACCGCCGGTGGCTCCGAGACCCGCGGGCTGCCCCATTCTGACCTGCAAATCCCGGATCGGCGCTGCCGAATTCCTGGCGGCCCGGCCGGGCGTCCCCGGGCGCCGCTACCGTGGGATCGATGCGCTACCCCGAGGCCCCGTGGCTCGACCTCGTCGAGGACCTGCACGGACACGTCGTCGCCGATCCCTACCGCTGGCTGGAGGACGCCGACGACCCGCGCACCGTCGCCTGGAGCGAGGCTCAGGACGCGTTGGCCACGGAGGTGCTGAGCGGGCTGCCGCAGCGCGCGGCCTTCGCCGCCCGCCTGGAGGACCTGGTGCACGCCGGCGCGGTCGGGCTGCCCGTGTGGCGGGGTGACCGCGCGTTCTCCACCCGCCGCGACCCGGGCCAGGAGCACGGCGTCCTGCGGGTGACCGAGGCCGACGGCACGGTCCGCGTGCTCGTGGACCCCATGGCCCTCGACCCGGCGGGCACCACGACGCTCGACGCGTGGTCGCCGTCGATCGAGGGCGACCGGCTGGCCTACCAGCTCTCCACCGGTGGCGACGAGGAGTCGCGGCTGTTCGTGCTGGACGTGGCCACCGGCGAGGTGCTCGACGGTCCGGTCGACCGCTGCCGGTACTCCCCCGTGGCCTGGCTGCCGGGCGGCGAGGAGCTGTTCTACGTCCGCCGGCTCGCGCCCGACCTGGTCCCGGCCGGCGAGGAGCAGTTCCACCGCCGGGTCTGGCGGCACCGCGTCGGGTCCGACCCGGACGACGACGTCCTCGTGCACGGCGAGGGCAGCGACCCGGCCAGCTACTTCGGCGTGCACACCAGCCGCGACGGCCGCTGGCTGGTCGTCTCCCGGTCGGTGGGCACCGCGCCCCGCGACGACGTGTGGCTGGCCGACCTCTCCGGCGACGGCGTCCTGCGCGAGCTGCAGATCGGCGTGGACGCGCAGACCTCGGCGTGGGTCGCGCGCGACGGCCGGCTGTGGCTGATGTCGGACCGGGGCGCCCCGCGCTGGCGGCTGGCGGTGGCCGACCCGGCCGACCCCGCGACCTGGGCCCCGGAGGCGTGGCGGGACGTCGTCCCGGAGCAGGACGGCGCCGTGCTCTCCGACGTCACCCTGGTGGACGGGCCGGACGGCGAGCTGCAGGTGCTGGCCGTGCACGCCGTCGACGCCACCGACCGGCTCTCGGTCTGGGCCGCGGACGGTTCGGGGCGCCTCGGCGACGTGCCCGCCCCCGGCGCCGGCAGCGTCTCCGGCGTCGTCTCCCGGCCCGAGGGAGGGTCCGAGGCCTGGGTGGGCTACACCGACTACGCCACTCCCCCTTCGGTGCTGCGCTGGGACGCCACCTCGTCGGCGGCACCGGAGGACTGGGAGCGGGCCGCCGTCGCCGGCGCCGTCCCGGAGCTGACCGTCGTCGAGACGCACGCCACCTCGGCCGACGGGACGCCGGTGCACCTGTTCGTGCTGTCGGCGACCGGCACTCCGGACCGGCCCCGGCCGGCGGTGCTCTACGGGTACGGCGGGTTCAACGTCTCCCTTACCCCGGCCTACAGCGCGCAGGCGCTGTCCTGGGTCGCCGCCGGTGGCGTCTGGGCCGTAGCCAACCTCCGCGGCGGGTCCGAGCACGGCGAGGAGTGGCACCGGGCCGGCATGCGCGAGCGCAAGCAGAACGTCTTCGACGACTTCGCCGCCGCTGGTGAGCACCTCGTGGCGCAGGGCTGGACGACGCACCGGCAGCTGGGCATCTTCGGGGGCTCCAACGGCGGGCTGCTGGTCGGGGCGACGCTGACCCAGCGGCCCGGCCTGGCGGCCGCTGTCGTCTGCAGTGCGCCGCTGCTGGACATGGTGCGGTACGAGCTCTTCGGCCTGGGCCGCACCTGGAACGACGAGTACGGCACCGCGGAGGACCCCACCGAGCTGGGCTGGCTGCTGGGCTACTCGCCGTACCACGCGGTCCGCGAGGGGACGGCGTACCCGGCGGTGCTCATCACGACGTTCGAGTCCGACACGCGTGTCCACCCGCTGCACGGGCGCAAGCTGGCCGCCGCGCTGCAGCACGCCACCAGCGCCGAGGCGCCGGTCGTCCTCCGGCGCGAGGTCTCCGTCGGGCACGGGGCGCGGGCGGTCAGCCGGACGGTGGGGCTGGCCGCCGACCAGCTCGCGTTCCTCGCGCAGCACACCGGTCTGGTCCTCCAGGAGAATTCGAGCGGCTCCCCTGGCTGACATCGCCACTCACGCCTGAGAGTATTTGCCTCGGTGATGGACGGGTCACTAACAGTGGCCGCGGAGCGCTCGGCGTCACGCGCCGGGGAATGCGGGGTGCCCATGGACGCTCTCGGCACGACCACTTCCGGCCCGGCGCGACGCAGCCCGGGGTCCCGGTGAACGCCACCGCGCCGGAGGACACCGACCCGGCCGGCCTCACCCGCCCCGCGACGTACCGCGAGGTCTTCGCCGTCCGCGAGTTCCGGCCGCTGTTCGGCACGTTCCTGCTGTCGACGGCCGGCGACGAGCTGGCCCGCGTCGCCCTGACGGTGCTGGTCTACCAGCGCACGCAGTCACCGCTGCTGTCCGCCCTGACCTTCGCCATCAGCCACTTCCCCTGGCTCATCGGCGGCCCGCTGCTGTCCACGTTCGCCGACCGGCTGCCCCGCCACCGCGTGCTCGTCGCCACCGACACCGTCCGCGCCCTGCTGCTCGCGCTGATGGCGATCCCCGGGATGCCCCTGCCCGTGCTGCTGGGCCTGCTGCTGCTGGTGTCGCTGTGCGCTCCACCGTTCGAATCGGCCCGGTCCGCGCTCATGGCCGACGTGCTCGACGGGGACCGCTACGCCGTCGCCACCTCGCTGACGACGGTGACCCTGCAGCTGGCCCAGGTGGCCGGGTTCCTGGTCGGCGGCGCGCTGGTCGCCGTCGACCCCTCGCTGGCGCTGGCCATCGACGCGGCCACCTTCGCGATCTCGGCGCTGTGGCTGTCGGCGCGCCTCCAGCGGCGGCCCGCTCCGGGCACCACCACCGGCTCGCTGTGGCAGGACACCGCCGAGGGGCTGCGCTTCATCGGCCGCGCTCCCCGGATGCTCGCGATCATCGCCGTCCTCTGGGTTGGCGCTCTCTTCGGCAACGCCTGGGAGGGCGTGGCCGTCCCGCTGGCGGCGCAGCTCGGTGGGGGCAGCATGGCCGTCGGCGTGCTGCTGGCGGCCAATCCCGCCGGGGTGGTCGTCGGCGGGCTGCTGCTGGGCCGGCTCGTGCCCCCGGGGCGCCGGGAACGCCTGGTCGTCCCGCTGGTGCTCGCGTCCCTGGCACCGCTGCTGGCCGGCGGGCTGGTGGTCTCCCTCGCCGGCGCGGGCTGGTCGTCGTTCTCGACGCTGCTCGCGCTGCTGTTCCTGTCGGGGCTGGGCTCGTCGTGGCTCATCCCGCTGAACATCTCTTTCGTGCAGGCGACGCCGGCACCCTTCCGCGGGCGCGCGTTCGGCGTCGCGGTCAGCGGTCTCTACGGTGTGCAGGGGCTGGGGGCGCTGGCCGCCGGGCTCGCCGCGGAGGGCGTGGCGCCCAGCGGCGTCCTGGCCCTGTGTGGCGGGGTCGGAATGATCGCCGTCGCTCCGGCGCTGCTTGCGTATCGGCGGACGCAGGGGGCCTCCGCCGGAATCGACCCTGAGGGAGCAACACCGGCATGAGCGAGTCGAGGCGGTCGCCGTCGGAGCGGACCGCTTTCTACGACGAGGTCGGCGGGCACGCCACCTTCGAGCGGCTCGTGGCCCGCTTCTACGCCGCCGTCCGCACCGACCCGGTCCTCGCGCCGCTGTACCCGCAGGACGACTGGGAGGGCGCCGAGACGCGCCTGCGCCGGTTCCTCGAGCAGTACTGGGGCGGCCCGACGACCTACTCCGACGAGCGCGGGCACCCACGGCTGCGGATGCGGCACGCGCCCTTCGCCATCGGCCCGGCCGAGCGCGACGCCTGGCTCGCGCACATGCGGGACGCCGTCGACTCCCTCGAGCTGCCGCCCGAGCAGGACGCCACGCTGTGGGGGTACCTGTCGATGGCCGCGCGCAGCATGCAGAACCGCTTCCCGGCCGACGCCGGCAGCGACCTCACCCCGTAGTCCTCCCCGCCCGTCCCGGCCCCGGCCGACCTGATCCTCGAGGAGCCCGGTGACCGCCGAGCCGACCACCGCAGCACGTCCCTCCACCCGGCGCAGCGGGCCCGGGTGGTGGCGGGACGCGGTGTTCTACCAGGTGTACATCCGCAGCTTCGCCGACGGGAACGGCGACGGCGTGGGCGACCTGGCCGGCCTGCGCGCACGGCTGCCCTACCTGCGCGACCTCGGCGTCGACGCGCTGTGGATCACGCCGTTCTACCCCTCGCCGATGGCCGACCACGGCTACGACGTCGCCGATCCGCGCGACGTCGAGCCGCTGTTCGGGAACCTGCCCGAGTTCGACGCGCTGCTGGCGGAGGCGCACGACCTCGGCCTCCGCGTCACCATCGACCTGGTCCCGAACCACACCTCGCACCAGCACGAGTGGTTCCGGGCGGCTCTGGCCGCAGGCCCCGGCTCCCCCGAGCGGGCGCGCTACCTGTTCCGCGACGGACGCGGCCCCGACGGCAGCGAACCGCCCAACAACTGGCCGTCGGTCTTCGGCGGCCCGGCGTGGACGCGGGTGCCCGACGGCCAGTGGTACCTGCACATCTTCGCGCCCGAGCAGCCCGACCTGGACTTCACCGATCCGGAGGTCGTCGCCGACCTCGAGGCGACGATGCGCTTCTGGCTGGACCGGGGCGTCGACGGGTTCCGCATCGACGTCGCGCACGGCATGGCCAAGCCCGCGGGACTCCCGGACATGCTGCCGATGGAGGACACCGGGCTGCTCGACGACCACGGCCCCGGCGACGAGCGGTTCGACCAGGACGGCGTCCACGACGTGCACCGGCGGATCCGCGCCGTGCTCGACGAGTACCCCGACCGCATGGCCGTGGGCGAGGTGTGGGTGTCCGACGACGACCGGCTGGCCCTGTACCTGCGCCCCGACGAGCTGCAGCTGGCCTTCAACTTCAAGCTGCTGACGGCGGAGTGGACGCCGGCCGCCCTGCGCGACGCGATCGTGCACTCGCTGGCCGCGGTCGACGGCACGCCCGCGCCGGCGTGCTGGGTGCTGTCCAACCACGACCGGCCGCGGCACGTGACCCGCTACGGCGGCGGGGAGCTCGGCACCCGCCGAGCTCGGGCGGCCGCGCTGCTCCAGCTCGCCCTCCCGGGCGCGGCTTACCTCTACAACGGCGACGAGCTCGGCATGCCCGACGTCGACCTCCCCGACGAGGCGCTGCAGGACCCCATCTGGTTCCGCTCCGGCGGGGCCGAGCGCGGACGCGACGCCTGCCGCATCCCCGTACCGTGGTCGGGCAGCGAGCCGCCGTACGGCTTCACGACCGGGACCGGCACGTGGCTGCCCATGCCGGAGGGCTGGGCGGAGCTGACGGCGGAGGCACAGGAGTCCCGACCAGGCTCGATCCAGTCGCTGTACCGAGCGGCGCTGGCGCTCCGCGCCTCCTCGCCGGCCTTCGAGGGCGAGGGGCTGGCCTGGTTGCCGTCACCCGACGGATGCCTGGCGTTCCGCCGGGACGGCGGGCTCGTGTGCCTGGTCAACCTCTCGGGCGCCGCGGTGCCCGTGCCGGAGGGCACCGTGCTGCTGGCCAGCGGGGACGTCAGCGGCGGGCAGCTGCCCCCGGACACCGCTCTGTGGCTGGTCGCCTGAGCCACCCCGGCCGGGTCCGGCGGCCCCTCGGGGCTCGGGTACCTTGCCGCACGGAATGCGCCCAGGCGGCGCCTGCCCACCGGCGCACCGCAGGAGACTGAGCATGAAGACCCGGGACCTCGCCTACATCGCCCTGTTCGCGGCCATCATCGCCGTCCTCGGCACCCTGCCCGCGATCAACATCGGGCCGGTCCCGGTCACCGCCCAGACGCTCGGCGTGATGCTCGCGGGCAGCGTGCTGGGCGCGCGCCGGGGCTTCCTCGCCGTGCTGCTGTTCCTGGTGCTCGTCGCGATCGGGCTGCCGCTGCTGTCCAGCGGGGCCGGAGGCCTGTCGGTGTTCGCCGGCGCCACGGCGGGCTACCTCTTCAGCTGGCCCATCGCCGCGTTCGTCATCGGCTGGCTCACCGAGCGGTTCTGGTCCCGCTACAACGTGGCGTGGGGCTTCGCGTTCAACGTCCTCGGCGGCATGGTCGTCATCTACCTGATCGGCGTGCCGGTGCTCGCCGCCGTCGCGAACCTGTCCCTCCGCGAGGCGCTGGCCTCCGGGGCCTGGCCCTTCCTGCCCGGCGACGCCGCCAAGGCGTTCATCGCCGCGGCGATCGCCGACCAGGTGCGGCGCAGCTACCCGATCATCGAGCGACCCCAGCGGGCGGTCGCCGCCCGGTGAGGCTCGGCCGTCAGGAGAGGCGACCGGAGGCCGTCGCCGACCCGACGCGCGGGATCGAGCTGCGCGGGGTCTCGCACCGCTACGGCGACCGCCCCGTGCTGGCCGGCCTCGACCTGCACCTGATCGAGCCCCGGATCGGGATCGTCGGCGCCAACGGCTCCGGCAAGAGCACCTTCGCCCGGCTGCTCAACGGCCTGGTGGTGCCCACCGAGGGGCAGGTGCTGGTCGACGGCCTGGACACCCGGACCGCCGCCCGCGAGGTCCGCCGCCGGGTGGGCTTCGTCTTCCAGGACCCCGACGCGCAGATCGTCCACCCCACGGTCGCCGAGGACGCCGCCTACGGGCTGGAGAACCAGGGCGTGCCCGCACCCGAGCGGGCCGAGCGGGTGGCCGAGGTGCTCGCGCGGTACGGCCTGGCCGGGCACGCGGACCATCCCGCCCACCTGCTCTCCGGTGGCCAGAAGCAGCTGCTCGCCATCGCCGGCGTGCTCGTGATGCGTCCGGCGCGGGTGGTCTTCGACGAGCCGACGACGCTGCTGGACCTGATCAACGCCCGGCGGATCGCCCGGGTGATCGACGAGCTGGAGCAGCAGGTGCTCGTGGTGACCCACCAGCTCGAGCTGCTGGAGTCCTTCGACCGCGTGCTCGTCATCGACGAGGGCCGGGTCGTCGAGGACGCCGCCCCGCACCCGGCGATCGCCGCCTACCGGTCGCTGATGGAGCGGCGATGACCCTCGCGCTCTACGTGCCGCGGCGCAGCCCCGTCCACCGCGTTCCGGCAGGGGTCAAGCTCCTGGCGCTCGCCGTCCTCGCCGTGGTCCTGTTCGCCGTGCCCACCCTGCCGATGACCGGTGGCGCGCTGGTGGCGGTGGTGGTCGTCGGCCTCGGCGCCGCGCGGCTGCCCGTGGCGGCGCTCGCCCGCCAGGCGCGGACCGTGCTCTGGTGGCTGATCGGGCTGTTCGTCTTCCACGCCCTGTTCAGCGACCTGCCGACGGCAGCGGTCACCGTGCTCCGGCTGCTGGCGCTGGTCCTCGCCGCCGCGGTGGTGACGGCGACGACGCGGGTGAGCGAGATGGTGGCCGTGATCGAACGGCTCTGCTCCCCCCTGCGGCTGTTCGGTGTGCGTCCGGCCCGGATCGGCCTGGTCATCGCCATGGCGCTGCGGTTCATCCCGGTGCTGGCCGAGCGGGCCGACCGGATCCGCGAGGCCCAGGCTGCCCGGGGCGGCTCGGCGCGGGGCATCCGCGGGCTCCGGACGACGGTGGCCCCGCTGCTCGTGCAGCTGCTGCAGATGGCGCACACCGTCGGCGAGGCGCTCGACGCCCGCGGGGCCGACGACGTGCCACCCGCCCGCGGACGCCGCTCCCCTGCTCCCGCCGCCTGACCCTGGAGGACCTTGATGGATGCCGGAACCCTCGCCGAGATCTGGACGACGCCCTCGGCCGCGACGCCCATGCAGCGCGTGCCGTCGGCCCGGCTGGTGGCCGGCGTCGGGCTGGAGGGCGACCGGTACGCCCTGGGCGGCGGGACGTGGGCCCAGTACCCGGACCTGGAGAAGCAGCTGACGCTCATCGACCGGGACGACGTCGCGGCGGTGGCGGCCGAGGTCGGCTCGCCGTTCACGACCGAGGACACCCGGCGCAACCTGGTCACCACCGGCGTGGACCTGCCGTCGCTGGTGGGCCGGTGGTTCGCGGTCGGCGACGCGCTGCTGTTCGGGATGAAGCGCTGCCCGCCGTGCACCCACCTGGAGCGGCTGACCGGGTTGAAGCTGGTGAAGGCGATGGTGCACCGGGGCGGCATCAACGCGGCCGTGTTCGGCGGTGGCGTGGTGGCCCCGGGCGCCGTGGTGCGGCCGGTGGACGACGAGGAGGCCGCCCGCCGGGGCGCGCCCAGCGGTGCCGACCGTCCGGTGCCGCGGATCGTCACCGGCTGAGCCGGTCGGCCCGGGTCAGCTCGCGGCGTCGTCGGCCCAGCGGGCGAGGAACTCCTTCTCCTCCGGTGTGAGCCGGCGTGGGCGCTCGATGGCGAAGTCGAACGGCACGATCTTCGTGCTGCCGGTGACCGCGAGGTTCCCGTGGTCGAACAGCTCGTAGCGGCACAGGAACGTGGCCGCGCGGACGTCGGTGATCCAGACGTCCACCTGCAGGGGCGTCGAGGAGTAGACGACCTGGCGCTTGTAGGCGATCTCGTGCGCGGCGACGATGAGGCCGCGCCGGCGCCCGGTGCGCAGGTCGTGCGTGGGCTGTTCCCGGAACAGGCTGATGCGGGCCATCTCGAAGTAGCCGAGGAAGGCCACGTTGTTGATGTGCTGGTAGGCGTCCATGTCCGACCAGCGCATCGGGACAGCAGCGGTGTGCCTCACACGGCCACCATGCCGTACGGCGCCGCATCCGCTCGCACGGACCACGCCCCGGGTCCTACGGTGAGCCGATGGGCGCCCCCTGGCCTGCCGAGCTGCGGGGTGTCCTCTGTCTCCCCTCGGGGCGCCGGGTGCTGGGCCGCGGGCTGCGCAGCGCGCCGCCGGAGCCGCTCCCGGAGTTCGGCGTCTACCTGCTGGGGCGCCGGCCCGCGGCATGGCCCTGGGAGCAGCGGTGGGTGCGCTGGCGCGACTTCGGACTGCCCGCCGACGATCTCGAGCTGCGACGGGTGCTGGAGGAGGCTTGGGAGCGGGCGGGCGGCGAGCGGGTCGAGGTCGCCTGCGGTGGGGGCACCGGCCGCACCGGTACCGCGCTGGCCTGCCTGGCCGTGCTGGACGGCGTCCCCGCCGAGGACGCCGTGGCCTTCGTGCGCCGCCACTACCGGCCGGGGGCGGTCGAGACGCGCTGGCAGCGCCGGTTCGTGCTCCGCTTCGGGAACGGTTGAGAGCTCAGCCCAGCCGCTGCGCCACGCGTGCGTGCCCGGGACCGGACAGGTCGTCGACGGCCGCTCGCCGGCCCGCCACGGTCATCAGGATCGCCTCACCCGTCCCCCGGAGTTCCGGCCCCCGGCCGAATGCCCAGTCGATGTCGGTGGCGACCAGCCGGACGTCGCGCACCCGAATCACGCCCAGGAGGGTGGGGGCGAACAAGGCGGTGCGCAGGGCGGGCACCAGGCGCTCCGCGGGGATGGTGCGAGTCAGCCCGAGCGGCCGGCGGATGTCCTGCTGGTGGATCATCCCGTCGGTCAGCGCTATGGCTCCGCCCATCCCGGCGGTCAGCCCCGTGGGGTCGAGGTGCGCGTCAAGGAGCTGGATGAGCTGCTCGGGCGTCCGGGAGGCGTTCTCCCGAAGCGTGATGTCGTTGACGCGGTCGACGCTCAGCCGTCCGCGGAGGAACCGTTCCGCCAGCTGCCGGGCGCCCAGTTCCTCGTAGCTGAGCATGTGCGCCACGACGTCCCTGACCGACCAACTGGCACAGAGGGAGGGGGCGCGCCACTGCTCCGGACTCAGTCCGCTGAGCAGGTCGCGCAGGTCTTCCCGCTCCGTCCGCGCCAGTTCCATCACGCCCATGCCCACCGCCGACCGCCGAGGTCGCGCGGCGCGCGACGAGGTGGCCGCAGCGTAGGAGGACGGCCGCGGCCACACCAGGCTCCGCGACCCCCGGACGCCGACGGCCGGCCCGGAGCGGATGCTCCGGGCCGGCACGTGACGTCCTGGAACGGCCCCCTCGCAGGGGCCCACCGCGAGCTCGCGAGCGGTGGGGGGCGAGGGGGTCCTTCTTCAGTCGCGGGTGAGCTTGCGGTAGGTCGCCCGGTGCGGCCGGGTGGCCTCCTGGCCGAGCCGCTCGACCTTGTTCTTCTCGTAGTCGGCGAAGTTGCCCTCGAACCAGAACCACTTCGAGTCGCCCTCGTAGGCGAGGATGTGGGTGGCCACCCGGTCGAGGAACCACCGGTCGTGGCTGACCACGACGGCGCAGCCGGGGAACTCGAGAAGCGCGCTCTCCAGGCTGGTCAGCGTCTCGGTGTCGAGGTCGTTGGTCGGCTCGTCGAGCAGCAGCAGGTTGCCGCCCTGCTTGAGGGTCAGGGCGAGGTTGAGACGGTTCCGCTCACCACCGGACAGCACGCCAGCGGGCTTCTGCTGGTCCGGGCCCTTGAACCCGAAGGCCGCGATGTAGGCCCGCGACGGCATCTCGACGTTACCGACCTTGATGTGGTCGAGACCGTCGGAGACGACCTCCCACAGGGTCTTCTTGGGGTCGATGCCGCTGCGGGTCTGCTCGACGTAGGAGAGCTTGACCGTCTCGCCGACCTTGATATCGCCGTCGTCGGGCTTCTCCTCGCCGACCAGCATCTTGAACAGCGTGGTCTTGCCGACCCCGTTGGGGCCGACGACGCCCACGATGCCGTTGCGCGGGAGGTTGAAGGACAGTCCGTCGATGAGGACGCGGTCGCCGAAGCCCTTGGTCAGCTTGTTCGTCTCGACGACGACGCTGCCCAGCCGCGGGCCCGGCGGGATCTGGATCTCCTCGAAGTCCAGCTTGCGGAACTTGTCCGCCTCCGCGGCCATCTCCTCGTAGCGGGCCAGCCGCGCCTTGCTCTTGGCCTGGCGGGCCTTCGCACCCGAGCGCACCCACTCGAGCTCCTCCTTGAGCCGCTTGGCGCGCTTGGCGTCCTTGGCCCCCTCGACCTGCAGGCGGGCGGCCTTGGTCTCCAGGTAGGTGGAGTAGTTGCCCTCGTAGGGGTAGGCCCGGCCGCGGTCGAGCTCGAGGATCCACTGGGCGACGTTGTCCAGGAAGTACCGGTCGTGGGTGACGGCGACGACGGTGCCGGCGTACTTCTCCAGGTGCTGCTCCAGCCACGCGACGCTCTCGGCGTCCAGGTGGTTGGTGGGCTCGTCGAGCAGCAGCAGGTCCGGCGCCTCGAGCAGCAGCTTGCACAGCGCGACGCGGCGGCGCTCACCACCGGAGAGGACCGTGACGTCGGCGTCCCCCGGCGGGCAGCGCAGCGCGTCCATGGCCTGCTCGATGCGGGCGTCGAGCTCCCAGCCGTCCTGGTTCTCGATGATCTCCATGAGCTCGCCCTGCTCGGCGAGGAGCGCGTCGAAGTCCGCGTCGGGCTCCCCCATCGCCGCGCTGACCTCCTCGAAGCGGGTCAGGGCGTCGCGCAGCGGCTTGACCGCCTCCTCGACGTTGCCGCGCACGTCGAGGGCCTCGTTGAGCGGGGGCTCCTGCAGCAGGATGCCGACCGTGGCCTCGGGCGCGAGCGTCGCCTCGCCGTTGGAGGGCTGCTGCATGCCGGCCATGATCTGCAGGACCGTCGACTTGCCGGCGCCGTTCGGGCCGACGACGCCGATCTTCGCGCCGGGCAGGAACGACAGGGTGACGTTGTCGAGGATCACCTTGTCGCCGTGCGCCTTGCGCGCGCGGACCATCGTGTAGATGTACTGAGCCACTGGGCTTCGGAGCCTTCCGTCGTGTCGCGTGCGGGGGCGGGCCGGCGTCCCCGGCCCGGCCCCCTTGCGTTCTCACCCCCGATCCTCCCAGCCCGGGCAACCGCTATGCGTGCGCGGGCACCAGGGAGGACTCGGCGGCGTCCATCCCTTCCAACGCCGCGCCGTCCCCGTCGTAGTCCCGGCCGGGCCGCGGTTCGGCCGACGCGCTGGTGAACGGGTCGTCCTGCGGCTCCCCGGCCTGCGGGGTGATCTCCCCCGTCGTCCGGTCGACGTTCTCCGCGGTGCGGCCGGACCTGTCCCGCTTGAAGTCGGCCGTGCCGCGCGACAGGTTGGGCCCGACGGCGAAGGCGCGGATGCGCGGCTTGCTGCGCGGGCCGCTCTCGGACTCCCAGCTGTGCGTGGTCAGCGCACCCTGCACGATGACCGGGTCGCCCTTGCTGATGCTGGCCGCGACGTTGCCGCTCAGCGAGCCCCAGCACTCGACGTCGACCCAGAGGGTGCCGGAGTCGACGTACTGCTGGGTGGCGCTGTCGTAGCGCCGGGCGGTCGAGGCCATGCGGAAGTTGGTGACGGCGCCGTTCTCCAGGCTGACGCGTCGGGGTGAGTCGACGACGTTGCCGACGACGGTGACGGTGGTGTCGTTCACGGTGCTCCTCGGAGGTGCTGCGCCGGAGGGCGCGACCGGCGCGGTGCCGGCGTGCTCCGACCCTGCGGCGCGACGAGGCAGGACGGTGCCCCTCCGGAGGATCTGTGGACCCGCGCCACCCCTGTGGACGACGCCGGGCCCGCACCCGGCGCCCGCCGCGTCCCGGCGATGCGATGATCGGCCCCCGAGCGCCCGTAGCTCAGCGGATAGAGCACCGGACTTCTAATCCGACGGTCGCAGGTTCGAATCCTGCCGGGCGCGCCAACTCCTGAGGCCCGTGTGATTAGGACCACGCGTCACGGGTATCCGCGCCCTGCCACGGGGACGGGTACGACGACGCCACAGGAGTGACGAGGTGCGGAAGCTCATGCGCGTGCGGGGAGCAGACTCGCAGCAGCCGGGGGGCGGGGCACGCAACAAGCACCGGGCCGTGCTGGTGGCCGCGGTGGTCATCGGGTGCGCCGGGCTGGTGAGCGGGGTGAACGCCTCCACCGGCGGCGACGACGAGCTGGAGGAGGTCGACGCCGCCACCAGCACCGAGCGGCAGGACGCGAACGCCCTCTCGCGGGGCGCACCCGACGGCGCCGTCGTCCTGCCCGCGCTGCCGGTCTCGGTCGCCCAGCCGCAACCGGCCACGCCCGCGGTGATCACCGGCCTCGCGGACAACGGCATCCCGAACGTCGCGCTCAACGCCTACCGCGTGGCCGCGAGCCGGATGAACGCCTCCGACCCCGGGTGCGGCATCGACTGGTCGCTGCTGGCCGCCATCGGCCGGGTCGAGTCCAACCACGGCCGCTTCGCCGGCGCCGTCCTCAACGCCGACGGCACCTCGAGCCCCGAGATCCGCGGCCCGGCGCTCAACGGCGTCAAGTTCGCCTTCATCGCGGACTCCGACGACGGCGCCTTCGACCACGACTCCCAATACGACCGCGCAGTCGGCCCCATGCAGTTCATCCCGACCACCTGGCGCTCCTACGCCGTGGACGCCGACGGGAACGGCATGACCGACCCGTTCGACATCGACGACGCCGCGCTGGGCGCCGCCAACTACCTGTGCACCGCGGGCGGCGACCTCCGCTCCGAGGCCGGACAGCGCCGGGCCGTGTTCGCCTACAACCACTCCGACGAGTACGTGGCCCAGGTGCTGGCGCTGGCCCGCTCCTACGCGTCCGGCATCCCGGTCGACTCCCTGCCGCTGCTCGGCGACACCAGCAGCCCCGTGCCCGCGCCGTCAAGCGACTTCCGCAACCCGGCGGCACCCGGGCCGGCCCTCGGGGTGGACGACAGCACCGGCGCGTCCGGCGACACGGTGCTGGTCGGCAGCAGCGCCCCGGCGGCCCCGGCGCCGGCCCCGGCACCGGCTCCGGCACCGGAGAGCGGGAACGACGCACCGGCGGACGACGGCGGTGCCAGCGCGCCGCCGGCTCCGGCCCCCGCCCCCGACCCCGCGCCGGCGCCCGCCCCTGAGCCGGCACCCGACCCGGTTCCGCCGCAGGCCGCCGCTCCGGCGCCCGCGCTGCCGGCCCCGCTGCCCAGCCTCCCGCTCCCGGCAGCCCCGCAGCCCCCGGCACCCGGACCGGCGCCCACGGTCGAGCTCATCCCGGGCGAGACCTGCACCCGCCTGGGGCCCCTGGGGCAGGCGCTGCTGCCCGACCTCCCGGCCTGCCCGGCGGGCACGTGACCCAGCCCTAGGACGACGACGAGCCCCCGACCGCGTCAGGCGGTCTGGGGCTCGTCGCATCTGCGTGCCGGGCGGTGCGGCGCCCCCTGGGGAGCGCCGGTCACCGGCCGGTCAGTACCAGACTTTTCGTCCTCCGACCGCGCGCCCGGTGGCACCGAGCACGTAGAGGACCGCACCCACGACGAGCAGGATGATCCCGATCGTCCAGAGGATGGAGATGTCGAGGAAGAAGCCGAGCAGGAGCAGGATCAGTCCGAGGATGAGCATGCGTCTCTCCGTCCGGGTCTAGAACAGGTGGGCGGACGGTAGCCAGCGGAGCGGAATCGACACCACGACCCGCCGATGATCACCCGTTCGGGCTGGTCCCCACGCCACCCCGGCCCCGGGATCAGGCCTCTGCCTCGTCGTCGCGTCCCCGTCGCGCCGGTGGGCGGAACACCGCGAAGGGGTCGGTCACCGACAGTTCCGGCGTCACGAACCGGTAGAGCGCGGCCGGCCGGCCACCGGCCCGTCCGGGCGGCGCCTGCTCCCCCGTCGGCTCCAGCACGCCCCGGCGCAGGAGCACCCGCTGCAGGTTGGTGGCGGTGACGTCGTAGCCCAGCGCGGCCACGTAGAGCTCGCGCAGCTCCGCGACGGTGAACTCCGGCGGCGCCAGCGCGAACCCGACGTTGGTGTACGAGAGCTTCGACCGCAGCCGGGCCAGCGCCGAACCGACGATCGAGCCGTGGTCGAAGGCGGTCGGCGGCAGGGCGTCGACGGGATGCCAGGCGGTGTCGTCGGGCAACGCGGGGTCGACGTGGGTGGTCACGAGCCCCAGGTAGGCGGTGGCCACCGTCCGCCCGCGGGGATCGCGGCCGGGATCGCTGCGGGTCTCCAGCTGCTCGAGGTGACCCAGGTGCGAGACCTCCACCTTCGCGGCCAGCTGGCGGGCGACCGAGGCACCGAGGGTCTCGTCGGGCCGCAGCGGACCACCGGGCAGCGCCCAGGCGCCGGCGAACGGCTCGTTGGGGCGCTGCCAGAGCATGGCGTGCAGCCGCCGCTCCCGGACCTGCAGCACCACGGCCAGCGCCTGGTGCGGATAGGCCGGGCGATCCGGCGACGACCAGACCGAAACCATGCCGGGAATGCTAGGGTCTTCCCACGAGGTTTTCGCCTGATAGTCAGAAACCCACTCGCCTGGAGGTCCCCGTGACCGCGACGCTCCCCGCCCCCACCGCAGCCGGCTGGACCCCCGCCGAGTGGCAGGCCTGGCGCGACGAGGTGCGCCGGCTCGCCCGCGAGAAGGACGTCGTCATCCTGGCGCACAACTACCAGGCGCCCGAGATCCAGGACGTCGCCGACCACGTGGGCGACTCCCTCGCGCTGTCCCGCCTCGCGGCCGCGAGCGACGCCGGCACGATCCTCTTCGCCGGCGTCCACTTCATGGCCGAGACGGCGAAGATCCTGGCTCCGGAGAAGACGGTCCTGGTCCCGGACGCGAACGCCGGCTGCTCGCTGGCCGACACCATCACCGCCGACCAGCTGCGCGCCTGGAAGGCCGAGCACCCCGGCGCCGTCGTCGTCTCCTACGTCAACACCTCCGCCGAGGTGAAGGGCGAGACCGACATCTGCTGCACCTCGTCCAACGCCGTCGAGGTGGTCGAGTCGATCCCGGCCGACCGGGAGGTCCTCTTCCTCCCCGACCAATTCCTCGGCGCGCACGTCCAGCGGGTCACGGGACGTGCGAACATGCGCATCTGGATGGGCGAGTGCCACGTGCACGCCGGCATCTCCCCCACCGACCTGCGGGCCAGCGTCGAGGCCGCGCCCGACGCCGAGCTGCTCGTGCACCCCGAGTGCGGCTGCGCCACCAGCGCGCTCTGGATGGTGTCCGACGGTCAGCTGCCCAGCGAGCGGGTGCACATCCTCTCCACCGGCGGCATGCTCGACGAGGCCCGGCGGACGACGGCGAAGCGGGTGCTGGTCGCCACCGAGATCGGCATGCTGCACCAGCTGCGGCAGGCCAACCCGACGACGGCGTTCGAGCCGGTCAACTCCCGCGCCGCCTGCCCCTACATGAAGATGTCGACGCCGGAGAAGCTGCTGCGCGCCCTGCGCGAGGGCCGCGACGAGGTCACCGTCGACCCGCAGGTCGCCGCCCGCGCCCGCGCCGCCGTCGAGGCCATGGTCGCCATCGGCACGCCGTCGCCGGTCGGTGAGTGAGGTGCGCACCCTCGTGCCCACCGTCGTCGCCGCCCTGCCCCTCCCCGCCGCGGAACGGGAGCAGGTCACCGAGGTCGTCGTCGTGGGCAGCGGGGCCGCCGGGCTGATGACCGCCGTCGCGCTGGCCGAGGCGGGGCGCACGGTCACCGTCGTCACCAAGGGCCGGCTGGGCGCGGGCAGCACACCGTGGGCCCAGGGGGGCCTGGCCGCCGTCCTCGGTGCCGACGACGACGCCGAGCTGCACGTGCGGGACACCCTGGTCGCCGGCGCCGGGCTCTGCGACGAGCCGGCCGTCCGCACCCTCGTCGCCGAGGCACCGGAGGCGATCGCGCAGCTGCAGGGGCTCGGTGCCCGCCTCGACCTGGACGCCGGGGGCCGGCCCGCGCTCACCCGCGAGGGCGGGCACAGCCGCGACCGGATCGTGCACGCCGGCGGCGACGCCAGCGGTGCGGAGGTCACCCGGACGCTCGCCGCGGCGCTGCGGGCCCGGGGCATCGCGGTGCTCGAGCACACCGTCGCCCTCGACGCGCTGCTCACCGCGGACGGCCGGGTCGGCGGCCTGCGCACCGCGCGGATCGGCGACGGCGGTGCGCTGCGCGACGTCACCGATCTGCGTGCCCGCGCCGTCGTGCTGGCCACCGGGGGCTTCGGCCAGGTGTTCACCGCCACCACCAACCCGGCCGGGGCCACCGGCGACGGGCTGGCCCTCGCGCTGCGCGCCGGCGCGGAGGTCGCCGACGTCGAGCTGGTGCAGTTCCACCCGACGGCGCTGTGGACAGGTTCCGGCGCCCGGGGTCAGCAGCCGCTGGTGTCCGAGGCGGTGCGGGGCGAGGGCGCCGTGCTGGTCGACGCCGACGGCGCCCGGATCATGGCCGGCGCCCACCCACTGGAGGACCTCGCGCCGCGCGACATCGTCTCGGCCACCATCGCCGCGCACCTGCGGGCGACCGGCGCCGACCACGTCCTCCTCGACGCGCGGCACCTCGGCGCGGACTTCCTGGAGCGGCGCTTCCCCGGCATCGTCCGGTCCTGCCGCGACGCCGGGCTGGACCTCGCGCACGAGCCGGTGCCGGTCGTGCCCGCGGCCCACTACGTGTGCGGCGGGGTGCTGGCCGACCTCGACGGGCGCACCTCGGTGCCGGGGCTCCACGCCGTCGGCGAGGTCGCGTGCACCGGCGTCCAGGGCGCGAACCGGCTGGCGTCCAACTCGATCACCGAGGGCCTCGTCGCCGCCCGCCGCTGCGCCGGGGTGCTGGCCGCGGAGCTGCCGGCGCCGGCCGACGTCGTGGCACCGGCGTCCGGCGGCGAGGCGATCGCGCCGGCGGCCCGCGCCGCGATCACCGCGGCCACCACCCGGCACGCCGGCGTCCTCCGCGACGCCGAGGGCCTCACGGAGCTGGCGCGGGCCCTCGCCGCCGTCGACCGGAGCAACGCGCCGCTGGACGTCGCGGCGGTGGAGGTCACGGCGCTGCACACCGTGGCGACCCTGCTGGCCTCGGCCGCGCTCGCCCGCACCGAGAGCCGCGGCTGCCACCGGCGCCTCGACGCCCCTCAGCCCCGCCCGGAATGGCAGGTGCGGCTGGTGCACCGGCTCAACCGCACCGGCCACGTCCGCACCCGCACCGTGCCGGTGCTGGCCGGCGCCCCGGAGCTGGTGGTCGCATGAGCCTGCGCCCCGAGCTCGCCGCGGCGCTGCAGGCCGACGGGCTCGACCCCGCCGCCGTGGAGCGGGTGCTGCGCAGCGCCCTGGACGAGGACCTCGCGTTCGGCCCGGACGTCACGACGGACTCCACCGTGCCCGCCGACGCCGTCGCCACCGGTGACGTGACGCCGCGCCGCGTCGGCGTCCTGGCCGGGGTGCACGTGGCCGCCGCCGCCTTCGACCTGGTCGGTGGTGCGGCCGTGGAGATCCTGGTGCACGAGGCCGACGGCGCGGCGACCGAGCCCGGGCTGCCCGTCCTCACCGTCACCGGGCCCACGCGCTCCCTGCTCACCGCCGAACGGACCGCCCTGAACCTGGTCTGCCACCTCTCGGGCGTCGCGTCGCTCACCCGGCAGTGGGCCGACGCGATCGCGGGCACCGGGGCGGCCGTGCGCGACACCCGCAAGACCACGCCCGGGCTGCGGGCGCTGGAGAAGTACGCGGTGCGCTGCGGCGGCGGGGTCAACCACCGCATGGGGCTGGGCGACGCCGCCCTCGTCAAGGACAACCACGTCGCCGCCGCCGGCGGCATCACGGCGGCGGTCGTGGCGGTGCGGACGACATCGCCGGACGTCCCGCTCGAGGTCGAGTGCGACACCCTCGACCAGGTGCGCGAGGCCGTCGACGCCGGGGTGCAGCTCGTGCTGCTGGACAACTTCTCCCTCGCCGACACCCGCACCGCGGTCGACCTGGTGCGCGGCACGGGGGTGCGGCTGGAGGCCAGCGGCGGGCTCGACCTCGCGCGGGCGGCCGAGGTCGCGGCCACCGGCGTCGACTATCTGGCCGTCGGGGCGCTCACCCACAGCGCGGCGGTGCTCGACCTGGGCTTCGACCTGCGCTGAGCCGGCCGGGCGACGCCGCTTCGGGAGGGTTTCTCGTGCTCTGTGGGTCCTGCAGAACCCGCAGAGCACGAAGAACGCCCGCAGAGCGGGTGCTTGGGTCAGGGCGCGGGCGCCACCTCCACCAGGTCGAGGCGCTCCAGCTTCTCGCGGGACATGTCGCGCACGTCCGCGACGATGTCCTGCTGCAGCCGGCCGATCCGCTCGTCGAGCACCCCGCACAGCCGGAACGCCATGGCGCCCGCGCGCCGGACCGCCGCCGGGTCCACCAGCGGCGTCCGGACCGAGGTCACCGCCACCCCGTTGACCGAGCCCGACGACGCGTCCTGGGCGATCCCGACCGTGTAGCTCTCCCGCGGGCTCCCGCTGGAGTCCGCGTGGTGGTCGCGCAGGTGCAGCATCAGCTGGTGCCAGCGCCGGACGTCCTCGCCGTCCTCCTCCGCGCCGGCGAGATCCCGGGTGCCCAGGGCCGGCCCGCCGTCGCCGTCGGTGAAGGCGCGGGCGTAGGACAGCAGCACCAGCGTCCAGAGCGCCTCCACCGCCACCTCGTCGGAGGTCTCCCCCTCCTCCCCCAGCAGCGTCATGAGGCGCTCGCAGCTGCCGAGGACCGTCTGCATCCCGTCGTAGGCCATCACCAGCCGGGCCAGGCGGGTGGCGTCCTTGGTGTCCAGGCGCCGGATCGAGGTCGGTGCGCTCGGGGTCTCGGGCATGTGCGTCGACTCCTCAGGACGTGGACGGGGGTCGGTCGGTCAGCGGAGGAACGTGTCCCAGAGCAGGTACACGTTGAGAGCGATGATCACGCCGGCCACCGTCGACATCAGGACCGTCGTCCGACGCCGGTTGACCAGGCCACCCATGACGTCGACCCGCCGGCCGAGCAGCAGCAGCGGCACGAGCGCGAAGGGGATGCCGAAGGACAGGACGACCTGGGAGACCACGAGCGTGGTGGTCACCGGCAGCCCGAGCGCGAGCACCGTGAGCGCCGGCACCATCGTCACCGCCCGGCGGGCGAACAGCGGGATGCGCCGCTGGATGAACCCCTGCATGACCACCTGGCCGGCGTAGGTGCCGACGCTCGCCGACGACAGGCCCGACGCGAGCAGGGCGACGGCGAAGGCGATCGCCGCACCACCGCCGGCGAGCCGGAGCAGCCCGTCGTGGGCCGATTCGATCGAGTCGGCCCCGCCGCCGCCGACGCTGTGGAACACCGACGCCGCGACCACCATCATGGTGACGTTGATGAGCCCGGCCGTGCCGAGCGCGACCACCACGTCGACCCGGTAGACCTTGAGCAGCGAGCGGCGCTCCCCGTCGTCCGCGCAGCTGACCCGGTTCTTGGTCAGCGCCGAGTGCAGGTACACGACGTGCGGCATCACGGTGGCGCCGATGATGCCCGCGGCGAGCATCACCGCCCCCGAGTCGGGCAACTGCGGGACCAGGCCGGCCGCGAACTCCGCCGGGCTCGCCCCCACCGTGGCCAGGTCGTAGGCGAAGCCGAGGAGCACCAGGCCGAGCAGCCCCACGATCACGAGCTCGAACTTCCGGTGGCCCCGCTGCTCGAGCGCCAGGATCGCGAAGGCCACCACCGCGGTGATCAGCCCGGCGGGGAACAGCGGGATGCCGAACACCAGGTACAGCCCGATCGCCGCGCCCACGAACTCGGCGATGTCGGTCGCCATGGCCACGATCTCGGCCTGCACCCACAGCGTCCGCGACACCGGTCGGGAGTAGCGGTCCCGGCACAGCTCGGGCAGGTCCCGGCCGGTCGCCACCCCGAGCTTCGCCGACTGGTACTGCACCAGCATCGCCATGAGGTTGGCGCCGACGACCACCCACACCAGGGCGTAGCCGTACTCCGCTCCCGCGGCGAAGTTGGTGGCGAAGTTGCCCGGGTCGATGTAGGCGACGGCGGCGACGAACGCCGGACCGCCGATGAAGAACGCTCCCGGCACCCGCCCTCGGCGCCGCAGCGCACCGAAGGCGGGTGCCGCCGTGGTGGGCGCCTCGGCGACCACGGACGGTTCAGCCGACCGACGGGCCGAGGCCCAGCGACTGCGGCGTGCTGGAGTCCGGCGACGGCTGGTGCAGGCCCTCGTCGAGCTGGCCGAACTCGGTCATCAGGGCCCGGCTGCCACCCCAGGGCGTCTGCTCCTCCGCGATGAGCGTGTTCGTGGTGAGCAGCAGCCCGGCCACCGATGCACCGTTCTCCAGGGCCGAGCGGCACACCCGCAGCGGGTCGACGATGCCCATCTCCAGCATGTTGCCGAACCGGCCCTCGAGGGCGTCGAAGCCGTCGTCGACCCCCATGCCGGCGACCCGCTCGACCACCTCGTGGCCGGCGTACCCGGCGTTGGCGGCGATCAGGTAGGTGGGCTCGCTGAGCGCCCGGCGCACGATGTCCACGCCCACCGCGTAGTCCTTGCCGACGTCGATGTCCTCGAGCGCGGACGCCGCGTGCACCAGTGCGGCCCCTCCGCCGGCGACGATGCCCTCGGCCATCGCGGCCCGGGTGGCGGACAGGGCGTCCTCGACGCGGTGCTGCAGCTCGGTCAGCTCGGCATTGGTGGGGGCGCCGACCTTGATCACGGCGACCTTCCCGGTGAGGGCGCCGATCCGTTCGCTGAGCACGTCCTCGTCGATCCCGAAGGTGGCCCGCTGCAGCTCCGCGCGCAGCTGCGCCACCCGGAACTCCACCGCGTCGCTCGAGCCAGCGCCGCCGATGATCGCCGTCCGGTCCGCGGTGACCTGCACCTGCCGGGCGCGGCCGAGCTGGTCGAGGGTCACCGTCTGCAGGCTCGCACCGGAGTGCCTGCTGATCACCGTCCCGCCGGTGATGGCGGCGATGTCCTCCAGCTTGCGCAGCCGGCGGTCGCCGAAGCCGGGCGCCTTGGTGGCCACGCACTGAATGACCCCGTTGACGTGGTTGTGCACCAGCATGCTCAGCGCCGAGCCCTCCACGGTCTCGGCGATGATCAGCAGCGGCCGCGGGTCGCGCATCACCTTGTCCAGCAGCGGCATCAGCTCCTGGACCTTGGTGATCTTCTCCGCGCACAGCACGATGTAGGGGTCGTCGAGGACGGCCTCCAGGCTGGCCGGGTGGGTCACCAGGTACGGCGACACGTAGCCGTTGTCGTACTCGAACCCCTCGACGAAGTCGACGCTCAGCCCGTGCTCGGCCGCCTCCTCGACGGTGACGATCCCGGCGTCGCCGACGGTGTGCAGCGCCTTGGCGAGGACGGCGCCGACCCGGTCGTCGTCGTTCGCCGAGATCGCGGCCACCCGCGCGTAGTCGGCCTCGGACTCCACCGGGTGGGCGACGCCGTGCAGGTGGGCGACCAGCCGGCTGACGGCGAGGTCGACCCCGCGCTTGACCAGGACGGGGTTCCCGCCCGAGCCGATCGCGATCATGCCCTCGCGGATGATCGCCTGGGCGATGACGGTCGCGGTCGTGGTGCCGTCCCCGACGATGTCGTTGGTCTTGATCGCGGCTTCCTTGACCAGCTGGGCGCCCATGTTCTCGAACTGGTTGCCCAGGTGGATCTCGCGGGCGATGGTCACGCCGTCGTTGGTGACCACCGGCGACCCGGTGATCTTCTCCAGGATCACGTTGCGCCCCTTGGGGCCCAGCGTGGACTTGACGGCGTCGGCGAGCTGGTCGACCCCTGACAGCAGCAGGGTCCGGGCGTCCGCCCCGAACCGCAGTTCCTTGGCCATTGCGTTACTCCTGTGTCTCAGAGTTCCGGGGTTCGGGAGGGGGTCAGGGGACGAGGATCGCCCGGCCGCGCACGAGCCCCGCATCGAGGTCGTCCAGCGCCTGCACCGCGTCGTCCAGCGGGTACGTGCGGGTGTGCAGGGTGACCCTGCCGGCCTGGGCCAGCACCATGAGCTCGGCCAGCTCGTTGTAGGTGCCGACGATGTTGCCGACGATGTTGCGCTCGGTGGAGATGATGTCCAGCGTCGGCACGGTGAGGGTTCCGCCGTAGCCGATCACGTAGTACGAGCCGCCCGGACGGGTCATCGCGAAGCCGTCGTTCTCCGCGCCCTGCTCCGCCACGAAGTCCAGGACGACGTCGGCCCCGGCGCCGTCGGTGAGGGCCTGGACGGCGGCCACCTGCTCGCCGTCGGCCACCACCGTCGCGTGCGCCCCGAGCGACTCGGCCAGCTTCAGCGCCTCGGGGTTGCGGTCGACCACCACGATGCGGGTCGCGGTGAGCGCGGCCAGGCACTGGATGCCGATGTGCCCGAGCCCGCCGGCGCCGATGACGACGCAGGTGGTGCCCGGGTACAGGAGCGGCACCGCCTTGCGCACCGCGTGGTAGGCGGTGATGCCGGCATCGGCGAGCGCGGCGACGTCCTCCGGCCGGGTCGACGGGTCGAGCTTCACGCACGCCCGCGCCGACGTCAGCAGGTAGTCGGCCATCCCGCCGTCGCTGTCCAGCCCCGGGAAGCGGCTGTTGCTGCAGTGCATGTCCTGCCCCGCCCGGCAGGCGCGGCACAGCCCGCAGGTGGGCGTGGGATGCAGGATCACCGTGTCGCCGACGGCGACGTTGGTGACGCCGGCCCCGACCTCCTCCACCCAGCCGGCGTTCTCGTGCCCGATCGTGTACGGCAGACCGGGATCCATCGCGGCGTCCCACTGGCCCTCGATGATGTGCAGGTCGGTGCGGCACACGCCGGCGCCGCCGATCCGCACGATCACGTCCAGCGGACCGGTGATCGTCGGCTCGGGGACCTCGTCGATGACCGGCTTCTGGTGGTAGCCGTGCAGGCGTACCGCTCTCATGACTGCTCCTCGTCGGTCTGGCCCTGACCGCGGGTGGCATAGCGCTCGCGCAGCATGCCGCGGCACATGCTGCTGTTGGCGTCGGCGCCCACGCGGGTCAGCCGGGCGCGCCCGAGGTGCAGCGGGAGCGCGTCCACCCCCACCGCCTCGCCCGTCGTCGGGTCGACGAGCAACGGGTCGGCGAGACCGGAGGGCAGTCCCAGCTCGGCCCGGCGCTGCCGCAGTCGCTCCCGCTCCGGGGACGCCGGCACGTCCCCGAGGGTGAGCGCCGCCAGCTCCTCCGGCCGCCGCCCGCCGGCCAGCAGCGGCCGGCACACCCGGTCGGTCCCGGCCATCACCGCCTTGCGGACGAAGTCGGCGCGCAGCTCCCCCAGCTCGCGCTCGGCCAGCCCGTCGAAGGAGGCGACGAAGCCCGCGCGCGCGGCGACCCCGGAGTTGATCGCGTCGGAGGCGAAGTGGTCCTCCAGCACGACGTCGGCCCCGGTGACGCCGTCCACGGCGATGACCGCGTCCTGGGCGTCGGCGACCATCAGGAAGGCGAAGTTCGGCGCGCAGAAGTACGTCGGCAGCCGGAGCCGCACGTGTGCCACGCCGTCGGAGGAGACGGTGCAGGAGGAGACGAACCCCAGCGTCGTGACCGGCTCGTCCAGCTCCGGGTCCCGCACGGAGCCGAGGGCGGCGAGCACCTCGCCGACCTCGGCCCCGGTCCGCGTCCCGGCCGTCACACCCCGGCCTTGTCGTCCACCAGCTGCGCCTCGTCCCGGGCCGCCGGGATCCCCGCCTCGGGCGGCAGCTGCAGCTCCGCCGGCACCTCGATGTCGTAGAGCTTCGCGGCGTTCAGCCCGAGGATCTTCTTCTTGGTGGCCGTGGTGACCCGCGGGTAGTCGGAGAACTCGTCACTCGGGTAGTCCCAGTCGACGAAGCCCTCGATCTGCCACTTCGGCTCCCAGATGCCGTAGTCGCTCCCGAAGGTCATCTTGTCCTCGCCGACCCAGAAGAGCAGCTCCCCCATCACCTTGGCGAAGAACTTCGGCCGGGCGTGCATGAGGCCGCCGATGACCACCGACAGGCCCGCGTAGACGTTGGGCTCCTGCGTCGCCATGAAGCAGAAGTCCTCGATCCGCGGCAGGCCCACGTGCTCGACGATGAAGTTGAGCTCCGGGAAGTCGGTCGCCGCGTGGTCGACGTCGGACACGTCGAAGGCGTCCTTGTCCAGCGGCCAGATCGTCGGCCCCTTGTGCACGTGGACGTTCTTGATCCCGAGCTCCTGCGCCTTCTCCAGGTAGCGGTAGGCCTCCGGGTCCTTGAGCGTCCAGCCGCGGGAGTCGTCCTTCCACTCCGCGGTGTAGAGCTTCAGGCCGCGGGAGCCCCAGCGCGCCACGTTCTCCTCGAGCTCGCGGAGGCCGGCGTCCCCGTCGCGGGGGTCGAAGCGGGTGTTGACGATGAACTTGCCCGGGTGCTTGAGGGCCAGCTCCCCGTTGCGCTCGGTGGTGTTGAAGCCCTCGGCGTACCACTCCTTGAGGTACGTCGGCTGGAAGACCGCGACGTCGACGTAGCCGTCCTCGAAGACGTCCTTCATCAGGTCGGCCTCGGAGTACTTCTGGAAGTGCTCGAGCGTCCAGTGCGTCTCCGGCGGTCCCAGCCCCTGGTAGGCGTGGAAGCACTCGATCCAGCCCTTGGCGTAGTTCTCGTGGCCGGCCACCCAGTTCGCCGGGCTCGCGTCCCAGTAGTGCATGTGGCTGTCGACGACGAAGTACTTCTCACCATTCTTCTCGTACACGTGTGCTCCTCCGATTCTTGAGAAGGCGGGAACGCGCCGGGTTCAGCGGGACGCGGTGAGGTCGAATCCGAGGTAGGCGGCGGCGTCCTCGGGATTGGCGAACATGATCGTCCGGTCGTCCTCGTGGATCATGCGGCCGTAGTGGGTCGACATGTTCTCCTCGAGCGCGGCGGCGTCGAAGAAGCCCTCCTCCTCGCCCAAGGCCTCGGAGAGCTCGGCGTAGTCGAAGTCCATCCGGTGGATCGCGTCCACCCGGATCATCGACGGCAGCGGCAGGATCGTGACGCCCGGCTTCGTCGCCATGACCTCGGCGATGACCTTGCCGACCTGGTTGTTCATCAGCGTGACGCCGCACTTGTTCGACGACGTGCTGTCGGACTTGAACGGGCTCTCGGCGGTCGTGAAGACGCTCACTGGGTCAGCTCCTTGGGGGTCTGCAGGCGGAGGTCGGACAGGATTCCGGCGAAGCGGTTCTTGGCCCGGTCGAGTCCGTCCTCGAACCGCGGCGGCTTGGCGTCGGGCTGGGACCACAGCGGCTGCAGCTTCCGGGCCGCGGTGATGCACCGGGGCGTCCACTCGGAGAGCCACCGGTCCAGGACGGCCACGTTGTGGTCGGCGAACTCCCGGTCGTCGGTGAGCAGCTCGAACATCGCCCGCGTGTAGCGCAGGTCCCGCTCGGCGTAGTCGTGCTCACCGGCGCCGACGACGGTCGGCGTCACGAAGTCGCCGTTGCCGGGCGCGGCCTGCTGCACGAGGTGGCTGCGGAACAGCTCGCCGACGAGGGGTTCGAAGACGACGTTGGCGACGAAGACCGCCTCGGCCCAGTCGTCGATGGTGGTCATCGCCTCGGCCACCTCGCGCACGCCCTGCCAGGCCGGGTCGGAGTTCCAGGTGGCCACGTGGGCGGTGCCGTCGAAGCCCTCGATCTCCTCGCTGAGCGTGAGGTTGTAGAGCGCCAGGTCCTGGGCGAACCGGATGCGGTGCATGCTGTTCACCGAGATCGCGTTGTTGTGCATGTTGGTCGGTGCGCGGCGCTGCGCGTTCGCGAAGACGTACAGCCCCAGGCCGTGCTCGACGTGCATCCAGGCGCCGACGTTGCGCTCGACGAAGGTGACCCAGTTCGGGGTCCACTGCTCGAACGCCTTGGTCTCGCGGGCGGTCTCGACGTTCTGGTTGATCTGCCGGACGACGTTGCTGTTGTACCGGTAGAAGGTGAGCTCCCACTCCTCGTTGGGGTCGCGGAACTCGTGCCAGCCGTGGGCCGGCCAGTCGTAGCCCTTGCCGCCCGAACCGGGGAAGCGCTCGGGCACGGGGCGGTCACTGCCCCAGGCCTTGAGCTCGGTCCACTCCAGCGGGTAGCCGCCCCGCCCGTCGGAGAACCCGTACAGCCAGCCCTGGCTCAGGTAGTGCCGCGGGTCGGGCTGCACCTCGACGGTGACGTCCTCGTAGTGCGACTGCCGCCGCTTGGCCGGCGTGAAGTAGTTGTACCGGCGGGCGTTGGAATCGGGGAACTCCTGCGCCCCGGCCTCGGCGTCGGTGAAGGCGGGGTGGGGGGCACTGCGCTCCGCGGTGGTGGTCATCGTCGGATCTCCCTCTGGTTCTGTCCGGGGCTGGGTCAGGACGGGCCCGCGCTCGTGGGTCAGGGCGTGCCGGTGGTCGTGAACTTGTCGTAGTAGATGCGCTTGTCAGGGGCGCCGAGGGCGGCCAGCACCTCCATCGCCGCCTCGACCATCGGGGGCGGACCGCAGACGTAGCAGTCGGCTTCGGACAGGTCGGTCTCGTGCGCCTTCACCACGTCGGTGATCAGGCCGACCTCGCCGTCCCACGGGCCGTCGTCGGCGTCCGGCTCGGAGAGCGCCGGCACGAACCGGAAGTTCGGCAGCGCCTCCTCCAGGGCGCGGAGCTCCTTCTCGAAGCACAGGTCCCGTTTGCGCCGGGCGCCGTAGTAGTAGGTCGCCGTGCGGGTGCTCCCCCGCTCGGCGAGCGACCGGAGGACCGAGAGGATGGGCGCCATCCCGGCACCCCCACCGACGAACACCAGGTCGGACTCCCGGCCCTCGCGCAGGGTGAAGACCCCGAACGGGCCGACCACCTGGAGCCGGTCCCCCACCGCGAGCTCGCGGTCGAGGAAGGTGGAGAACAACCCGTCGGGATAGACCCGGATGACGAACTCGAGCCGGCCGCCGCCGGCGGTCGGGGTGCAGGCGACGGAGAACGACCGGCTCTCCTCGGTCCCCGGGACGGTGATGTCGAAGTACTGCCCGGGGAAGTACGCCACCGTCTCCGGCTCCACCAGCTGGAGGACGAGGTGCCGCATGTCGTGGGTGACGGGTTCCTTCGACGTCACCTGGGCCACGGCGTGCTGGATGGGCAGGCCGGAACGGATCATCTCCTCGTCGTAGTTGAGCAGCTCGATCCGCACGTCCTCGTAGACGTGCGCCCGGCACAGGAGGGTGAAGCCCTCCTCGCGCTCGAAGTCGGGCAGCGCGAAGGTGGAGTAGCGCTCCAGCTCGATGTCGTCGCCGTCGAGGACGAAGGACTTGCAGGCCGCGCACTGGCCCTCCTTGCAGCCGTGCATGAGCATCAGCCCCTGCTCGGCCGCCGCGCGCAGCACGGTCTGCGTCTCGTCGACCTCGATCTCGATGCCGACCGGCTCGAACCGCACGACATGTCTGCTGTCGCTCATGGCTCCCTTCCGCACTGCGTCGGGGGACGGCAGGACGGAGGCCCGACGGGCACGTCGGACCTCCGTCCGGAACCGGTCGATCAGGCCGCGGGCGCCGGCCGTCCGGCGGGTCCCTGCCGCACGTAGTCGGCGTGGAAGGCCGCCTGCTGCTCCGGGGTCATCTCGTTGAGCAGCACGTTCGGGCTCTGCAGCGGCGGGCAGCGGCGCAGGTGGTCCAGCGTCCACATCTTCTTGGGATCGAGGTCCAGATGCGGCTGGGCGACCAGCGTCTTGCCGTCGTCGCGGACGTACCCCATGTCGGAGACGACGTCGGCCCAGTTCCAGCCGTGGTACAGCGTCTCCCACTCCCGCTTGCCGATGAGCTGACCCATGTTGGGCGTCTCGCGCCCCTGGTAGGTCGGCCGGAACGCGACCGTGTCGGTCCAGCGGCACGCCTCGTGGCAGTAGGTCCGCATCTGCCCGTCGACCTCGGCCATGACCATGTCCTCACGGACCAGGCAGGGCACCATGCAGGTCCAGCAGCGCGCCGGGTAGACGTAGTCGACGTCCTCGAGGGCGATCGGGTTGTGCCCGTTCGCCACCGACAGCCGGGCGTAGTTCTCCCACCAGGCGCCGTACTTGCTGTACCAGCCCGGGTACTTGTGCTCGAACCACTCGAAGTCCTCGTCGGTCATCGGGTCGATGCGCCAGTAGTTGGCCAGCCAGCCGGTGGCGAAGAACTGCGCCACCTCGTGCACGTAGCCCTCGTTCCAGATCTGGTTCCAGGACTCCTCGATGAGGTCGTGCGGGATGACCAGGCCGTACTTCTCCAGCGGGACGAGGTAGCTGCGGTAGTAGTCGTCGTAGATCCACCGGCGCCACATCTCGGCGTAGCTCTCGCGGTCCTTGCGGCGGTCCTTCGTGCCGTACTCGATGAAGGTGCCGATCGCGGCGTCGACGACGCGGTGGTTGTTCCACCACGCGTAGCGCAGGTCGCGCTCGAGCAGCTGGTGGTTGCCCTCGTCCGAGAGCGCCATCAGCAGGGTGGCGTAGCCGTTGCTGATGTGCCGCGACTCGTCGGACTGGACCGAGTGGAAGACGGTGGGGAGCAGGTAGTCGCCGTTGGCGGCCGCCTCGGCCGGCATCGCGACGAACAGCGTGTTGGTGAACGCGGTCTCGGCGACGATCGTGAGGTAGATGCTCGCCGCGGTGATGGCGTCACCGGTGATGAAGCCCTCGGCGAACTGCCGGCCGATGGTGCCGCAGTAGTCGTTCTGGAAGTTGCGCAGACTGCTGTTGAAGCCGGCCGGGTCGATGTAGTTGTTCATGTACAGGCGCTTGAGGTTCTGCTGGATCGTCGAGTGCCGGACCTCGTCGATCATCTGGATCGCCTGGCCGTTGTGCAGCTCCGGGTTCGGGACCGTGTTGAACAGCAACGGCATCGCGCGGGCGGCGGAGATCTCCGGCAGCGGGATGATGCTCAGGAAGAGCTTCTGCCACTCGAGCCAGCGCGGCTGGACCTGGCGGAACATGTTGCCGCGGATGGCCCCGTCGGACGCCCCGTAGACGCGGTTGTCCTTCTCCTCCTGCATCGGGAAGTAGGACCGCAGCACCTGCTTGAGCGGGTCCTTCTTCTTCGCCTTCTGGAAGGTGTAGTCGGTTCCGTACTGGGACACCGGCGAGTGGTACAGGGGGTCCCACGCCAGCTCCTGGATCTTCTCGTGGGCTTTGGCCACGCTCTGACGGCTCATCGAAACTCTCCTCGAGTCGGCTCGTCGGTCCTCCGTGATCCCACTCCCGGAGGGCTGGAGCGCACGTCTCACTACGAGACAGTCGAGGGCTCAGTCGTCGTCGTCGTCGTCGAAGGCGGTGCGGATCTCGGCCAGGCGCTCGTGCACCTGCTGCCGGACCGCACGGTTGCCCTCGGCGGAGGGCTGGATCCCCAGCGCGGTCAGCAGCGCGCGCGCCGGGACGCCCGGATCACCGCCGTCACCGAGGACGGGGTGCAGCCCCTGCTCGGCCAGATGGCCGAAGACGAGGTTCACGATCGTCCACGGGTTGTAGGTCTCGGCCTGCCCGGCGTCGTCCACGGTCGCCCCCCTCCGGGATGCCCTCCCGCCGGTCTATCCCCCGGGCGGACGCCGTGGCGATCTCACTATGAGACAGCGGCCGGACGCCGCCCCCTCTCCGGGCCTTCCGCCTCTAGGCTGGCGGCGCTTCCGGTCGTCGGCGGTCCGCACCCCGCCGCCGATCCTTCGAACTGTCGAGAGCACGGCGCGACGAAGGCGAGGCGCCATGACCCGAGCCCGTGGCGCCGACG
This sequence comes from Blastococcus sp. TF02-09, assembly GCF_003319105.1. Taxonomy (GTDB): domain Bacteria; phylum Actinomycetota; class Actinomycetes; order Mycobacteriales; family Geodermatophilaceae; genus Blastococcus. The sequence continues at coordinate 37,747 of NZ_QOHH01000004.1, read as the reverse complement.
ACGACGTCCAGCCGGATGCGCACGGCCTGGCGGACACCAGGATCCGCTTCCTCACCGCCGAGGAGCCCCGGCCGCCGGAGGTGCGGCCGCCGATCCTCGCCTCGTGGCGCCGCTCGCGGTCGCTGAAGGTCGCCGCGGACCGGATCGAGCTCCCCTACGAGCGGGATCCCGATCTGGACACCCCGCTCTCCCGCAGTGCCGACCAGATCCTGCACCGGCTGCACGAGCAGATGTCCGGCCAGCCGATCAGCATCGTGCTCACCGACCCCACGGGGCTGGTGCTCAGCCGGCGCACCGGCGATTCCGGACTGGAACGGCACCTGGACGGCGTCCTGCTCGCCCCCGGGTTCAACTACGCCGAGCAGTTCGTCGGCACCAACGGCATCGGGACCGCGCTCGAGGCCGGCTCGGCGACGCAGGTCTTCGGGCACGAGCACTACGCCGAGAACCTGGAGGACCTGGCCTGCGCCGGGGCCCCCATCCACGACCCGATCTCCGGCCGGCTGGTCGGGCTGGTCGACCTGACCTGCTGGCGCAGGGACGCCGAGACCCTGCTGCTGACACTGGCGAAGAACACGGCCGACCAGATCCAGCACGCACTGCTCGTGCACTCGGAGATGCGGGAGTTCGCCGTGCTCCAGGCCTACCGGCAGACCTGCCGGCGGACCAGCGGCATCGTGTTCGCGGTCTCGCCGGACGCCGTGACGATGAACGACCACGCACGCGCCGAGCTGCAGCCCTCCGACCAGGCGGCCCTGCTCGCCCAGGCCGTCGAGACCGGCGGGACCCTGCCCGCGGGCCGTCGGCGCTCGGTCGAGATCCAGCTGCCGACCGGTGCGCCGGCCCGGATGTACTGCCAGCAGGTCGACGCCGACTCCGAGCTGGCCGGCCTGGTGGTCCACGTCAAGATCGGCAAGCGGGCGTCCGGCTCCCCCGGGCGGTCCGCGTCTCCCGGCCGGATGCTGCTGCCCGGGCTGGTCGGTGCGGCGCCGTCCTGGCAGCGCGCGTGCCGCGAGGTGGAGGCCGCCGCGACCACGGGGACGTGGCTCGCGCTCCAGGGCGAGCCGGGCGTGGGCAAGTCGGCGCTGCTGCGCGCGGTGCAGCTGCGACGGCGGCTCCCGGGGCGGCACACCGTGCTCGACGCCGAGCACGCCCGCGTCGACCCGACGTGGACGGCGACGCTCCGGCAGTCGCTGGTCGGCGACGCGATGGTGGTCATCGCGCACCTGGACGCGCTGGACGCGGGCGAGGTCCGGTCGGTGACGGCCGCCCTGCAGGAGGCGCGCCGGGCACCGGAGGCCGATCGTCCCCAGGTTGCGGTGACCGTGCGGCCCGGGGCGGACCGGGTGCAGCTGGCCCCCCTGCTGTCCTACTTCCCGACCTCGGTGCCGGTCCCTCCGTTGCGGCTCCGGCTGGACGACCTCGCGACCCTGGTCCGCTTCTTCCTCTCCAAGGTCGGTTCGCCCGGGCAGCAGCTGTCCTGCTCCCCCGAGGCCATGCGGCTGCTCATGCGGCACTCCTGGCCGGGGAACGTGCAGGAGCTGCAGACGCTCCTGCACCAGGTGGTCCAGCACCGGCGCAGCGGCTCGATCGAGGCACGCGACCTGCCCCCGGGCCTGCACTCGACCAGCCGCCGCGTGCTCTCCGCACTGGAGTCCATGGAACGCGACGCGATCGTGCGGAGCCTCGCCGACACCAACGGCAACAAGGTGCAGGCGGCCCGCTCGCTCGGCATGTCCCGGGCGACGATCTACCGCAAGATCCACGAGTTCGGGATCATCACCCCGACCTGAGCCCGCGACCGGTCGGGCGGGGAGCGCTCAGCCGAGCAGGAGAGCACCCTCGGCGCACAGCACGCCGGCCACCACGACACCGGAGGCCACGTAGACGTTCGCCGAGTTGGCCCGGATGCGGTCCACCCGCCGTCGTGCGCCCGCCGGGATGAGCAGCGGATCGACGTGCGCCACCACCTGGGTCCAGACCCAGTGCGTGAGCGCGACCAGGACGGCCAGCCCGAGCAGCGCTCCTCCGGTCTGCGTCACCGAGCACCTCCGGTCCTGGCCGCGGCGGACGGGGGCGCCCGCCTGCGGCCACGGTGGCGCCGGACCGGCGGGCGGTGGGTCTCACTTTGAGATTTCGCGTCGGCCGGCGGCGGGCGGTGGCGTCGCAGAGTGAGACGGCGCGGGAGGAACCCCGCGACCACCATGGCTGCCCGTACCCGCCTGCCGACCGCCGGAGGACCACGTGCGATGAGCGAGGAGACGACGTTCCGGTTGATCTACCGGAGCCGTATCAGGATCGCCCCCCAGCAGCGTCCGGCCGAGCTGGGGAAGCTCTTCACCACCGCCCGGTCGAACAACAAGCGCGCCGGGATCACCGGGGCCCTGCTGCTGTCCGACCAGCGGTTCGTGCAGACGCTCGAGGGGGACGAGGCGCGGGTGCGGTCGGTGTTCGCGACGATCGAGCGCGACTCCCGGCACGACGAGGTGTCGGTGCTCGAGGCGGGCCCCGTCGACGGGCGGGCGTTCCCGCACTGGGCGATGGCGCGCGTGTCCCAGGACGGTTCGGCGCCCGACACCTACCTGATCGCCCGCGAGGCGTCGGTCACGCCAGCCACCAGCCGCGGGACCTCCGAACGCCAGGAGGCCGTGCTGCAGGTGATGCGCCAGGCCGCACGGGGCCCGGCACCCGTCGTCTGACCGTCAGCGCCGGTCGGGGTGCACCCAGCCGATCGCCGGGGCGACGTGCTCGACGACGGTCTGCAGCAGCCGGGCGTTGTACTCGACGCCGAGCATGTTGGGCACCGTGAGCAGCAGGGTGTCGGCCTCGCGGACGGCGGCGTCCTTGGCCAGGTCCTCGGCGAGCCGGTCGGGCTCCCCGACGTAGCTCTTGCCGAACCGCGCGCGCACGCCCTCGAGGATGCCGATCTGGTCCTCGCCGGGGTCGCCGCCGAAGTACTGGCGGTCGAGGTCGCTGACGATCGGCAGGACGCTGCGGCTCACCGACACCCGTGGCTCGCGCTCCCACCCCGACTCGCGCCAGGCCTGGCGGAACCGCGCGATCTGCTCGGCCTGGAGCTCGTCGAAGGGCACGCCGGTGTCCTCGACCAGGAGCGTGGAGCTCATCAGGTTCATGCCCTGCCCCGCGGTCCACTCCGCCGTGGCCCGGGTGCCCGATCCCCACCAGATGCGGTCGGCCAGGCCGGGTGACTGCGGCTGGACGGACAGCCGCCCGGGGCGCCCGCCGGTCATCGCCGGGTCGGCGTCGACGACCGGCTCGCCGGAGATCGCCGCCAGGAACAGCCCGGTCTTCTGCCGGGCCAGCTCGGCGTCGTCGCTGCCGGGGGCCGGCACGTACCCGAAGGCCTCCGAGCCGCGCAGCGCCGTCTCCGGTGATCCCCGGCTGACGCCGAGCTGCAGCCGGCCGCCGCTGATCAGGTCGGCCGCGGCGGCCTCCTCCGCCATGTACAGCGGGTTCTCGTAGCGCATGTCGATGATCCCGGTGCCCAGCTCGATGCGGGACGTGCGCGCGGCCATCGCCGACAGCAGCGGGAAGGGCGAGGCGAGCTGGCGGGCGAAGTGGTGCACCCGCACGTAGGCACCGTCCAGGCCGATCTCCTCGGCCGCCTCGGCGAGCTCGACGGTCTGGAGCAGCGCGTCCCGGCCGGTCCGCACCTGCGAGCCGGGGATGGGCTGCCAGTGCCCGAAGTTCAGGAAGCCGATCTTCTTGTCCACGCAGCACCCAGCGCCGCCGCCGCGCGCCGTGTTCCCGGGATGACCCGGGCCCGGGGCGGCGTTGCGCCCGGCAGCGACCGCAGCGGGCGGTCCGACGGGAGGAGATCCCCATGCGCGCCACCGTCAACGGCACCGTCGTCGCCGAGGCCCCGGAGTCCGAGCTCGTCCGGATCGAGGGCAACTGGTACTTCCCGCCGTCGGCCGTGGTCGAGGGGGCGCTCACCCGGAGCGCGACCCCCTACACCTGCCCGTGGAAGGGCGACGCCCAGTACTGGGACGTCGTCACCCCGTCCGGGACGACGTCCGACGGCGCCTGGAGCTACCCCGACCTCAAGCCGTCGGCCGTGGAGCGGGTGGGCACCGACTTCGCCGGCTACGTCGCCTTCTCCCCCGGGGTGACCATCGGCGAGTGACGCCCGGACGCCCAGGGCGGACCCCATGGGCGTGACCTGCCGGGTCCGACGGGCTCTCGTGGGCAGATCCCGCCAGGTCCCGTCGGCGTCTTACGCAGGGTGACGGCACGATCACGACTCTCCGTGGACGAGTTCCGTCATTTCTCGCCTCCGATGCGTAACCCTGACCCGGTGAGCCTTCCCGCCCCCGAGTCGCCGTGGCAGCCCGACAGCCCGCCCACCGCGGCGGCCCGGCAGCGGATGCGGGCGATCGACACGCTGCTCGCCGATCGCGGCCAGCTGTTCCAGGCGCTCTTCCTCTCCGCCCCGATCGCCAAGGCGCTGGTCGACCTGGACGGCCACGTGCTGGTCGCGAACCCGGTCATGTGCGCGCTCACCGGCCGCAGCGCCGACGAGCTGGCCGGCCGGCACGTCGACCTGCTGGCCCACCCCGACGACCCGCCGGTCGGCGACCTCGGCCTGGAGCCCGCCCCCGGCGAGCCCGCCCTCGACCCGAGCCTCCTGCTCGACGGCGAGCGCCGCCTGCGCCGCTCCGACGGCACGGAGCTCTGGGTCGTGCAGGCCCACGAGATCGTCCGGCACAACAACGGCGCCCCGCAGTTCGTGGTGCTCTCGCTGGTCGACGTCACCGACCGCCGCCGGGCCGAGGACGACCTGGTCCGCCGCGCGTTCACCGACCCGCTCACCGGCCTGCCCAACCGCCGCGCGCTCACCGACCGGCTGCGGCACGCCGTCGCGCTGTCCCGCCGCCGCGGCCTGCAGGTCGGGCTGGTGCACCTCAACATCGACCGGTTCCGCGCGGTGAACGACGCCCTCGGCCACGAGGCCGGCGACATGCTGCTGAGCCAGGTCGCCGACCGGCTCCGGTGGAGCACCCGCGTGGAGGACACCGCCGTGCGGCTCGGTGCCGACGAGTTCCTCGTCGTCGCCGAGGACGTCGAGGACCTGGAGGGCCTGCGCGCCCTGGCCGAGCGCCTGCTCAGCGTGCTCGACGAGCCGTTCGTGGTGCTCGACCGCGAGATCACGCTGTCGGCCAGCGTCGGGCTCACGCTCGGCTCCGACATGACCCCCGACGACCTGCTGCGCCAGGCGCAGAGCGCGCTGAACCGGGCCAAGGTCGATGGCAGCCGGGCCCGCGTCGAGGTGCACGAGGGTGCGCTGAGCGACAGCGACGTCGACGCGCTGCAGCTCGAGGTCGACCTCCGGCACGCGCTCGACAACGACGAGCTGCGGCTGTTCTACCAGCCGATCGTGCACCTGGCCGACGAGTCGCTGCTGGGCTACGAGGCGCTCATCCGCTGGCAGCACCCGACCCGCGGGCTGCTCCCCCCGGGCGCCTTCCTGGACGCCGCGGAGAACAACCGGCTCACCTCCAAGCTGGGCGCCTGGGTGCTCCGGCGGGCCTGCAACGACGCCGCCACCTGGCCCGACGAGCTGCGCGTCCACGTCAACGTCTCCGCCCGACACCTCGCCGAGGACGGGTTCAGCGAGCTGGTCGCCGCCGCGCTCGAGGAGTCCGGCCTCGACCCGTCGCGGCTGGAGCTGGAGATCACCGAGTCGACGGCGCTGTTCGCCGCCGAGGCCACGCTGCACTCCGTCGCCGTCGTCACCGACCAGGGCGTGACCCTGGCCCTCGACGACTTCGGCACCGGCTACTCGGCCATCACCGCACTGCACCGGCTGCCCATCCACACGCTCAAGATCGACCGCTCCTTCGTCGCCGACGTCGTGGCCGAGCCCGCGACCGCCGCCCTCGTGCAGGGCCTGCTGCAGCTGGGGCGGGGCATGGGGCTCCAGGTGATCGCCGAGGGCATCGAGGACCTCGACCAGGCCGCCTGGCTCCTCGACCACGGCTGCGCGATGGCGCAGGGCTACGCGTTCGGCCGGCCCGCACCGCTGCCCAGCCCGGCCGACGTGCTCATCGGCGAGGTCACCGACACCCCGGCCGAGGACGTCGCCGGCCCACTCCTCCCCGACGCGCTGGAGATCCCGGTCGTCCCGCAGCCGCGCCCGGCGATGCCCGGTACGCCGCGGCGGGTCGTGCTCGCCACCGACGACACCGGCAAGTTCGGGCTCTTCGACCACCTCGCCGACGAGCCCGAGGACTCCTAGGCCGGGTCGCGCCCGGCCCGCGGCTGCTCTGCACCCCAGCGGCCGAGCGCGACGATCGACTCCCGGAGGGCGAGCCCGCGATCGGTCAGCGCGTAGGCCCGGGTGTTGTGCCGGAGGGGCAGCCGGGTCAGCACGCCGGCCTCCTCGAGCTCGCGGAGTCGGGTCGCGAGCACGTTGGTCGGCACTCCGAGGTCGCGCTGCAGGTCGCCGTAGCGCTGCGGGCCGTCGAGCAGCCGCTCCACGACGAGCAGTGCCCAGCGGGCTCCGACGACGCGGAGGGCGGCGGAGAGGTCGCTCACGCGGTCGGATCGGCGTCCGGCTTCATCCAGAACGGCGACCAGTGGTAGCCGTCGGGGTCGTCGAACTGGCGCTGGTACATGAAGGGGTAATCGTCGGTGTCCCCGATCCGCCCACCGGCGGCGCCGGCGCGGTCGACCAGCTGGTCGACCGCCTCGCGGCTGCCGAGGTCGAACGACACCGTGACCTTCGAGGGTGTGCCGGGCCCCCCGACCAGCTCCTCGGTGCCACCGACGCTCGCGTACATCTCGCGGCTGCCGAGCATGACGTACTGCTCCGGCGCGATCGCGAAGCACGAGACGTTGTGGTCGGACATCTCGGCGTTGAGGGTCCAGCCGAGGGCGGTGTAGAAGGCGGTCGCCCGCGCGACGTCCTCGACAGGGCAGGTGATGAAGAGGCTCACGGCGAGACACTTGCAAAATAGAAGTGCGCCGTCAAGGCCCAGCGGCGGCGAGGGAGGCGGACACCGCCGCGCCGTACCGGGGAGCGCACGCCCCCGTCGTCTGGTCGAATGAGGCCCGGCACCCGGAGCACCGTTCAGCACGTCACTCCGCTGTGCAGGGCCGACGCATCGGGCGTCGGGCCTGCACCCCACTGACGGGACGACCCGATGACGACCGTCTCCCTCCCTCCGACCCGTGCGCGCCGCCGGTGAGGGCCTACGACGCGGTCCACCACCCGCAGCCCCTCGTGCGCCGGCCGGTCGAGCTGCTGGACGGGGAGTGGGAGTTCACCGCCGACCGTGACGCGGCGATGGCGCTGGGCAGCGTGCCCTTCGCCGACCGCATCCGGGTGCCCTTCGCCCCCGAGACGCCGGCGAGCGGGCTGGCGCTGGACGGGCCGGTGCGCCGGGCCTGGTACCGCCGGCCCCTCCCGGCCGCCGCACCGGGCGTCCGGACGCTGCTGCACCTCGGCGCCGTGGACCGGATCGCCGACGTCTGGGTCGGCGGGCAGCACGTCGCCCGGCACGAGGGCGGCTGGACCCCCTGGTCGGTGGACGTCACCGACCAGCTCGGGGACACCGGTGCGGACCTGGTGGTGCGCGCCGAGGACGACGAGCGCGATCTCGACGCACCGCGCGGCAAGCAGGAGTGGCAGCAGGAGCCGCACGCGATCTGGTACCCGCGCACCACCGGCATCTGGCGCACGGTCTGGCTGGAGCAGGCCCCGGCCGTCCGCATCGAGGACGTCCGCTGGTCGGCCGAGCCACGGACGACCACCGTCACCGCGACCGTCCGGATGTCGCCGGACGCCGTCGGCTCCCGGCTGCGGATCCGGCTCTCCGCGGCCGGGCGGGTGCTGGTCGACGACGACGTCCTGGTCACCCGGCCCGAGATGACCCGGACCTTCGCCCTGGGGGACGGCGGTGTCGACGACCGCGTCGCACTGCTGTGGTGGCCGGACCGACCCGTGCTGGTCGACGGCGCGCTCGCGCTGGTCGACCCCCGCGGCCAGGTCGTCGACGAGGTGGACACCTACACCGCGCTGCGCAGCGTGCGCGTGGAGGACGGCCGGTTCCTGCTCAACGACCGCGCCGTCCGGACCCGGATGGTCCTGGACCAGGGGTACTGGCCGTCGACCGGGCTGACGCCGCCGGACGGCGACGCGCTGCGCCGCGACCTGGAGCTCACCCGGTCCCTGGGCTTCCACGGTGCGCGCAAGCACCAGAAGACGGAGGACCCGCGCTACCTCGCCTGGGCCGACCGGCTCGGGATGCTGGTGTGGGCCGAGATGCCGTCGGCCTACCGGCCCGGCGACGTCTCGGCGCGTCGGCTGCTGGCCGAGTGGGCCGACGTCGTCGTCGCCCACCGCGGCCATCCGAGCGTCGTGGCCTGGGTGCCGACGAACGAGTCGTGGGGTGCGCCGGAGGCCGAGCACGACCCGCGGCAGGCCGAGCTGGCGCACGCGCTCGCCGCCGTCGCCGGCGCCCTCGACGGCACCCGGCCGGTGTCGGCCAACGACGGGTGGGAGACCTCCGGCGGGCAGCTGCTGGGGGTGCACGACTACGAGCAGTCACCCGAGCGGCTGGCGGCCCGCTACGCCGACGCCGACGCCCTGTCGCGACGGCTGGCGGCACGGCGGTCCGACGGCCGGCTCGCCGACCTGGACCGGGCGCCGGCGGGCGGGCGTGCGGTCGTGCTGTCGGAGTTCGGCGGCATCTCGCTGGGTGCGCCGGACGAGCTGGTCACCGATCCGCTCGGCGCCACGAGCAGCACAGCGGCCTGGGGGTACGGCAACGCCGGGACGCCTGGAGAGCTGCTCGAGCGCTACCGGGCGATGTGGCGCGCCGTGCACGACTCGGAGGTGCTGGCCGGTGCCTGCTGGACGCAGCTGACCGACACCTACCAGGAGGTCAACGGTCTCCTGCGCGCCGACCGGACGCCCAAGGTCGACCCGGAGCTGCTCGCCGCCGCCACGCGCGGCCGCTAGGCGCGCGGCAACGCCAGGGGCACGGGCCGCTTCGGCGCGCGCCCGTCCCCCGAGGACGTCCCGCGCAGCCGCCGGCCGATCCACGGGCCCACGTGGCCGCGCACCCACGCGGCCTCCTCGGCGACCGCGACCCGGAACGCGCGCGCCGGCTGCGGCGGCAGCGGGATGCGCCACTCGTCGTCCCCGGCGGGCACCCCCAGCGCGCTCGCCGCGGCCAGCGCGATGCGCCGGTGCCCCTCGGGGGTGAGGTGGATGCGGTCGGTGTCCCACAGCCGTGCGTCCTGCAGCCAGCCGGCGCTCCACTGGTCGAGGACGGCGGCACCGGTGCGGGCGGCGACGGCCCAGATGCCGGCGTTGAAGACGGCGATCCGGGCCCGGGCCCGGCGCAGCAGCGGGGTGGCGCGGGGGTCGACGCCGGTGGCCAGCAGCACGTCGGCGCCGGCCTCGCGGAACCGGACGACGGCAGCCTCGAGGGTGGCGGCCAGCGCGTCGGGGTCGGCGCCGGGCCGCATGAGGTCGTTGCCGCCGGCGACCAGGCTGACCAGGTCCGGCCGCGCCTCCAGCGCCACGGGCACCTGCTCCTCGACCACCTGGCGCAGCAGCCGCCCGCGGATGGCGAGGTTGGCGTACTCGACGTCGTCGTCGGTGGCGGCGGCCAGGTGCCCGGCGAGCCGGTCGGCCCAGCCGCGGAACTCGTCGGGCCGCGCCGGGTCGGCGTCGTTCAGCCCCTCGGTGAAGGAGTCGCCGAGGGCGACGTAGCGGTGCCAGGGAGCGGAGGTGGGGACGAACTGCACGTCGCTCACTCCACCACGCCGGGCGGACGGCCCGGTTGTGCCCTCGGGCACACCCGCAGGTGAACGGCTCGTGAGAAGGCCGCGACGGTCGTGTTGCCGCCGGGCGGAGGCCGCGATCCACCGTCACGATGCCCGCATGCGCATCGACGTCGCCGCCTCGCTGTCCCTCTCCTCCCCCGCCCCGGCGACCGCGCTGCTGCAGGTGGCGGTGCCCGCTCCGCTGACCGAGCAGCTCACGGTGGATGCGGGCGGCACGTTCCTCGAGCCGGAGGAGTTCGAGGTCGACGGCGCCCGGGTGCACCGCCTCGAGCTCCCCGCCGGGCGGACCACGATCACCTACTCGGCCGCGGTGGAGGACGGCGGGGCGCCGCGCCCCGTCACCCCGGCCGACTGGGCGGTCGCGCTGCGGCCCAGCCGCTACTGCCCGTCGGACCAGCTCGAGGGCTTCGCGCACGCGGAGTTCGACGCGACGATGCCGCGGGCGCAGCTGGTGCCCGCCGTCGCCGACTGGGTGCACCGGCGGCTGACCTACACCTCGGGATCGAGCCGGCCGGTGGACACCGCCGTCGACACCCTGCTCGTGGGGCAGGGGGTGTGCCGCGACTACGCCCACCTGACCAACACGCTGCTGCGGGCGCTCGAGGTGCCCGCGCGGCTGGTCGCGGTCTACGCGCCCGGCCTGCAGCCGATGGACTTCCACGCGGTCGTGGAGGCCGACGTCGACGGCACCTGGTGCGTGGTCGACGCGACCCGGCTGGCCCCCACGCGCTCGCTGGTCCGCATCTGCGCGGGCCGGGACGCCGCCGACACCGCCTTCCTCACCACGCTCGGCGGCGTCGCGCGCTTCGAGGGCATGACCGTCACGGCGACCACCGCCGGCGAGCTGCCCGCCCCCGACGAGACCCCGTTCCCGCTCCCCTGACGTCGACCTGTCGACAGGTCGATCAGTCGCCGTCCCGCCAGGTCTCCAGCAGCCGCAGCCAGATCTCGCTCATGGTCGGGTAGGACGGGACGGCGTGCCACAGCCGGGAGATCGGCACCTCACCGACGACGGCGATCGTCGCGGCGTGCAGCAGCTCGGCCACGCCCGGGCCGACGAAGGTGACCCCGAGGAGCACCTCGCGCTCGGTGTCCACCACGGCGATCGCCGTCCCGGTGTAGCCGTCGGCGAACAGCGACGCCCCCGCCACGCTGCCGAGCGGGTACTCGACGACGCGGTGCGGCAGCCCGGCCTCGCGCGCCTGCGCCGCGGTGCGCCCCACGCTCGCGACCTGCGGCGTGGTGAACACGACCGAGGGGGTGGCGACGGCGTCCGCGGTGGCCGCGGTCGGTGACCACGCCGCGCCGTCAACCCGCTCGCCGCGGGCCCGGGCGACGATGGCCGCCGCGGCCTGCCGGGCCTGGTACTTGCCCATGTGCGTGAGCAGCTGGCGGCCGTTGACGTCGCCGACGCCGTAGAGCCAGGGCAGGCCTTCGACCTGCAGCGTGTCGTCGACGGTCAGGTACTCCCCCGGCTCCAGCCCGACGGTCTCCAGGCCGACGTCGCCGGTGCGCGCGGTCCGGCCGATCGCCACCAGCACCTCGTCGCCGCGGAACTCCTCGTCGCCCGCCGTCAGCACCACGTCGGTGCCCTCGCGCCGGGCGGCGGTGACGTCGGTGCCGAACCGGACGTCGACGCCGAGCGCGCGCAGCGCCTCGGTGACCGCCTCGCCGGCCTGGGGCTCGGCCCGGGGCAGCAGCCGGTCACCGCGCTGCAGCAGGGTGACCTGCGAGCCCAGCGCCTGCCACGCGGTCGCCATCTCGCAGCCGACGTAGCCGCCGCCGAGGATCAGCAGCCGCCCCGGGGGCTCCTTGGCGCTGGTCGCCTCGCGCGGACTCCACGGCGCGACGTCGGCCAGGCCGTCCACCGGCGGCAGCTTGGCCACCGACCCGGTGCACACGGCGACGGCGACGCGGGCGGTCAGCCGGGTCTCGTTCCCGTCGGCGTCGGTGACGACGACGGCGCGCTCGCCGGCCAGCCGCCCGGTGCCGCGCACCAGGTCGATGCCGGCGCCCTTCACCCAGTCGACCTGGCTCGAGTCGTCCCAGCCGTGGGTGAAGGAGTCGCGGCGGGCCAGGGTGGCGGCGACGTCCTGCTCCCCGGTCACCGCCTGCGTCGCGCCGTCGACGGCGCGCGCCTCGGTGAGCACCTCGGTGCCGCGCAGCAGCGCCTTGCTCGGCATGCAGGCCCAGTACGAGCACTCGCCGCCGACGAGCTCGCTCTCGACCAGCACCGCCGACAGCCCGCCCTTGACCACGACGTCGGCGACGTTCTCGCCGGTCGACCCCGCACCGAGGACGACGACGTCGAAGGCCTGCTCCTGCGCGCTGCTCATGACCCCATCCTGACCCGTGTGCTGGACTGGCGCCCATGCCGGTCGACGCCGCGGAGTTCTCCGCCGCCCTGGGTCAGTACGCCGCCGGGGTGTGCCTGCTGACCGTGAAGGACGGCATCGACGACGTCGGGACGACGGTCAGCTCGGTGATGAGCGTGTCGGCGGCGCCGCCGCTGGTCGCGGTCGGGCTGACCGCCGCGGGCTATCCGGCGGAGGTGCTGGAGGAGGTGGGCAGCTGCGCGCTCACCGTGCTCGCCGCGCCGCACGCGATCATCGCGTCCCGCTTCTCCTCGGCCGGCCGGCCCAGTGCGCGGCACCTGCTCGAGGCCGTGCCGTGGACGCGCGCCCCGGGCAGCGACGCGATCGTGCTCTCCGGCGGGCTCTCGGCCCTGGACTGCCGGCTGGAGCGGTTGGTCGAGGCGGGCGACCACGTGCTGGCGCTGCTGGAGGTGGTCGGGGTGCTGCCCGGCGACCGGGCGGGCGTGCCGCTGCTGCGCCACCGCGGGCGCTACGTCGACCCGAGCGGATCGGCGGCCGGCCGGGCCTGATCGGGGGTCCCGCACGGCAGACTGCGGTGCCGGTGTCACATTCCCGGCCCCGGCGGTGCTCCACCGGTATGGACCTCGTGCGACACCTCCCACCCGGAGCGGCGCTGGCGCTGCCCGCCGGCGTGGTCCCGAGGATCGGAGGGAGGGACGGCGTGCCGGTTCCCGACGCGCCCACCCGCGGCGCGCTGCGCGCCGACCTCGACGTCGTCTTCCGGCGGGAGTACCCGCGGGTCGTCGCGGTGGCCGCCCGCGTGCTCGGCTCGCGCGACCAGGCCGAGGACGTCGCCCAGGAGGTGTTCCTCGCCTTCAACCGCTCGTCGGTGCCCGCGGGCGAGGCCGGCGGGTGGCTGTCGGTGGCCGCGGCGCACACCGCGCTGAACCTGATCCGCTCCGGGCGCCGCCGCGCGTCGCACGAGGAGACCGCGGCCGCCGCCGTCCCGGTCGCCGAGCCCGACGTGGCCGAGGTGGTGGTGACGCTGGAGGAGCGCGGCCGCGTCCGTGCCGCCCTGGCCCGGCTCCCCCGCAAGCAGGCCGTCGCTCTCGTGCTGCGGCACAGCGGGCTGAGCTACGCCGAGGTCGCGGCCGCCCTGGACCTGTCCCCCGGCAGCGTCGGCACCACCGTGCGACGCGCCGAATACGCCCTGCGCGAGGAGTTGACCCGTCATGCGTCATCCCACTGACGGCGTGCTGCGCCGGCTGCTCGACGAGCCCGCCGGCGTGGCCGGGACCGACCGCCGGCACGTCGCCGACTGCGCCCGGTGCCTCACCGCGCTGGCCGCCGCCCGCGAGGACGCCGCGCTGGTCGGCGCCGCCCTGACCGCCGAGGCCGACGTCGACGTACCGGCCGCGTGGGCGCGGTTGTCCGCGGCGGCGTCGGCTCCCGCCCGGACCCCGGCACCTGCGCCGGCGCGGACGGCCCGCCGCGGCCGGTTCGGCGAGCTGGTCCGGCGGCCCGCCACGGCCGCGCTGGCCGTCGGCGTCGTCCTGGCCGGCGCCGGCACCGCGGCCGCCAACGACTGGCTGCCCGTCTTCCGGACCGAGGAGGTCGCCGCGATCGGCCTGGACAGCGCCGACCTCGTGGCGCTGCCCGACCTGGAGGCCTACGGCGACGTCGTCCTGACCGGCGACGACGGGCTGCGCACGGTGGCCGACGCGGCGACGGCCGAGGCGGAGAGCGGCCTGGACGCGCCGGAGGTGGCCGCGCTGCCCGCCGGGATCACCGGCGAGCCGGAGTACCAGGTGGGCGGCGAGGTCACCACCACCTTCACCTTCGACGCCGACCGCGCGGCACGGGCCGCCGCCGAGGCGGGCGAGACCCTGCCGACCCCGCCGGCCGGGCTGGACGGCGCCTCTGTGCGCCTGGTCGCCGGCCCGGGCGTCGCCCAGGTGTGGCAGAGCGGCAGCGGCGCGCCGGGGCTGGTCGTCGGCCGCGCGGTCGCGCCGTCGGCGTCCTCCTCCGGAGTGCCCTTCGAGACCGTCCGCGACTACCTGCTGTCGCTGCCCGGCCTCCCGGAGGACGTCGCCGCGCAGCTGCGCACCTTCGCGGCCGACGGCTCCACGCTCCCGCTGCCCGTGCCCTCGGACTTCGTCAGCACCTCGACCGAGGAGGTCGACGGCGAGCCGGCCACCGTGCTCGCCACCCGCGACCGCACCCTGGCCGCCGTGGTCTGGGTCGAGGACGGCGAGGTGACCGTGGTGGCCGGCGCACTGGACACCGGCGAGGTGCTCGAGGTCGCCCGGGGGCTCCGCTGACCGGGGCGACGACCGGCCGCGACGACGTCCTCCGGGACGCGGCGCGGCTGGTCGCCGAGCTGCCCCCGCCGGCGGCCGTGTGGTGCACCGGGCTGCGCAAGCGGTACGGACGGCGCACCGCGGTGGACGGCGTCTCGCTGGAGGTCGGCCGCGGCGAGGTGGTGGGTCTGCTCGGCCCGAACGGCGCCGGGAAGACCACGGTCATCAAGATGCTGCTCGGCCTGGTGCGGCCGGATGCCGGCGAGGTGCTGCTGCTCGGGCAGCCGGCCGCGGAGCCCGCGGCCCGCGCCCGGGTGGGATACCTGCCCGAGCTCTTCCGCTACCAGCCGTGGCTCACCGCCGCGGAAGTGCTGGCGCTGCACGTGCGGCTCTCCGGTGCGGCGGTGGGCGTGCAGGAGCAGCGCGACTGCCTGGCGCTCGTCGGTCTCGCTGACCGCGCCGGTGACCGGGTCGGGGGCTTCTCGAAGGGGATGCAGCAGCGGCTGGGCCTGGCCGTGGCCCTGGTCGCGCGGCCGGAGTTCGTCGTCCTCGACGAGCCGACCAGCGCGCTGGACCCGCTGGGCCGGGCCGACGTCCGCGACATCGTGCTGTCGCTCAAGGCGCGCGGCATCGCGGTGCTGCTGAACTCGCACCTGATCGGCGAGGTCGAGCGGGTGTGCGACCGGGTTGTCGTCCTCGACCGCGGCCGCGTCGCGGCGTCGGGGTCGCTGGTGGAGCTGCTCGGGCAGCACGAGGTGCGCCTGCACCTCACCGGGATGCCGCCGGCCGCGGAGAGCAGGCTGGCGGGCGCGGGGCGCGTCGAGCGGGAGGGCGACTGGTTCACCGTGGCGTTCCCGGCCGACGACGAGGCCACCGTGCCCGATCTGGTGCGCGACCTCGTGGCGCTCGGGGTGCGCGTGCACGCCGTCGAGCCGGGGCGGATCAGCCTGGAGGAACGGCTGCTGGGCATCCTGCGCGACGGGGCCGGCTCGTGACCCGCGTCGTCCTCACCGTCGCGGGGCTGACCCTGCGCGAAGCCTCCCGCCGGCGGGTGCTCCTGGCGCTGGGGCTGCTCACCCTGGTGCTGCTGGCGCTGAGCGGCTGGGGCTTCTCCCGATTCGCGGCGGAGTCCGGCGGCACGCTGACCAGCGGCGAGGCCCGGCTGACCGCCTCGATCCTGCTCAACCTGGTCATGTTCGGCTACAGCCTCATCGCCGCACTGGGCACCGCGTTCCTCGCCGGCCCAACGCTCGCGGGCGAGACCGAATCGGGCATCGCGCTGGCGGTGCTGGCCCGGCCCATCCGCCGCTCGGCGTTCCTGCTCGGCAAGTGGCTGGGCCTGGTGACCTTCGGCGGGGTGTTCGTGGTGCTCGCCGGGCTGGCGCAGGTCCTCGTCGTGGGCGTCACCGTGGACTACTGGCCGCCGGGGCCCGCCGCCGCCCTCGCTCTGCTCGCCGCGCAGACCACCGTGCTGCTCACCCTCGCCGTGCTGCTGTCCAGCGTGATCTCACCGATGGCGTCGGGCGTGGTCGCGGTCGGACTGTTCTGCACCACCTGGGTGGCCGGCGTGGTCGGGGGCATCGGCGCCGCGGTGGACAACGACGCCGTCGCCCGCGTCGGGTCGGTGTCGCGGGTGCTGCTGCCCACCGACGGCCTGTGGCGGGGTGCGATGCACGCGTTCCAGGACCCGTCGGCGCTGCTGCAGTTCGGCGGCGTGGACGGCGAGGCGTTCCCCTTCCTCAGCGTCGCCCCGTTGAGCTGGGCCTACCTGGTCTGGGCCGCGGTGTGGGTCGCGATGGTGTGGGGGCTGGCCGCGGTCTCGTTCGTCCGCAAGGACCTGTGAGCGTGGGCGCTCACGGCGCCACACCGTGCTCGCGGAGGACCTCGTTGAGGGCGAGCTTGTCGTGCTCCTGCCCAGGCTCGAGGTAGCGGAGGACCAGCAAGCACGGCAGCCCGAAGTCGCCGCCGGGGAAGCTCCTCACCCGGCTCGAGCCGACGCAGACGGCTCGCTCGGGCGCGACTCCGCGGGTGAGTTCGACGCCGGTCTCGGCCTCGAACACTCGCGTGCTGGCGGTGAGGACGGCGCCCGCGCCGAGCTTGGCGCCACGGCGGACACGTGCGCCTTCGACGACCATCGAGCGAGAGCCGATGAAGGCGTCGTCCTCGACCACGACGGGGGCCGCCTGCGGCGGCTCCAGCACGCCGCCGATGCCGACTCCACCGGACAGGTGGACGTTGCGACCGATCTGCGCGCACGAGCCGACGGTCGCCCACGTGTCGACCATCGAGCCGCCCCCGACGTAGCCCCCGATGTTGACGAAGCTCGGCATCAGCACCGCACCCGGCTCGACGTGGCTGCCCCACCGGGCGATCGCACCGGCTACGACGCGCACGCCGGGAAAGCTGGTCTTGAGGGGCATGCGGTCGTGGACGTAGGAGCCGGCGTGGTTCCCCTCGGCCATCGGCAGGACCCGGAACGACAGCAGGATCGCCCGCTTGGCGCGCTCGTCGACCACGACATCGTCGCCTTCGACGCAGGCGACTCGCGCGGCACCTGCATCGAGCAGATCGACGGCGGCGACCACGTGAGCACGGGCCTCCACGTCGGTCGGGTCGAGCGTCGCGCGGTGCTCCCACAGCTCATCGATGACGGGGTCGATGGCGGTCTGATTCATGCCGGGGAGGCTAGCCGGGTGGGCTCCGTTTCCCGGGGCTTCGGCGACCTGCGGCGGAGGCCCGGTTCTCTCGGGCTGGCGGCGGTCGCGTTCGCGTGCACGGACCTCCGAGCACACCCGCACGCAGTCGGACTCTGCCCCCACCGGCGGGGCAGAGCCCGACTGTGCGAGCAACACCTCCTCCTGCCGACGTCCCGACGGTTGCCCCCGCGGGCTAGCGTCGGACCCGCTATGAGCGCACTGCCTGCACCCACCGAGTCCGCCCTACGCCGCGCGCTCACCCGCGCCGAGCGCGGGGTCACCCTCGACGCCGTCGAGGCCGAGACGCTGCTGCACGCCCGCGGCCTGGCCGACGGCGCTCCGCTGGACCGCCTGCTCACCGCCGCCGCGCGGGTCCGGGACGCCGGTCTGGCCTCGGCCGGGCGGCCGGGCGTGGTCACCTACAGCCGCAAGGTGTTCATCCCGCTCACCCACCTGTGCCGCGACCGCTGCCACTACTGCACCTTCGTGACGACGCCGGGCCAGCTGCGGGCGCAGGGTAAGGCCCCCTACCTCTCCCCCGACGAGGTCCTCGACATCGCCCGGGCCGGCGCGGCGATGGGCTGCAAGGAGGCGCTGTTCACCCTCGGCGACCGCCCCGAGGAGCGCTGGCCGGTCGCCGCCGAGTGGCTCGAGGCGCACGGCTTCGACTCGACCCTGGGCTACCTGCGCGCGATGGCGATCCGGGTGCTCGAGGAGACCGGCCTGCTCCCCCACCTCAACCCCGGCGTCCTGTCGTGGGAGGAGATCCAGCGACTCAAGCCCGTGTCGGCGTCCATGGGCATGATGCTGGAGACGACGGCGACGCGGCTGTGGTCCGAGCCCGGCGGCCCGCACTTCGGCTCCCCGGACAAGGAGCCCGCCGTGCGGCTGCGGGTGCTGGAGGACGCCGGGCGCTCCGCCGTCCCCTTCACCACCGGCGTGCTGCTCGGCATCGGCGAGGACTACGCCGAGAGGGTCGACGCCGTCCTGCAGATCCGGGCCGCGGCGCTGCGGCACGGGCACGTGCAGGAGGTCATCGTCCAGAACTTCCGGGCCAAGCCGCGCACCGCGATGCAGGCGCACGACGACCTGGAGCTGCAGGAGTACGTGGCCGCCGTCGCCGTCACCCGGCTGCTGCTCGGCCCGAAGGCGCGCGTGCAGGCCCCGCCGAACCTGTCGGACTCGACCGAGCTGGGGCTGCTGCTGCGCGCCGGCGTCGACGACTGGGGCGGTGTCTCGCCGCTCACGCCGGACCACGTCAACCCCGAGCGGCCGTGGCCGAACATCGACAAGCTGGCGGCCCTGAGCGCCGAGGCGGGCTTCGAGCTGCGGGAGCGGCTCGCGGCCCAGCCGCCGTACGTGCGGCAGCCCGAGCCGTGGCTGGACCCGCGGGTGCGCCCGCACGTCGACGCGCTGGCCGGTCCCGACGGCCTGGCCGTCGAGGGTCGCCTGCCGGTCGGCCTGCCCTGGCAGGAGCCGGACGAAGCGTGGACGTCGTCGGGGCGGGTCGACCTGCACGTCGAGGTGGACACCACCGGCCGCACGTCGGACCGCCGCAGCGACTTCGACGCCGTCTACGGCGACTGGTCGGAGCTGCGCGACCGCACGGAGAGCGCGCGCGACGGGCACTCCACTGCGCTGACCGTCGGCGATCCGGAGGTGCACGCCGCGCTGGCGCACGCCGAGGCGGACCCGGCCGGGCTCTCCGACGCCGAGTACCTGGCACTGCTGGGCGCGGACGGCCCGGACCTCGAGGCCCTGTGCGCGCTGGCCGACTCCGTGCGCCGCGACGTCAACGGCGACGACGTCACCTACGTCGTGAACCGGAACATCAACTTCACCAACGTCTGCTACACCGGCTGCCGGTTCTGCGCCTTCGCCCAGCGCCGCACCGACGCCGACGCGTACACGCTGTCGATGGCGCAGGTCGGCGACCGCGTCGACGAGGCGTGGGCCGCCGGTGCCACCGAAATCTGCATGCAGGGCGGCATCCACCCCGACCTGCCCGGCACCGCCTACTTCGACCTGGCCCGCGAGGTGAAGAAGCGGCAGCCCGGCATCCACCTGCACGCCTTCTCCCCCATGGAGATCGTCAACGGCGCGGCCCGCACCGGGCTCTCGTTCCGCGAGTTCCTCACCGAGCTCAAGGCGGCCGGGCTCGACTCGATCCCGGGGACCGCGGCGGAGATCCTCGACGACGACGTCCGCTGGGTGCTGACCAAGGGCAAGCTGCCGACGGCGACCTGGCTGGAGATCATCGGCACCGCGCACGAGGTGGGCCTGCCGACGACGTCGACGATGATGTACGGCCACGTCGACACCCCCGCGCACTGGGTCGCGCACCTGCGCACCCTGGCCGCGCTGCAGGACCGCACCGGCGGGTTCAGCGAGTTCGTGCTGCTGCCGTTCGTGCACCACAACTCGCCGATCTACCTCGCCGGCGTCGCCCGCCCGGGCCCGACGGTGCGCGAGAACCGGGCGGTCCACGCCGTCGCCCGGCTGCTGCTGCACGGCCGGATCCCGAACATCCAGACCTCGTGGGTCAAGCTCGCCGACGCCGGCACCAAAGCCGTGCTGCGGGGCGGGGCCAACGACCTCGGCGGCACGCTCATGGAGGAGACGATCAGCCGGATGGCCGGCAGCGAGAACGGCTCGTTGAAGACCATCGCCGAGCTGGAGGCCATGGCCGCCGCGATCGGCCGGCCCGCGCGTCAGCGCACGACGGAGTACGGCACGCCGTCGGCCGAGCGCCTGGCGACCGCGCGCTCCGAGGAGGGCGGCCGGAGGCTCACGCTCTCCATCACGCCGTCCTGATCGTTCACGCGACCGGCGCCCCGGCGACCGGCACGCCGTACAGGAGCATGCGGTAGTCGGTGCCGGCGGGAACCCCCCAGGTCCCGGGACCGCGTCTCCGCGGCGGAGCCTGACGGCCGTCATGGGCAGCGGCCCCCTACATTTCCGACATGGACGGCGGCGGCAGGGTGGGACGACGGCGTGGCCTCGTGCTCGTGGCGGCCGGGCTGCTCTGCGGGTGCGGCACCGCCTCGGGGTCGGGTGCGGGACTCGAGCAGGCACTGGTGGTCGAGCTACCGGGGTTCGTCCTCGGGGCCGACTCCCCACTGGACCCGACCGTCTGTGATCCCGAGCCCTCAGGACCGAACGTCCCGCCGCCGGCTCTCCCCGCTGGGATGGGTGCCCCGACGACCGTCTTCTTCCAGCAGGCCTCGGCCACCGTGGAGGCCTACGCCTGGAGGATGACCGATCCCGAACTCACAGCCCGCGACGCCGTCGAGCAGACCCAGGCGACCATGGCGCTCTGCGACTGGAGCCTGACGACAGCCCACGACCTCGACGGCGACGGCGAGCGGGAGACCCCGGCCTCGGAGAGCCAGAGTGTCGAGGACTGGACGGGATCGCAGTGGACCGGCACCCGCGTCCACCGGGTCGTCTCGGACTACGAGCAGGTCGACCGCAGGCTCGTGTACGCCGACGACGTGGTCCTCCAGGTGGTGGTGCGGGCCGACTCGGACGACCCCGCGGACGTCGCGGTGGCAGACGACTACCTCGCGGCGGTCGCCACGAACCTCGGCTGAGCCCGGGCACCGCCCCGACGTGGCCCGCGGCCCCGCGCACCGGCCAGACCCCGGGGATACCACCGCCACGGCGACTCGGAGACGGCGATCCACGTCGTCTCCGGGCACCCGGTGTTCGTCTTCGCTCGCGACGGCGAGGAGGCCGTCGTCGTGATCGCCCGCTCCAGCCAGGAGTCGATCCTGGTCAACCTGCCCGGCGGCCTGACCGGCTGACCCCGCGCCGTCGCTAGCCTCGGCCCGTGGGTCTCTTCGGGAAGTTCGCGTTCAGCGACGGGCGGTGGACCCGGGGCGGGCCGACGGCGGTGCCCTTCCTGCTGGTCGACGTGCACGACAGCCGGATCGCCACCATCGACCACTGGCGGGCCGACGCCAGTGGCGGCCGGTTCTTCCTCGGCTACGAGCCGCGGATCTACTTCGAGGAGCCCGACGCCTCGCCGCCGGTGGACGTCGACGCGGAGGCCGAGGGCTTCGCCGCCTGGGCGCGGGAGGCGACCGGTAGCGAGCTCGACCCGGCCGAGGTCCGCCCCCTGCTCGCCTCGCCCGAGGGTGCGCCGCCGGCCGACGAGTCGGTCGAGCTCACCGTCGACCGGCTGGCCGCTCTGGCCGGGCTGCCGCCCTTGGAGTGGCCGACCGAGGCCGACGGCTACGCGAGCTGACCTCGCGACTCGTCCACGGGGACACGTCCAGTACACGTCGGCTACTTCCGCGCTGGTCAGGCCGCTGGTACGGCAGGATCGACCGACCGCGCGGCAGCTGCGCCGCGCCCGGCCGAGGAGCCCCCGTGCCCGTGCAGGACCGCATGACCCCGCGCAACGTCTACCTCTACCTCGTCTGCCTGGTCGCGCTGCTGGTCGGCCTCTTCGCCGCCGTCCAGCTGGTGCAGAGCGCGATCGGCATCGCCTACCCGGACGCCACGGCCGACTTCGGGTGGACCGCGTACACGCCCCTCGACGAGGCGTCGGGATACCTCTCGGAGGAGCAGACGAACGACGCGCAGCGGCGCTACGAGATCAAGGAGACCGTGACTGCGTGCGTGACGCTGCTGCTGGCCGGCGGCATCCATGTCCTGCACTGGCGCCGCGCCCAGCGGGAGCGGTCGCGCCCGGCCGAGTGAGGGTGCGCCGGGAGGGTAGGGGTGCACCGTGCGCGCCATCTC
The DNA here is from genome assembly GCF_003319105.1 of Blastococcus sp. TF02-09. Classification (GTDB taxonomy): domain Bacteria; phylum Actinomycetota; class Actinomycetes; order Mycobacteriales; family Geodermatophilaceae; genus Blastococcus. The sequence goes on along the minus strand of NZ_QOHH01000004.1, from coordinate 15,868 downwards.
CTACCGCCGGAGCGGCGGACCCGACGTCCTCGAACTCCTCGACCTCCCCGTGCCCGACCCCGGTCCGGGTGAGGTCCGCGTGCGGGTCGCGTTCTCCGGCGTGAACCCGACGGACTGGAAGAGCCGCAGCACCGCCCAGCCGGGCCCCGAGGGCCAGGTGCCGAACCAGGACGGCGCGGGCACGGTCGAGGCGGTCGGCCAGGGCGTGGACCCGGCGATGACCGGCCAGCGGGTGTGGATCTGGGAGGCCGCCTGGCAGCGCCGCTGGGGTACCGCCGCCGAGCACACCGTCGTCCCTGCGCGGCACGTCGTGCTGCTCGGGGAGGACCCGTCCTTCGAGCTGGGGGCCGCACTCGGCATCCCGTTCCTCACCGCGCACCGCTGCCTGACCGTCGCCGAGTCGCTGCCCGACCGGCTCGGCCCCGGCACCCTGACCGGCCACACCGTCCTCGTGCAGGGCGGGGCCGGAGCGGTCGGCAACGCCGCCATCCAGCTCGCCCGGTGGTCCGACGCGACCGTCATCGCCACGGTCAGCAGCCCGCGCAAGGCGCAGCTCGCGGCGGCGGCGGGCGCCGACCACGTCGTGAACTACAGGGCCGAGGACGTCGTCGCCGAGGTGCGGAAGATCGAGCCCAAGGGTGTGGACGCGATCGTCGAGGTCTCCGCTGCGGTCAACGCCGCCACCGACGCGCAGGTGATCGGCATGCACGGCGCCGTCGCCATGTACGCCGACGACGGCGGCGCGGAGGTGACCGTGCCGGTGCGCGCGCAGATGGGCCCGAACGCCCGCTGGCAGTTCGTGCTCGTCTACACCGAGCCGGAGCGGGCGAAGGTGCTCGGCATCGAGGACGTCGCCACCGCGGTCGCCGACGGCGCGATCCGGGTCGGTGAGGACGCCGGCCTGCCGCTGCACGTCTTCCCGCTCGCGGAGGCGGCCGCCGCGCACCAGGCTGTGCAGGACGGCGCCGTCGGCAAGGTGCTGGTCGACGTCACCGCCTGAGCGCACCGCGCACGCGGGCGTTGACCGCGGGCCCACGGTGCGGTCACGGTGACCGCACCGCCCGCGGAGGTGTGCCATGAGCGTCTCGCTGAACCACACGATCGTCCACGCCCGCGACCGGCACGCCTCCGCGCAGTTCCTGACCGACCTGCTGGCCCTCGAACCGCCGTCCACCTTCGGGCCGTTCGCCGTGGTCCAGCTCGGCAACGGGGTGTCCCTGGACTACGCCGAGGACGGCGCCCCGCACCCGCAGCACTACGCGTTCCTGGTCTCCGAGACCGAGTTCGACGAGATCCACGCCCGGATCACCGCGCGCGGTCTGCCCTACTGGGCCGACCCCTTCCACCGGGAGGAGGGCCGGATCAACACCGACGACGGCGGCCGCGGCCTCTACTGGGACGACCCCGACGGGCACCGCCTGGAGATCCTCACCGTCCCCTACGGCGGCTGGCCCGACTGAACCGCGGAGGCTCAGCCCACCCCGAGGTCGCGGGCGATGAGCATCCGCGCACCTGGCTCAGGATGGCGTGTCAGCGTGATGCCGCTGCGGATGGTGTTGCCGCGCACCAGGCGGCGCAGGACGGCGCCGTCGGCAAGGTGCTCGTCGTCACCTCGTGACCGCGGGTCAGGCCGCGGAACCGGTTCGGCCGCCGTCGCGCATGCCCCAGGCGGTGTAGGCGGCGGCGACCAGCGCGGTCGCCGACAAGAGCCACAGGCCTGGGCGGTAGTTGCCGGTCCAGCCGTAGATGGCACCCATCACCAGCGGTGGGGCGAAGCCGCCCAGCCCACCGGCGGCCCCCACGATGCCGGTCACCGCACCCACCTTGCCGGCCGGTGCGGCGATCGCCACGAGCGCGAAGACCGCTCCGGAGGAGGCTCCGAGCGCCGCGGCCATGCCCAGGAAGGCGATCGTGCCGACCGGCTCCAGCGGGCGCTCGAGCGCGGACACCGCCGCGCATACCGCCACCACGGCGAAGCAGACGACCAGCACCGGCACCGGGTGGAACCGGTCAGACAGCGCGCCACCGATGGGCCGCATGATGACCGCGAGGACGACGAACCCGGCCGTGCGCACCGCGGCGTCCCCGGGTTCGAGCGCGAAGGCGTCGCGCAGGTAGGTGGGCAGGTACACGCTGAAGGCGACGAAGCCGCCGAACCCGACCGCGTAGAGGAACGACAGCTGCAGCGTCACCGGGATCCGGAAGGTGTCCCACGTCCGCCGGAGCAGGCTGCCGGTGGCCGGCGTCCGGCCGGGGGCGTCGCGCAGCACGACGTAGGCCAGCACGGCGTAGCCGGCGAGCAGCACCGCGACCAGCGTGAACGGGAACTCCAGGCTGAAGGCGTCCTTGAGCTGGACGGTGGTGAACGCCGAGATGGCGGTACCCCCCATGCCGGCGCCGAAGACGCCCAGGGCCGTGCCGCGCCTGGCCGGCGGGAACCACGCGTTGACCAGCGGCACGCCGATGGCGAACGTGGTGCCCCCGAGCCCGAGGACGAAGCCGCCGAGCAGCATCATCGCGTAGGAGTCACTGGCCACGTAGCCGATGAAGAGCACCGGCACGATGGTCAGCGCGCTCACGATCGGGAACATCGTCCGCGCCCCGAACCGGTCGGTGAGGGCGCCGACCGGGATGCGGCCCAGCGAGCCGACGATCACCGGGACGGCGACCAGCAGCGACTTCTGGAGGGCGCTCAGCGACAGCGCCTCGGTGTAGAAGGCGCCCAGCGGGCTGATCAGCGCCCACGCCCAGAAGTTGACGGCGAAGCCGAGCGTCGCGACGGCGAGCATGGTCCACGCCTGCCGCGGGACCGCCTCCGCCGGTGGGGTCGCCGTCGTCCCTGCTCCTCGTGTGGCGCTCATCGCCGACCCCCTCCGACGCGTTCCTGCTCCCAGCCGCGTGGCGCTCGTCGGTTGCCCAGCTGTGCGCTCCGGCTGCGGTAGACGATGTAGGGCCTGGTGAAGTAGCCCAGCGGTGCGCTGAAGACGTGCACGAGGCGGGTGAAGGGCCAGATCGCGAACAGCAGCAGCGCCGACAGGGCGTGCAGCTGGAAGCCGAGCCCGGCCTCGGCCATCAGCTCCGGCTGGGGCCGGAAGTAGAAGATGCTGCGGAACCACGGCGAGACCGTGTCGCGGTAGTCGGCCCCCTCGTGCCCGAGCACGCCCAGCACCGTGTTGCTGAGCCCGAGCAGGATCGTGGCGGTGAGGACGACGTACATGAACTTGTCGTTCTTCGTGGTCGCCGAGAACACCGGGCCGACCGTGCGCCGCCGGTAGATGAGGATCGCCAGCCCGGCGAGGGTGCAGAACCCGGCGATGGCGCCCGTGATGACGGCCAGGGCGTGGTAGCCGGTCTCGGAGATGCCCACGGCCTCGGTCCACGACTTGGGGATGCCGAGCCCGGCGATGTGGCCCAGCAGCACGAACAGGATCCCGAAGTGGAACAGCGGGCTGCCCCACCGCAGCAACCGCTGCTCGTAGAGCTCGGTGGAGCGGGTGGTCCAGCCGAACTTGTCGTAGCGGTACCTCCAGTAGTGCCCGATGACGAAGATCGCCAGGCTCACGTACGGGAGGATCACCCAGAGCAGGACGTCGGTGGCGCTCATCCGCGGGCTCCCATCGGCGCGGTCGGACCGGGTTGGGGGATGTACTCGGGCGGGGCGAAGGGCGTGGCGCCGTAGGGGTCCAGGCCGACGTCCTCGGTCGGGGGGCCCTCGCGGGCCAGCCGCAGCACCGCCTCGCGGTCGCCGGCCTCGACCGGCGGCAGGGTGGCGCAGACCGCCCGCAGGACGTCGGCGTACGGCGAGGAGCGCTCCTCGAGCGCCAGCCGGATCAGCTCCACGCCGGCGCGGTACTCGGTGAGCAACCGCTCCCCGCGGCGGACGTCCCCGGTCGCGGCGAACTCGAGCACGACGGCCAGGTGATCGGGCAGCTCGCCCTCGTCCAGGGTCAGCCCGGCGCGGGTGTAGAGGTGCTTGATCTGCAGCAGTGCCATGCCGCGCTTCCGCGTGTCGCCGTAGACGTAGTAGGTCAGGTAGAGGCAGCAGCGCCGGCGCAGGTCGAAGGTCTCCACGTAGTCGGCCTGCAGCCGCGCCTGCGGCGTCGTCTCGACGTGATCGAGCACGTGACCGAGCGGCCCGGCCAGGGCGGCCGGCAGCGGGGCGACGGCGGCGCGCAGCAGCGGGAGCCGGGCGACCAGTTCCTCGTCGGGGTAGCCCAGCAGCAGCGAGGCCGCCTGCCGTGCAGTCGCCGACTCGGCCGGAGTGAGGGTCTCGGAGCGGCGCAGCCTCATGGCTTGGGGTCCGTGACCGCGGGCGAGTCCGGGGGCTCGCCGCCGCCGTCCGGGCGGCCGTGCAGCGCCGCGGAGTCCTCGGGACGCGGCGGGAACATGCCCTCCGGAGCGCCCTTGCCGTCCCAGTTCAGCAGGTTCACGCGTTCGTCCTTGGTCGGCGGCGCGGCCGGGGTGTCGCTGAGCTGCCGGCCGGCGAGCATGTGAAAGTTCTCCACCGCGATCGGGGTGACCCCGCCGGAGGTCTCGCCGAACGGGCCCCACCCGCCCATGCCGGGGCCCTCGTCGTAGTCCAGCGAGCAACCGACGTCGAGCTCCTCCTGCTCCGGCCCCTGCTCGGCGTGCGCCGGAGGGATGACGTAGCGCTCGTCGTACTTCGCGATCGCCAGCAGCCGGTGCAGATCCTGCAGGTCGCGCCCGGTCATGCCGACCGCCGTGGCGATCGACTCGTCGGCGGGCCGGCCGAGGTTGAGGTCGCGCAGGTACGAGCGCATCGCCCCGAGCTTGCGCAGCACCCCCGTCACGCGGGCGGTGTCGCCGGCGGTGAACAGCCCGGCCAGGTACTCGACCGGGATCCGCAGCGCCTCGATGGCGCCGAAGATGTTGCCGGCGTCCTCGCCGTCGTGGCCGGTCTCGGTCAGCGCGTCGACCACCGGCGACAGCGGCGGGATGTACCAGACCATCGGCATGGTGCGGTACTCCGGGTGCAGCGGGAGTGCTACCTCGTAGCGGTTGATCAGCGCGTAGATCGGCGAGCGCTGGGCGGCGTCGATCCAGTCGCGCCGGATACCGGCGGCCGTCGCCGCCCGGATCACCTCAGGGTCGTTCGGGTCGAGGAGAATCGACCGCTGCGCCTCGTACAGGTCCTGGTCGTCCGGCGTCGAGGCCGCCTCGAGCACCCGGTCGGCGTCGTACAGGACGATGCCGATGTACCGCAGCCGGCCGACGCAGGTCTCCGAGCAGACGGTCGGGATGCCCACCTCGACCCGCGGGAAGCAGAAGGTGCACTTCTCCGCCTTGCCGGTGCGGTGGTTGTAGTAGATCTTCTTGTACGGGCAGCCGGTCATGCACATCCGCCAACCCCGGCAGCGGTCCTGGTCGACCAGCACGATGCCGTCCTCGGCCCGCTTGTAGATCGCCCCCGACGGGCAGGACGCCGCGCACGACGGGTTGATGCAGTGCTCGCAGATGCGCGGCAGGTAGAACATGTAGGTCTGCTCGAACTGCTGCTTGACCTGCGCCGAGACCTTCTTCAGCACCGGGTCGTCCGCGGTCAGCTCGGGCGCGCCACCGAGGTTGTCGTCCCAGTTGGCGCTCCACTCGACCTTCATGGGCTTGTCGGTCAGCAGCGAGCGGGGCTGGGCGACCGGTGTGTGCTCCTGGACCGGGGCGTTGAGCAGCGTGTCGTAGTCGTAGGTCCAGGGCTCGTAGTAGTCGGCGATCGAGGGCTGCACCGGGTTGGAGAAGATCGTCAGCAGCCGCTTGAGCCGGCTGCCGGTGCGCAGCCGCAGCCGGCCGCCCCGGCCGACCTCCCAGCCGCCCTTCCACTTCTCCTGGTCCTCGTAGGTGCGCGGGTAGCCCTGACCGGGACGCGTCTCGACGTTGTTGAACCAGACGTACTCGACGCCGCTGCGATTGGTCCACGCCTGCTTGCAGGTGACGGAGCAGGTGTGGCACCCGATGCACTTGTCGAGGTTCATCACCATGCCCATCTGGGCCATGACGCGCATCAGTAGGTCACCTCCTGGGTGCGACGGCGGATCACGGTGACCTCGTCGCGCTGGTTGCCGGTGGGGCCGAGGTAGTTGAAGGCGAAGGAGAGCTGCGCGTAGCCACCGATCAGGTGGGTGGGCTTGAGGAACAGCCGGGTCAGCGAGTTGTGGATGCCGCCCCGCTTGCCCGAGGTCTCCGACAGCGGGACGTCGATGAGCCGGTCCTGCGCGTGGTGCATGTAGACGGTGCCCTCGGGCATGCGCGAGCTGACGATCGCGCGGGCGACGACAACGCCGTTGCGGTTGACCGCCTCGATCCAGTCGTTGTCGCGGACGCCGATCTTCGCGGCGTCCTGGGTGCTCATCCAGACCAGCGGGCCGCCCCGGGACAGCGACAGCATGAACAGGTTGTCCTGGTACTCCGAGTGGATCGACCACTTGTTGTGCGGCGTCAGGTACCGGACCGTGATCCCCAGCTCGCCGGTGTCGCCGAGCTGCGGTTCCCCGAACAGCGTGTGCATGTCCATCGGTGGCCGGAACACCGGGAGGCTCTCCCCCGCCTCGGTCATCCAGTCGTGGTCGAGGAAGAAGTGCATCCGCCCGGTGAGGGTGTGCCAGGGCTTGAGCCGCTCCACGTTGATGGTGAACGGCGAGTACCGCCGTCCGCCGTGCTCGCTGCCCGACCACTCCGGCGAGGTGATCACCGGCGTGGGCCGGGCCTGGGTGTCGGCGAAGGTGACCAGCCGGCCCTCGGACTCGGCGGCCAGGTCGGCCAGCCGCGTGCCGGTGCGCTCCTCGGAGAACCGGAAACCCTGGGTTGCCAGCCGTCCGTTGGTCGTCCCCGACAGCGCCAGGATCGCCTCGCACCAGTGCACGTCCCGGGCGAGCGCGGGCTGGCCCGCGGCGACGCCGTCCCGGACGACGCCGTTCTTGTGCCGCAGGTAGTCGGCCTCCTTGTCCGGCTTGGTCGTGACGCCCTTGACCTGCAGCCCCAGCTTCTCGACCAGCGGGCCCAGAGCGGCCCACTTCTGCGCCACGGCCCCGTAGTCCCGCTCGTGGACGACGAACTTCGGCATGGTCTTCCCGGGGACCGGCTCGCACTCGCCGGCCGCCCAGTCACGGACGACGCCGCGCGGATTCGCCGTCTCGTCGGGGGTGTCGTGCAGCAGCGGCACCGCCTGCAGGTCGCGCCGCACGCCCAGGTGCCGGGCCGCGAGCCGGCTGAACGCCCGGGCGATGGAGCCGAAGGCGTCGAAGTCGGTGCGGGTCTCCCACGGCGGCGCGATCGCCGGGTTGAACGAGTGCACGTACGGGTGCATGTCCGTGGTGTTGAGGTCGTGCTTCTCGTACCAGGTCGCCGCCGGCAGGGTGATGTCGGAGAAGACGGTCGTGCTGGTCATCCGGAAGTCCAGGGCCAGCAGGAGGTCGAGCTTGCCGGTGGGCGCTTCATCCCGCCAGACGACGTCCCGCGGCCGGGCCCCCGGCGGCGCCTCGTCCGCGCGCAGCGAGGAGTCGGTGCCCAGCAGGTGGTGCAGGAAGTACTCGTTGCCCTTCGCCGAGGAGCCGAGCAGGTTGGCCCGCCAGACGGTGAGCACCCGCGGGAAGTTCTCGGGGGCGTCGGGGTCCTCCCCGGCGAAGCGCAGCCGGCCGGCCCGCAGCTCGTCGACGACGAACTGCCCGGGCTCCTTGCCTGCCGCAGCCGCCTCGTCGGCCAGGTCCAGCGGATTGCGGTCGAACGTGGGGTACGACGGCATCCAGCCCATCCGCGCCGACTGGGCCAGCACGTCGGCCGGCGTCCGCCCCGCGAACCGGCCCTCCCCCAGCGCCGAGGCGAACCCGTCCAGGGTGGTCCGGTCGTAGCGCCACTGGTCGGTGTGCAGGTACCAGTACGCGGTCTGGATCATCTGCCGCGGCGGCCTCGCCCAGTCCAGCGCCGAGGCCAGCGTCATCCAGCCGGTGACCGGCCGGCACTTCTCCTGGCCGACGTAGTGCGCCCAGCCCCCGCCGTTGACCCCCTGGCAGCCGGTGAGCGTCGTGAGGGTGAGGAAGGCCCGGTAGATCGTGTCGGAGTGGAACCAGTGGTTGGTCCCTGCACCCATGATGATCATGGACCGGCCGCCGGAGTCCTCGGCGTTCTGCGCGAACTCCCGGCCGATCCGGGCCGCGGCGGCCGCGGACACACCGGTGAACTGCTCCTGCCAGGCCGGGGTGTACGGCTGCGACGGGTCGTCGAGTCCGGCCGGCCACTCCCCCGGCAGCCCCGGCCGGCCGACGCCGAACTGGGCGAGCAGCAGGTCGTAGACCGTCGTCACCATGTGCTTGCCGAGCCGGCGCACCGGAACACCGCGGCGCATCACGGCGCCCTCGCCGCGCGGGGTGTCGAACCGCGCGAGGTCCACCGGCGCGACCTCGGCGCCCTCCCGGTAGAGGGATAGCAACGGGTCGACGTCGCCGAGGTCGAGGTTCCAGCGACCCTTGCCGCTGTCGGTGAACCGGTCGCCGAGCGTGCCGTTGGGCACCGTCGGCCGGTCGGTGCCGGCGTCGACCAGCACGGTCTTGAACTCCGCCCCCTCCTCCAGGTCACCCAGGTCCGCGGCGGTGAGGAACTTGCCGGGCACGTAGCCGGCCTCGGGGGTGTCCCCGCGCGGGGTCAGCGTGAGCAGGAACGGCAGGTCGGTGTAGCGCTTGACGTACTCCGTAAAGCGGGGCACCTGCCGGTCGACGAAGAACTCACTGAGGACGACGTGCCCCATGGCCATCGCCAGCGCGCCGTCGGTCCCGGGGTGGGGAGCCAGCCAGTCGTCGGCGAACTTCGTGGCGTCGGAGTAGTCCGGGCTCATGACGACGACCTTCTGGCCGCGGTAGCGGGCCTCGGTCATCCAGTGCGCGTCCGGGGTGCGGGTGACCGGCACGTTCGATCCCCAGAGGACCAGGTAGGCGGCGTCCCACCAGTCCCCGGACTCCGGGACGTCGGTCTGGTCGCCGAACACCTGCGGGGAGGCGACCGGCAGGTCGGCGTACCAGTCGTAGAACGACAGCATCGGGGCGCCGATCAGCGACATGAAGCGGGCGCCGGCCGCGTGCGACACCATCGACATGGCCGGGATGGGTGAGAACCCGGCGATCCGGTCGGGGCCGTACTCCTTAATCGTGTGCACGTGCGCGGCGGCGATCATCTCGGTCGCCTCGTCCCACGTGGCGCGCACCAGGCCGCCCTTGCCGCGTTGCGACTTGTAGACCCGCGCCTTCTCCGGATCGGAGACGATCTCGGCCCAGGCGAGGACCGGATCGCCGAGGCGGGTGCGGGCCTCGCGGTACATCTGCAGCAGCGAGCCGCGGACGTAGGGGTAGCGCACCCGCGTCGGCGAGTAGGTGTACCAGGAGAACGCCGCGCCCCGGGGGCAGCCGCGCGGCTCGTACTCCGGCCGGTCGGGGCCGGTGGAGGGGTAGTCGGTCTGCTGCGCCTCCCAGGTGATGATCCCGTCCTTGACGTAGACCTTCCAGGAGCAGGAGCCGGTGCAGTTGACCCCGTGGGTCGAGCGGACGACCTTGTCGTGGCTCCAGCGGTCCCGGTAGAAGCTGTCCGCGTCCCGCCCGCCGATCTGGTAGAGCGCCCGCAGGTCGGGACTGACCTCGCCCTTGCGGAAGAACCGCGAGGTGCCGACGAGCGCCTCGCTCAGGCCGCTGTCGAACCCGCCGGCGGAGCCGGTCCCGGGACGGCGCGTGGTGGTCACGCTGCTCCTCTCGTGCCGCGGCGGGTGCCGCGTCCGTCGGACCGATCGGTGCCCTGATGGCCCCGCCGGGTGAGATCGGTGGTGGGCGATGGGATGCCGTCGCGCAGGTCTGGGAGGATGGGCGGGTGGACCCCGCGACCGGCGCGCCCCCCGCGCAGGAGGCCGCCCGGGCCGGGGTCAGCCGGCTGCGGATCCTCGAACTGCTGCGGAGCACCCCGGCAGGGCTCGGCGTCCAGGAGCTCGCCGGCCGGACCGGTCTGCACGCGAACACCGTCCGGTTCCACCTCGACCGCCTGGTCGGCGAGGGGCTCGCCGACCGGCGGGTGGAGGAGCGCGAGGAGCCCGGGCGACCGCGGCTGGTGTTCACCGCGGTCGAGATCGCCGACCCCGCCAGCGACCGGCGCAACTACCGGTTCCTCGCCGAGATGCTGGCCGGGTACGTGCTGGGCACCGCGGCCGACGCCTCGTCGGCCGCCGTCGAGATCGGCCGGACCTGGGGCCGGCACCTCAGCGCGCGCCCGGCCCCGTTCCGCCGCACCACCGAGGACGAGGCGGTCGGCTGCCTGCTGGAGCTGTTGACGGAGATCGGCTTCGCTCCGGAAGTCGCCGCCGAGGCCCCGCGGACGCTGCGGATCCCGCACTGCCCCTTCCGTGAGGTGGCCGCCGAGCACCGGGACGTGGTCTGCTCGATCCACCTCGGGTTGATGCAGGGCGCGCTCGAGGAGATGCGCGCCCCGGTGACCGCCGACCGGCTGGTCCTGTTCGTGGCGCCCGACCTCTGCCTGGCGCACCTCGCGCCGCGAAGCGGGGACGGCGCACCGCCACCCGGCCACTGATCCGGCGGGCGCCCCCGACCCCGGCGCCGGCTGCCCGGGTGCTCCTGCGGCGCGCGTCCGGACCGGCAACCCGGCCGGATGCTGTGCAGCGGCACGACCGCTCCTCGTCACGGCACCCCCGACGTCCCGGCCACACACACCGCTGCTCGGTGTGACCTGGCCCACCTCGAGCGAGTTTCCACCATGCTGCCTGGTAACTACAACTCGATCTGGTTTCACGCGACCGTCCCGCGGGGACAGGCGGACCGGTCACACCCCCCCGCGCCTGCTCCCAGGAGGTCGAGTGCTCTCCGATCGGTCCCGCCCCGTCATCGAGGCCACGCTGCCCGTCATCGCCGAGAACATCGGTGAGATCGCCCAGCGCTTCTACGCGCACATGTTCGGCGAGCGTCCTGAGCTGCTCGACGGCATCTTCAACCGCGGCAACCAGGCCGAAGGCACGCAGCAGGTCGCGCTGGCCGGGTCCGTCGCCGCCTTCGCGACCGCACTGGTCAAGACGCCCGAGCAGCTGCCGGACCATCTGCTGAACCGGATCGCGCACAAGCACGCCACGCTGGGCATCCGTCCCGACCAGTACCAGGTCGTGCACGACCACCTGTTCTGGGCGATCGTCGACGTGCTCGGCGACGCGGTCACCCCCGAGGTGGCGGCGGCCTGGGACGAGGTCTACTGGCTGATGGCCTACGCGCTGATCAACCAGGAGCGCGGGCTCTACAGCGCCCGCGGTGTGCGCCCGGAGACGGTGTGGCGCGAGTGGGAGGTCGCGGAGAAGATCCGGGAGACCGACGACGTCGTCACCTTCCGGGTCAAGCGGATCGACGACCGCCTGGTGAAGACCTCACTGCCGGGCCAGTACGTCACGGTCCAGGCCCTTCTGCCCGACGGCGTGCACCAGCCGCGCCAGTACAGCCTCACCCGTGCCGACGACGGCGAGCACCGCTCGTTCGCCGTCAAGCGGGTGCAGGGCGAGGGCAAGCCGCAGGGTGAGGTGTCGAACCTGCTCCACGACTCGGTGCAGGTCGGCGACGTGCTGACGCTCTCCCTGCCGTTCGGCGACGTCGTGCTCGACGACTCCGGGCGCCCGGTCGTGTTCGCCAGCGCCGGCATCGGCATCACCCCGATGGCAGGAATGCTGTCCCACTTGGTGAACGCAGGCTCGCACCTGGACGTCACCCTGCTGCACGCCGACGTCGACGAGGCCTCCTGGGCGCTCCGGCAGCAGGTGCTCGACGACGTCCGGGCCCTTCCCGACGGCACGGTGCACGTCTGGTTCGAGCTCGGCGCCGAGTGCTCGGTGCCCGTCGACGGCGTGCACTCCGGGGTGATGGACCTCGGCGCGGTCGATCTCCCGGACGGCGCCGTGTACTACCTCTGCGGCCCGCTGCCGTTCATGCAGGCGGTGCGCAGCTCGCTGATCGAGCGCGGGGTGCCGCCGCGCGACATCCAGTACGAGGTGTTCGGGCCCGACCTGTGGCAGGCGGACTTCGTCACCGAGCCGACCCCGAGCGCCATGGGCGCCTGAAACCGGGTCACCGTGGACCTGACCCAGCTCGCCGCCGACCTCCTCGACCGGGCCGCGAGCGAGACCACGCGCCGGGCGGCCAGCACCCTGCCGCACCCGATCGACGGCCTACGGCAGACGGTGATCGCCCTGCTGGGCGGGGCCGAACTCGGCGAGCACGAGAGCCCCGGGCCCGCGAGCCTGCTCGTCCTCCGCGGCCGCGTCCGGCTCGTCGCCGGCGAGGAGACGGTCGACCTGGGTGCGCACTCCTTCAGCCCGATCCCGGATCGGCGGCACAGCCTGCAGGCCGACGAGGACAGCGTCGTGCTGCTCAGCGTCGCGGTCCCCCAGCGCGCCCCCGGGAGGGACTGATCGACGGTGGCGACGGCCCGAGGTGGGGAAACCGTCCCGCCCGCGTCGTCGCCACCGTCTCCGCGTTCTAACCGACGCCGAGGTCCCGAGCGATGAGCATCCGCTGCACCTCGCTGGTGCCCTCGCCGATCTCCAGGATCTTGGCGTCGCGGTAGAAGCGGCCGACCGGGAACTCGTTCATGAAGCCGTACCCGCCGTGCACCTGCGTGGCGTAGCGGGCGTTGTCCATGGCGACCTCGGAGCTGTACAGCTTCGCGATCGAGGCCTCGCGCTGGAACGGCTCCCCGCGCAGCATCTTCTCCGCGGCCCGGTAGTAGGCCAGCCGCGCGGTGGCGGCCCGCACCTCCATGTCGGCGATCATGAACTGGATCGCCTGGTTGCGGCCGATCGGCTGCCCGAACGCCTCGCGCTCGCGGGCGTACTTCACCGACTCGTCCACGCACCCCTGCGCGAGCCCGACCGAGAGCGCCGAGATCGCGATCCGCCCCTCGTCGAGGATGGAGAGGAACTGCGCGTAGCCGCGGCCACGCTCCCCCACCAGGTTCTCCTCCGGCACGCGGCAGTCGTCGAAGGAGAGCTCCCGGGTGTCCGAGGCGTTCCAGCCGACCTTCGAGTACCGCTGGCCGACGGTGAAGCCCGGCGTCCCCGACGGCACGAGAATCGCCGAGATCTCCTTGCCGCCGTCCGGGCGCGTGCCGGTGACCGCGGTGACGGTGACCAGCCCGGTGAGCTCGGTGCCGGAGTTCGTGATGAAGGCCTTCGAGCCGTTGATCACCCAGGAGCCGTCCTCCAGCCGGGCCGTCGTCCGCGTCGACCCCGCGTCCGAGCCGCCGCCGGCCTCGGTCAGCCCGAACGCGCCGAGCACCTCCCCGGTGCACAGCCGGGGCAGCCACTGCTGCTTCTGCTCCTCCGTGCCGAACCGGTAGATCGGCATCGCCCCGAGCGAGACGCCGGCCTCGACGGTGATCGCCATCGACGAGTCGACCCGCGCCAGCTCCTCCAGCACCACGCACAGGTCGAAGTAGGTGCCGCCCCCGCCGCCGTACTCCTCCGGGAGGGGCAGACCGAACAGCCCGAGCTCGCCCATCTGGCGCACGATGTGGACCGGGAACTCGTCGCGCTCGTAGAACTCGCCGATCTGCGGTGCGATCACCTCCCGGGCGAACTCGCGCACCGTCGTCCGCAGGGCCTCGGTCTCGTCGCTGAGCCGGTAGTCGAGCACCTAGTCCTCCTGCCCGGGAGCGGCCGGGGTCACCAGCGCCACCCGCTCGTCCAGCGCGACCGTCTGGCCGGCTGCCACACCGAGTTCGGTCACCGTGCCCGCGATCGGGGCGGTGAGCACGTGCTCCATCTTCATGGCCTCGACGACGAGCAGCGGGGCGCCCGCCTCCACCTCGTCGCCCACCGAGGCCTGCACCAGGGTCACGGTCCCGGGCATCGGCGAGGTCACCGCGCCGTCGCCACCGGTTCCGCCGGTGGACGACGCCAGCCGCTCGTGCTCGCGCAGCGCGGCCACCCGCCCGCCGGCCGCCAACCACACCGTGCCGCCGCTGTGCACGACGACGAAGGACGACGTCCGCCCATCCAGGGTCACCCGCAACCGGTCGCCGTCGCGGACGGCACTCGCCGGGAGCGGGTCGCCGTCGCCCACCGCGACCTGCGCATCGGTCGAGCGGCCACGCACCCGCACGGTCACCGGATCCCCGCCGGGCGCCTGCAGCCGGCGGACCGTCCACGCCGGCTCGCCCAGCCGCCAGCCGTCGGGCACGTCCCACCGGTCGACCAGCGGGCCGGCCGGCTCCGACTCCACCAGGAGCGCCAGCGCGGCGGCGGCATACACCTCGGCCGGGGGCGGTTCGGGCCGCGTGAGCGCCTCCCCGCGGCGCTCGATCAGCCCGGTGTCCAGCCGCCCGGCGACGACGTCGGGGTCGCTCAGCAGCTCCTGCAGGAAGCCGGCGTTGGTCGTCACCCCGAGGACGGCGGTGCGCCCGAGGGCGGCGACCAGGCGGGCGCGGGCAGTCTCCCGGTCCGGCGCCCACGCGACGACCTTGGCCAGCATCGGGTCGTAGTCGGTGCCGACGACGCTGCCCACCGCCAGCGAGCTGTCCACCCGGATGCCCGGGCCCTCGGCCTCCACGAGCCCGACCACGGTGCCGGCCTGGGGCAGGAAGCCCCGGGCGGGGTCCTCGGCGTAGAGCCGGGCCTCGATCGCGTGGCCGTCCAGCGAGACGTCGCTCTGCTCGACCGGCAGCCGCTCCCCCGCGGCGACCCGGACCTGCTGCTCGACCAGGTCCAGGCCGGTGATCAGCTCGGTGACCGGGTGCTCCACCTGCAGGCGGGTGTTCATCTCCAGGAAGAAGAAGTCGCGCGGCCGGTCGGCGTCGACGATGAACTCCACCGTGCCCGCGCCGGTGTAGCCGACCGCCCGGGCCGCCTCGACCGCCGCCCGGCCCATGGACGCCCGCATCGCGGTGTCCAGCAGCGGGGAGGGCGCCTCCTCGATCACCTTCTGGTGCCGGCGCTGCAGGCTGCACTCGCGCTCGCCCAGGTGGATCACCGTGCCGTGGGCGTCCCCGAGCACCTGGACCTCGATGTGCCGGGAGTTGCCGACGTACCGCTCGACCAGCAGCGTGTCGTCGCCGAAGGAGCCGCGCGCTTCCCGCCGGGCGGCCGCGATCGCGTCGGGCAGCTCGGCGGCCGAGTGGACGACGCGCATGCCCTTGCCGCCCCCGCCGGCGCTGGGCTTGAGCAGCGCCGGGAAGCCGACGGCGACGGCGGCGTCGGCCACCTGCCCGTCGGTCATCCCCGGTTCGGTGCGACCGGGGACGACCGGCACGCCGGCGGCCATCACGGTCTGCTTGGCGCGGATCTTGTCGGCCATGGCCTCGATGGCGTCCACCGGCGGGCCGATGAAGACGACGCCCGCCGCCGCGCAGGCCTTGGCGAAGTCGACGTTCTCGGACAGGAAGCCGTACCCGGGGTGGACGGCCTGGGCGCCGGTGCGGGCCGCCGCGTCCAGCACCCGCTCGATCGACAGGTAGCTCTGCGCAGCGGGCGCGGGGCCGATGGGCACGGCGACGTCGGCCAGCCGGGTGTGCAGCGCACCGGCGTCGGCGTCGCTGTGCACGGCGACCGAACGGATGCCCATCGCGCGCAGGGTGCGGATCACCCGGACGGCGATCTCGCCCCGGTTGGCGACCAGGACCGTCTCGAACACCTACGCCACCGCCCCGTCCTGCTTTTCCGCGGAAAAGCCGTCGGCGGATTTAACTGGTCGTCGCAACACCGGCTTGTTGATGTTCGGAGAGTAGTCGGGCGAGGACCTCGGCTGGGGTCTTGAAGCCCAGGGTCTTGCGGGGTCGCCCGTTGAGCTTGGCGGCGATGCGGTCGAGATGGTCGGCGTCGTGGACGGCGAGGTCGCTGCCT
>NZ_QOHH01000034.1 GCF_003319105.1 Blastococcus sp. TF02-09 | reverse complement strand
TTCGGAAATCCTCGGATCAACGCTCGGTTGACAGCTCCCCGAGGCTTATCGCAGCCTCCTACGTCCTTCATCGGCTCCTGGTGCCCAGGCATCCACCGTGTGCCCTTAACAACTTGGCCACACAAAACCCCACACAACAGCGCCCGGAAGGACACCTGCTGTGCGGGCCTACAAGAACTCTCGACAAAACAAGAGTCAAAAGATGCTCGCGTCCACTGTGCAGTTCTCAACGTACGACCAGACACCGGTCACCCGACCCCACCAGACCCCCACCCCCCACAGGGAGCACAGCGGTATGAGATGCAGACCGGCCCTGACACGAGATCGCCTCCCACCCCCCGGGGATCGCTCCCCGGACAGTGGTCCGCTCTCTCAGGACCCAACAGCGTGCCTACGAACGGACCACCCGCACCCACCCCGTTCCACACCCGACAAGCGGGCCGTACTAGGAGCAGCCACAGCTGCCGGCCGAACTGGTCAGCGTTCCACCCTCCAGCACCACCCCAGGCGTCTCGCGCACCCTCCGGACTGGAAGGCACGTCTCGTCCTGGGCGCGGCTCTGCACCAGCAAGCATCACTTGCCGGTGAGAATGCTCCTTAGAAAGGAGGTGATCCAGCCGCACCTTCCGGTACGGCTACCTTGTTACGACTTCGTCCCAATCGCCGATCCCGCCTTCGACGGCTCCCTCCACAAGGGTTGGGCC
>NZ_QOHH01000033.1 GCF_003319105.1 Blastococcus sp. TF02-09 | reverse complement strand
GCGTCCACGCGTGGCAGGGCTTCACGCGGGCTTGATGGTGTAGCCCACGCCGCGGACGGTGTGGATCATGGGCTCGCCGAGCGTGTCGATCTTCTTGCGCAAGTAGGAGATGTAGATCTCGACGATGCTCGACTTGCCCCCGAAGTCGTAGCTCCAGACGCCCTCGAGGATCTGCGCCTTGCTCAGCACCCGGCGCGGGTTGCGCATCAGGAATCGGAGCAGCTCGAACTCCTTGGCCGTGAGGGCCACCGGAGTGCCCGCCCGTTCGACCTCGTAGCTCTCCTCGTCGAGCACGAGGTCGCCGACCCGCAGGCGCGGATCGTCGTCCGCGATGGCGATGTGCCGACGTGCCATGCGTCGGAGCCGCGCGATGACCTCCTCGAGGTTGAACGGCTTCGTGACGTAGTCGTCGCCGCCCTCCTCGATGCCTGCGATGCGGTCCTCGACCGCATCCTTGGCGGTGAGGAACAGCACGGGCACATCGTTGCCCGCGGCGCGGATCCGTCGCAGCACCTCCATCCCGTCGATGCTCGGCATCATGATGTCGAGCACCACGATGTCGGGGTTGAACTCCCGCACCGCGTTGAGCGCCTCCTGGCCGTTGGCGGCCGTGCGCGCCTCCCAGCCGTCGTTGGCGAGCGCCATCCGGAGCAGCCTGTCTCTTATACACATCTC
>NZ_QOHH01000003.1 GCF_003319105.1 Blastococcus sp. TF02-09 | reverse complement strand
CGCGGATGTGGTCGGCGGTGATGTCCGCGCCGTCCTCGGTGCGCAGCAGGTTCTCCAGGAGGACCTTCAGGCTGAAGGGCAGCTTGTCGGAGCCCTCCACCGCGTCGAGTCGGTAGATGTCGTAGTCGGTGCCCTCGACGCTGAGCGTCGACCGTGCTCCGAAGCTGTCCTTGCTGGCTGCCACTGCTCTCGCCACCTCTCGCTCGACCGCTGTGTGCTCATCAAACTTGGGCATGCCCGGCCTCACCGGTGGTTGTTGGCACGAACTCGGAATGGCAACCCTCGGCAATCGTTACCTGTTCTGACACTGCCGTCGGCCGGGTCGCGCGAGTACTTTCGAGGCGGTTCATCAGGCTGGCACGGAGCCCGGCGGGGGCGAGCCTTTCATGCGCTGCGCTGAAGGTGTTGCGTGGATTGTCCTCCCGGCGAGCTAGCGCGACGTCGAGATCACACCTGCCGCACGTGTAGTGCGGAGGTGCGACAGGGACATCTGCGAGTGCCGCACGGACCGCGTAAGCCGCTAGCGCAGGGGGTCAAACGGCATGAGCTCCGGCGGCACTTCACCCTTGAGTACCGTCTGAGCAAGCAACTGGCCGGTAATCGGGCCGAGCGCGATGCCCCACATGCCGTGCCCGCCGCCGATGAAGACGCGCGGTGAGGCGGTAGCACCGATCAAGGGCAGCCCGTCGGCGGTGCACGGCCGGGAGCCGACCCACTCGTTGCGCCGGTCCTCCAGGTCCACGCCGTTGAGGAACGGGCGGACGGCGTCGACGATCGCCGTGATGCGGCGGGGGTCCAGCGGGTCGCCGTGGCGACGGAACTCCATCATTCCGGCGACCCGCAGCCGCCCGCCCAGCGGCGTGCACGCCACCCGCTGTTGCGGGAAGTACAGCGGTCCGCCGGGGAGCTGCTCGGCCGGCACGCTGAAGGAGTAGCCACGGCCGGCCTGCACCGGCTGTCGCACACCGTAGCGACCGGCCAGCTGGGGCAGCTCCGCTCCGTTGGCGAGGACGACGGCGTCGTGCCGCCGGCGTTCGCCGGTCGTGCACACCACGGTCACCCCGCCGGACTGGTGCTGCAGGTCGGTTACGCCTGCGCCTTCGACGATCTGGCCTCCGCGGGCGCGCACCGCCTGGGCCAGCGACCGCACGTACTCCGGTGGATGCAGGTAGCGCTGCCCGTAGATGGCGACCGCAGCCCCCACCTGGTCGGTCAGCGCCGGCTCCATCGCGCGGGCCTTCCAGCCGGTCATCGGGGCGAAGGTGGCGTTCTGCCCGGCGTCGCGGATGGCTTCCAGTTCGGCGAGCAGGCCCTCGGCGTCCCGCTCGCGGCGAAAGCAGGCCAGGAAGGTGCCCGCCGAGTGCGTCTGGCCGCCTACCCCACCGGCGGCGAGGACGTCGAAGGCCTCTAGGGCGCGGTCGTTGAGTGGCACGTAGGCGGCCATGCCGCGCCGCCAGCGCCGCGGGGTGCTGTGCGCGACGAAGCCGGTGAGGAATCGGAGCAGCTGTCGGTCGGCGCGCAGCGGCAGGTACACCGGGGAGCGGGGACTGAGCACGGCGCGCAAGCCATACCGCAGCACCGCCGGTTCGGGCAGCGGGGCGGTCAGGTCCGGCGTCAGCCAGCCCGCGTTCCCCCAGGACGCGCCCGCGGCGACCTGGTCCCGCTCGTACACGGTGACCTGCACGCCGGCCTCCTGCAGGAACCAGGCGGTGGACAGGCCGACCATGCCGGCGCCGACGACGGCCACGCTGCGGGGCGACCCGGCGCCGAGCGCCGGAAGGGGCTTCGAGACAGACATGGTTGCTCCTTGTCGCGGACGGTGCCGCGAGGTCAGTAGGGCTGCGGCACCCACCCGTGGTGGCGTGCCGATAGCCGGTCAGGGCGCACACCCGTGCGGGGCAGCCGGCCCCGGCGGCGGGAACTGGGCCGGGCGGGGGTGGCCCGCCGTGGCGGGGTCAGCGGACCGGTTGGGGGCAGGCGACGCAGTTGCCCGCGTACGGGCGCAGCTGCAGCCGTTCGATCGGGATGGCCCGCCCGCACTGCCCGCAGCTGCCGTAGGTGCCCTCGGCGATGCGGTCCAGCGCCGCGTCGATCTCCTCGAGGCGGCTCAGCAGAACGCCGGCGCGGGTGACCGCCACCAGGTCGGGCTGAGAGCTGACGGTTTCGGCCAGAGCCACCTCGCGCTGGTGGAGGCACTCGTCACGCTGGGTCTGAAGCAGCACGCGGAACGGCTCCCACGTCACCGGTGCGGCCGTGGGTGCGGTGGTCGTGGGCGTGGGGGTCGAGGGGATGGTGGTCGTAGGGGTGGACATGGTGGAACTCCTCGGAATGCGACGAGAACGCGTCCCGCAGCGGTGGGACGCGTGATGACGTGGCGCTGGACCGACCTAGGTCAGAGCGGCGCCGGCGCCGCCCGGCCCCGGTCGCGCCGCAGCAGGTGCAGCCCGTGGACGGCGCGCGCCCGCAAGCTCAGTGCTAGGACTGGCGGCACTGCGCTGCCCAGGGGAGACGCGGTGCGGCCAGCGCTCGTTGGCGTCGGCGGCAGGAGGCGCGCGGCGGTGTCAGCTGAGGTCACCGGGTCACCTCCTGTTCGCGGAGCGCAGTGGTCGCGTCCGGCAGTGTGCGGGCCTGAAGCCAGCATGCCCGCGGGACGGGGACTGGGTAAGGTTCGTCGTCGGCCAGCTGCAGGGCCGTATTCTTGCCGGTCGCCGGAAGTTCCGGGCTAGGGGCCCTCGGGGTGACCCGGCTGTGCGGCGCCAGCCGCCGCTGGACTTCTCACGGCTGGGCTTCGGGGCAGGCGCGGTCAGCGCGTCATGTACGTGATGAAGTCGCCGTAGGAGGAAATGACGTTCTTGAGCTCGCCGATGTCCGGGAAGTCCGCCACGCTCTGACGCGCCACGAGGTACCTGGTCCAGGACGGAGGGAGTGAGGTGGAACCAGCTCTTGCAGCTCTCCTCACCATCTCGCAGACGGACCACGAACTGATGTTCCCCTGCGTCTCGATGTCGATGGTGGTGCTCATGGCGCCGTTCCTGTCCGAGAGGGCGTGCGGGCTGCCGGAGTGCGTGTCACCGGTGCCTGCCGCCCCAGACGTGGTGTGGCCTACGCCGGTGACGCCAGCCGTCAGGAAGGCCGAGATGGCACCGGCGCAGCGGATGACGGCACCACCGTGCGGCGCGGTCGGGTGCGGCCACCGTGCACGCCGGCGGACCACTGGATGAGCAGCTGACCATCGAGGCCGGTGAGCCACTCGGCGACCTCGATGAGGACCTCGTTGGCGAAGGCGTCGATGGTGTCGGGGTGCTCGAAGGTCACCGTGACGTTCTGGTGACCGCGCCAGGTCATGCTCGGCGCCGGTGCCGACGCGGTGCTCGTCGTCGACCGGCAGGGCCGGTTGTTCGGGCTCGTGACCCTGTGGCACTACGCCCAGCTCGTTGCCGATCCGAACGCACCTACCGTAGAGACCTGACCGTGTCGCGCCAGAACGCTTCCTGCGGCTGCCGGTCTCGTCGGCCGCCGCACTCGGCGAAACCATGGCGTCAGAGCCGGCATGGCGTCACTCCGTCGGTCGTCCCCCAGACCGGTGCGCCGGCAGATGAACCAGGTCCTCACGGCGTGTCAGGTGTCGTTCGGCAGGGGATCGGCCGGCCAGCCGAACAGCCGCGCACCGAGCACGGCGGTGTGTAGCGTGAACCGCTGCTCAGGCTGCGACACGCTGTACCCGGTCAGCTCCGCCACTCTGCTCAGCCGGTAGGTGACGGTGCGGACCGACACGTGCAACCGTCGAGCTGCCTCGGTGGCGATGTCGCCGGCGGTGAAGTACCCGTGCAACGTGTCGAGCAGGACCGCCGGCCCACCGCGCACCTGCTCCAGGGGGCCGAGAACGTCCCGGATGAGGTCCACGATCGCCGCCTGGTCCCGGCCCAGGACGCGGTAAAGCAAGAGGTCGCTGGCCTGCACCACGTCAGCATCGAGGCCGAGCCGGTCGGCGAAGACGAACGCTTCACGGGCCTCCTCATACGACCGCGCCACCCCGTACGCGCCGGGGAACGCGCGGCCGGCGGTGACGCGCCAGCGCCTGCTGCCGGGAAGCTGCCGGAGTGCGCGCTCGATGACCGCGCCGATGTCTGCCGCGCCACCGGACCCCGAGGACGGACCCGGCTGGGCGGGGACGACGGCGACCAGCCGACCGTCCTTGAGGGCCACCAGCACCTCACGGTCGCCGAAGTGGGCGACCACGGCCCGCTCCAGGTCGGTGGCCGCCCGGTCCATGCCGTGGGTGCCCTTGCGGAGCGCGGCCAGAGCGACATGGTGTGACTTCCCCAGGTCGATGCCGAATGGCTCGGCGCGCTCCACCAGCTGCGCGACGTCGGCGTCACCGCGCAGCAGGTCGTCGACGAACTCCGCCCGCAGGGCCTCTTCGTGCCGGATCATGTCGCGCCGCTCAGAGGTGTGGCCGTCGACGAGCGCCCCGACCGCGTCGTCCAGGACCCGCAGCACCGCCTCCGCCGCCGACCGGACCGCCTCCGGGTCCTGGGAGCGGGCGATGAGGGGAAGTTGCCGCCACATCCGCCAGGCCGCTGACAGGTACAGGTCCACCGCGGCTGAGGCGCCGACGCCGCCTCGGGCCGCCTGACGCCCGGACTCCTGCACGGCCTCCAGCTCCCAGGGCTGCGGACGTCGCCCGTTCCGGGCGGCGCGGGCCAGCATCGGCAGGTATCCCCCAAGCAGCTCCGCGGGAGCCCCCGACGCCGACGCCGCAGACGCCGCGACGGTGTCCAGCCATGCGTCGCTGTCTGGCGAGAGCTGCCCTCCGCCGCCAGATCCGCCTACCGCTGCCACCGTGACCTCCTCGTCCCTGAGCCGGTCGGGTCGCGAGGCAGCACCGACCAGCAAACTTACCGGGACCGTACGAGCAACCCAGGACAGCCATGCTCATACCGCCCGCGGCGGGCCCGTGACCACTGCATGTCGATGATCTCTACGGCAGCGGCGGAGGCAGTCACCGGAAGGTTCCACGCCTTTCCAAGGGGTACACCACCGGAACTGACGTTGCGGCCGCGTCAGCCTTGAGGGCCTCGGTGGGGGAACGGCCGGCGGGCGGGCAGGAGCGGTCATGGCATGCGGCACCAGGCAGCTGACACTTATCGCGCTGTGGTGCCTCATGGCTCTGGGCTCGACGAGTCTGGCCGCCTGCAGCGAGGAAGAACAGACCCAAGGGGCGGACATTCAGGCGTCCATCGGAGACATCGAGATGCGTGGCATCAAGCTCGACACCCCGGTCGGCGGGTTCTACGAGGCCGGGAGCGCAGCGCGGCTGGAGTTCGCAGCGGTCAACACCGGCCGGGAGCAAGAAGAGCTGATCGGTGTGTCCGGGCCGCATTTCACCGGCGTGGTAGTCGACGGAGCGCCCAGCAGCCCACCTCTGGCGGTTCCTATCCCGCCCGGGGAGACTGTGTTCTCCGGCGGCGACGGGCCGGTGCTCATTCTGACTGGCATCAACCAGACTTTGAGCACCGCCAAGCGCACCCCGGTCACCTTCTCCTTCAGGAACGCCGGCGACGTCACCGTCGACGTGGTGGTGAGCTCTCCACTTCGAACGACGATCGACCGTGCTGAGCGAGCAAGAGGGCCCCTCGCCGACTGAGTTCCGGGTTGCCCCCAGGCCCAGGCCAGCAGGCGACGGGCACGGCGTGCTGTGCGGGAGCGCGTGAGCTACTTCCCATGGGTCTGCCCAGACACCACCACAGCCAGCAGAGGCCGGTCGCGGCGCCCAGCATGGCGGCGACGACCAGGTGGCCGGCCATCGCGCTAGCAAGGCCGACCCACGCCGCGCAGATCAGTGCGGCCGAGGCTCGCCGATGCCGTGCTCGCCGCTGCGCGGAGCGACCATGCCCACGGCGACCATGCCTACGTCGGTGCGGTCCGGCTCCCGCCTGCGCCGCTGGTCGTACTGTCCGCGTCGAAGGCTCGGGCGCCGGGGCGTGTGGCAGTCGTAAGGCCGGCTCAGGCGGCCGCGACGGGCGTCGGCGGGTGGGGCGCGTCGCGGTTCGTGCCCGCCACGCGCGTGGTGGTGAGGCGGTCGAGTGCTGCGTCGAGACTTCGGCGCAGCGCCTGCGCGTCGCTGCCCAGGGCAGAGACCAGTGCGGCGGGCCCCTGCAAGGGGAGAACAGCCGTGTCGTCGCCGAGCAGCGCGGCCGTCGGCGCGTCCGCCCACGCCGGGTCCACGACGACCAAGGAGCCGATGGCCCGCCGTCCGCCGGTCACCGCCGGGCCGTCCCAGCCGACCGCGCGCGGTCCGACCGCCAGCTGCTGGTCCAGCAGCGGCCAGCCCGCCCGTCGGATCCGCAGCCGCTGCACCACGTCGCCGGGCTGTTCACGGTGCCGGCCCAACAGCAGCTCCTCGCGGACGACCAGACGGGCATCGGCGTCGAGTTCCAGGTGGACGTCAGTGCGGTGGTGGCAGTCGTGGGCGGCGATGACCGGCTCGGGCAGCCACACGAGGGTCGCGCCGGCACCCACCCGCACGGTGGTCCGCAGACGCGACTGCGCGCCGTGTGGTCCCGGCAGTAGCAGGGTCGCGGAGACGTCTCGCAGAACCAGGGTGCTTCCGGCGCCGACGTCGACGGTCAGTTCGTACTCGTCCCCGCCGATCGGGCCCGCCGCACCCGCGGCGAGGCAGACGCGCGCCAGCCTGGTGTCCCCGGTGGTCCATGGTTCGGGGCCTTTCGCATGTGTCGGCCGAAGCATCAACGGGGCCTGCGAGCGCAGTGTCCTGACTCGGATGCGGCCGTCGGCGCCCAGGTCGGTGGAGAGAGCCGCAGTCGCCTGCATCAGTCCGTGGCCAGACTGGGGTGCGCCCAGGGTGGCCGGGCCGCGTTCATTTCGCGCACGAGGTGCCGGCGGCGCCACCGGGCCCCGAGCGCGGCGGTGCTGCGGGCGGTCATCAGAACAGGAAGTAGCGCTGGGTCATCGGCAGCGTGGTTGGTGGTTCGTGTTCGACGGTCTGCCCGTCGATGCGCACCTCGAAGGTGTCGGGGTTGACTTCGATGTGGGGGAGGGCGGTGTTGAGTGGCAGGTCAGCCTTTGTGCGGCCGCGGACGTTCTCGATCGGGAGGAGTTGGCGGTGCACCGCGAGCCGGTCGGCCAGGCCGTCTTCGAGTGCGGCCGGCGCGACGAAGGCCAGGCTGGTGGCCTGCGCGGCGCGGGTGTGCACGTTGTACCCACGCCGGGGCAGCACAGGCTGAGGGGTTGGCACGGACGCGTTGGGATCTCCGAGCATCGCGACGGCGGACATGCCGCCTTTGAACACGTTGGTCGGCTTGACCCCGAACAGGGGTGGCTCCCATAGGACGAAGTCGGCGAGCTTGCCGACCTCGATGGAGCCGATTTCCCGGTCCAGGCCGTGTATGACGGCGGGGACAATGGTGTACTTGGCGACGTAGCGGCGGATGCGGTTGTTGTCGTTGCGTCCGTCGCCGGGCAGGGCGCCACGTAGCTCCTTCATGACGTGCGCGGTTTGCCAGGTGCGTTGAATGGTCTCGCCGAGCCGCCCCATGGCTTGAGCGTCGGACTGCATGCCGGAGATGGCGCCGATGTCTTGCAGGATGTCCTCGGCCGCGATCGTGCTGGCCCGGACCCGGCTCTCGGCGAACATGAGCTCGGCCGGGACTTTCGGGTTGAGATGGTGGGCGACGAGGATCATGTCCAGCTGCTCGTCGGCGGTGTTCACCGTGAACGGCCGGGTCGGCGTGGTGGATGACGGCAGGACGTTGGCCTCGGCGGCGATGCGGATGATGTCGGGGGCGTGCCCGCCGCCGGCGCCCTCGGTGTGGTAGCTGTGGAATGTCCGGCCGGCCACGGTGCGCATCAGGTCCTCGGTGAACCCGCCCTCGTTGAGGGTGTCGGAGTGGATGGCCACCTGGACGCCGGTGGCGTCGGCCACGGTGAGCGCGGCGTCGATGACCGCCGGGGTGGCGCCCCAGTCCTCGTGGCACTTGAATCCGGCGGCGCCGGCGCGCAGCTGCTCGTGCAGCGCTTCCTCCGAGACGGTGGTGCCGCGGCCGAGGAAAGCGACGTTGACCGGCCAAGGGTCGAACGCCTCGAACATGCGCTCCAGCCACCACGCGCCGGGGGTGGCCAGAGTGGCTTGGGAGCCGCTGGTCGGGCCGGTGCCGCCGCCCACCAGCGTCGTCGTGCCGGCCTCCAGAGCCACGGTGCACATGTCGGGGGACACCATGTGCACGTGGGTGTCGATGGCACCGGCGGTCATGATCAGCCCGGTGCCATTCATGATCTCCGTCGACGGTCCAACCACGAGGGCGGAGTCGATGCCGTCCATGATGTCGGGGTTGCCGGACTTGCCGATCCCGACGAAGCGGCCGTCGCGGATGCCGACGTCGGCTTTCACGATGCCCCAGTAGTCCACGACGATCACGTTGGTGACCACCAGATCCGGGGTGCCCTGGGTGCGCGGCGTGTGCGACTGGCCCTGAGACTCTCGGCCGGACTTTCCGCCGCCGAACATGGTCTCGTCGCCGCCGACGCAGCGGTCCTCGGTGATCTCCAGCAGCAGGTTGGTGTCGGCGAGCCGTAGCCGGTCACCGGTCGTCGGCCCGAGCATCGACACGTACAGTTGGCGCTCGATTTCAGCCATCGGAGCGGCCTCGGGACTCGCCGCGGAAGCCGGGCATCACCTGGCGCCCGGCGTATGGGACGAGTTCGACGTCTTGGGCGGCCCCGGGGTCGAAGCGGGTCATGCCCCCGGCGACGATGTTTTGCCGGTGACCCCATGCGACCTCGCGGTCGAACTGCAGCGCCGGATTCGCCTCGGCGAAGTGGTAGTGCGAGCCCACGGTGATAGCCCGGTCGGCGGTGTTGAGCACCCGCACGGTGCGCGTCGGGCGGCCCACGTTGATGTGCACCGGTCCCTCCCCGTAGAGCACCTCGCCGGGCGTGCCCGGAATGGCGGAGGAGTCCGCCCCGGGGTGGGTGATGCCGATCGCCCCGCCCCGGCCCGCGCCCATGACGACGTGCTGTGCACTGCCGGGTCGCTTTCGGGTCATCGGCGGTGGGGTGAGGGCCTCGGCGACCTTGCCCAAGCCGGGCGTCCGCTGTGCCAGCCGCTGCATCCGCGAGACCGCGTTGCTGACCGCCCCGAACGGTCCCGGCTTCGCCGCCTGATTGGCGAGCGTGTCTTTGATCGTCCGCCCGATGCCGGTCATTGGATGGGCTCGGGAACGGTGATGAGCTTCGTGCCGTCGGGGAACGTGGCCTCCACGTGCACCTGGGCCAGCATCTCCGGCACGCCGTCCATTACATCGTCTCGGCTGAGCACGTTGCGGCCGTCGTTTTGCAGGTCGGCCTTGGACCGGCCATCGCGAGCGCCTTCGAGGAGGTATGCGGTGATGATGGCGGTGGCCTCGGGCAGGTTCAGCTTCAGGCCCCGGTCCTTGCGTCGCTGTGCCACTTCGGCGGCGGTGAAGATCATGAGCCGCTCACGCTCCCGGAAGGTCAGCAACATGGCGGTCTCCTGGTCAGCCGATGCGCAGGGCGCAGAGTCGCTCAACGGCGGGCTGCCGGCTGCTCCGGTCGTCGCCGAGAGGTGGATGTGTGCCAGGTCACTGTCCCTCTCCATGATGGCGACTGCCACCTGAGCTGCAGGTCGGCGCCGCGTCCGGCTGCGCGCCGGGGGGGGGCGGAGAGGAGGCGTCGCATCGGCTCACGGCCGGGTCTGGAGCTGCGCCGGTCGGGCTAGGCTCCGGCCGATCCGACACTTGCTGCCGTCCGCGACCGAGGAGTGAACGATGCCTTCGACGGACAACGCCCCCGACGCCGATGTGCGCGCGAACGAAGAGATGGTGCAGGACGCCATCCGGGTCATCTGGAACGACGGTGACCTCGACCGCATCCCCGAGTCCTACACCGAGGATTTCGTGAGCCACCAGCCCAAGGAGGGGTTCCGGTGGGAGCCTGGCCGTGACGGGTTGCGCCAGCTCCTCACCGGCACCAGGAAGCTGTTCCCCGACTATCACGAGCACATCGAGGACTGCGTCGCCTCAGGCGACCGGGTCGTCCTGCGCCTGCGGAACACCGGCACGCTGAGCGAGGCGATGGCCGGCGGCCCCGGGAAGAGCTTCGAGGTCGCCGACTTCATGCTGGCCCGGGTCGACGGCGGCAAGATCGCCGAGCAGTGGGGCCGGTTCGATCTGTTCGGCATGTACGCGTAGTTGGGCGTCCTCGAGCCGCCGCGCCTCGGTCCGGCCCGACCGGCGCCGGCCCAGGAGTCGCCGGCCCGCGACGACCAGGACACCGGCGAGGTGCCCGACAAGCACTTCTACCGGTGAAAGGACGACGGCGGCGCCATCCATCCCGACGCGTAGCCGGCGCTCACGCGTTGGGGGAGCTATCCGGAGGTTGCGAGCGCGGCCACTCGTGCTGGCAAGTTCATCCCGTCCCCGTCCGGCGCGCCCGCCGGCTCCAGCGGCGGGGGACCGAGGGCGCATAGGCCGAGGTCGAGCCGCCGCCGGAGGGCCAGCGCGTCGACGGCCAGCGCAGTGACTAGCCGACCGGAGTGCCCGACGGGGAGCGTGGCGGAATCCGCGTCGACGTCCACGAGGTGTGCGGCGGCGGGAACGTCCAGGGTCGGGTCGACGAAGAGCAGTGAGCCCACGGCGGCGCAGCCGGCGGTGACGGCCGGGCCGGTCCAGCCCGGCGCCCCGGCGCCCAGATGCAGTTCCTGATCGTGCAGCGGCACGCCCGCGACGGTCACCCGCAACCGCTGCCGGACGGTGCCCGGCTGCTCGCCGGTCCGCCCCAGTACGAGCTCTTCCCGGACGAGGAGGCGCGCGTCGGGAGCCAGGTCGATCCGCGTGGTTCCGTGGTGGTCACAGCCGCGGGCGGCGATCGTCGGCCCCGGCAGCCACACCAGCGTGCCGCCGGCAGCCACCCGGGCGGTGACGTGCGCGTAAGAGCGCTGACCGTGCGGGCCGGGGAGCACCAGCGTTGCGGCGACGGCGCGAAGCACCAGCACTGCGCCCGGCCCGACGTCAATGTCCAGGCTCAGCCGGTCCCCACCCAACGGGCCGCCCGCCCCGGCGACCAACGCCACCCGCGCCGGCGCCTGGCCCACCAGACGCCAGCACGGCACGGGTTCGGCAGCGACGGGATGAGTGGGCCGCAGCAGGTAGGGGGCCTCGGAGTGCAGCCGGCTGATCCGGGTGCGCCCCGCGGGACCGGGAGCTCGTTCGACGCCCAGTTCGGCGGCGGCTTCCATCAACCCACCGGAACGGCTAGCCGGGCACGCACCCAGTCGGCGACGTCGGCGGCGGACGGGTCCTGGGTCAGCGAGGTGAACAGCACCGGCAGGTCACCTCGCTTGGCCGCGGCGTCGCGCCGCATCACCTCCAGATCCGCACCGACCAGGGGCGCGAGGTCGGTCTTGTTGATGACCAGCAGATCCGCCCGCGTGACGCCCGGCCCGCCCTTGCGCGGCACCTTGTCCCCACCGGCGACGTCAATGACGAAGATCTGGTGGTGCACCAGTCCCTGGCTGAACGTGGCCGTCAAGTTGTCCCCGCCGCTCTCGACGAGGATCAGGTCGAGCGGCGGCAGGCTTTCTTCGAGCTCGTCGACCGCTTCAAGGTTGGCCGAGATGTCGTCACGGATGGCGGTGTGCGGGCAGGCGCCGGTCTCCACCGCCCGGACGCGTTCGGCGGGCAGCACCCCGTTGCGCAGCAGGAAGTCGGCGTCCTCGGTGGTGTAGATGTCGTTGGTCACCACCGCCAGCGCCAGCTGGGTGCTCAGTGTGCGACACAGCGCGGCGACCAGTGCGGTCTTGCCAGATCCGACTGGCCCGCCGATGCCGATCCGCAGGGCGCGGTCGGTGGTGCGGGGGAGTGCCCCGGACCGATCGGCGTGAACATGCGGGCGGTCGTGCGTGTGGGGCTCGTCGGCGTGGTCGTGCGTGTGGGACTCGTTGGCGTGGTCATGAGGCAAAGAGACGCACCTCCCAGGTGGCGTGGTGTTCGGCAAGGACATCGAGCAGTGGAGCGGTAGTTGCCGGCAGGTCGGCGGGATCACTCGTGGCGTAGTCGGCGCCGTCGCCGGCGATGCGGGTGACCTCCGGCCCGAACCGGGCGAGGGCCGCGTGGACGGACACGGGGTCCAACCCGAGCAGTCGCACCGCCGCCGTCGCGGGTCCGGCGATGGACTCCTGCGCGGCGAGCAGCGCCGCATCGGCCGGGGCAAGCCCGGCGGCCGCGGCGACGACGCCCAGTGCGACCGGCTGATGCGGTCCGCGGCCGACCGCGCCGGACAGCTCGTCCAGCAGCGGGTGCGGCCAGATCGTCCGCCCGGCCCGCACGAGCTGCCGGCCCAGCCGCCGCGAGGCAACGCGCAGGGCGGGGGAGGCGGTGCGAGCCTCGAGTTCCTGGTCCAGCACCGCAATGGCCGGCCCCGCCACTTCGGGATCCTTCGCCACCTGACAGGTGGCCGCGGCGAAGGCGGCGGCGACCAAGCCGACGGTGGTGAGCCGCCCGGCGAGGAACTGCACGAGGCCCGGAACGTCGTGCACGCCCTTCAGCTCGACGGCCGGCTCGAGTCCCCCTGAGTGTGCGTGGCCGCCGGCGGGCAGCCGACCGTCGGCCAGCAGGAGCAGCGCCGGCATCGCACCTGGGCCGGAAACGAGGGGGGCAATCATTCAGAACAGGAAATAGCGCTGGGCCATGGGCAGTTCCCTGGCGGGTTCGTGTTCGATCAGTTCTCCATCGACACGGACGGCATAGGTGTCGGGATCGACTTCGATGCGGGGGAGCGTGGTGTTCTCCGGCAGGTCTTCTTTGCCGCGGCCGCGGACGCTTTGGATGGCGACCAGCGGACGGCGGGTGGCCAGCCGGTCGGGCAGGCCGTCATCGAGTGCGGCCTGCGCGACGAACGCGACGCTGGTGTCCGCGGTCGCCGGCGTCTTGGCGTTGAACCCGAGGCGGGGTAGTACCGGTTGCGGCGTCGGGATCGAGGCGTTCGGATCGCCGAGCTGAGCCACGGCCACCATCCCGCCCTTGATGACCATGGTCGGCCGGATGCCGAACAGCGCGGGCTGCCACAGCACCAGGTCGGCCATCTTGCCCGGCTCCACCGAACCAACCTCGTGCTCGAGCCCGTGAGCGACGGCCGGACAGATCGTGTACTTCGCGACGTAGCGCCGCGCCCGATGGTTGTCCGCGCGGCCGTCACCGGGCAGGGACCCGCGCAGCAGCTTCATCTGGTGGGCGGTCTGCCAGGTGCGGATGATGACCTCGCCGATACGCCCCATCGCCTGGGCGTCGGAGGACATGATCGACAGCGCGCCAAGGTCTTGCAGTACGTCCTCGGCCGCGATGGTCCCGGCCCGGACCCGGCTTTCGGCGAACGCGAGGTCGTTGGGCACCTGCGGGTTGAGGTGGTGGGCGACCATGACCATGTCGAGGTGTTCGGCGATGGTGTTGTGCGTGAACGGCCGGGTCGGGTTGGTGGAAGCCGGGAGCACGTACCGCTCGCCGGCAATCCGGATGATGTCGGGTGCGTGGCCTCCGCCGGCGCCTTCGGTGTGGTAGGCGTGGAATGTCCGGCCTTTGACCGCGGCGAGCAGGTCTTCGACGAACCCGGCCTCGTTGAGGGTGTCGCTGTGGATGGCTACCTGAACGCCTGACTCCTCGGCGACGGTGAGAGCGGCGTCGACAGCGGCGGGGGTTGCGCCCCAGTCCTCATGCACCTTGAATTCGCCGGCGCCGCCGCGCAGCTGCTCCCACAGCGCCTCGGGGGACACGGTGTTGCCCCGGGCCAGGAAGAGCACGTTGACCGGCCACGGGTCGAAGGCGTCGAGCATGCGTTGCAACCACCAGGCACCGGGGGTGGCCAGAGTCGCCTTGGAGCCCTCGGTGGGGCCCGTTCCGCCGCCGACGACGGTGGTGGTGCCGGCACCGAGCGCCACCTCCATGGAGGCGGGGTCGACGAAGTGCACGTGGGTGTCGATGGCGCCGGCGGTCAGGATGAGGCCGTTGCCCGAGGTGACCTCGGTGGATGGGCCGATGACCAGGTCGGGGTGGATGCCGTCCATCGTCTCGGGGTTGCCGGCCTTGCCGAGGGCGGTGATCCGCCCGTCACGGATGCCGACGTCGGCCTTGATGACGCCCCAGTGGTCCAGGACCACCGCGCCGGTGATGACGAGGTCAGGGGTGCCCTCAGCTCGGGTGGCGCGGGACTGCCCCATCGACTCTCGGATGGACTTGCCTCCACCGAACACGGCTTCATCGCCGCCGACGCAGCGGTCTTCCTCGACCTCGATGAACAGGCACGTGTCGGCCAGCCGGATGCGGTCACCGGTCGTAGGGCCGAAGGAGGCGTCGTACTCCTGGCGACTGATCTCAGCCATCGAGCTTTCCTCCGCATTCTCCGCGGAGTCCCGCGACGATTCGTTGACCAGCGATCGGGATGAGTTCGACCTGCTCGGCCGCTCCCGGCTCGAAGCGCATGGACCCCCCGGAGACGACGTTTAGCCGCCGGCCCCAGGCGGCCTTCCGGTCGAACTCCAGAGCAGGGTTGACCTCGGCGAAGTGGTAGTGCGAGCCGACCTGGACGGGCCGGTCGGCGGTGTTCTCCACGCGCAGGGTGACCACGTCCTTGCCGACGTTGATGACGACCGGGTCGTCGCCGTAGAGCACCTCGCCGGGGATGAGCGGCTCATCCGCGTGGGGCTGGTCGCCGGTGTAGTGCCGGCGCTCGGCCTGCCGTTCCCCGGTTCCCGGCCGTCGGGGCATGCTCGGAGAGTTCGACCCGCTCGACTGGTGCCGGTCGGCGCCGCCGCGGGCGGCCCGACCGGGGTGGTCGCTGGGGTGCTCGCCGCGGCTCATGAGATCGGCGCCGTAACGGTGACGAGCTTCGTGCCGTCGGGGAAGGTCGCTTCGACCTGCACCTGTGCCAGCATTTCCGGCACGCCCTCCATGACGTCGTCCCGGGTGAGCACGTCACGGCCGGCGCTCATCAGGTCGGTGACCGTCCTGCCGTCGCGGGCGCCCTCCAGCAGGAAGGAGGTGAGCAGCGCGGTGGCCTCGGGCAGGTTGAGCTTCAGGCCCCGCTCCCGGCGCTCGGCGGCGAGCTTGGCAGCGGTGTAAATCATCAACCGCTCGCGCTCGTGCAGGCTCAGCAGCATGGACTACTCCCTGATCAGTGCGGTGGTTCAGTCACACTGTCAGTGTTTCTGGGCGTCCGCCAGGCGATCCGTTCTCGGGCCGCCGGTCTTCCTCGGCTGAGCGAAGGCGTTGCGCGACCAGTCCCGGAGGCGACGCCCGAGGCTCCACTCGCCGGTCCGCACTTGGGAGCCACCGCCGGACCGGGTCTCACAGCATGAGCCGAGCGATCCCGAAGTAGATGAGAAGGCCGGTGCCGTCCACGAGGGTTGTGATGAACGGAGCGGACACGACCGCTGGGTCGATGCGCAGCCGGCGAAGGACCGGCGGGAGGATTGCGCCAACCAGGGACGCCCACAGGACGATGGCCACGATGGTCAACGTGACGACGATTGCAAGGTCGTAGCCGACGTCGAGAAGGAGGGCCCGGACGAACGCGACGGCGGCGAGGACTACGCCCAGCATCGCTCCGGTCGCGGTCTCCTTGCGGATGACGCGCCCGACGTCGGACAGGCGGACGTCGTCCACCGCCATCGCGCGGACGAGTGTGGTGACGATCTGGGAGCCGACGTTACCTCCGGTGCCGATCAGCAGCGGGATGAAGAATGCCAGCGCGACCACGGCCTCTAGATCGGCTTCGAAGTGGCGCAGCACGGTGCCGGTGTAGGCCTCGGCGACGAACAGCGCCAGCAGCCACAGCACGCGCTTGCGCCAGAGCTGGATGGGTGACGCCTGTAGGTAGGGCACTTCAAGGGGCTGGGAGCCGCCGAGGCGGGAGAAGTCCTTGGTGGTCTCTTCCTCGATGATGTCGGCAACGTCATCGGCCGTGATGATGCCGACGAGACGACCGGTGTCCACAACGGGAAGGGCGATGAGGTCGTGTTCGGTGAGCAGCCGCGCCGCCTCTTCCTGGTCGGTCAGCGGGGCCACGGTGATGACGTCGGCGTCCATCAGCTTGGCGACCGGCGTGTGCGAGTCGCTGAGCACTAGGTTGCGCAGCGAGAGCACACCGCGGAGCTGTGAGTCCTCGTTGATGACGTAGACGTAGGAGATGGTTTCGGCCTCGGCGGCGACGCGCCGCAGGCCAGCGATGGCGTCGTCGGCCTTCACGTCGGCAGTGACCGCGACGAACGCTGGGGTCATCCGTCCGCCGGCGGAGTTCGGCGGCCAACGGGTGAGGCCTTCCAGCTCGGCGGCCCGCGCCGGCGGCATCGCGACGAGCACGCCTGGGAGCTTTTCGGTGCCGACGGCCTGGAGAAGATCTGTCGCCCGGTCCGGAGGAAGTGCGGCGAGTACCCGGCCTGCCTTGGTCGGGTTCAGGTGCACCAGGAGGTGGGCGGCGTCCCGGGCGCGCAGCGATCGGATCAAGGCGGCGAGTGTCCCGTCATCGACCGTGTCGGTCAGCGCCGCCGTTTCGGTCGGGGACAGGGAGTGGAGCTGTTCTGCTCGGTCCCGGGGGCCGATGCGCGCCCGAACCCACCGGCCGGCCGCCTCCTGGTCTCTCTCGAGCACAGCGCTGCGCAGCGTCGTCGACGTCCCGTTCACATCAGCACCTCGAGTTGGTTGTCGCGTCCCACCCGGGAAACCTGCGCCTTGACCTTGGCAGCCCGCGGCCGACGGAGCGAACCAGGCTGGTGTCCGTAGAGGGACGCAGGTCAGCGGAGGACGGCGACGGGGCAGTGGGCAGCACGGACCACGCTGTGGCTGACCGAACCCATGACGAGCCCACCGAGAGCTCCCCGTCCGCGGGAGCCCACCACCAGCAGCTGGGCGTCTTGGGACGCATCAACTAGTCCCTGTACGGGCTGGTCGGCGAGGGTCTGCCCGGTGAACTGCACGTGAGGGAACTCGGTACGCACGCGGGTCAGCTCGTCATCCAGCAGGTCGGTCGCGTGTTGGGCGAGGGAGGACCAGTCCAGGCCGCTGGCGGCACGGAGGGCGTCGAGCCCGGGGTGAGGTGCGGGTTCCCAGGCGTATACGGCGGTGACCGTGGTGCCGCGCAGCGTGGCTTCGTTGGCGGCGAACCGAAGCGCTCGTTGGGAGCCCGCTGAGCCGTCCACACCGACGACGACGGGACCGGACTCGGCGGTTTCGTCGCGCGCGGCCATCGGCCCGACGACGACCACCGGTGCGGCGAGGGTCTCCAGCACCTGGACGGCGGTGGAGCCCAGCAACAGCGTCGCGAAGCCGCCGCGGCCGCGGGAGCCGATGACGAGCAGCTCGGCGAACTCCGCTTCGCTGTTCAGCGCTGCGGCGGTGGGCCGACCGACCAGGACCCCGCTGCGTACCTCCAGTGCGGGATGCAGCTGGTGGAGGAAGTCGGTGGTCGCGTCCAGGAGTGGCTG
Organism: Blastococcus sp. TF02-09; assembly: GCF_003319105.1. Taxonomy (GTDB): domain Bacteria; phylum Actinomycetota; class Actinomycetes; order Mycobacteriales; family Geodermatophilaceae; genus Blastococcus. The sequence goes on along the minus strand of NZ_QOHH01000003.1, from coordinate 467,457 downwards.
GGAGCGGGCCTGCCAGTCGATCGCGGCCCACGCCAGGTCGGTGGGAAATGCGCCCGGGGGTGGCGGTACGACGTGGATGACGTGCAGCGGTACGTGCCGTCGGGTGGCCTCGGCCGCGGCCCAGCGGGCGGCGGCGCTGCTGCTGTCGGACCCGTCGATGCCTACGACGACGGGTCCAGTTCCGCGTGGCACTGGTCCCAGCCGCTCGGGTGACTCGTCGGCGTCACGATCGGTCATGGCGGCCGCCTCCCGTGCTCCGGTGGAGTTCGCCCACCCTGGCACAGAACTGCCACCGGGGCGGTCGTTCCCGAGTGGTCAGGCGTCGCCGCTGCGGTCGGCCGGATCCTGGCCGAAGGCGACCGCCCGGATCCGCTCCAGCTCCTCGGGTTCCAGCCCCGGCTGCTTGTCCATGGCGCTCATCAGCAGCTGCATCTGCTGTTCCAGGGCCGGTACGTGCTGAGGGCGGTCGGCTTCCCGGACCAGGGTGATCAGCATCCGCAGCACCCGCAGAAGTGCGGTGACGACGTGCGGCTGGGTCACCGATGTTTGGCGCAGCTGATCGAAGCTGTGCGCGATGTAGTCGTCGTGGGACAGATCCCACGGGCGCAGGAGAACACGCCCGGCGGGCCCGGCGGTGGCGACAGGCGGAAGGTCGGACAGCAGGAGGCGGCGCAGCAGGCCACCGATCCGCAGGGTGACCTCCACGGCCGTGGTGGGGTCGTTGATCGCTGAGCTCAGCGCCCGCAAGCCGATGTCGACCAGCTGCCGGATGGCGAAGTCGACGTCGTACTGCATGGTGCGGTTGTCGGCGACGGTGACGGTGGACGCCAGCCGGCGCGTGGTGGCGCCGGCGTCGGCCGGAGCGGGCCACACGGTCACCAGCGGCTCACCTTCGTGGATGTAGGCACCGATCCGGGTCTCCAGCCGCGCGGTCGTGTGCGGTGGGAGGGCGGCGAGCATCCGGTCACCCGGAGCCTGGGTGACCCAGCCGTCACGGGGAGCGTGCACAGTGAGAGTGGCCCCCGCCTCGGCCGCCGACCCCTCGGGCGCCTTCTCGGCGCTCAGGCCGACACGCTGCTTCTCGGCGATCACCGCCTGGCCTTCGGTGGCGATGGAGTGCACCACGTGACCGACCTGGAGGCCGCGGGCCAGATGGTCCAGGTGGGCGACGATGAGCAACACCGTGGCGACGGTCAGCGCGACCGCGACCGTGAGCGTCACGCGCGGTGCCGGCGCGTCCGGGTCGGCGCTGATAGACCGCAGCGTCAGCACGCAGTAAACGAAGGTGGCGATGAGCAGCCCGATCACGACCTGGCTGAGCCGGTCGCGGACGAAGGACCGCATGACGCGAGGCGAGAACTGGCTGCTGGCCAGCTGCAGGCTCACCACCGTCAGCGAGAAGACCACGCCGGCGGTAGTGATCATCGCGCCGGCGACCGTGCTCAGCAGCCAGGTTGCGGTGTTGCTGCTCATCGCCAACGTGCCCGGAACGGTTCCGTCGTGGCCGAGAACGTGATCGATGGCTCTACTGAGCTCGGCCATGACCACGCCTCCCCGACGACGATCAGCGCCGGCAGCAGGAACAGGCTCTCCCGGGACCGGTAGATGGCTGCCGCGACCCGCAGTCGCAGCAAAGGTTCAGGCTGGGAGCTCATCCCCACATCCCACCAGGCAGGGCCGGCGTCGCGCTCCGGCAGCTACCCACCTGACGCCCTGCCGCCGGGAGTGGTTGGCCCTGGTACTCCGTTTGCAAGGCGTCGGGCATCGTCAACGACCCCAACAACTGGTCCCGCGAGGTAGGCGATCCGCGCTACATCGTCGACCTGCTGGCACGCATCGTCCCAGTCTCCTTGGAGACGATCAAGGTGGTGGACTTTCTGCCCCCGCTTGATGTCCGCCGCGACGGGTGTACGACACGGCACGGCCAGGCCGCAATCACGGTGCGCCGGTCGCCCCCGCGAGACGACACCTGGCCGTCCGTACCTGGCGTCGCTCGTGGGCCGGCGGCCCGTGCCCGCAGCTTCACGACGTCGGGGTCATTTAAGGCCCGGGCGTGCCCTATCCGTGTCTTAAGCACCGGCCAAAGGCGGTGGTCATCGGTCAGCAGGGGTCAGTCCCGGATGCTCGTTTATGCAGCTCAGCGTGGCCTTGACGCTGGTGAGTGCGTGGAGCGGCTAACCGGGATCGAACCGGCATGGCCAGCTTGGCCGGCTAGGGATCGTCGCCGCTGCCTGCTTCGCTCTTAGACAATCGGTCGTCAAGGGAAAGGTCGACCGTGCCCGCATCCACGAGGTCATGCTGCGCCGCGGGATGCGCGACGGCGGGAGACGGTGCGCTTCGTGGTGCCGAGCTGGGCAGCAATGTCTCGGATAGAGCTGCCGCGGGTCGTGAGACGGCGGATGACCTCCTGTTGTTCGACCGTGGTGAGGTCCTCGTAGGTGATGTGATCGCCGGCAAGCGCACGTTCCACGGCGATCTCGTCCATGTCGTTTCCAGGGGAGGTGCCGACGATCGCCGGCGGCGGTACGGAATCGGTGTCGATGTCGTCCCAGGCCAGCGGCGGCAGCCACCTTCGTGCCGCAGCGTGGGCTCTGGCGGCGTCGGCGGCCGCACGCTGCTCGCTGGTCGTCCGTGGTGGTCGGTCGTTCCACAGCCGCTCGTAGAGCGTTGCGATGTCTTGGGCGGTGCGGGCGGTGACGAAGTCGCCGGTCATGCTGCGGCGCAAGCTGCTCGGGCGACGGTCGAGCTGGGCGGCCAATAGCTCGGCCGGCCAGCCGATCGCGATGAGCGCTTGCAGGCGACGGCGGGTGCCGGTGGCGTCGACACGGCTGTTCGGCGCACGGTTGGCGTCGTCGATACGGATGCCCAGCACGCGCGTGGCCGTGCTCGGGCGGACCCTCTGTGTCCTTGGGGTGTCGCCGCGGCCATGCTGTGCGAGCTCGCGGATGTGGCTGACGGAGAAGCCGGCGAGCTGCGCGATGCGCTCGACGCCGATCCCGGCTGCGCGCAGAGCAGCGATGTGCTCGCGGACGGGGCCGGCGTCGACGTAGGGGTGCCAGCGGCCGTAGATCCGCTCTCGGGTGACGCAGCGGCTGGCGGCGGTGTTGGCGGCGGTGCATTCGGTGCAGCGGCAACGGTCCTTGACGTAGGCAGCACGGGTTCCGTGCCGATGGCGGGCCTGCGGATGGGTGCAGTCGCGTGGCACTCGCCCCTGGAGTCGCGCGGCTCGGCGAGCGGCTTGCTCGAGGCCGCGCCGATGCTTGGCGCAGGAGTGCTGCCGATGACGAGCGTCGGCGAGTGCGGCGCTGGCGTAGTCGGCGGTGTAGCCGCAGGACGGGCAGGTGCGGCTGACCCTCATAGCCGCCTCGGCTGCCGGGAGGGCTCCGACCTCCCGGTGGCGCGGAGGTGGCGGCCGAGGACGCCGGCTCGGTGAAGTCTGTCCTCGATCCAGTCGGTGCGGACGGTGCCGGCGTCACCGACGTGCTCGTCGAAGGCCATCGCGGTGAACTGGGCGGCGACCGACGACCATTCGTCGTCGGAGAGCGACCGCTCCAGATGGGCCTCGACGGTGGGCCGGTCGACGTAGGCGACGCTCGCTTCGAGGAGATCGCCCAGATCGGTCAGCAGCCGGTAGGCGTCGCCGCCGTAGGCGGTGACGGCGGCCTCCAGAGCCCAGGGGCGAACGGACTCCCGAATCAGCGCAATGCCGTCGTCGCCGCCGGTGACCTGGGGGCCAGAGGCGCCCACAACGGGACGGGGGCCCGTGTCGACCCCGCGCGCTTTCCGGGCTTGCTCCTCCATCGGCGCTCCACTCCTGCGGCCGTTGCTCTCAGCCGGAGAAGGCGCCATTTCGGCCCGTTTGGTGACATGGTCAGCGAAAGTCTTCGCGACTGCGCCGAGGACGTGGTGCGCGCTGGACCTGGTACTGGAGGCCGTGGGCAGACGTGACGGCGACCGCGCATGTCAGCACTGGTCGGCAGGCTGACCGGCACCTGCTGCATGGGGGAGGTCCGAAGATGACGATGAGCGAGCGTCGACCGCGCGATGATGCGCGTCGCCACGCCGTCGGGGATGGCCTCTGGCGGATAGTCGCCGCAGCCCCCGCCGTGCTCGGCAGCTCGCTGCTGATGCTGGCGTCCGTCCCGCTGGGCCCGTGGGCGGCGCTGTTCCCGTTGCTCTGGGTAGCAAGTGCGGCGGTGCTGATGACGCGGATCGGCGAACGGATAGCCGTCCGCTGCGCCTACAGGTTCCGTCGGCCCAGCCCGGCGCAGGCTGTAGCGCTGCAGCCCGCATGGGCGACTGCCCTACGAGTGACCGCCGCCGGTGACGTCGAGCTGTACGTCCAGGCCGCTCGGGCGCCCAACGCGTACGCCGCCGGTGGACGCAGCGTCGCGGTCACCAGCTGGGCCGTGGAGGACTACAAGTCCGGACGACTGTCGGAGAACCAGCTGGTGGCTGTGCTGGTTCACGAGCTCGGCCATCACGCCTCCGGAGGGACTCGTCCGATGCTGCTGGTGTCGTGGCTGGCCGCGCCCTGGCGCGTGGCGAGGAACCTGCTGATCGCTCTGACGAGCGTTCTGTCCGGGCGTCAGAGCCAGCGAGGAGTCATGGTCGCCGTGGTCGTCGGACTGGCCGTCGCCGTGACCCGGACACTGCACCAGGGGCAGTGGATGGTCGGGGGAGTGCTGGTCTTCCTCGGGCTGGCGGTGGTTCTCTGTCCCCTTGCTGACGCCGCGATCAGCCGGCGGGTCGAGTTCGCCGCCGACAGCTTCGCTGCCGACCACGGCCTCGCGCTGGAGCTTGCCGCCGCCCTTCGCGCGCTGGATGACGGACCGGCGGCCCGCGGATGGTGGCAGCGGTGTCTGGCATCCCATCCGATTTCCGACCAGCGCATCCGCGCGCTCCTCGCGGCGACTGCCGCTTCGCCGAGCGACGGAGACAGCGGGACGTCAGGGGTGCCTGACCGCGCCGACGAGGGAGTGGGGGAGCGGTCGACCGCCCGCTGCGGCGAGACCAGGCACTCTTTAAGCACCCAATACTCCCGCACCCAGTCGTCCCCAACCGCCGTAACCAACGCTCCGCACCTGCTCTGACCAGCATGGTCAGCGTCAGTCTGCACTTACCAACGGTCCAAGATCAAATCGCAGGGTTACTGGTTCAAGTCCAGTCGGGGGAGCTCTCGCAAGGCCTCGACCGCTGGTCGGGGCCTTCGTCGGTTCCGGGGAGCGACGATCTGCGCGGAGGCCGCGACCCCGTCGATGACGCTCTGGTCTCGATTGATGGTGCGGTTCGCTCGTCGCAGGATTCGCGACCCCGGCGGGCGCTAGTTTCCGGTGATGCCGACCGTCGACGCCGCTTCGTGCCCGGTGTGCGGCCGACCGTGGTCGGACGTCGATGGCGGTAGGAACTGGCTGCACCTGGAAGTGACGCGGCACGACGAACTCGACCGCCTGGACTTCCTGGACGTCGACTTCTGCTCCCAGGAACACGCCGCCGAGTGGTTGCGCCGGCCGCTGCCTGCCCTGTCCTCGGAGCCGGTGTACACGGTGAGCGCGCGTGACCGGCTCGTCGACGCGGGGCTGGCCCTGTTCTTCGGGTTGCTGATCGCCCTCGCTGTCCTAGGGGTCTGGACGGCGGGGCGGTTCGTCGTCGGTCTGTTCTGAGGCGCCCGGTCTGCGCGAACGTGCAGCTCGGAGCCCGAAAACTGTCGTACCCCCGGCCTAGCGTGATCGCATGGCAGTCGGAGGCGGGTACGCGGTCGGTGTGACCGTCGTGCCGCTCGATGCCGCGCCGTCGCGGTGGCCGCAGGCCGATCCTGAGCCGCCGTCGCTGGAGCAGCGGTTGAGCGCGTGGCTGCCGCGGCGGCGGTCGTCGGCTGAGTCCGCGGCGCTGATGCAGCAGACCCAGGCCGCCGAGGCGAAGCTGATGGCGCTCAAGCTCGAACTGGCTCTCGACATCGCCGCCCAGCGCCCCGCGGGTGGCGATCTTCGTCCTGGACGGGGGCGAGCGCTCGACGACGGGCCGCTCGACACCAGCGAGTTCGTGCTCGACGAGCTGGCGCTGATCCTGAACACGAGCCGGACGGCGGCCGTGATCCTGCTCGACCAGGCCCACATCTTCGCGACCCGGTTGCCCGCGACCTGGGCGGCGCTGGCCGCCGGCCGGCTCGACTGGTCGCGCGCTCGAGCGATCGCCGCGGAGCTCGGACGGCCGGCGGACGACAGGGATCCTGCCGTCGTCGCCGCTGTGGAACGGGCCGTCCTGCCCATCGCGACCGAGCTGTCGGTGCGGCGGCTGCGGGAGCGCATCCAGCGCGAACTGGTCGCCCTCGACGAGACGGCCGAGGACCGGCGCCGCGAGGAGGCCCGGAAGGCTGCGGACGTGACGGTCCGGCGGGTCGGGAACGGGATGAGCGAACTCGTCCTGCGCATGCCGCACCAGGACGCCGTGGCCTGTCGGAGCACGCTCGACACCCACGCCCACAGTGCCCGGGACGCCGGCGACCGTCGGCCCATCGGAATGCTGCGCGTCGGGGCCGGCATCGACCTGATGCTCCGGCCCTGGCAGGAGCGGCCGCCGGTCACGGCGCACGTCACGGTCGTCGCGCCGCTCGGTGCGCTCACCGTCGGCGCCTTCCTCGACTCCGGCGCGCCGGTGCCGCCCGCCTTCGTCCGTGGTGGCGCCGCGGCGCCGGTGGGCGAGGTCGAAGGAGAAGCGGTCACCGCCGCGCACCTGCGTGAGCTGCTCGTGCAGGTGGATGCCCTGTGCCCGGGCGGGCTGCAGGCGCCGACCGGTGGCACGCTCGACTTCGCGGTCACCGACGCCTGCGGGCGGCTCCTGGCCGTCACCGACCGCCGGGAGCTGGAGCGCCTCGCCCGACGCGGCTGCCCGGCCCACCCGGACGGGACGTGCGGGTGCCCAGTGCTCTCCGCGCCTCCGTGGACCGGTACACGCCGTCGGGAGGGCAGCGTCGCTTCCTGACGACACGCGACCGCACCTGCCGCCACCCCGGGTGCCATGTCAGCGCCGGCTGGGCCGACCTCGATCACGTCATCCCGCACGGAGCCGGCGGCGCCACCGACTGCGCGAACCTGTGCTGCCTGTGCCGCCGGCACCACCGGCTGAAGACCCACGCGGACGGCTGGACCCACACCCTGAGCGACGACGGCGTGCTGACGGTGATCACGCCGTCCGGGGTCACCCGGGTCACCCGACCGCCGGGCTGGCGGGTGCTCACCGAATCACCCGACCCGCCGGTGGAATCGGCACCGGTGATCGAGGACCCACCACCCTTCTAGTTCCGCGGGCTTGCCTCCCCATCAGACGGTCCAGCCCGGCTGCGCTCCCAGTTCGCCGACGGGGACCGACAGCTCCGGCGCGTCCGGGCACGTCCACGCCGGACGACCGTCGTCGGTGTCACCGAGGGAGAGCGGGTGCGCGTGGCGTGGGCACGGCGGCCACGCTCCGTGGACCTCCTCGATGATGTCGTCCTGCACCTCCTCGGCGAGGTGGACGATGGCTTCGTCCTCGTCGGTCAGGTTCGGTAACTCCCGATGGGAGTGCGGGGTCTCGAGCCACATCTGCGGGAACGCGAGCATGCACCACCACCGTCCAGCTCGGAAGCAGGTCGGTGGTCGCCTCCACGTCCCGGAACACCCGACGGGCGACGTCCTCCCAGAACCGGCGGAGCGCCGGCAGGCGGTCGCGCCACTCGGCCATGGCCCGCCGGTCCCGGTCCAGCACCCGACCCGGGCCGGCGCGCCGGTCCCAGGCGACCCACCTGTCGATCTCGTCGAACAGCTCGTTGGTGCCGGTCAGGTCCGCGTCCTCGCCGGCGACCCGCAGGCTCAGCTCGCCGTATTCGACCCACAGCACGTCCCATCCGACGGAGAGCCGCCACGGGTCGTCCACGTCCCGCTCGGCCCGGATGCGCGCAGCCACCTCGCTCAGGGCCTGCTGCACCGGTCCCACTCCTCCTGGTCGGGCCAGCTCGTCGGGAAGCCGTCGTCGTCCGAGCTCATGCCGGCAGGCGCGAGGCAGCGGTGACCATGCCGAAGAGATCCTTGGGGTCGTCGGGCTCGGGGACCAGGTCGATCTCCTTCACCCACGGGGTTCCCCGCACGGCGTCGCGCAGGTAGCGCAGTGCCGAGAAGTCCTCGACGGCGCAGCCGACCGAGTCGAAGACGGTGACCTGCTCCGCCGTCGTGCGGCCGGGGCGCCGCCCGGTGAGCATCTCCCAGAGCTCCGTCACGGGGAAGTCAGGACCGAGCGCCTGGATCTCGCCCTCGATCCGGGTCTGCGGGGCGAACTCGACGAACACCGCCGCGTCGCGCAGCACCGCCGGGTCCAGCTCCGTCTTGCCCGGGCAGTCGCCGCCGATGGCGTTGACGTGCATGCCGGGCTCGACCCAGCCGGCCGGCAGCACGGTGGCCACCGCTTTGTCGGCCGTGCAGGTGGTCACGACGTCCGCCCCTCGGACCGCTGCCCGCGCAGAGGTCGAGACGGTCACGGTGAACCCGAGCGGCTCGAGGTTGCGCTGCACCTTGGCAGCGGCGGCCGGGTCGGTGTCCCACACCACGACGTCCCCGATGCCCAGGGCGGCGCTGCGCAACGCCAGAGCCTGGAACTCGGCCTGGCTACCGGCGCCGATCAGGGCCAGTCGGCGGCAGTCCGGGCGGGCGAGAGCCGCCGCTGCGACGGCCGAGGTCGCGGCCGTCCTCAGGGCGGTCAGGAGGGTCATCTCCGCGAGGAGGACCGGGTAGCCGGTCGACACGTCGGCCAGCACGCCGAAGGCCGTGACCGTCAGCAGGCCGCGGGCCGGGTTGGCCGGGTGCCCGTTGACGTACTTGACGGCGTACGTCTCGGAGTCGCTGACGGGCATGAGCTCGATGACGCCGAGCGGCGAGTAGTCGGCGACCCGAGGGGCCAGATCGAGAGTCGGCCAGCGCCGCAGGTCTGCTTCCAGAAAGCCGGCGATGCCGGCGATCGCCTGCTCCACCCCCGTCGCGGCCAGCCACCCGACCATGTCGCTGACGCCGACGAACTCCATCTCCCGGCCCTCGTCTCCGCGCGGAGCGCTCCTGCCCGGGCCGGCACCGGTCCGGTGCCTGCCCTGGCAGGAGCATGCCCCGCAGCGTCGCCCAGGAGTAGCGACAGCGACGTCAGCTCACCGTGGCCGCGTACTCGTCGCGGAGCTTGCCCTTCACCATCTTGCCGGTGGGCGTGCGCGGCAGGCTGTCCCGGAAGTGAAACTCGCGCGGGACCTTGTAGCCGGCCAGCTGCTCCCGGGCGAAGGCCGCCAGCTCCGCGGCCAGGTCGTCGGCGACCTCCACGCCCGGCGCGGGCTCGACGAAGGCGACCACGCGCTCGCCCATCTCCGCGTCGGGGACGCCGATGACGCCGATGTCGCCCACCTTCGGGTGCAGCGTGAAGGCGTTCTCGATCTCCTGCGGGTAGATGTTGACCCCACCCGAGATGATCATGAACGACGAGCGGTCGGTCAGGTACAGGAACCCGTCCTCGTCCAGGTAGCCGAGGTCGCCCACGGTGGTCCAGCCGGGGTTCTCCGGATGCTCCGCACCCCGGGACTTCTGCTCGTCCCCGTGGTAGCTGAACGGCCGCGTGCCCGTCGCCGAGGCGAAGTAGATGGTCCCGACCTCGCCCGGCCCCAGCTCTCGGCCCTCGGCGTCGCAGACGTGCAGGCTGCCCGGCGTGGTGGGCCGGCCGACCGACCCCGGGTGCTCCAGCCAGGTCGCCGAGTCGATGAACGTGGATCCGGCGGCCTCGGTGGAGGCGTAGTACTCCATGATGATCGGCCCCAGCCAGTCGATCATCGCCCGCTTGACGTCCGGCGGGCACGGTGCGGCCGCGTGGATCACCATCCGCAACGAGGACAGGTCGTAGCCGCTGCGCACGCTCTCCGGCAGCTTGAGCAGCCGCACGAAGTGGGTCGGCACCATCTGCATCTCGGTCACGCGGAACCGCTGGATCGCCTCGAGCACGCCCTCGGGGTCGAACTTCTCCATCATCACCACGGTGCCGCCCAGCGACTGCACCGCGGTCATGAACGCCATCGGTGCCGCGTGGTACGCGGGAGCCGGCGACAGGTAGATCGACTCGGCCGACATCCCGTAGAGCAGCTGCAGGGTCGCCGACATCGCGCTCTGCTCGTCCACCTGCGCCCCGGTGAGCGGGCGCTTGATGCCCTTCGGCCGGCCGGTGGTGCCGGACGAGTAGAGCATCGTGTCGCCGCGCGGCTGGTCCCCGAGCGGCTCGTCCGAGGCCGCGTCCCGCACCGCCTCGTAGCTCTCGTAGCCCGGCACCGGGCCGCCGAAGGCGAGGCGGTGCGTCACCGACGGCGCCTGCAGCTTGGTGGCGAGCTCGGCCAGGTTCGCCGAGACGAGCAGCACCCGCGCGCCGGAGTTCTCGATGATGTAGTCGGCCTCCGGCGCGGCCAGGTGGCTGTTCGCGAAGGTCACGTACAGCCCGATGCGCACGCCGGCCCAGTACAGCTCCAGCGTCTCGGGCACGTTGTCGCTCAACACCACGACGGAGTCACCCGGCACGAGCCCCACGGTGTCGCGCAGGAAGTGCGCGGTCCGGCGGCTGTTGTCGTCGAGCTCCCGGTAGGTCAGCGACCGGCCCGAGCCGGCCATCACCAGGGCGAGCTTGTCCGGCGTCGTCTCCGCCCACGTCCCCGGGTACACGCCTCAGATCCCCAGCTTCTCGGCGATGCGGTCCTGCTGGAACGCCGGACCGCCGAGCAGCACGTTGCCGGTGATCGCGTTGCGGTAGTACAGGTGCGCGTCGTGCTCCCAGGTGAAGCCGATACCGCCGTGCAGCAGCATCGTCTGCTTGGCCGCCTCGACGTACCCGCTGGAGGCGAGGTGCCGGGCCGCGGCCGCGTCGAGCGAGGCCGTCGCGGCGCCCTCGGCCAGTGACTCCGACGCCCTGCGGACGGCGGCGTCGGTCAGGGCCCAGTCGGTGTAGATGTTCGCGAGCGGGTGCTTGACGCCCTGGTAGATGCCGATCGGCTGGCCGAAGCTGTAGCGGATCTTCGCGTACTCGGTCGTCATGTCCAGGCACGCCTTGGTGGCGGCGGCCTGCTCGGCGGCCAGCACCAGGTTGGCCACGTCGAGCACCGTGTCCAGGGCCGCCGCGGCGTCCCCGGCGAGCAGGCGGCCGGGCGTGTTCTCCAGGGCGACGGTCGCGACGCCCTGGGTCAGGTCCAGGCCCTCGACCGGCGTCACGGTGAGGCCCGGGGCGTCCTTCTCCACCAGGAAGATCCCGTCGGCGGTGCTGACGAGCAGGACGTCGGCCTCGGCGGCGTTCAGCACGCCGGTCTTCGTGCCGGTGAGCGCCCCGTCGGCGACGGAGACCGACGAGCCGCCGGACGCCCAGCCCCGGCTGCCCTCGCTGACCGCGAGCGTGCCGATGGCCGTGCCCTCGGCGAAGCGGGGCAGCCACTCGCGCCGCGCGTCCTTGTCGTCCAGCGCCAGCAGCGTGCCGGCGGCCAGGACGCTGGTCGCCAGCAGCGGCGTCGGCACCAGTCCCGCGCCGAGCGCGCGCACGGCCACCACGAGGTCGGACCACGACGCGCCGGCGCCGCCGTACTCCTCGGGGATGGCCAGCCCGGCGACGCCGATCTCCTGGCTCAGCCGCCGCCAGACGGCCGGGTCGAAGGAGGCCTCCGACCTGATCGTCTCGCGGACGGCGGACATCGGCGCCTGGCCGGCCACGAAGCGCGCCACGCTGCTCGCCAGGTCGCGCTGGTCGTCGGTGTCGATGAGGGTCACGTCGCTTGCTCCTCGGGCGGGCGCGGCGGTCACTTGGACAGCTTCAGCTGGTTGAAGGGGATGTTCTTGTCCACGCCGGCGTCCTTGGGTAGACCCAGGACGCGCTCGGCGATGATGTTGCGCTGGATCTCGTTGGAGCCACCGGCCGTCGCGTAGCCCGGAGCGGCCAGGATCGCCCGGGTGAGGGGGAGGGTGTCCGGGGTCTGCAGCGCCAGCTCCTCGGCGAAGACCTCCTGGACGAGGTCGGAGACCCACAGCGGGAAGACCGCGCCGGCGAGCTTGGCGGCCGAGCCGCGGGCACCGATGGGCAGGCCGGCCTTGGCCTCCTGGTGCAGCACCGCGCTGTAGGAGCGCATGGCGCTCTCCTTGGCGTAGACCCGGGCGAGCGTCCGGCGCGCCGAGGGGTCGGAGTCCAGGCCCCGTGCGCGGACCAGCTCGACCAGCGCGTCGTAGCCCAGCGGGTTGGCCCGCGCGCGGACGCCGGTGCCGATCGTGACCCGCTCGTAGCGCAGCATCGCCACGGCGACGGCCCAGCCGTTGTTGACCTCGCCGATCACCGCGTCGTCGGGCACGTGGACGTCGTCGAAGAACACCTCGTTGAACGGGGCGTCGCCGGTGGCCACGACCAGCGGGCGCACCGTGACGCCGGGGTGGTGCAGGTCGACGATGAACATCGTGATGCCCTGGTGCTTGGGTCGCGTCGGGTCGGTGCGGACCAGCACGGCGCCGAAGTTGCTGAACTGCGCGCCCGACGTCCACACCTTCTGGCCGTTGATCAGCCAGCCGTCCTCGACCTTCACCGCGGAGGTCTGCAGGCTCGCCACGTCCGACCCGCCGCTGGGCTCGGAGAACAGCTGGCTCCAGATCTCGTCGCCGCGCAGCATCGGCGGGATGTAGCGCTTCTTCTGCTCCTCGGTGCCGAACTCGAGCAGCGTCGGCGCGGGCATGCCCAGCCCGATGACGAACGGGCCGACCGGCATCCGGAAGTCGGCGGCCACCTCGTTGAACGCGAGCTGCTCGGCGGTGCCCAGGCCCTGGCCGCCGTACTCCGTCGGCCAGGTGATGCCGGCGAGGCCCGCCTCCCACAGCCCCTTCTGGAACGCCTTGGACTCCTCGAGCGTCGCGGAGCTGCCCTGCGAGTTCTCGTCGAACGGCTTGGCGTTCTGCTGGAGCCAGGCCAGCGCCTTGGCCCGGAACTCTTCGGTCGACATGCGGTGGGGCCTTCCTGCCGGAACGGGAGCACTGATAGAACGCGTTCTACCTGCGAGTGTGGCCATCGTCATACCGGGCTCCGAGGACTGTCAAGGAGTCCGCGGCGGCGGTCAGGTGAGCAGCTTCTCGGCGGCCAGCCGGATGCGCTGGACGGCGGCGTCGGCGGTCAGCCGGCCGTTGAGCCAGTCGATCGTGCCGCCGATCCAGAGCGACTCGACCATCTGCAGCGCGAGCCGCTGAGCCTCCGTCGGCTCGTGGTCCCGGCCCCACGCGGCGCGGGCGGCGATGTCGACGAGCGTGTAGTCGGTGCCGATGGGGGCCTGCGCCGACTCGTGCGCGCCGAACGGGGCGGGGGACTGGCGGACCGACAGGGCGGCGTGCGCGAACCCGGGGTCGTTGCGCATCGCCTGCAGCGCGCGGGCGAACACCTCGCCGGCACGCCGTTCCGGCGTCGTCGCCCGGGGCGGCCGGGTGCGGACGTCGTCGTCGAGCTTGCCCATCTCGGACCGGACGGCCGCGAGGAGGAGCTCGTTCTTCGAGGGGTAGTAGCGGTACAGCGTCGCGAGGGCGACCCCGGCGATCCGGGCCACCTCGCGCATCTGGACCGCCTCGTACCCGCCCTGGCCGGCCAGCTCGATCGCCGCCCGGACGATCCGGTCCGTGCGCGCGGCCTGGGCCTCCGAGGTGCGCCCCGCGAGGCGGTCCTCGACCAGCTCGGCGTCCGGGGCCGTCATGGCCTGCGGTTGGACAGCACGAGGCTCCCCGCGGCGGCGAAGAACATGCCGACGCCCTGCACGAAGCTGATCCCGACGTCGGGCACCTGCGCGAACGCCTCGCCGCGCAGCTGGCGCACCGCCTCCTGGATGGCGAACATGCCGTACATCCCGGTGTGCGTGTACGACAGCCCGCCGCCGTTGGTGTTCATGGGCAGCCGGCCGCCCTTCCCGGTGTGGCCCTCGGCGACGAAGTCGCGCGACTCGCCCCGCCCGACGAACCCGATGTCCTCGAGCATGTACAGCGGCAGGTGGGCGAACGCGTCGTAGGCCATGAGGTGGTCGACGTCGGCGTGCCCGATGCCGGCGGTGGCCAGGGCCTCGGCACTGGCCAGCTGGAAGGCCCGGAACGACCCGGGGTCGGCCATCTGCGACACCATCGGCGCCCCGGCGGACTCGCCCGAGCCCAGCAGGTAGACGGCGCGGTCGCCCGCGGGGAGGTCGGCGGCCCGCTCGGCGCTGGTGAGCACCAGTGCCCCGCCGCCGTCGGTGACGACGCAGCACATGTCCTTGGAGAACGGCCAGGCCACGGGGGGCTGCTCCAGCACCGCCTCGACCGTGGTCGGGGTGCGCCGGGACGCCCGCGGGTTGCCGACCGCCCACTCGCGCTGGGCGACGACGACCTGCGCCAGCGCCTCGCGCTCGAAGCCGCGCTCCTGCAGGAAGTGCAGGGCCGGGACGGTGAACGTCGAGTACGGGGCCTGCGCGCCGTAGACGGCCTCGAACTGGCCCTGCGGCGACGAGGGGTTCGGCCCGCGGCCGGCCATGCCCACCCGCGACCGTCCCGACTCGCCGTGCGTCACCAGCACGACGTCGGCGGCTCCCGCGGCGATGGCGGCCGCGGCGTGGCGGACGTGCAGCAGGAAGCTGCAGCCGCCGACCATCGTGCCGTCGAGCCAGCGGGGCGTGATGCCGAGGTGGTGGGACACCTCCATCGCGAGCGGCCCGGCGGTGGCGATGCCGTCGACGTCCTTGACGGTCAGGCCGGCGTCGGCGAGCGCGTTGCGCGCGGCGTCGGCGTGCAGGTTGAGCATGGAGACGCCGGGCAGGCTGCCGATCTCCGTGGTCTCGGCGGCGCCGACGACGGCGATGTCGCCACCGTGCATGGAGGTCATCGCGGCGCCTCCGCCGGGGTGAAGACCGGGATCGCGAACTCGCCGCGCTGCTCGAAGGTCACCTGCAGCTGCAGGCCGAGGGGCAGGTTATCGGGCAGCGGCTCGACCCCGACGACGTTGGTCATCATCCGCGGGCCCTCCTCGAGCTGGACGAGGGCGACCACCTGCGGCTCCTCGACCGGCGGGAACGGCCGGTGGTTGATCACGTAGGAGACGAGCGTCGCCCGGCCGCCGGCCACCCTCCACTCCACCGCGTCCGAGCCGCACCGGGGGCAGAAGGGGCGCGGGTAGAAGTAGTGCTCGCCGCAGCTGGTGCACTGCTGGACGCGCAGCTCGCCGGCCGCCGCACCCTCCCAGTACGGGGCGGTATCCGGCGTGGGGACGGGTGTTGGCCCGGGCATCGGCCGTCCTTTCGGCGAGCGCAACGAGAACAGGTTCTCGCGAAGCATCCGGGCTGCCGTCGGCGCCTGTCAATCGCCCTTGTAGTCGTCGTCACCACGCCGTAGAACCTGTTCTCATGCGCATCGGTTACGGGCTGCGCGGCGCGGCCGGGGAGATCGCGGCCGAGGCGGCGCGGGCCAGGGAGCTGGGCTTCGACGCGCTCTCCACCTCGGAGGTCGCGAACGATCCGTTCCTGCCGCTGGCCGTCGCCGCCGGGTCGGCGGGGGAGATGCGGCTGGAGACCCACATCGCCGTGGCGTTCGCCCGCAGCCCCATGGTCACCGCGAACGCCGCGCACTACCTGCACCTGCTCTCCGGCGGGCGGGCGGTGCTCGGGCTGGGGACGCAGATCAAGCCGCACATCACGCGGCGGTTCGACATGCCGTGGAGCAGCCGGCCGGCGGCGCAGATGCGCGACTACCTGGGCGCCCTGCACGCCATCTGGGCGGACTGGAACGACGGTGTGCAGCTCGCCTTCCGCAGCGAGCACTACACCCACGCCCTGATGGCCGACATGTTCCGGCCGGAGCCGTCGCCGAGCGCACCGGAGGTGCACCTGGCCGCCGTCGGTCCGGTCATGACGCGGCTGGCCGGTGAGCTCGCCGACGGGTTGATCCCGCACGCGTTCAGCACGCCGGAGTGGTTCTCCGAGGTCACCCTCCCGGCGCTGCACGAGGGCCTGGAGAGGTCGGGCAGGGAGCGCGCCGACGTCGTCGTGCACTGCCCGGGCTTCGTCGTCGTCACCGGGGAGGAGGGGGCCGGCGAGCAGGAGACGCTGGCCGTGCGGAGGCAGATCGCGTTCTACGGGTCCACGCCCGCGTACGCCGACGTGCTGCGCCGGGCCGGGCGGGGCGAGCTGCACGACCGGCTGCACGCGCTGTCCATCGGCAGCGACCCCGACCGCTGGGCGCGGATGGGCGACCTCGTCGACGACGAGCTGCTGGGTGCCTTCGCCGTCATCGGGCCCCTCGGGCAGGTCGCCGAGGAGCTCGGCCGGCGCTACGGCGACACGATCGACCAGGTGCACGTCGTCCCACCCGAGGGCACCACGCGCGAGGCGCTCGCCGGGTTCCGCGACCGGCTCAGCCCCAGGCGCTCGGGTCCTGAGACGCCGGGGGCGCCATCCGGGGCTTGAGCCGGGCGGTGGGCAGCGGAGGCGCGGGCAGCCGCTGCACCTGCCCGCCGTACCCCTCGACCTGCCCGAAGCGGGACGAGCCGGACTCCCAGTCCGCGCGGTAGCCGGCGATCTCGTCGTGGGTGCGCCCGATGAAGTTCCACCACATCACCACCGGCTCGCGGAACGGCTCCCCGCCCAGCAGCACGACCCGTGCGGCCTGCTCCCCGGGGTTGGTGAGCGCCAGCTGCCGGCGCCCGGGCGCGGTGTAGCCGAGCTCCGCACGGCCCAGCTCCACGCCGTCGAGCACGACCGGCCCCAGGTCCACCAGCACCCCGTGCTCGAACCCGGGCGAGACGTCGAGCACCAGCTCGGCCCCGGGGTCGAGCACCACCTCGGCCCCCAGCAGGGGAGTGTGGGTGGGCACGGGGGACGTCGATCCGGCCAGCGTGCCCAGCAGCACGCGGACGGTCGCGCCGTCGAGCGCCACCACCTCGGGCACGTGGTGCACGAAGGACCGCGGCAGGTGGCGGGCGGCGTCGGGCAGCGCCGTCCACAGCTGGACGCCGTGCAGCGTGCCGGTGTCCGGCGTGGACACCTCCGAGTGCGCGACGCCCGAGCCCCCGGTCATGAGGTTCAGCTCGCCCGGCCGGACGATCGCGTGCGCGCCGGTGGTGTCGCGGTGCTCGATCTCGCCGCTGAACAGCCAGCTGACCGTCTGCAGGCCGGTGTGCGGGTGCGGCGGGACGTCCATGCCGCCGGTGGTGGCGACGTCGTCGGGGCCGTAGTGGTCGGCGAAGCACCAGGCCCCGACCAGGGACCGGGTCCGCTGCGGCAGCGTGCGGCGCACCGTCATCGCCCGCGGCCCGCCCAGGGGGACCTCCCGGCTGGTGACCACCTGGACGTCGCTCACGCGGACCAGCCTGGCACAACCCGGCGACGGATCAGCCCGCGAACTCCCGCACCGGCCGGCCGCGCACGCCGACGTCGGCCCGGAACAGCGAGCCGGCCAGCGGGTCCTCGCCCGGCGGCGCCTTCTCCCGCGACGTGGTGATGAACAGCTGGTCGAGGTCCGGGCCGCCGAACGTGCAGGCGGTGACCATGCCGACGGGCACCTCCACCACCTCGTCGTGCACGCCGTCGGGCGTCAGGTGCCACACCTCGCCCCGGTCGGCCAGGGCCACCCACAGCCCGCCGTCGGCGTCGACGGTGAGCCCGTCGGGCAGGCCGCCGTCCGGGATGGTGGCGAACGGGCGCCGCCCGTGCAGCCCGCGGTCCGGGTCCCAGTCGAAGACGTCGACGCGGTGCGTGGCGGTGTCGTCGTAGTAGGCGCGGGAGCCGTCGGGACTCCACTCCAGGCCGTTGGAGACGGTCACTCCCTCGAGCACCGTGGTGGTGCTGCCGTCGGGGGTCAGGCGGTACAGGGCCGCGGCGCCGGGGCGCTGGTCGTAGGCCATCGAGCCGCAGAGGAAGTTCCCGTCAGGGTCGCAGCCGCCCTCGTTCATCCGCACGCCCTCGTCGTCCCACAGCGGGGGCAGGCGGGTGAGCCTGCCGTCGGGGTCCTCCAGCGCGAAGCCGCGCTCGATCCCGAGGACGGCGCCACCGCCCCGCCGGGGCCGCACCGCCGCGACGACCGCGCTGACCGACCGACGCCGCACCGAGCCGTCCGGGGCGAGCGAGAGGACGTCGCCGGCGAGCATGTCCACCCAGCGCAGCCCGCCCCACGACGGCGACCAGACCGGCCCCTCGCCGTGGTACGCCACCGGGTCGGTCACCTGCTGCGCACGCATCCGCCGTCCATGCCCCCGGCGGAAACCCGGCGAACCCGCGCGGCACACTCGGCGCGTGCTGCTCCGCCGTCCCCGCCGCGTCCTGGTCCTCGGGGGAGCGCGCTCGGGCAAGTCCTCCTACGCCGAGCGCCTGCTGGCCCGCGAGCGGGTCGTCGAGTACCTGGCCTGCGGTCGTCCGCCCACCGCGGACGACCCCGAGTGGGCCGACCGGGTCGCGCTGCACCGCGCCCGCCGGCCTGCGTCCTGGCGAACCGTGGAGACCCTCGACCTGGCCGGTGTGCTGGGCCGCCCGGGCCCGCCGGTGCTCGTCGACTGCCTGACCACGTGGCTCGCCGGCACGATGGACGCCTACGGGGTGTGGGAGGACCGTCCCGGCGCCGACGACCGGCTGGCCGCCGCCGTCGACGACCTGCTGGCGGCCTGGTCGTCCACCCGGCGGCGGGTGGTCGCGGTCAGCAACGAGGTGGGCGGCGGCATCGTGCCGGCCACCGCGTCGGGACGGCGGTTCCGCGACGAGATGGGGATGCTCAACACCCGCGTGGCGGCCGCCGCGCAGCGGGTGGAGCTGGTGACGGCGGGACTGCCCCAGCGGCTGCGCTGAGGCCGGCCCGCTCAGTCCTCCGTCGGGAACAGGGCGCCGAGGCCGAAGCGCGTGGGCCGCTGGAAGGGCTGCCAGTCGTGCCGCGGCTGGGCGAGCCGGTCGGCGATCACCCAGAGGACGGCCGGGTCGTGGCCCATGCCCAGGTGGCTGGCGTGCACGGCGACGTTCTCGCTGTGCGGACCCGGCTGCTGGCGGCAGGCGCGCCAGTCGACGACGCCGTCCCACCGCGAGTAGACGGCGGTGCTCGGTACCGGCAGAGGAGCGGCCGGCGAGCGGGTCGCGGAGAGCCGCCGGGTGCTGTGCGAGGCGGAGTAGCGGCGGTAGACCCGTCCGGCGGGGGAGTCGTCGGGACCGCCCGCGGCGAACGGGGATCCGAGCGAGATGACCTGCCGCACCTGGCGGGGTGCCTTCCGCGCGAGGCTCCGGGCGAAGATCCCGCCGAGGCTCTGGCCGACGATGCTCACCGCCGTCCCGTGCTCCGCGGCCAGGCGGTCGAGCGACCGGGGCAGCGCGTCGAGGACCTCCGCCGTCGGCCCGCGGTTGCGGCCCAGCTCCCACCCGACGACCGGGTAGCCCAGCCGCCGGAGCCATCCGCGCAGCACCCGGGTGGAGACGTCGGAGGCCATCAGGCCGGGCAGCACCAGCACCGGGTGCCCGTCGCCGCGCGGAGCCAGCTGCAGCAGCGGCAGGCCGGCGGCGAAGGCCCCGGCGCTGGCCAGGGCGCGGACCGGTTCGGTGACCCCCAGCAGGCCGGTGCGCCGGAGCCGGGGTGGCCGGGCGGGGAGATCGGCCATCGCGTCAGTCGGCCGTCGGGGGCAGGAGACGCGGGGCGAAGACCTCGTCGATCGGGCGGGGCCCGATGTACTGCCGGCAGGTGCAGGGCACCCAGCTGTGGCCCGACCACCGGCCGCGCTTGTCGTAGGTGTCGCGCCTGAGCTCGGCGTAGCAGGTGGCCGTGTCCCGGTCGTGCTGGCTGAGCGCGTGACCGCACCCGCACACCGGGGTGACCGGCGGGGGCGCGACGGACCGCCGGCGGCCGAGGCAGCCGGCGAGGAACCCGGACGCGAGGAGGGCGCCGCCCACCAGCAGGCTCACCGGATCCATGCGGCCACCCCCTCGTCTCGGCCCTCTCGACGGTAACGCGGCCCCGCCCCACCTCGCCTCCGGCAACACCCCGAGGACCACCCGGAGAACGATGCGGAACGGGTCTGTCGCACAACCCCGGCCGGTCGGGGTTGACCGGCTGTGGAACCGGGCACACCCGAACCCGTGGACACGTACGCCGTAGGGTTCGCCCGCCCGGATCGATGGTCCAGCGGTGCACCCACCGAACAAGCACATCCCTGGCACGCAGTCGAGGCGCACCGCGTACCCGCCGAGCTCGACGGGGAGATCGAGCTGGCCGTCTGCGGCGCGATCGTCCAGATCTGGGGCTCGCAGAGGTGGTCGCGGGTCGGTGCCGGGCGTACCGCCTGCCCCGAGTGCGCCCGGGTGACCGCGAAGGCGCTCGCCTCCGCACGCTGAGCGCCCCCGCCGCGGTCAGCGCTGCGGCTTGCGCCCGCTGATCGCCGACAGGCCGGTGATCTCCCGACCCACGATGAGGGCCTGCACCGAGTCGGTGCCCTCGAAGGTGAAGATCGCCTCCATGTCGGCGTGGTGCCGCGCGACGTGGTGGTCGAGCAGGATGCCGTCGCCGCCGAGGATGTCGCGGGCGTCGGCCACGATTGCGCGAGCCTTGGCCGCGCAGTTCATCTTGGCCAGCGAGGCCATCGCCGCCGTCATCCGGCCGGTGTCGGCGAGCGTCGACAGCCGCCAGCACATCAGCTGCATCGTGGTGATCTCGGCCAGCATCCGGGCCAGCTTGTCCTGCACGAGCTGGAACCCGGCGATCGGCTGGCCGAACTGCTCCCGCTGCAGGGCGTGGGCCAGCGCCAGCTCGTAGGAGGCCATCGCCACCCCGAGCGCCCGCCACGCGACGGTGTACCGGGTGCGGTCCAGCATCCGGGAGACGTCCTTGAACGAGTGGCACTCGGCGAGCTTGTTCTCCGCCGGCACCCGGACGTCGGTCAGCGTGATCTCGGCCTGCCAGACCGCTCGCAGCGCCGTCTTCCCGGTCATGACGGTCGCGTCGTAGCCGGCCAGCTCGCCGTCGCGGCCGCCGGTCTCGACGACGTAGCCGCCGACGGCGCCGTCCTCACCGCGCGCCCAGATGATCACGTAGTCGGCGATCGAGCCGTTGCCGATCCACTTCTTCCGGCCGTTCAGCACGAAGGAGTCACCGTCCCGCCGGGCGGAGGTCTCCAGGCCGACGGCGTCGGACCCGTGCTCGGGCTCGGTGAGGCCGAAGGCGCCGATCTTCTCCAGCCGGGCCATCTCCGGCAGCCAGCGCTCCCGCTGCTCCTCCGAGCCGAGGACGGCGATCGACTGCATGGCGAGGTAGCTGTGCACGCCGTTGAAGGTCCCGACGCTGCCGTCGGCGCGGGCGAACTCGGCGGCGACGAGGCCGGCGGCGACGTTGCTCATGCCCGGGCAGCCGTAGCCCTCGATCGTGCCGCCGACGACGCCGAGTCCGGCCAGCTTGGGCACGAGGTCGAACGGGAACTCCGCGCGGTCCCAGAACTCGTTGATGGTGGGGGTGACCTCCTCGGCGCAGAAGGCGCGGACCCGGTCGCGGATCGCGATGTCCTCCGGGTCCAGGAACTCGTCGACAAGGTAGAAGTCCGGGCTGGGAGCAGTCACCCGCGGGACGCTACGACGAGTGGGGGCATGCTGCTCGTCGTGCGCATGGTCGTGGCCCCCGACTCCTTCAAGGGCACCCTGCCCGCCGACGCCGCGGCCCAGGCGATCGCGGACGGCCTGGCCCGGGCGCTCCCGGACGCCGAGGCGGTGCTGCGCCCGCTCGCCGACGGGGGAGAGGGCACCGTCGCCGCCGCGCTCCGCGCCGGCTACCGGCGGCGGACGGCGCGGGTGACGGGGCCGGACGGTCGGCCCGTCGAGGCCGTGCGGGCGGTCCTCGGGACGACGACGGTGGTGGAGCTGGCCACCGCCGCGGGCCTGGGGCTGCTCGACCGGCCCGCGCCGCTGACCGCGACCACCCGGGGCGTCGGCGAGCTGGTGCGGCACGCCCTGGACGACGGCGCCCGGCGCGTGGTGCTGGGCATCGGCGGCAGCGCGACCACCGACGGCGGAGCCGGGATGCTGCAGGCACTGGGGCTGCGCCTGCTGGACGCGGACGGGCGTCACATCTCGCCCGGAGGAGGAGGGCTGCAGCAGCTCGACCGGGTCGACGCGACCGGCCTGGACCCGCGGCTGGCGCAGGTGGAGTTCGTCGTGGCCTCCGACGTCGACAACCCGCTGACCGGCCCGGCGGGGGCGGCGCACGTCTTCGCTCCGCAGAAAGGCGCCTCGGCCGACGACGTGGCGCTGCTCGACGCGGCACTCGCCCGCTGGGCCGCCGTCCTCACCCGGGACCTGGCCGTCGACGTGGCGACGACGCCCGGCGCCGGAGGAGCGGGCGGGACGGCGGCTGGCGCCCTCGCCGTGGGCGCGCGGATCGTCTCCGGTGCGGGGCTGGTGTGCGACCTGATCGGGCTCGACGACGCGCTGGCCGGGGCGGCGCTGGTGATCACCGGTGAGGGCTCGATGGACGAGCAGACGCTGCGGGGCAAGGCGCCGGTCGAGGTCGCGCGGCGGGCCGCCCGGGCGGGTGTGCCGTGCCTGGGCGTCGCGGGACGGGTGGCCCTCGGGCCGGACGCCCTGGCAGCGGCGGGCTTCGTCACCGCGCACGCGCTCACCGAGGTGGAGCCCGACGTCGGCCGCTGCCTCGCCGAGCCGGCGACGGTGCTGACGCGGCTGACCGAGCTCGTGCTGCGGAACGGCGGCTACCGTGCGCTGACCGTCCAGACCTAGCGGGGCCACCGGTGTACTTCCTGATCCAGCGCCTGTCGCGCTTCGCGCGGCTGCGGCTGCACGGGTGGCGGCTGCCGCTGAGCGTCGCCGCGCTGGTCTTCGTCACCAGCTGGCTGGCCATGGCGCTGGTCGAGCCTCCCGGCAGCGAGATCGTCCGGCCGGACACCTACTGGTGGTACTTCGTCATCACGTCGGCGACGGTCGGCTACGGCGACGTCTTCCCCGTCTCGACCGGCGGACGGATCGTCGGCTCGCTGGTCGTCGTCGGCGGGATCGTCACCCTCACGCTGCTGTTCACCCAGTTGGCCGACGCCCTGCAGTCAGTCCGCGGGCGTCGCACGAGAGGAGTGGTCGCGCTGGACCTGTCCGAGCACGTGGTGCTGATTGGCTACTGGCCCGGCCGCACCCAGCGGATCATCGCGGAGCTGACCGCCGAGGGCCGCAACCAGGTGGTCCTCTGCGCCTGGGACGACGTCGCCGAGAACCCGGTGCCCGACGAGCCGGCCGTGCACTACGTCCGCGGTGACCTGACCCGGGAGGACGTGATGGTCCGCGCCTGCGTCGACCGCGCGCGGACGGTCGTGATCGACGGCCGGGACGACAACGAGACCCTGGCGATCGCGGTGGCCGTCGACCACGCCCATCCCGCCGTCCACCTGGTCGCCGCCGTCCGGGACCTCGGCCGCCAGGAGAGCCTGCGCTACGTCAACCCCGGCGTGCAGGTGGTGCAGTGGCACATGCCCTTCCTGCTCACCGAGGAGGCGACCGACCCGGGGATCACCCAGGTCTACAACGACCTGATGAGCAGCAGCGGGCACGGCAACACCTACTCGGTGCGGGTGCCGGCGGGGTTCGGCCACGCCACCTTCGGCGAGTGCCAGACGTTCTTCGGCCGCACGTTCGGGGCGACCGTGCTGGCGTTGCGCGGCGAGGCGGGCCTGCGGGTCAGCCCGCCGTGGGACGAGCCGGTGCCGGCCGGCAGCACGCTGTACTACGTGGCTGCCGGCCGGATCGACGGGGCGCGGCTGGGCGCCTGACCTCAGGAGGGGTGGGCGCCGCCGACGGCCTCGTCCGTGGTGCCCTCCGGCTCGCTCTGCGCCTCGAGGTCGGCGGCCTGCTCCGGGGTCTCCTGCTCGAGGGCGATGTCGCGGGGCTGGGGCTCGGGAGTCGTCATGACCTCACCTTGACCCAGGACAGCGTCGTCAGCACGGCGAACGCCGGCCGGTCAGCTGCGCCGGGCGACCACCGCGAAGGCTGCGGCACCGACCCCGAGCTCGGCGAACAGCAGCAGGGCCAGGCTCATCTCGACGGAGGCGCCGAAGGCCACCGCGATCGCCGCGGCGGCGGTGAGCGGGAACGAGGCCAGGCCGAGCACGGCCAGCGCCCGGGTGAGGACGGCGTCGTCGCGCTCGTCGCCGGTCTGGCTCCACGCCCGCTCGAACGTCGTGACCCGGTCGGGCCGCCGGACCAGGCGCCAGCCCATGACCGCGGCGAGCACCAGGCCGACGGCGGCGCCCTGGAGGAGCCCGTTGCCCATGTTGCCCGGTCCGTGCTCACGCAGCAGCAGCCCGAGGGTGAGCACGACCGCGAGGGTGCCGCCGAGGACCAGCAGGGAGGTGGCGACCTGCGTGGCGGAGGGTCGGTCAGTCGACATGGAAGATCTCCTCGACGGGGCGGGCGAAGTGCCGGGCGATGGCGATGGCCAGGGGCAGCGAGGGGTCGTAGCGGCCGGTCTCGATGGAGTTCACCGTCTGCCGGGAGACCGCGAGCGTCTCGGCGAGCTCGCGCTGCGAGAGGCCGGCGGCGGTGCGCAGCGCCCTGACGTCGTTGTCCATCGTGTCAAGCGTGCTTAACTGCTGACCCCCGTGTCAAGCGTGCTTGTCATCCTCTTCCATAGCGCCGGTAGTCGTGGCTATCATCGCCGCATGACGATGAATGGTCTGAGCGCGCCCGAGGTGCGGGTGGACGAGCCGGCGGCGATGTCCGCGGCCGCGTGCATGTTCCGCAGCCTCGGTGATCCGACCCGGCTGGCGATCCTGCGGCACCTGGCGGCGGGTGAGCACAAGGTCGTCGACCTCACCGCGCACCTGGGGCTGGCGCAGTCCACGGTGTCCGCCCACCTCGCCTGCCTGCGCGACTGCGGCCTGGTCTCCTCGCGGCCGCAGGGCCGGGCCTCGATGTGGTCGCTGGCGCACTCCGCGGAGCTCATGGAGCTCCTGGCGTCCGCGGAGCGGCTGCTGGCCGCCACCGGCGACGCGGTGGCGCTGTGCCCGACCTACGGCGAGGCGGCGGCCCGATGACCGTCGCCGCCCTGGTCCTGTACGTCGGCGCGCTGGTCGTCCTGTTCGGCGTCCGCTCGTGGCTGCAGCTGCGCCGCACCGGCTCGGCGGGCTTCCGCGGCATCTCCGGGACGCCGGCCGACGCGGGGTGGTGGGGTGGCGTGCTGTTCGTCGTCGCGATCGTCCTGGGCCTCGCCGGGCCGCTGCTCGCGGTGGCCGACGTCGTGCCGGCGGACCCGCCCCTCGGGGTCCAGGTAGCCGGCCTCGTGCTGGCGCTGGTCGGGTTCGCCGCGACGCTCGCGGCCCAGACCGGGATGGGCGAGTCCTGGCGGATCGGCGTCGACACCGGCGAGCGCACCGACCTGGTGACCTCCGGGGTGTTCGCCCACGTCCGCAACCCGATCTTCACCACGATGGTGGTCGCCCAGCTCGGGATCGTGCTGATGGTCCCGACCTGGGTGAGCGCGGTCGCCCTGGTGGCGCTCGTCGTCGCGGTGCAGCTCCAGGTGCGCGCCGTGGAGGAGCCGTACCTGCGCGCTGTCCACGGGGACGCCTACCGCGACTACTCCGCCTCGACGGGCCGGTTCGTGCCGGGGATCGGCTGACTTAGGCGAGCAGGGCGCCGAGGGCGAGCACCACGCCGATGACCAGGAGCAGCAGCACCAGCACGGTGGTCACGACCGGGACGACGACCCAGCGGCGCTTGAACCGGAACCGGGGCTTCCTGCGGGTCGGGGGAGCGGGCGGGGCTTTCTGCACCGCGGGACGGGGCTCCCTGCGCTCGCGCCGGCTGCCGCGGAGGTGCCGGGCGTGGTCGCGGGCGTCGCGGGCCACCGAGCCCAGGAGCGCGCGGGACGCCGACGCCAGGGCCAGCAGGTCGGCCGCGTCGATCCGCTCCACCCGGTCGCCGGCGATGGGACCGGGTGCCGACGGCGGGGGAGGAGCGGCCGGCGCGTTCCCGGCCGCCACCGTGGCGAGCTGGGACCGGGCGACGGCCGCGGTGCTGCGCTGGCCGGGATCCTTCGTCAGCAGGCCGCGCAGCACCGGCTCGAGCGGTCCGGCGCGCAGCATCGGCGCCGGTGGCTCGGAGACGACACTCATCAACGTGGCCATCGAGTCGCCGCCGTCGAAGGGTGGGCGGCCCTCCACCGCCGCGTAGAGGGTGGCGCCCAGCGACCACAGGTCGGCCGCCGGGTGCGGCTCGTCACCGTGCGCCCGCTCGGGGGCCATGTAGGACGGCGAGCCGATCAGGGCGCCGCCGGACGTCAGACCGCGATCGCCGGTGGTGGTGGCGATCCCGAAGTCGGTGAGGCAGCCGGATCCGTCCGGTCCGACCAGGACGTTGGCCGGCTTCACGTCCCGGTGCACGATCCCGAGCGCGTGCGCGGCGACGAGCGCCTCGAGCACGTGCAGCCCGATGCGGGCCACCTCGGCCGGCGGCAGCGGTCCCTCCGCCTCGATGACCTGCTGGAGGCTGCGGGCGGCGACGTGCTTCATCACCAGCCAGGGCATGCCGCCTTCCTCGACGACGTCGTAGACGGTCGTGACGTGCGGGTGCTCGAGCCGTCCGGCCGCGCGCGCCTCGCGCATCGTGCGCTCGCGCAGGACGGCGCGCTCCTCCTCGGTGACGTGCAGCGGGAAGGTGACCTCCTTGACCGCCACCTGGCGTTCGAGGACGCGGTCGGTCGCCAGCCACACGGTGCCCATGCCGCCCCGGCCGAGCACCTCCCCGAGCGCGTACCGGCCGGCGACGACCCGTGTCTGGGGTCCTGTGTCAGCGCTCATGGGCGCGTCCGTACCCGGTGACGTCGGTCAGGATTCGCCGCTCTCAGGTTCGCGCTGCGCCTTCAGATATGTCTTCACCTCGCGGCGGTCTCCTGCTCCACGGCGATGTCGCCGGGCAGCAAGTGCTCCGGTGCGGCGGCGGTCATGGCGGGGAGCCTGTCGTGCATCTCGCCGACGAGGTGCGTTGTGACGCATGGGGGGCATCGGAGGGCTACTTCCAATCCGGATGGCGGACCCACTCCTCGCTGGAGAGCTCGTGGAACACGTCGACAGCGGCCTGCGCGTCTCCGACGGGTGTGCGATGCAGAAGGGCGAGGCCTGGCCCGTCAGGCCTGCGGGCAAAGCCTCGGGCGGCGAGTACCAGGCCCCAGACGCCGAGGTTCATCGGCAGGTACCACTCGCCGAAGCCGGGCGGCCCTGCGCCAGGGCGAAAGGGATCCAGCTCCGTGGCGCCCATGGTCGTTCCGTGCACCCATTGGGAGGAGACCATGTAACCCCAGTACAGCCGTTCCAGGTCGAGGTCTCGGAGCACGGAGACGACGCTGGGCGGACGAGGCAACCGCTCGTCCTGGTCTCCCCGGCCATAGGCCTTCCGGACGCGGGTGAGCCGGTCCCACCGTTCCTGCGCGAGGGAGCTCCACCGCCCAGCGCGTAGCTCCCACGTCCGTAGCCGGTCGGTGAGGCCGTCAGCCCAGCGCGCGTCGGACTCGAGCAGTTGCAGGTGCCGGATTTCTGTTTCTCCCCGTACGGCCAGGTGGCCCGGGGCGGCCTGGCCGACCAGCAGCCAATGGGTCATGAGCCCCGTCTCGAAGGCGCTGCGGCCCGCCGCGAATGCGGGCGGCAGGACATGTGGGTTCGCGCGGGCCATGGTCACGAGTCCATCCACGTGATCGGCGAGCACCCACATCCGCCGCAGTGCATCCGCCTCGTACTGCGTCACCACCTGCTGGCGCCACTCGTCGAGAGAACTGCGGAGCCAGAGGAGGCCGTGGGCGACGTCCTGGACCGCGGCCGTGAACCGGGTGAACTCGTCGGGTGCTTCCCTGGTCACCCCCTGAGCTCGCGGCGGAGGATCTTGCCGGTGACCGTCTTCGGCAGCTCCTCGAGCAGGACGACCGAGCGCGGGTACTTGTAGGCGGCCATCCGCTCCTTGCAGTGCGCGATGAGCTCCTCCTCGGTGGCCGAGGCGCCGGGCCTCAGGCTGACGAAGGCCTTGACCGTCTCACCGCGCTTCTCGTCAGGGACGCCGACCACCGCGGACTCCCGGACGGCGGGGTGCTCGGCGAGGACGTCCTCCACCTCGCGCGGCCAGACCTTGTAGCCCGACGCGTTGATCATGTCCTTCTTGCGGTCGACGATGAACACCCAGCCGTCGGGGTTCATGAAGCCCACGTCGCCGCTCTTGAGCGCCCCGCCGGGCAGGTTGGCCGCGGTCTCCTCGGGCTTGCCCCAGTAGCCGGCGACCACCTGCGGTCCGTCGGCGACGATCTCGCCGATCTCGCCCTGCGGCAGGTCCGTCCCGTCGTCGTCCTGGATCCGGACGATCGTGTTCGGCGCCGGCACCCCAACCGACAGCGCCCCGGACGTCGGGTCGACGGGGGAGGGCGAGCCGAACGGCGTGACGGTCATGGGCGACGTCGTCTCGGTCAGGCCGTAGGCGTTGTGCACCTGCTTGCCGGTGGCCTGCAGGAACCCCTTCTCGGCCGTCGGCGAGATCGCCGCCCCGCCGGAGTAGACCGACGTGAACGAGGCGAAGTGGTCCTTGGTGAAGCCCGGCGCGTTGAGCAGCGCGCTGAACGCGGTGATCGCGCCGATGGTGAACGCGGGCCGGTGCTCGAGGAAGGCGTCGAGCACCACCTGCGGCTCGAACCGGTAGGCGAGCACCAGCGGCGCCGGCACGAGCATGCTGACCGCGATGTGCCCGATCAGCCCGGTGATGTGGAACAGCGGCGCGATCCCGAAGATCGCGCCGTCCCGCCCGGCGTGCGTCCAGTCCCGGTAGACCTGTGCGGTGAAGACGACGTTCCGGTGGGTGTTCATTGCGCCCTTGGGCACCCCCGTCGTCCCCGACGTGTAGGTCAGGAAGGCGACGTCGTCCGGGCCCAGGTCGACCGGGGGCGGCGTCTGGCCGCGGTGCTCGGCGACGAACTCGGTGAAGTCCGTCGTCCCCTCGTGGCGCCGTCGCTCCATGCCGGCGAAGAGCCGCTCGTCGTTCCGCGTCTGGAACTCCAGCTCGCTGGTGGTGAGCACCAGCTTCACGTCGGTGTCGGGGACGACGTCCCTCGCGATCTCCTCGTAGAGCGTCTCCAGCGACACCAGCACCGTCGCCCCGGAGTCCTTGAGGAGGTAGGACAGCTCGCGCACCCGGCTCATCGGGTTGATCGACACCATGACGCCGCCGGCCTTCCAGGCGGCCACCATGGAGATGACGAACTGCGGCACGTTCTGCAGGTAGACCGCCAGCCGGTCGCCCGGGGAGAACCCGTTGGCGAGCAGCCCGGCGGCCAGCCCGTCGCTGAGCTCGTCCAGCTCCTGCCGGGTGATCACGCCGTCGAAGTAGCGCAGGGCGACCGCGGACGGGTCCTTCGCCACCCCGGCCCGGAACATGTCCAGGGCGTCGTCGAACTCGATGTCGTAGTCGGACGGCTGGTCCCCGTAGCGCGCCAGCCAGGGACGCTGGTCGTAGTCGCTCACCGGGCGCCTACTTGATGACGACGGGGTTGACCGGGGTGCCAGCGGCCTTGGCCACGTTGAGCGGGGCGGCGACGTAGAGGAACTCGTACTTCCCGTCCTCCGCGCAGTCGGCGGCCAGCCGCTCGAGGTCGGCGATCTCGGTCAGCGTGACGCCGAGGTTGCGCATCAGGGCGCAGTGCAGCACCAGCGCGACGCCGTTGTTGGGGTCGTAGGTGACCTCGTTGGCGATGGTGTCGGTGACCAGGTTGGGGACCTCCATGTCCTGGAACCACTGCACGAGCTCGGGGCTGTACACCAGGCCCGGCTCGTTGAAGCCCTCGTAGAACGCCTCGCCCTGCTCGTGGAACAGCTGCAGGAAGTTGGTGCGGATGATCAGGATGTCCCGCGCCTGGATCTCGACGCCCTGGGCCCGCGCGCACTCCTGCAGGTCCTCGTGGGTGAACGTCTCGCCCTTGTCGAGGGTCTCCTGGCCGCGGAAGCGTGCCATGTCCAGGAGCACCCCGCGGCCGACGATGCCGCGCTCGGCGATCGGCTGGACGCTCGCCTTCTCCAGGCCGCCGACGGTGGTGCGCGCGTCGTACCCGTTCCAGATCTTGCCGTCGTACCAGAGGTGGCCCAGGGCGTCGTACTGCGTGGAGCCCTGGAGATAGGCATCGATCTTGTCGTCGGCGTAGTGCAGCCCGCCCGGGAACGCCGCGCCCTTGCCGCCCTCGTCCCAGTCGCTCTCGTCGAGGACCTGGGTGCGGACGGCGGGTGTGCGCCCGGGCCACACCGGGTCGCCCTTCGGGTCGCCGATGAGCCGCTGCAGGGTGAAGACCTTGCCCGCGCTGACCAGCCGGACCGCCGCGAGGACCTGTTCGGGGCCCAGGTAGTTGAGCGAGCCGACCTCGTCGTCGGCACCCCACTTGCCCCAGTTCGTGGGGGCGTCCTTCAGCAGCTCGCCGAGGGCGGGGGCGGTGGTGGTCGAGTCGGTCACAGGGGGCCTCCGGAGGTCTGAGAGGGGACCCCCGAACTATGACGCCGGTGTGGTGCCGATCACAACCATCTGCGAGATTCGGTGCAGCGCTCCGCACCCCGCCGACCGCCGAGAGGTTCCCCATGACCACGCTCCAGCCCGCCGATCCCGAGTCCGTCTTCACCTACGGCGCTCCCCAGCTGAAGTTCGGGAAGGGAGCCTCCGACGAGATCGGCTTCGACCTCAGCCGCTACGGGGTGCACCGCGTGCTGGTGGTCACCGACCCGGGCCTGTCCGCGACCGGGATCCCGCAGCGGGTCGCCGAGCAGATGGCGCAGTTCGACATCGAGGCGCAGGTCTACGACGGCGTCCACGTCGAGCCGACCGACCAGAGCCTGATCGCCGCCATCGAGGAGGCCCGGTCGACCGGGCCGTGGGACGCGTTCGTCGCGGTCGGCGGTGGCTCGAGCATCGACACCGCCAAGGCGATCAACCTGCTCACCACCAACCCCGGCGAGCTCATGGACTACGTCAACGTCCCGGTCGGGAAGGGGCAGGCGCCGCCGAACCAGCTCAAGCCGCTGGTCGCCGTCCCGACCACCACGGGCACCGGCGCGGAGAGCACGACGATCTGCGTGATGGACGTGATCTCGGCGCGGGTGAAGACCGGGATCAGCCACGCGCGGCTGCGGCCGACGCTGGCGGTGATCGACCCGGCCCTCACGCTCACCCAGCCGCCGGGGGTGACGGCCGCCTCGGGCATGGACATCCTCTGCCACGCGCTGGAGAGCTACACCGCCCGCTGGTACACGACCTACGAGCACAAGACACCCGACCAGCGGGTGCCGTACTGCGGCTCCAACCCCATCTCGGACATGTGGTCGGAGAAGGCGCTGTCGCTGCTCGCCGGCTCGTTCCGCCGGGCGGTCCGGCACGGGGACGACGAGAAAGCGCGGGCGGACATGGCCATGGCCGCGACGTTCGCCGGCATGGGCTTCGGCAACGCGGGGGTGCACATCCCGCACGCCAACGCCTACCCGATCGCCGGGCAGGTGAAGGACTTCCACCCGAAGGACTACCCGGCCGACGAGGCGATGGTGCCGCACGGGATGTCGGTCGCCCTGACCGCGCCGGAGGCCTTCCGGTTCACGTTCGACGCGTCGCCGGAGCGGCACGTACGGGTGGCCCAGCTGCTCGCACCGAACGCCGGCCAGCCGACGGACGCCGCGGAGTTCCTGCCCACCGTGCTGGCCGACCTGATGCGCGACATCGACATCCCGAACGGGGTCGGCGCGGTCGGATTCGGCGAGGCGGACATCCCCGACCTGGTCGAGGGCACGATGAAGCAGCAGCGGCTGCTCGCCACGTGCCCGAAGGAGGTCACCGAGGACGACATCGCCGGCATCTTCCGCCGGTCCCTGTCGCTGTGGTGACCAGATGACGCGACCGTGGGGCGGGTGGGGCTCGAACCCACGACCCAGGGATTATGAGTCCCATGCTCTGACCGGCTGAGCTACCGCCCCGGTGCGGACAGCCTGCCAGAGCGACACGGATCACAGGCGGGCGACGCGGGCGCGAGAGCGCTGGTCGCATCGGTGAGTCCAGTCGGCGGCCATCGAAAGGCCGTTATCACCCTGTGACATTCCAAGGTTCCACTTGTACCGTCTCCTCCGGTCCAACGAGCTCCGCCTTCGAACCCGAGGGCCTCGGCGGACCCCGCCGAACCCGCCGGCCTGATGGTCGGGGGGACCGGGGACCCACCGCAGTCCTGGGGTGAGTCCTGCCCGCGTACGGGGACGCCGGGCAGGTAAAGCACTCATGAGCCCGAACCCGTCAGCTAACTCGGTAGGCGGACGTGAGGAACGGAGAACCGTCGCCTTGGCGACCTCGCACCACCTGCGCAGCATGATGTCCCGCCGCGGCCGACGGCTCCGGACGCCCCTGATCGCCGCCACGCTGATGGCCGCTGCGCTGGTCGGCGCGCCCGCCGCCGTCGCGGCGCCCGCCGACGACGCCCGCGTCGAGGAGGCCCGCTCCCAGCACGACGCCGTCGCCGCGGAGATCGCCGCGCTCAGCGGACGGGTGACCGAAGCCGAGCAGAAGCTGCAGCGGATGACGCACGAGGCCGAGGTGGCCAGCGGTGAGGCGCTCGCCGCGCAGGCGGCACTCGACGCCGCCACCCGGGAGGCCGAGGCCGCCGAGCTCGCCCTCTTCGCAGCGAAGCAGGCCGTCGCGGAGGCCCAGGACGAGGTCTCCGAGGTCGGGCGTCAGGCGTACATGGGCGGTGGCCAGGAGACCTTCGGCGACCTGCACCTGCTCCTGAACGCCGACGGCCCCGCCGAGCTCCTGGAGCAGGCCGCCACGCTCGACACCCTCGGCGAGCAGCGGGCCGAGACGCTGGACGCGATGGAGATCGTCGAGGTGGCGCAGGCGCGCGCCGAGGAGGCCGCGCAGGCGACCGTCGCC
Organism: Blastococcus sp. TF02-09; assembly: GCF_003319105.1. GTDB lineage: Bacteria > Actinomycetota > Actinomycetes > Mycobacteriales > Geodermatophilaceae > Blastococcus. The sequence goes on along the minus strand of NZ_QOHH01000003.1, from coordinate 434,528 downwards.
GAGCGGGACCGCGCCGCCGGCGCCGCCGCGGAGGCGCACGCCGCCGCAGCGCGGCAGCTGTCCGGTGCGCAGGCCGAGTTCGACGCCCTGTCGCTGCAGAAGCTGGACCTGGCCCAGCAGCTGCGGGACGCCGAGATCCGGCTGCTGCAGATGGAGGGCGCCCGCGACGCCGCCCGGGCGTGGGAGGCCCAGCAGGCCGCCCGCGAGGCGGCCGCCGCGGCCGCCAGCGCCGTCACCACGACCGCGCCGACCGCGACCCGGGCCCTGGCCGCGGGCGGCAGCACCGCCGCGCTGACGACCGGCCGGGTCACCTCCTGCTACGGCCAGCGCTGGGGGACGCTGCACGCCGGCGTCGACATCGCCGCCCCGATCGGCACGCCGATCTTCGTGCCGGAGGGCGGTGTCGTGCTCCAGGCCGGCCCGGCCAGCGGCTTCGGGCTCGCGGTCGCGATCCAGCACGGCGACGGCACCATCACCCTCTACGGCCACGTGAACCAGTTCTTCGTGAGCGCCGGTCAGGCCGTGACTGCGGGGCAGCAGATCGCCGAGGTGGGCAACCGCGGCCAGTCCACCGGCCCGCACCTGCACTTCGAGGTGCACGAGGGCGGCCTGTACGCCAACCGCGTCAACCCGGTGCCGTGGCTGACGGGGCACGGCATCTCCCTCGGCGGCTGCTGACCGGGGACCGCCCGTCCGTGCCGGATCATGGTCCGGTGCGGATGGGCAGCAGTGACACCACCTGGCTGCGGGCGGCGCTGCTGGTGCTCCTGCTCGTGGCGGGGCTCGTCGTCGCACTGACCGTCGAGCTGCCCGACGTCGACGTCGTCCGGCGGTGGCTGGACGACGCCGGGGCCGCCGGCTGGGCGGGGCTGGTGGCCGGCGTGGGTCTGCTGCTGATGGCGCCCGTGCCCCGCACCGCCGTCTCCGTGCTGCTCGGGCTGGTCGCGGGGTTCGTCCCCGGTCTGCTCGTCGCCCTGACCGGCGCGATGCTCGCCGCGCTCGGCAGCTTCGTGCTGGCCCGCCGGCTGGGCCGGGCCGCGGTCGCCCGGTTGGCAGGGCCGCGGCTGGACCGGCTCGACCGGCTGCTGGTCGACCGCGGCTTCGTCCCGCTCCTGGTCGGCCGGCTGCTCCCCGTCGTCCCCTTCGTGGTGCTCAGCTACGGGAGCGGGCTGACCGCCATGCGGCTGCTGCCCTACCTGGCCGCCACCGGGCTGGGCATCCTGCCGAGCACCGTGGTCCAGGTGGGTGTCGGCGCCTCGGCGCCCGCGCTGGCCTCGGGCGTCACGGCGGCGGTCGCGCTGCCGCTGGCCGCCCTCGTCGTCGCCGTCCTCGTCTGGTTCCGACGTCGCCGCGCGCGGGTCAGCCCTTCCTGAACAGCCGGCCGAGCACGCCGCCGGCCCCACCCATCGTGCGCGCGGCGAGCTGCAGGATCGGGCCGCCCGGGATGCCCGGAACCTTCTGCACGATCGGCGCCAGCGCGAGCAGGCCCGTGACCTCGTGCACCTTGAGCTGGCGCTTGGCGACGGCCGGCACCGGGTTGATCCGCCCCGACGCCGCCTCGAGCAGCAGCTGCGCGGACGCCTCGACCGCGGGCCCCTCGTGGGCGCCGCCGGGCACCGCGTGCACCCGCCAGCCCTCGGGATCGGCGTCGAAGGACCAGCCGCCGTCCGGCGTGGCCAGCGTGACCCCGCCGGTGATGCCGCAGGAGGTGGCCAGCGCGCCGGTCACGTCGGTGAGCGCGGCCAGGCCCGACTGCAGCACCTCCGCCGGAGGCGGCTCCGCGCCGCAGGAGACCAGGTCCAGGCCGTGCACGGCCAGCTCGTACGCCTGCCCCAGCACGACGCTGAGCAGCGGCACGCGGCCGACCACGGAGACCGTCGGCGCGGTGTCGAGCTCGACGGGCTCCTCGGCGAGGTACCGCGCGGTGGCCTCGCGGTTGCGGCGGAGCGCATCGAGCACCTCGGCGCGGGAGGCCCCGGCGTGCGCGGCGGTGACGCGGGCGTTCACTGCGTCGGGGTCGGGCGGGGAGCCGGTGGCCCCCGTGCGCGCGGACGCGATCAGGTCAGCCATCGCGGTGTGGTCGTCCCAGCAGCCCAGGTGCACGCAGATCTCGTGCGCCCGCCACCCCGGCAGGCGCGAGGGGCGATCGAGGTCGACGCGCTCGGCCTGGGCGAGGAAGGCGTCCCATGCCCCCAGCACGCGTGTGCGCACCTCGTCGCGTCCGGCGTCGGCCATGCCCTGGTGTCGTCCCATGCCCGCCGCGTACCCGGACGGGCGCCGGGCAGGCATGAGGTGCGGCTCAAGCTGTTCCGCAACCCTGCCTCACCCTCCGGGGTGAGTGCGGATCAAGCGGCACCGGCGTGGCGACGATCACACCGCCGTGACCAGCGCATTCCCGGGCGACCGCCGCGAGGGCGGCGCACCGGCGGGCGCCCGCGACGCGGGCATGCTCCGCCGGCGGCTCGGGATGCTCCGGGACGGGCTGTTCCGGACGCTGGCGGAGGACGACGACCGCGCCGCCTACTGGATCCGGCACGTGCGCTACGGCGTGCTGCTCAGCCAGCTCAGCGCCGCGGCCGTCCTGGTCTACGCGCTGTTCACCGAGACCCCGGGGCGGCACCACCCGGGGCTGCTGCTCATGGCCGTGGCGGTCATCCTCGGCTGCCCGGCGCTCCTGCTGCTGCCGCTGAGAGCGATCCTGCGCGACCGCCGCGGGCCCGCGATGTTCTACCTCTGGACCATCGCGACGACGGCGCTGATCCTGCTCGCCACCTGGCTGGACGGCGGGGCCTCGAGCCCGGTGGACGCGCTGCTCTTCCTGACCCTGACCTACATGGCCGTGGCCTATCCGCCGCACGGGGTGGTGGCCATGGGCGTCCTCATGATGAGCGGCTACGTCCTGGTCTTCGGGACGTCGGGCATGACCACCTCGGCGGCCTTCTTCGTCGCCGTCCTGGGCGCCTTCACCCTCATCTGCACGATGTCCTCGGCCAACGCATGGGCGGCCCACGACCGCCAGGTCCAGCTCATCGCCACCCAGCGCACGCTGGCCGCCACCGACCCGCTCACCGGCATCCCCAACCGGCGGACCCTGATCGAGCGGTTGCCGCTGGCCGTGGCCGCCGCTGCGAGCGGGCGCCGGACGGTGGTCTGCGCCGTCGACCTGGACGGGTTCAAGGGGGTCAACGACCGGGACGGGCACGCCGCCGGCGACGCGCTGCTCAAGGCCGTCGCCTCGGTCCTGGGCGCCGCCGTCCGCGAGACCGACACGGTGGCCCGGCTGGGGGGCGACGAGTTCGCCGTCCTGGCCGACATCTCGGACACGTTCTCCGGGGAGATGCTGGCCCAGCGCCTGTGCCAGGCGATCGCCGTGGTGGGCGCCCGCGGAGGGGTCACCGCCAGCATCGGTGTCGCCGAGGTGGTGCCGGGGGAGGACGTCGCCGACCTGCTGCACCGGGCCGACGCCGCCATGTACCGGGCGAAGGCCGCCGGCGGCGACCGCTTCGCCGTACCGTCCGCGTGAGGGCCCGGCCGGCACGGGCGACACGCCGCTCTGGACGGGGCTTACCACTGTCCGTGGCGAACGCCCGTTACGGTGCGTCACCAGGCGGCACCGCCCTACGCAATCGGCGCGCCGGTCGCACGGAGGGCTCGCGCTGGATCCCGGCGAAAGAGCCACAAAGCGTCGCCGGTCCGGTGGACGGGGACCTAGGACCCGTGGTAGGGGCTTGACCAGCGGTAAAGCGGCCGATCCGGTCTCTTCCGTCACAACGGGCACAACCGCACCACCCGGGCTGGCGCGATCGGGTCACCATCATGCAGACTGTTCCCGGGAGCCCTGCTCCGCCACTGCCGAACACAGCCAGTCACCGAATCGATGGGTCCGTAGGGGAAGACGAGACCGATCGAGTCGATGGAGGTGCCCCGTGCAGCGACGGTCAACCCAGGGTGTCGTTTTCGTGCACGCGTGCCCGAAAGCGCTCTGCCAGCATGTCGAGTGGGCGCTCGAGCGCGTCGTCGGCACGCCGGTCTCCCTGTCGTGGGACGGCCAGCCCGCGGCGCACGGTTCCTACCGTGCCGAGGTGGCCTGGACCGGTTCGCCGGGGACGGGTGCCCGGCTGGTGGCTGCCCTGCGCCAGTGGCCGATGCTGCGCTTCGAGGTCACCGAGGAAGCCAGCCACGGCAACGACGGCGAGCGGATGTCCTACGTGCCCGGCCACGGTGTCTTCCGTGCGCCGACCAGCGCCAACGGCGACATCATGATCAGCGAGCAGCAGCTGCGGCACCTTGCGGCGACGACGTCGTCCATCGAGGCGTTCCGGCACGGTGTCGACGAGCTGCTGGGGGCGGCCTGGGACGCCGACCTCGAGGTGTACCGGCATGCCGGCGACGGCAGCCCGGTCACCTGGCTCCACCAGGTCGTCTAGCCACCGACCAGCTGGTCCACCAGGCCGTCCGGTCGTAGCCTGGTCCCGGTCGTTCGGGCGCCGTCGGGGAAGCGGCGCCCGAACTGACCGTCGACCGCCTACAGCGGGATGTTGCCGTGCGCGCCGCGGCCGTGCGGGGCGGCCGTCAGCGCCGTCACCAGCCGCCGCTTGGTCTGCGCCGGGTCGACCACCTCGTCGACGACGCCGATCTGCACGGCCCGGTTCACCCCGCCGGCGATGCGCTCGTGCTCCTCGGCCAGCTGCGCGTGCAGCGCCTCGCGCTCGCCGGGCTGGGCGGCGGCCAGCTTCTTGCGGTGCAGGATGCCGACGGCAGCCTTGGCGCCCATGACGGCGACCTCGGCCCCGGGCCAGGCGAAGACCGCGGTTGCGCCCAGCGAGCGGGAGTTCATCGCGATGTAGGCGCCGCCGTAGGACTTGCGGGTCACCAGCGTCACCCGCGGGACCACGGCCTCGGCGAAGGCGTGCAGCAGCTTCGCGCCGCGCCGTACGACGCCGTCCCACTCCTGGCCGACGCCGGGCAGGTACCCGGGCACGTCCACGAGCACCACCAGCGGCACCCCGAAGGCGTCGCACATGCGCACGAAGCGGGCCGCCTTCTCCGCCGACGCGGAGTCCAGGCAGCCGCCCAGGCGGATCGGGTTGTTGGCGATGACCCCGACGGTGCGCCCGGCCAGCCGGCCCAGCGTGGTGACGACGTTCGGCGCGAACCGGGGGTGCAGCTCCAGCCCCGGCTCGTCGAGCAGGGCGGTGACCAGCGGCTTGACGTCGTACGCGCGCTGGGGCTGCTCGGGCAGCAGGGCCTTGAGGTCGACCTCGGGCTCGTCCGCGGCCGGCGCGAGAGCGCCCTGGGCGGCGAGCAGGTCGACGGCCTGGCGTGCGGTCTGGAGCGCGGCCGGCTCGGAGTCGGTGACCACGTGCACCACGCCGGAGCGCCGGCCGTGGGTGTCCGGGCCGCCGAGCGTCTCCTGGTCGACGTTCTCGCCGGTGACCGACCGGACGACGTCGGGACCGGTGACGAAGACCCGACCGGCCGGGCCCATGATCACGATGTCGGTGAGGGCCGGACCGTAGGCGGCGCCGCCGGCCGCTGCGCCGAGGACGACCGAGATCTGCGGGATGCGGCCGGAGGCCCGGACCATCGCCGCGAACACCTCGCCCACGGCGTGCAGAGCGGTCACGCCCTCGGCCAGCCGGGCGCCGCCGGAGTGCCAGATGCCGATGACCGGCACCCGCTCGCGCAGCGCGGTGTCGATCGCGTCCACGATGTGCCGGCACCCGTCGACGCCCATGGCGCCGCCCATGACGGTCGCGTCGGTGCAGAAGGCGACGGCGGGGCTGCCCTCCACGGTGCCGCGGGCGGCGAGGACGCCCGACGTGTCGCGGGAGGCCAGCAGCTCCAGCGAGCCGGGGTCGAAGAAGCGCGCGAGGCGGTCCTCGGGATCACGCGGGTCCGGAGTGGACACGAGCGGAGCAGCGGGCGCAGTCGTCACAGGACCTCCACGGAGAGGGACGGGCTGGATGGCGCGGCCGTCAGGCGGTCGCGAAGACCAGCGCCATGTTGTGGCCGCCGAAGCCGAACGAGTCGTTGACCGCGGCGGTGAGGGTGGCGCGGCGGGGTTCGCCGCGGACGATGTCGAGGGCCTGGACGTTGGCGTCGTCGTCGGGGTCGTCGAGGTTGGCCGTCGCCGGGACCACCTGCTCGCGCAGGGCGAGGACGGTGAACACGGCTTCCAGCGCCCCGGCGGCGCCGAGCAGGTGACCGGTCTGGCTCTTGGTGGCGCTCACCAGCACGTGGTCGCCGATCGAGGACCGGATGGCGGCGGCCTCGGCGGTGTCACCGACGGGCGTCGAGGTGGCGTGGGCGTTGACGTGGCCGACGTCGGCCGGCGTGAGGTCGGCGTCGCGCAGCGCGGCGGTGATCGCGCGGGCCGCCCCCTCGCCCTCGGGGTGCGGGGCGACCAGGTCGTAGCCGTCGGCGGTCCCGGCGGCGCCGGCGAGGCGGGCGTGGATCCGGGCGCCGCGTGCCCGGGCCGAGTCGCCGCGCTCGAGCACCAGGGCGGCGGCCCCCTCGCCGAGGACGAAGCCGTCGCGGCCCTTGTCGAACGGCCGCGAGGCGCGCTCGGGCTCGTCGTTGCGGGTGGACATGGCCCGCATCGCGGCGAAGCCGGCCATGGGCAGGGGGTGCACGCACGCCTCGGTGCCGCCGACGAGGACGACGTCGGCTCGGTCGAAGCGGAGCAGGTCCAGGCCCCAGCGGATGGCCTCGGCGCCCGAGGCGCAGGCGCTGACCGGCGCGTGCACGCCGCCCTTCGCGCCGATGGCCAGTCCGACGGCGGCGGCCGGGCCGTTGGGCATCAGCATCGGGATGGTGAAGGGGGAGACCCGCTTCGGGCCCTTCTCCTCCAGGACGTCGTCCTGACCCAGGAGGGTCAGCGCCCCGCCGATGCCGGTGCCGAAGACGACCGCGACGCGCTCGGGGGCGACCCCGGAGTCGGCGGCGCCGGACTCGGCCCACGCCTGCTCGGCGGCGACGACGGCGACCTGCTGGCTGCGGTCGAGGCGCCGCGCCCGCACCCGGTCGAGCTGCTCGGCCGGGTCGGTGGCGAGGCGGGCGACGAGCTGGGCGGGGTACTCCTTGATCCAGTCGTCGGTGATGCGGCTGACCCCCGACCGCCCGGCGAGCAGCGCCTCCCAGGTGGTGGGCACGTCGCCGCCCAGGGGCGTGGTGGCCCCGAGGCCGGTGACGACGACGTCGGACGTGCTCATGACTGTTCCTCCTGGGACTGCGACCGGGCGGTCGGGGGTCGGCTGCGTCAGGCCTGGTTCTTCTCGATGTAGCTGATCGCGTCGCCGACGGTCTTGATGCTGCCGAGCTCGTCGTCGGGGATGGCGACGCCGAACTTGTCCTCGACGGCGGTGGCGATCTCGACCATCGACAGCGAGTCGACGTCGAGGTCCTCGGTGAACGACTTCTCGGGAGTGGCGTCGGCGGGGGTGACCCCGGCGACCTCCTCCAGGATCTCGGCCAGACCGGACTGGATCTCCTGGGTGCTGCTCACGCGGGGTCCTCTCTCTCGGATGGGACGGCGCCCCGGTGCGGGGCGGACGTCGTCGTCCGGGACGCGGTGTCCCGGGGCTCTGGGGTGGGCGGCGTCATGGCGCCGGCCTCGGTGCGGCCGTCATGGCAGCCGCAGGACCTGACCGGCGTAGGTGAGGCCCGCGCCGTAGCCGAGGACCAGGGCGAGGTCGCCGGACTTCGCCTCGCCGGACTCGAGCAGGGCGCCCAGGGCCAGCGGGATGGAGGCGGCCGAGGTGTTGCCCGACCGCACGATGTCGCGGGCGATCACGGTCTTCTCGCCGAAGCCCAGCCGCTTGGTCATCGACTCGATAATCCGGAGGTTGGCCTGGTGCGGCGCGAAGACGTCGATATCGGCGGCGGTGACCCCGGCCCGGTCCATCGCCTGGGTCAGCGCCTCGGTGAGCCGGGTGGTGGCCCAGCGGTAGACCGCCTGCCCGGCCATGGCCATGTAGCCGCTGTCGACGATCTCGATCGCGGTGTGCTGGTCGCCGTCGCTGCCCCAGGCGACCGGGCCGATGCCGGGCTCGTCGGTGGGCCCGACCACGGCCGCACCCGCGCCGTCGGCGAAGATCACCGCCGTCGAGCGGTCGGTCCTGTCCGTGACGTCGGTGAGCCGCTCGACGCCGATGACGATGGCGTTGCGCGCGGAGCCGGCGCGGATGGCGTCGGACACCAGGCCGAGCGCGTAGCAGAAGCCCGCGCAGCCGGCGTTGAGGTCCAGCGCGCCCGGGCGGGGGATGCCCAGGCGGTGGGCGACCTGCGGCCCGATGCCCGGGATGGGCCGGCGGAGGCTGGCGCTGGCGAGGACGACGAGGTCGATCTCGTCGGGCGCCAGGCCGCTGGCCGCGATGGCCTTGCCCCCGGCGGCGACGGCCATCTCCACGAGCGTCTCGTCGTCGTCGGCCCAGCGGCGTTCGGCGATGCCCACCCGGCTCTGGATCCACTCGTCGCTGGTCTCCATGACCTGGGCCAGCTCGTCGTTGGTCACCCGGCGCCTCGGGCGGTAGTCGCCGAGCCCGAGGATGCGGGTGCCGGGCGCGCCGGTCGCCAGCTGGATGGAGCTCATGCGGAGACCTCCGGGTAGAGACGGGCGATCGGGTCGCCGGCGTCGACGAGGTCGCCCTCGTGCACCAGCCACTCGGCCAGCACGCCGTCGTAGCTGGCGGAGACGTTGACCTCCTCCCGCCGGCCGCGGATGCAGCCCAGCGGGGTCCCGGCCGGCAGCCGCGTGCCCTCGGCGACCTCGGCCGGGCTCACCGTGCCGCGGGCGGGGGCCACGACCATCCGCCAGTCGGGGAAGTGCTCGGCCTCGGCGCGACCACGCTCGGCGGCGATCAGCTCGCGGGCCCGGTCGAGGTCGGCGGGGCTGCTCACCGCGAGCAGCTCGATGCCGGCGCCCTTCCACTCGCGCTTGGCCAGCCCGGTGAGCGCGCCGGCCGGGGGCAGCTCGAGGACGGCGGTGACGCCGAGGTCGCGCAGAGTGGCGAGGCACGCGTCGAACCGGACCGGGCTGGTCACCTGGCTGACCAGCCGGCGCAGCGCCTCGGCGCCGGAGTCGACCGCGGCGCCGTCGGCGTTGGAGAGCAGCAGCCGGCTCGGGTTCTCGGGACGGAGCCCGCCGACCAGCCCCTCCAGCTCCTCACGGGCCGGGGCCATGTACGGGGTGTGGAAGGCGCCGGCCACCGGCAACGGCATGACCCGCGCCTTCGCCGGCGGCTCGGCCTTGAGCGCGGCCAGCCCCTCGAGGGGGCCGGCGGCGACGATCTGGCCGGCGCCGTTGAGGTTCGCCGGCGCCAGGCCGTGCCGCTCGATGGCGGCCAGCACCTCCTCGGGGTCACCCCCGAGGACGGCGGACATGCCGGTGGGGGTCTGCGCGCACGCGGCGGCCATGGCCCGGCCGCGAACGGCGGTCAGCGCGATCGCCGCCTCGACGGAGAGGACTCCGGCCAGCGCGGCGGCGGTCAGCTCGCCGACGCTGTGCCCGGCGATGACGACGTCCCGGCCGGCCGAGGGGCTGTGCGCGACCGGTCCCGGCATGCCGCCCAGCTCGCGGGCGACGAACAGGCTCATCGCCACCACGAGGGGCTGGGTGACGGCGGTGTCGGCGATCGCCTCGGCGTCGCCCTCGGTGCCGAGCGTCAGCAGGTCGGCGTCGGCGATGGCGCCCGCCCAGCGGAAGAACGACTCGGCCCCGGGGAGCCCGAGCCAGTCGGTGAGCATTCCGGGCTTCTGAGCACCCTGACCGGGGGCGAGGACGGCGAGCACCTCCTCACCGTGCCAAAGAAACGGCGTCCTCCGCGGTGCGGAGCGGCACGAAAGGATACCGGTGATCTTTGGAGGATTCCTCCAACTCCAGCGTGGTTCCGCGGCCGTATCGCGGGTTCCAGTGGTGGGGACCACTGCACACCTAGCTCCAGAGGGAGCGCTCCCGGTCGAGGTGGGCCAGGGCCAGGGCCACCTGCAGGGTCCAGCTGCCCCGGGGATCGGTGGCCGACAGGCCGGTGAGCTCCGCGGCGCGCTTGAGCCGGTACCGCACGGTGTTGGGGTGCACGAAGATCGCCCGTGCGCTGGCCTCCAGGTTGCCGCCGCTGGCCAGCACGGCGCGCACCGTCTCGAGGACCCCGCCCCCGGCGGCGGCCAGCGGACCGGCGACCTCGTCGCGCAGGGCGGCCCGCGCCAGCGGGTCCCCGTCGAGCGCCCGCTCGGGGAGCAGGGCGTCGGCGGTCACCGGGCGGGGCGCCCCCGGCCACGCCCGGGCCGCCCGCCGGCCCGCGAGTGCCGCGGCCGCCGAGTCGCCCGCCCGGCCCAGGCCGTCGACGACGGGGCCGGACACGACCGGGCCGGGGCCGAACTCCTCGGCCACCCGCGCCACGACCGCGGTCAGGTCCTCGTGCCCGCCGAGGACGACGACCAGCTCGTCGGCGTGCACGCCGACCAGCACCTCGCTGTGCAGCCCGCGCGCGGCCCGGCGGACGGCGGAGTGCGGGTCCTCGACCCGATCCGGCGTGGGGCCCACCACCACGGTCACCGGGCTCATCGCCGACCAGCCCAGAGCCGCCGCCCGGCCGGCCAGCTCCTCGGACCGCTCACCGCGGACCAGCGCGTCGACCAGGAGCGCCTCGAGCCGGGCGTCCCACGCTCCGCGGCTCTCCGCGAAGCTCGCGTACACGTGCGCGGTGGCGAAGGCGACCTCGCGGCTGAACTGGAGGACCGCCAGTCGCAGCATCTCCTCGTCCCCGGGCTCGGCCACGGTGGCGACGTGGTCCTCCAGCGTCTCCACGGTGATCTTGATGAGGTCGACGGTCTGCTTGAGGGCGACCACCCGGACCAGCTCGCGCGGCGCGGCACCGAAGACCTCGCCGGTCAGCCGCGGCGGCCGGCCGGGGTTGCGGCACCACTCGACGAGCGAGGCCAGCCCCGCCTGCGCGACGAGCGTGACCCACGAGCGCTGGTCGGCCGGCATGGTGCGGAACCAGGGCAGTTCCTCGTCCATGCGGGCCACCGCCTGGGTGGCCAGCGCCCCCGACGAGCGCTCGAGCCGCCGGAGCGTGGTCAGGCTGGGGCGGTCTCCGGCCCGGCTCCTCACGCCGTCAGCGTGTCACGTGCGACCGCGATCGGGGAGAGTGGAGCGGTGAGCGCACCCCCGGACGTCGACCGCGGCGCGCCTCCGACCGGCCGCTACGGCCCCCCGCTGGCGGTGGTCGCCCTCTGCGCGGCGGTGTTCGCGCTGCTGGCCCTCGGGCTGCGGACGGGCGCCGACGTGCTGCTCGACGTCGACACCCGGGTGAGCGAGGCGCTCTACGCCGGGGACGACCGGCCCGCCGCCCTGACCGCGCTGCTGGAGGTCCTCACCGCCCCCGGGCTCTCCGCTGTCCGGTACCTGCTGGCCGTGCCCGTCCTGGTCTGGCTGGCGCGCCGCCGGGCCTGGCGGACCGCGCTCTGGGTAGTCGTCGCCGCGATCTCCGTGCGGCACCTGACGTCGGCGCTCAAGGAGTTCTTCGGCCGCGTCCGGCCGGCGTTCGAGGACGGCGGGGCGGACTACGGCTCGCTGAGCTTCCCGAGCGGTCACTCCTCGGGCATCGCCACCCTCGTCACCATCGGCCTGGTGCTGGCCTGGCCGCTGCTCGCCCCGCGGGCCCGCCGGATCTGGGCGACGGCGGGGGTGCTGCTCGTGCTCGTGGTCGGGCTGACCCGCATGTGGCTCGGGGTGCACTACCTCTCCGACGTCCTCGCCGGCTGGGCGCTCGGGGTGGGGTGGACCGTGCTCACCGCCCTCCTGCTCGGCGTGCTGCCCTTCCGCGGCAGGGAGCTGCGGTGACCGGCGCACCCCGCCAGCGGACCGTGCTGGCCCCGGACGACGGCTCCCTGGGCCCGCTGCTGCGGGTCTCCGACGACCGGCTGGCGCCCGGGCAGGGCTACGGCGCGCACGAGCACGCGGCGGTCGACGTCGTCGCCGTGGTGCTCGACGGCTCGCTGCGACACGCCTGGGGCGACGGCGCGTCGATGGCGGCCGGGGACGTCGGCGTGCTGAGGGCCGGCACCGGCCTGGTGCACGACGAGTCCGCTGGGGATAGGGGCGCGCGGGTGCTGCAGTGCTACCTCCGGCCCGCCGACCCCTCCGCGTCGCCGTCCCACGAGGTGCTCCGGGAGGTCGCCGGCGAGGTGGACCTCCGCCGTCCGGACGCCGGGTTGTGGATGGCCAGGGGAACCGCCGGCGAGCCGGTCGCCGTCCCCGCCGGGCTGCTGCTCCGGGCCGGGACCGAGACCTCCGCCGCCCGGCACGACGGAGGCGACGTCGTGCCGGAGGAGGACGGTGTTCTGCTGCTCTGGCGGCTGGAGACGGGCCGGCCGGCCTGGGCCGAGGCCTGGTGAGGGGCGCCCTGCGGGCTGCCGGGCCCGTGTGACAGTGAGCCCATGGCGACCATGCCCTCCGAGCTGCTCTCCGCCGCCTACGACGACGCCGACCGCACCATCGACCTGAGGCGTCGGCTGCACCGGCACCCGGAGATCGGCCTCCACCTCCCGCGCACCCAGGCGACGGTCGTCGAGGCGCTGGCGGAGCTGCCGCTGGCGATCACCACGGGGAAGCGCACCAGCTCGGTGGTCGCCGTCCTGCGCGGCGCCCGGCCCGGCCCCACCTACCTGCTCCGCGGCGACATGGACGCCCTGCCCGTGCAGGAGGACACCGGGCTGCCCTTCGCCTCCGAGGTGCCCGGTGTCATGCACGCCTGCGGGCACGACACCCACGTCGCGATGCTGGTCGGGGCGGCGCGGCTGCTGGCGGAGCGCCGCGACGAGCTGGCCGGGCAGGTCGTGTTCATGGTGCAGCCGGGGGAGGAGGGCTTCCACGGCGCGCGGTACATGCTCGAGGAGGGGCTGCTCGACGTCGTCCCCGAGGCCCCGGTGACCGGCGCGTTCGCGCTGCACATCTCCTCGACCATGGCCAGCGGCAGCGTCAACGTGCGGCCGGGCCCGGTCATGGCCGCGGCGGACCAGTGGGCGATCACGCTGCGCGGCCGGGGTGGGCACGCCTCCGAGCCCGCCGCCGCGGCCGACCCCATCCCGGCGGCGGCGGAGATCGTGCTGGCCCTCCAGTCGATGGTCACCCGGCGGGTGGACGTGTTCGATCCCGCCGTCGTCACCGTCGCGCACCTGCAGGCCGGGTCCACGAACAACGTGATCCCGGAGTCGGCGTTCCTCGAGGGCACGATCCGCACGCTGTCGGCGGAGCGGCGGGCCGACGTCGTCGCCGCGGTCCGGCGGGTGGCCACCCACGTCGCCGCCGCCCACGAGCTCGGCGTCGAGTTCGACCACCAGCAGGGCTACCCGGTGACCGTCAACGACGCCGACGCCGCGGCACGCGTGCTGGCGACCACGCGGGAACTGCTCGGCGAGCAGGCCGCCGTCCTGCTCGCGGCACCCCTCATGGGCGCGGAGGACTTCTCCTACGTGCTGCAGGAGGTGCCCGGGGCGCTGGCGTGGCTGGGTGCGCGCCCGCCGGGTGTGGACCCGGCGGACGCGCCGCCCAACCACTCCAACCTGGTCGTCTTCGACGAGGAGCCGCTGCCCGCCGGCGCCGCCCTCTACGCCCGGATGGCCCTGGACGCGCTCAGGTAGCCGGCGACGGGTCGCTCCGCTCCTCCGCCGGGGCGGCCTGCACGTCGCGGACCCGGTACTTCTCCACGGCCTCCCGCACCGTCGAACGCTCGACCTGCCCCTCGTCGGCCAGCGACGCCAGCGTGCGGACGACGATCGACTCGGCGTCCACGTGGAAGTGCCGGCGCAGCGCGGGCCGGGTGTCGGAGAGCCCGAACCCGTCGGTGCCCAGCGAGGTCAGCCCGCCGGGGACGTAGGGCGCGATGAGGTCGGGGACGGCGCGCATCCAGTCCGACACCGCGACCACCGGCCCGAAGGTCTCCTGCAGCCGCTGGGTGACGTAGGGGGTCTGCGGCTCCTCCTCGGGGTGCAGCAGGTTGTGCTCGGTCACCGCGTCGGCCTGGCGCCGCAGCTCACCCCACGAGGTCACCGACCACACGTCGGCCGAGACGCCCCAGTCCTGGGCCAGCAGCTCCTGCGCCCGCAGCGCCCACGGCACCGCGACGCCGGACGCCAGCACCTGCGCCTTGGGGCCCTCGGTCAGGGGCCCCTCCGCGTACCGGTACATGCCGGCCAGCACCCCCTGGACGTCGAGCCCCTCGGGCTCGGCCGGCTGGCTGAACGGCTCGTTGTAGACCGTCAGGTAGTACATGACGTCGGGGGAGCGGTGCCCGCCCAGCGGGCCACCCGGGTCGTCGGCGTACATGCGGACGAGCGCGTCGCGGGTGATGTGGGCGAGCTCGAAGGAGAACGCCGGGTCGTAGGACACCACCGCGGGGTTGGTGTGCGCGAGCAGCAGCGAGTGGCCGTCCTCGTGCTGCAGGCCCTCGCCGTTGAGCGTCGTCCGGCCGGCGGTGGCGCCGAGGACGAAGCCGCGCGTGAGCTGGTCGGCCGCCGCCCAGAAGCCGTCGCCGGTCCGCTGGAACCCGAACATCGAGTAGAAGATGTAGATCGGGATCATCGGCTCGCCGTGCGTCGAGTACGACGTCCCGACGGCGGTGAACGAGGCGGTCGAGCCGGCCTCGTTGATCCCCTCGTGCAGGATCACCCCGGACTCGGACTCCTTGTACGCCAGCATCAGCTCGCGGTCGACCGAGGTGTACCGCTGGCCGCCCGGGTTGTAGATCTTGTGCGAGGAGAACAACGAGTCCAGGCCGAAGGTGCGCGCCTCGTCCGGGATGATCGGCACCAGGCGGGGCCCGATCTCGTCGTCCTTGAGTAGCTCCTTGAGCAGGCGGACGAAGGCCATCGTCGTCGCCACCTCCTGCTTGCCCGACCCGCGGCGCAGCACGTCGAGGGCCTTGTCCTCGGGCGCCTTGAGCGTCTTGAACTCCGCGCGCCGGCGCGGCACCGCGCCCCCCAGGGCCCGCCGCCGCTCGAGCATGTACTGCATCTCGTCGGAGCCCGGGGCGGGGCGGTAGTAGGGCGGCAGGGTCTTGTCCAGCGCCGAGTCGGGGATGTCCAGGTAGAGCCGGTCGCGGAAGGCGGCGAGGTCCTCGGCGGTCAGCTTCTTCATCTGGTGGGTGGAGTTGCGGCCCTCGAAGTGGCTGCCCAGCGTCCAGCCCTTGATGGTCTTGGCGAGGATGACCGTTGGCTGGCCCTTGTGCTCCACGGCCGCCTTGAACGCCGCGTACACCTTGCGGTAGTCGTGCCCGCCGCGGGAGAGGTTCCAGATCTCCTTGTCGCTCATGCCCTCGACGAGCTTGCGGGTGCGGGGGTCGCGGCCGAAGAAGTGCTCGCGGACGAAGGCGCCGTCCTCGGCCTTGTAGGTCTGGTAGTCGCCGTCGGGCGTGGAGTTCATCAGGTTGACCAGGGCGCCGTCGCGGTCGCCGGCCAGCAGCGGGTCCCACTCCCGGCCCCAGATCACCTTGATGACGTTCCAGCCGGCGCCGCGGAAGAAGGACTCCAGCTCCTGGATGACCTTGCCGTTGCCGCGCACCGGGCCGTCGAGGCGCTGCAGGTTGCAGTTGACGACGAAGGTGAGGTTGTCCAGCTCCTCGCGGGCGGCCAGACCGATGACGCCGAGCGACTCGGGCTCGTCCATCTCGCCGTCGCCGAGGAACGCCCACACGTGCTGGTCGGAGGTGTCCTTGATGCCGCGGGCGTGCAGGTAGCGGTTGAACCGCGCCTGGTAGATCGCGTTCATCGGGCCCAGGCCCATGGAGACGCTGGGGAACTCCCAGAAGTCGGGCATCAGCCGCGGGTGCGGGTAGGAGGACAGCCCGCCGCCGGGGTGGCTGACCTCCTGCCGGAAGCCGTCGAGCTGGTCCTCCGACAGGCGGCCCTCCAGGAAGGCGCGGGCGTAGATGCCGGGGGAGGCGTGCCCCTGGAACCAGATCTGGTCGCCGCCGCCGGGGTGGTCCTTGCCGCGGAAGAAGTGGTTGAAGCCGACCTCGTACAGCGACGCGGACGACGCGTAGGAGGAGATGTGCCCGCCGACGCCGATCCCGGGCCGCTGGGCGCGGTGCACCATGATCGCGGCGTTCCATCGGATGTAGGCGCGGATGCGGCGCTCGGCGTGCTCGTCGCCGGGGAACCACGGCTCGCGCTCGGGCGGGATCGTGTTGATGTAGTCGGTGCTGCGCAGCGCGGGGACGCCCACCTGCTGCTCCCGGCTGCGCTGCAGCAGCCGGAGCATGAGGTACCGGGCGCGCTCGCGGCCGGCATGGCCGACGACGGCGTCGAGGGAGTCGATCCACTCCTGCGTCTCGTCCGGATCGATGTCCGGCAGCTGGCTGGGCAGCCCGTCGGTGATGACCGCGCGGGGTGCGCCTGGGTCGCGGGCGGGGTCTCCGTCCGACTGCTGTGCGCTCATGCCTCCATGGTCTCCCCTCGGCAAGCCGCGCGTCACGTTCCGGGCGCTCCTCCGCGCGCCAGTCGCGCCGGACCGGGGGTCCCTCCGGCCGCGCAGGCTTGCGTCGTGGCGGTCATGCCCTACGCTTCCGCCCACGTGGCCCGGAACGACGGGCCCGCACGGGGAGCCCGGAACAGCGGGGGCGAGGGGGGTGACATGACCAGGCAGCGGGGAGTTCTCCCGCCGGTCGTGTCCGTGCTCGTCCGCAGTTCCCCGGCGCTCGCCGACGGTCCGCGCCCGCAGCGGAGCGCACGCCCGTGACGCGCCCGCGCGCGGTCGGCCCGCAGACAGGGCACCATCACGATCGATCACCAGCAGGTCCACCCATGGAGGAGCAGTACGGATGAGCGTCGACAGCGCCGGCATGGCGGCCCGGCTGGGCATCAAGCCGGGCATGGTCGTGCAGGAGCTCGGCTGGGACGAGGACGCCGACGAGGACCTGCGCGACGCGATCATCGAGCTCTCGGGCGGTGAGATGGTCGACGAGGACACCGACGAGGTGGCCGACGTCGTCCTCCTGTGGTGGCGCGAGGACGACGGCGACCTGTTCGACGCCCTGACCGACGCGATCACCTCGCTCGGCGAGGACGGCGTCGTCTGGCTGCTCGTGCCCAAGTCGGGCCGGCCCGGCCACGTGGAGCCCGGTGACGTCACCGAGGTCGCCCCCACGGCGGGTCTGCAGCAGACCAGCAGCGTGTCCGCGGCCAAGGACTGGTCGGGCATCCGCCTGGTCAGCCCGAAGACCGCGCGCAGCCGCCGCTGATCCAGCACGGCACTATGGGGGGCATGAGCCTCTCCGTCGGCGACGCCGCTCCCGAGTTCAGCCTTCCCGACCAGGACAGGCAGGTCGTCAGCCTCGCCGAGCTGCGGGGCACCCCTGTGCTGCTGGTCTTCTACCCCTTCGCCTTCTCCGGCATCTGCACCGGTGAGCTGTGCCAGCTCCGCGACGAGCTGGCGGAGTACACCGACGCCGGTGTGCGCGTGTTGGCCGTGAGCACCGACCCGGTGTTCAGCCTCAAGGCGTTCAAGGCGCAGGAGGGCCTGGAGTTCCCGCTGCTGTCGGACTTCTGGCCGCACGGCGCCACCGCTCAGGCCTACGGCGTGTTCAACGACACGGTCGGCATGGCCCTGCGCGGCACCTTCCTCATCGACGCCGAGGGCACGATTGCCTTCGCCGAGGTCAACCAGCCCGGCGACGCCCGCGAGCAGTCCGGCTGGAAGGACGCGGTCGGCAGGCTCGCCGCCTGATCCGTCCCGGGGTCCGGGGTCCCTAAGCTGGGCGGGCGGGGCGTGTAGCTCAGCGGTAGAGCTCTCGGCTTACAACCGAGCGGTCGCAGGTTCGAACCCTGTCGCGCCCACTCCGACACGCGAGAGGCCCGGGACCACACGGTCCCGGGCCTCTCCCGTCACGGTCAGGCGGCGGAGCCGGCCACCGCGCCCACGGGCGCGCAGGGGGTGGACCGGGCCGGCTTCGGGAAGGCCGGGCGGAGGAAGCGGGGTGCCCGGAACGGCTCCCAGGTGCCTTCCGGCTGGGCCAGCCGGTCGGCCACGGCCCAGATCGCCGCCGGGTGGTGCCCCAGGCCCAGGTGGCTGGCGGTCACGGCGATGTTCTCGCAGCGCTCGCCCGGGGCGTTCAGGCAGGCCTGCCAGTGCACGATGCCGTCGTAGTGCGAGTAGATCGAGGTGGCCGGCACCGGCAGCGGGACGCCCTCGGGCTCCAGCGGGAGGGTGCGCTGCTCCACGTGCAGGTGCGCGTAGCGGTCGAACACCTTCGCCGCTCGCGTCTGGTCGTAGCTGGTGAGCCCGAACGGGCTGCCCAGCGTGATGACCTGACGGACGCGGTCGGGCGAGGTGCGGGCGAGGTCCCGGGCGAAGATGCCGCCCAGGCTCCAGCCGATGAGCGTGACGGGCCGGCGGTAGCGGCCGTGCAGGTAGTCCAGCTTGTCGCGCAGGCCGTTCACGCACAGGGCGGTCGGGCCGATGTTGCGCCCCAGGCCCCAGCCGTGGACGCGGTAGTCCAGCCGGCGCAGGGTCCGCCGCAGGGCGTTGGTCGACACGTCGTCGGCCAGCAGGCCCGGGAGGACGAGGACGGGGTGCCCGTCCCCCTTGGGCAGGCGCTGGGCGAGCGGCCTCGTCGCCAGGTACAGCCCGTAGTCGGCCACGGCGCGGCCGGGCTCGCTCAGGTACAGCGGCAGCGCCGGTCCCGAGCTGGTCTGTCCTGCCACGTCGACCTCCCGTTGATTTGCTGTGAACGGCCAGTACCAATCTGGGGTCTAGCTCACACCCAGCTCAGCTGCCTCGCGGGCGAATGTTGCCGAAATGTGTCCCGCGTCACTGTTGTTCCCTCGGAGGGCCGGGAGGGGGCGCCTGCTCGCGCCGGTCGACGGCGTGCCACGGTGTACGCCGATCACGGGGGCGACGAGGGGACGGACGGCATGGCAGCGGAGCAGCAGACGCCGGGGGAGAGCCGCACGGTCGACCTCGGGGGCCCCGTGCACTACGTCGACTTCGGCGGGCCGTCGGACGCGCCGCGGGTGGTCCTGGTGCACGGCCTGGGCGGTTCGCACCTCAACTGGGACACCTTCGCGCCGCTGCTCAGCCCGCACGCCCGGGTGCTGGCGATCGACCTGCCGGGCTTCGGCCGCAGCGAGCCGGGCACCCGCCGGGCGACTGTGCACGCCAACGTCGAGGTGCTGCACCGCTTCCTGGTCGAGGTGGCCGGGGAGCCGGCGGTGCTGGTGGGCAACTCGATGGGCGGGATGATCTCGATCCTGGAGAAGGCCCAGCACCCCGAGGCGGTGCGCGGCCTCGTGCTGCTCGACCCGGCCGTCCCGGGCCCCCGCCGCTCGCTCGACCCGCTGGTCGCCGCGATGTTCGCGCTCTACGCCATGCCGGTGCTGGGCGAGCGCTTCCTGTGGTTGCGCCGCGCCCGGCAGACGCCGTTGCAGCGGGTCCGCGAGGTGCTGCGGCTGGTGGGCGTCGACCCCGACACGCTCCCGTCGTCGGTCATCGACCGGTCCGTGACGCTGCTCGAGGAGCGCGAGGACCACGCCGGCATGGACAAGGCCTACCTCGCCGCCGCCCGCTCGCTGCTGCGCCAGCTGGCCGACCCGCGCCGCTACCGCGCCGCGATGGAGCGGGTGTCCGGGCCGGTGCTGCTGGTCCACGGGGACGTCGACCGGCTCATCCCCGTGCAGGCCGCCCGGGACGTCGCCCGCCGTCACCCGTCCTGGCGGTACGTCGAGCTCGAGGGCATCGGGCACGTGCCGCAGCTGCAGTGCCCCGAGCGGCTGGCCGAGGAGGTCCTGCCCTGGCTGGCCGAGATCGGCGCCGTCCCCACCGCGCCGTGACCTGCGCGACCGGTCAGGACCGGTCGCGCAGCGTGTCCTGCAACGCCTCGAGAGCGGTGTAGCGCGGGCGCCAGCCCAGCTGCTCGCGGGCGCGGGTGGTGTCCATGATGGCCGGCCGGCTCGCGGCCTCGATCCACTCGGCCACCGGCGGCAGGAAGGGCAACCGCGACATCGCGCGGGCCGCGGCCTGGCCCGGGCCGGCGGGCACCCGGATGGGCAGGAAACCGAACTCGCGGGCGACGTCGGCGGCGGTCACGACGCCGTCGCCGGCGATGTTGTAGGCCCCCGGCGGACCGGCGCCGTCGACGCAGAGCTGCAGGGCCCGGCCGACGTCCGCCTCGTGGATCAGCTGGAGCGGGTGCTCCGGCACGACCAGCGGCAGCGGCACGGGCAGCCGACGGGGCCGGCCGAACAGCCGTCTCCCCAGCGGCGCCAGCGGGCCGGGCAGCACCTCCTTGGCGCCGACCGCGTTCGGGCCCAGCACCACCGGCGGGCGCAGCAGGTACAGCGCCAGGTCCGGTGCGCGCCGTGCCTCGCGGTGGAGGAGGTCCTCCAGTTCGGCCTTCTCCTGCGCGTAGAACAGCCGCGAGGCCGGGCGCACCGGCCAGTCCTCGCCGATCAGCTCGGGGTTGTCGGCGTGGAAGCCGTAGGCGGCCACCGACGAGGCGTAGACGAACCGGCGGGCACCGGCGGCCGCCGCGGCGCGGAACACGTTGAGCGTCCCGTCGACGTTGATCGCCCGGATCGTCTCCCGCGAGGCGTTGCCCGAGATGAGGAAGGCCAGGTGGACGACGACGTCGGCCCCGGCGAACGCCTCGCGCAGCGCGTCGGGGTCGCGCACGTCGCCCTGCCGGTACTCCATCTTGGTCCAGCCGCGCTCGGCCGGGTCGAAGGGCCGGCGGGCGATGCCGATCACCCGGGAGACGCGCTCGTCCTCCTGCAGCAGCGGCATCAGGCCGGCGCCGAAGGTGCCGGTGGGGCCGGTGACCGCGACGGTCAGGTCGCGGTCACCCGCCCGGCGGCGTCCTCCGGAACGCGTCGTGCCAGGGCTCACCGGGCGGCCGCCGCCGGACGCTTCCGCGGCTTCCCACCGGTCGCGGGCGGCGCCGGCTTCTCCGCCTGCGGCGTGGCCTGCCGCGAGCGGGCGTGCTCGAGCAGCTCCTCGATGCCGCGCCGGATGCCCGCCGAGAGGACGTCGACGTCGGCGAAGGCGTCGAAGTCGGCGTTGATCCCGAAGGTCATCGTCTTCTGGTAGCTGAAGATCCCGATGGAGCACCGGGTGCCACCGGCGATGGGCACGTAGGCGTAGGCCGAGCACATCTTCCGGCCCAGCACGTACAGCGGGATCGGCGGGCCGGGGACGTTGGTCGTGACGGCCTGGCACCAGACCTGCCCGGCGGACAGCGCGGCGCGCACGCCCAGGGAGAGCAGCGTCGGCGCCACGTAGTCGCCCATGCCGATGATCGAGGGCACGTCGACGGCCTGCATCGCCTTCTTGTACTCGTCCATCTGGCCGCGGATGGCCTCCAGCCGGGCGAGGGGATCCGGCTCGCCGACGGGCAGGTCGACGAACACGCAGGACACCGCGTTGTTCAGCGTGCCGCGCTGGCTGTCCGACCGCACCGACACCGGGACCATCGTCCGCACGACCAGCTTGTCGGAGGAGAGCTCGCCCCGGCCCTGCAGCAGGTCGCGGAAGCCGGTGGAGATGGCGGCCAGGACGACGTCGTTGACGGTGCCGCCCAGGGCGGTGCGGACCTCCTTGAGCTCAGCGAAGTCACCCGAGGTCCACGCCCAGCGGCGGTGCGGCCCGATCGGCCCGTTGAGCGAGCGCGCGGTGGGCGTCAGGGCCTGCTTGGCCAGCGACGGGAGGGTGGAGGCCACGGTCTTGCCGGAGTCGACGAGCTGCTTGACCACGCGCGCCGCGCCGCCGCCGGACGGCAACGACGAGATCTGCCGCAGCGGGTGCGCGACGGCCTCGGCCAGGGCGCCGGCGACCATCCCGGCGCTCGTCGGGCCCCGCTGCGGCGACCAGTCGCGCGGAGCCTCGTGGGTGGCGTCGGGGGAGAGGTCGAACATCAGCTGCATGAGGTCGGTGCCGGCGACGCCGTCGACCATGCAGTGGTGGACCTTGGAGATAATCGCCCAGCGGTCGTCCTGCAGGCCCTCGACGAGGTAGAGCTCCCACAGCGGCTTGGACATGTCCAGGCGCTGGCCGAGCACGCGGCCGGCCAGGTTGCGGAGCTGCTCGTCGCTGCCCGGCCGCGGGACCGCGGTGTGCCGCACGTGGTACAGGATCTGGAAGTGCGGGTCGTCGACCCACATCGGCCGGCCGACCTGCATCGGCACCTCGCGCACCCGCTGGCGGTAGCGCGGGACGAGCGGCAGCTTGCTGAGCAGCAAGCGCACCACGTCGCCGTACGTGGGGGCCGGGCCGTCGAAGACGGCCACCGACCCGACGTGCATGGGTGTGTTCTCGCTCTCGGCAAAGTAGAAGCTGCTGTCGAGTGCACTCATCCGGTCCACGTTCTGCTCCTCGCCGCCCCTCGGTACCGCTGCTCGGGCGAGGGGTCGTTCCACGTCGTCGGGTGGCCGCTGAAACTAGGGGTGTCGCCCAGGTCCTGCAAGGTGAACTTGGTGACGGCCGCCACACTCGCATGCCCCACCTCGTCGTGGTTCAACCGGCCCTCTCCGCGGCCCCCTCCACCCGGTCGAGCAGGTCCAGGAAGGCGCGGTCGACGACCGGGGTGCGGGTGAGGTTCACGCTGTGCCCGGCCCCTGGCACGACCACCAGCTCGGCGCCCACCGCCTCGGCGATGCGCCGCCCGTGGGCGGCGGGGGTGAGGCGGTCGTGCGTGGCGGCGACGACGGTCACCGGCACCCGGGCCAGCACCTCCAGCGCCGCGGTCTCGTCGTGGTCGAGGAAGGTCGCGTAGAACGCCGCGACCACCGGGTAGGGCGTCTCCTCCAGCAGCCGCTGGACCAGGCGCACGCGGGCGGGATCGGCGTCGTCCCGGCCGAAGAGCAGCCGGCGGGTGAACCAGCGGCCGAACGGGCTGCCGCGCCACCGCAGGCGCTCGAGCGCCGGTGCGGCCAGCTGCACCCCGCGCAGGTACAGCGGCAGGAGCCCCGCCCGCCGGACCAGCTTCACCAGCCGCCCCAGGACGCCGGTCTCGACCAGACCACCGGCCGAGGTGGCCAGCAGGAACACCCCGACGACGCGGCTGCCGAAGAGCTCGGGCCGCTGCCGCGCCAGCGCCAGCACGCTCATGCCGCCCATGGAGTGGCCGGCGAGCACCACCGGGCCGGTCGGGACGACGGCGTCGAGCACCTGGCCCAGGTCGCGGCCGGTGCGGTCGATCGTCGCCCTCGTCAGCGGTGTCCAGCCCGAGCGGCCGTGCCCCCGCTGGTCCCAGAGCACCAGCCGGGCGCGGTCCCGCAGCGCCGTGCGCTGCAGCTCCCACTCCGCGAGGCGGGCGGTGAAGCCGTGCGACAGGATGACGGTGAGGGGCGCGTCCTCGGCGCCGTCCACCTCGACGTGCAGGTCGACGCCGTCGTCGGTGCGCACGGTTCGTGAGCCCGGCGGGGGAGGACCGGTCAGCGGCGGCAGGACGGGAACGCGATCACTCGGCACCCGGACATCCCAGGGCCTCCCGGCGACGGCGCGCAACCGGAGCGGTCAGCGGCGGCCCCGCCGGCCCGGGGCGGTGGCGCGGAGCAGGCGGCGGGCGGTGTCCACCTCGCGGGCCACGGGCGCCAGCACGCCGTCGGCCAGGAGCTCGGCGTCGTCGTCGGTGCCGGTGGTCCGGGCGTCGTCCTCGAGGTGCCGGATCGCGCGGCGCAGCACCGCGACCTGGGCCGGGTCGGGGGCCGGTTCACCCGCGCGGGTGGCGATGACCGCCTCGGTGACCGCGTCCGCGGTCCGCTCCAGCGCCACGATGACCGGCCACCAGGCCGCGGCCCGGGTGCTGATGGGCGGCGGCTCGGCCAGCCGCCGCTGCAGCTGGGCCTGCAGCTCGGTGAGCGCCCGGTAGGTGCGCCGCCGGGCCCGGCGCCGGTCGGCGGCCTCGCCGGTGAAGGCGGCGTCCACGAAGCCGTCCAGCGCGACCGCGGTCTCGTGCAAGGCCCGGTCCAGCTGCGCCCGCCAGGTCTGGGGCCAGAGCAGGTAGCCGAAGACGAGGACGATGCCGCAGCCCACGAGGGTGTCGACCAACCGCTCGCCGACCAGCCCGGCGTCGTGGGGCAGCGTCAGGTCGAGCATCAGCAGGATGACCGGCGTCTGGAACACCGAGAACAGGCCGAAGTTGGCCGCCCGTGCCCACGGCAGCACCGCGGCCGACGCCGCCATCGCCAGCAGCAGCCACGGGCTGCCGCTGAGCACCGCCAGCACCGCCGAGCCGATCAGCACGCCCAGGAGCGTTCCGGCGCCCCGCTGCACCGCCCGGCCGAACACCGACCCGAAGTCCGGCTTGAGCACGATCGCCACGGTGAGCAGCACCCAGTAGGGCCGCTCGGCGGGCAGCAGCTGCCGGGCCACCTCCGCGATCGACATGCACAGCGCCAGGCGGACGGCGAAGGCCCGGCTGTCGGGGCTGACCAGGGTGCGGTCGGCGAGGTCCCGCAGCCGGGTGCGCAGATCGGTGCCCGTGGGGCGGGCGGCCGCCCCGGCGCGCTCCTCGGGGTCGCCGACGACGTCCCACACCAAGCGGACGCCGTGCCGCACCGCCCGGCGGACGTGGTGGCCCTCCTCCAGCGGGGGCGGGCGCTCGCCGGGCAGTTCCTGGCCGCCGCCGAGGGCCGCGGCGAGGGCGCGCACCGCGGCGACGTCGTCGTCGTCGACGGGCACGCGGGCTCGGGCGGCCGCCACGGACGCCTCGACCAGCGGCGCGGCGGAGTTGAGCACCCCGGCCAGCTCGGAGAGCTCGCGCACCCGGCCGGCGTGGTGGCTGCGGCTGCGGATCACCCGGTCGTAGGCGGCGTTGAGCGCGGTGGTGAGCTCCCGGCGCGCCGCCTCCGCCTGCTCGGGGTCCGCGGCCTCGAGGAGGTCGGCGATGCGGGTGAACACCGCGGCCACGGCGGCGCGGTCGGGGTCGCCCGCCTCGGTGCCGGCCTGCACGAGGGTGACCAGGGTGGCCCAGCCGGCCCCGAGCAGGAAGCAGGCGATCTCGGCCTGCCACGGCAGCGAGGTGGCGAAGCCGGACGCGAGCGCGGTGTAGACCAGCAGCTGCAGGGAGCCCAGGGACATCGTGGCGTTGATGGCGCTGATCCCGGCGGCGACCACGGAGATGAGCGCGATCACCACGACCGGCGCCCAGCCCCCGCCCGTGGCGAAGCCGCCGGCCAGCAGCCCGACGGCTCCGAACGCCGTGGCGGTGGCGGTCCGGCGCAGCTTCTCGCGCAGAGGTCCCGCCTGGGGGGCGAGCGTGGCCACCAGGGCGCCCATCGTGCCGAAGGTGCCGGCGCTCAGCGTCGTCCCCGGTTCGATGCCGCCCTCGACGGCGACGGCCAGGGCCAGCGGGGCGGGGATGGCCACGGCGAAGCGGACGACGTCCCGCCACGGCACCGCGGGACGCCCGGTGCGGACCAGCTCCTCCAGCCACGCGGGTGCGTGCAGGCCCCGGTTCCTGACCGCCTCGGCACCCACCTCGACAGCTTGGCACCGACGGTCCGGGCGTCCCCGTCGGGCCGGGGGGATCCGGCCGCCCGCCTACAGTCCCCGGCGTGACGGTGCTGCTGGGGAACGTGATCGAGGCCCTCGAGGCGCGCTACGACCCCGCCCTGGCCGAGGGCTGGGACGCCGTCGGGCTGGTCTGCGGGGACCGCGACGAGCCGGTGCGCCGGGTGCTGTTCGCCGTCGACCCGACCGCCGCGGTGGTCGACGAGGTGGTCGAGGGCGGTGCGGACCTGCTCGTCACCCACCACCCGCTGTTCCTGTCGCCCGTGCACGGGGTGCCCGCCGGCGACCCCAAGGGCCGGCTGGTGCACCGGCTCGTCCGCGCCGGCGCCGGGCTGTTCGTCGCGCACACCAACGCCGACCGCGCACCGGGCACCGGCGTCAACGCCGCGCTCGCCGACGTCCTGGGGCTCTCCGGCGCCGTGCCGCTGGAGCCGGTGCCCGGCCGGCCGGATGCGGGCCTGGGCCGGGTGGGGGAGCTGCCCGGGCCGCTCACCCTGCGCGAGTTCGCCGCGCGGGCGGCCGAGGTGCTGCCGGCCACCGCCGGGGGCGTGCGGGTGGCCGGGGACCTCGACCGCACGGTGCGCCGGGTGGCGGTGTGCGGGGGGAGCGGCGGCTCGCTGCTGCCGGCCGCGGCCGCCGCCGGGGCCGACGTGCTGCTGACGAGTGACCTCAAGCACCACCCGGCCTCCGACGCGCTGGAGGTCGCCGGGCCCGCGCTCTGCGACGTCGCCCACTTCGCCAGCGAGTGGCCCTGGCTGCCGGTGGCCGCGGCAGCGCTGCGCGACGACCTCGCCGGGGCGGTGGAGGTGGCCGTGTCCCGGCGGCGCACCGATCCGTGGAGCCTCTCGGTAGGTTCCTCGTCGTGAAGGTCGACCATTTCGAGCAGCAGAAGCTCCTGGATCTCGCGGCCGAGGACGTCGCGCTGACCCAGCTGGCGCACCGCAGGCGGACGCTGCCGGAGGTCGCCGCGGTGGAGGCCGCCGAGGAGTCCGAGCGGGAGCGCTCCGCCGACGTCGTCCGCGCCGAGACCGAGGCGAAGGACCTGACCCGCGAGGTCCGCCGGCTGGAGTCCGACGTCGACACCGTGCGGCAGCGCGCCGCCCGCGACCAGCAGCGGCTGGACTCCGGCAGCGCGACGCCCAAGGAGATGACCGGCCTCCAGCACGAGATGGAGTCCCTCGCCCGCCGCCAGGCCGACCTGGAGGACCAGGAGCTCGAGCTCATGGAGCGGCTGGAGACGGCGGAGTCCGCGCTCGCCTCGGCCCAGCAGGCGGTGCAGGAGGCGCGGGAGGCGCGGGAGCGGGCCGAGCAGCGGCGCGACGACGCGCTGGCCGACATCGCCGACGGGACCGCCCGGCACGAGACCGCCCGGGCCGCGATCGCCGAGGGCATCTCCGCGCCGTTGCTGTCGCTGTACGACCGGATCCGGGCGCAGACCGGGAGCACCGGCGCGGCGATGCTGCAGGCCCGCGCCTGCCAGGGGTGCCGCATCGAGCTCAACGGGCGCGAGCTTGCCGCCGTCCGCAACGCCGACCCCCACGAGGTCGTGCGGTGCGAGAACTGCGGCCGGATCCTGGTGCGGACCGCCGAGTCCGGGCTGTGACCCGCCGGTTCATCGTCGAGGCAGACGGGGGCTCGCGGGGCAACCCGGGTCCGGCCGGTTACGGCGCGCTGGTGCGGGACGCCGAAACCGGCACGGTGCTGGCCGAGCGGGCCGCGTCCGTGGGCCGGGCCACCAACAACGTCGCGGAGTACGGCGGGCTGGTCGCCGGGCTGCAGGCAGCGCTCGACCTCGACGCCTCGGCCGAGGTCGAGGTCCGGATGGACTCCAAGCTCGTCGTCGAGCAGATGTCGGGCCGGTGGCAGATCAAGCACCCGGACATGCGGCAGCTCGCGCTGCAGGCCCGCGCCATCGCGGGCCGGCTGGGCGGGGTCCGCTACACCTGGGTGCCCCGGGCGCAGAACGGTGCGGCCGACGCCCTGGCCAACAGCGCGATGGACGGCAAGCCGGTCCACCGGGACGCCGCCGCCGAGCCCTCGGTCACCGAGTCCGACGTGCAGCCGGAGGAGCCGGCGCCCGTCGTCACCACCGTGACCCACCTGCTCCGGCACGGGCAGACCGAGCACACCCCCGAGCGTCGTTACAGCGGCCGTAACGACCTGCCGTTGTCGCTGACCGGCCGGGCCGAGGCCGAGGCCGCCGCCTCCCGCGTCGCGGAGCTGGGCATCGAGGTGATCGTGGCCTCGCCGCTGCGGCGCACCCGTGAGACCGCGGAGATCGTCGGCGGCGTGCTGGGGCTGCCCGTCGAGCTGGACGACGACCTGGTCGAGCTGGACTTCGGCGACCTGGAGGGGCTGACCGGCGCGGAGGCGCTCGAGCGGTATCCGCTCGCCGTCCGCCGGTTCATGACCGACCCGACGGTGGCGGCCCCCGGTGGCGAGTCGATCGCGGACGTCAGCGCCCGGGTCGCCCGCGCGCGCCGGCGCATCCTCGACCGCTGCGCCGGGCGGTCGGTGCTGCTGGTGAGCCACGTGACGCCGATCAAGCTGATGCTCGCCGCCGGCCTGGGCGCGGGCGACGACGTCGTCCACCGCGTGTACCTGCAGGCGGCCTCGCTGTGCACCGTCGCGTGGTCCTCCGACGGCCGGACGTCGGTGCGGCTGGTCAACGACACCGCACACCTGCGTTAGCTCACCCGGCCGCGGGCGCTGCCTCCCGCTCGAGGAGCCAGCGCTCGAGGACCGGTGCGGGCAGGGCGGGGGAGTGCAGGAACCCCTGGCTGGTGTCGCAGCCGAGCGTGCGGAGGTGGGCGAGGGTCTCGTCGTCCTCCACCCCCTCGGCGACGACGCCGAGGCCCAGTCGGTGTGCCAGGTCGATGGTGCTGGCGATGATCGCCTCGGTGCGCCGGTCGGTGCACAGGTCGGTGGTGAACGACCGGTCGAGCTTCAGCTCGGTGACCGGCAGGTCGCGCAGGTACGCCAGCGACGAGTAGCCGGTGCCAAAGTCGTCGATGCTCACCGAGACGCCGAGCGCGGCGAGGTCGGCGACGACGGCGAGGCTGCGCTCGGGGTCGGTCAGCAGCACGGTCTCGGTCACTTCGAGGACGACCGAGCGCGGCGGCACCTCGTGCCGGGTCAGCAGCTCGGCCAGCCGCGCGGGCAGGCCGGTGTCCAGCAGATTGCTGGCCGAGAGGTTGACCGAGACGCGAAGGTCCAACCCGCGTCCGCGCCAGTCGGCCGCCTGGGCTATCGCCGACTCCAGCACGCGTTCGGTGAGCGGCCCCATCAGCCCGTGCACCTCGGCCAGGGGCAGGAACTGGGCCGGCGGGATCAGCCCGCGCTCCGGGTGCGTCCACCGGACGAGGCACTCCACGCCGACGACCCGACCGTCGGTGATGTCGAGCTGCGGCTGGTGGTGCAGCACGAGCTGATCGGTGGTCAGCGCGGTACGCAGCTGCTCGACCAGGGCCAGGTGCCCGCTGCTGTCGGAGTGGACGGCGGGGTCGTAGAGGGCGACGCCCGAGCCGGAGCGCTTGGCGTCGTACATCGTGACGTCGGCGCGGCGCAGCAGCACGCTGGGGCGCCGGCCGTCCTCGGTGCTGGTGGTCACGCCGATGCTCGCGGAGCAGTGCACGGACATGCCGTCGAGCGGGAACGGCTGCGCGAGCCGGTCGTGCAGGCGCCGGCCCAGGGCGAGACCGGCCTCGTCCGCGGGGACGTCGCCATCGAGCACGGCGACGACGGCGAACTCGTCCCCACCGAGGCGGCCCAGCAGGTCACCGGCCCGCAGCGCCGTCTCCAGGCGCTGGGCCACCAGGCGCAGCAGGTGGTCTCCTGAGCTGTGGCCCAAGGCGTCGTTGACCTCCTTGAACTTGTCGAGGTCGAGCAACGCCAGGGCCACCGGCGCACCCTCGGCCGAGAGCGCCTCGATGCGGCGCAGCACGGCGCGGCGGTTGGGCAGCCCGGTCAGCTCGTCGGTGAGCGCCTCGCGCCTGCTGACCGCCAGTTGCGACAGCTCGCGGACGTTGGCCAGCATCCGGACGCTGGCACCCAGCGCCGCCAGCGCGGCGCACGCGGTCGCGGCACCTGCCCCGTCCACCAGCATGGCGAGCAGGAGGATGGACGTGGAGGCGGCGACCACGGTGAACGAGCCGATGGTCGAGGCCTTCGCATCGGCCGGCTGCGGCACGGTGCGGGCCGGCTGCAGCACAGCGGCGACGGCCAGGCACATCGGCCCGGCCGGACCGATGAGTGCGGTCCAGCCGGTGGGTGGCTCGTCGCTGAACAGGGCCAGGGCACTCGCTGCCAGCCCGGTGCCGAGCGCGACGACGACCAACCAGGTGCGCGGGTCGCGGCCCATCGCCCCGATGAACGGCAGGGTCAGGGCTGTTCCGACGAGGACGAAGCCGGCCGCGACCTGGGCGACCAGCGGCTGGATCTGCCACCACGGGCTCGAGTCGAGGACATCGCCATGGGCCAGCACCAGGTTGAGGGCCGCGACGACCGCGAGGACGCCGGACATGCCGTTCATCAGGTCGTTGGGGTCGCCGAGGCTGGTGCTGTACCGGTTCCAGCGCACCAGCCCGCCGTACATGATCGGGAAGGCGAGCACCGGGGCCCACATCGCCGTCGCGAAGGCGAAGGTCCGGGTTGCCGGGATCAGGGAGAGCACGATGGCGACGACGATCCCGGATGCGGACACAATCGTGCCCAGGGCGATGCGACTCCACACGGTGCGCTCGTGGTGCACCTGGCGCGCCCGCCAGACCAGAACGGTGGCGAGGGCTGCGCACAGCAGGACGCCGAACAGCCCGGCGAGCGGACGGGGGCCGCTGCCCGCGCCGGGCGGTGCGATGCCGACCGCGACGGAGCCGGCCGCGGCCAGGCCGACGCACGCCAGCGCGGTCCGCGGCGATCCGGGCAGGAGGCGGGCTCGCGCGTCGGGCATGGACCGTTCATCGACCGTTCGGTGCCGCCCATGGATCCCGCCACGCGACCCCACCCCCATCGGGGTAGGTCTCACGCGCGGGCGAAGAGGTAGACCGAGACGGCCACGCCGAAGGCGACGATGAGGATGCGCAGCGCCGTCGCCGGGATGCGGGTGGCGATGCGCGCGCCGAGGAAGCCCCCCAGCAGGCTGGCCGGCGCCGCGACCGTGACCACGCCCCAGTGGACGTCGCCGAAGAGCCCGAAGATGACGACGGTGACCGTTGCGGTGACCGCCGAGATCGCGGACTTGAGCGCGTTGGCCAGCGGCAGCCGGTTCAGCGCCAGGCCCAGCACGCCGACGAGGATGACGCCGAGCGCGCCCCCGAAGTAGCCGCCGTAGACGGTGGCCAGGAACAGCGCCACGTACAGCCAGCGGGGATCGCGGACGTCGGCGTCGTCCCGCTGGGTGCGCCGGAGCCGGCGGTTGAGCAGCGGCTGGACCGCCAGCAGGGAGCTGGCCAGCAGCACCAGCACCGGGACGACGACGTCGAAGGCCTCGGACGGCGTGGTCAGCAGGAGGACGCTGCCCGTCGTCCCGCCGAGGACGGCGACGGCGCCCAGACGCAGCAGCCGGCGGCGCTGGCCGGCGTACTCGGCGCGGAAGCCGGCCACCCCGCCCAGGTAGCCCGGCCACTGCGCGACGGAGTTGGTGACGTTGGCCGCGACGGTGCCCAGGCCGAGCGCCACCAGGGTCGGGAAGAGGATCAGCGAGCCGCCGCCGGCGATGGAGTTGACCCCGCCGGCGAGCAGCGCCACCGCCGCGGCGATGACCAGGTCGAGGGCGGACACGGCGGTCAACCTACGGTGGGCCGATGAGGCTCCCGAGCACCCACACCTGGCTGGCCGCGATGCTCGGCGGTGCCGGGGCGCTGCACCTGGTCCGGCCGCGCATCTACGAGTGGCTGGTGCCCCCGGAGCTGGGGGACGCCCGGACCTGGGTGCTGGCCAGCGGCGCGGCCGAGCTGGGCGCCGCGGCGCTGCTCGCCGCCCCGGCCACCCGGCGGGCCGGCGGATGGGCCGCCGCCGGGCTGTTCGCCGCGTTCGTGCCGGCCCACCTGCACACCTTCCGCGCCGTGCCGAACGAGCCGGTGCCCCTGGCCGTCGCGACCGTGCGCCTGCCGTTGCAGCTGCCGCTCATCGGTGCCGCGCTCCGGGTGGCCCGCGGGCGCTGAGGGGTCGTCTGGCAGCGCCGGCCGGGCGAGACTCGCGCCATGGCTTCTGCACCCATGCCCGACGACTGGCAGCGCGCCCTCGTCGTGGCCGCGCACCCCGACGACATCGAGTACGGCCTCGCCGCCGCCGTCGCGGTGTGGACCGCGGCCGGCAAGGAGGTGCACTACCTGCTGGCGACCCGCGGTGAGGCCGGCATGGAGGGCGTGCCCCCGGCCGAGGCGGGCTCGGTGCGCGAGGAGGAGGAGCGGCGCTCGGCCGCCGTCGTCGGGGTGACCGAGGTGGAGTTCCTCGACCACCGGGACGGCACGCTGGTGGCCGGACCGGAGCTGCGGCGCGACCTGGCCGCGGCGATCCGCCGGCACCGCCCGGAGCTCGTCGTCACCGGCTACTTCGGCGCGACGTGGACCCCGCCGGGCGTCTCGCCGGCGTACGTGAACTCCGCCGACCACCGGGCGCTGGGCCAGTCGGTGATCGACGCGGTGGCCGACGCCGCCAACGAGTGGATCTTCCCGGACCTCGCCGAGGAGCGCTGGACCGGCGTGCAGTACATCGCGGTGGGGGAGATGACCGACCCGCCGCACGAGGTCGACGTCAGCGCCACGGTGGAGCTGGCGGTCGCGTCGCTGTCGGAGCACGGGCGCTACCTGGAGCTGCTGTCCGACGAGCCGGTCGCGGAGCAGGCGCGCCAGGTCGTGGACATGTCCACCCTCGAGGAGGACGGCGGCCGCCGGGTCGGGTTTCGCCTCTTCTGGGGCTGAGCAAAGCATGAACGCACTCGGAAGTCACACGATGGATGATTTACAAACCGATTCACACATGATGTGATTTACCTCGTGAATCAGACGATGGCTGATCATCAGGGCGTCGTCCTCATTGGTGACGTCGTCGCCTCCCGCTCACATCCCGACCGGCGAGCACTGCAGGAACGAGTGTTCCGGGTCCTGGAGGACACCGCTGCCGACGTGCCGGGGCTGCAGCGTCTCGCCGTCACAGTGGGCGACGAATTCCAAGGCGTCTTCGCCGAACTCGCGACCGCCGTGCGTGCCGCCTTGCTGGTACGGCTGAGCCTGCTGCCGGAGGTCGACACTCGTTACGGCCTCGGCTCCGGTCCGTTCATGGTCTTCGACGACAGCCGCCAGCCAATCTCACAGGATGGCCCCGCATGGTGGGCTGCGCGCGAAGCGATCACGACGGCGAAGCAGCGGTCGGACCGACCGCGCTCCCGCAGCACCCGCCTCTGGTATGTCGCAGCGACGCCCAACGGGGCGCCCGCCGACCTGGGTGCCGGTCCGGTCAATGCCTACCTGTCGTGCTGCGACGAGCTGCTCGGTCGGATGAGTCCGCGAGAACTCCGACTTACCCGCGGGGTGGTGCAGGGAGTAGAGCAAGCGGAGCTCGCAGAGCGGGAGGGGGTTGTTCCGTCGGCCGTATCGCAGGCCCTTAGCCGTAGCGGCGCGCACACGGTCGCCGCCTCTCTTCACCTTCTGGCAACGGGCGGGCGACCGTGAGCCTCGTCGTGACCCTGTTGGCGACGCTCGCCCTCGTCGACCTCGTTCGGTGGTCGGTCGACGAGGCGTCCTCGTCTCGAACGGTCGCCGCAGTGCTGGCCGGTGCGCTGAGCAGCCTGGGCCTGGCCTGGTGCTGCGGTCCGGACGCCTGGCCGACGGTCGTCGTCGTCGGTGTGGTGGCAGCTGCCGTATGGGGTGTGACCGGCAGCCAGCGCTTGTACCGGGACGGGCGGACCGGGCTCGTCGCGGCGGTCGTGATGGCCGGCTCCACGCTGGTCCTGCTGCCGTTGGCCCCGGCCATCGACGGACCTGTGGCGAGCTGGTACGACGCCCTGGACTTCTCCGGCCTGACTTCGGTGTCAGTCGAGCGCGGCGCCGTCGTGCTGGTCGGCGCGCTCTTCCTGCTCACAACGGGCAATCGTCTCGTGCGGGGCGTACTCGCCGCGGCGGGTACGTCACCGACCGCCGGCGAAGCGAGTCTCAAGGGTGGCAGATGGCTCGGTCCGCTCGAACGAACTTTCATCCTCGCCTTGGCGATGGCCGGGGACCTGACGGCAGCAGCCGTGGTCATCGCCGCCAAGGGGATCCTCCGGCTCCCAGAGATCCGCGCACCCCGGCCGCCGGGATCCCCCGGCATGCCCGACGGGGAGGCGACGGGTGCTCCAGAAGGCCGTGCACGGGTAGCTGCCGACGACCCGCAGGCAGTGGGCGCTCCCGACACGGTTGCCGAGTACTTCCTCGTCGGCACGTTCACGAGCTGGATCCTGGCCCTATTGGTGGCGGGGCTCGCCCAGCTGGGGGCCTAGACTGCCGACCACGACGGACGAGTCGGCTGGGCGGTCGCGTCGGCGGGGGAGACCCCGCCGCCGAGGAACGTCCGGGCTCCACAGGGCAGGGTGGTCGTTAACAGCGACCCGGGGCGACCCGCGGGACAGTGCCACAGAGAACAGACCGCCAGTGCTCGCACTGGTAAGGGTGAAACGGCGGTGTAAGAGACCACCGCACACCGGGTGACCGGTGTGGCTCGGTAAACCCCACCCGGAGCAAGGTCAAGAAGGGACGACGGTTCGCCGCCGTCCTGCGCAGGCGTTCGAGGGCGGCCCGCCCGAGCCTGCGGGTAGACCGCTCGAGCCTGCCGGCAACGACAGGCCTAGATGGATGACCGCCCATCGGGAGGCCGTGAGGCACCCGGGGACAGAACCCGGCGTACAGGCTGACTCGTCCGTCGCCCGACCTCGGGCTGCGCCTCCGTGTCCCGTTGGGATGATCCGGGGGAGCTCCGCTTCAGTGGCCCGATTCGGTGGCCGACAACATGGTCGTGGCCGATCTGAAGCCGAAGGTTGCTGTCCAGGCCCGCTGGCGCGCGCTGGTGGACCTGGCGGCCAGTGCGGGCTGGGCGCTGGCGTACGCGGTCACGGTGTTCCTCGGGCGGATGACCCGGGTGGACGGTTCGGCGCTGGCGCTGGTGTGGCCGGCGGCCGCGGTGGGTGTGCTGTGGCTGGCCTGTCGGTGGCAGCGGCGGCGCTGGCTGGTCACCGACGCGGTGCTGCTGGCGGTGGTGGCCGGCGCGGTCAACGTGGTCACCGGCACGTCGGCGCTCATGGGTGCGTTCTTCGGTCTGGCCAACGTCGTGCAGTCGTTGATCGCGTGCGTGCTGCTGCGGGGCCTGCAGCAGCGCTGGGGCTCGGTGCCGTGGCGGCTGCGCCGGTCGGCCGACCTGGGGGCGCTGGTGATCGCGTCGTCGGGAGCCTCGCTGGCGGCCGCGGGCATCGGGCCCGTGGCGCTGTGGTGGCTGCAGGACGTCCCGCTGATGCCCACGATGGGCGCGTGGACGCTGCGCAACGCCGCCGGCACGTTCGTGTTCGTGGCGCTGGCGCTGCGGGTGGCCGACCGGCAGCTGGGTCGGGTGGTGCGCGACCGTCGCCAGGCAGCCGAGCTGGGGTTCGCCGCCGCGGTGGTGGTGGCCGGCTACACCGCCGTGTTCGGGATGACCGCTCACCTGCCGGTCGGCTTCCTGCTGGTTCCGCTGTCGATGTGGCTCGCGCTGCGCTTCCACACCACCGTCGCCGCCGCGCACGTGATGCTGACCGGCTTCCTGGTGGTGACCCTCACGCTGGCCGACCGCGGCCCGTTCGCCATCGGCGATCCGCTGGTGCAGGTGCTGCTGGCGCAGGCGTTCGTGACGGTCACCGGGCTCGTCGCTCTGGTGCTCGCGTTGCACCGCGACGAGCGGGCGCAACTGATCGGCGGGCTGGAGGAGGCGCGCCGGCGGGCCGATGAGCAGGCGGCGCTGGTCGAACGGGCCGGCGCGGCGAGGACCGCGTTCCTCGCGACGATGAGCCACGAGATCCGCACCCCGCTCAACGCCGTCCTCGGGCTCACCGACGTGCTGCTCACCACCGACCTGGGTGCCGAGCAGCGCGATCACCTCGAGACGATCGCCGGCAGCGGGGACGCCCTGCTCTCGCTGATCAACGACATCTTGGACTTCTCCAAGATCGAGGCCGGTGAGCTCGCCCTCGAGCGGGCGCCGTTCGAGCTCGACGACGTGGTCTACGACGTCGCCCAGCTGATGTCGCCGCAGGCTGCGGCGAAGGGCCTGAACCTGATCGTCGACGTGCCGCCGGACGGCGGCTGGCACGTGCTCGGCGACGCCCCTCGGCTGCGCCAGGTGCTGCTCAACCTGGTCGGCAACGCGATCAAGTTCACCGCGCACGGCGTGGTCCTGGTCAAGGTGACCGCCACGGTCGAGGGCTGCCGGATGGTGTGCCGGCTCGCGGTCTCCGACACCGGCATCGGCATCCCCGCCGACCAGCACGACCGGCTGTTCCGCTCCTTCAGCCAGGTCGATGCCTCCACCACCCGCTCCTACGGTGGCACCGGCCTGGGCCTGGCCATCAGCCAGCGCATCGCCGAGGCCATGGGCGGCGGCATCACCGTCGACAGCGAACCCGACGTCGGCTCGACGTTCACCGTCTCCGTGCGTCTGCAGGTGCCGGCGACCGCCCCGGTGCGCACCGACGGCGACGCGCTCGCCGGGTGCCGCGTCCTGGTGGTCGACGACAACCCGGACTACGTGACCCTGCTGGGGCGCAAGCTGGCGCGTTTCGGCGCGACGTGTGTGCCGGCAACCAGCGGGGCGGAGGCGCTGGCGGTGGCCGAGCGGGAGGGCGCCTCCCTCGACGCCGCGTTGCTCGGCACGGACATGCCCGGTATGCCCGCCGACGAGCTGGCCGAGCGGCTGCGCGCGCAGCCCACCACCGCGGAGCTGCCCCTCGTGCTCCTCAGCACCTCCTCGCTGCTGCCACCGGAGCGCGCGCACCTGTTCGTGGCCCGCCTGACCAAGCCGGTGCGCCCGGAACGCCTGCTGCACGCGTTGCAGGCGGCTCTGCGGCGCGAGCCCACCGCTGCCCCTCCGGCACCCCGCGCGCGCCCGGGCACCCCGGCCGACCGCCGACGGCTGCGCGTCCTCGTCGCCGAGGACAACCCGGTCAACGCCCGCCTCATGGCCATGTACCTGCGCCAGCTCGGGCACGACGGCGACCACGTGCCCAACGGCGAGGAGGCAGTCCGCGCCGTCCTGTCCGGCGCCTACGACGTCGTGCTCATGGACGCCCAGATGCCGGTGCTCGGCGGCGTGGACGCGACCGCGGCGATCCGGGCGATGCCCGGACCGCAGCCGCGGATCGTCGCGGTGACCGCGAGCGCGCTCGCCACCGACCGCACGGCCTTCCTCGAGGCCGGCGCCGATGACTTCGTCACCAAGCCGGTCCGGATGGCCACCCTGGCCGCAGCGCTGGAGGCACCGTGGGACGGCACCGAGCGGCGCGCCCTCAGCGGCGGCTCAGCCACAGCCACGGTCCCGACGCCCCGGGCAGAGGACGACGCCCCGACCCTCCACGCGGTGCTGGACGCCGCGACCGTGGCGGAGCTGCGCGACCTCGGGGACGAGGGCTTCGCGCACCTCTACCGCGAGTACCTGACCGGCATGGACGCGATGGTGGCGGCGATCCTCGCGGCGCCCGTGCCGCCGGTCGACGAGGACGCCTCGATGGCCCGGCTCGCGCACAAGCTCAAGGGCAGCAGCGCCGCCATGGGCGCCACCGGCCTGGCCGAGATCTGCGGCCGGCTGGAGGACGTCGGCGTCCCCGACACCGCCCTGGCCGCTGTGCTGCAGGCGCAGAGCGACCGCGTTCGCGCCGCCGTCGGCGCCCTGCTCGCCGACATCGAGACGTAACAGCGTCGAGCAGGAAATGCTGCCTAGGACCAGTGCGTGGTGAGTCGGACGCTGTTGCCGCGCTCCCCGGCCCGCAGAGCCACGTGGTCGCAGAGCTGACGGGCCAGCCACAGCCCCATGCCGCCCGCCGACAGGTCCTCGCCGTGCGCCGGTCCGTATCCGGCGAACGGGTCGCTCGGTCCGGCTCCGGCGTCGCGAATGGTGCACACGACCGTCCCCGGGGCGGTCCACAGTCGCAGGCTGACCGGTCGACGACCGTGCCGGATGCCGTTGGAGGTCATCTCGTCCACGGCCAGCTGGAAGTCCTCGAGAAGGTCGGGAGGGCCGTCGACGGCGGCCAGGTGGGCGCGGACGGCCCGGCGGAGCGCGATGAAGTCGGTGACGTCGTCGGCGGCCAGCGCCGGCGGGGTGCGTTCCAGCGGCTCGTCGGGTACCGGAAGGCCGGCCAGATAGGTCACCGGATCGACGTAGTCGGCGTTGGTGGCGCGCCCGTCGTCGTCGACCAGGTGTGGGTGGGTGTGCCGGGCGGTGGCCAGCAGCGGTTCGGGCAGGTCGGTGCTGAACGCGCACAGGCCCCACAGCGGCGACGACGCGAACGCGGCGTTGATGACCGCCTCGTACCGCTGCCACTCGACCCGGTCGGCGGTGGTGGTGCCGAAGTCGACCTCGCCCACGACGCGGACCCGTCGCCCGGGGCTGGCCTGCTCACCCAGCCCGCGGAACGCCTTGATCGCCGTCGGGGTCCGCGCCCGGTACAGCGCCTGCCTCTCGAGTGACAGCACCAGCGGGTGGTCGCCGACGGCTGCCCGGATCGCGGCGGTGGTGGCCGGACCAGCGGCGATCACCGCACCGTCCCCGGCGGCCAACCCCTCGAGGAGGAACGGGGCGGCGATGGCGGCCAGCTCGTCGAGAGAGTCGTAGAGCACCGCGTCGTGCCGGAATCCCGGCCCCGCACAGCCGTCCGGCTCCGTGCCGGGCGGTCGGCCGCGGTCGTCAGTGGTCCGAGTGGTCTCGAGGCCCAACGGTCCAACCCCCATCATCGCCGCGCGTGTCCGGGTGAGGCGGCCCCGTCCACGGTAGGCGCCGTCGCACAATCGGCCACCCGAGCGGCGCCCGGCCGGTCGGGTGCCCACGCCTGCGATCTGCGCGGGGACACCGGTCGGGCACAATGCAACGGGGCCGCCTGGCCCCGACGGCGATGGACGAGGCGGGTGCAGGTGGCCGGGGGACGGGCGGACGCCGACGAGGGCGCTGCGGTGGCTGGGGCCGCCGACGTCCGTGATGTCGAGGTCTCCCCGGAGTCGGTGGAGCTGCTGGACCTGGCCCGCGCCGCAGCCGGGATCGGCACCTTCGACTGGGATCTGAGCACCGGCCGGCTGGCGTGGGACGACCGGCTGCTGGAGCTGTTCGACCTGACACCGGCGACCTTCGACCAGACGATCGAGGGATTCAACGCACGCATCCATCCCGACGACGTGGGCCAGGTCGGAGAACTGCTCCACTCCGCGATCGCCGAGTGCGGCGACTACCAGGCCGAGTACCGGGTGGTGCGCGCCGACGGGTCGCTGCGGTGGATCGCCGCGCGGGGTCGGGCTCTGTGCGACGAGGCCGGGGTCGCCGTCCGGCTGCTGGGCGCCGCCTGGGACGTCACCGACCGCCGGCTGTCCCAGGACCGCGTTGCCGGCGCCCTGGAGGGCATGGCCGTCGGCTATCTGGCCATGGACGCGGACTGGCGGATCACCTACGTGAACGCGCAGGCCGAGAAGGCGCTGGGGCGACCGCGCGCCGAGCTGATCGGGGGGATCATCTGGGAGCTGTTCCCCTCGACCGTCGGCACCGACTTCGAAGCCGGCTACCGCCGGGCCAAGGACACCGGTCAGCCGGCCACCTTCGACGCCTACTACCCCGAACCGCTCAACGCCTGGTACGAGGTGCGAGCAACGCCCGAGGGCGGCGGAGTGGCGCTCTACTTCCTGGACATCACCGAGCGGTACCGGGTCCAGCAACGCAACGAACTGCTCGCCCAGGTCACCCGCCAGCTCACCGACACCCTGGACGCCGAGGAGGCTGTCGCCCGTCTCGCTCAGCTGGTGGTCCCGATGCTGGCCGACTGGTGCCTGGTCAGCCTGGTCAGCGACGAGCAGCACACCAACGTCCGACGTGCGCTGCGCGACGTCGGGCACTGGCATGCCGATCCGGACCAACGGCCACTGGTCGAGGCCTACGCCCGTGTCCGGGTGACCGCGGCGACCGACAAGTCGTTGCTGGCCCGCGCCCTGACGACAGGGAAGCCCGTGATCGTCGAGCGGGACGCGACCGAGCAGATCCGCGCGGTGCTGACCGCCGGCGAGGCCACCGAGCTGATCGAGCAACTGGCCCCGGAGAGCGTGGCCGTGCTGCCGCTGAGGGGCCGCGGCCGGACCGGCGGCCTGCTGACGCTGTTCAACGGCCCCGCTCGCGGCGCGGTGTCCGCCGAGGACCTCGACACGGCCGCGGACATCGCCGGGCGCGCGGGCCTGGCCCTCGACAACGCCCGGCTCTACCGCGAGCAGCGCAGCCTGGCCGAGGGTCTGCAGCGGTCGCTGCTCACCGCACCACCGCAACCCGACCACGGGCAGATCGTCGTCCGCTACGTACCCGCAGCCCAGGCAGCGCAGGTCGGCGGCGACTGGTACGACGCGTTCCTGCAGCCCGGGGGCGCCACCGTGCTGGCCATCGGCGACGTCATCGGCCACGACACCCAGGCCGCCGCCGCGATGGGTCAGATCCGCACCATCGTCCGGTCGATCGGCGCCTTGGACGACCAGCACCCCGCAGCGATCCTCCGCCAGGCCGACGAGGTGATGGAGCGGCTGATGGTCGGCACCGCGGCCACCGTCGCACTCGCCCGGCTGGAGCAGACCCCCGACGAGCTGGCGCGGGGGATCACCCGCCTGCGCTATTCGAACGCCGGCCATCCGCCGCCGTTCGTGATCAACCCCGACGGCACCGTGCACCCGCTGATCGGCGCCAGGGCGGATCTGCTGCTCGGAGTGCGACCCGACAGTGCACGGCACGAGTCCGAGGTCGTGCTGGATCGGGACGCGGTGGTGCTCCTCTACACCGACGGGCTCGTCGAGCGCCGCGACCAGGACCTCGACCAGGGCACTCAGCGCCTGCAGGACACCTTGGAGGACCTCGCCGGCCGGGACCTCGACGAGCTGTGCGACGAGCTGCTGGCCCGGATGCTGCCGGCCGAGCCGGACGACGACGTCGCCCTCATCGCCATCCGGCTGTTCCGGCAGGACCGACCACGGCCAGCCCAGGCCGGCCCCAACGTCGTCCCACCGAACGTGCCACCTCCCCGGGACGTCGAGGGTCAGCCGGGGTAGCACCTCGGCGGCGCCCGGCCGGCACACGGTCTCCCCGCCCGTCGGTGCGGTGGACGACCCGAAAGGAGTGACCGGCCGGCCGGCCGGTTCAGCGCGCTCGCAGTCCTGTCGATGCCTCCCGCGTGACGAACGAGACGACGGTGGCCCGGACTCGGTGGCTCCGCCGGATGTCGCTGACGACCCGCTTCCGGCTGGGCGTCGCCATCATGCTGCTGCCGCTGCTGAATCTCGCCGCCTTGGCGTACTTCTCCCTCAGTCAGATCAACGAGTCGGCGCACCGGCTGGTCACCGGGCCCCGCAGCGAGTGGGATGCGCACCTGGCGGCGATCACCGCGGCTCGCGAGGAGGCGCTGATGGCCTTCGCCGGCGTCTGCGTCGGCGGGCTCCTGGTGGCCACCGTCGTCGGATCACGGCTGGCCCGCTCGGTGCTGCGTCCGCTGATGGCCCTCCGGGCGGCGGCGGAGAAGCTGGGGCGCGGAGAGCTCTCCTCCCGCGTGGGTGCGGTCCGGCCCGACGAGCTCGGACAGGTGGCCGTGGCGTTCGACGCGATGGCGGATCGGCTCGAGCGCACCCAGTCGCAGTTGGCCCACAGCGCGGACCACGATCCGCTGACCGGGTTGCCGAACCGCCGGCTGCTGCTGCGGCGGATCGGGCAGCTCGGCGCCGACAGCGGCCACTGGGCGCTGCTCCTGGTCGATCTCGACGACTTCAAGTCCGTCAACGACTCCTTCGGCCACCTCGTCGGCGACGAGGTGCTGATCGAGATGGCCGGCCGGCTCCGGCAGGTGGTCCGGGACACCGACATGTGCGCCCGGCTCGGTGGGGACGAGTTCGCCGTGCTCGTCGCCGACCCGGCCGGGTCCTCGGGTGCGCTGGATGCCGCTCACCGGCTCCGGGAGGCCATCCGCCGTCCGGTGCAGGTCTCCGGCCGGAGCCTCGTGCTGGACGCCAGCATCGGCGTGGTCGGCGTGGGTGACCGGGACGCCGGCACGCTGCTGCGCGACGCCGACCTGGCGATGTACGCGGGCAAGCGGGCCGGCGGCGGCCGGGCCGAGGTTTTCGAGCCCGCCATGCACCAGCAGGCGCTGGAGCGGTTGGAGCTCGAGGCGGAGCTGCGGCT
The DNA here is from genome assembly GCF_003319105.1 of Blastococcus sp. TF02-09. GTDB lineage: Bacteria > Actinomycetota > Actinomycetes > Mycobacteriales > Geodermatophilaceae > Blastococcus. The sequence goes on along the minus strand of NZ_QOHH01000003.1, from coordinate 392,626 downwards.
GGCAGTGGACCGCGGGGAGATCCGGCCGTGGTACCAGCCGGTGGTGGAACTCGGTACCGGCCGGCTCACCGGACTCGAGGCGCTCGCCCGCTGGCAGCACCCGACGCGCGGGCTCGTCCCGCCCGACGTCTTCATCCCTCTGGCCGAGTCGACCGATCTGATCCTGCCCATCGGTCGACAGATCCTGGAGCGCGCCTGCACCGAGGTCGCTGCCTGGCGGCGCGCCCACCCCACCGTGGACCCGCTGACGCTGAGCGTGAACCTCTCCGCCCGGCAGCTGGGTCACCCCGACCTCGCCGAGGATCTGCGTGCGGCGCTGGCCGGCAGTGGGTTGTCGCCGGCTCAGCTGACCCTGGAGATCACCGAGACGGTCGTGATGAGCGACCCGGGAACCGCCGCGCACCGCATGCAGGCACTGGCCGCGCAGGGCGTCCACCTGGCCATCGACGACTTCGGCACCGGCTACTCGTCGTTGGCCTACCTGCAGCGCTTCCCGCTGCGCACCCTCAAGATCGACCGGAGCTTCGTCGACCCGCTCGACACCGACGCCGACGCGGTCGTGCTCGCCGGCGCCATCCTGCAGCTCGCCGAGACCCTCGGCCTGCGAGTGATCGCCGAGGGCGTCGAGCGGCCGGCGCACGTGCAGATCCTGGAGCGCCTCGGCTGCCGCCTCGCCCAGGGGTATCTCTTCGGCCGGCCTGCCCCGCTCCCGGACCTGGAGGACCTCATCGCCGACGTGTCCATGGCCGGGGTCGCCGGCTCTCCCTGATCACCGAGCCGCCACCCGGCTGCACACCGGACGGCTCGCCGCGGGATCCCGAGGATCAGGGCAGCTGATCCCTGGGGGGCTCGGCGGGTTCCAGGTCGAGCACTCGTGGTCCTGGTCCGTTCGCGCCGAGCTGGTCGTCGGGGTTGACCAGGAGGCAGCGGTCGATGGACAGGCAGCCGCAGCCGATGCAGTCGGTGAACTCGTTGCGGAGTTGCTGGAGACGACGGATGCGCTGGTCGAGGCGCGCCTGCCAGCTCTGGGACAGCTGCGCCCAGTCCTCGCGGGTCGGGGTCCGTTGCTGCGGCAGCACAGCCAGGACCTCGGCGACCTCCTTCAGCGGGATGCCGGTCCGCTGGGCGACGCGGATGAGCGCGATCCGGCGCAGTGTGTCCCGGCGGTAGCGGCGCTGGTTGCCGGCCGTGCGTGTGCTGGTGAGCAGGCCGACCCGTTCGAAGAAGTGCAGTGCCGAGACCGTCACGCCGCCGCGGGCGGCGAGCTGCCCGACGGTCAGCTCGCGCGCGATCGGCCGCCGATCGCGCCCCCCGGGCGGTGAGCCGTCGGCTTCCTGCGTCGGGTCCACGAGTTGACCTTAACAATTGTTGAGGTCCTAGCGTGCGGCGCGCCGGGTCGGACCCCCTCCCGGCACGTACACGCCGTTGAGGAGATCTCCCGCATGGACCACGCCCCCCTCCGACTCGCCGTCCTGGTGGCCAGCACACGACCCGGACGCTTCGGGCCCACCGTGGCCTCCTGGTTCACCGGCGAGGCCGCATGCCGGGCGGACCTGGCGGTGGACGTGGTCGACCTGGCGGCGCTCGACGTGCCCGGTGAGGACTTCGCCACCGCGATCGCCGGAGCGGACGCCGTCGTGGTGGTAACGCCGGAGTACAACCACTCCTTCCCGGGACCGCTGAAGGCGGCGGTCGACAGCCTGCGGGCCGAGTGGTTCGCCAAGCCCATCGGCTTCGTCTCCTACGGCGGCATCTCCGGTGGGTTGCGGGCGGTCGAGGCCCTGCGGTTGGTGTTCGCCGAGCTCCACGCCGTCACGGTCCGCGAGACGGTGAGCTTTCCGCTGGCCTGGGAGTGCTTCGACGGCGACGGGGCGGTGAAGGACCCGGACGCGGTCACGGTCGCCGCGGCCCGGCTGCTGGACCAGCTCACCTGGTGGGCCGTCGCACTGCGCGCCGGGCGGGCGAACCGTGCCTACCCGGCCTGAGCCCCGGCACGTGGACGCGCCCTCGACCGCACCGCTCGCGGGTGCCGAGGAGCCGGAGGGGCGGGGCGGCTCCGGCGCACTGGTGGTGCTGCTGCTCGGCTCGACGCTGACGGTGATGGCCGGCGCGGTGCTGTCCCCGGTGCTGCTCTTGATCCGTGCAGAGCTCTCGCTGAGCAGCACCGCGGCCGGCCTGGTGCTGACCAGCCACGCCCTGAGCCTGGCGCTGGCCAGTCCGCTCGTGGGCTGGGCTATCGACCGGTACGGGTCGCGCGCCCCGCTGGCGGCCGGACTGCTGGTGTACGGAGGCGCCGGTGGCGCCGGGCTGGTGGTCGACTCCTACGCCGCGCTGATCGCCACCCGGATCGTCTTCGGCATCGGCGCCGCCGCCGTCTTCACCGGCACCACCGTGGTCCTCCTGGAGCTGCACCGGGGCGCGCGCCGGGACCAGGTCATGGGGTGGCGCACGACGGCGACCAGTCTGGGCGGGGTCGCCTGGCCGCTGCTCGGCGGCGCCCTCGGCGGTCTCTCGTGGCAGGCCCCGTTCGCGCTGTACCTGGTGGGCATCCCCCTGGGCGTGGCGACGTGGCTGGCTCTGCCGCCGCGGACCGATGAGACGGCGCAGAGCGGAGGCGCCGGGGCCGCGGCGGACGACGGACACGACGCTGAGCGCGTCGGGCAACTGCTGCGCCGCCGTCCGCGGATCGTGGGCCTCTGCGGTCTGCTCGCGACCGGGACCGTCCTGCTGTACGGGCTGCTCGTCCTGGTCCCGCTGCGGCAGGCCGAGCTCGGTGTCCGCGCGCCGTTCGCCGTCGCCGCGCTGAGCACGTCCATGTCCGTCGCGATGAGCGTGGCCGGGCTCGGCTACGCCGCCGCCGTCGCCCGCGTCGGGCACGCCGGCCTGCTGCGCGGCACCTACCTGACCTGGACGGCCGCCTTCGTCGCCCTCGCCACCACCGACGTCCTCGGCATCGTCGTGCTCGCGCAGGCCGCCTTCGGCGTCGGGATGGCCCTGGCCCTCCCGTCGCTGACGATCGTGCTCGAGGATGCCTCGCCGCAGCGGCTGCGCGGCCGCGTCATGGCGCTGTCCGGGACGGCGATCTTCCTGGGGCAGTTCCTGTCCCCGCTGCTGCTCGGCCCGGTGGCGGACGCCGTCGCCGTCACCACCGGGTTCCTCGCCGCAGCTGTCCTGGCAGGCGCGGTCCTGGTCGTGCTGCTCGCCACCGACCTGACCGGAGGCCGCGATGTTGCGAGCCCTAGCGGGACGAGCCGTCCTGAGCGGGTGGGGCAGGGGCGAGCACGCGGCGGACCACGTCGCGCAGGGTGGCGCGCTGGTGCTCGGCCGTGAACTCCGGATCGGCGGCGAGCCGGGAGAGGGAGCCGTCGAGCACGACGAGCAGCCACGAGGTCAGGTCCCGTGAGGACAGCCGTCAGTGGTCTCGGGCGCTACCGGCTCGCTCCGTCCAGCGGTGCGGGACATCGCCGCCGCCGTACGACACGCAGCGTCGAGGGGTCCGGACACCGCCACCGGCCTGGACCGAGCAAACCCGATTACGCCCTGAGAGCCGGGGAACAACAGCCGTGTCCGCCCAGCCCCGGCGGTCCGCCCGGCTGCCGCATCATCGCGCGGCCCATCGTCAGGAGAACCGTCGAGGGGCCGGTGAGACCCTCGTGCGTTCCACGACCCGCACCCCGAGGACCTCCGCCATGACCGCACCCACGATCCGCACCGTGTCCCTCCCCGGCGGGGCCACCGTCCCGGCACTGGGCCTGGGCACCTGGTACCTGGGTGAGCAGCCCGCCCGGCGCGCCACCGAGCTGGCCGCCCTGCGCACGGGCATCGACAGCGGCCTGACGCTGATCGACACCGCCGAGATGTACGGCAACGGCGCCGCCGAGGAGCTCGTCGGCGAGGCCATTGCCGGTCGGCGGGACGGGGTCTACCTCGTCAGCAAGGTGCTGCCCAGCCACGCCACCCGCCGCGGGACGGTGGAGGCCTGCCGGGCCAGCCTCCAGCGGCTGGGCACCGACCACCTCGACCTGTACCTGCTGCACTGGCGCGGACGCGTGCCGCTGGCCGAGACGGTGGCGGGGTTCGAGGAGCTGGTGCAGGCGGGCCTGATCGGCGGCTGGGGGGTGAGCAACCTCGACGCCCCGGACGTCGACGAGCTGGCCTCGGTGCCCGCCGGAACGCGCGTGCAGACCGACCAGGTGCTCTACAACCTCGCCCGCCGCGGACCCGAGTTCGACCTCCTCCCGCGGTGCCGCGAGGCCGGCATGCCGCTCATGGCGTACTCGCCGGTCGACCACGGCCGGTTGCTCAGGCACCCCGCGGTCCGCGACATGGCCGGCGCGAAGGGGGTGACGCCGGCCCAGCTGGCCCTCGCCTGGGTGCTGCGGGTCCCCGAGATCTTCGCCGTCGTGAAGGCCCCCACCCCGGAGCGGGTGGCGGAGAACCGCGCCGCGATGGAGATCGCCTTCAGCCCGGAGGAGCTCGACGAGCTCGACCGGACGTTCCCACCGCCGTCCCGCAAGGTGCCGCTCGAGATGCTCTGATCCCCGCCGACATCGGCAGTTCTCCGGATGGACACCGTGGCGATCAGCGCGGCAGTGTCGTCGGGACCGGCCCACCCGATGAGAGGGAGCTCCGATGGCAACGCAGGTGAGCAAAGCCCTTCTGGTACGCCTCGAGGCACTGCCCGGCAAGGAGGACGACGTCCGCGCCTTCCTGGACCAGGGCCTGTCGATCGTCGAAGGGGAGCCCAAGACCGTCCGGTGGTTCGGCGTCCAGTTCGGACCCTCGTCCTTCGGGATCTTCGACGCCTTCCCCGACGACGACGGGCGCCAGGCGCACCTCTCGGGTGAGGTCGCCAAGGCGCTCGGGGAGAACACGGGGGTGCTGTTCTCGGAGCCCACGATCGAGCAGCTCGACGTCGTCGCGGAGAAGCAGCCCGCGTAGCGCAGGTCGTCGGCACGTGCGCCGCGCAGCCCCGGACCAGCGTGTCCTAGCGTTCCCTGCCATGGCGACGGACACGGCGATCGCACGGCTGCTGCTCGAGCGGGGAGCCGGAGACATCCAGCATCCCGGCGGCACGCTGTCCGACCACCTGTCCCGGGTGCAGCAGCGTCTCGCGCAGCTGGGGGCGCCTGAGGCCGTCCAGCTCGCCGCCCGTGCGCACGCCGTCTACGGCACCGACGGCTTCGACGTCACCTTGCTGGGTCTCGAGGAACGGCCGCTGCTCGCCGGGATCATCGGCGACGACGCCGAGCAGCTCGTCTACCGCTACGGCGCCTGCGACCGGGACCGTACCTGGGACGCCCTCGCCGACACCGGGCGGGTCTGGAACCGGTTCACCAGCGACAGCGAGGTCCTCGACCAGGACCAGCTCCGGGCCTTCACCGACCTGAGCATCGTCAACGAGCTCGACATCGCCGAGCAGTCCGCCGAGTTCCTCGACCGGCACGGCGACTACTTCCGACGGCTGACCAGCAGCTGGGCCCCCGTGCTCAGCGAGGCGGTGCTCGCCGACGCACGGCGCGTCCTCGATCGACCGTGACCCGGGCCGTCGTCACTGCTCCCGCGGGCGGGCGCTCTGGGGCTGTCGTCACTGGTTGGCACGCCGGCCCGCGGCGGCCTCGGAGGCCGTCGTCGCTGTCCGGGTGGCGCGGGTGTCCGGCCTCCTGACGCCGCACAGCCAGATCCCTCGGCTGGTCGCTCCGTGCGCCGCCAGCCAGGTCCGCCAGGCCGCGCGGTCCGCCAGGTGGACGCGCGGTGCCTCACTGCCAGGCCTGCCCGGGGGCATAGCTGCCGAAGCTCCACTCGTGCCCCTCGGGGTCGAGGACCCGCGCCCGGCGGGTGCCCCACTCCGTCGACTCGGGGTCGATGACCACCTGCGCGCCGGCGGAGACCGCCCGGTCGAACATGTCGTCGACGTCGTCCACGCGCAGGTACAGACCGTTGCCGGTGGACCGACCGTGCAGGCCCGGGACGTCGTAGTCGGCGTCCGCGCTGGCCACCATGAGCACGACATCGCCCAGCCGGACCTCGCTGTGGACCACCGATCCGTCCGGCCCGTCCTGGCGGGCGGACACGGTGAACCCGAGGGCGCCGAGCCAGTCCAGCGCGGCCGGGGCGTCCTGGTAGCTGAGGTAGGCGTGCAGGCGCGGCTCGCTCACCTCGTCAGCCTGCACGCCGTCCCGCGGGTGGACCAGACCTTCCCGCCCGCCGAGCGGCCTCAGCCGAGGACGGCGCGGACCAGGTCGCGCAGGTGCTCGTCGGGGATCCGCGCGGCGTCGGCGTGCGGGATCTTCAGCGTTCCCCTGGCCCCGCACAGCTGCGGGTAGCGGTCGCAGAACCCGCCGCTGCGTTCCGCACTCCAGCCGTACAGCGAGAGCCCGTGCTTCCACACCCCGACGTGCAGGCTCCGTCCGCCGACGTCGTAGGTGGGCATCTTGTACGCGGAGCGGACCGTCGCCCCGGGGTGCTCGGCCAGGATCACGGCGTGCAGCCGGTCGAACAGCGCCCGGCCGTCGGGGTCGAGGGCGTCGACGTAGGCGCGCGCGGCGTCGTCCACGGTCGCCAGGGGGCAGGTCAGCAGGGCTAGCGCGGCTGGGACGGGTTGGTCGGGTCGCCCTGCGACGGCGGGTTCACCGGGGGACCGGAGGTCGCCTCGGACGCCTTGGAACCGCCCGCGGGAGCCGGTGGAGCGTCCGCGCCCGTGGCCGCCGGGTCCCCGCCCGACGGCTGGGCCCCGCTCCGGAGGCCGGCCAGCCGGCTCTCCATCACGGTGACGACCTGGAAGCGGTTGCCGTGCGCCCGCTCGTAGTCCAGGAGCGTCGTCAGGTCCTCGGCGTCCAGCGTGCGGATGCGGGAGGTCAACGAGCCCACGGGCAGGTGGTCGTAGTCCTTCAGCGGCAGATCGCGCTCGGGCACGTCACGTCCTCTCGGCGGGTGGTCGTTTCTGCCCGGCGCCTACCCCCGCCCGGCGGATCCGACACCGGGTGTGAGGCAGCGGCCGGTGGGTAGGCGGCGACCACGACGTCGTCGCTGCTCAGACCCGGCCGCCGCGTCCTCCGCCGATCGAGGAGTTGTCGCCCCGCCATGAACGTGTCCTTCCTGGAGCCGGTGTTCGCGGCCGCCGGCCCCCTCGCCACGGTCTGCGCCGATGTCACCCACACCACCGAGAACGCCGACACCGAGCTGGACCTCCGGGTCCGCGCGATCGCCGAGGAGCTGAGCGGGAAAGGCGCCCCGGAGCCGGTCGTCGACGCCGTGCGCGGCCGGCTGCTCGAGGGCAACGAGGGCGGCGAGGTCGGCACCCTGCGTGGCCGGGCGCTGATCGTCGACTCCACGGGCTCGGTGGTGCTCGACCAGCCGCTGGTGGACGCACCCGCCCGCGAGATCGCCGACTGGGCGCCGCAGCCCGACGTGCTGCCCGTGCTGCGCCAGCTGGCCGGCCGCGTGCCGCACGTCGTGGTGCTCATCGACCGCGTCGGCGCCGACATCACCTTCGCCAACCTGCCCGAGCGGGACGACGAGCAGGCCTCGGTCGAGGGGGACACCCTGCACATCCGCAAGTTCCAGGGCGGCGGCTGGGCCCACCACCGCTACCAGCACAACACCGAGAACCTCTGGATCCACAACGTCGACGGCGTCGCGAAGCAGATCGACGCGATGGTCCGCCGCCACTCGGTGCGGTTCGTCCTCGTCGCCGGTGACGTGCGCGCCCGGCAGATCCTCACCGACCGCGCCGGGTCGTGGTCGCACCTGATCGTCTCGATGGACGAGGGCGGGCGGGCGGCGGGGGCCAGTCGTGAGCCCGTCGACACCCGCGAGGCCGAGCTCGTCGCCGAGCACGAGGCGCGCGAGATCGCCGAGACCGTGGAGAAGGTGCAGGCCGCGGCCGCACACGGCCTGTCGGTGACCGGCCGCGACCGCGTCGTCGAGGCCCTGCGCAAGGGGCAGGTCGAGACGCTGGTGCTCGCCGACGACCCCGACGACGAGACGCTCCTGGTCGGCGGCTCGCCGCTCGAGCTGGGCGTGAAGCAGCAGGACATGGAGGCCCTCGGCACCGACGGCACCGCGGTACCCGCGGACCGGGCGTTCGTCCAGGCGGCCGTCGCCGGCTCCTCGGGGGTCGTCGTCGTCCCGCAGGCGGCGATGCCCGACCAGGTGCCCGTGGCCGCCGTCCTCAGGTACACCGACGACTCGACGTCGTCGGGTCAGTGACCCCGCACCACCCCCAGGAGGAGAACCCGTGACCGACCCGCACCAGCCCGCCACCCCGCCCGGCACCGACGAGGGCGACATCGAGCGCCGCGCGGCGCTCGCCGAGGCCCTGGGCAAGGAGGTGTGGCCGGCCGATCGCGACCAGCTCGTCGCGAAGGCGCAGGAGGGCACCGCGCCCGACCGGGTGCTCGCCGACCTGCGGCGGCTCCCTGCCGGGCAGCAGTTCGAGAACGTCCAGGACGTGGCCCGCGCCCTGGGCATCGGCACCGAGCAGGAGAGGTTCTGACATGACCACGCACAAGGAGCCGAGCCGCGAGGCCCTGGAGAACGTCACCGAGCGCAACGTCGCGAGCCGGGCCGAGCTCCTGCCCGAGGAGAAGGGCATGAAGGGCAGCGGCATGGAGGAGGTCGCCGCCGAGGTCATCCTCGCCGAGTCGGAGGAGCGGACCATCCACCCCGACCCCGACGACGCCCAGGGCGGGCACCGGCAGTCCTCGGACACCGCCGACCTGCCCTGAGCCGGTTCTTCGAGGGGTTCCAGGAGTCGCGGGTCGACGTCGGCCACGGCGTCGTCCTGCGGGTCCGGACCGGTGGCGCGGGGCCGCCGGTCGTGCTGCTGCACGGGCACCCGCGCACGCACACGACCTGGCACCGCGTCGCCCCGCTGCTCGTCGCGGCCGGGCACACCGTCGTCTGCCCCGACCTGCGGGGTTACGGAGGCTCGTCGAAGCCCGCGACCACGCCGGACCACGCGCCGTACTCCAAGCGGGCCATGGCCGGGGACGTCGTCGCGCTGATGCGCTCGCTGGGGCACGACCGGTTCGCCGTCGTCGGGCACGACCGTGGCAGCTACGTGGCGCTGCGGACGGCGCTGGACCACCCGGACGCCGTCACCCACCTGGCCGTGTTCGACTGCATCCCGATCGTGGAGCACCTCGAGCGCGCCGACGCGCGGTTCGCCACCGCCTGGTGGCACTGGTTCTTCTTCGCCCAGCCGGAGAAGCCCGAGCGCGCCATCTCCGCCGACCCCGAGGGCTGGTACGGCTCGCTGGCGCCGGGGAAGGCGGAGGCGATGGGGGAGGAGAACCACGCCGACCACCTCGCCGCGATCCGGGACCCGGCGACCGTGCACGCCATGATCGAGGACTACCGGGCCGGCCTCGGCGTCGACCGGACCGCCGAGGAGGCCGACCGGGCGGCCGGGCGGCGCGTCGGCTGCCCCACCCTGGTGCTCTGGTCGGCGCGGGACGACCTCGAGCAGCTGCACGGTGACCCGCGCCGGATCTGGGCGGACTGGACGACCGACTTGCGTGGCGGCGGGCCCGTGGACAGCCGCCACCACATGGCCGAGGAGGCCCCGCAGGAGCTCGTCGACGCGCTGGCCCCGTTCCTCTCCGCCTGATCGGGGGACGCCGAGGTGATCACGCGGTGCGCCGCGGGTAGGGCGCTGACCAGCACACCGACAAGGAGAGGTCATGCCGAAGACCACCACGAAGGGCGACGCCAAGCAGTCGGAGCTGCCCAGCACGCTGCAGCGGTCGCCGAAGAAGGCCCAGCGCACGTTCGCCAAGGCGTACGACTCGGCCGCCGGCGAGTACGGCGACGAGCGGCGCGCCCACCAGGTGGCCTGGGCGGCGGTGAAGCACTCCTTCGAGAAGGTCGGCGACCACTGGGAGCGCAAGGAGGGCGGCCGCAAGGGCCCGTCCGACGAGCAGGCGAAGGGTGGACGCGGCACGAACCGGGAGACCAAGGGCGGGGTGGACGCCAACGCCACCAAGGACCACCTGCTGTCGCTGGCGAAGAAGCTAGGTGTCTCGGGTCGCTCGAAGATGAAGAAGAAGGAACTGGTCGACGCGATCCAGAAGGCCAGCAACAGGAAGACCGCCGAGGCCCGCGAGAAGAAGAAGCAGAAGAAGAAGTAGCGGCCCGGCCGGCCGACGCTCAGCCGGCCGGTACCAGCACCAGGCCGGCCCGGCGGACGTCGAGGTACTCGACCCCCGCAGCGGTCAGCGCGATGCCCTGCTCGAGGCCCAGCCGCACGCACTGCCCGCCCCACTCCGGCACCGCCCGGCGGACGGCGAGCTCGAGGGCGAAGACGGTGTCCACGTGCACGCGGTGGTCACCCGCGCCCGGCACGCCGTCCTGCTCGTCCCACCGCCCGATGGCCGGGCCGGCGCCGTGCCCGTGGACGCCGACGGGGTGCGAGTAGACGTCGGCGTCGATACCCGCCCGGGCGGCGGCCGCCCGCGCCGCCGCCAGCACCTCGTTCCCCGTCCGGCCGGGGATCAGCTCCGCCGTGGTGAGGTCCTGCATGTGCCGGCCCTCGGCCACCAGCAGGTCGAGTCCCTCGGGGGCCGCCGTCTCCCCGGGACGCAGGACGTAGGCGTTGCCCTGGCTGTCCGTGCGCAGGCCGAGGCTGGTCAGCCCGACGTCGCAGTGCACCAGGTCGCCGGACTCGATCACCGCGTCGTAGGGGACCGCGGGCAGCAGCGCGCCGTTCTGCTCCACCAGCGGGACGCCGGCCCGCTGCAGCGCCACCGACGGCTGGAACCACGGTTCGACCCCCAGGTCGTGCAGCCGCTGGCGCAGCCACCAGGCGAGGTCGATCGCCGTCGTGCTGCCCGGGACGACCGCGGTGGTGAAGGCCTCCGCCATCACCTCGTGGGTCAGCCGGTTGAGCGCGTGCAGCGCCGCGATCTCCTCGGGCAGGCGGGTCTCCAGCCAGCCGACCGCCAGCTGCTCGGCCGGCACCAGGCGGTCGGCGTAGGGGCCCAGCGCCACGACGAGTGCGCAGTGCTCGGTGTGCGAGAGCCCGTCGGCGAGGGCGACGTCGGTCGAGACGTCGATGCCGATGCGCGCCGGCTGGGCCTGCTCGACGAAGCGGCGCACGACCTCCCAGTCGCCGGCCGGGCCCGCGCCGTCCTCCGCCGTCGCCGGCAGGAACTGGCCCACCGGGTAGCGGGAGACGGCCACCGGCGTGACGCCGTCGTCGCTGCGGTGCAGCAGCAGGACGGTGCGCCGCCGCGCGGACAGCCAGGCACCCGGCAGCAGCGTGCCCAGCACCGGGTCCTCGTTGCCCTCGCGGCCGGCGACGATCCACAGGTCGATGCCGGTCCGGTCCATGAGCACCGGCAGCAGGTCCAGCAGCCGCTGGCTCAGCCACCGGTCGCGGACCGCGGCCTGCTCGCGCAGCGGCAGGGGCACCGTGCGCGTCGCGTCCGGCTCGGCGGGGGGCACGCCCCCAGAGAATCAGAGTTCGGCCGAACCCACCGCTCGGGGCGAGGGCGCCGATGCGGGTGCGTGCCCGCGCTGCCAGGTCGAGGACTCGGCGTGCCCGGTGCGCGACCGCGGCCGGTCGGCCAGGGCCACCCGGTCCCGGCCGCCGCGCTTGGCCACGTACATCGCCGCATCGGCCCGGTCGATCAGCCGCCACAGTGCCGCGACCGGGTCCTCGCCCTCGACCGGCCGGGCCACGGCGAGGCCGACGGAGGCGGTCACGGCGTGGCCGTCGTCGCTGCGGGCCTGGGCGACCGCGACGCGGAGCCGCTCGGCCAGCCGGCGCCCCTCGGCGACGACGCCCACCGAGCCGAGCACGACGAGCTCCTCGCCCCCGGTGCGGGCCAGCAGGTCCGCGGGGCGGACCGCCCCGGTCAGCGACGTGGCGACGGCGCGCAGCACGGAGTCGCCGACGGCGTGCCCGAACTCGTCGTTGAGCCGCTTGAAGTGGTCCAGGTCCAGCACCATGGCGCTGAGCTGGACGCCGTCGCGCCGGGCCTGGCGCCACATCCGGGGCGCCTGCTCGACGAGGTACCGGCGGTTGTACAGCCCGGTCAGCGAGTCCTGGTGGCTGAGCGTCTCGGTCGCCTCCAGCAGGCGCTGCACCCGCTGCCGCAGCAGGTAGACGCCCATCGCCGCGGCATTCAGCGTCCCGGCGCTGACCCCGGCCTGCACGACCAGCCCGACGGCGTTGTCGTAGCTGGGCCACAGGGCCGCCAGGCAGATCCCGGTCGTGGCGAGCATGTGCACGCACAGCGGCCGCAGGGGCAGGAACCAGGCGCCGGCGAGCGCGGGGAACAGCAGCATGAGCGGCGTGGCGTAGCGCAGCGGGTCCTCGATGCAGAGGACGACGACGAGGTAGATCACGTCGCCCAGGAGCACCAGGACGAAGGTGTGCGCCTGCCCGACCCGCCCCCGGATGGCCAGGTGCGCCGCGAGCGCGAACAGCAGCACCATGGTGACGGCGTAGGCCCACCGGGGGGCGCCCTCCCGCAGCACGCCGTCCACCAGCAGGTTCAGCGATCCCATCAGCGCGCCGATGAGCAGCAGCGCCGCGAGGGAGTGCGCCGCGACGCGGGAGTCCAGCCCCGTGGGCAGACGTCGCTCCTCGGCTCGATCGCCGCGGGCGACGTCGGGTGCGTGCGAGCGCCGGCCGATCACGCGTGCAGGATGCCGTACCGCTCCGCGTTTCGGGGCTTTCGCTGCGTCACTGTCCCCCACCCGTGACCGGCGCTCCGGTGGCACAGTGGGGCTCCGCCCGCACCGAGGAGGCACACATGGCCACCGGACCCTGGTTCTACTGCCTGAAGCACCACACCGTCGAGGGGCGGGACGGCTGCGCCGAACGGCACCGCCTCGGCCCGTACGAGACCCCGCAGGACGCCGAGCGGGCCCTCAGCTCGGTGGCCGAGCGGGAGAAGCAGATCACCGCGGAGGACCGCGCCTGGGAGGGCGACTGACAGCCGCCGGGCCGCCCCCTGGATGATCGGTCCAGGCGCCGGGCCGTCCGGTGCCGGAGAAGGGGCTGACGTGACCGAGGGTCGTGCGGTGGAGGAACTGGTCGTCGGGATCCTCGGGGGGACCGGGCCACAGGGCCGCGGGCTCGCCGTGCGCCTGGCCGCAGCCGGTCAGCGGATCCTGCTCGGTTCCCGGGACGCCGACCGCGCCGCGGAGGTGGCCGCCGAGGTCGCCACCCGCGCGGCGACGGCGTCGGCCGGCACGGAGGTCTCCGTGCAGGGCGGCTCCAACGCCGACGTCGCGGGCGCCGCCGACCTGGTCATCATCGCCGTCCCGTTCGCCGGGCACGCCGCGACCGTCGCCGAGCTGGCGGCCCCGCTGGCCGGCAAGATCGTCGTCGACTGCGTCGTCCCCATGGGGTTCGACGAGCTCGGCGCCTACGTGCTCGACGTCGAGGAGGGCAGCGTGGCGCAGCAGGCCGCCGCCCTGCTCCCGGACTCGCACGTGGTGGGCGCCTTCCACCACCTCTCGGCCCGGCTGCTCGAGGACCTCTCCCAGCCCACCATCGACGGCGACGTCATGGTCGTGGGCGACGACCGCGCCTCGATGGACACCGTGCAGGCGCTGGCCGGCCGGCTGCCCGGGATGCGCGGCATCTACGCCGGGCGGCTCCGCAACGCCCGCCAGGTCGAGGCGCTGACGATCAACCTGGTGTCGGTCAACCGCCGCTACAAGGTGCACGCCGGCATCCGCGTCACCGACGTCTGAGTTCCGGGCCGGGCCGCCTCCCCGCGGGCGAGTTGCCGACTCTGCGGGCGTGATCCCGCCCGCAGCGTGCGGAAGTCGCCCGGAATGTGCGCGCCGTCCACACCTCCGCTCGTCGTCCACCGGTCGCCGGACGGGGTCCCGCCAGAGCCAGTGGGTGGGCCACCGTCGACGGATGCACCCCTGGGAACCGCCTGACCTGGTCCTCCGCCGCACCGCCCTGCAGGAGGGGTGGTCCGACGAAGAGCTCACCCGCCGGCAGCGGCGCGGAGAGCTGACGAGGGTCCGCCCGGGGGCCTACGCTCCGGCGGACGCGCTCCGTGATCCTGCCCGGCGGCACCGCCGGATGGTCACCGCCACCCTCGCAGCGCTGCGCCGGCCGGGGGTGGTGAGCCACGCGTCGGCGGCGGTCCTCCACGGTCTGCCGCTGTGGGGCATCCCGCTCGGCCGCGTCCACATCACCCGGACCCCTCCTGCCTACGGCGAGGTGGGTCGGCATCTCCACGTGCACGTCGCGCGGCTCGGGGCGGACGACGTCGTCACCGTGGAGGGCGTGGCCGTCACCAGCCTGCTCCGCACCACGCTCGACCTGGCGCGGACACTGCCGTTCGAGCCCGCGGTCGTCGCCCTCGACTCCGTGCTGCACCGCCGTCGGCTCGCCCCGGATCACCTCGCCGAGGGCGTGATGGCACTGGGTCGGATGCCGGGAGCGCGTGCGGCCGCCCGTGCCGTGCACTTCGCGGACGGCAGGAGCGTGAGCGTCGGTGAGAGTCGCAGCCGGGTGCTGCTCCACCACGTCGGCCTCGCCCCGTCGACGCTCCAACTCGACCTGCGGACGTCGGGCGGGACGTTCGTCGGCAGGACGGACTTCGCCTGGGAGGCGGAGCAGGTGGTCGGCGAGTTCGACGGGCGGATCAAGTACGGCCGGTTGCTCCTGCCGGGCCAGGACCCGGGTGACGTGGTGTGGGAGGAGAAGCGCCGCGAGGACGTCATCAGGGACGAGGACTGGGGCGTGGTCCGGTGGATCTGGTCCGATCTGACCCCAGGGGTCCTGGGGCCGCGGGTGCACCGGGCCCTGGAGAGGGGACGCCGCCGATGGGCCTGACCCACGCTGCTGGCGGTTTCCGGACGGCGCGGGCGGGATCGAACCCGCAACGTTCGCGAAGAACCCGCAACTCGAGCGGATGCACCGGCGGCGCTGGTGCAGCACGGCGCCGCCGGGGCACACTCGGGCGGTGGTGCTCGCCTCCGGGGTGGCCGTGGTGCACGGGCTCGCCGTGCTGTTCATGCTCACCGGTGCGCTGCTCGCCGTCCGGTGGCCCCGGCTGGTCCTCCTGCACGCCCCGGTGGCCCTCGCGATCCTCGCGGTGAACCTGGCCGGCGCGGACTGCCCGCTGACCGACCTGGAGCTGGCACTGCGCGGGGACGCCGGATACGACGGCGGCTTCCTCGGGCACTACCTGTTCGGGCCGCTCGGCCTGGACGAGCACGCTCCCGACACGCAGTTGGGTGTCTACGCGACCGCGTTCGGGCTCAACGCGCTGGGCTACGGGCTGCTGCTCAGCCGGCGTCGAGGACGGCCTCGTCCAGCCGGCGCAACGACTCCGGCATCGTGAGCGCCATGCGCGCCGGATACCCGGGCAACCGGATCGTCAGCACGGGGAACCGGGCGCGGCCCCATTCGTAGGAGTGGCGCACGAGCGTTCCCCCGTCGCGCGGGACGAGCTCGTAGCGCCACCACTGACCACCGACGACGGTGTGCCCGCGCCATTCCCCGGTGGTCCGCCACGCGATCTCCCGATCGGGATGGAAGACCGTGACCTCGTTGACGCTCCGGTAGCGGAACGGACCCTGCCGCATCGCCATGGTGAAACGGGCGCCGAGATGAAGGGGGTCCGGGCCGGAGGGCGCACCGTCCACCGTCCCACCGCCGTCGAGGGCGCTGTGTCGAGCGGGGGAGGCCAGCACGGCGAAGACGTCCCCGGCCGGCGCCCGGATCAACCGCTCCACGGTAACGGTGCGGTCCTGTGTGCTGCTCACCGGTTTACTCGAAGGAGTGCTCGGGGCCGGGGAAGACGCCGCCACGGACCTCGTCGGCGAACTCCTGGGCCGCCCGCAGCAGCTCGCCCCGCAGGTCGGCGTACTTCTTCACGAACTTCGGAACCCGGCCGGAGTTGAGCCCGGCCATGTCCGGCCACACGAGCACCTGGGCGTCGCAGTCGACTCCGGCGCCGATGCCGATCGTCGGGATGGCCAGCTCCTTGGTCACCTCGCCGGCGATCGCCGCCGGCACCATCTCCAGGACGACGGCGAAGGCGCCGGCCTCCTGCACCGCGCGGGCGTCGGCGAGCAGCTGCTCGGCACCGGCGCCGCGGCCCTGCACGCGGAACCCACCGAGGGCGTGCTCGCTCTGCGGCGTGAAGCCGATGTGCGCCATCACCGGGATGCCGGCGTCGTGCAGCAGCCGGATCTGCGGGGCCACGCGGACGCCGCCCTCGAGCTTGACCGCCTGCGCGCCGCCCTCCTTCATCATGCGGACGGCGGTCTCGAAGGCCTGCTGGGGGCCTGACTCGTAGGAGCCGAAGGGCAGGTCGGCCACGATCAGCGCCCGCTTGGTCGAGCGGGTGACGGCCTTGGTCATGAGCAGCAGGTCCTCGACGGTCACCGGCACGGTGCTGCTGTGCCCCAGGACGACGTTGCCCGAGGAGTCGCCGACCAGCATCACCGGGATGCCGGCCTCCTCGAAGATGGCCGCGCTGTAGGTGTCGTAGGCGGTGAGCATCGCCCACTTCTCGCCGCGCTCCTTGGCCTGCTGCAGGTGGTGGATGCGCACCCGCGCGCTCGATGTCCCGCCGTACAGGACCGACTCGCTCATTCCGAAGCTCCTTCGCGCACGGTGGGCAGGGTCTCCCGCCACCGGTTGGTCACGGGCAGCCGGCGGTCGCGGCCGAATGCCTTGAGGCTGATCTTGGTGCCGGGTGCGGACTGCCGGCGCTTGAACTCCGCGGTGTCGACCAGGCGCAGCACCCGGGCGACGATCTCCGGGTCGTGGCCGCGCTCGAGCAGCTCGGCCATGCCGAGGTCGCGGTCGACGTAGTCGGCGATGACCGCGTCCAGGACCTCGTAGGAGGGCAGCGAGTCGCTGTCCTGCTGGCCGGGTGCGAGCTCGGCCGACGGCGGCTTGTCGATCGAGTTCTGCGGGATCGGCTCGGTCTCGCCGCGGTCGCGGGCATGGGCGTTGCGCCAGCGCGCGAGGTCCCACACCAGCGTCTTGGGCACGTCCTTGATCGGGGCGAACCCGCCGGCGGCGTCGCCGTAGAGGGTCGAGTAGCCGACGGCCACCTCGCTCTTGTTCGACGTCGCCAGCAGCAGGTGCCCGTGCTGGTTGGACAGGGCCATGAGCAGCGTGCCGCGGACCCGGGCCTGCAGGTTCTCCGCCGCCACCCCGGAGAGCTCCACCGCGGCCTCGAACGCGTCGACCATCGGTGCGATGGGGACGACGGAGTAGTGCAGGCCCAGCCGGCGGGCGGAGTCCTCGGCGTCGGCCAGGGAGTGCTCGCTGGACCACTTCGACGGCAGGCCCACCCCGTGCACCCGGTCGGCACCCAGCGCGTCGACCGCGAGGGCCGCCACCAGCGCGGAGTCGATGCCCCCCGACATGCCGAGGACGACCGAGGGCATGCCGTTCTTGTCGATGAAGTCCCGGAGGCCCAGGACGAGTGCCCGCCAGACCTCCTCGCAGTCGCTCAGCGGCTCGGCGACGGTCGAGGGACGGCGGTCGAACGCCGGCACCGGCTCCTCGGACACGACGTGCCGGGTGACCGTCATCGGCCCGATCCGGCCCTCGCGCCGCTCGGGCACCGAGGAGGGGTCGAGGTCCAGATCCACGGTGGCCAGGTGCTCGACGAACTGGGGGGAGCGGGCCAGCAGCGTCCCGTCGGCGGCGACGGCCATCGAGTCGCCGTCGAAGACCAGCTCGTCCTGCCCGCCCACTTGGTTGCAGTACAGGATCGTCGCGCCCGCCTCGGCCGCCCGGCGGCGGACCAGCGGCAGCCGCAGGTCGTCCTTGGCCCGCTCGTAGGGGGAGGCGTTGGGGGAGACGACGAGGTCGACCCCGGCCTGCCCGGCGACCCCGCACGGGCCGCCCTCCACCCACAGGTCCTCGCAGATCGTCAGCGCGACGTCGACGCCGTGCAGCCGCACCACGGGCAGCTCGGTGCCGGGCACGAAGTAGCGGGCCTCGTCGAAGACGCCGTAGTTGGGCAGGTGCCGCTTGTAGTAGCGGACGACGACCTCGCCGCCGAACAGCAGCGCCGCGGCGTTGCGGGGTGCGCCCCGGCGGGGGTTGGCGTCGCCCGGGCGGTCGTCGTCGGTGGGCGTCGAGTCCACCGGCGCGGGACCGGCGCCCTCGGTGTGCGCCAGGTACCCGACGACGACGGCGGTGCCGCCCAGCCCCTGGTCGGCGAGGGTGGCCGCGAGCTCGACCAGCGAGCGCTCGCTGGCGCGGGCGAAGGACTCCCGCAGCACGAGGTCCTCGGGCGGGTAGCCGGTCAGGGTCATCTCGGGGAAGACGACGAGGTGCGCGTCCTCCTGCGCCGCCCGCGCGGTCCACTGCACGACGAGCCCGCTGTTGCCCTCGAGGTCACCGACCCGGGTGTCCACCTGGGCCATCGCCACCCGCAGCTGCACAGGTCCTTGATCGCTCACGCCGCACAGTCTGGTCTCGGGCCGGCGGCTGCGGCCAGGCGGGCACCCGGGGCGGTGTCCCGAGCGTGACGGCGGCGCTACGGTCCGGTCATGAGCGACCTCAGCGGACCGGAACTGCTGCTCGCGGGTGCGTACGCCGCCATCGGCGTCGGGGCGGCGGTGCGTCCGAGCATCGTCCCGGCCCTGTTCGGGGGTTCCGCAGGGACCCCGGAGGCGCGAACCGAGGTCCGGGCCGTCTACGCGGGGATCCCGCTGGCGCTGTCCGCCGCGGTGGTGCGCGCCTCGACCGCGGCGCCGCCCCGCCGCGAGGGCGTCCTGTCCGTGGTCCGGGACGCGAGCGCCGGCATGGCGCTCGCCCGGCTCGGCGGCGCGGTGCTCGAGCGGCGGCTGCGGCCGTGGCCGACCGGTGCGTTCCTGGTGCTCGAGGCGGCCCTCGCGGTCGCCGCCTCCCGGGCGCGGGGCAGCTGATCGCCGACCGGCAGGGAGAGAAGCTGCCCGGTTCCGTGACGAGCCCACCCGGACGGGGCAGGGTAAGGACCGAACAGCAGGGCTGTCACCTCACGGAAACGAGCGGACGCGATCATGGCCAGCATGGACCGACAGCAGGAGTTCGTCCTGCGCACCCTGGAAGAGCGCGACATCCGGTTCGTCCGGCTGTGGTTCACCGACGTCTCGGGCTACCTCAAGGCCGTGGCGGTCGCACCGGCCGAAATCGAGGCCGCCTTCGCCGAGGGCATCGGCTTCGACGGCTCGGCCATCGAGGGGTTCGCCCGCGTCTACGAGTCCGACATGCTCGCCAAGCCCGACCCCGGCACCTTCCAGGTGATGCCCGGCCGGGACGGGCGCGCCAGCGACACCGCGCGGATGTTCTGCGACATCACGCTGCCCGACGGGTCGCCGTCGTGGGCCGACCCCCGGCACGTGCTGCGGCGCACCCTGGCCAAGGCCGCCGACATGGGGTTCACCTTCTACACCCACCCCGAGATCGAGTTCTTCCTGCTCGAGGACCTGCCGACCGACGGCAGCGCGCCGCAGCCCGCCGACACCGGCGGCTACTTCGACCTGTCCACGCACAACGTGGCGCACGACTTCCGCCGGGAGGCGGTCTTCGCGCTCGAGGCGATGGGCATCTCGGTGGAGTTCAGCCACCACGAGGTCGCGCCCGGCCAGCAGGAGATCGACCTGCGCTACGCCGACGCCCTGTCGATGGCCGACAACATCATGACGCTGCGGCACGTCGTCCGGGAGGTGGCGCTGGCCCAGGGCGTGCACGCCACGTTCATGCCCAAGCCCTTCACCGAGCTGGCCGGCTCCGCGATGCACACGCACCTGTCGCTGTTCGAGGGCGACCGCAACGCCTTCCACGACGGCGCGGACCCGATGCGGCTGTCCACCACCGGCAAGCAGTTCATCGCCGGGCTGCTCACCCACGCCCGCGAGTACACGGCGGTCACCAACCAGACGGTGAACTCCTACCGCCGGCTGCTGGCCGGCACCGAGGCGCCGACGGCGGCCACCTGGGGCCGGGCCAACCGGTCGGCCCTGGTGCGGCTGCCCTCCTACAAGCCCAGCAAGGCGCAGTCGGCCCGCGTCGAGGTGCGCTCGCCGGACTCCGCCTGCAACCCCTACCTCACTTACGCGGTGCTGCTGGCCGCCGGCCTGCGGGGGATCGAGAAGGGCTACGAGCTGCCGCCGGAGGCCGAGGACGACGTCTGGTCGCTCACCGACACCGAGCGCCGCGCGGCCGGCTACGAGGACCTGCCGGTCTCCCTCGGCGAGGCGCTGACGGCGATGCAAGGCAGCGAGCTGGTGGCCGAGACGCTCGGCGAGCACGTCTTCGAGTTCTTCCTCCGCAACAAGTGGGAGGAGTTCAACTCCTACCGCCGCAACGTGACGCCCTTCGAGCTGCAGCGTTACCTGCCGGGCCTGTGAGGGGGCCTCAGCGCGGACCGGGGATCCCCACGACGCCGTCGCCGACGCAGAGGCCGGGTGCGCTCACGCTGAGCGCGGACCCCCCACCGGTCACGCGGAGGTAGAGCGTGTGCGCGCCCGCGACCACCGGGGCGCGCACGGCGGCACCGTCGTCGAGAGCCACCTCGACGACGCCGTCGCCGTCGGCGACGTAGTCCAGCCGCACGGTCCACTCCCGCGAGGACAGCGGGGCGGCCAGCTCCACGGCCGTCCGATCGCCGATCGACCAGCCGCAGCCCGGGAGCGGACCGGGCGCCAGCGGCGTCGGGAAGTCGAGCTGGGCCGGCCGGAGGTTCCCGGCGTCGTCGAGCATCCGCAGGTCGGTGGTCCACGCCTCGATCGGCGGCCGGTCGGGCAGCGACGCGAACACCCGCGAGATCAGGTTAGCCGGGTAGGCCATCGGCCAGAAGACGTCCGACGGCACCGCCTGGTCCAGCAGCGGTACCGCACCCGCGGCAGCGAGCGAGGCCGGGGCGTTGTCGAAGTACTCGGCGGCCGGATCGCTCTCCCACGCGTGCCGGTGGCTGATCGTGGACAGCACCGAGCTGATGACGAAGCCGACGCTCAGCACTGCCACGACCGGGACGAGCCACCGCCGGCGGCGGGCTGCCGGTGCAGCGGCGTCGCCACGGGTGCCGCGCCGCGCGGGCAGGGAGAGGAGCAGTGCGCCGGCCAGGGGCAGGACGACCGACTCGACGGCGTAGTACCGGTAGGCCAGCGGGATGGTGTCCCCCCATCCGGCGCCGGACCGGCCGAGCGCGGCCACGAGCAGCCCCAGACCGGCGGTCGTGACCACCAGTGCCCAGACCGCCGCCGCCCCCCGCAGCCGGACGGACGTCCACAGGCAGGCGAGGAGCAGGAGGAGCCCACCGCCGATCACCGCTTGCTGCGGCAGGGCCGCCAGGGGAGCGCCTCCGTCGGGCAGCGCCCACCGGAAGGGTCCGCCGAGCACCGACGGCGCGATCGCCTTGAACCCCGTGGTGATGGTGAGCAGCACGTCGCCCACGTCGCCGTCGTCCACCGGGTCGGACCGGCGGGTGGAGAAGTAGGTGACCGCCCAGATGCCGAGGACGACGACCGTGCCGATCCACAGGGTCCGGTTGCGCCGCAGCGCTGCGACGACGGGGGAGGGGACGCCGTCCCGGAGCAGGACGACGGCCACCGCGACGACGGCGATCGGCGGCAGCAGCACGGCCTTGAGGTAGAAGGCGAGCCCGAACGCGAGGGCCGCCGTCCCGCTGATCGCGTAGCGCCGGTGGCCGGTCTGCGCGAGCCGCACGGCCGCGGCCACGTACCAGGCCAGGCCGATCTGCAGCGGGATCGAGTTCAGCGCCGCGGCCCACCAGGTGGTCGACCCGAGCGTCAGCGGGGTGAACAGCCCGAAGACGAGGGGCAGGAGGACGGCGGGGCGGTCGCCGAGCACCACGCGCAGCATCCACACCAGCGCCAGGGACGCCAGCGCCTGCAGGAGGAGCACCGACATCGCGGCCGGCCACCACTCCAGCGGCGCTGCCCGCTGGACGAGCCCGGCCACGACGAGGCTCCCGGGCATGAGGTGACCGTCGAAGTCGTACAGGAGGTAGGACGGCGAGAGCAGCGGGAACCGGTCGGCCAGCTGCAGCAGGCGTAGGTCGTCGGCGTAGAACTGCCGTCCCCAGACCAGCCAGCCGCGCACGCCCAGCTGGGCGACGACCAGCAGTGCCGCGAGGGGCAGCACCCACCGCGCGCCCTCCCGGGAGGTGTCGCGCGGCGAGGGCTCGGGGTCGGCCACCGGGGGATGCCCGGTCCGCAGCGAGGTGGTCGAGGCGCCGGTCACCTCGGCACCGCCTCACCCAGCACGCCGGACCGGACGCACAGGGCGGCCCCGGCCGTCTCCGAGGTCAGCTGCAGCACCGCACCCTCGCCCGACAGCCGCAGGAAGACGGTGTCCTGACCCGGCGCGACCTCGGCACGGACGGCGTTCCCCGAGCCGAGGGCGGCCGTGACGGTGCCGGCGCGGTCGGTGGCGTAGTCCAGGGCGAGCGTCCACTCGCCCGGGGGCATCGGCGCGGTCAGGGTCACGGCGGTTTTCGCACCGATCGACCACCCGCACCCGGGCGCCGGGCCTCCGGCGAGCGACACCCCGGGGACCACCTGAGCCGGCTGCAGCTCGCCGTCCTCGTCCAGCATGCGCAGGTCCGGCGTCCACGACGAGAAGGCCGGCCGGTCGGTCACGGTCCCGAACAGCTGCGACACCCGGTGCGCCCCGGTGTCGGAGGGCCACAGCACGTACGGCGGCACCGACTGGTCCAGCAGCGGGGTCGTGCCGGCCTCGGCCAGGGAGTCCTGCACGTTCTCCAGGTATCCCGCGGTGGGATCGGCCTCCCACGCCCGGCGGTGGTCGACGGTCGACGACACCCCGCTCAGCACGTAGCCCACGGTCAGGACGGCGACCGGGACGAGCCACCAGCGGCTCGGCCGCCCGGGCGAGCGGCGGGAGCGGGAGGTCCACCAGGACCGGACGGGGAGCGAGATCAGGAGTGCGCCGGCGGTGGGCAGCAGCACGGACTCGGCCGGGAAGTACCGGTAGGCCAGGGGCAGGATGCTGCCCCACCCGGCCCCCGAGCGCCCGAGCGCGGCCAGGAGCAGGCCGGCTGCGGTGGCCACGACGACCAGCAGCCAGACGGTGGGCGCACCGCGCAGCCGCAGCGAGGTCCACGCGCACGCCACAGCCAGCAGCACCGCGCCGGCGGCGATGAGCCAGGTCGGGAGGTCCGCCAGCGGCGCACCGCCGCCGAGGATCGCCCATCGGTACGGCGCTCCGAGGACAGCGGGCGCCAGCGCCTTGAAGCCGGTGGTAACGGTGACGAGCACGTCGCTCGTGCTGCCGTCGTCCACCGGGGCCTCCTCCCGGGTGGAGAAGTAGGTGAGGGCCCAGACCGCGAGCAAGACGACCGTGCCGAGCCACAGCGTCCATGCCCGGCGCACTGCCGCGACCAGCGGCCAGCGCGTGCCCTCCCGGATGAGGACGACGGTCACCACGACGAACGCGATCGGCGGCAGCAGCACCGCCTTGATGTAGAACGCGAGCCCGAAGGCCAGCGCCGCCGTGCCGCTGACCGCATGGCGGAGGCGGCCGGTCTCCGCCAGCCGCACGGCGTCGGCCAGGAACCACGCCAGCGCGATCTGCAGCGGGATCGAGTTCAGCGCGGCGGCCCACCAGGTGAGGGACCCCATGATCACCGGGGTGAACAGGCCGAAGGCGAGCGGCACGAGCATCACGGGCCGGTCGCCGAGGAGCACGCGCATCAACCGCCACAGGGCCAGCGCCGCCAGCGCCTGCAGCACCATCAGCGAGACGGCGGCGGCCTGCCAGTCC
The DNA here is from genome assembly GCF_003319105.1 of Blastococcus sp. TF02-09. Classification (GTDB taxonomy): domain Bacteria; phylum Actinomycetota; class Actinomycetes; order Mycobacteriales; family Geodermatophilaceae; genus Blastococcus. The sequence goes on along the minus strand of NZ_QOHH01000003.1, from coordinate 368,880 downwards.
AGCGGCCCGGCCCGCTCGACCAGGTCGGCCACGAGGAACGCGCCGGGCATGAGGTGCCCGTCGAAGTCGTACAGCAGGTACGACGACGAGAACAGCGGGAGCTGCTCCGCGAGCTGCAGCAGGCGGAAGTCGTCGGCGTAGAAGTCGCGGCCCGCCACCAGCCACGCGCGCAGCCCTAGGTGCACGGCGACGAGCAGGGCCGCGGCTCCCAGGACCCAGCGACGGCGCGCGGGGCGGTCGGCACGGGTCTCGGACGGCTGAGGTGGATCCATCACCGGTAGCTCCCGGACCGGGGTCGTGTCCACGTGCACCTCTCCGCCGACGGCGGGGCGAGTGTAGACGCACGTGGTCGCCCCCACGGCGCGAAACGGCCGAGCGACCGTCCGGGTCGTCGGGTGCGCGCGGCTAACCTCGACGGCGTGCCCGACCGCCCCGCACGTCTGCTCGTCGTCGTCCCGAGCGAGACCGACCCGCCCGCCCGGCTGGGTGCGTGGCTGGCCGATGCGGGGCTGACCCTCGACGAGCGGCACCTGCGCCGCGGTGACCGCCTGCCGGACTCGCTGGTCGAGCACGACGGGCTGCTCGTCCTGGGCGGACCGCAGTCGGCCACGGACGACGACGCCACCAGCCCCGAGCTGGTCGGCGTCCGGGCGCTGTTGCGGGAGGCCGTCGCAGCCGACCTGCCCACGCTGGCGGTGTGCCTGGGCGCCCAGCTGCTCGCCGCGGCCGGGGGAGGAGCGGTCCGGGTCGGCGCCGAGGGCCCGGAGGTCGGCGCCACGCTCGTGGCCAAGCGGGACGCCGCGTACGCCGACCCGGTCTTCGGCCCGCTGCCGCTGGCGCCCGACGTGATCCAGTGGCACCACGACGAGATCGCCGCGCTGCCGCCCGGTGCGACGCTGCTGGCCAGCAACCCGCACTACGCCCACCAGGCCTTCCGCGTGGGCGAGGCGGTCTACGGCATCCAGTTCCACATCGAGACGACGCCGGAGCTGGTGCGCTCCTGGGCCGCCGGCGACCCGGTCGGGGTGGCGGCCGCGCCGGTCGACGTCGAAACGCTGTGCGCCCGGTCCGACGCCGTGCACGACGACCTCGCCGAGACGTGGGCCCCGTTCGCGGCCCGCTTCGCCGAGCTGGTGCGGGCGCGCGCCGCCGCCGGAGCGGCCCGATGACCTCCGAGGTGGAGATCCCGCGCCGCGCCGTCGTCCGGCTGGTCCGGTTCGGCTTCGAGGACGGCGAGCGCGCGGCCCGGCTGCTGTCCGACCCGGACCTCGGGCTGTGGGACCTCGAGCGGAACGAGCCGGCCGATCCCGAGGCCGGGCCGGTGGTCGCGGCGCTGGCCCGGGCGGGGGACCCCGACCTCGCCGTCCGCTCGCTGCACCGCCTGGTCGAGGCGCTGGACGCGGCCGACGACAGCGGTGGGTCGGCGGCCTCGCTGCTGGCCCGGCTGCGCGGGTCGGCGCCGCTGCGCAGCCGGCTGCTCGCGGTGCTGGGCGCGAGCTCCGGCCTGGCCGACCACCTCGCCGTCCACCCCGACGACTGGACCGTCCTGGACGACGGCGACGACGGCACGGTTCGGCCGACGTCCCAGGCGCTAGAGCGGATGATGCTCACCGCCGTGGGCGCCGATCCGGACGACCCGCCCTGGGGCGTCCGCCTGGGCAAGGGCGCGCCCGACGCGTCTCCCGCCCGCGTCTCGGCGCTCCGGCTGGCCTACCGCCGCGCGATCCTCTCCCTGGCCGGGCGCGACCTCGGGGACTCGCTGCCCGCGGAGGACGTCGCGGCCGAGCTCGCCGACATCGCCGCCGCCGTCCTCACCGCCGGGCTCGCGCTGGCCGTGGCGGAGCAGCCGGCCGACGCCGCCGCCTGCCGGCTGGCGGTCATCGCGCTCGGCAAGACCGGCGGGCGGGAGCTCAACTACGTCAGCGACGTCGACGTCGTCTTCGTCGGCGAGCCGGTGGACCCCTCGGACTCCGACAGCGCCGCCCTGGGCAGCGCCACCCGGGTGGCCGCCGCGCTCATGCGGATCTGCCGCGAGGCGGCGTGGGAGGTCGACGCGGCGCTGCGGCCCGAGGGCAAGGCCGGCGTCCTGGTGCGCACCCTCGCCGGCCACACCGCCTACTACGAGCAGTGGGCCAGCACCTGGGAGTTCCAGGCGCTGCTCAAGATGCGCCCGGTCGCCGGCGACCCCGACCTGGGCCGGGAGTACGTCGAGGCCCTGTGGCCGATGGTGTGGCGCGCCGGCGACCGGCCCGGCTTCGTCGGCGAGGTGCAGGCGATGCGCCGCCGGGTCGAGGACAACATCCCGCCCGCGCAGGCCGAGCGGGAGCTCAAGCTGGGCCGCGGCGGCCTCCGCGACGTCGAGTTCGCCGTCCAGCTGCTGCAGCTCGTGCACGGCCGCGTCGACCCCGCGCTCCGCGTGGGCGGCACCCTGCCGGCCCTGATGGCGCTGTCGTCCGGCGGCTACATCGGCCGGGACGACGCCGCGACGCTCATCGCCTCCTACCGGTTCCTGCGCACCGTCGAGCACCGGCTCCAGCTGCTGCGGCTACGGCGCACCCACCTGCTGCCCACGGACGAGCAGCAGCTGCGCTGGCTGGCCCGGTCGATGGGCTACAAGCCCGACGCCCGGGGCGGCGCGACCGAGGTGCTGAAGGCCGAGCTGGCCCTGCACACCCGCGAGGTGCGCCGGCTGCACGAGAAGCTCTTCTACCGGCCGCTGCTGTCGGCGGTCGCCCGGGTGCCCGGCGAGCACCTGCACCTGGGCTCGAAGGCGGCCGGCGACTGGCTCCGAGCGCTGGGCTTCGGCGACCCGGACGCCGCGCTGCGGCACCTCGCGGCCCTGACCGGTGGCGTCTCGCGGTCGGCGTCGATGCAGAAGTACCTGCTCCCGGTGCTGCTGCAGACCTTCGCGTCCTGCCCGAACCCCGACGCGGGGCTGCTGGCCTACCGGCAGGTCAGCGAGGCGCTCGGCGGCAACCAGTGGTACCTGCGGCTGCTGCGCGACGAGGGGCAGGTGGCCGAGCGGCTCGCCCAGCTGCTGGGGTCCAGCCAGTACGTCGCCGGGCTGCTGACCCGCACGCCCGAGGCGCTGCGGCTGCTCGCCGACGACGACGAGCTGGAGCCGCGCGGGGTGGCGGCGCTGACCAAGGCGTGGCGGCAGGCCGCCGGCCGGGCCGGTGACCCGCAGGCGAGCATGCGGGTGCTGCGCGGGCTGCGCCGCCAGGAGCTGCTGCGGATCGCCTGCGCCGACCTGCTCGGGCGCCTGGACGTGCTGCGGGTCGGCGAGGCGCTGACCGACGTCGCCGTCGCCACGCTGCAGGCCGGCCTGGACGTCGCCCTGCGCGCGCAGGCGCTGGACACCGGCACCGACGTCGCGGACCTGCCGATGGACATGGCGGTCATCGGCATGGGCCGGCTCGGGGGCGGGGAGATGGGCTACGGCTCCGACGCCGACGTCCTCTTCGTGCACCGCCCGCGGGCCGGGGCCGACGACGCCGCGGCGACGGCGGCGGCCAACGCCGTGGCCCACACGCTGCGGCGGCTGCTCGCCGAGCCCGCGCCCGACCCGGCGTTCGAGATCGACGCCGACCTGCGGCCGGAGGGCCGCCAGGGGGCGATGGTCCGCAGCCTGTCGGCGTACCGGGAGTACTACGACCGCTGGATGTCGGTGTGGGAGGTGCAGGCGCTGCTCCGGGCGACACCGGTGGCCGGCGACGAGCAGCTCGGCGCCGACTTCGTCGCGCTGATCGATCCCATCCGCTATCCCGAGGGCGGCCTTGGTGCCGAGCAGGTCGCCGAGATCCGGCGGATCAAGGCCCGGGTGGAGCGGGAGCGGCTGCCGCGCGGGGCCGACCCCGCTACCCACACCAAGCTCGGCCGCGGCGGGCTGGCCGACGTCGAGTGGACCGTCCAGCTGCTGCAGCTGCAGCACGGCGCCGAGGTCGAGGGGCTCCGGGTGCGCTCGACCGTCCAGGCGCTCGCCGCAGCCGGCGACGCCGAGCTGATCACCGCCGAGGACGCCGCCGCCCTGCGCGCGGCGTGGGAGCTGGCCACCCGGGCGCGCAACGCGATCTTCCTGGTGCGCGGGCGACCGAGCGACCAGCTGCCCCGGCCGGGGCTGGAGCTGGAAGGGGTGGCGCGGGCCTGCGGCTACGGCCCCGACGCGGAGCCGGGCCAGTTCCTGGACGACTACCACCGGACCACGCGGCACGCACGCAGGGTCGTCGAGCGCGTCTTCTACGGGCGACCCGCGGAGGGCTGAGCCGCCCGTTCACCCGGCGGGGTCGCACCGGGTGTGCGCTCCGGGACGGCGGGGCAGTGTGTGCCCGTGCAGCCATCGCCGTCCGCAGAGCCCGAGCAGCCCGACGACGCCGTCCCCGGTGCCGCCGAGGAGGGCGCGACCATCACGCCCTACCGCGACGGCCCGCTGATCGTCCGCGGGGACTTCCGGCTGGTGGACCAGGACGGCGCCGAGATCGACCCCGGCCGCCGGACCGTCGCGCTGTGCCGCTGCGGGAAGTCGGGCATCAAGCCCTTCTGCGACGGGACGCACAAGCGCGCCGGGTTCTCCGCGCCCAGCGCACCGAGCCGTCCCCGGCCCGCCGCCCAGCTGCGGGACGTCGCCGGGGACTGACCCGCGTCAGGCGGCCAGCGAGGGCTGGGCGCGCAGCGCGCTGCGGCCGGCCTCCCAGGCGCCGAGCAGGTGCCGTGCGGCCAGGCCGTCCATCGCCAGGGAGCTCCGCGCACCGAACAGGACGTCGGCGGCCAGCTCGGGGTTCTCGGCGACGAACGCCCCGCACATGTCCACCGAGGCGATCTGCTCGTGCACGGCGTCGGCCTCCACGTGCTCGTCGTAGAACACCGTGGTGGACTCGGTGAACCCCAGCCGGCGCAGCCCCGAGGAGTACCGCCGGCTCGGCTCGGACGAGGTCATCTCCACCGTGGCCAGGTGGCCGAGGGCCGCGCCCCGCCACCGCCGGTGCAGGCCGAACAGCGACATGGTGTTGACGTTGGCGAAGGCGACCGCCGGGGCGTCGTCCCACAGCGCGCCGTAGCCGGAGTCCAGCCCGAGGTCGCGCATCAGGCCGCCGAACAGCTCGCTGTGCATGCGCGCCGCCGACCCGCCGCCGTACTCGTCGGCCTGGATCTCCACCATGGCCGCCTTGGTCCGGCCGCTCAGGCGGGGGATCGCGAAGGTGTGCGGGTCGGCCTCCTTGAGGTGGTAGACCGACCGCACGGTCAGGTACTCCCGCCACTGCTCGAGGTCGCCGTGCCGGGCCAGGAACCTCGACAGCGAGGGGCCGTCGTCGGCCGCGATGGCGGCGGTGAGCTGCACGTCGATCGGCTCGTCGGTGGCGGCGACGGGTCCCACGAGCTCCAGCAGCGCGGCCAGGTGCCGCTGCTCGAGGGTGCCACGCACCCGCAGGAGCTCCGGGTCCCACTCCCAGGCGTCGTCGACGTCGTCGAACCCGCGGTAGTGCAGCTCGTAGCAGATCGCCAGCGACAGCTGCAGGTCCTCATCGGTCAGGGCGTCGGTCGTGTCCTCGGCCAGGCGGGCGGCGCTGTCCAGCGTGGACGTCGAGAGCGGCGGCGGGGAGGCCAGGTCACGGACGAGGGACTCGCTGAGCTGACCACGGGGAGCAGGCAGGTGCATGACGGTCCGCATGCCCAGGACCACCCGGTTCGATACCTGGCCGCCTGTGATGTCCCCCGTGCGGGCCGGGGCCGGCGGCCTAGGCTCCGCACCGTGCGGCCCTTCCTCCTGCTCTCCACCCGCGCCGAGGACGTCGCCGCCGACGACGAGTACGCCGGGTTCCTGCGGGCCACGGGGCTCGCGGAGCGGGAGCTGCGTCGCATCCGGGTGGAGGCCGGGCCGCTGCCGGACGTCGACCTGGACGCCTACGCGGGCATCCTGCTGGGCGGCAGCCCCTTCACCACCAGCGACCCGGTCGAGGCGAAGTCCGCCGTGCAGCGACGGGTCGAGCGCGAGCTGGGACTGCTGCTGGATCGCGTCGTCGCCCGCGACTTCCCCTTCCTCGGCGCCTGCTACGGCATCGGGACGCTGGGCACCCACCAGGGCGGGGTGGTCGACCGGACGTACGGGGAGCCGATCTCGGCGGTGCGGGTGGAGCTCACGCCGGATGGCCGGGACGACCCGCTGCTCGCGGGGATGCCGCCGGCGTTCGACGCCTTCGTCGGGCACAAGGAGGCGTGCCGGGTGCTGCCGCCGTCCGCGGTGCTGCTGGCCGGGTCGGCGGGGTGCCCGGTTCAGATGTTCCGCGTCGGCAGCAACGTCTACGCCACCCAGTTCCACCCGGAGCTCGACGTCGCCGGCCTGGTCACCCGCATCCACGTCTACCGCGACGCCGGCTACTTCCCCCCGTCCGAGCTCGAGGCGCTCGTCGCGCGGGTCACGCCGTCCGTGGTGACCGAGCCGGCCAGGCTGCTGGCCTCCTTCGTCGCCCGCTTCGGGTGACCCGCCGGTCCGTCTTGCCTACGGCGACGGGCTTGTCCGGCGGCGCGCCGCGAAAACCGGCGGACCGGGGGCCGGGGCCCCGTTACAGTCTCGCCTGCCCGTGATCAGCAGCCGGGCGGCATCGCCGCCGCAGGTCCTGCGTGTCGATCACGGGCTGCCATGTAGGGCAAGCGTCTCAGGAACGCGCGGGTTCGACTCCCGATGCCGTTCGGCGGGCGGTCATCCCGGCTCCGGCGGTCTGCAGCGCTGCGCGCGCTCCCCGTCGGCGCCCGACCGCCCGCCGTCCGGTCCGTGCTCCGGAGGACAGGAGAGGAGGGCAGGAGACGTGAAGATCGTGGTCCAGGAGTGGGAGCGGGTCCTGCTCTACCGGGACGGTCACTTCGAGGAGGCGCTCGGGGCCGGCCGTCACCGCCGGTCACGGCGCAGGCGTTCGTGGATCCGGGTGGTGGTCCGGCCGCGGCCGCTGGTCGTGTCGAGCCAGGAGGTGCTCACCGCCGATGGGCTGTCGGTGAAGGTGAGCCTCACGGCTGTGGTGCGGACGTCGGATCCCCGGCGCTGGCACGAGACCGTCGAGGACGCCGATTCCTTCGTCTACGGGGCCCTGCAGATCGCGCTCCGCGAGGCGGTCGCCGCCCGGACGCTGGACGAGCTGCTCGCCGCCCGCGGGTCGCTTCCCGACGACGTGCTCGCCGGGGCGGGGCAGCGGCGGACGACGTCGGCGTGGTCCTCGAGCGCCTTTCGCTCCGCGACGTGATGGTGCCGGCCGAGCTGCGGCGGGCCGCAGCGGACGTCGCCGTGGCGCGCGCGCAGGGTCAGGCGGTGCTCGAACGCGCTCGGTCGGAGGTGGCCGCGACGAGGGCGCTGGCGAACGCGGCCCGCATGGTCGCCGAGCAGCCGGCACTCCTCCAGCTGCGCACGCTGCAGGCGGTGGAGGCCGGGGGAGCGACGGTCGTCCTCACGACGGGCGCAGCCACGGTGGACCCGGCCAGCGTGGTCGGCCGAGACGGCTGACCACGTCCGGACGCACCGCGGCCCCCGTCCTGACGGGCAGGACGGGGGCCGCGGCGGCGGTACGACTCAGATGTCGTAGTACATCGCGAACTCGTGCGGGTGCGGGCGCAGGCGGATCGGGTCGATCTCGTTGGCCCGCTTGTAGTCGATCCACGTCTCGATCAGGTCGGGGGTGAACACCCCGCCGTCGATCAGGTACTCGTGGTCGGCCTCGAGGTTGTCCAGCGCGGCGTCCAGCGACGCGGGGACCTTCTCGATGCCCAGGGCCTCCTCGGGCGGCAGCTCGTAGAGGTCCTTGTCCACCGGCGCCGGCGGCTCGATCTTGTTCTTCACGCCGTCCAGGCCGGCCATGAGCATCGCCGAGAAGGCGAGGTAGGGGTTGGCCGACGGGTCGGGCACGCGGAACTCGATGCGCTTGGCCTTCGGGCTGTCACCGGAGATCGGGATGCGGAGGCAGGCCGAGCGGTTGCGGGCCGAGTAGACCAGGTTGATCGGGGCCTCGTAGCCGGGCACCAGGCGGTGGTAGCTGTTCACCGTCGGGTTGGTGAAGGCCAGCAGCGACGGGGCGTGGGCTAGCAGGCCGCCGATGTAGTGGCGGGCCGTGTCGGACAGGCCCGCGTAGCCGGTCTCGGCGTGGAAGAGCGGCTGACCGTCCTTCCAGAGGCTCTGGTGGCAGTGCATGCCGGAGCCGTTGTCCCCGAACAGCGGCTTGGGCATGAAGGTGGCGGTCTTGCCGGCGGCCCAGGCGGTGTTCTTGATGACGTACTTGAACAGCATCAGGCTGTCGGCCGAGCGCAGCAGGGTGTCGAACTTGTAGTTGATCTCCGCCTGCCCGCCGGTGCCCACCTCGTGGTGCCCGCGCTCGAGCTCCAGCCCCGCGCTGATGAGGTTCTTCATCATGTCGGCGCGCAGGTCGCTCTGCTGGTCGTAGGGCTCGACGGGGAAGTAGCCACCCTTGGGGCGGGCCTTGTACCCACGGTTGGGGCTGCCGTCGAACTCGGTGGCAGCGCCGCTGCGCCAGGAGCCCTCGCCGGAGTCGACGTGGTAGTAGCCCTCGTTGATCGTGGTGTCGTAGCGCACCGAGTCGAAGACGTAGAACTCCGCCTCGGGACCGAAGTAGGCGGTGTCGGCGATGCCGGACGACGCCAGGTACGCCTCGGCCTTCTTCGCCACGTTGCGCGGGTCGCGGCTGTAGGCCTCGCGCGTGATCGGGTCGTGGATGAAGAAGTTGACGTTCAGCGTCTTGTGCTTGCGGAACGGGTCCACGAAGGCGCTGTTGGCGTCGGGGAGCAGGAGCATGTCCGACTCGTTGATCGCCTGGAAGCCGCGGATCGACGAACCGTCGAAGCCCAGGCCCTCGGAGAACGTGTCCTCGCCGAACGTCGACGCCGGGATGGTGAAGTGCTGCATGACGCCGGGCAGGTCGCAGAAGCGCACGTCGACGAACTCGACGTCGTTGTCGCGGATGTAGCTGGCGACCTCGTCGGGACTGGTGAACATCGATCCTCCGGGATTCGTGGGCGGCCGAACGGAAAGCTACGAGGCCGGAGTTGCCCCCGGGTGTCCCGAGTGTTTCGGCGGCGTAACAACGGTTGTCGGCGTGTCGGGTGTCGGTCGGCCCCCTGCGCGGTCCCGCCCCGCACGGACGCGGGGTGGGAGGCAGGGGGCCTTCTCACTACCCTGGCGGTCATGATCAGGGACGGGTCCTCACCCTCTCAGCAGCGCCCGCGGGGCGCCTCCCTGGGGTTGCCGGCCGAGGGGCCCGGGTCGTTGGCGGCCTTCACCACGCGCGTCGGGGCCTTCCTGGTCGACTCGCTCGCCGCCGCCCTGGTCGCCGGCCTGTTCACCGCGCCGGAGCTGCCCGGCAACTGGAGCCTGGTCTCCTTCGCCGTCCTCACCGTCGTCTCGCTGGTGGCGGCCGGCCAGACCCCGGGCATGCGGCTGCTCGGCCTCCGGCTGGCCCATCCGCAGCCCGGCGCGCGGCTGGCGCTCTGGCGGGCCGTCGTGCGCACCGGACTGCTGGTGCTGCTCGTGCCGGCGCTGCTGGTCGACGCCGACGGCCGCGGTCTGCACGACCGGCTCACCGGCACCGCCGTCGTCCGTGACCGCTGATGATCGTCCGTCGTGAGCGCCCCGGCGACCACGACGCCGTGCACGCCCTGCACCGGGCGGCGTTCGCCCGCGATCCGGCGACGGGGCGGGAACGGCCCCCGGAGGACGTCGTCGAGGAGCGGCTGGTCGACGCGCTGCGCGAGGACCCCGGCTTCCTGCCGCACCTCTCGCTGGTCGCCGAGCGGGACGACGTCGTCACCGGGCACGTGCTCGTCACGCGCGGGTGGCTCGAGCCGGCCGGCACCCCGGTGCTGGGCCTGGGGCCGCTCGGTGTGCTGCCGGAGGCACAGGGCCGCGGCGTCGGGACGGCGCTGGTCCACTCCGTGCTCGCGGTGGCCGAGGCGGCCGGCGAGACGCTCGTGGCGCTGCTCGGGGACCCGGCCTACTACGGCCGCTTCGGCTTCCGGGCCGCCGAGGACCTCGGCATCAGCGCTCCCGAGCCGCGGTGGGGCCGGCACTTCCAGGCGCGGTGGCTGGCCGGGCCGCGGACCGGTGGCACCTTCCGGTACGCCGACCCCTTCCAGCGGCTCTAGCGGCGGCGCACCTGGCGCTGGCTGATCGACATCTGCCGGCCGCCGGGCAGCGGGCCGCCCGGGACCGGCATCCGCGGGCCGCCCAGGGCGCTCATCCGGCGGCCGAGGCTGTTGAGCTCGGCGGCGCTGAGGTTGCGGGGGAGCTTCATGATGTGGGCGCTGAGCCTGGGCAGCGGTACCTGGCCCTCGCCGTCGCCGACCAGGATGTCGTAGATCGGGGTGTCGCCGACGACCCGCGCGACCTTCTTCTTCTCCTGAGCCAGCAGGCTGCGCACCCGGGAGGGCGCGCCCTCGGCGACCAGGATGACGCCGGGGCGGCCCAGCACGCGGTGGACGGCGTCGAGCTGCGTGGTGCCGGCGACACCGGAGGTCACCCGCCAGTCGCCCCGCATGCCCTCGAGCACCCAGGCGGCCGCACCGGGCTGCCCCTCCACCTGCCGGTAGGCCGAGCCCTGCGCGCGCCGCCCGAAGACGATCAGCGTGGCCAGCACGGCGAACACCAGCGCGATGGGGAGGAAGACCAGCGGCAGGCTGAGCAGGATGCCGATCAGCTCGACGACGGTGAAGACGGCCACGAAGGTGATCAGCAGCAGCCAGGGGAGCTTCGGGTCGTTCTTGGCCGTCAGCGTGTACGCCTGCTTGATCATGCGCACGTTGGCGCCGAGCTTCTTGAGCCGCCCGACCTTGGGGTTGCCCTTCTTGTCCAGCTTCACCGCGGGCGCGGAGGCGGCGGTGGAGCCGGACGAGGGCTTGCTGCGTGCCATGCCTGCAGGATACGGCCGGACCGGGTCACACCTGCGGGGCGAGTCCCCGGGCGCTGACGGCCTGCTGGTAGAGCCGGCCGGCGCGGTAGGAGCTGCGCACCAGCGGCCCGGCGAGGACACCGGGGAACCCGATCGCCTCGGCGTCGGCCTGGAACTCGACGAACTCCTCGGGCTTGACCCACCGCACGACGGGGTGGTGCCGCGGCGAGGGGCGCAGGTACTGGGTGATGGTGAGCAGGTCGCAGCCGGCGTCGTGCAGCGCCTGCATGGTCTCCCGGACCTCCTCGGGCTCCTCGCCCATGCCGAGGATGAGGTTGGACTTGGTCACCAGGCCGGCCTCGCGGGCGGCGGTGATGACGGCGAGAGAGCGGTCGAACCGGAACCCGGGGCGGATGCGCTTGAAGATCCGCGGCACGGTCTCGACGTTGTGCGCGAGCACCTCGGGGCGGGAGGAGAAGACCTCCGCCAGCTGCGCGGGGTCGGCGTTGAAGTCCGGGATGAGCAGCTCGACCCCGCAGCCGGGGAGCTGGGCGTGGATCTGCCGGACGGTCTCGGCGTAGAGCCACGCGCCGCCGTCGGGCAGGTCGTCACGGGCGACGCCGGTGACGGTCGCGTACTTCAGGCCCATGGTCGCGACGCTCTCGGCGACCCGGCGCGGCTCGTCGGCGTCGAAGTCGGCGGGCTTGCCGGTGTCGATCTGGCAGAAGTCGCAGCGCCGGGTGCACTGGTCGCCGCCGATGAGGAAGGTGGCCTCGCGGTCCTCCCAGCACTCGTAGATGTTGGGGCAGCCGGCCTCCTCGCAGACCGTGTGCAGCCCCTCGCGGCGGACCAGCGACTTCAGCTCGGTGTACTCCGGCCCGGTCTTCAGCCGGGTCTTGATCCACTCCGGCTTGCGCTCGATCGGGACCTGGCTGTTGCGCACCTCGAGGCGGAGCAGTTTGCGGCCGGCCGGCTCCAGCGGGGAGTCCTGGGCAGGGACCGGGGACACCGACGAGCTCATGATCCTCACGGTACCCGCGCCGGACGCCGCAGCCCCCGTCGCGCGGGCAACGGGGGCTGCGGCGTGGAGCACAGGGAGACGGATCAGACCTCGCGGTCCGTCGGCCCGGCGGTGGGGCCCGCCTCCTCGGCGCCGCCCGAGGTGAAGGGCCGCGGGGTGTTCTTGATGTCCTCGTCGGCGGACGTCGGACCGTCGCCCTCGACGAACTGGGCGTCGCGGACGCCCATGTCCGACTCGTCGGGCGCGGAGTCACCGGTCGTGTCGGCGGTGGAGACGGTCTTGCCGCCGAAGTCGTTCGAACTGGGCACGGGGTCCTCTCGGTAGCTCGGGACCGGGCCGTCGCTCGCGGGCGCGGGGGTCCAGTCGTCTTGCGGCCTGCGCCGCAGGAACACGAAGGCGGCCGTACCCAGCGCGAGGGCGGCGAACACCCACGGCCACCGACGGCGCGGCTCGGGCTCGGCGCCGATCGTCCGCTTGACCGTCGCGGCGGTGGCCAGCGCGGCCTTCTCGAAGTCGCGGTGCTTCTTGCCCGCCTTCTTGCGCGCCTTCTTGGCCGCCTTGCGGGCCTTGCGGCCGGACTCGGCGGCAGCCGCGGCGAACTCGGCGCGGCGGGCGTCGATCTCGCTGCGGGCGCTGTCCACGCCGGCGAGCAGCGTGTCACGCGCGCTGTCCAGGGCCGGGGTGACCGCGTCGCGGGCGGCGGTCACCTTGGGGGCGGCGTAAGCCAGGGCGGCGACCTGGGCGGCCTCGAGCCGCGGCGCGACGTCGTCCTTCAGCGTCTTCTGGGCGGCCTTCTGCGCCGCCTCGACGCGGGGCGCGAGGTCCGCGGCGGCCTTCGCCGCTGCGGCCCGGGAGGCGGCCACCGCGGCCGCGGCCCGGGGGCCGGCGGCGTCCAGGTGCGGAGCCAGCGCGTCGCGGGCCGCCTCCACCCGGGGCGCGACGGCGTCACGCGCCGCCTCCACCCGGGGGGCGACGGCGTCACGGGCGCCGGCGACGGCCGGAGCCGCGGCGGCGACCGCGGCCGCGACCTTGGGGACGACGGCGACCTTGGCCGCCTCGTATGCGGGTGCGGCTGCCTCGCGGGCGGCCGCCACGCGGGGGCCCACCTGCTCTGCTGCGAGACGGCCGGCCTGGGTGGCTGCCACCCCGAGGTGGGTGAGACCCTCCTGCAGTTCGGCGCCGATGACCTGACCGCGCGTCTTCTTGCGGAACACGAGCTGCACCTCCGAGTTGATCGCTTGGCGATCATCCTGCCCGGTCCGGACGGTGAGCACACCCCCGGACCCCAGGTCGGTGCGCGCAGGGGCAGTTGTGTGGCTAGCGTCTCACCGTGCTGCTCCGCATCTTCACCGAACCGCAGATGGGCGCCACCTACGACGACCTGCTCGCCGTGGCACGTCGCACCGAGGAGACCGGCTTCGACGCCTTCTTCCGGTCCGACCACTACCTGACCATGGGCGGCGACGGCCTGCCGGGGCCGACCGACGCCTGGGTGACCCTCGCCGGGCTGGCGCGCGAGACCAGCCGCATCCGGCTGGGCACGCTCATGACGGCGGGTACCTTCCGGCTGCCCGGGCCCCTGGCCATCTCTGTCGCCCAGGTGGACCAGATGAGCGGTGGCCGGGTGGAGCTGGGCATCGGCTCGGGCTGGTTCGAGAAGGAGCACGCCGCCTACGGCATCCCCTTCCCCTCGCTGGGGGAGCGGTTCGACCGGTACGAGGAGCAGCTGGCGATCATCAGCGGGCTGTGGAGCACGCCGCCGGGCGCGACCTTCGACTTCACCGGGCAGCACTACCGGCTCACGGACTCGCCGGCGCTGCCCAAGCCGGTGCAGGCCGGGGGCATCCCGATCCTCGTCGGGGGTGGCGGCAGGAAGCGCACCCCGCGGCTGGCCGCCCGGTACGCCGCCGAGTTCAACGTCCCGTTCATGTCGGCCGAGGACAACGGGCGGCTGTTCGCCGGCGTGCGGGAGGCCTGCGACGAGGCGGGGCGCGATCCGTCGTCCCTGGTGTACAGCTCCGCGCTGGTGCTGTGCGTGGGCAAGGACGAGGCCGAGCTCGCCCGCCGCGCCGCCGCGATCGGCCGTGACGTGGACGACCTGCGTGCCCACGGCGTCGCCGGGACGCCGGCCGAGGCCGTCGACGTCCTCGGCCGGTACGCCGAGGCGGGCGCCGAGCGGGTGTACCTGCAAGTGCTCGACCTGTCCAACCTCGACCACCTGGACCTGGTGGCCTCGGAGGTCGCGCCGCAGCTCTGAGACCACCGGGTCCCGGGATCACCGACGGCGGCCCCAGGTCAGCGCGTGCATGGGGGTGAGCGACGCCGTCCCCAGGTCGGTGAAGCCGTGCCGGGAGAGCAGCTCGTCGTAGGCCGCGCGGGGGAGCAGCTGGTCGTCGATCTGCGCCTCGAAGAACTGGATGCCGCTCATGATCCGCCCGGGCGTGCTGCGCAGCCCCTCGTCGGTGTCCGGGAACGGGAAGTCCGAGATCACGAACCAGCCACCGGGCTCGAGTGCGTCCCGCACGTTCCCCGTCACCCGGTCGATGTCGCGGCACTCGTGCATCGAGATGTTGTTGACGACGAGCGTGGCCGGCTCCTCCAGCGCCATGTCCTCGAGCGCGCTGTGCACCAGCGTGACGCGGTCGGCGACACCGGCGGCGGCGACGCGCTCGCGCGCCAGCTCGATCGAGTGGGCGTCGCCGTCGACACCGGTCACCTGGCACCGCGGGTAGGTGGTCGCCAGCCGGACCGCGCCCACCCCGGAGCCGCACGCGGTGTCGACGACGGTGCAGCCCGTGGTGAGCCGCTCGGCCAGGCCGGGCACCTGCTCGAGGCCCGCGGGCACCAGCCGGGTGTAGAACGGCGTGCCGGTTCCGGTGACGGCGGCGATCCACTCCGGGCTGGTGTCCTCCCACCACATGCGCTCTCCGGAGGTCAGCGACGCCTCGAAGCGACCGAACATCTCCGGCGCCTCCGCCACGGTGAAGACCCCGCCGACGTAGGCGGGGGACGAGGTGTCCAGCAGCAGCGTGGCCATGTGGTCGCCCAGCCGGAAGCCGGCGCCCTGACGCTCCAGCACCCCGGCGCCGAGCGCTGCCCGGCACCAGACGGCGACGTAGAAGGGGTCCATGCCCAGGGCGTCGGCGAGGTCGTCGGCGGTCGCGGGGGAGTCGGCCAGCTGCCGGAGCAGGCCGCTGCGCAACCCCATGGAGACGGTGCGCGCACCCATGTAGCCGGCGATCAGCGACAGCACCTTCGGGGCGGTGTCGGCGAGCGTCGCCGGGCCCTCGGTGGTGGTCGCCGGTGCGGGGATGGACGACGGGGTGCTGGTGCGGCTGGTGGTCATCGCGGGACTCCGGGAGGAGGGGGAGGGACGTCCCGACCGTCCCGCCGCGCACCGGCACCGCTCCAGTGCTGGATCTGTACCGCCGGGACGCGGGCCCCTTCCCGCCCGGGAGGCGCGGTCCTACGGTCGGACGACCGGTGGACGGAGGCGCCATGCCCTCGCAGTACGGCCAGTTCTGCCCGGTCGCCAAGGCGATGGAGCTGCTCGACGAGCGGTGGACGATGCTCGTGGTCCGGGAGCTGATGCTGGGCAGCCGGCACTTCAACGCGCTGCGTCGGGGCGTGCCGCGGATGTCCCCGGCGCTGCTGTCCAAGCGGCTGCAGACCCTGACCCGGGCCGGCGTCGTGGAGCGGCGGCTGGAGGGCAACCGGGTCACCTACCGGCTCACCGAGGCCGGCCGGGAGCTCGAGCCGATCGTCGAGGCCGTCGGCCGGTGGGGCGTGCGGTGGGTGCCGCAGCTCGGCGACGAGGACCTGGACCCGCACCTGCTGCTGTGGGACATGCACCGCAATGTCGACACCGAGGCGGTTCCCGACGGGCGCACGGTCATCGCCTTCGTGCTGACCGACGTGGAGCCTGCGGCCCGGCGGTGGTGGATCGTCGTCACCGGCGAGGGGGTGGACGTCTGCGACGTCGACCCGGGGGATCCGCCACGGGTCACCGTCGAGGCCGGTCTGCGCACCCTCACCCGCGTGTGGCGCGGCGACGTCGACTGGGCCACCGTGCTGCGCTCGGGGGAGCTGGTGCTGCGCGGCGAGCGCCCGGCCTGCCGGGCGCTGCCCCGCTGGCTGGCGCTGACCGACCTCGCCCGCACGCCGCGGCCGGCCCGTCGGGACCTCGACCGGGTCTGAGCGCCGCGGTCAGCCGACGCGGGAGCCGCGGGCCTCGGCCAGCCAGGAGCGGAAGTCCGCCACCGGCATGGGATGGGCGATCCCGAAGCCCTGCGCGACGTCGCAGCCCAGGTCCGCCAGCACCGCCGCGGTCTGGTCGTCCTCGACGCCCTCCGCGACCAGGGAGAGGCCGAGCTCGTGGGCGAGCGCGACCGTGTGGCGCACGATCGCGGCGGCCCGGGGCTCGGCGGCGACGTCGTGGGTGAGGCTGCGGTCCAGCTTCAGCTCGTCGGCCGGCAGGTGCCGGAGGTAGGTCAGGCTGCTGTAGCCGGTGCCGTAGTCGTCGATGGACGTGCGCACGCCGAGGCGCCGCAGCTCGCCGAGCACCTGCTGCCCCCGCTCGGGGTCGGTCATCAGGGTGTCCTCGACCAGCTCGAGGGTGAGCGCGCGAGCTGGCAGCCCGTGGCGGACCAGCGCCTGGGCCACCTTGCCGGGCAGGTCCAGGTCGGTGACGTTGGCCGCCGAGAGGTTGACCGACACCGGCACCTCCTGCGACGGCCACCAGCTGGCGGCGGCGGACAGGGACAGCGCCAGCACGGTGTCGGCCAGCGGGCGCAGCAGCCCGGCCTGCTCGGCGGCGGGCAGCAGGTCGGCGGGGGAGAGGAGGCCGCGGACCGGGTGTCGCCAGCGCACCAGGGCCTCGGCGCCCACCACGCCGCCGTTCCGCAGGTCGACCTGCGGCTGCAGGTGGACCTCGATCTGGTCGTCGCGCCCGAGGGCCGTGCGCAGCTGCTCCATGGTGCGGAGCCGGTCGCCGGTGCCGCCGCGGGGATCGGGCACGTAGACGTGCACGCCCGCGCGGCTGGTCTTGGCGGAGTACATGGCGACGTCGGCGCAGCGCAGCAGTTCCTCGACGGTGGCGGCCGGCACGGGGGTGCTGGCCACGCCGATGCTCACGCCGACGTGCAGTCGGATGCCCTCGACGGTGACCGGCTGGAGCACCAGGTCGCGGAGCCGGTGGGCCAGGCCCTCGGCGGCGTCCAGGGTCGCATCCGGCATCACGACGGCGAACTCGTCGCCGCCCAGCCGGGCGAGCAGGTCACCGCCGCGCAGGGCGGGCACCAGCCGCGGCCCGATCTGGCGCAGCAGGGAGTCGCCGGCGTGGTGGCCGAGGCTGTCGTTGACCTCCTTGAAACCGTCCAGGTCCAGCAGCAGGAGGGCGGCGGGCCGGTCGGGCGAGGCCTCGGCGACGACCGACGTCGCCCGCTCGAGCAGGGCCCGGCGGTTGGGTAGGCCGGTGAGCTCGTCGGTGCGGGCCTCCGCCTTGACCGCGTTGTAGGCCCGGACCTCCCGGAAGGTGATCGCCACCCGCGCCAGGGCGGCGAGCGCACACCCGACGGCCAGCCAGGCTGCCGCGGAGTTGAACCGGTTGCCCCCGTCCAGCGCCAGGACGACCAGGCTGGCGACGTTGCAGGCGAGCGGTACGGCGACCACCCGCCAGCCGACCCGGCTGGTGGCCGAGCCGCCGGCCGGGGCCGCGGTCCGGTCGGCGCTCGCGGCCGTCGCCATCAGCGTGACCGCGATCAGCCAGGTGAGGTCGAGGGGCCCGCCCTCCACGTAGATGCCCTGGGTGGCCAGGTCGAGGAAGACGATGTCGCCGCCCAGGTTGGCGATGATGGCCGCGGCGAGCAGCAGGAGGGTGCGGTCGCCCCGCAGACCCAGGATGGCGCCCGCCGCGACGAGCAGGCCCAGCAGGACGACGTCGGCCACCGGGTAGGCCAGGCTGGTGAGCACCGCGGCGGTGTGGCCGTCGGTGAGCTCCAGGGCCGGGCCGAGCATGACGGCCACGGCCACGGCACCCGCGCCGAGCGCCCCGACGACGCCGTCCAGCCACATGCTCGTGTGGAAGCGGGTCACCCGGGCTCGGATGAGGGCGACCAGCGCGACGTACAGGGGCAGGTAGTAGCCGAGGTAGAACAGGTCCGCGACCGACGGGTAGGGCTCCACGTCCATCCGCGTGATCACCAGCGTGTACACCAGGTTGCCGACGAGGCCGAGGGTGATGGCGGTGGCCAGCGCGGCCCAGGCACGCCGGTCGCGGCCGGCCCGGCGGGCGGCCAGGACGCAGACGCAGGCCGCGCCGACGTACACGGCGTTGTAGAGGACCAGGTCGTAGGCGGTGGTCCAGAACGCGCCGTCCGGGCGCGGGCCGACGCCGGTGGCGAACAGCGCGAGCGCCGTCACGGTGACGGCGAGGGCAGCCCGCGAACCCCGGGTCGACGGATTCTGTTGCACACGACCATGTCGGCTCCCGTCCGCCCTGACTGGACGACATCCGGGGTCCCCCACCCGTCGGGGTGAGGGCTCGTCCCGACGTCACCGGGACCGCCCCGACGAGCAGTCCTCGGGTCGCCGTGCAGCGCGGTAGCATCGGAGGCGTGACCGGCGGGTTCCTGCTTCCCCTGCCGTGCTGATCTGACTCCAGCAGACAGCACGGCGGCCCCTCCTGCGTGAGGGGTTTTTTCATGCCCGCCGTCGGACGAGACCAGGAGCACGACGATGAGCCAGACCGCCGACCAGACCGGCGTCGAGCAGCCGACGGCGAACGGATCGGGTGGGGACGTCCCGCGCCACCGCTACACGCCCGCGCTCGCCCAGCAGATCGAGCTGTTCTGGCAGGACCGCTGGGAGGCCGAGGGGACGTTCCACACGCCAAACCCGACCGGGCGGCTGAGCGAGGGCTTCGAGCGGGTCGCCGACCGGCCGAAGTTCTTCGCGATGGACATGTTCCCGTACCCCTCCGGCGCGGGGCTGCACGTCGGCCACCCCCTGGGCTACCTGGGCACCGACGTCACCAGCCGCTTCCGCCGGATGGACGGCGACAACGTGCTGCACCCGATGGGCTTCGACGCCTTCGGCCTGCCCGCGGAGCAGTTCGCCGTGCAGACCGGGCAGCACCCGCGCATCACCACCGAGGCCAACATCGCCGCCATCAGCGCCCAGCTGCGGCGGCTGGGCGTCGACCACGACCAGCGGCGGACCTTCGCCACGATCGACCCGGGCTACTACAAGTGGACCCAGTGGATCTTCCTGCAGATCTTCGGGTCCTGGTTCGACGAGGACGCGAACCGGGCGCGCCCGATCGAGGAGCTGGTCGCCGAGCTGGACGCCGGCACCCGCGAGCCGGCCCCCGGCACCAACCCGTCGGGCCGCCCGTGGTCCGAGCTGGACGAGCGGGAGAAGAAGGCCGTCGTCGACGCCCACCGGCTGGCCTACCTGAACGAGGCGCCGGTGAACTGGTGCCCGGGTCTGGGCACTGTGCTGTCCAACGAGGAGGTGACCGCCGACGGCCGCTCCGAGCGGGGCAACTTCCCGGTGTTCCGGCGCCCGCTCAAGCAGTGGATGATGCGGATCACCGCCTACGCCGACCGGCTGCTGGCCGACCTGGACCGGCTGGACTGGCCCGAGTCGCTGAAGCTGATGCAGCGCAACTGGATCGGCCGCTCGACGGGCGCCCGGATCCGTTTCGCCGCCGCCGGGGAGACGATCGAGGTCTTCACCACCCGCCCGGACACCCTGTTCGGCGCGACCTACGTGGTGCTGGCGCCCGAGCACCCGCTGGTCGGCGCGCTGACCGCCGACGCGTGGCCCGACGGCACCGACCCCCGCTGGACCGGCGGCGCGGCGACCCCGGCCGAGGCGGTGCGGGAGTACCAGCGCCAGGCGTCCCGGCGCTCGGAGCTGGACCGCCAGGACGCCGGCCGCGAGAAGACCGGCGTCTGGCTGGGCGTCACCGCCGTCAACCCCGTGAACGGCCGCGAGCTGCCGGTGTTCATCGCCGACTACGTGCTCACCGGTTACGGCACCGGCGCGATCATGGCGGTGCCGGGCGAGGACACCCGCGACTTCGAGTTCGCCGAGGCGTTCGGGCTGCCCGTCGTCCGCACCGTGCAGCCGCCGGCGGACTTCGCGGGCGGGGCCTTCACCGGTGTCGGCCCGATGATCAACTCGTCGAACGACGAGGTCTCGCTGGACGGCCTGGAGAAGTCCGAGGCGATCGAGCGGATCACCGCGTGGCTGGTCGCGCACGGCGCCGGCGAGGCGACCACCACCTACAAGCTGCGCGACTGGCTGTTCAGCCGGCAGCGCTACTGGGGCGAGCCGTTCCCGATCGTGTACGACGAGGACGACCGCCCCGTCGCCGTCCCCACCTCGATGCTGCCGGTGCTGCTGCCCGAGGTCGACGACTACTCGCCGCGGACGTTCGACGACGACGACGCCGACTCCGCGCCCGAGCCGCCGCTGTCGCGGGCCACCGACTGGACGACGGTGGAGCTGGACCTGGGCGACGGGCCGAAGCGGTACCGCCGCGAGACCAACACGATGCCCAACTGGGCCGGGTCGTGCTGGTACTACCTGCGCTACCTGGACCCCGGCGACGACGACCAGATGGTCGACCCGGAGCTGGAGCGGTACTGGATGGGGCCGCGGGAGCCGGGTGACACCGGTGGCGTGGACCTGTACGTGGGCGGGGTCGAGCACGCGGTGCTGCACCTGCTGTACGCCCGGTTCTGGCACAAGGTCCTGCACGACCTGGGCCACGTCTCCAGCGAGGAGCCGTTCCGCCGGCTGGTCAACCAGGGCTACATCTCCGCCTACGCCTACACCGACGAGCGCGGCTTCTACGTGCCCGCCGCCGACGTGGTCGAGAGGGACGGGCAGTTCTTCTACGAGGGCAAGCCGGTCAACCGCGAGTACGGGAAGATCGGCAAGAGCCTCAAGAACATGGTCACGCCGGACGAGATGATCGGCGCGTACGGGGCCGACACGTTCCGCGTGTACGAGATGTCCACCGGCCCGCTGGAGCAGTCGCGGCCGTGGGAGACCAAGGCCGTCGTCGGTTCGCAGCGGCTGCTGCAGCGGATCTGGCGCGTGGTGGTCGACGAGGTCTCCGGCGACGTGCGCGCCGCCGACGACGTCGAGCCCGCCGAGGCGACGCTGCGTGCCCTGCACCAGGCCATCGACGGCGTCCGCGACGGCTACAGCACGCTCCGGTTCAACATCGCGATCGCCCGCATCACCGAGCTGACCAACCACCTGACCCAGGCCTACGGGGCGACGTCCCCGGTGCCGCGGTCGGTGGTGGAGCCGCTGGTGCTGCTGGTCGCCCCGCTGGCCCCGCACCTGGCCGAGGAGCTGTGGTCGCGGCTGGGCGGCGAGGGATCGGTGGCATGGGCGCCGTTCCCGGTCGCCGAGCAGCGCTGGCTGGTCGAGGACACGGTGCAGGTCGCGGTGCAGGTCAACGGCAAGGTGCGCGCGCAGGTGAGCGTGCCGGCCGACGCCGACGCCGCGGCGCTCGAGGCCGCGGCGCGTGCCGACGACAAGATCGCCGCCCACCTCGACGGCGCGACCGTCCGCCGCGTCGTCGCCGTCCCCGGCCGGCTGGTCAACTTCGTCCTCGGCTGAAAAGCGGTTGCCGCCGGGCGTAGAACCGACGGGTGAGCACTCCCACCCTCCGCCTGGTCGAGCTCGGTCCGGACGACGACGCGTTCGCCGCCTGGTGCGCCGTCTGGGCGGCCACCGAGCAGGCCGACCGGCCGGGCGACGCCCCCCGCACCGTCGACGACCACGCCGCCCTCGGCCGGCAGCTGGTCGCGTCCGGCGGCTCCCGGGACGGCACGCACCGGGCGGCGCTGCTCGGCGACGACGTCGTCGGTGCGCTGCGGCTGCTCTACCCGCTGCGGGACAACACGTCGGTCGCCTTCGTCGACGTCGCGGTGTACCCGGCGCACCGGCGGCGGGGGATCGGCGGGGCCCTGGTGGCCGAGGCGCTGCGCCTGGCCGCGGCGGCGGGGCGCACCGAGCTGATCGCGGAGATCGACGAGCCGGGACCGGACACCCCGGGCCGGTTGTTCGCCCTGCGGCACGGCTGGTCGTGCGACCTGCTGGAGACCCGCCGCGACCTCGCCCTCCCGGTCGACGAGGCGCGGCTCGCGGCTGTCGAGGCGGACGCGCGGCGGGCGTCGGGCGGCTACGAGGTGGTGACCTGGCGGGACCACGTCCCGGACGAGCTGCTCGACGACCGGGCGGTGCTGGAGGAGCGGATGAGCACCGACGCGCCGCACGGCGACATGCCCGTGGAGGCGGAGCGGTGGGACGGCGAGCGGATCCGCGAGATCGAGGACCTCAACGTCGCCCGCGGCCGGACCGTGCTCTCCGCGGGTGCGCTGCACGACGGCCGGCTGGTGGCCTTCACCGATCTGCACGTCCCGCTGGCCACCAGCGAGCACGCCCGCCAGGGCGCCACGCTGGTGCTCCGCGAGCACCGGGGCCACCGGCTGGGAGCGCTGGTCAAAGCGGCGGTGCTGCGCGACCTGGCGACGGCCTTCCCGCGGACGCGGCTCATCACGACCTACAACCTGGAGGGCAACGCCCCGATGGTGGCGGTCAACGCCGCGCTCGGGTTCGAGCCGGCCGGGCAGACCTCCATGTGGTCGCTGCGGCCGGGCTCCGCTCCGGGATGACCCCGCCGGTCAGCCGGCGGACGCGGGCACGCCGGCCAGCACGGCCCGCATCGCCTGCTCGACCGGGCCGATCGCCTCGGCCACCGGGACGTCGCGGCCGAGCTCGGCCGCGAGCGACGTGACGTCCGCGTCCGGGATGCCGCACGGCACGATCGCCCCGAAGGCGCCGAGGTCGGGGTCGCAGTTCAGGGCGAAGCCGTGCATGGTCACCCCGCGCGCGACGCGGATGCCGATGGCGGCGATCTTGCGCTCGGCACGGGTGCCCCGCCCGGGCTCGTCGGCGGGCAGCCAGACGCCGCTGCGGCCCTCGACGCGGCCCGCGGCCACCCCGAGCCGGGCGCAGACGTCGATGAGCGCGCCCTCGAGCCGGCGCACGTAGGCGACGACGTCGACGGGGTCCGGCAGAGCGACGATCGGGTAGCCGACCAGCTGCCCGGGGCCGTGCCAGGTGATCTTCCCGCCGCGGTCGACGTCGACCACGGGGGTGCCGTCGGCCGGCCGCTCGTGGGCCTCGGTGCGCTTGCCCGCGGTGTAGACCGACGGGTGCTCCAGCAGCAGCAGCGTGTCCGGCCCCTCGCCGGCCACCCGGCGGGCGTGCACCTCGCGCTGCAGCTCCCAGGCCTGCTCGTACGGGACGACGCCTGCCCGGATCACCTGCAGCTCGCTCACGGACCCAGCCTAGGCCCGCCGGGGCGCGGGTGGGCGGTGCGTCAGGCGCTGGCCGCGGAGCCCGGCCGCAGGTGGCGCAGCACCGCCCGGGCGGTGCGAGCGCCGCTGGCCAGGGCACCCTGGATGGAGGGGGTGTCGCGGTGGTCGCCGCAGACGAACACCCCGTCGCCGAGGTCCACCGGTCGGCGCAGCTCCAGCGGCGGGAGGGCGGCGGGCTGGGCGGCCGGGACGGTGACGCTGGTCAGGTGCGCCAGGTCCCCGGTGGCGACACCGTGGGCGCGGGCGACCTCCTCGCGGACGTCGGCCTCCCGGCTGGGCGCCAGCGTGGAGCTCGCGACCAGCGCCCGTCCGTCCGGGCTGTAGCGGGGCTGGGCGTCGGTGAGCACCACGCTGTTGACCAGCTGCCCGCCCGGCCGGCCCAGCACCAGCAATGCGTCGTCCCAGGGCGAGGCCGGCAGCACGT
The DNA here is from genome assembly GCF_003319105.1 of Blastococcus sp. TF02-09. Lineage (GTDB taxonomy): Bacteria > Actinomycetota > Actinomycetes > Mycobacteriales > Geodermatophilaceae > Blastococcus. The sequence goes on along the minus strand of NZ_QOHH01000003.1, from coordinate 345,153 downwards.
GCAAGTGCGTGGTGACCTGCCGCGGGGCCGACGCGGTCACCGACGGCAGCAGGCCGGCAGCGGTGTCCGGGTCGGTAGCGACGACGACGGCGTCGGCCGCGATGGAACCGTCGGTCGTGCGGACCAACCCGCTCGCCACGCCGGTGACCCGGCAGCCCAGGTGCAGGGCGCCCTCGGGCAGCCGGTCGGCGAGCTGCTGGCCGATCGACTGCATGCCGCGGGCGGGCAGGCCGATGCGGCCGCGCACGAAGCTGCGCCACAGGAGGTCGAGGTAGTGGCCGGAGGTCTCGAGCCGGTCCTCGAGCAGCACCCCGGCGAGGAACGGGCGCAGGAAGCGCTCCTGCACGAGGCCGCCGAGGCCCGCCTGCTGCAGCGCCTCCGCCGCGGTGCGGTCCGGCGCCTGCCGGAGCCGCTCGACGGGGAGGAAGCCGGCGCGCACCGAGAAGGCCGCGAGCGCCGCCTTCTCGGGGAGGGTGCCGATCGGTGCGGTCGCGGTGGCGGCGATCGACGTGGGCCGGCTCCGCGGGTCCAGCACGCGGTGCGCCCGGCCGTCGACCCACACGCGGGCGCCGGTGAGGAACCAGCCCAGCTCGAGGGCGTCCAGGTCCAGGTCGGCCGCCCGCGGGTAGCCGGTGTTGAGCACCTGGAAGCCGCGGTCGACGAGAAAGCCGTCGACCCGGTCGGTCGTCAGCCGCCCCCCGGCGTGCCCGGCGGCCTCCAGCACGAGGACGTCGCGGCCCGCCGCGGCGAGCCGGGTCGCCACCGACAGCCCGGCCAGGCCGGCACCGATCACCACGACCTCTGCGCGCGCGGGCATCGTCACCACCCCAACGTAGCCAGCGGGGCGGCCGGCTACCTGTGGACAACCGGAACGGGCGCTGCACGTTCTGCCTAGGGTCCCCGCATGCCTGCAGCCGAGCCGGTCGCCGCGCCTCCCGTCGTCCCCGGGTACACCGTGCAGGAGCTGCTCGGCCGCGGCGGCTCGGGCGAGGTGTGGCGCGCGGTGCCCCGCCGCAGCGGTCCGCCGGTGGCCGTCAAGGTCCTGGTCGAGGGCGAGCCGCAGCGGCAGGCCCGGGAGGCCGCGCTGCTGGGCGAGCTCGACCACCCGCACCTGGTCCGGCTCGTCGAGGTCGTGCACCAGCCGCGCCGCGGTGGGGTGCCCCGCGTGGCCCTGGTGCTGGACCTGCTGGAGGGCGGGAGCCTCGGCGCGCTGCTGGCGGTCCGCGGGCGGTTGAGCCCCGGCGAGGTGGTCACGGTGTGCGCCCCGGTCGCCGCGGCGCTGGCCCACGTGCACGCGCACGGCGTCGTCCACGGCGACCTCTCACCGGGCAACATCGTCTTCACCGCCGAGGGCCGCCCGGTGCTCACCGACCTCGGCGTCGGGCGCATCATCGGCGAGACGGCGGCCGCCGAGGTCACCCCCGCCTACGTCGACCCGGCGGTGGCCCGGGGGAGCGCGCCGGGGCCGGCCTCCGACGTCTTCGGGGTCGCGGCCGCGGCTTTCCACGCGCTCACCGGCATCGCGCCCTGGAACGCGGCCACCCCCGCGGACACGCTGGTCGTGGCGGCGCACGGGCACCTGCCCGATCTCGCCGAGCTCGCTCCCGACGCCCCGCCCGCACTGCTCGAGGTCATCGGCCGGGGGCTGTCGGCCGATCCGCACGACCGCGGGTCCGCCGCCGCCTTCGCCCTCGACCTGCGGCACGCCTGCCGCCCGGAGCCGGTGGCCCTGACACCGGGGGCGGTGCCGGGTCGCGGCGCCGATCCGCGCACCGAGCTCACCCACGTCGTGCCGGGACGACGCCCGCGCCCCGCTCCGGTCGTGGTGGAGCCGCCCGGCCGGCTGGACCGCTGGCGCGCCGTCCTGGCCGACCACCGGCCGGCGGTGCCGTTGCGCGTCCTTGTCGGCACCGCGACGGCGCTCGTGGTCGTGGCGCTCACCGCGTGGCTCGCCGTCTCCTGGGGGAGCGGGGACGAGCCGGGCACCGCCGTCGCGGCGGTCACCGCGCCCGCTCCGACCGCACCGGGCACGGCCACGGCCCCGGCCGATGCCGCACCGACGCCGGCGGAGCCGGGCTCCGCGGAGGAGTGGGCGGCCGTCGTCACCGGGTTGTACGGCACCCGGGCGCAGGCGTTCGCCACCGCCTCGGCGGAGCTGCTCGACGCCGTGTGGGCCGACGGCAGCCCGCAGCGGGCCGCCGACGAGGCACACGCCCGCAGCCTGGCCGCGGCGGGGGAGCGGCTGCGCGGGTTCGCGCCCACGGTGGCCGACGTCGTCGTGGTGTCCCGGTCGGCCGACCGCGTGGAGCTCCGGCTCTCCGATGGCTGGGCCGCCTACGAGGTGGTGGCCGCCGACCGGCCCGACGGACCGGCCGTGCGGACGGAGCCCGCGCGTCCGGTCACCCCGGTGCAGGTGGTGCTGGTGCGGGACCCGGCCGGCTGGCGGCTGGAGAGCGCGCAGCGGCTGGGCTGAGGCGGCCCGCTCAGCCGCGGTCCAGCGCCTTCCGCAGGGTGGCCTCGAGGTCGGTGTCGGTGAAGACGTAGCCCGACTCGAGCAGCTTCGCCGGGAGCGCCCGCTGCCCACCGATGACGCTGGACCGGCCGAACTCGCCCAGCCCCACGGAGACCGCGACGGCGGGCACCGGCAGCGGGGTGGGCCGGTGCAGCACCCGGCCGAGGACGCGGGTGAACTCGGCGTTGGTCACCGGGTCGGGGGCGGTCAGGTTCACCGGGCCGGAGACGTCGGCGGTGAGCAGGTGCCGCATGGCCCCGATCTCGTCGTCCAGACCGATCCAGGGCCAGTACTGGCGGCCCGAGCCGAGCCGGCCACCCAGCCCGAGCCGGAAGACCAGCCCGAGCACCTTCACCAGCATCGCGCCGGGGCCCAGCACCAGGCCGGTGCGCAGCAGGACCACGCGGACGCCGGCGTCGGCGGCCGCGGCGGTGGCCTCCTCCCACCGGACGCACAGCCGGGCGAGGAAGTCATCGCCGGGAGGGGCGCCCTCGCGGATCTCCGCCGGGCCGGTGTCGCCGTAGTAGCCGATGCCCGAGGCGTTGAGCAGCACCCGCGGCCGCGAGGGGTCCGCCGTCGCCGCGGCGGCGAGCGCCTGGCTGATCGTCGCCGTCGCATCCAGCCGGCTGGTGACCAGCTCGTGCCGGTAGCCGCGGGTCCAGGGGCGCGGCCGGATCGGGGCGCCGGCGAGGTTGATCACCGCGTCGACGTCGCCCAGCACGGCGGGGTCGATCCTGCGGTGCTGGGGGTCCCAGCGGTGCTCCTCCGCGGTCCGCGGGGTGCGGCGCACGAGCTGGAGCACCTCGTGCCCGTCAGCGCGCAGGGCGGGTACCAGCGCGCCCCCGATGAGGCCGGAGGCTCCGGCCACGGCGATCTTCACGAACTACCTCCTTCGGTCCCCCCGGACGCGGTCAGGGCCCCGGCGTGGCAGCCGGGGCCCTGATCGAGGTGTTCCCTCAGGCGAGGCCGAGCTCGCCGTGGAACTGGCCGGCCTCCAGCCGCTCCTTCACCGTGGTGAGGAACCGGGCGGCGTCGGCGCCGTCGACGATGCGGTGGTCGTAGGTCAGCGCCAGGTAGGCCATCGAGCGGACGGCGATGACCTCGCCGAGCTCGTCGTCCTCCATGACCACCGGACGCTTGACGACCGAGCCCACGCCGAGGATCGCCACCTGCGGCTGGTTGATGATCGGCGTGTCGAACAGCGCGCCCCGGCTGCCGGTGTTGGTCAGCGTGAAGGTGCCGCCACCGAGCTCGTCCGGCGTGATCTTGTTCGACCGCGTGCGCTGCGCGAGATCCGCGATCTTGCGCGCGAACCCGCCGAGGCTCAGGTCGCCGGCGTCGTGGATGACCGGCACCAGCAGACCGCGCTCGGTGTCCACCGCCACCCCGAGGTTCTCGGTGTCGTGGTAGGTGACGGTGCCCGCCTCCTGGTCGACCGAGGAGTTCACCGAGGGGTGCGCCTTGAGCGCCTCGACGGCGGCCTTGGCGAAGAACGGCAGGAAGGACAGCTTGACGCCCTCGCGGGCCTCGAAGTCGCCCTTGGCCTGCTGCCGCAGGTGTGCGATGCGGGTGACGTCCACCTCGACGACGGTCGTCAGCTGGGCGCTGACCTGCAGCGACTCGACCATCCGCTTCGCGATGACCGTCCGCAGCCGCGACATCTTCTCCGTGCGGCCCCGCAGCGTGGTGTCCGGCGTGGCGGCCGGCGACGGGGTCGTGGCGCCACCGGCGGCGGGCGCCGCAGCAGCCGGGGCCGGGGCGGAGGCCTTCTCCGCGGCGGCGAGGACGTCCTGCTTGCGGATCCGGCCACCGACACCGCTGCCGGTGACCGAGGAGAGGTCCACGCCGCGCTCGGCCGCGAGCCGGCGCACCAGCGGGGTGACGTAGGTGCCGCCGTCGCCACCGGAAGCCTGCTGGCCGCCCGAGGACTGACTGGCCGGGGCCTGCGGCGCCACCTGCGGTGCGGGCGCGGAGGTCGGGGAGGCGGCGGGCTGGGCACCGCTGGCGCCGTAGTCGCCGCCGGGCTGGGCGGTCGCCGTCGTGGCCGGCTTCGCCGCGGGTGCGGCCTGCGGCTTCTCCTCGGCGGGTGCCTGCTGCGGTGCCTCCTGGGCCGGCGCCTCCTGAGCAGGGGCCGCCGGCGCGGAGGCGGCCGGTGCGGGGGCGGAACCGCCGCCGGAGCCCGAGCCGATGACGGCCAGCTGCGCGCCGACGTCGACGGTCTCGTCCTCGTTCACGGTGATCTCGAGCAGCGTGCCGCTGACCGGTGCGGGGATCTCGGTGTCGACCTTGTCGGTCGAGACCTCCAGCAGCGGCTCGTCGGCGGTGACCTCGTCGCCCACGGCCTTGAGCCAGCGGGTGACGGTGCCCTCGGTGACGCTCTCGCCGAGCGCCGGCATGGTCACCGGGGTGCCCTCGCCGCCGCCCCCACCGGAACCGCCGTCCGCCGGTGCGGCCGGGGGCTCCTGCTGCTGCGGTGCGGACGGCTCGGGTGCGGCGTCCTCGACCTGCTGGTCGGGGGTCTGCGGCGTGCTGTCGGCGTCCTCGGCGGAGGCCGGGGGAGCGGCCTGGCCGCCGCCGTCCCCGGTCCCGTCGCCGTCCCCACCGATGACGGCGAGCTCGGCGCCGACGTCGACGGTCTCGTCCTCGGCGACCAGTATCTTGGTCAGCACGCCGGCGGCGGGCGACGGGATCTCGGTGTCGACCTTGTCGGTCGACACCTCCAGGAGGGGCTCGTCGACCTCGACCTGCTCACCCTCCTGCTTGAGCCAGCGGGTGACCGTGCCCTCGGTGACGCTCTCGCCCAGGGCGGGCATGGTGACGGACGTCGGCATCGGGGCAGTGCTCCTTCTGGCGCTGTGCGGGATGGGGTGGTGGTCGATCAGCCGTGCACGTGCAGCGGCTTGCCGGCGAGGGCCAGGTGGGCCTCGCCGAGCGCCTCGCTCTGGGTCGGGTGCGGGTGGATGAGGCTGGCGACGTCGTCGGCCTCGGCCTCCCAGTTGTAGATGAGCTGCGCCTCGGCGATGAGCTCGCCGACCCGGCTGCCGACCATGTGGATGCCCACGACGGGACCGTCGGGTGCCTGGATCAGCTTCACCGCGCCGGTGGTCTTGAGGATCTGGCTGCGGCCGTTGCCGGCGAGGTCGTAGGTGAGGGTCGTGACGTCGCCGTAGCGCTCCTTGGCCTGCGCCTCGGTGAGGCCGACCGAGGCGACCTCGGGGTCGGAGTAGGTGATGCGGGGGACGCCGGCGTAGTCGATCGGGGCGGGCTCCAGCCCGGCGACCCGCTCGGCCACGAGGATGCCCTCGCCGAAGCCGACGTGCGCCAGCTGCAGGGTGGGGATGAGGTCGCCGACCGCGGAGATCGTCGGGACGTTGGTGCGGCAGTACTCGTCGACGAGGACGTAGCCGCGGTCCATGGCGACCCCGGCCTCCTCGTAGCCCAGGCCCGAGCTGACCGGCCCGCGACCGACGGCCACGAGCAGCAGCTCGGCCTCGATCTCCTTGCCGTTCTCCAGGGAGACCTTGACGCCGTTCTCGGTGTGCTGGACGCCGGAGAAACGGCTGCCCAGCTCGAAGGCGATCTTGCGACGGCGGAACGCCCGCTCCAGCAGCTTGGACGCCGACTCGTCCTCGAGCGGCACCAGGTGCGGCAGCGCCTCGACGATGGTGACGTCGACGCCGAAGGACTTCCACGCGCTGGCGAACTCGCACCCGATGACGCCGCCGCCCAGGATGATCGCCGAGCTCGGCACCCGGTCGAGGTTCAGGGCGTGGTCGCTGGTGATGACCTTGGTGCCGTCGATGTCCAGGCCGGGCAGGCTGCGGGCGTAGGAGCCGGTGGCCAGCAGGATGTGCTTGCCCTCGTAGGTCTGGCCGTTCACCTCGACGGTGGTGGGGGAGGTGAGCCGGCCCTCGCCCTCGACGTAGGTGATCTTGCGGGCCTTCACCAGACCCTGCAGGCCCTTGTAGAGCTTGGCGATGACGCCGTTCTTGTAGTTGTTGACGCCGTCCATGTCGATGCCGGCCAGCGAGGTCTTCACGCCGAACTGCTCGCCCTCGCGGGCGAGGTCGGCCACCTCGCCGGCGTGCAGCAGGGCCTTGGTCGGGATGCAGCCTCGGTGCAGGCAGGTGCCGCCGACCTTGTCCTTCTCGATGAGGACGACGTTCAGGCCGAGCTCCGAGGCGCGGAACGCTGCGGCGTAGCCACCCGAGCCACCGCCGAGGATGACCAGGTCGGCGGGGGAGGTGGGTGCGCTCACGTGGACTGCTCCTCAGGTGCGATGGCTGGCCTCGCTCGAGCGGGCGGGGCCTCGGGTCCATCCTGCCACTCCGGGAACGACGCGGCCGGGAGCGCCGTTGCCTTCCCGAGCGTGCCGATGATCACGGGACCGACGACGGGAGATGCGCCATGGGGCTGTTCGACCGGCTGCGCGGCCGGGGGCGCCCACGCCCGGGCCGCTCCAGGGGCGCCGGACGCGGCGGAACCTTGGACCGCGGCTCGCAGCGCAACGACCTCGCACACCTGGAGCAGTTCGTCGCGTCGCGCCGCGGCGTCGAGGGCTACGTCGAGCCCCGCACCGCGGTCACCGAGACAACGATCGTGCTGGTGGCGGCCGACGGCGAGTGGACCCGACGGCGCATCGCCGGCCCCGACGTCGCCCGCAAGCTCTCCCGCGACCTGTCGATCCCGGTCTACGACGCCCAGGTCACCGGCTACCCCCAACGCATGCGCGACTGGTCGTCGCGCAACAAGGGGTCGTAGGCCGGCGCCGTCCTCCCTCACCGCGCGGCGTCCTCCCTCACCGTGTGCCGTGAGGGAGGACGCGCTGGGATCAGGTCACCTGATCCCAGCGGGGGTCACTCCGCGATGAGGGCCTCGATGGTGGCGAGCAGGGTGCGCACGGGGACGCCGGTGCCGCCCTTGAGCGTGTAGCCCCACGGCCCGCCGGTGTTGTAGCTCGGGCCCGCGATGTCGATGTGCGCCCACGGCAGGTCCGCCGGCACGAACTCCTTGAGGAAGTGCCCACCGACCAGCATGCCGCCCATCCGGTCGGCGTTGGCGTTGACGAAGTCGGCCACGGGGCTGTCCAGCCCGCGACGGAGCTCCGGCGGGAGCGGCATCGGCCACATCGACTCACCCGCCCGCTGCGACGCGGCGATGACGGCGTCGCGTAGGTCGTCCGAGCCCATGACGCCGGCGGTGCGGGCGCCCAGCGCGACCATCTGGGCGCCGGTGAGCGTCGAGGTCTCCAGCAGGGCGTCCGGACGGTCCTCGGCGGCCCGCGCGATGGCGTCGGCCAGCACGACGCGGCCCTCGGCGTCGGTGTTGGTGATCTCGGCCTTCTTGCCGTTGCGGAAGGTGATGACATCGGCCGGCCGGTAGGCGCTCCCGCTGGGCAGGTTCTCGGCCATGGGCACGGTGGCGGTGACCTCGACGGGCAGCCCGAGCTGGGCGACCAGGCAGACGGTGGCGATCACGGCCGCGGCTCCGGCCATGTCGCTCTTCATGTCCTCCATCTTCGCGGCGGGCTTGATCGAGATGCCGCCGCTGTCGAAGGTGATGCCCTTGCCGACCAGCGCGACCTTCTTGCGGGCGCCGGTGCCGGTGTAGGTCAGGCGCAGCAGCCGGGGCTTGCGGGTGGAGCCCGAGCCGACGGCGAGGATGCCGCCGTAGCCGCCGGTGGCCAGCGCCTCCTCGTCGAGGATCTCCGCGGTCAGCCCGAGCTTCTCGCCGGCGGCCGCGCCGCGGGCGGCCATCTCCGCCGGGTAGAGGTCGTTGGGCGGGGTGTTCACCAGGTCGCGCACGAGGGCGACGGCGTCGGCGACGGCGCGGGCCCGGCGCAGCGCCGTCTCGGCCTCGCTGGTGCCGGGGACGACGACGGTGATCTGCTGCGGCGGCAGCGGCCGGTTCGCAGGCAGGTCGGACTTGTAGGCGGTGAACTCGTAGGCGCCCAGCAGCGAGCCCTCGCCGACGGCGTGCAGCCGCTCGGCGTCGGGCGCGCCACCGACGGCGGCCAGCAGGGTCACCAGCGAACCCCGTCCCTTGAGCGCGCGGCTGGCCGCACCGGCCGCCCGGCGGACCGCCTCGGGGGTGTAGCCGCCGTCGGCACCGGGTGCGCCGAGGCCGGTCACGGCGACGACCGGGAAAGGGCCCTGGCCGAAGGACGCCAGCCGGGTGACCTCGTCCTCGCCCCCGCGGGCGCCGAGGTCGGCCAGCGCGGCGAACAGCCGGCCACCGAGCAGCCGGTCGACGGCCTCGGCCCCGGGAGTCGGCAGCGGACCGTCGGGGCCCTTGCCCACCGCGACGACGACGGCGTCGGCGCTGAGCTTCTCGAGGGGCTGGTCGGTGGCGGTGATCGTCGGCGGCACGGCCCCAGCCTAGGGCTCCCGATAGCGTGCCTCTCGTGAGCCCGCTGACCTCGCCCCTCCACGACCGGCACGTCGCCGCCGGTGCCAAGCTCGCCGACTTCGGGGGCTGGTCCATGCCGATCGAGTACGCCGGCGGAGGAGTGCTCGCCGAGCACGCCGCCGTCCGGGAGGGCGTCGGGCTCTTCGACGTCTCGCACCTCGGTACCGGCACCGTGCGCGGCCCGGGTGCGGCCGCGTTCGTCGACTCCTGCCTGACCAACGACCTCGGCCGCATCGGCCCCGGCCAGGCGCAGTACACGCTGTGCTGCCTGCCCGACGGCGACCCGAAGGCAGGGGGAGTGGTCGACGACCTGATCGTCTACCTGCACGGGCCCGACGACGTCCTGCTGGTGCCCAACGCCGCCAACGCCGCCGACGTCCTGGGCCGGCTGGCCGACGAGGCGCCCGCGGGCGTCGTGGTGGAGGACCGGCACACCCAGGTCGCCGTCCTCGCCGTCCAGGGGCCCCGCGCCCTGCAGGTGCTCGAGCTGCTCGGCCTGCCGGGCGAGCTGTCCTACATGTCCTTCGTGACCGGGTCCGGGGCCGGCGGCGCGGAGGTCACCGTCTGCCGCACCGGCTACACCGGGGAGCACGGCTACGAGCTGCTGGTCGGCGCCGACCGGGCCGGCGAGCTCTGGGACGCCCTGCTGGAGGCGGGCCAGGACCTGGGCATCCGGCCCTGCGGGCTAGGGGCGCGGGACACGTTGCGCACCGAGATGGGCTACCCGTTGCACGGCCACGAGCTGTCGCACGACATCACGCCGGTGCAGGCGCGCGCCGGCTGGGCGGTCGGCTGGAAGAAACCGGCGTTCTGGGGCCGCGAGGCCCTGCTGGCCGAGCGCGAGGCCGGTCCGCGGCGGCTGCTGTGGGGCCTGCGGGCCACCGGGCGCGGCATCCCGCGTACGGGCATGGCGGTGCTGGACGCCGCCGGCGAGCGGGTGGGCGAGACCACCAGCGGCACCTTCTCGCCCACCCTGAAGACCGGCATCGGCCTGGCGCTGATCGACTCCTCCGCCGGAGTGGCCGAGGGCACCGAGCTCGCCGTCGACGTCCGCGGCCGCCCGCAGGCCGTCGTGGTGGTCAAGCCGCCGTTCGTGCCCTCGCACGTCCGCTGACGACCTCCTGGCTCAGGACGCGTTCCTGGCGGTGGGGTTGCCGTCGCCCTTCTCCGGCTCGGGCTTGACGGGCAGGGTGTCCGCGACCAGGGCGCCGCGGCTCCCCATCGGTGCCGGGTCGCCCTCGGTGGTGTCGACGGCGGTCTGGTGCTCGGTCTCGGCGTTGATCTCCGCACCCAGCAGCACCAGGTAGCAGGTCAGGTACAGCCACAGCATCAGCACGATCACACCGGCGATGGCGCCGTAGGTCTTGTCGTAGGACCCGAAGTTGTTGACGTAGAGGCTGAAGCCGACACTGACCGCGGCCCACACCAGGGTGACCACCAGCGAGCCGAGGCTGACCCAGCGCATCTTGGGCGCGTCGCGGTCGGGGGCCACCCGGTAGAGAACCGCCAGCGAGCCGGCGAACACCACCAGCAGCAGGCCCCAGCGGGCGATCTGCGCGAGCACCGTGCCGACCACGCCGAGCGGCAGCGCCTCGATCACCGAGGGGACCACCGCGACCAGGCCGAACGTGATCATGACGAAGGCGATCGCGCCCAGCGTCAGGCCGAGCGAGAGCAGCCTGAGCTTGACGAAGCCGCGCGCCTCGACCTCGTCGTAGGCGATGTTCACCGCGGTCACCACGTTGCCCACGCCGCCGGAGGCGCTCCACAGCGCGGCGAGGATCGACACCACCAGGCTGATGCTCAGCGCGCTGCTGCTGTTCCGGACGATCTCGGTCAGCTGCTCGCCGATCAGGCTGGCGGCGTCGTCGGGCAGCTGGGCGGAGAGCTCCTCGACCTGCCGGGCGACCGTCTCCGGGGACGCGACCAGGCCGTAGATCGAGATGAGCGCGATCAGCGCCGGGAAGATCGACAGGAACCCGAAGAACGCCACGCCGCCGGCGATGATCGGCATGTTGTCGGCCTTGTTCTCGGCCCACGCGCGCTTGAGGATCTGCTTCCACCCCGCCCACGGGATCTGGGTGGGGCTGTGCGCCGTGACGCCGGGCAGCTGCTCGAGCGCGGGTGCACCGGCGGGCCGGCGGTCGGCGTCGCCCGAGGGCGGGCGGGTCGCCGCTTCCCGGGCCGCCGCCCGCCGCGCCGCCTTCTCCTCGACCCGCTCGCGGATGCGGTCGACGGCGCTCTCGCGCGATCGCGTGCCGGTCATGAGGGCTCCTTCTCTGCTCTCCGGGATGGACGACGGCCTTGTTCAGTCGCCGGGCCAGGCGCCGGTGACCTGCTTGAACCCGCGGGCCCCGGCGCGGTCCACCGCTGCCTTGGTCGCGGCGAAGATGGCGCCCTGGATGGCGGCGGCCAGGACGACCTCCCGCATTCGGTACTCGCTCTGCAGGGCGGAGGGGGCCTCCTCCTCCTTGGCGACGAGCTTCCAGACCTGCTTGAACACAATGCCGCTCAGCGAACCGGCCACCAGTCCGCTGACGAGGCCGATGGGCCGGTAGGCGAGCTTGGCGCCGGTGTTCTTCTTGGCCTCGCCCTTGTTCCGCTTGCTCAACGCTTCCTCCTCGCGGTGGCGCGCCGACGGCGCAGCACGATCAGTCCGACGACCAGCCCGGCGAGGGCCAGCCCTGCGCCGATGACCGCCGGGGGGCTCTCCCGGTAGGTCTCGACGGCCGTGTCCTTGGTCCGGGCCGCGCGCTCCCGGGCGCGGGCCGGCACATCCAGCCGGTTGCTCAGCTCGTCCACCGTCCGCCCCAGCTGCGCCCGGGTGGCCTCGATGTCGGCCTTGATCGCGTCGGGGTCGGTGGGGTCGGGGGTGCCGGCGGCCGCTGCCGTCGTCTCCCCGGGGCCGCTGTGGCTCGGGGTGCTCATCGGCGCGCACTCTCCTTCACGGTCGCGATGTCGGCCTTGACGCTGGAGATGGTGTCGGTGGGCACCGGCGGGGAGCCCTGGGAGACGTCCTTCTTGCCGATCAGGGCCAGCACGCCCGCGATCACGAAGAGGACCACGGCGACGATCAGCGCCGCCAGCCACGCCGGCAGCACGAGGTCCAGCGCCAGGACCGCGGTGGCGACCAGGACGGCCAGCCCGAGGAAGGCGAACAGGCCGGCGCCGCCGAACAACCCGGCACCGACGCCGAGCCGCTTGGCCTTCTGCGTCACCTCGGCCTGCGCCAGGCGGGCCTCGTCGCGGACCAGCCGGCTGATCTGCTCGGTGAGCTGCCCGATCAGCTGCCCGGTCGAGGCGTTCTCGGGCTCCGGCGGCTGGTCGGCGCGGCTCGCGCCGACGGCGTTCGGGGTGTGCGGTGCGGTCATCGGTCCTCCGGGTGCGACGTGTCGGTGCAGTGCCATGCCCGGCCGACGACGGAGGTAACCCGGATGATGATCACGTTCCGGCACCGGGCATTAACCTGCGTACATGAGCTGGCACTGGCGCCTGGCCGACGCCTCCGGGGCGACCGTCGAACCGTCGTCCGTCGGGGTGGAGATCCCGCCCTCGGACAACCAGGGAGATGCCGAGTCCTGGCTGGGGGAGAACTGGCGGGAGCTGCTCACCCGCGGCGTCGCCACCGTCACCCTGCTCGAGGACGACCGCACGGTCTACGGCCCGATGGGCCTGGCGGCCCCGTAGGCCGCCAGGCCCGCCCGTTCAGGCGCCGCGCTGGACCTTGGACGGGTCGCGCTCGACGACGTCGCCGAGGACCTCGTCGATGCGGGCCAGGACGTCGGCGTCCAGCGTCACGCCGGCGGCCTTGACGTTGTCCTGCACCTGCTCGGGCCGGCTGGCGCCGATGATCGCGGCGGCGACGTTCGGGTTCTGCAGCACCCACGCGACGGCCAGCTGCGCCATCGACAGGCCGAGGTCGGCGGCGATCGGCTGCAGGCCCTGGACGCGGGTGAGCAGCTGCTCGTTCCGGAGGAACCGCTGCATCGACCCGCCGGCCTCGGCGTGGCCGCCCCGGGAGTCCGCCGGCGGCTGTTGGCCCGGCAGGTACTTGCCGGTGAGGATGCCCTGCGCCAGCGGCGACCAGACGATCTGCGACAGGCCGTGCTTCTCGGACGTGGGCACGACCTCGTCCTCGATCACCCGCCAGAGCATCGAGTACTGCGGCTGGTTGCTGATCAGCTGGATGCCCAGCTCGCGGGCGAGCTCGGCGCCCGCGGCGATCTCCTGGGCGTTCCACTCCGAGACGCCGATGTAGAGCACCTTGCCCTGCCGGACGAGGTCGGCGAAGGCGGTCATCGTCTCCTCCAGCGGCACCGTGGAGTCGTACCGGTGCGCCTGGTAGAGGTCGACGTAGTCGGTCTGCAGCCGTTCCAGCGAGGCGGTGCAGCTCTCCATGATGTGCTTGCGGGACAGGCCGCGGTCGTTGCGGCCGGGGCCGGTGGGCCAGTAGACCTTCGTGAAGATCTCCAGGCCCTCCCGCCGCTGGCCGGCCAGGGCCCGGCCGAGCACGGCCTCGGCCTTGGTGCCGGCGTAGACGTCGGCGGTGTCGAAGGTCGTGATGCCCTCGTCGAGAGCGGCGCGCACGCAGGCGTGCGCGGCGTCCTCCTCGACCTGGCTGCCGTGTGTCAGCCAGTTGCCGTAGGCGATCTCGGAGATGGTCAGGCCGGAGCGGCCGAGGCGTCGGAATTCCACGGACGCCGACGGTAGGCCCCTGTCCGCAGTTCCGCGCCGTCGGGCAGCAGGCGGGCGCCGGCGGCGGCCAGCCGGGCGGTGAGCACCGCTTCCGGCGGGTTGTGGTGCCCCAGGTGCACGGCGACGACGTCGGTGCCGGCGGTGACCGCGCCCACCGCCCGCAGCCGCTCGAGCTGGGCGGGGAAGGTGGCCAGGTCGAGGTGGCCGGTGCCGTGGTCGAGCCGGTCGCCGAAGGTCTCCTCGAGCAGGACGACGTCGAACTCGGCCCCGGCGACCGCTGCGACGGCGGGCGCGGGCAGCGGTCCGGTGTCGGTGGCGTACAGCAGCCGTCCGCCGTCGGGACCGGTGAGGTCGTAGAGGACGGTCGGGACCTCGTGGTCGGCCGGCAGGACGCGCACCTCGTACCCGGAGCAGCGCAGGGTCGCGCCCGGTACCGCCTCGACCAGGTCGACCGGGGACCCCGGTGCCAGCCAGGGCCGGCACTCCTCGAGGACGGCGGCGGGGCCCGCGATCGTCAGCCGCTCGTGGGGCAGCGCCCAGTGCCGCCACAGCAGCGCGGCCGGCGCGCAGTGGTCGGGGTGCGCGTGGGTGACCAGCACCGTGCGGACGCCGGCGAGCGAGACGCCGTCGGGCGGCAGGGCGGGGGAGAGCTCGAGCAGGACGGCGCTGTCGACCAGCACCGACGTCTGCCGGCGCGACGAACCCCGGGCACGGGCGTCCGCGCACGACGCGCACGCGCACCAGGGGTTGGGCCAGCCGTCGGCCGCGCCGGTGCCCAGGAGGCGGACGTGCACGGCGGCGGCGTCAGCCGCGGGTGCTGAGCGGGACCTCGGGCTTGGGGAAGCGCCAACGCCGGATCATCGTCGCCCGGCTGATGCCGTACCAGGCGGAGCCGCGCACCTTCTCGGTGCCGGCGGGGAATCGCTGGGCCAGCATCCGCTTGATCTTCCGGTTCAGGATGACGGAGTCGACGATGAGCAGGAGGAAGAAGCCGAACAGCAGGAAGCTCGCGTAGCCCCGCAGCGTGGCGCTCGGGACGAAGGTGCCGATCAGCGCGATGCCGGCGACGGCCAGGAACCAGCTGCCCACGTTGCGCCGGCTGTCGACGAGGTCGCGCACGGCCCGGCGGACCGGCCCCCGGTCGCGGGCGGGGAGGAAGGCGTCGTCACCGCGGGCGGCCGCCTGCCGGGCGTCCCCCCGGCGGGCGGCCTGCTGCTCGCGCACACGGCGGTAGGCCTCGCGGCGGGTGGTGGGCGGTGGCGGGGGCGGCCCCGGCCGGCGGCCCTGCGCCTCGCTGCGCCGGGGGGTGGGCCGGCCCTTGCCCCCGGACCGCGCGACGTGACCGGTCAGCTCGCCCTGGTCGTCCGGGGCGGCGGGCGCGGTCGTGTCGGCGGGGTTCCGGCGGCCGGGCAGGCGGAGCTTCACGGGTCAGGAGTCTACGTGGACCCCCTGCACGGGTCCGGAATCGCGGATCGGCGCCGTACAGTGGAAGAAGCTCCGCCACGGCGGCGTTGGTCCGCCGCAGATGGTGCGCAGCGGACACCTCGGATGCAGGAGGACTCAGACATGTCGGTGCAGGACACCACGACTCTCGACGGTGGCACGACCGGATCCACGGGCGTGCTGCTCAGCGACCCCGCGGCCGCCAAGGTCAAGGCGCTGCTGGACCAGGAGGGCCGCGACGACCTGCGTCTGCGCATCGCCGTCCAGCCCGGCGGCTGCTCGGGCCTCCGGTACCAGCTGTTCTTCGACGAGCGGTTCCTCGACGGCGACCAGACCTACGAGTTCGGTG
Organism: Blastococcus sp. TF02-09; assembly: GCF_003319105.1. GTDB lineage: Bacteria > Actinomycetota > Actinomycetes > Mycobacteriales > Geodermatophilaceae > Blastococcus. Next base: position 329,746 of record NZ_QOHH01000003.1, on the reverse strand, counting down.
GCGTCGAGGTCATCGTCGACCGGATGAGTGGCCCCTACCTGGGCGGCGCGACGATCGACTTCGTCGACTCGATCGAGAAGCAGGGCTTCACGATCGACAACCCCAACGCCGGCAGCTCCTGCGCCTGCGGGGACTCGTTCAGCTGACAAAGGACCCCGTTCTCCTCACCGCTGGCACGCTCGTGGTGAGCCTCTGAACGGGGCCGAACACGACGAAGGCCCGGTCTCCGCGAGGGGACCGGGCCTTCGTCGTCACAGCCGGACGGGGTAGACCGTCTGCGGGATCTCCGGGCGGATCCGTCCCTCGACGAAGATGCCGTGCCAGATCATGAAGACCAGCAGCGTCCAGAGCTTGCGCGAGTAGTCGACCGCGGAGCCGTTGCGCTGGTTCTGCCGGTGGGCCGCCAGCATCGCGAGCACCTGGGACCTGTCCAGCCACTCGTCGGTGCCGCTGGCCTCGATGATCGACCGGGCCCAGTCGTGCAGGTCCTCGGCCAGCCAGTGCCGGGTGGGCACGGGGAACCCGAGCTTGCGCCGGTTGAGCACGTGGGCGGGCACGATCTGCTCCAGCGCCCGCCGCAGGGCGTACTTCGTCGTCTCCTTGGTCACCCGCTGGTCCACCGGCAGCGTGGAGGCGACCCTGAACACCTCGGGGTCGAGGAACGGCACTCGCAGCTCGAGCGAGTTGGCCATCGTCATCTTGTCGGCCTTGACCAGGATGTCGCCGCGCAGCCAGGTGAACAGGTCGACGTACTGCATCGCGGTGACGTCGTCGTAGCCGGCCGCGCGGGTGCGCTCGTACAGCTCGGCGGTGACCGCGACGTGCGACAGGTCGGGGTCCCGGCGCTCGAGGAAGCCCAGCTCGTCGTCCCGGAAGATGCGGGCGTTGCCGTAGTAGCGCTGCTCGAGCGGGATGGAGCCGCGGCGCAGCAAATCCTTGCCCCGCATCCCGTCAGGGAGCCGGGTGGACAGCGCGCCGAGGGCCCGGCGGATGCCGGTGGGCAGCTTGTCGAACGCGGCCAGCGACAGCGGCTCGCGGTAGATGTTGTAGCCGCCGAAGAGCTCGTCGGCGCCCTCGCCGGAGAGCACGACCTTCACGTGCTTGCGGGCCTCGCGAGCGATGAAGTACAGCGGCACGAGCGCCGGGTCGGCGACCGGGTCGTCCAGGTACCAGACGACCAGCGGGATCGCGTCCGCGAACTCCTGCGGCGTCACCACCTTGGTGATGTGCTCCACGCCGATCGCGGCCGCCGACTCCGCCGCGACGTCGATCTCGGAGAAGCCCTGGCGCTCGAACCCGGTGGTGAAGGTGAGCAGCTTCGGGTTGTACCGCTTGGCCAGCGCGGCGATCGCGGTGGAGTCGATGCCCCCAGAGAGGAACGAGCCCACCGTCACGTCGGCACGCATGTGCACCCGGACGGAGTCGTCGAGCACGTCGGCGATCCGGTCGTACAGCGCCTGCTGCTCGTCCTTGGCCACGGGCCGGACCGGGAAGGTGGGGTGGAAGTAGCGCGTCGTCGTCAGCTCGCCGCCGGCGACGGTGAAGGAGGTGCCGCTCTCGATGCGCCGGATGCCGCGGTGCAGGGTCGCGGGCTCCGGCACGTACTGCAGCGTCAGGTAGTGCTGGAGCGAGGCGCCGTCCACCCCGCCGGCTGCGTCGCTGCCGCCGAGCAGCTCGAGCAGCGCTTTCTTCTCCGAGGAGAAGGCGATGGCGCCGTCGGCCAGGCGGGTGACGAACAGCGGCTTGATGCCGAAGGGGTCCCGCGCGCCGAAGACTGTCTTCTCCTGGGTGTCCCAGATGAGGAAGGCGAACATGCCGCGCAGCCGGTGGACGACGTCCTCGCCCCACAGGTGGTAGCCCGCGACGATCGTCTCGGTGTCGCCCTCGGTCGCGAAGGTGGCCCCGGCGGCCGTCAGCTCCGCGCGGAGCTCCACGTAGTTGTAGATCTCACCGTTGAAGACGATCCGGTAGCGGCCGTCGGCGTAGGGCATCGGCTGGTGGCTGTGCTCGATGTCGATGAACGACAGCCGGTTGAACCCGAAGACGGCGCGGTCGTCGGACCACTGCTCGGTCTCGTCGGGACCGCGGTGGCGCAGGCAGTGCTGGGCCGACCGCACCGCGGACACGGTGCCGTCGTCGACGCGGTCGGCGTCGGTGGAGAAGTAGGCGAGCAGGCCACACATCAGGCGCAGGTCTCCCGGGGATCGCAGGGGTGGGCGGAGCCTGAGGAGGTCAGACCCGCTGGCCGGCGCGCGTCTTCGCCGTGGCGCGGCGCTCGGCGAAGAAGGAGAGCACCGGCACCGTGCCGGCGATCACCGTGAGCAGGAAGCCCTTGGGGGTCCACCGGGCGCGCAGGGCGAGGTCGACCGCGGACAGGAAGAACAAGCCGTACAGCCAGCCGTGCGCGGTGCCCAGGACGGTGGAGGGCTCGGGGATGTCCGCCAGGTGGTTCAGCGGCACCGCCACGAAGATCAGCGCGATGAGCAGGACGCCGACGACGGTCGCCATCACCCGGTAGCGCAGCAGGGCCTGGCCGATGGCCTCGTCGGTGTTCCGCGACGAGGCGGTGCGCTCACTGGCCATGACCGGCTCTCTGGCCCAGGGCCCGTTCGTTCAGCTCCGCCAGGTAGGCGTTGTAGGCGGCGAGCTCGGGGTCGCCGGTCGTGTCGATCCTCGGCCGCTGGTACAGGACGACGGCGTTGCCCGGCTGGTCGGCGTCCGGGGCCCGGCGCAGCTCGTCACGCACCATGCGGAGGTAGAACCACAGGCCCATCCCGCCGTAGAGCGGCCACTGCAGCGCGTAGCTCCAGTTGACCGCCCCGCCGCCGGCCTCGGCCTTGGACAGCTGCCAGTAACCGAGGAAGAACGTGGCGACGAAGAGGGCGGCCACCACGAGGTGCAGGAGCACCCACTTCGGGGTCAGCAGCCGGTACCACACACCACGACTCTAACCGCCCGGCCGACAGCTCCCCGCCGTCGCGCGGGCGTCGTCGGCCACAGTCGGCGCGACCCGCCGCGCCAGGGATCTCCGGTGATCGGCCGCCGAGCGGGGTCGGCTAGTCTCGGCCCACACTGGGAACGGCGTGGACGCCGCCTGCCGATACCGGCCTGCGGACCCGCTGGAAGGACCGTCCGGGTGCACCGGACGGAGGACGAGGAGGCAACGAGCAGTGGCTCGAGGCAGCAGGCTCGCGCGGCTGGCCGCGCTCGGTCTCCTGGGGGTGACCACCCTCACCGGGTGCGACATCCCCAACAACGAGTTCTGGCGGTTCGGCTGGCCCGAGGGCGTCACCGACCAGGCCGAATCGATGCGCGAGCTGTGGACCGGCTCGGTCATCGCGGCGCTCATCGTCGGCATCCTGGTGTGGGCGCTGATCCTCTACTCGGTGGTCGCCCACCGGAAGCGCAGCGACGAGCTGCCGCGGCAGACGGCCTACAACCTGCCGCTGGAGATCGCCTACACGATCGCGCCCTTCCTGATCATCGCGGCGCTGTTCTTCTTCACCGTGGTGACGCAAAACGAGGTGCAGGAGCGCAGCGACAACCCCGACGAGACGATCGCGGTCAACGCCTTCAAGTGGAACTGGCAGTTCGTCTACCCGGAGACCACCGGTACCGACGGCGAGCCGGTGAACACGATCGGGAGCAGCACCGAGATCCCGGTCCTGGTCCTCCCGACCGACCGGACGATCCGCTTCGAGGTGGCCTCCGCCGACGTCATCCACTCCTTCTGGGTGCCGGAGTTCCTCTTCAAGCTCGACGTCATCCCCGGTAACGAGAACGGCCGCGACAACGTCTTCGAGGTGACCGTCCGCGAGGAGGGTGCCTACGTGGGCCGCTGCGCCGAGCTGTGCGGGACCTACCACGCGTACATGAACTTCGAGGTCCGTGCGGTCTCCGGCGACGACTACGACGCCTACCTGGCTGCTCGCGAGGAGGGCCTGGACACCTTCGAGGCCCTCGAGGAGATCGGGCAGCCCGGTGCGGCGACGTCCACCACGCCGCTGGAGCTCTTCCAGGCCAAGCAGGACAACCAGCAGCAGTCGAGCGATGGCTGAGCAGCGGATGCTCTCGTTCGGCATCGACACGACGCCTGAGGAGGAACGGCCGTGAAGGTCGAGTCGATCATCTTCAACATCATCGCGATCTTCTGCGTCGCGGCGGCCGTGGTGTACGGCGTGTGGGCGAAGGAGCCGGTCGGCGCCACGGCGCTGGTCCTCTCCGCCGGCCTGACCGGCATGATCGGGGCCTTCTTCTGGTTCGTCTCCCGGCGCATCGACGCCCGTCCGGAGGACCGCAAGGACGCCGAGATGGCCGACGGCGCCGGTGAGCTGGGCTTCTTCAGCCCGGCGAGCTACTGGCCCTTCGCGCTCGCGCTGTCGGTCGGCATCACGGGCCTGGGCCTGGCCTACTGGTACTTCTGGCTCATCGCGATCGGTGCGGTCGCGGTGCTGTGCACCGTGGGCGGGCTGCTGTTCGAGTACTACGTGGGGCAGAACGCCACCCAGAGCTGAGCTCCCCGGCAGAAGTGACGCAGCGTGGCCCCGGTCCGATCGGACCGGGGCCACGCTCGTCTCCACGGTGGTGGCCCGCCGGCGCGCAGGGGCGGCCGCGTGCGCAGCGGGGCCGGAGTGCGCGCGCTGCCTGCCCGACCGTACGGGCTAGGCGTCTTCCTCGTGCTTGTCGGCCGACTCTTCCTCGCTGTCGGCGAATTCCCGGGCCTCGTGCGCCTGGCGACGGAGCCTGGCCTCCGATTCCGGACGCGTGTCGGCGAGCTTGTCCAGCGTGTCGGCGACCCGTCGCTCCGTGGCGACGAGATGGCTGCTGGTCTCGGCGAGGGAGGCGCTCACGTCCTTCTGGCGCTCCCGCAGGTCCTCGGCCTGCCGCGTCAGCTCACTGCTGTGCCGCGCCAGCTCCTCGCCGCGGTCGTCGCGGTCCGAGCCGGCCTGCTGATCCGGTGAACGGCTCATGCGAGAAAGCATGGCCTGCTGCACCGGCCGCGGCCAGCCGATCCGGGCCGCCCGTCCCGCGGCGCGCCGCACCCGCCCAGTGCCAGAGACCCGTCCTCAGCGTCGGTGCAGGAGCTGCAGGACCCCGCGTCGGTACGTCCGAGAGGCGGAAAGACCCGCGTGCGTCACCGGGCAGCGTGGGGGAGGGGCAGGGCGTCCCTACAGGCAGCCCGACGGCGCGGCATGCGGCCCCCCCCGACATGCAGCAGGGCCCCGGTGGACGGATCCACCGGGGCCCTGCTGTCGGACGGGGTCCTCGCTCAGTCGCGGGGCTCCTGGGGACGACCACCCTCGGACGGGCGGCCACCCTCGGAGGGCCGGCCGGAGGAGGTGAGCTCCCGGCTCTCCTCGGCTGCGAGCCCACGCCCTTCGGCGCGCTGCTCGAGCTCCACCTGCGCCGGCTCCTCGATCGGCTTGAAGAAGCCGCGGATCGCGCGACGGGCGCCGCCGATCTGGTTCATCTTCTTCGGCACCGGAGCGCCGCCGTAGGCGAGGATGCCGTGGCCGTGCTCGTCCACCGGGCCGAGGGGCTGGTGGACCTCGATGAACTCACCGTGCGGCAGGCGCCGGATGACGCCGGTCTCGATGCCGTGCTCGAGCACCTCGCGGTCGTGCTTCTGCAGACCCAGGCAGATGCGGTACGTCAGCACGTACGCGATGGGCGGCAGCACGATGACGCCGAGACGACCGAACCAGATCATCGCGTTCAGGCTGACGTCGAACTTGTCCGCGAAGACGTCGTTGCCACCGGAGAGCATGAGCACGCCGTAGAAGGTCAGGCCCATCATGCCGAGCGAGGTGCGCACGGGGACGTCGCGCGGACGCTGCAGCAGGTGGTGCGACGCGGTGTCGCCGGTGAGCTTGCGCTCGATCATCGGGTACAGCGCGAGCACGGTGAACATCGCGCCGGCGACCACGACCGTCGGCCAGAACAGCGCCGGGATCGTGTAGTCGCCCGGCAGGTTGATGTCCCAGGCCGGGAAGATTCGCGTCGAGCCGTCCAGGAAGAGGATGTACCAGTCCGGCTGCGACGCGGCCGAGACCTGCGCCGGGTTGTACGGGCCCCACAGCCACACCGGGTTGATCTGGACCAGACCACCCAGGGCGGCGATGACGCCGAACACGATGAACAGCAGGCCGGTCGCCTTCGCCGCGAAGGTGGGGAAGAGCCGGTTGCCGACCACGTTGTGCTCGGTGCGGCCCGGGCCGGGGAACTGCGTGTGCTTCTGCTTGACCAGGATCAGCAGGTGCACGGCGATGAGGGCCAGCAGGATCGCCGGGATGATCAGCACATGCGCGATGTAGAAGCGCCCGATGATCAGCTCGCCGACGAACTCCCCGCCGAAGACCGCCCAGTGCGCCCACGTCCCGATGACTGGGACCGACAGGATGATCGCGCTGATGATGCGGAGGCCGGTGCCCGAGAGCAGGTCGTCGGGGAGGGTGTAGCCGGTGACGCCCATGAGCAGGGCGAGGACCAGCATGACCACACCGATGAGCCAGTTGGTCTCGCGCGGCCGGCGGAAGGCGCCGGTGAAGAAGATGCGGAGCAGGTGCACCACGATCGAGGCGACGAACATCAGCGCCGCCCAGTGGTGGACCTGACGCATGAACAGGCCGCCGCGGACGTCGAACGAGAGGTTCAGCGCGGAGTCGTAGGCCGCGGACATCTCGACGCCGCGCAGGGGCGCGTAGCTGCCCTCGTAGACGACCTCGCGCAGCGAGGGGTCGAAGAAGAAGGTCAGGTACGTGCCCGAGAGCAGCGCGATGATGAACGAGTAGAGCGCGATCTCCCCGAGCAGGAACGACCAGTGGTCGGGGAAGACCTTGTTCAGGGTCCGACGCAGCGGGCCGGCGACGATCAGGCGGTCGTCGATCTCGACGGCCTGCTTGCCCAGCCGGGTGGTCGGAGCCCCTGGGGCCGTGGCCGTTGCTGCCATCAGATGCGCTCCCGGTTCCAGTACGTGGGGCCGACGGCCTCAGGGTAGTCCCCGCGTGCGACGAAGAAGCCCTCGTCGTCGACCGTGATCGGCAGCTGCGGCAGGGAACGCGTGGCCGGACCGAAGACCGGCTTGGCGCCCTGGGTCACGTCGAACTGCGACTGGTGGCACGGGCAGAGGATCCGGCTGGTCTCCTGCTCGTACAGCGACACCGGGCAGCCGGCGTGCGTGCAGATCTTCGAGTAGGCGACGTAGTCGCCGTAGCCGAAGTCGTCCTGACCCTCGCGGGGCCGCGCCTCGGCGAGCTGCGAGGGGCGCAGGCGGATGAGCATGGTCGCCGCGTCGGACTGGCGGTTGCCGCCGGGGACGGCCGGGAAGACCGTCTCCAGGGAGCCGGGCTCCTGGTCGCCGGGGCGAATCGGGCTGCCGTCGTTGCGGACCAGCCGCACGCCCTCGGCCCACGACGTGCGGCCGAGCGGGTTGCCGGTGTTCGGGTTGTTGATCAGGCCGCCCAGCGGCATGAGCAGCATGAGCCCGAGGCCACCGCCCATGAAGCCCAGCGAGCGGGTGATCAGCTTGCGCCGGGCCAGGCCGCTGTTGTGCAGGCCGCCGACCAGCGTCGCCCCGGTGGTCACCCGGTCGAAGTGCGAGCCGTCGTGCTTGTCCTGCACCGCGGTCTCGTGCGGCAGGAGCTTCTTCGTGTAGAGGACCAGGCCGACACCGACCAGGGCCAGGGCCAGGCCCATGGTGAGGCCGAGGAGCGGCGTGAAGAACGCGCTCCAGCCGGTCTCGGTGACGTCCCACTGCCAGTCGGGGAAGAACCAGCCGGAGCCGACGTACACGACGACGAACGCGAAGGCCGAGAGGCCGGCGAGGGTGAAGACGAGGCCGACCTGGCGGACGGCCCGCTTCTCCAGCCGCGAGCCCGGCTCCGGGCCGGGGTCGACGTGCAGGACCTCGACGCCGTCGTACCGCGCACCGAGGCGGTCGAGGTCCTCCCGCGGCATCGCCGCGAGCTGCTCCGGCGTGTAGTCGTCGTCCGGGCCGCCGTGCAGCGGGCCGGGGGTGTCCGCGCCGCCGGACGAACCGGGGCGGGTGTCGTGCGTGCTCACGCCTTGCTCCCCATCCAGAAGATCCCGAACATCAGCACGCCGATGCCGACCACCCAGATGACCAGGCCCTCGGCGACCGGACCCATGCGGCCCACCCCGGCACCGCCCGGGTCGGCCTGCGAGTTCATCGTCTGGACGTAGGCGATGATCGAGCGCTTCTCCTCGGGGGTGAGCTGGTTGTCACCGAAGACCGGCATGTTCTCCGGGCCGCTCAGCATCGCGGTGTAGATCTCGAGGTCGTTGGAGTCGTTGAGGCTCGGCGCGGCCTTGCCCCCGGACAGCGCCCCGCCCTCGCCGACGAAGTTGTGGCACGAGGCGCAGTTGAGCCGGAAGAGCTCGCCGCCCTCGGCGACGTCGCCGTCGCGCAGGTCACCCGACGGGAGGCGCGGGCCGCCGCCGTTGGCCTGGATGTAGGCCATCAGCTGGTCGATCTCCTCGTCGGAGAAGACCGCGGGCTTGTCGACGGCGTCGGCCTCCTGGCGGGCGAGCGGCATGCGCCCGGTGTGCACCTGGAAGTAGACGGCCGCCTCGCCGACGCCGATGAGCGACGGGCCGCGGTTGGGGACGCCCTCGAGGTTCTCGCCGTGGCAGGAGATGCAGCTGCGCTCGTAGAGCTCACGGCCGGCCGCCTCGGCGGCGGACTCGTTCCCGCTCTCGGCCGGTGCGGCCTGCGCGGGGCTGAAGACCGAGTACAGCGCGCCGGTGAGCACGAGGCCCAGCATCAGCGCGGCGACGTTGGTGACCCGGCGGCGGTGCTTGCTGCGCCGCCGGGCGCGGGCCCGGGCGGCCGGGCCGGTGGTCGCGGTGTCGACGTCGGGCGAGACGGCGTCGGACTGCGGGTGCGTGGTGGACACCGTTCCCCTAGCGGATCAGGTAGATCGTGGCGAAGAGCCCGACCCACACGACGTCGACGAAGTGCCAGTAGTAGGAGACCACGATCGCCGCGGTCGCCTGGGCAGGCGTGAAACGGCCCATGGTGGACCGGATGAGGACGTAGACGAAGGCGACGAGGCCTCCGATGACGTGCAGCGCGTGGAACCCGGTGGTCAGGTAGAAGACCGAGCCGTAGGTGGACGACGAGATCGACGTCCCGTGCTCGGTCACCAGCACGTGGTACTCGTTCATCTGGGCCACGACGAAGATGAAGCCCATCACGAACGTGATGGTGAACCAGCGCCGGAGTCCGTAGACGTTGCCGCTCTCCGCCGCGAACACCCCGAACTGGCAGGTGAACGACGAGGCCACCAGGATCAGCGTGAAGACGGTGGCGTACGGGAGATTCAGCTCCGTCGGCTCCGGGGGCCAGCCATCGACTGCCCGGGCTCGCGCGGTGAAGTACATGGCGAACAGGCCGGCGAAGAACATCAGCTCGCTGGAGAGCCAGATGATCGTGCCGACGCTGACCATGTTCGGTCGGGTCAGGGAGTGCACCCGCGAGGTGTCGAAGGTGCTGCTCGCCACGGGGGCCGTTGTCACCCGGCCATCATGGCATCGGCCCCCCGCCGCCACGACCTCGGGTCGGCCCGGCGTGGCGAGCCGTGGAACAGCCCCTCGTCCAGCGGGCGCCGCCCTCCCCGGGCAGCGGCTCGGCAACCACTAGGCTCGCCCGCGTGAGCCCAGCCGGAACCCCCGACGCACCGGCCACCGTGCTGGTCTACAGCTCCCGCGCCGCGACCCGTGAGGCCGTGCGCACCGCCGTCGGCCGCCGTCCCGCGCCGGACGTCGGCCCGCTCACCTGGGTGGAGTGCGCCACCGGTGACGAGGTCGTCGCGGCCGTCGACGGCGGCGGCATCGCGCTGTGCATCCTCGACGGCGAGGCGCAGCCGACCGGCGGTCTGGCGCTGGCCCGCCAGCTCGAGCAGGAGGTGCCGGACCGTCCCGCGGTGTGCGTGCTCATCGCGCGGCAGCCCGATCGCTGGCTGGCCCACTGGTCTCGGGCCGAGGGCACGCTGCCGCTGCCCGTCGACCCGCTGACCACTCCCGGGCTGGTCGCGGACCTGCTGCGCAGCTCGGCCCGGCGCCCCGTGGTCCGGTGACCGCCGCGTTACCGTCCCGCCCGTCCTGGTCGGGGCTGCTCAACCGGCTGCTCGCCGGCCAGGACCTCGCCGCCGCCGACACCTCCTGGGCGATGCGCGAGGTGATGACCGGCGAGGCCACACCCGCCCAGATCGCCGGGTTCGCGGTCGCGCTGCGCGCCAAGGGCGCCTCGGCGCAGGAGGTGTCCGGCCTGGCCGCCGAGATGCTGGACCAGGCGACGCCGGTCAGCCTTCCGCTCGCGTGCGTCGACATCGTGGGCACCGGGGGCGACGGAGCGCACACCGTCAACATCTCGACGATGGCCGCGGTCGTCACCGCGGCGGCGGGCGTGCCGGTCGCCAAGCACGGCGGCCGGGCGGCGTCGTCGTCCTCCGGGGCCGCCGACGTGCTGGAGGAGCTGGGCGTGGTCATCGACCTGCCGGCCGCCGGTGTCGCGCGCTGCGTGCAGGAGGCGGGCATCGGCTTCTTCTTCGCGCCGGTCTTCCACCCGGGCATGCGGTACGCCGGTGCCCCGCGGCGGGAGCTAGGCATCGCCACCGTCTTCAACTTCCTCGGTCCGCTGACGAACCCGGCCCGGCCGGTCGCCGCGGCCATCGGCTGCGCCGACCGCGACATGGCGCCGGTCCTCGCGGAGGTGCTGGCGGCTCGCGGTGGCCGGGCGGTGGTGTTCCGCGGCGACGACGGCCTCGACGAGCTGACGACGGCGACGACGTCGTCGGCCTGGGTGGTCCGCGACGGCCAGGTCGTCCCCGACCGCGTGGACCCGGCCGAGCTCGGCATCCCGGCATCGGGGCCCGATGCGCTGCGCGGCGGCCCACCCGCCCACAACGCCGACGTCTTCCGGCGGGTCCTGGCGGGGGAGCGGGGGCCGGTGCGTGACGCCGTCCTGCTCAACGCCGCCGCCGCCCTCGCCGCCTTCGACGAGCACTCCACCGGCCTGCACGAGGGGCTCGCGGCGGGGCTGGAGCGAGCGGCCGCGGCGGTGGACGACGGCCGGGCCGACGCCCTGCTCGCGCGCTGGGTGACGGTCAGCCGCGCGGTGAAGGACAGCGTCGCCCGCTAGGCCCCCCCGGCCGGGGGTCCTCTTTCAGTCGGCGGTCTCAAATCCGATCGAGAAGGCCGCGTCGAGGTCGTGGCGGGAGTAGGCGCGGAAGGCGATGTGCGTCTCGGTCTCCAGCACCCCCGGCACCTTGTTGATGCGGCCGGCGATGACCTCGGCGATCTGCTCGAACTCGCGCACGCGGACGACGGCGATCAGGTCGACCTCGCCCGCGGTGGAGTAGACCTCGCTGACCCCGTCGAGGTCGGCGATCGCGGCGGCCACCTCGGGGATGGAGTCGGTGGCGGCGTCGATCATCACGATGGCGGTGATCACGCCGGCGATGCTATCGGGGACCGGGTCCCGCCGCCCACGCCCACGGTGATCCGGTCCGGGCGCGCCCGGGTGCCCAGCGACCGCCCGTCGGCGAAGGGGTCGCGCCGGGCGCCGGTGCCGTCGGCCAGCGCGAGGAACCGGCTGAACGGTCCGGTGCCGGGCGCCGGGCTGGCGAGGGTGCCGTCCAGCTCGACCAGCCGACTGCCCGGCTTCTCCATCCAGCGGAGCACGAGCTCGGTCTCATCGACCGACGCGGCGATCTCGCCGTCGGGACCCAGCAGCGTCTCCGCGGTGCTGAGCAGGCCCGCCAGCGTCGCGCGGACCGAGGCGCCACGGACGGCCACCCCGGCGGACACCAGCCGCCCCCGCCGGACGACGGACAGCTCCCAGCCGCCCGCGCCGTCGGGCCGGGCCAGGACGAGCTCGGGGACGGCGGCCAGCGACTCCAGCCGTTGCCGCCGGCGAACGGCCCGCAGCAGCACGGCGACGCGGTCGCGCAGGACCGCGGCGTCCTCGTACCGCTCCTCGGCGGACAGCCGCTCGACGCGGCGCAGCAGCGGGGCGACCAGATCGGTGGGATCGCAGGCCACCGCAGCGCGCAGCACCGCGGCGACGTCGGCGTACTCGGTCACCGACTGGGCGCCCGTGCACGGCGCACCGCACCGGCCCATGTCGGCCAGGGCGCAGGCCGACCCGGAGGGGGCGCGCGCCGGGATGCGCGCGGTGCACTGCCGCAGGGGCAGTGACTCGTGCACGGCCGCGACGGCGGCATCGGCGGCCCGCCGGTCGGGGAAGGGACCGAGGAAGACCCCGGCGCCGGGCCCCACGCGGCGCACCACGGACAGCCGGGGGAACGGTTCGTCGGTGAGCCGGACCCACAGGGCGCGCTCGGGGAAGCGGGACCGCCGGTTGTACCGCGGCTTGTGCTCGGCGATCAGCCGCAGCTCGCGCACCGCCGCCTCCAGGGCGTGGGCGCACGGGATCGCGTCGACCCGCTGGGACAGCGCGACCATCTCGGTGATCCGGCTGCGCTGCTCACCCGAGGTGAAGTAGCTGCGCACCCGCGTCCGGAGGTCGGTCGACGTCCCCACGTACAGCGGCTCGTCGCGGGGGCCGCGGAACAGGTAGACGCCGGGGCCGTGCGGGACGGAGTCGGCCAGGTGGCGCTTGCGGCGGCGCTCGGGGTCGACCTGCCGGGTGAGCCCGGTCAGCTCCTCCAGCGAGGAGACGCCGAGGGGGCCGAGCCGCTCGAACAGGCCGTGCAGCACGTCGACGGTGGCGCGGGCGTCGTCCAGGGCGCGGTGCGTGGGGGAGGTGGTGGCCCGGAAGAACGGCGCGAGGGTGCCGAGCTTGCAGTTGGGCACCTCGTCGCGGGTGAGCAGGCGCCGGGCCAGCACCGCGGTGTCGACCGAGGCGGCGGCCGGCCAGAGGATGCCGTTCTGGGCGCACGCCGCCTTGAGGAAGCCGAGGTCGAAGGGTGCGTTGTGGGCGACGAGCACCGCGCCGCGGGCGAACTCCAGGAACGACGGCAGCACCGTGCCGATCCGGGGCGCCGCGGCGACCATCGACGTCGTGATGCCGGTGAGCACGCTGATGTAGGGCGGGATCTCCTGTCCCGGGTCGACCAGGGTCTGGAACTCGCCCAGCACCACGCCGCCACGCACCTTGACCGCGCCGATCTCGGTGATCGCGCAGTCCTTCGGCGACCCACCGGTCGTCTCGAGGTCGACGACCACGAACGTGACCTCGGCCAGCGGCGTGCCGAGATCCTCGATCGTTCCCTGCACGTACCGGGGAAGGGGTGGAGAGGAGCTCACGGGCCGGACGGTAGGTCGGGGTGCCGACAGTCCCGGGGACGCCGCGCCGGGACCGATCGGCCGCCGGGCGCCGACGGGAGTAGCCCGGCCGGGCGGAAACGCGCCCCTCACCTGGCGCTTTCCCCGTGATGCGGACAACATTCCAGCGGTGGGCGACGCCGCCCAGATCCGTGAAGGTGGTCCGATGTCCCCGCGCTCCCCACGGTGCTCCCCACGGCCGGGGGCGACCCGCCGCTCGGCGTCGCTGCTCGTCGTGCCGCTGGCGCTGCTGGCCCTGACGGCTGCTCCCGCGGCCGCGGCGCCTAGCGACCAGCCCGGGGGCACCTCCGGCGTCCTGGACAGCCGCGCCCTCGACGAGCTGCAGCAGCGCGCGGCGGAGGTGCAGCGGGGCCTGCAGTCGCAGCAGGGCGAGGTCGAGGAGGCCCGCGCGGCGCTCGGCGAGGCCGAACGCGCCGTGGCCGAGGCCGAGGCGGTGCTGGGCGAGGCCGAGGGCGAGCTGGCCGGCCACCGGGCGCTCGTCGCCCGGTACGCCGCGGCGGTCTACCGGGACGGCGGGGCCGTCACCCCGCTGTCGGTGCTGCTCAGCGGCGGCGACCCCGGGGACGTGGTCTCCGCCCTGGGCTTCCTCGAGGTCGTCGACGGGCACGCCGCCGCGGTGATCGGGGCGGCGGAGGCGCAGCGGCAGGCCGCTCTGGAGGAGCAGCAGCGCGCGACGGCGGCGCTGGACCAGGCACGGGCCCGCGCCGACGAGGTGGGTGCCCGCGCGGCCGAGCTCGAGGCCGCGGCCGCGGCGGTGACCGACGAGCTGGATGCCGCGCTCGGAGCCGTGGACCGCCAGCTGGCCCAGCTCCAGCGCGAGCAGGTCGAGGTCAACCAGCAGACGGCGGCCAGCTGGCGGGCCTACCTGGACCAGCTGACCGCGGCGGGGGTGACCCCGCCGCCGGCGGCGGCGCTGCGGGACCCGGCCGCGGGCCTCCCCGAGCGGCTGGTGCCGGTCGGCGCCGCCGGTGGGGACGCCCAGCGCGGTGCCGCGCAGCTGCCGGCCCAGCCGGCGTCGCTGCTCGTGCTCCCCGCTGAGACGCTCGCCGCGGTGACCGCGGCGATGGACGCCCTGGGGTCGCCCTACGCGCCGGGCACGGCGGGGCCGGAGTCGTGGGACTGCGGCTCGCTGGTGCAGTCGGTCTACGGCCGGGCCGGCATCCCGCTGCCCGGGGAGCAGGCCGAGCTCTTCGCCGTCTCCGAGCCGGTCGCCCCCGCCGACGTGCTGCCGGGTGACCTGGTGTTCCTAGGGACCTAGGAGTCCGGGCTCGGCCACGTCGGCATCGCCCTGGACCCGCAGACCATGCTCGCGGCCGACGCCCGGGCCGGCGCCGTCGTCGTGCGCTCCCTCCCGACCGACCAGGTGCTCGGCGTCGGTCGGCCCAGCCTGGGCGGGCGGGCACCCGTGGCCGCCCCCGGTCCGGCCGCCGGGGCGCTGCGCACCGAGTGCGGGAACACCGTCTACCCGCCGAGCTACGACGGCGCCCGGCAGTGGGGCGGGTACCCGAACGGCCTCATCCCGCCGAGCGCGATGTGCCCGCTCGGCGCGGCGGGCCACTCCCTGCGCTGCGACGCCGCCGCGGCCTACCGGGCCATGTCCGCCGCGTACGCGGGCGCGTTCGGCGGACCGCTGTGCCTCACCGACTCCTACCGCACCTACGCCGGGCAGGTGCGGCTCTACGGGGAGAAGCCCGCGCTCGCCGCCGTCCCGGGTACGAGCAACCACGGCTGGGGGCTGGCCGTGGACCTCTGCGGGGGAGTCGAGACCTTCGGGACGCCGCAGTACGCCTGGATGGTCGCCAACGCCGGCCGCTTCGGGTTCCTGCACCCCTCGTGGGCCGACCCGGGCAACGGCCGCGAGGAGCCGTGGCACTGGGAGTACGCCGGGAGCTGACGTCCGCCGCCCCGGATTGTCGGTGGCCGCTCCTACCGTGCGGACGACTCACGGAGGAGAGACATGCTCATCGACTGCGACACCTGCACCGTCCGCGGCACCGGCTGCACCGACTGCGTCGTCACCGTCCTGCTGGGGGCTCCGCCGGGCTGGGAGGGCGTCGACCCGGTCGTGGTGCCGATGACCGGCCGCGCCCGCGCCGCCGCCCCCGGGCCCGCCGCGGAGGACGTCGTCGTGCCACCGCCCGGCGTGGTCGTGGAGTTCGACGACGTCGAGCGGCGTGCCGTGCGCGCGCTCGCCGAGTTCGGGCTGGTCCCACCCCTGCGGCACCGCGGCGGGTCCGCTGCGGGCGACGGCGGCGTCCCGCACGACCAGCAGACCGGCTGACGTACGGTCGATGCGACGGCTTGTCCGGATGCGGACTGTGCGTGTACCCCTACGCAGCGCTGATCTGGGGGAGGCGCGCGGCGCCGGTCGAGATTCTCGTCACAGGGGTATCTCCTGTGCCGGTTTGTCACGGCCACATCACGAACGTAGGGTCGCTGCGTCCGACCGGGTGGTCGTCACCCGCAGACGGGTGGCCTCGGCCGGACACCGCCGAATCACCGCACGACGTCCGTCAGGTCGTCCGAGGTGAACCGGGGACCCACCGCATGTTCTGGGGTGAGTTCCCCTGTAGAGCCGGTCCGCCGGTCCAGCAGGGGATAGGGCCGATCTTCCCCGCCCGAACCCGTCAGCTAACTCGGTAGGCGGATCGAGGAAGAAACGGAGAGCCGCCGCTCGTGGCGACCCCTCACGCCCTGCCCCCGCACGTCCTCGCACCCTTCCGCCCCGATCCGGCCGGCCCTGCCCGCCGCCTGGGCCGCCTCCGCGCCGGCCTGCTGATCGGCGCCACGACCGCCCTGACCTTCACGGTCCTCCCGGGCACCGCCTCCGCCGTCCCCGGGGACCCCACCACCACCGCCGAGGCCGCGCAGCTGGTCGCCGACGCCAGCCGCGAGCTCGAGATCGTCAGCGAGAAGCTGAACGAGGCGAAGGTGGACCTGGAGCGCCAGCAGTCCGCCGTGGACAGCGCGGAGAAGGCCGCCTTCGAGGCGCAGCAGCAGCGCGCCGCACTCGACGGGCGCATCCGCGAGCTGGCCCGCACGGCCTACACCGGCGGCAACAGCACGATGAACCAGCTCGACGTGCTGCTCTCCAGCACGTCGGCCGACGAGCTCGTCTCCCAGATGGGCACGCTCGAGGCCATCGCCGGGCACACGACCGCGGCCGTCAGCGAGGTCGCCGAGGCCTCCGACCGGGCCGAGGACTCCCACGACGAGGCCCGCGCGGCCCGGGAGAAGGCCGAGCGCAGCGTTGCGGACATCGAGGCGCAGCAGCAGGGCCTCGAGGCCAAGATCGCCGACTACCAGCGGCAGTACGCGGCCCTCGATGCCGCGCAGCGGGCCGTGGTCGAGCGCGCCCAGGGCGACTCCCAGCCGGTGCGTGCCTCGCGCAGCGCAGAGCGCACCGCCCCCGCCTCCGCTCCCGCTCCGGTCGCCGCGGCCAGCGGCGCGGCGGCGGTCGCCGTCCAGACCGCGCTGGCCCAGGTGGGCGACCGCTACGTGTGGGGTGCCAGCGGCCCGGACGCCTTCGACTGCTCGGGTCTGACGTCCTACGCCTACGCCGCCGCCGGCATCTCCCTGCCGCACTCCAGCAGCAGCCAGTCGCGGATGGGCCGGGCGGTCTCCCGCAGCGAGCTGCAGCCGGGCGACCTGCTGTTCTTCTACAGCCCGGTCAGCCACGTCGGCATGTACATCGGCAACGGCCAGATGGTGCACGCCTCGACGTCCAGCCAGCCGGTGAAGGTGGCCAGCGTCGACTCGATGCCCAACTACAACAGCGCCCGCCGCATCGCCTGAGACGGGACCGACGAGGGCCGGTGATCTCCCGAGGGAGGTCGCCGGCCCTCGTCGTCGGTGCACCACGCGCCGCTGCGGGAGCCGGGCACGCCCCGCTCAGTAGCATCGTCGGCGTGCGTGCCGGTGCCCCTTGCCCGTGACGGTGCCGGGCCGGGCGACCCCCGTGGCGGGCCGTCGATGACCGCCCGCCGTGCGGCGCTGTTGACCGCCGCCGTCCTGCTCGCTGCCTTCGCCGTCGTCGTCGCCGTCGCCACTCCCTGGGACGTGCTGCCGGAGCCGCCCGGCGGCGCCACGCCCCTCGACCCGACGGCGGGGCTGCCGGCGGAGCAGGTCGACCGCGCGGAGGTCTTCGCCGCCGCGCTCCGGCCGGCGTCGCTGGCCTCCCTCCTGCTCGGGCTCGCCGTCGCCGCCCTCCTCGGGCTGACCGGGCTCGGCGCCCGGCTGGTCCGTGGGCTGCCCGCCCCCCGCCGCGGGCGCTGGGCCTGGCAGACGCTGCTCGGTGTCCTCGCCCTGGCGGTGATCGGCCGGCTGGTCACGCTCCCGCTGTCGGCCTACGGCGAGGTGGTGCGGCACCGCTACGGCCTGTCCACGCGGAGCTGGGGGCTGTGGGTGCGGGACGTGGCGGTGTCGACGGCGATCGACGCCGCCCTCACCGCCCTCGGGGTGGTCGCCCTCGTCTGGCTGGCCCGGCGGGCCTCGCGCGCCTGGTGGGCGCTCGCGAGCGCCGGTGCGGCCGTGCTGGTGGTCATCGGCTCCTTCCTCTGGCCGGTGCTCGTCGAGCCGGCCTTCAACAGCTTCGAGTCGATGCCGGCCGGGGAGCTGCGCAGCGACCTGCTCGCCCTGGCCGACGAGAACGGCACCCCCGTCCAGGACGTGCTGCTCTCCGACGCCTCCCGCCGCACCACGGCGCTCAACGCCTACGTGTCGGGCTTCGGCTCCACCCGCCGCATCGTCGTGTACGACACGGTGCTCGACCGGCTGCCCGACGACCAGATCGAGTCGATCGCCGCCCACGAGCTCGGGCACGTGGCCGCCGACGACGTCCTCACCGGCACCCTGCTCGGGGCGTTCGGGGCGGCCGGCGGGGTGGCGCTCCTCGGCTGGGTGCTGACCTCGCCGCGACTGCTGCGCCGGGCCGGCGCCGACGGACCGGGCGACCCGGCGGTGGTGCCGATGCTCCTGCTGCTGGTCGCGGTGGGCACGCTGGTGGCGACGCCGGTGCAGAACCTGGTCTCCCGGCACATCGAGGCGCGGGCCGACGTCGCGGCGCTGGACCTCACCCGCGATCCGGAGGCCTTCGTCGCCATGCAGCGCGGCTTGGCCGCGACCAACCTGTCCGACCCCGAGCCCCCGGCCGCCTGGCGCTGGTTCTTCGGTTCGCACCCGACCACGGCCGAGCGAATCGCGATGGCGGAGGACTGGGCCCGGCTGGAGGGCCGGCCATGACCCGGACGCTGGTCGTCACCAACGACTTCCCGCCGCGCCAGGGCGGCATCCAGACCTTCGTCGCCGCCCTGCTCGAGCGGCGTCCACCGGACTCGCTGGTCGTGCTCGCCTCGGACCACCTCGGCTCGGCCGAGCACGACGCCGCGCTGCCCTACCCGGTGGTGCGCCGGCCCACCGGCATGCTGCTGCCGACGCGGGGCACCGCCCGGGCGGCGGTCGAGCTGGTCGACCGCTACGGGTGCGACAGCGCGTTCTTCGGTGCCGCCGCGCCCCTGGGCCTGCTGGCGCCCACGCTGCGCGCGGCCGGTGTGCGGCACGTCGTGGGCGCCACCCACGGGCACGAGACCGGCTGGGTGACGCTGCCGGGGAGCCGCCAGGTCATGCAGCGCATCGCCGGCGGGCTCGACGTCCTCACCTACATCACGGAGTACACCCGCGCGCGGCTGGCGCCGGCGCTGGGGGAGCGCACCCGGCTGGCGCAGCTGTCCCCGGGCGTGGACGTCGACCGGTTCACCCCGGACGCCGACGGCGCGGAGGTCCGGCGCCGGCACGGCCTGGGGGATGCGCCGGTGGTGGTCTGCGTGTCCCGGCTGGTGGCCCGCAAGGGGCAGGACGTGCTGGTCCGGGGATGGCCGCAGGTGCTGGCCCGGCACCCCGCGGCCCGCCTGCTCCTGGTCGGCGGCGGACCCGACGAGGCGGCGCTGCGCCGGGCCGTCGCCGCGCGGGGTCTGGAGAGCTCCGTCGTCCTCACCGGCGGGGTGCCCTCCGAGGAGCTCCCGGCCCACTACGCGGCCGGTGACGTGTTCGCCATGCCGTGCCGCACCCGCCGCGCCGGGCTCGACGTCGAGGGCCTGGGCATGGTGTTCCTCGAAGCCGCCGCCTGTGGCCTGCCGGTCGTCGCGGGCACGTCCGGGGGCGCGCCGGAGGCCGTCCAGGAGGGCGTCACCGGGCACGTCGTCGACCCGCGGTCACCGGAGGCCGTGGCGGGCACGCTGGCCGACCTGCTGGACGACCCCGCCCGGGCCCGGGCTATGGGCAAGGCCGGGCGGGCGTGGGTGGAGCAGAGCTGGTCGTGGACGACGATCGCGCGGACCTTCGCCGACCTGCTGGAGAAGCACTGAGCCCCCACCCCGCTGTGCGGGGTGGGGGCTCAGCGCCGGCGAGGCCGGCTCAGCGCGTGTAGAGCGCCTCGACCTCGTCGCCGAACTCCTTCATGACCACCGAGCGCTTCAGCTTCAGGCTCGGGGTCAGCATCCCGTTGTCCTCGGTGAAGTCGGTGCCCAGGATGGAGAACTTCTTGATCGCCTCGGCCTGCGACACGGCCTTGTTGGCGTCCTTCACCGCGGCGTCGATCTCCGCCTTCAGGTCGGGGTCCTCACGAATCTGCTCGACGGTCGTGCCGGCGGGCTTGCCCTTGGACTCCAGCCACTGGGGCAGCGCCTCCTCGTCGAGGGTGACGAGCGCGGCGATGAAGGGCCGCTGGTCGCCGACGACGATGCACTGGCTGACCAGCCGGTGCGAGCGCAGCCGGTCCTCGAGGACGGCGGGGGCGACGTTCTTGCCGCCCGCGGTCACCAGGATCTCCTTCTTGCGGCCGGTGATCTTGAGGAAGCCGTCCGCGTCGAGCTCGCCGAGGTCGCCGGTGTGGAAGAAGCCCTCGCCGTCGATGGCCTCCTTCGTCGCGTCCTCGTTGTTCCAGTAGCCGCGCATGACGATGCCGCCCTTGATGAGCACCTCGCCGTCGTCACCGATCCGGAACGTGACGCCGGGCAGCGGCTGGCCCACGGTGCCGATCCGCAGGGCCTTGTCGTGGTTGACCGACGCGGCGGCAGTCGTCTCGGTGAGGCCGTAGCCCTCGAAGACGGTGACGCCGATGCCGCGGAAGAAGTGGCCGAGCCGCTCGCCCAGGGGCGCACCGCCGGAGATGGCGCCCAGGCAGTTGCCACCGAGGGCCGCGCGCAGCTTGCCGTAGACCAGCTTGTCGAACAGCGCGTGCTGGGCGCGCAGGCCGAGGCCGGGGCCGCCGGTGTCCTGGGCTCGCGACCAGTCGATGGCGACCTGGGCGGCGCGGTCGAAGATCTTGCCCTTGCCGTCGCCCTCGGCCTTCGCCTTGGCCGAGTTGAAGACCTTCTCGAACACGCGGGGCACGGCCAGCACGAAGGAGGGCTTGAACTCGCCGAGGTCCTCGAGCAGGTTCTTCACGTCCGGGGTGTGCCCGATGACCGTGCGGTTCTTGATGGCGCCGACCTGCAGCACGCGGGCCAGCACGTGCGCCAGCGGGATGAACAGCAGCAGCGAGCCCTGCACGCTCATGAAGCGGTCGAGCAGCGTGATGCCGTTGTCGATCTCGAACAGGAAGTTGCCGTGGGTGAGCTCGCAGCCCTTCGGCCGGCCCGTGGTGCCGCTGGTGTAGATCAGCGTCGCCAGGCTGTCGGCGGAGAGGGTCGCCCGGCGCGCGTCCAGCTCGGAGTCGGGGACGTCCTTGCCGGCGGCGATCAGGGTGCCGACGGCGTCGTCGTCGATGACGTGGACGGACCCGAGGCTCGGCGCCTGGTCCCGCACGGACTCGACGGCAGCGGCGTGCTCGGTGCTCTCCACCACGATCGCGGTGGCGCCGGAGTCCGAGAGGATCCAGGCGACCTGGTCGGCGCTGCTGGTCTCGTAGACCGGCACCACGACCCCGCCGGCGGTCCAGATGGCGAAGTCGAAGACGGTCCACTCGTACCGGGTCTTGGCCTGCAGGGCGACGCGGTCGCCGGCGGCGACGCCGGAGGCGATGAGCCCCTTGGCGACCCCGCGCACCTCCTCGCCGAACTGCTGCCAGGTGACGTCCCGCCACTGGCCGTCACGGCGCCGCCGCAGGCCGACCTCCGAACCGTGCTCGGCCATGTTGCTGGCGAGCATGTCGGTCAGGGCCGCGTCGGGCTGCACCTCGGTGGTCACAGGAACGCTGAACTCGCGCACGCCTGGTCCTCTCCTCCCTGGCCGCCGGCCGGGCACCGTCGCCCGCCGGTCCTGACCAGGATCGTTCCGGACAATCTAGCGGTCGAGTCCTACCCGTGAGTAGCGGAACGGGTGACTGAACGGTTCCTGCCCCTCGACGAACCGTTAGCCTGCTCCCATGGCCGACCAGTCCACCCAGTCCATCGTCGTCGACGCACCCGCAGCCGACGTGATGGCGGTCATCGCCGACTTCCCCGCGTACCCCCAGTGGGTGGCCGCGGCCAAGCAGGTCGAGGTGCTGGAGGCCGGGCCCGACGGACGCGCCCGCCGGGTCCACTTCGTGCTCGACGCCGGTGCGGTGAAGGACGACTACGTCCTCGACTACACCTGGGACGGCGACCGCGCGGTCACCTGGACGCTGGTCAAGGGCCAGATGCAGAAGCGCCAGGACGGCTCCTACACGCTGGTGGAGAAGGACGGCCGCACCGAGGTCACCTACTCGATCACCATCGACCTGTCGATCCCGATGCTCGGGATGATCAAGCGCAAGGCCGAGAAGGTCATCCTCGACACGGCTCTCAAGGAGCTCAAGAAGCGCGTCGAGGGCTGAGCCGCGTGCGCACCCTCGTCCTCACCGGCCCCGGCGGGGGCGGCTCCAGCACGCTGGCCGCGGCCGTCGCGACGCGCGCGGCCGGCGCGGGGCGCTCGACGGTCCTGCTGACCCGGCGGGCACCCGCGGTCGCGGGGCTCGCCGACGTGCCCGGCCTCGAGGTGCGTGTCGTGGACACCGGCGCGGCGGTGGAGCGCTTCTGGAGCGCGACGGTGGTCCCTGCGGCCGCGTCGGTGCCGCAGGTCGCGCTGCCGCCGGCGTCCTCGGTGACGCCGCTGCCCGGTGCGGCCGACCTCGCGCTCCTCGCCGAGCTGGCCGGCGCCCGGGCAGACCTGGTGGTGGTGGACGCCGGGACGCCCGAGCAGACCGTCGCCCTGCTCTCCCTCCCCGCGACCCTGCGCTGGTGGCTGGACCGGCTGATGCCGCCGGGTGCGCGCGCGCTCGGGGCGCTCCGGTCGGCCGCGGTCAGCACCGGTGCCGCCCGGCGCGGGCCGGTCGACGCGGCGCTGGCGCTCGTGCCGCAGCTGGAGGCCCTGCTGGCCGCCGACCGGCTGGCCGACCCGGCCGCCACCACGGTGTACCTGGCCGCCGTGCCCCGCGCGGGGACGGCGGCGTCGCTCCGCTCCCTGACGACGGCGCTGGGCCTGCACGGCGTGCGCCCGGCCGCCGTCCTGGCGCGGGTGCTGCCGGAGGACGGCGTCGGGGAGTGGTGGCGGGCGCGCCTCGCCGAGCAGGCCGCCGAGTTGGCCGCGCTGGCCGAGCTGGCCCCGGTGCACCGCGTCCCGGAGGCGGCCACCGGACCCTCGGACGCCGCGGCGGCCGGCGCGCTGCTGGCCGGCCTGGAGCTGCCCGAGGGTGGCGGGCTGCCCGGACCGGTGACCGAGCGCGGGGAGGGCACCTGGGAGCTGGCGGTGCCGCTGCCCTTCGCCGAGCGCGGCGCCGTCGGCGTGACCCGCTGGGAGGACGACCTGGTGGTCACCGTCGCCGGGGGCCGCCGGTCGCTGCGGCTGGACCCGCTGCTGCGCCGCTGCGAGGTCACCGGTGGCCGGATGGTGGACCCGGGCAGCGCGGACGCCCGCCTCGTGGTCTCCTTCCGACCCGACGAACAGCTCTGGCCGGCCGACCTGCTGGCCGCGGTGAGGAGAACGCCATGACCACCCCCGCCGACTGGGCCGAGTCCGCCCGCAGGCTGTTCGACGTGCTCCGGCCTCCCTCCGGGGGTGCGGCCGCTCCCGGGGCCGGCGGCGAGGACCGGACGGCGCACGGTGCCGACTGCCGCTGGTGCCCCGTGTGCCAGACCGCAGCGGTCGTGCGCGGGGAGCGCCCCGAGGTCACCGCCGCGCTGGCCGACGTCCTCACCACCACCGCGTCGGTGCTGCGCGATCTGGCGGGGGAGCCGGCCCGGCCGGGCACCCCCGACGCCGGCACGCAGCGGGACGCCCCGATGAGCGACGGCGGTCCCGCGCCGGTGCAGCAGATCGACATCGCGTGAGCGCGGCACCGTCCTCCCTCGCCGCCCTGGGCATCGACATCGGCGGCACCAAGGTCGCCGGTGGCGTCGTGGCGCCCGACGGCACGATCCTGGCCACCGCCCGGCGGGCCACCCCCGGCGCCTCGGTGTCCGACACCGAGGACGCGATCGCGGCGGTCGTCGAGGAGCTGGCCGCCGGCCACGACGGCGAGCTGGTGGGCGCCGGCATCGGCGCGGCCGGCTGGTTCGACCGCACCGGGGACACCGTGCTGTTCAGCCCCCACCTGGCCTGGCGGCACACCTCGCTGCGCAAGGACCTCGCCGCCCGGCTGCAGCGCCCGCTGTGGGTGGGCAACGACGCCGACGCCGCCGCCTGGGCCGAGTACCGCTACGGCGCCGCCCGCGGTGCGGACCTCGCGCTGATGATCACGCTGGGCACCGGCATCGGCGGCGGGATCGTCATGGACGGCCGGCTGCGGCGCGGCGCGCACGGCGTCGCGGGGGAGTGGGGCCACATGCGCGTCGTCCCCGACGGTCGGCTGTGCGCATGCGGCAACCGCGGCTGCTGGGAGCAGTACGCCAGCGGCTCGGCGCTGGGGCAGACCGCCCGCGAGGTCGCGAGCACTTCACCGGCCGCCGCCGCGCTGCTGCTGGAGCGGGTGGAGGGCCAGGCGTCCCGGCTGACCGGCGAGGACGTCGCCCGCGCCGCCCACGACGGGGACCCGCTGGCCCTCGAGCTGGTCACCGAGGTCGGGGTGTGGCTCGGTCAGGGGATCGCCGACCTCGCCGCCGTCCTGGACCCCGAGGTCGTCGTCATCGGCGGGGGCGTGAGCGTGCTCGGCGAGATGGTCCTCGGGCCGGCGCGGTCCCGGCTCGAGCGGGCGCTGCCCGGGCGCGGGTTCCGCCCCGGCCCCCGGATCGTGGCCGCCGAGCTCGGGGCGCAGGCGGGCATGGTCGGCGCCGCCGACCTCGTCCGGCGGGCGGTCAGCGAGGGCGAGGCCTGAGTCAGACGACGGCGCCGTCGTCCCCGTCGTGGTCGGAGCGGTCGCGCATCCGGGACACCAGCATCGCCGCGCCGCCGGCGATCGCGGCGACCCCGAGCACCAGGCCCAGGTCCGCCGACAGGCGCAGCGCCCCGGGGACGGCGATGAGCACCAGGCCCAGCACGACGAGCAGCCCCGCGTACAGGGCGTGCGGGGCCGGGACCGGCACCGGCGGGGGCGCCGGCGGCTCGTAGTGCTCCTCGGGGAGGTCGAGCACCGAGACCTCGTGCGGCGGGGGCGGCGGTGCGTCGGACGGCTGCTCGTCGACCGCCGTCCTGCCGTGCTCGGCCTCGTAGGCGGCGACGATGCGCGACCACTCGGCGTCCTCGTCCAGGTCGGCGCGCACGGGAGCGGGCTCCGCGGCCCGGCGCGGGTGCTCGTCGGCGTGCTCGTCGACGAGCACGCGCGCCTCGGACCGCCGGGCGCGGTCGACGAAGAGCCGGTCCGACGGCGGGCTCGGCAGCGAGACCTCGCGGGTGTAGGGGCCGACGTCGGCCGACGGGTCCAGGTAGGCGGCGATGCCCGCCGCCTCGAGGACGTCCAGCAGGTGCTCGCCGACCCGCGGGTCGACGTCGCGCAGCGGGCTCCACGAGGTGGCCGGCAGCCCGTTGTCCCGCCGCCCCCGGCGACCGGTCACGGCGTGGTCCTCTCGCGCTCGGGGGCCGGGGTGCGCTCGCGGATCCAGGCCGCGGACCGCTCGAAGATCTCCGGGGCGTCGTTGTCCAGGGTGGCCACGTGGTAGCTGTCGCGGAGGACGACCTCGGTGGTGTCGCTGCTGCTCACCGACGCCAGCAGCACCTCGCTGTTGGCCGGCTCGACCACGTGGTCCTCGACGCTGCGGAAGACGATCACCGGGACGGTGATGCGCTGCAGGTCGGCGCGGGTGAGCGCCCAGAGCGCGCGCAGCTGGAGCATCGCCCGGGTGGGCAGCTTCGGATAGGCCAGCTCGGCGACGCCGGTCTTCTTGATGTCGCTGGCGATCGGGGCCCAGCTGCCGGTCAGCCGGGCGATCAACGGCAGCAGCTTCGCGTCCAGGCGCCGGGTGAACAGCGCCGGGTTGACCAGCAGCAGCCCGGCGACGTCGCCGGAGCGCACCTCGGCCAGCCGGGTGGCGAGCGTGCCGCCCATCGACAGCCCCGCGACGAAGACCCGGTCGCACGTGGCGGCCAGCTCGTCGAAGGCGCGCTCCACCGCGGTCGTCCACTGCTCGTGGGTGCTGGTGTTGCAGTCCTGCCAGCTGGTGCCGTGCCCCGGCAGCAGCAGACCGCGCACGGTGAAGCCCTCGGCGGCCAGGTGCTCACCCCACGGACGCATGCTCATCGGGGTGCCCGTGAAGCCGTGCACCAGCAGCACGCCGGTGCGCCCGTGCTCGCCGCTGCCCGGGAAGTCGAAGGGCTCGGCCCCCGGGAGCACCGTGGGTGTCGGCTCGGACGTTGCGGGCACGGGCTGCTCCTGGGAGTGCGGCGGCGGGGCCGAGGTCGGGCGAGTGATCCCTCGCACTGGACGGCCGATTGTCCTCCGGCCCCCCGGCTCCCTAGTCTGGCAGTCCACGAGGGAGGCGTGTTGTTCTACTGGTTCCTCAAGTTCGTCGCGATCGGCCCCGCGGTGCGGGTGCTCTTCCGTCCCCGTGCCGAGGGCGTCGAGCACGTTCCCGCCAGCGGTGCGGCCATCCTGTCGAGCAACCACCTGTCGGCGGCCGACTGGATCTTCATGCCGTTGTCGATCCGGCGGCGGGTCACCTTCCTCGCCAAGGCCGAGTACTTCACCGGCACCGGCGTGAAGGGGTTCTTCCAGCGGGCCTTCTTCGCCGGCGCCGGGCAGGTGCCCATCGACCGCACCAGCGCCTCCGCGGCCGAGGACGCCATCCAGACCGGTCTGGGCATCCTGCGGGACGGCAAGCTCCTGGGCATCTACCCGGAGGGCACGCGCTCGCCCGACGGCCGACTCTTTCGCGGGAAGATCGGCGTCGCGCGCATGGCGCTGCAGACCGGTGTGCCGGTCGTCCCGGTGGCCATGTGCTACTCGCACCGGAGGCTGCCGTTCGGCAGGAAGATCATGCGGGTGACGGTCCGCTTCGGGGAGCCGCTGGACTTCTCCCGCTATGAGGGGCTCGCCGGTGACCGGTTCGTCGAGCGCTCGATCACCGACGAGATCATGTACGAGATCATGACCTTGTCGGGCCAGGAGTACGTCGACGTCTACGGGGCGACGGTCAAGAAGTCGATGACCGCCGGTGCCAGCGCCGCGGACGCCGTCGCCACCCTGCAGCCCCCGGTGACCGAGGCGGCCGACCGGGCACCCACGACGCTCGCCGGGTAGCGGTCCGCCTAGGTGCGGACGTCGAGGCGGTCCAGCACGTCGCGCAGCAGGGCGAGCAGCTCGGGCCGGCCCATGGTCGGCTGGTCGGCCCAGGAGCCCACGAGGTCCTCGGTGAAGGCGAACCAGGCGAGCACGAGCTGACGGCGGCGGGCGTCGTCCGGCAGCTCGAGGGCGGTCAGCGCCACCTGCACCAGCCGCTCCCGGGTCTCCTCGTAGACCTCCGCCACCCAGGGGTCGCCGCCGCCCGCGCCGCGGACGAACGCCAGGTGGCTCTCCCGGAAGGTCTCCACCCAGCCCACGTAGCGGTCCAGCATCCCGGCGACCTGCTCCTCCCGGGACGTGCCGGGAGGCGGCAGCAGGTGCTCGAGCATGAGGTCCGCCGCCGCCCGGGTGACCGCGGTGTAGTACTCGCGCTTGGTGGCGAAGTAGTGGAACAGCAGGCTGCGGCTGATGCCGGCCCGGCGCGCCACCTCGTCGATGGTGAGCTCCTGCACCGGGGTGGTCGGCAGCAGCTCGAGGCCGATCCGCACCAGCTGCGCCCGGCGGTCGCCCGCGGTGCGGCGCAGCCGGGGTGGGTCGGGCGGGGAGGACGCCGCCATCAGCGGGGTCAGGCGGCGTGCCGGCCGGCGGTCGCGGCGGCGAGCAGCCGCTCGATCGCGTCGGCCACCAGCCGCGGCCGCTCCTGGACGAGCATGTGCCCGGTGCGGTCGGCCACGTGGAGGGCGGCGTCCGGCAGCGCCTCGGCCAGATGGCGGCTGTGCCGCTGCGGGGTGAGCTTGTCGCTGTCGCCGACGAGGATCTCCACCGGCACCCCGGTCAGCGCCTCGAGCTGGGTTCGCTTGTCGTGCTCGCCGAGCGCGGGGTAGAAGGCGGCGAAGGCGCGCACGGTCGAGGCGTGCATGATCTCGGCCCCGGCGATCACCATCTCGTCGGTGGCGTCGGCGCCGTAGAGCAGCTCGCGGACCATCGTGCGGTGGCGGGGGTGCGCCGGCGGCATCAGCTGGCGCACCCGTTCGAGGAAGCGCGCCCCGCCGATGGCGGCGGTGACCATGCCCGGGGCCAGCTTCAGCTGCAGCCGCTCGGAGAGCTTCTCGCCCGAGGGCGCGAGGTCGCCGGCCGACGTCGACACCAGGGCGACGCCGCGGACGCGGTCGCCGAACAGCTCGGGTCGGGCCGCCGCCAGGCACATGATCGTCATGCCGCCCATGGAGTGGCCGCCCAGCACCACCGGGCCGGTCGGTACTAGCTGGTCGAGCAGGTCACCGAGGTCGGCGCCGAGCTGGTCGATGGAGAGCCCGGCGACGTCGTCGGCGTAGCGGCCCCAGGTGGAGCGGCCGTGCCCGCGCTGGTCGTAGCGGATCAGCCGCAGCTCGCCCGCGGCCACCCGCGGGGTGAGCAGCTCGGCGACGTCGTCCCACGAGGCCTGGGCCAGCGTCCAGCCGTGGGCCAGGACGAGGGTGACCGGGGCGTCGTCGGACCCGTCGACGACGGCGTGGATCAGGGCGCCGTCGTCGGTGCGGACGGCGGCGACGCGGCGGAGGACGGTGCCCGCGCTCATGCCGCCACCTCCGGGGTGCTCACCGGCGCGGAGGCCGGGACGCCGACGTAGTTCTCGCGGTCGAGCTTCTTCGTGAGCTTGCGGAACCGGAAGGTGAAGTCCGGCCACAGCGTGGTGTTGTGCCCGTGCTCGTCCAGATACCAGCTGGCGCAGCCGCCGCCGAGCCACACGGTGCCCTTCGACTTCTCCGCGATCAGCGCGCGGTAGGCCTCCTGTGCCTCGCGGGTGGTCTCCAGGACCTCCAGCGCCTCGGCGTCCATGGTGCGCAGGGCGTCGTCGACGTAGTTCACCTGCGACTCGATCATGTAGACCATCGACGTGTGGCCGACGCCCACGTTTGGTCCCACCAGCAGGAACAGGTTCGGGAAACCGGCGACGGTGGCGCTGCGGTTGCTCACCATGCCGTCGGCCCACACCTCGGCCAGGCTGCGGCCGTCGCGGCCACGGATCCTCTCCGCGATCGGCAGGTCGGTCACGTGGAAGCCGGTGGCCAGCACGATCGTGTCGGTGGGCCGCTCGACGCCGTCCCGGCTGACGACGGAGTGCGGCCGGACCTCGGCGATGCCGGCGGTGACCAGCTCGGCGTTGGGGGCGGACACGGCCGGGAAGTAGTCGTTGCTGATCAGGATCCGCTTGCAGCCGATGGTGTAGTCCGGCGTCAGCGCTGCGCGGAGCTTCGGGTCGCGCACCTGGCGCTCGAGGTGGGCCTTGGCGAGCTTGCCCACCGGCTTGAGGAAGCGGCGGCGCTTGGCCAGGCCGATGACCAGGAACTCGCGGAAGAGGTAGAGACCGCCGCGCACGGCCTTCTGGAAGCCGGGCACCCGCCGGTAGAGCCGGCGCATCAGCGGCTTGACCGGGTGGTCGGTGCGCGGGACCACCCAGGCGGGCGTGCGCTGGTAGACGGTGATGCTGTCGACGACCGGCTGGATCGCGGGCACCACCTGGATGGCCGACGCCCCGGTGCCGATGACGGCGACCTTCTCGCCCGCGAGGTCGTGCGAGGCGTCCCAGCGCGCGGAGTGCATGACGGTGCCGGCAAAGGTGTCCAGGCCGGGGATGTCGGGATAGGTGGGGTCGGCCAGCGCGCCGGCGGCCGAGACGAGGACGCGGGCCCGGAAGTCGCCGGCCGCCGTCGAGACCAGCCAGCGCCGCGCCACGTCGTCCCACCGCGCGCCGGTCACCTCGGCGCCGAAGACGCAGTGCCGGCGGACGTCGAAGTCCGTCGCGACCCGCTGCAGGTAGGCCTGGATCTCCGGCTGCTCGGAGTAGGAGCGGCCCCAGTCGGGGTTCGGCGCGAAGGAGAACGAGTAGAGGTTGGACTGCACGTCGCAGGCCGCGCCGGGATAGGTGTTGTCCCGCCAGGTGCCGCCGACGTCCTGCGCCCGCTCCAGGAGGACGAAGTCGGTCTCGCCCCGCCGCTTCAGGGCGATCGCCATGCAGAGGCCGGCGAAGCCGGATCCGATGATCGCCACGCCCACCTCGCGGACGGCCCCCTCCCGGGGGGAGATGGTCGGGCTCTCGAGCGTGCTGGTCACCGATGGGCTCCTCGTCGTCTGCTGTCCGACTCCCGGCTTGCTGAGCAACGCTCAACAAGCTACAACGGCTGCTCAGCAGGCGCTCGATGCGAGTGCCCGGAGCCCGAGGAGCCGACGATGGCCTTCCGCACGACGCGCACCCGCACGCCGCTCGCCGGGAAGTCGGTGCTGATCACCGGCGCGGCACGGGGCATCGGCGCCGCGCTCGCCCGCAAGGCCGCCGCCCGGGGCGCCCGGGTGGCCCTGGTCGGGCTGGAGCCCGAGGAGCTGGCCCGGGTGGCCGACGAGCTGGGCCCCGAGCACCTGTGGGTGGAGGCCGACGTCACCGACCCCGAGGCGCTGGAGGCCGCCGTCTCGCGGACCGTGGACACCTTCGGCGGGCTGGACGTCGTCGTCGCCAACGCCGGCATCGCGCCGCTGACCACGGTGATGACGTCGTCGGCGCACGCGCTGGCCCGCACCATCGAGGTCAACCTGATCGGCGCGATGCTCACCGTGCACGCCGCCCTGCCCTTCGTCGCGAAGCGGCGCGGGCACGTGCAGATCGTCGCCTCGGCCGCGTCGTTCACCGTGCTGCCGGGCATGAGCGCCTACTGCGCCTCCAAGGCCGGCGTCGAGCGGTTCGGCGACGCGCTGCGGCTGGAGGTGGCGCACCGCGGGGTGACCGTGGCGAGCGCCCACCCGACGTGGATCGACACCGACCTGGTGCGCGACACCGAGGCGGCGCTGCCGACGTTCGCCGAGACCCGCAAGGACCTCCCGGGCCCGCTGGGCAGGTACACGTCGGCGGAGGAGTGCGCGGAGGCGCTCGTGGAGAACCTGGAGACCCGCGGCCGCCGGGTGTACGTGCCGCGGAGCCTCGGCGCGGTGTCCGCACTCCGCCAGCTGGTCACCGGGGTGCTCGCCGAGCGGGCGGTGCTCAAGGTGTCCCGCGAGCGGGTGCCCCAGCTCGAGCGGGACATCGCCGCGCTGGACGGCCGCGAGTTCGGCACCCACTCCGTCGGCGGCCGCCGCCGGGGCGCCTAGCGGGTCCAGGAGCCGGCGCGGGTCACGGCGTCCTTCCAGCGGTCGTGCCGGCCGTCGTCGCGGAGGCCGTGGGTCGGCTCGAACCGGCGGTCCAGCGCCCAGGTCTGCGCCAGCTCGTCGGTCGAGCCCCAGACGCCGGTGCCCAGCCCGGCCAGGAACGCCGCGCCCAGCGCCGTCGTCTCGGTGACCACCGGCCGGCGCACCGGGACGCCGAGCTGGTCGGCCTGCAGCTGGAGCAGCAGGTCGTTCGCGCTGGCCCCGCCGTCGGCGGAGAGCTCCGGCACCGACAGCCCGGCCTCGTCGACCATCACGTCGACGACGTCGCGCACCTCGAAGGCCAGCGCCTCCAGGGTGGCCCGGGCGATGTGCGCCCGGGTGGTCCCGCGGGTGATGCCGAGGATGGCGCCGCGGGCGTGCGGGTCCCAGTGCGGGGCGCCCATGCCGGTGAGCGCGGGCACGAAGACGACGTCGCCGGAGTCGGCCACGGTGCGCGCCAGCCCCTCGATCTCGGCGGCGGAGTCGATGAGGCCCAGCCCGTCGCGCAGCCACTGCACGGCGGCGCCGGTGACGAAGATGGCCCCCTCGAGCGCGTAGACCAGCCCGTCGCCGAGGTCCCACGCGACCGTGGTCAGCAGGCCGGCGTCCGAGCGCACCGGGCTCGACCCGGTGTTGGTGAGCACGAACGAGCCGGTGCCGTAGGTGCACTTGCTCATGCCGGGGGAGAAGCACGCCTGGCCGAAGAGCGCGGCCTGCTGGTCGCCGGCCATGCCCGCGATCGGCAGCGAGAGCCCCAGGAAGGAGTCGGGGTCGGTGGTGCCGACGACGCCGGAGTTCGGGACCAGCTCGGGCAGCGCGGACCGCGGCACGTCGAACAGGTCGCACAGCTCGTCCGACCACGCACCCTTCTCCAGGTCGAACAGCAGGGTGCGGCTGGCGTTGCTGGGATCGGTGACGTGCACGGCGCCGCCGGTGAGCCGGGCGATCAGGTAGGAGTCGACGGTGCCCAGGGCCAGGGAGCCGTCGCGCACCCCGGCCCACGTCCGGGGCTCGTGCTCGGCGAGCCAGGCGAACTTGGTGCCGGTGAAGTACGGGTCCAGCCGCAGGCCGGTGAGCCCCGCGAGGCGGTCCTCGACACCGTCGGCGCGCAGCCGGTCGCAGATGCCCGTGGTGCGCCGGTCCTGCCAGACGATCGCCGGGCGGGGGGAGTGCAGGGTGCGGCGCTCCCAGACGACCGCGGTCTCCCGCTGGTCGGTGATCCCGATGCACGTCGGCTGGTCCTCGGTGCCGGCCAGGGCCTCGCGGCAGGCGGCGACCGTCGCCGTCCAGATGTCGTCGGGCTCGTGCTCCACCCACCCGGGGCGCGGGAAGAGCTGGGCGAACTCGCGGTAGCCGCGGGACAGCACGTCGCCCTGCTCGCCGACGACCAGCGCCGTCACCCCGGTGGTACCTGCATCGATGGCCAGGACAGGCATGACCGCGAACCTATCGCCCGACGCCGTCGGTGCACCTCAGCAGCGCGCGCTCCGGGCGACACCGGCGCCCGGGTGCCCGATGATCGCGGGGTGACCTCAGGCATCGAGCTCGTGCGCCCGTCGGCGTTGTGCCCCACCGTCCCGTACGCCTACGCCGCCGTCACCGATCCCGGCCGGATGGTGTTCACGGCGGGTGCCTGCCCGCTGGACGCCGACGGCGCGACGGTCGCCGTGGGGGACGTGGCCGGGCAGGCCCGGCAGGTGATGGAGAACCTGGCGACGGCGCTGGAAGCGGCCGGCGCCGGGCTCGAGCACGTCCTCAAGACGACGGTGTACGTCGCGACGAGCGAACGCGCGGACCTGCTCGCCGCCTGGCAGGTCGTGCGGGACGCCTTCGGTCGGCACGACGCCCCGAGCACGCTCGTCGGCGTGACCGTGCTCGGCCACGCCGACCAGCTCGTCGAGGTGGAGGCCGTCGCCGTGCGGGACAGCTGGCAGGAGCCGGGCCCGCCGCGCGACGGGGACACGGTGGCCGAGTGACCGTGCGGCGCTTCTTCTACGACACCGAGTTCATCGAGGACGGCACCACGATCGACCTGGTCTCCATCGGCGTGGTGGACGAGACCGGCCGGGAGTTCTACGCGGTCAGCACCCAGTTCGACGAGCGGAAGGCCATCCCATGGGTGCGCCGCAACGTCCTGGACCAGCTGCCCCCGCCGGCGGACAAGGCGTGGCGCCCCCGCGAGCGGATCCGCGACGACCTGCTCGCCTTCCTCACCGGCCCGGGGGAGGAGATCGAGCTGTGGGCCTGGTTCGCCGCCTACGACCACGTCGCGCTGGCGCAGCTGTGGGGCCCGATGACCGCGCTGCCGCGGCCCATCCCGCGCTTCACCCGCGAGCTGCGCCAGCGCTGGGACGACCGCGGGCAGCCGCCGCTGCCGCCCAAGCCGCAGGGCACCCACGACGCACTCGTCGACGCCCGCTACAACCTGGCGCGCTGGCGGGTGTTGGAGGAGCACGGCTGAGCTGGCGCCTCTCCGGCGTCTCCGGGACGCTGCACGGCGTGGCAGAGATCAGCGTCGCCCGGGCGCGCACCGTGCTGGCCCGCGCCTTCTTCGGGGACCCGCTGATGGTCTGGTTCTTCCCC
This sequence comes from Blastococcus sp. TF02-09, assembly GCF_003319105.1. GTDB lineage: Bacteria > Actinomycetota > Actinomycetes > Mycobacteriales > Geodermatophilaceae > Blastococcus. The sequence goes on along the minus strand of NZ_QOHH01000003.1, from coordinate 296,052 downwards.
GACCCCGCCGTGCGGCCGCACGCCTGCGCGGCCATGTTCGGGCTGTTCGCCGAGCGCTACCTGGCCGACGGGCGGGTCGACGTCGCCGCGCGGTCGGAGCCGGTGGGGGTGGCGATGTGGCGGTGGCCGTCCCCGCAGGCCGCCGCGCCGGACGGGCCGGAGGAGCTGCCCTCGATCGGTGGTCTGCTGACCGGGTTCCTCGGCGCTGCCCGGGCCCGCGAGATCGGCGACGCGATGTCCGTGCTCGACGCGCTGCGGCCGCCGGCGCCGCACGCCTACCTGCACCTGCTCGGCGTCGATCCGGACGCCGGCCGCCAGGGCGTGGGCGGCGAGCTGCTCGAGCGCGGGCTCGCCGCGGCGCGGGACGCCGGGCTGGTCGCGTGCCTGGACACGATGAACCCGGCGAACGTGCCGTTCTACGAGGCGCACGGGATGTCGGTCCGGCACGAGGTGCGGCTCGGCCAGGACGGCCCGACGAGCTGGGCGATGGCTACCGGCTGACGCTCAGCCCCGCAGGCGCGCCCAGTCCTCGGGGTGGGCCCGCAGGTGGTCGGCCACGCTGCGCGCGGGGTGCCCGGTGAGCCGGGGGACTGTGTCGGTGACTGCGGCCAGCTCGCCGGCGGCGATGGCCAGGTAGCTGCTCACCCAGCCCTCGATCTCCCAGTCCGGGTGCCCGGATGGCCGGCGGGTCTCCCACGCCTGCTCGACGGTCTGCTCCCGGTACTCCGCGGGCCGGCCGGTGAGCTCGGCCAGCACGGCGGCGGCCTCGGTCATGGGAAGCGCCTCCGGCCCGGTGACGTCGAGGGTGCGCCCGGCGAGCTCGTCGTCGTCGCGGAGGAGGACGGCGGCCCCGACGTCGGCCAGGTCGTCCCGGGAGACGAAGCCGGTCCGGCCCTCCCCGGCGGGCGCGGCGATGACCGCGACGCCGTCCTCGAGCGTGGCGAAGAACGGCACGAAGTCGGCGTACATGCTGTGCCGCAGGACGGTGGCGCGCAGGCCGGTCGCGGCGATGGCCTGTGACTCGGGTGGCCGCCCTTCAGGGGCCCGCGCCGAGCTGGCGAGGCGTGGGGGGAAGGGGGGTCCTTCAGGAGACGATCCGCCGCACACCTGCGGCCGCCGCGGCCGCGACCGCGGTCCGGTGCTGCTCGAGGCGGTCGGGCGCCTCGGCGGCGGACACGAGGTAGACGGTGTCGACGCCGGTGAGCGCCGCCCGCAGCCCGGCGCCGTCGGCGTACCCGCCGGGCGCCGCGACCACCTCCGCGCCGGGCAGCGACGGTGCGCGCGCGGGGTCGCGGACCACCAGACGCAGCGGGGCACCGGCTGCGGACAGCCGGTCGGCCACCCGCCCGCCGAGGGTGCCGGACGCGCCGGTCACCGCGATGGTGCGGAAAGGGTCCGGTGCGGGTCCGACCTGCGGCATCATGACCCGGGACAACTCCTCGGCCAGCCCGCTCCTTCCCCGGAGGAACGCATGCGCATCGGCATCCTGACCGGCGGCGGTGACTGCCCCGGACTCAACGCGGTGATCCGCGCGATCGTCCGCAAGGGCATCGGCGAGCACGGTGACGAGCTGGTGGGCTTCCGGGACGGGTGGCGCGGGGTGCTCGAGGGCGACACCGTGCGGCTGGACCTGGCCGCCGTGCGCGGGCTGCTGCCCCGCGGGGGCACGGTGCTCGGCACGTCCCGCACGAACCCCTACGCCCTGGACGGCGGCCCCGAGCGGGTGCTCGCGACGCTCGAGAGGCTCGGCATCGACGCGCTGATCCCCATCGGCGGCGAGGACACCCTCGGCGTCGCCACCCGGCTGGCCGAGGCGGGGGTGCGCGTCGTCGGGGTGCCGAAGACGATCGACAACGACCTGGACGCGACCGACTACACCTTCGGCTTCGACACCGCCGTCGGGGTCGCCACCGAGGCCATCGACCGGCTGCACACCACCGGCGACAGCCACCACCGCACGCTGGTGGTCGAGGTGATGGGGCGGCACGCGGGCTGGATCGCGCTGCACGCGGGCATGGCCGGCGGCGCCAACGTGGTGCTCATCCCGGAGAAGCCGTTCGACATGGACGCCGTGGTCGCCCACTGCCTGCACCGGTTCGAGTCGGGGTTCTCGCCCATCGTCGTCGTCTCCGAGGGCGCGACGCCCACGGACGGCGGCATGGTGCTCAGCGACGGGGAGAAGGACGCGTTCGGGCACGTGCGGCTCGGCGGCATCGGGGCGGCGCTGGCCGCGGTCCTCGAGGAGCGCACCAACCGGGAGGCGCGGGCGGTCGTGCTGGGGCACATCCAGCGCGGCGGGACGCCGTCGCCGTTCGACCGGGTGCTGGCCACCCGGTTCGGGCTCGGTGCGATCGACGCCGTCCACGACGGGGAGTCGGGGATCATGGTGGCCCTGCGCGGCACCGACATCGTGCGGGTGCGGCTGAGCGAGGCGACCGCTCAGCTCAAGCTGGTGCCCCCGGAGCGCTACGCCGAGGCGGAGGTCTTCTTCGGCTGAGCCGCGCGCGCCGTACCCTCGGGGGGTGAGTTCCCCCGTCTCTGCCGAGCACGTCCCCGGTCTCGACCGGTGGCGGGAGCTGCCCGCCGCCCAGCAGCCGACGTGGCCCGACCGCGCCGCGCTCGACGCCGTCCTCGGCACGCTCTCGACCGTGCCGCCGATCGTCGCGCCCAGCGAGGTGGACGCCCTGCGCGCCCAGCTCGCCGACGTGGCCCGCGGCAAGGCGTTCCTGCTCCAGGGCGGCGACTGCGCGGAGACCTTCGACCTCAACACCGAGCCGCACCTGCAGGCCACCACGCGCACGCTGCTGCAGATGGCCGTCGTCCTCACCTACGGGGCCAGCGTGCCGGTGGTGAAGGTGGGCCGGGTCGCCGGCCAGTACGCCAAGCCGCGCTCGTCGGACACCGACGCGCTCGGGCTGCCCTCCTACCGCGGCGACATGGTCAACAGCCTCGAGCCGGTGCTGGAGAAGCGGATCCCCGACCCGTACCGGCTGGTGCGGGCCTACGCGAACTCCGCCGCGGCGATGAACATGATCCGCGCCTACGCGCGCGGTGGCCTCGCCGACCTGCACGCGGTGCACAACTGGAACCAGGACTTCGTCGCCAACTCCCCGGCCGGGGTGCGCTACGAGGTCATCGCCCGCGAGATCGACCGGGCGCTGGCGTTCATGCGCGCCTGCGGCATCGACTCCGAGGCGATGCGCGGGGTGAAGCTCTACAACTCGCACGAGGCGCTGATCCTCGACTACGAGCGCGCCCTGCTGCGGATGCACGAGGGCCGCCCGTACGCGCTCTCCGCTCACTTCGTGTGGGTGGGGGAACGCACCCGGCAGATGGACGGCGCGCACATCGAGTTCGCTTCGAAGCTGGCCAACCCGGTCGGCGTCAAGATCGGCCCGACGACGACGCCGGAGCAGGCCACCGAGCTCGTCGAGCGCCTGGACCCTGACGGCGTCCCCGGAAAGCTGACGCTGATCAGCCGGATGGGCAACGGGAAGATCCGCGACGTGCTGCCGGCGATCGTCGAGAAGGTCACCGCCAGCGGCCACGAGGTCGTCTGGCAGTGCGACCCCATGCACGGCAACACCCACGAGTCGCCCAGCGGCTACAAGACCCGCCACTTCGACCGCGTCGTCGACGAGGTGCTCGGCTTCTTCGACGTGCACCGCGGGCTGGGCACCTGGCCCGGCGGCATCCACGTCGAGCTCACCGGCGAGGACGTCACCGAGTGCCTCGGCGGCGCCATGGAGATCAGCGACGAGGACCTCAACAGCCGGTACGAGACGGCCTGCGACCCGCGGCTGAACACCGGGCAGTCGCTCGAGCTGGCCTTCCTCGTCGCCGAGATGCTCCGGGGATGACGTTCGTCGACCTCCGTTCGGACACCGTCACCCGCCCGACCGAGGGCATGCGTCGCGCCATGGCCGATGCCGAGACCGGCGACGACGTCTACGCCGAGGACCCGACCGTCCGCGCGCTCGAGGAGCGGGTGGCGGCGCTGTTCGGTCACGAGGCGGCGCTGTTCGTGCCCAGCGGGACCATGGGCAACCAGATCGGGATGAGGCTGGTCGCCGAGCCCGGGCAGGAGGTGCTCTGCGACGCCGACGCGCACGTGGTCACCTACGAGATGGGTGCCGCCGCGGCGATCTTCGGCCTGTCCACGCGCACCGTCGTCTCCGACCGGGGGCTGCTGGACGCCGACGCGCTGATCGCCCAGGTGCGGCCGACGACCGACTGGCACCTGACCGGCACCGCCGCCATCGCCGTGGAGAACACGCACAACCGGGGCTTCGGGCGGGTGCAGCCGCTGAACGAGCTGCAGAAGCTGTGGAACTGGTCGCGCGGTGCCGGCGTCGCCGTCCACCTCGACGGGGCGCGCATCTGGAACGCGCACGTCGCCTCCGGGGTGCCGTTGGAGACCTACGGGAGGCTCGCCGACACCGCGTCGGTCTGCTTCTCCAAGGGCCTGGGGACGCCGGTCGGCTCGGTGCTGGTGGGCTCGGCGCAGCGGATGGCGACCGCCCGGCTGTGGCGCAAGCGGCTCGGCGGCGGCATGCGCCAGGTCGGCGTGCTGGCCGCGGCGTGCCTGTACGCGCTGGACCACCACCTGCCGCGGATGCACGAGGACCACGAGAACGCCCGGCTGCTGGCGAAGCGGCTCGGCGTCGACTCGGCGTCGGTGGAGACCAACATGGTCGTGCTGGACGACGTCGACGCACCGGTGCTGGCCGAGGCGGCCAAGGCGCAGGGCGTGCTGGTGTCGCAGGTGAGCCCCACTCGCGTCCGGCTGGTCACCCACCTCGACGTCGACCGCGCCGCCATCGACCGCGCCGCCGACGTCCTCACCGCCCTCCTCGCCCGCTAGGGGCGCCCGGCCGCGTTGTCCCTGGAGCGGCCATTCCTGCCGTCGGAATGGCCGCCTCAGGGACATCGTCGTGCGGTTAGAAGCCGTGGGTGACGACGGGCTGCAGCGTTCCGGCCCGCAGCCCCTCGATGACCTGCAGCTCGTGCGGCACAACCGGGTCGGGCAGGTCAGCGAGGTCGAACCACCGGAGGTCGGCGGACTTGTCCACCTCCTGCGTCGCCGGGACACCGGTCCACCGGCGGCACTCGAAGAAGAAGTCGACCCGCTCGTCGATCGGGGTGTGCGGGGCGACGGTCCGGTGCATCGCGCAGAGAGGGACGAGGTCGGCCGGATGGAGGGCCACGCCCAGCTCCTCGGCCACCTCTCGCGCCGCGGCCTCGAGCACTGACTCACCCGCCTCCACGTGCCCGGCAGCAGCGGCAGTCCAGTGGCCGTCCATGTAGCCGGTGCCCCGGCGCAGCTGGAGGAGGAGCTGCTCGACGCCACTCTGCCGACGCCGGAACAGGACGTAGGCGGCGGGCACCACCTGGAACCGCATCTGGGCCTCCTCGTGGCGCGAACCATGCGAAGTCGTGGTGATCAGCGCCCGATGGCCACGAGTTCGCATGGTTCGCGCGGCGCGGGCGGGGTCAGGCGCCGTCGGGGATCAGCGAGTTGAGCAGCTTGATGTCGGCGGCGTGGCCACCGCAGGGGTCGCCGTCCTTGAGGCTGGGCGTCTCCACCACCACGGGGACGCCGGCCATCGAGGGGTGAGCCAGCAGCTCGGCGAACGGCGCGACGCCGATCGAGCCCTCGCCGATCGTCGTGTGCCGGTCGCGCTTGGAGCCGCGCGCGTCCAGGGAGTCGTTGGCGTGCACCAGCCCGAGCCGGCCCGGCCCGAGCGTCGCCTCGACCAGGTCCAGCGTCGCCGTCATCCCGCCCGGCGTCACCAGGTCGTGCCCGGCCGCCCAGATGTGGCAGGTGTCGAAGCAGACGCCCAGCAGCGGGTGGTCCTCCAGCGCGGCGAAGTAGGGGCCGAGGTCCTCGACGGTGGCCGCCAGCGCCTTGCCCCCGCCCGCGGTGGGCTCGATCAGCAGCCGCGGCCCGGACGGGTCGGCCGCCTCGAGCACCGGCAGCAGCCGCTCGTGCAGCTGCCGCAGCGCGTCGGCGTAGCGGTCCTCGCCGACGGCCGAGCCCGCGTGGACGACGACGCCGTCGCAGCCGAGCTGGGCGCCGCGGGCGAGGTTGTGCGCGATCGAGGCGACCGACTGCTCGACGGTGGCCTCGGTCGGGGAGCCGACGTTGACCAGGAACGGCGTGTGGATGAACGAGGGGACGCCGCGCTCGGTGCACCCCGCCGTGAACAGCGCATCCTGGGCCGGGTCGCCCGGGGTGAGCTTCCAGCCCCGCGGGTTGCCGACGAACACCTGCACGGCAGCGGCGCCGACGGCGTCGGTGTAGGGGAGGCCGCCCTTGGCCAGGCCGCCCTTGATCTGGATGTGCGCGCCGATCGGCGGCACGCGACGGGGAGAGCTCACGGCGGGCGCGCGCCTATCCGAACGTCAGGAGGATCGTGACCTTGGTGCCCTGCTCGACGGTCTCGCCGGGGCTCACGCTCTGCCGGAAGACGCGGTCGCCGAAGAAGCGGGTCGACTCGACCTCCAGGCCCACCGACCGCAGCTTGGCGATCGCGTCGGCCTCGTTCAGGCCGACCACGTCGGGCACCTCCACCAGCGGGACGCCGACCGAGACCCGGATCGTCACCGTGCTGCGGTAGGGCGCCTTCTCGCCGGGAGCGGGGGCGACGGCCATGACCTCGCCCTTGTCGACGTCGGCGCTGCGGCCGTCCTCGCCGCGGACCACCTCGAAGCCGAGCTCCTCGAGGTTCGCGGTCGCCTGCTCGGGCGTCTGGCCGGTCACGTCGGGCACGGCCACCGGCGCGTGCCCCTTGCTGACCAGCATCGTGACGACCTGCTCGCGGGTCAGCTTCGTGCCGGCGGGCGGGTCGAAGGCGGTCACCATCCCGACCGGGACGGTGTTGTCGAAGACCTCGGTGCGGGTGATCTGCACCGGGGTGCTCTCCTGCAGCGTCGCCTCGACCTCGTCGGCCGGGCGGCCGACCAGCTCGGGTGCGATGACGTAGCGCTCGGGGCCCTTGGACACCACGACCTCGACGTCGGTGCCGCGGATGGCCTCGCCACCGGCCGCGGGGTCGATGGAGATCACGGTGCCGGCGGGGACGTCCTCGCTCCACTGCTCGGTGACCGGCTCCGGGTCCAGGCCGGCCTCCTGCAGCAGGTCCACGGCCGCCTCGCGCGACTTGCCGACCAGGTTCGGGACGTCGGTCCACCGGCCGCTGCCCAGCCACCAGCCGACGGCGCCGATGGTGATCGCCAGCAGCAGCACGAGGGCGACGGCGAAGCGAGCGCGGCGGCGGCGGATGTGCTCCGGCACGCCGGGGCGCGCGCGGTCGACCCCGGGCCGCCGGCCGCCGACGTCGGTGGTCGGGCCGGCGCCCATGCCCGGCATCGTGCTGGTGCGGCCGTTGCGCTGGGCGCCCAGGACGGCGGTGCCCGGGTTGCTGGGGTGCCGCGGCCGGGTCGGGCGGTTGGTGGGGCGCAGCGTCGCGGGGCCGGCCGTGCTGCGCCCGGTGGGCACCGGCACGGGCTCGATGCCGAGGTCCTTGCGCACGTCGTTCATCTCGGCGAGGAAGGCGCCGGCGTCGATCGGCCGGCCGGCGGGGTCCCGGCGGGTGCCGCGGGCGACCAGCTCGTCGACCTGCCACGGCAGCCCGGGCACCTCGCTCGACGGGGCGGGGACGTCGTTGTGCACGTGCTGGTAGGCGACCGCCAGCGGGGTGTCGCCGCCGTAGGGCGGGTGCCCGGTGAGCATCTCGTACAGCACGATGCCGGCGGCGTAGATGTCGCTGCGGGCGTCGGCGCGGCCGCGCTCGAGCTGCTCGGGGGAGAGGTAGGCGACGGTGCCGATGAGGACGCCGCCGGTCTGGCTGGTCTGCCCGGTGCCGACGACGGCGCGCGCCAGCCCGAAGTCGGCGACCTTCACCACGCCGTCGATGCCGATGAGGACGTTCTCCGGCTTGATGTCGCGGTGCACGATGCCGGCCCGGTGGGCAGCGGTCAGCCCGGAGAGGACGGGCTCCAGCACGGCGAACGCCTCGGCCACGGTCAGCCGGCCGCGGGCGGTGAGCAGGTCGCGCAGCGTGCGGCCGCGCACCAGCTCCATGACCAGGAACACCAGCCCCTGGTCGCTCCCCTGGTCGCTGACGCCGACGACGTTCGGGTGGCTGAGCATCGCCGCCGCCCGGGCCTCGCGGGTGAAGCGGTCGACGAAGGTGGGGTCGTGGGCCAGGTGCTCGGCCATGACCTTCACCGCGACCGTCTTGTGCAGCCGCAGGTCGGTGGCCGAGTAGACGGTGGACATGCCGCCGCGCGCCACCCGTTCCTCGAGGCGGTAGCGGCCCTCGAGAACGAGCCCGACCACGGGGTCGCTCACGACGGTGTCCACCCGGACGAGTGTAGGAGCGCTCCCCGGCGACGGGTGCCCACACGCGGGCGCGGGGCCGGTGGGATGGGTTCTCCTGTCACACCGGCCCCACGGGCAGTCGCCGCGGGATCAGGCGAGGTCCAGGCCCGGGTAGAGCGGGTGGGCGGCGAGCAGCTCGGCGGTGGCGGCACGGGTCCGGTCGGCGAGGCCGTCGGTGAGCACGTACTTGGCCTTGGAGACGCCGCCGTCCCGCGTCGCGGTCGGGGTGGCGCCGGTCAGGACGTCGACGATCAGCTCCGCCGTCCGGTCGAACTCGGCCGCGCCGAACCCGCGGGTGGTGAGCGCCGGGGTGCCCAGCCGGACGCCGGAGGTGTACCAGGCGCCGTTCGGGTCGGCCGGGATGGCGTTGCGGTTGGTGACGATGCCGGCGTCCAGCAGCGCGGACTCCGCCTGCCGCCCGGTGAGGCCGAAGGCGGTGACGTCGAGCAGCACCAGGTGGTTGTCGGTGCCGCCGGTGACCAGCCGGGCGCCGCGGCTGGTCAGGCCCTCGGCCAGGCTCTGCGCGTTGTCGGCGACGGCCTGCGCGTAGCCGGCGAAGGCGGGCTGGCGGGCCTCGGCGAAGGCGACGGCCTTGGAAGCCATGACGTGCGGCAGCGGCCCGCCGAGCACCATGGGGCAGCCGCGGTCGACGGCGTCGGCGAACTCGGGCTGGGCCAGCACGAACCCGCCCCGCGGGCCGCGCAGCGACTTGTGGCTGGTGCTGGTGACGACGTGGGCGTGCGGCACCGGGTCGAAGTCGCCGGTGAGCACCTTGCCCGCCACGAGGCCGGCGAAGTGCGCCATGTCGACCACGAGGGTGGCGCCGACCTCGTCGGCGATCTCGCGCATCGTCGCGAAGTTCACCCGGCGCGGGTAGGCGGAGTAGCCGGCCATCATGATCAGCGGCTTGAACTCGCGGGCGCGGGCGCGGACGGCGTCGTAGTCCAGCAGCTCGGTGGAGGGGTCGGTCCCGTAGGAGGACTGCTCGAACATCTTGCCGCTGATGTTGGGCCGGAAGCCGTGGGTGAGGTGCCCGCCGGCGTCCAGGGACATGCCGAGCATCCGCTGGTCGCCCAGGGCGCGGCGCAGCGTGGCCCAGTCGGCGTCGGTGAGGTCGTTGACGTGCTTCGCGCCGGCCTTCTCCAGCGCCGGCAGCTCCACCCGCTGGGCGAGGACGGCCCAGAAGGCGACCAGGTTGGCGTCGATGCCCGAGTGCGGCTGGACGTAGGCGTAGGGGGCGCCGAACAGCTCGCGGGCGTGCTCGGCGGCGACCGACTCGACGGTGTCCACGTTCTGGCAGCCCGCGTAGAAGCGGTGGCCCACGGTGCCCTCGGCGTACTTGTCGCTGAACCAGTTGCCCATGGTGAGCAGCACCGCCGGGCTGGCGTAGTTCTCGCTCGCGATCAGCTTGAGCGACTCGCGCTGGTCGGTCAGCTCCTGGCCGATCGCGGCGGCGACCCGCGGCTCGACGGCGCCGATCACCGCCAGGGCGCTGCGGTAGGCGTCCGAGGCCGTCGCGGCGTCGAAGGGCGTGGTGGAGGTGGAGGGCGCAGTGGTCATGGGGGTCTCCTGGCCGGCGTCGTCAACAGGGTCGCCCAGGCGCGCGGCAGGGAAGTCGCGGACCGCTCCCCGGTGGTTGCCCACCTCTTCGCGCCAGTCACGGCCCGGCACGAGGTTATCGCGCGCGGACCACGGTGTCGCGGGGCACCGACCGGACGTCGTCCACGCCACACAGCGCCATGGTGTGCGCCAGCTCCTCGCCGAGCGCGGTGAGGACGCCGGCCACGCCGTCGGCACCGCCGGTGGCCAGCCCCCAGATCGTGGGCCGGCCGACGAACACCGCCCGGGCGCCCAGGGCGAGGGCGGTGAGGACGTCGGAGCCGGTGCGGACCCCGCCGTCGGCGTAGACCTCCACCTCCTCGCCCACGGCCTCGACCACCTCCGGCAGGGCGTGCGCGCTGGCCACCGCCGGGTCGACCTGCCGGCCGCCGTGCGTGGACACCCAGACGGCCGAGGCGCCGGCCTGCACGCAGCGGACGGCGTCGTCGCCCCGGAGCACGCCCTTGACCACGACCGGCAGGCCGGAGAGGTCGCCGAAGCGGGCGATGTCGTCGAAGGTCCAGGTCGCGGTCGCCAGGTCCTGCAGCGAGGGCCGGTCGCCGTCGTCCGGATGGTTGGCCATCCGGAGGCCGGCCGGCAGGGCGAACCGGTGCACCAGGTCGCGCCGCCGGCGGCCCAGCAGCGGCAGGTCGACGGTCAGGACCAGCGCGGTGTAGCCGGCCGCACCCGCCCGGCGGGCGAGGTCGTCGGTGTGCGCGGAGGAGTGCAGGCGGTAGAGCTGGAACCACTTCGGCGCGCCGGGGGCTCGGCCGCCACCTCCTCGAGCGCGTGCGTGGCGCTGGTCGAGACGGTCATGAGCGACCCGGCCGCAGCGGCGCCGCGTGCGGTGGCGAGCTCGCCGTCGGGGTGTGCCATGCCCTGGTAGGCCCAGGGGGCGACGCCGATGGGGGAGCCGACCGGGGTGCCCAGCAGGTCGGTGGCGAGCGGAACGGCGGTGATGCCGGTCAGCACGCGGGGGCGCAGCCGCCAGGCCTGCCAGGAGCCGGGGGCCTCGCGCAGCGTCGTCTCGGTCTCCGCGCCCCCGGCGTAGTAGTCGTAGACGTCGGCGGGGAGCAACTCGCGGGCCCGCTCCTCGAGCGCGGGCAGGTCGAGGAACGGGGGCTCGTGCCCGGCGTCCTCGGGGGTCGGCTCGCCGACGGCGCGGCGTCGCTGGCCCGGCACCGGGCTGTCCGCGGGGAGTGGGGGCGCCATAGGGTCGCACCCTATGGACACGTTGACGCTCACGGAGGTCGCCCAGCTCCTCGGCACCTCCCCGAACCGCGTCCGGCAGCTGCTGCGCGACGGGAAGCTGATGGCCGTCCCGGGCAGCGGCAACGGCAAGATCCCAGCCGCGTTCGTGCAGGACGGCGTGATCCTCAAGCACCTGCCCGGGCTGCTCACCGTGCTCAGGGACGGCGGCTACTCCGACGAGGACGCCTTCGCCTGGCTGTTCCGGGAGGACGAGACGCTGCCCGGCACGCCGGTGCAGGCGCTGCGCGACGACCGGCACACCGAGGTCACCCGCCGGGCGCAGGCCCTGGCGTTCTGACGTCGCCGGCCGGGGAGGAACCGCCGTGGAGCAGCTGACCTACCTCGGGCTGCTCGCCGGGTGCCTGGTCGTGACCGCGCCCCTGGAGCTGGTGCTCCGCGTGCGGGTCTACGCGCGGTGGCGGCGCTTCCTGCTCGCGATCGTGCCGGAGCTCGCGGTCTTCATCGGCTGGGTGCTCTACGCGATCAGCCAGGGCCACTGGGACTACTCCCCGGTGCGCACCCTCGACGTCCGGCTGCCCGGCGGCATCCCGGTGGAGGAGGTGCTGTTCTTCCTCGTCGTCCCGCTGTGCTCGGTGCTGGCGCTGGAGGCGGTGCGCCGCGTCACCGGCTGGGACCCCGGCTATCCGCGCGAGGAGGCCGACGCGTGAGCTACAGCGCCCTGGCGGTGGTCTCGGTGGTCGCCGTCCTGGTGGTGGACCTGGCCGTCTACCGGACCCGCATGGTCACCCGGAAGGTCTTCTGGACCGCCTACGCGATCATCGTGACCTTCCAGCTGCTGATGAACGGCGTGCTCACCGGCCTGGACGTCGTGGTCTACGACGAGCAGGCGATCTGGGGGCCGCGGATCGCCTACGCCCCCGTCGAGGACCTGCTCTTCGGCTTCGCCATGGTCACCCTCACCCTGGCCAGCTGGGCGGCGGTCAACCGGCGGGCGAACACCGCCAGGCGCCGGGGCCGGGAGACCGACACCCGCCCGTCGAGCACCCGGTAGTCCGCCCGCTCGATCTCGCGGAGGATGCCGCCGTACAGGTCGGTCGCGGCCCGCACGCAGTCGCGGGACTCCGCCGCGAGCATCGGCGTGCCGGGCGCGGCGTCGTCGTACCGGCGGCGGGTGATCGCCACCATCTCCCGCATCAGCGCCGCGAAGCCGGGGGAGTGCCGCTTCTCGGCGAGCTGCTCCCGGGTGACGCCGTGCGCGGCCATGAGGTCGGCGGGGAGGTACACCCGCCCGCGGTCGACGTCCTCGGCGACGTCGCGCAGGAAGTTGGTGAGCTGGAAGGCCTCGCCCAGGGCGATGGCGTGCGGCGCGGCCTCCTCGCGGGTCACGCCGGGCGCGGTGCCGAGGACGGGCAGCACCTGCAGCCCGATCACCGACGCCGAGCCCCACATGTATCGGTCGAGCGCGGCCAGGTCGGCGTAGGAGTCGACGTCGAGGTCGCTGGTCATCGCGGCGAGGAAGTCGACGAGGTGGTCGACGCCGATGCCGTAGCGGCGGTAGGTGTGCACCAGGGCCAGCCGGACCGGGTCCTCCGACCAGCCGGTGGCCAGCTCCGCGAGCACCGCGCGCGACCACTCGGTGAGGTCGCCCACCGGATCGGCGCCGGGCAGGTCGACGAGGTCGTCGGCGGTGCGGGCGGCCGCGTACAGCGCGTGCACCGCTGGACGCCGGTCCGGGGTGAGCAGCCGGGTGGCCAGGAAGTAGCTCTTGCCGTGCTCGGCCGCGATCGCCGCGCAGTGCGCGTAGGCCGCGGCGAGCTGCTGCTGCCGGGCCGCCTGCGTGCCCGGGGGGTGCACCAGCGTCATCGCGCCACCGGTCCGGTGATGCGCTCGGCGGCCAGCCGGCCGCTGATCAGCACCATCGGCACGCCGACCCCGGGCTGCACGGAGGACCCGGCGAGCACCACGTTCTCCGGCCCGCGCCGCGGCAGGGTCGAGGGCCGGAAGGGGCCGGTCTGGCCGAAGGTGTGCGCCAGGGCGAACGGCGTGCCCGCGGCCATGCCCTGCTCGGCCCAGGTCAGCGGGGTGTCCATGTGCTCGACCTCGATCGCGTCGGCGATCCCGGTCCAGCCGCGCGCGTCCAGCGTGGCCAGCAGCTCCTCGCGGTAGCGCGGGCCGAGGGTCGCCCAGTCCAGGGTGGGATTGCCGCCGCTGCGCGGGTCGAGGTTCGGGGTGGGGGCCACGACGCTGACCACCTGGCCGCCCTCGGGTGCCAGCGTGCGGTCGGTGACCGACGGCATGCTGATCAGCAGGCTGGGGTCGCTCATCGGGCGGCCGTCGCGGGTGAGCTCGTCGAACACCTGCTGCCACGACGCACCGAAGCTGATGGTGTGGTGCGCCTGGCCGGGCAGCTCGTCGCGCACCCCGACGTGCAGCGCCACGCACGACGGTGACCACACCGGCCGGCGGGGAGCGGGCACGCCGGGCACCAGCCGCCAGGGCGCGTCGCTGGTGACGACGACGGCGTCGGCGGGCAGCACCTCGCCGTCGGCCAGCTGCACCCCGCTCACCCGCCGTCCCGAGGTGGGCAGCGCGGTCACGCTCGCCCCGTAGCGGAACTCGACGCCGGCGTCGGCGGCCGCGGCGGCCAGCGCCCGGGGCACCGCCCCGATCCCGCCCTCGGGGTGCCAGACGCCGGCGCCGATGTCGAGCTGGGCGATGACGGCGTAGGCCGCGATGGCCCGGAACGGGGAGACCCCGGCGTAGAGCGCCTGGAAGCTGAACAGCCGGCGCAGCCGGTCGTCGGCGAAGTACTTCCCGACGTGGGTGGACAGCCGGCCGAATCCGCCGCGGCGGGCCAGCTGCACCAGCTCCGGTCCGAGCAGGTCGAGCGGGGAGTCCAGGTTGCGGTCGATGAAGGTGGCCAGCTGCAGCCGGTAGAGCTCGGCGAGGTCGGCGAGGTAGCGGCGCAGCGCCTCGGCCTCGGCGGGACCGCACAGCCGCGCGACCTCCGCGGCGAAGGCGTCCGGCGCGGCGTGCACGTCGAGCGAGCTGCCGTCGGCGAACTGCGCCCGGTAGCTGGTCTCCAGCGGGGTGAGGATCAGCCGGTCGGCGGTCTTCGCGCCGACCGCGGCGAAGGTGTCGTCGAGCACCTCGGGCGCGGTGAACACCGACGGCCCGGTGTCCAGGGCGTAGCCGTGCGACTCGATCCGCCCGGCGCGGCCGCCGGGGTGCATGCCCCGCTCGACGACGGTGACCTCGCGGCCGGCGCCGCGCAGCCGCAGCGCCGTCGCGAGCCCTGCCAGGCCGGCGCCGACGACGACGACGCGGTCGGTGGGTCCGGGAACGGTCCGCACGTCAGGCGGTGCGGCTGGTCGCGGCGACGGCGAGCGCGTCGAGGGCGGCCTTGGCGTCGTCGGCCAGCGGGGCGTCGGCGATGGCGGCGCGTGCCCGGGCGGTGCTCTGGGCGATGCGCTCCTCGACCCGGTCGCGGGCGCCGGTGTCCTCGATCAGCCCGCGGAGGGCGTCGAAGTCCTCCTCGCGCGCTGCGGCGTTGCCGAGCAGCTCGTCGAGCAGCCGGCGGCCGGCGGCGTCCGCTTCCTCCTCGGCCAGGGCGATGAGCAGGGTCTGCTTGCCCTCGCGCAGGTCGTCGTCGGCGGACTTGCCGGTGACGGCGGGGTCGCCGAAGACCCCGAGGACGTCGTCGCGCAGCTGGAACGCCTCGCCCAGCGGCAAGCCGATGGCGGTAGTGGCCTCGACGACGCGGGGGCCCGCGCCGGCGATGGCGACGCCGAGCTGCAGGGGCCGCTGGACGGTGTAGCCGGCGCTCTTGTAGCGGGCGACGGTGAGCGCCCCCTCGGGGCCGGGCAGGCCGCCGGCCGCCCGGAGCAGGTCGAGGTACTGGCCGGCGGTGACCTCGGTGCGCATGGTGTCCCAGACCGCCCGCGCCCGGCTCAGCGCGCCCTCGGAGATGCCGGAGCAGCGGAGCAACTCGTCGGACCAGACCAGGGCCAGGTCGCCGACCAGGATCGCCGCGCCCGTGCCGAACAGGTCGCCGTCGCCGCTGAGGGCGTCGGCGGCGTGCCGGGCGGCGAAGCCGATGTGGGTGGCCGGGCGGCCGCGGCGGGTCGCGGCGCCGTCCATGACGTCGTCGTGCACGAGCGCGCTGGCGTGCACGAACTCCAGGGCGGAGACCGCGCGCAGCACCGCGGCGTCGTCCTCGCCGGTCCCCGGGCCGGTGTCGCGGGCACCCCGCCAGCCCCAGTAGGCGAAGGAGGGGCGCAGCCGCTTGCCGCCGGCGGCCAGCGCGGCGACCTCGTCGACGACCGGGGCCAGGCCCGCGGCCATCCCCGCCAGCGTGGTGCGCTGCCGCTCGAGGAACTCGGTCAACGACGCCGACACCGCGGCGCGCAGGCGGTCGAGATCGGCCGCGGCGAGCGCGGGGGCCGGGAGGGCGGTCGTCCCCTGCGGCGTCATCGGACCAGTATCGCCCCATCCAGCAGTGCGCGGCCGACCGGCCAGGGGAGAGCGGGTGCTGCCGTTCACGAAGGCTCCTTCCGGGTGCTCGGCTCCTCCTCTTCGCCGCCACGCCCCCGCGTGGATGCGGTCGGCCGGGACGTGGTGGCCGGCCGTCCGTACTCTCGATGACCGTGACCCAGACCGTGCGTGAGCTGCTGGCCTCGGAGCGGCCGACCTGGTCCTTCGAGTTCTTTCCGCCGAAGACCCCGGAGGGCGAGCAGCAGCTGTGGAGCGCCCTGCGCGAGCTCGAGCGGCTGCAGCCCTCGTTCGTGTCGGTGACCTACGGTGCCGGCGGCAGCACCCGCGAGGGCACGGTCTCGGTGACCGAGCGGATCGCGACCGAGACGACGATGACGCCCCTGGCGCACCTGACCGCCGTCGACCACAGCATCGCCGAGCTGCGGCACGTGGTCAGCCGGCTGGCCGCGGCCGGGGTGCGCAACATCATCGCCCTGCGCGGGGACCCGCCGGGTGCGGACCCGCAGGCCGAGTGGGTCGCCCACCCGGAGGGGCTGTCCTACGCCGCCGAGCTCGTCGCGCTGATCAAGTCCATGGGCGACTTCTCCGTGGGCGTTGCGGCCTTTCCGGAGCGGCACCCGCGGTCACCGGACTTCGACAGCGACGCCGACATGTTCGTGGCCAAGTGCCGGGCGGGCGCGGACTTCGCGATCACCCAGATGTTCTTCCGGGCCGACGACTACCTGCGCATGCGCGACCGGGTGACCGAGCGGGGCTGCGACGTCCCGATCATCGCCGGGGTCATGCCGGTGACCAACGCGCGGCAGATCAAGCGCATCGTGCAGCTGTCGGGTCAGGCGTTCCCCGCCGAGCTGGCCGAACGGTTCGAGGCCCTCGACGGCGATCGGCCCGAGGACAAGGCGGCCGTGCGCGCCTACGGGGTGGAGGTGGCCACCGAGCTGTGCCGCACCCTGCTGGACGAGGGCGTGCCCGGCATCCACTTCATCACCATGAACCGGTCGACGGCGACGCGCGAGGTGCACGCCAACCTGGTCGGCACCCCGTCGGTCACGACCGCGGGCTGACCCGGCCGGTCGGTCACGACCGCGGGGTGACCCGGCCGGCGAGGACCGCCGCGGCCTCCGCGGCTGCCTTCCGCAGACCTTCGCGCTCGGCCGCGTAGCCGCCGGCCACACCGACCACCGGGATGTTCGACAGCGCCCGGTGGCGCAGCTTGCCCTTGGGCCGGGAGTCGAGGACGTCGTCGATCCGGGCCAGCAGCCGGGCGACCCGCCACACGGTCCGCACCGGGCCGAGCACGCCCCGGCGCTCCCCGGGGGCGCCGAACGCCTCGCCGCGGTAGGTGCCGCGGGTCCGGGTGAGCAGGGGGCCAACCGTCGCGGGTGACAGGTCGCGGTCGAGCAGGACGCGGGCGAGCAGGGACACCCGCTCGGCGGGGTCGGTGACGTCGTGCTCACCGGCAACGCCGAGGACGACGATCGACTGCACCGCGGTGCCCACCGTGTTCTGCAGGGGGAGCAGGTCGGCGACCTTGCCGGCGAAGCGGGGCGCGGCGGACACGACCGCGGCGACGCGGGTCACCCGGTCGGCCCACCACCGGTCCCGCTCGGCCTGCGGTAGCTCCGGCGGGCGGCCGAGCCGCTCGGCCAGCGGGGTGGCGAGCCGGTCGACCCGGCGGAGGACGTCCACGACGACGGCGTCACTGATCGGGGCAGCCATGGGCCGGGGATAGCCAGCAGCGCCCCGGTGCACGCGTGAGCTGCGTCCCGAGCCGGGCACCCGACGCCGTCCCCGGGTCAGTACGGCCGGGCGGGGGTGAGTCCGGTGTCTCGGGGGTCAGTAGGGCGGGGGAGTGGTGACGGCGACCAACCCGGTCGGGGTGGTGACGGTCAACGTGCCGTCCGCATCGAGCCGGTGCACCCACCCCGGCGCCTGATGCTTGCCGCGGTGGTGGGTGGTGCAGTAGCCGACGAGGTTGGCGGCGCCGGTCGCGCCCATCGGGTGGGCGACGCTGTGGTCGAGCTCTCCGCCCCGGGGCACGCGTCGACCGCAGCCCGGGAACCTGCAGCGCCTGTCGCGGGCGCGTACGAAGCGGTCGAGTTCTGCCGCGGGCCGGTAGCCATTCGTGGGGCCGGGCGGGCCGAGCCCCGGGCGGTCGCCGAGATCGTGGCTGCAGCCCGCTCCGGGCCGACGGCACGCTGCCCGGCCGCAGCTGCCCGCCCGTCGCAGGCCCGGGAGGTCGCTGAGCGCGACCAGTGCCCCGGAGAGCGCATCGACGAGGGCGATGCGCGGACGGTCGGCCAGTCCGCCTCCGCCGGCCGTCGCCAGCAGGTCGGCAAGCAGCCCCCGTTGTGCGTCGGTGGCCGCCTCGAGTGCCGCGACGGCGTCCTCGGCCCGCGTCACGCGTCCTGCCGGGCCGGCCGTCCAGGCGTCCTCGTCCGCCGCGTCGGCTGCGGCTGCGGCGTGGACGGCGCGTTCGGCGCGGGCCACGGTGCGGCGAGCGTCCTCCACGGCGTGCCCGGCGTCGTCCAGCGCTCGGTCCGCCGTCGCCCACGACCGGGCATCGGCGGATGGTGCGGGCTCCGGGGCCTGCGCTCGCCTTCCCGGTGGCCCGGGCGGGTCCGCGTCGTCCCATCCGCCCACGTCCGGCATCTCGGAGCTGAGGTGGTCCGGGGAGGGCGGGCCGGCGTCGGGGTCCGGATCGCCCAGTTCGCCAGAGAGGACCCGCCGCTCCATCTCGGCCCACCAGCTCGCCAGTTCCTGCTGCTCGCGCTCTTCCCAGCTCGGACCGGCCGCTGGGCACGCCTCCGGCGCAGCACCGGGGCCGTTCGCATCGGGGCCGTCCGGGTGCGTGCCGTCAGGATCGGTGCCGTCCGGGTAGAGGCCGTCCGCGTCGGTGCCGTCCAGGCGAGCGCCGGCCGGATCGGTGCCGTCATCGGTGGTGCCTGCCGCACCGGTGTCGAGAGAGTCGGTGCCGTCCGGGTGGGTGCCGTCGGGGTCGGCGCCGTCCGCATCGGTCGTGGTTCCGGCGGGGCGGCCCAGGCCCATGCCCGTCAGGGCGGCGAGCAGCTGGCGCACCATCTCGGCGGGAACCACCTGGCCGTCGACCTCGCCGGGCTCGTCACCACCGGTCAGCGTGGCGATCGAGGCCACCACGGTCAGCAGCACCTGCACCGGAGGCAGATCGGTCTCGCCGGGACGCAGCACCAGCTCGAGGAGGCAGTCGAGCATCTTCTGCCCACGCGTCCGGGGATCGTCGTCCTGGGTGAGCGCCTCGGCGCAGGCGACCAGCGCCCGGTGCAGCGCCTGCGCCTCGGGCATCGTCGCGACGACCGTCAGCGTGGCCATGCCGTCGGTTCCGTCGGCCCGGAGGTAGATGCCGCGCTGCAGCAGTGCCTTCTCCAGTCGCCGGGCGGCCGCACGGACATCGCGGCGGGTCACCTCGCGCAGCGCCTTGCGGTTCAGCTGCGGCGGGGCCACGACCCGGCCTGCGGACCACCGCAGCAGCGTGGCCTCGACCTCCGCACGGATGACGGCGTCCTCGATCGGGGCGACCTTGTCCAGCATCGTCCAGAGGTGTCCGGGGTGGAGCGCTCCGGCCTCGAGCGCGGCCAGCGTCCCGGGCAGCCGGTGCACGAGGTCGAGCGACCGGCTCAGCAGCGTCTCGGCGGCCGGTGAGCTCAGCGAGAGCGCTACCACGAGTTCCTGCGCCGCCCACTCGCTGACCTGGCGCAGCGCCTCCGGCCGGGCGGCCCAGCGCTCGGCGCTCATGGCGCCCGGCTCGCCCTGTGCCCGGTCAACCGTGGCCGGACGGGCGGCGGCGAACCGGGACACCGCCCGTGCCCGCACCGCCGTCAGCCGGGCGATCTCGCGGTCCGCCGCCTGGATCTCGCCGAGCGGCCCGTCGGAGAGAGGGACCGGTGGTGCGAGCTCCGGCCATGCGTCGGAGTCCGTGTGCGCGCGGCGTCGCCGGTCCGCCGCACGGGCGCGGCGGCAGGCCTCCGTGTACCAGGCCGTCGGCGGGTTCCCCGTGCGCATGTGTTCGATCATATGTTCGAATGCATGCGTTGGCAAGAGGACAGCGGACCCGTGCGCAGGCTCGGGACGGCGGGGGAGGCGCTGGTGAGGAGTTCCGGAAGCCGCCGCGGTGGACCGCGGCGGACGTACCGTGGCGCCCATGTCGGACCGGGGGCGCGCCGCCGCGCCGCGATGGGCCGCGGTCGGGGCCCTCGTCGCGCTCCTGGTGTCCCTCCCGGCGGTCGTCGGCGCGCTGCCCGCCTCGGACACCGACATCTCCGCGCCCGACCTGCGCGCCGCCGTCCTGACCAGTGGGTCGGTCGGGTACTCCGGGTACGCGGAGTCCGCGGGCGGGCTGTCCCTGCCCGTGACCGACCAGCTGACCTCGGTGGCCGACCTGTTCAGCGATCGGACGACGATGCGCGTCTGGTGGCGCGGCCCCACCGACCACCGGGTGGACGTCGTCACCACCGCCGGCGAGACGGGCGTGCACCGCGACCGGCGGGGCACCTGGACCTGGGAGTACGAACGGGCGACGGCGACCCGCACGGCGGCCTCACCCCTGGAGCTGCCCGCAGCGCCGGACCTGCTGCCCCCTGCACTGGGCCGGCGGCTGCTCTCCGAGGCGGCCGACGCCGAGCTGTCCCGGATCGGCGCGCGGCGGGTGGCCGGCCGCGACGCGCTCGGGCTCCGGCTCACCCCCGCCGAGCCCGCCGCCTCCGTCCGCCGGGTCGACGTGTGGGTCGACGGCGACAGCGGGCTCCCGCTGCAGGTCGAGGTGGTGGCGAAGGGCGCGGACCGGCCGACGCTGGACACCCGGTTCCTGGACCTCGAGCTCGCCGTCCCACCCGCGGAGGTGACCGCGTTCCGGCCGCCGCCGGGTGCGACGGTGCGGGAGGGGCGGCAGGCGGAGGTGCTGCGCGAGGCCGGCGACCGCGTGCGCCTCGTGTCGCTGCCGGCCGAGCTCGCCGGCCTGCCGCGGCGGGTGATCGAGGGAGCACCGGCCGGGATCGGGCTCTACGGGTCCGGTGTCACGCTGCTCGCCGTCGCGCCGGTCCCGAGGGAGCTGGCGAACGCCCTGGACGACACGTTGGCGCAGAGCCCGGACGTCGTCGTCGACGAGGCGGGCGCACGGATCGCCGCCGGTCCGGTCGGCCTGATGCTGGTGGATCCGCCCGGCCGCGGCCGCTACGTGCTCACCGGCACGGTGACCCTCGACGCGCTGGTCACCGCCGCCGGCCAGCTGCCCGTGGCGGCCGATCGGTGAGCGTCGTCATCAGCACCCGCGGTCTGGTCAAGCGGTACGGGCGGGTGCGGGCCGTGGACGGCATCGACCTCGACGTGCAGCAGGGGGACGTCTACGGCTTCCTCGGCGCCAACGGGTCGGGCAAGACCACCACCGTGCGCATGCTGCTCGGCCTGGTGCTGCCCACGAGCGGGGAGATCGAGCTGCTGGGCGGCCGGATGCCGCGCGCCGGGCGCCGGGTGCTGCCGCGGGTGGGTGCGCTGATCGAGGGGCCGGCCGCCTACGGGCACCTGTCCGGGCGGGAGAACCTGCGGCTGCTCGACGCCTCGGGCCGCGGCGGGCCGTGGCGCACCCGCAGCGCCCGGGTCGACGCCGCGCTGGACCAGGTGGGGCTGGGCGGTGCCGGGCGCAAGCCGGTGAAGGCCTACTCGCTCGGCATGCGGCAGCGGCTCGGGCTGGCCGGTGCGCTGCTCCGCCGTCCCGAGCTGCTCGTGCTCGACGAGCCGACCAACGGCCTGGACCCGCAGGGCATCTCCGAGATCCGCGAGCTGCTGCTGGACCTGCACCGCGGCGGGACGACGATCTTCCTGTCCAGCCACCTGCTCGCCGAGGTGGAGCAGCTGTGCTCGCGGGTCGGCGTGCTGGACCGCGGCCGGCTGGTGCTGCAGGACCGGATCGCCACCTTGGTCGCCCCCACCGGCTCGACCGTCGTGCACAGCCCCGCCCCCGAGCGGGTGCGCGCCCTGCTGGACGGTCGGGTCACAGCCATGGAGGGGGACCGGCTCGTCGTGCGGGGCGCCGACCCCGCCGAGGTCAACGCCCTGCTCGTGGGCGCCGGCATCCCGGTGACCGGGCTGGCCCTCGACCGCCCGACGCTCGAGCAGGTGGTGCTGGCCGCTGCGGGCACGAGCTCCGACCGGCTGGAGGCGCGGCGGTGATCACCGTGGAGCTGCGCAAGATGTTCCGGCGCCCGCGGACGTGGGGCACCATCGCCGTCCTCAACGCCCTGCCGGTGCTGGTGGCGGTGCTGCTGGTCGTCACCGACCTGGCGCCGCGCCCCGGCGAGGGGCCGCCATTCCTGTCCGCCGTCCTGCGCAACGGGTCGCTCTACCCGCTGGCCGCCCTGGCGATCGTGCTGCCGCTGTTCCTGCCGATCGCGGTGGCGGTCATCGCCGGGGACGCGGTCGCCGGGGAGGCGCAGGCCGGGACGTTGCGCTACCTGCTCGCCCGGCCGGTCGGGCGCACCCGGCTGCTGGTGGCCAAGCTGGTCGCCGTCCTGGCGTTCGTCGCGGTCACGGTGGTCGTCGTCGCCGCCGTCGGCTACCTCGTGGGGACGACGCTGTTCGAGGCCCAGCCCACCGGGGGGACGTCGGTGTCCGGCACCTCGCTGACGTCGGAGCAGATCGCCGGGCGCACGGTCCTCGCCATCGGGTACGTCGCGGTGTCGATGCTGGGGGTCGCGGCGTTCGGCCTGTTCTTCTCCACGCTCACCGACTCGCCGCTGACGGCCACCATGGGCGCGCTCGCGGTCCTGGTCACGTCATCGCTGCTGTTCACCCTGGACGCCGCCTCGCCGATCGCGCCCTACCTGCCCACCCGGTTACTGGCTGGCCTTCGTCGACCTCTTCCGCGACCCGATCCAGTGGCGGGACCTCACCCGCGGCCTGGCGCTGCAGGGTGTCTACGTCGGGGTGCTGCTGGCCGCGGCGTGGGCGAACTTCACCACCAAGGACGTCACCAGCTAGCTCAAGCGGGCGCAGTCGGCCGGGCCGAGCTCCACGGGTGCACCGGCCGCGAGCTCGGCGAGCACCATCTGCTGCACCAGCCGGTCGCGCGGGAGCTCGCCGTGCCCCACCCTCGAATCGGCGCAGACGGACTGGACCGGCAGCTCGAGCGCGCCGTCGAGCCGGGCGCTGTCCGGCGGGGTCACCGTCCGGTCGAGGGTCGTCCAGATGGACACCCAGCTGGGCCCCGCCGGCGTCTCGTCACCGTCGTTCAGCGCCGCGAGCAGCTCGCTGCCCGGAGCCAGCTGGCGGCAGGCGACCGGGCACTGGGAGGGCGCCAGGGACGCGGCCAGCCCGGCGAGTTCGGTCCCGTGGTGCGGGGAGCCCAGCGTGACGACTCGGCGGACCACGTCGGCGCCGCCGTCGGCGATCCAGAGCCGGGCCACGACCCCGCCGGCCGAGTAGCCGACGACGTCCACGGCGGGGTCCCCGGTGCGCGCCAGCACCGCGGTCGCCGCGGCGTCCAGGACGTCGGCCGCCGCGGCGAGGTCGACGGTGCCGTCGCCGGGGAGGTCGACCACGGTGGCGTCGCGCCCGGACGCCGCGAGCCGGTCGGCGAGGGTCTGCAGCGCCCCGGTGGCGCCGCCGTAGCCGGGCACGAGCAGCACCGGGCCGAGCCGGTCCTGCGCGGCCGGCTCCGCCTCGCCGGCCGACGTCCGCTGCACCAGCACGACGCCCAGGACCACCGCGCCGGCGAGCACCAGGGCAATCACGACGAGAACGACGCGTCGGCGCGCAGGGGAGAGGCCGGCCAGCATCCCCCTACTGTCCCTCCTCGGGAGCCCGGCGCCAGTGCCCGGATCCACGGCGCGGGGGAGGGGACGCGGTGCTGAACCGGGACGAGTACCTGGCGGCGTGGTCGCGCTGGCACGGCGACGCCGACACGTCGTCGCCCCTCGTGCGGGGGTGGCTGACCCTCGCGCACACCCTCGCCCGGCCGCTGGCGGGGCTGCCGCCCATCGTCGCGACCGCGGGTGGCCTCGTCGTCGCCGGGGCTGCCGTCGCCCCGGCCGCCGCCGGGGGCGCCTGGCTGATCGCCGCCGCGCTCCTGGTGGGCCTGTCGGGACTGTTCGACAGCCTCGACGGTGCCCTGGCCATCGGCGCCGGGCGGGCCTCGCAGCGCGGGTTCGTGCTCGACTCGGTGGTCGACCGGCTCACCGAGGTCGCCTACGCCGGTGCGCTGTGGGCCGCCGGCGCTCCCGGCTGGCTGGTGGTCGTGTTCGGTGCGCTGTGCTGGCTGCCGGACTACGTGCGGGCCCGGGCCGGGCAGGCCGGCGTGGACCGCACCGGCCCCATCTCGCTGTGGGAGCGCCCCACCCGCGTGGTCATGACCGCCCTCACGCTCGGCGGCGCCGCCGTGGTCTCCGGTCTGGAGGTGCGCGGGGTCGACGGCGACGTGCTGACGGTGACCAGCGGGTCCGCGGTCGGTGCGCTCCTCGGCGCCGCGGCAACGGTGCAGCTGGGGTGGTGGCTGCGCTCGGAGCTGGCCGGGCCGGAGGCACCCGGAACGCGCTGACCGGGCACCGTGCGGGTGCAGCGGGGCACCTCGGGGCCTCCTGCGGTCGGGGCGGCGCCTACTCTGTCCGGTGCTCGACCCCCTCCGTTCACCCCTCCGTCACCCAGGCCCGCCCGCGAGCCGGGGGCCCGTGCCCCTCCGGAGCCATCCCCCCAGGAGCAGCCCGTGCCCGTCGTCGTCACCGGGTCCATCGCCACCGACCACCTCATGACCTTCCCCGGGAAGTTCACCGAGCAGTTCGTCGAGGGGCAGATGGAGAACGTCTCGCTCTCCTTCCTGGTCGACGACCTGGTCCAGCACCGGGGCGGGGCCGGCGCCAACATGGCCTACGGCCTGGGCCTGCTGGGCCTGGGGCCGGTGCTCGTCGGCGCCGTCGGCAACGACTTCGCTGACTACGAGGCATGGCTCAGCCGGCACGGCGTGGACACCGCGAGCGTGCACTGGTCGGAGCTCAAGCACACGGCCCGCTTCGTCTGCACGACCGACATGGCCAACAACCAGATCGCGTCGTTCTACTCGGGCGCCATGAGCGAGGCCTCGCAGATCGAGCTGGCGCCGGTCGCCGCCCGCATCGGGGACCTCGACCTCGTCGTCATCGGCCCCAATGACCCGACTGCGATGGTGCGGCACACCCACGAGTGCCGGGAGCGCGGCTACCCCTTCGCCGCCGACCCGAGCCAGCAGCTGGCCTGGGCCGACGGCGAGATGATCCGCGACCTCGTCGACGGCGCCGAGCTCCTGTTCACCAACGAGTACGAGGCCGCGCTGCTGCTGCAGAAGACCGGCTGGACCGACGCCGAGGTGCTGGCCCGGGTGGGCACCTGGGTGACCACGCGTGCCGCCGACGGCATTCTGGTGCGCCGCGCGGGCGAGGAGCCCATCTCGGTCATCGCCGTCCCGGAGACCAAGCCGGTCGAGCCCACCGGCGGCGGCGACGCGCTGCGGGCCGGGTTCATCGCCGGCCGCACGTGGGGCCTGAGCCTGGAGCGCGCCACCCAGCTGGGCTCCGCCGTCGCCACCGCCGCCGTGGAGGTCATCGGCACGCAGGAGTACGACCTGCCGCGGGAGAGCTTCCTGAGCCGGTTCGCCGAGGCCTTCGGGGACGAGGCCGCCGCCGAGGTGGCCGCGCACCTGCCCGCCTAGCAGGCCGGCGCCCAGGCGGCGTACGTGACGCCGTTGCCGAAGGCCTTCGCGTCCAGCCGGCGCAGCCGCGGCACCTCGACGCCGTCGGGGAACAGCCGACGGCCGCGCCCCTGCACGACGGGATGGGTGAACAGGCGGTACTCGTCGACCAGGCCGGCCGCGATCAGCGCGTGGGTGAGCGTGATGCTGCCGGTGACGACGACGTCCTGACCCGGCTGCTCCGTGAGCTCGCGCACCGCCGCGACGACGTCCCCGCCCAGCACCGTCGTCGGCTCCCAGCCCGGATCGGGCAGGGTCGAGGACACGACGTACTTCTGCACCTGGTCCAGGTAGGCCGAGATGCCGGTCGGGTCGTCGGTCTGCAGCGGCCAGTAGCCGCGGAAGTCCTCGAAGGTCTGCCGGCCCAGCAGCAGCGCGTCGGCGGTCTCGTCCTGGCGGCGCACCTCCGCGAGCTGGTCGGAGGCGTCGGCCTGCGGGTCGAACCAGTCGCCGATCATCTCGATCGAGCCGTCGAGCGTGATGTTCTGCGTGACGACCAACCTGCGCATGGTGGGCTTCCCTCCGTCGAACGGTGACGGAGGTAGGACACCTGCCCGCTGGGGAACTGAGCGGGTCACCGACCGCGGAGGCGCTCGCCGATGCCGGGGTCGTCGGTCCAGGTGCGGTACGGGATGCGGCGGATCTCGCGGACCTCGCCGATGGTCGACCACTCGTTCCCGCCCAGCCGGGCCAGCGGCCGCAGGTGCTCGATGCGCGGCCGGCCGTCCTGCACCGCCTCGGCCCACACGCTGATGTGCCGGACCCGGCCGAAGACGACCGTGCTGTCGCCGAAGCTGACCGTGCCGTGCAGGACGCACTCGATGGACACCGGCGACTCCGCCACGCGCATCGCGTCCACGGTCTCGGCCGGCTCCAGCCGCACCCCGGTGTGCTCGGCCTCGCTGTGGTCGGGCGGGAAGTCGGTGGCCGTGGCGTTGACCTGCTCGAACAGGGCCTCGGGGGTGAGGTTGACGGTGAACTGGCCGGTCGCCTCGGCGTTGCGCAGCGAGTCCTTGCGGCCCACGGAGGTGAACTGCACGACCGGCGGGGTCACGCACGCCACCGTGTAGAAGGAGTGCGGCGCGAGGTTGTGCACGCCCTCGGCGGAGCGGGTGCAGACCCAGGCGATCGGCCGGGGGACGACGACGGAGTTCAGCACCCGGTAGAAGGCGCCGGAGTCCATCGCGTCGGGGTCGAAGGAGACGCGGTCGCGGGCTGCCGGGGAGGTCACCGGCCCATCCTCGCCGCAGCGGCACCGGGCTGCGCGGTCACCCCTCGGCCGCGCCAGCGCAGCGTTCCGCGCCGGTGCCCGGCGACCGAGCGGACCATCAGGAGGTCCAGGGCCAGCACGGACAGCGGATGGGCCAGCGCGTCCGGCCACACCCGGCCGCCGGTGGCCGCGGCGGTGACTGCCCGGCCGGCCACCCCGCCCGCGTACCCGACCAGCCCGGCCCGCGAGCCCCGCAGCGCCGCGGCCGCGGGCAGCACCCACACCGCGGTGAGCGCGCCGGCGGTGAGCAGCCCCGCGGCCGGTGAGCCGCCGACGGCGGACCAGAGCGACTTCGCGTAGCCGTCCCGGACGCCGGGCCAGCCCTCGTACATGCGGCACACGGCCAGCCGCGACCCGTCGATCACGACCCCGCGCCCACCGGCCGCCTTCACCGCGCGCAGCAGGGCGACGTCCTCGATGACCTCGCCGCGGACGGCGGCGTGCCCGCCGGCCCGCTCGTAGGCCTCCCGGCGCACGACCAGGAACTGGCCGTTCGCCGCGGCCAGCGCCGGCCGGGGCGAGCGCTCCGCCGCCCGGAGCGGCAGGAAGGTCGCCCACAGCCAATGCTGCAGCGGCTGGACCAGCCGCTCGGCGGCGCTGCCGGCGAGCTGCCGCGGCCAGGGCGAGACCAGGTCCAGCCCGGCCTCGTCCAGGACCGACACGGCCGCGGCGACGGCGTCGGGCATCAGCCGCACGTCCGCGTCCAGGAACACCAGGACGTCGGCGTCGCCCGCCACCTCCGCGCCGCGCGCGCACGCGTGGGGCTTGCCCAGCCAGCCCGGCCCCGGCGGCGGCGCCGTCACCAGCTGCACCCGCGGGTCGGGGTGGGCGGCCACGAGCGCCGCGGTGCCGTCGGTCGAGCCGTCGTCCACGACGACGACGCGCAGCCCGGGAACCCCCCGCTGGTCGAGGGCCGCGGCCAGGCAGTCCAGGACGTGCGCCGCCTCGTCGCGCACCGGGACGACGACGGTGACCGACCTCTGGACCGGCGCCGGCGCGGCGGGTGGGCGGCGCAGCAGCGCGGCGTTGAGGGCCGCGTGCGCCGCGCCCGCGACCGAGATCCCGGCCAGCGTGCGCAGGAACCGGCCGCTCACGGCTGACGGGCGTGCTGGACGGCGAGCACGGTGAGGACGGCGGCGCCCAGGCCGGCGCCCCACGCGGCGGAGCCGGGCAGCCCCAGCCAGCCGGCGTGGGCGAGGGCGCCGCCGAGGGTCATCCAGGCCAGCGCCAGCAGCGGCGCGGCGTCGCCGACGGCGGGGGGAGTGGCGGTGCGCTCGACGAGGAGGTCGAGCAGCGTCATGAGGACCGCGCCGGCCACCAGCCAGCCGGCCAGGTTGGTCAGGGGGACGGTGTCGATGCCCGGGAGCCCGGGCGACGGGTGCGCCCACGTCCAATAGCCGGCGTCGACCATCTGCGGATCCAGGACGACGTCCCAGCCGGCGAAGACGGCCGCCGACCACGCGATGCGCGCCGCCCGCCGTCGCCCGGGGCGCACCGGGCGGGCCAGCCGGCCGCCCAGCAGCCAGCTCGGCCAGGCCATCATCAGCCAGGCCAGGGGCACGAGGAACGGGACGCCGAGCAGCGTCGGGCCCAGGACGTCGCTGTAGGTGTAGCTGCCGTAGGGGAAGCCCGTGGCCAGCCCGACGCTCTCGAACCCCACGGCGACCGCGCCGACGAGCACCAGGACCCCGACGCCGGTGCGCGCTCCTCGGCTGAGCCAGGCGTGCACCACCGACAGCGCCGCGCCGAGCAGGACGATGGCCCAGCTGACCGCGTTCCGGTTGGTGTCGGCGAGGGGGTAGGCGATCGCGGTCAGCACCAGGGCGCTGGCCAGCGCCCACGGCAGCGCCCGTCGGAGGACCGGCGCCGGCGGGGCGGCCGTCGTCGTCACCGGCCGGTCCGGACCCGGCGCAGGGACCGGGCCGCGGCCGCGCGGGCGCGCGCGGGGCGCGACCGGTCGCCGAGCACCACGCGGGCGGCGCTGCGGCCGGAGTTGCCCGAGACCCCGCCGCCGGGGTGGGTGGAGGCGCCGGCGAGGTACAGGCCGGCCAGGCCGGGGACGCGGTAGCCGGACAGCGCGGGTGTGGGCCGGAAGCCGAACATGCTGGCCAGGCCCATCTCCACGTGCATGACGTTGCCGCGAGGCAGGGCCAGCTCGCGCTCCAGGGCCACCGGGGTCTGGACGTACAGCCGCTGTACCGAGTCGGCGAACCCGGGGGCGAACCGGTCGACGGCGTCGACGAGCCGCCGCGCCTCGGTGTCGGCGAGGGCGTCCCAGTCGGCGCCGTCGGCGAGCGCGTAGGGGTACCACTGGCCCCAGATCGTGACGACGTGCGACCCGTCCGGAGCGAGGGTGTCGTCGCTCGCGGAGAAGGACATCGCCAGGGGCACCGGCTCGCGCGGCACCCGGCCAGCGCCCCAGTCGCCGTGGGCGGCGGCGAGCTGAGCGCGGTCGGTGCACAGCAGCTGGAGTCCCTGGAGCGACTCCTCCGGGGTAGCGCCGGGATAGGCCGGCAGGGCGTCGGTGAGCGCGCGCACGACCAGCCCGAAGCCGTTGCCGACCGGGGGGTCCGTCTCGGCCAGGGCGGGCGGGGCGTCCGCGCCGGCCAGGCGCCGAGTCACCCCGATGTGGCACGCGGCGACGACGGCTCCGGTGCCCAGACGCCGTCCCGACGCGGTCTCGACGCCGGTGACCCGGCCCTCCTCCACCAGCAGCCGCGCGGCGCCGTCGCCGAGGGTCACCCGCCCGCCGTCGGCCTCCAGCCGACGGCGCAGCGCGGCGGTCAGTTCGCCCGAGCCGCCGACGGGGTGGCCGGGCGGCACGTCGTGCAGCAGCGCCACCCAGCCGACCATGGCGGCGGTGCCGGGCTCGGACATGGGCGGGCCGGACTGCGCACCGAACCAGGCCAGCGCCGCCTTGAGCCGCTCGCTGCCGAACCAGCGGTCCAGCAGCGCGTCGCCCGAGCCGAGGAAGTCGATGGCCAGCTCGGCGCCGGGGGTGCGGGCGCGGTCCTCGCCGGGAGCGCCCAGCGGCCAGAAGGAGCGGACCAGCCCGCCGGCGCTGGGCCGGCGGCCGAAGGAGGCGACGACGGCGCGGCTGCGCGGACCCCACACCGCCACGAACCGGCGGTAGGCCTCGGCGTCCTCCGGCCCGCAGGCCGCGGCGATGGACGCGCAGGTGGCGTCGAGGTCGACGGAGAAGACCAGCGGCCGGCCGTCGGGACCGGGGTCGCCGGGGGACGGCGCGGGCGCGAACCCCCACGGGTCGCAGTCCAGGTAGCGCAGGCCGTGGGCGGCGAGGTCCAGCTCCTCGACGATGCCGCTGTGCCGGATGATCACGTGTGCGCTCGAGCCGCGGTCGACCCGCACCCCGGGCCACCGCTCGACGGTGGAGACCGCGCCGCCGAGGACCGTGTCGGACTCCAGGACCTCGACCGACAGGCCGGCGCGCGCCAGGTAGCAGGCCGCGACCAGCCCGTTGTGGCCGGAACCGATCACGACGACGTCGACGGGTGGCGGCACGCTCAGGTGTTCGCCGGCCGCGGCTCGCGCGGATGCATCGGGAGCTCGACCCCGAGGATGGCGAACGGCCGCGGATCGCCCGGGAAGTGGTAGCCGCGGGCCAGGTCGACGAAGCCGTCGGCGTGGTAGAGCCGGAACGCCTTCGTGTCGGCGTCGGGGGTGGAGAGCAGGGCCACCGGGGCGGTGGTGCCGGCCACCAGGGCGTGCAGCAGCCGGCGGCCCAGCCCCTGGCTCTGGTGGTCGGGGTGCACGTGCAGCTCGCAGACCTCGAAGGCGCCGGGCAGCCACTTCTTCGCCGTCCGCCGGTCCAGGGCCGCGCGCACCTGGTCGTGCCACCACTGGCCGGGCGCGATCAGGTAGCCGTAGCCGAAGCCGACGAGGCGCTCGCCGTCCTCGGTGGCGGCGAAGGCCCCGACCGCCCGGAAGCCGGGACGGTCGGTGTGCTGGATGGCGTAGCCGTAGCGGCCGGCCACCACCCCGGGGTCGTAGCCCATGGCCAGGCCGTAGATGGCCAGCGCCTCGTGCATGTGGTCGCGCAGCCAGGCGACCGGGAGGTCGACGATCCTGGTGCCGGGGCGGGTGTCGG
Organism: Blastococcus sp. TF02-09; assembly: GCF_003319105.1. Classification (GTDB taxonomy): domain Bacteria; phylum Actinomycetota; class Actinomycetes; order Mycobacteriales; family Geodermatophilaceae; genus Blastococcus. The sequence continues at coordinate 265,238 of NZ_QOHH01000003.1, read as the reverse complement.
TCACGAGCCGACCGCCTCGGCGCCGTCGAGCACGTCCTCGCCCACCTCGGCGGCGGTTCCGTCGGTGAGCCGGAGCAGCTCGTCGTAGGTGGTCGGGAAGACCGTCGCGGGGTGCCCGGCCGCCGCCCAGACCTGCGGGTGGCGGGCGAGCTCGACGTCGACGAGGGTGCCGATCGGCTCGGGGTGGCCGACGGGGGCGACGCCGCCGATCGGCTGGCCGGTGACCGCGCGGACCAGCTCGGCCGGTGCGCGGGAGACGGAGTCCACGCCCAGCAGGGCGGCGACCTTCGACTCGTCCACCCGGTGCGCGCCGCTGGTCATGACCAGCAGCGGCTGGCCGGCGGCGACGAAGACGAGGCTGTTGGCGATGGCGCCCACCGGCACGCCGAGCTCGGCGGCGGCCGCGGCGGCGGTGCGGACCTCGGCGGGGAGCACGCGTACCTGACCGGCCGCGCCGGCCTCCTGCAGCAGGCGGCTGACCGCGGCGACCCGGGGGTGCGCGGGCGAGGACATGGGTCGATCCTGCCACCGCCCCGGCGACCTCGGCCGGTCGGGCGGCGCCACCGTCAGCCGCCGGCCCTCCCGCCCGTGTCTCGCACGTCGTCGAGCTGTTGTGCGAGGGCTTGCATCGTGTCGGCGAAGGCGGTCTCCAGGTCGACGCCGTAGGTGTCGGCGAGGGTGAGGACGGCCCAAAGGCAGTCCGCCAGTTCATGGGCCAACGCGTCATCGAGGTCGTCGCGTGGCCGCACGCCGGCTTTGCCCTGCACGAGCTTCGCGAGGTCGCCGACGTCCCCGAGGAATCCCAGCATGATCTCTTCGGCCGTCCAAGAGCGTCCGTACTGCTCGCTCTCCACCTGCGCGTACTTCGCTCGCACTGCGCGTGCCGTGGCCTGCATCTCGCTGAAGTGCATGCCTCATCGTGAGCCACGCGGACGGTGGTGGTCGGGTTCGCCTTGCTCGTTCAGCCGGGTGCGAACCCAGGTGAGGACGGCACCGCGGTGATGGACCCCCGGCGCGAGGGAATCCAGTGGGATCACTCCGGCCGTCGTCCCGCTGACCAGCGGAAACTGTCGTACCCGGGGCCTAGCGTGCAGGCATGGAGGAAGGAGGAACGGTCGGACCGCCGGTCGACGGCGAGCCGATGCCGTTCGTTCCCTCGGAGCTCGGGTCGGCGTACGACACCGACCTCGAGCTCGTCGCCGACATCTGGTCCTCCGACGCGCACATGGCCCGTGAGTACGCGCGGCAGGCCGCCGCGGTCGCCGAGCTCGCCCGGCGTAGGACCGTCGAGTGGGACGCGGACTTCGGTTCGCGCGGGGCTCCGGGCGTCGACTCGCGGGCGATGCGTCCGCCCGCACTCGCCGACGTCTCCGACGACTTCGTCTCCGAGCTGGCCGTCATCCGACACTGCTCCGAAGACGAGGCGTCCCGGCTGGCGGCCGAGTCGGTGCTGCTCACCACCACGCTGGCGCCGACCTGGTCGGAGCTGTTCGCGGGGCGGCTGACGATCCGCAAGGCGCGCATCCTGCTCGACCTCCTCGGCGATGCCTCCGACGCCGTGGCCGCCGCGGTGCAGGCCCGGGTGCTCCCCGGCGCCGAGGACTGCCCGCCGTCGCGGTTGGGCGACCGGGTCCGCTACCACCTCTACCGGGTCGATGCCGCAGCCAAGGAGCGCCGGCGCCGGGAGGCGGAGCGGAGGGCCGACGTGCACGTCGAGCGCACCGCCGACGGTCTCGGCCGCCTGGTGATCGAGGGACCGCTGCCCGTCGTGCACGCAGCTCGCGACGCGGTCGCTCAGTACGCGCGCTGGCTGCGGGCCGAGGGGGACGACCGGCCGATGGGGGTGCTGCGCTCGACCACCGCGCTCGATCTGCTCCTCCGGCCGTGGGACACCAGCCGCCCGGCCGTCACCGCCCACCTGACCATCCACGCGGCGCTGCCGGCACTGCGAGCCGACGCGCCGTCCGGTGCGGCTCCGGCGGAGGTGGACGGGCAACTGGTCTCCGCCATGCAGTGCCGGGAGCTGCTCGCCTCCCTCGATCTGCTCGGCCTAGGCACTCCGCCGGCCGGCGGCTCGGTGTCGATCGCGATCGACGACCCGGCGAGCGGTGAGACCGTCGCCGTCGCGACCCGCACGGAGCTCCGCCGGGCCGCCGGTCCCGGCGGATCGGGGCTCGGGCGCCCGCCGCCCACCGGGAGCTACGAGCCCTCCGCTGCGCAGCGGCGCCTGGTGACGGTCCGCGATCGGCGCTGCCGGATGCCGGGGTGCGGCCGGCGCGCCGGCACCTGCGACATCGACCACGGGCACCCGTACGCCGACGGCGGTCCGACGGCGTGCGAGAACCTCTGCTGCCTGTGCCGGCGGCACCACCGGATCAAGACCTTCGCCCGGGGATGGTCGTTCGCCCTGGGCGTCGATGGCCGGCTCACGGTCCACACTCCGTCGGGCGTCTCGCGGACGACGAGGCCGCCGGGTTGGTACCACGACCCCGAGCCGGATCCTCCCGAGCTCGAGGAGCTCGCCCCGCCCGATCCACTGCGCCCGTGACGACCCGCCGCGTCGTCTTGACGACGCATCCGCGCTCCGGTCTACTGGACATCGCTCGAACAAGCGTTCGAACACAGATCAGCCGCCATCCGCACCCGTCCCCGACCTTCCCCACGGGGTGGTGCGGACGGCGGAGTGCTGCAGACGTTGGGGAGGTCCGTCATGAGCCGGGTGCTCGGTGAGGCCGTCGACCGGATCGGCGAAGAGGTGCAGGTGGAGCGGGGTGCGCTCGGTCCGCTGCAGTTCTGGCGCGGGCAGTCCCGCTACCTCGTGGGGGAGCTGCTCGACTCGTGGATGGAGACCTCGCCCTGGTGGCAGCGCGACGCCGGGAGCGGAGGAGCGTCGGCCGACCTGGTCGCCCCGCGCGAGGTGTGGCGGGTGGAGGCGGTGCGCGCGGGGCGCTCGCGCACCGACTTCGCCGGTGTCTTCGACCTGTCCTGGGACGCCGCGGCGAACCGCTGGTGGCTCGTCCGGGTGCACGACTGATGGGCGCCCGACCCCTCATGGCCGATCAGCTGCCCCTGCCCCCGGCGCTGCCCGCCGCCGCGGTGACCCTGCTGGAGCAGGCCCACCGCGGGCTGTCCGAAGCCACCGGCTGCACCGACGCCCGCCAGCGCTACGCCACCGCGCACCTCGGTGCGCTGCGGGCCGCGGCCGCCGTGCTGGCCGCCCGCACCCGGCCCGAGGGCGGCCGCCGCCGGCCGCGCAGCGCCTGGGTGCTGCTCGGCCAGATCGCGCCCGAGCTGGGGGAGTGGGCCACCTTCTTCGCTGCCGGTGCCGCCAAGCGGGCCGCCGCCGAGGCGGGCCTGTCCTCCGCCGTCACCGACCGCGAGGCCGACGACCTCGTCCGCGACGTCGGCGCCTTCCTGATCGTGGTGGAGAACTACCTCGGCGCTGTTCCCACCTACCCGCGGCCGCGGGTCGTCGGCGGCACCTCGTCCGAGCCGCGGCGGTGAACGACCCTTTCGTCCACCTGCACGTCGCGTCGGGCTACTCCATGCGGTTCGGGGCCAACCACCCCGCCGACCTCGTGGCGCGCGCCGCCGAGCACGGGATGAGGGCGCTGGCCCTCACCGACCGCGACGGGTTGTACGGGGCGGTCAAGTTCGCCCTGGCCTGCCGGTCGGCGGGGATCCGCCCGATCTTCGGGGTCGACCTCGCCGTCGCCCCCGCGCCGGACACCACCGTGCCCCCGGCGCTCGCGCACGCCCTCGGCGGCGCGGCGTCCGGCGCCCGGGCGCCACGCCGGCACCCGTCCTCCCCGCCGGGCACCCGCCGGGCGCCGGCCCGGGGCGGGGCGGCGGTCGACCTCCGGCTGCCGCGCACCACCTTCCTGGCCCGCGACGGCGCCGGCTGGGCGTCGCTGTGCCGGCTCACCAGCAGCACCCACCTGCGCGGCACCCGCGGCGAACCGGTCAGCTCGCTGGCCATGGCCGCCGAGCACGCCACCGGCCTGACCGCGCTGCTGGGGCCCGACTCCCCGGTGGGCCGGGCGCTGGCCACCGGCCGCACCGAGCTCGCCGCGGCGCAGCTCGACACCTGGCGGGCGGTCTTCGGGCCGCACGTGGTCCTCGAGGTGGTGCACCACCGGGGCCGGGGTGACCGGCAGCGGGCGCAGGCCATGCTCCGGTTCGCCGCCGAGCAGGGTGTGCCGGCGGTGCTCAGCAACGCGGTCCGCTACGTCGACGCCCTCGACGCGCCGACCGCCGACGTCCTCGACGCCGCCCGCCGGCTCGTCCCGCTGGACCTGCGGCACGTCGACCGGCGCACCGCCGAGGGCTACCTGAAGTCGGGCAAGGAGATGGCGCAGGTCGCCGAGGACCTCGTCGGCCCCGATCGGGACGCAGCAACGAGGCTGCTCGAGCGCACCGCCCGGCTGGCCGAGCAGTGCGCCGTCGACATCCGGGACGACCTCGGTGTCGGCAGCGTCCGCTACCCGGAGCTCGACGTCGTCACCACGGCCGCCGAGCGGGGGATGACCTCGTCGGAGGTGCTGCGGGCCCGCTGCGAGGCGGGGCTCGGCCGGCGCGGGATGCCGCTGTCGGAGCGGGTGCGCGTCCGGCTCGATCAGGAGCTGGCGGTGATCGACCAGCTCGGCTACCCCTCCTACTTCCTCACCGTCGCCGACGTGGTCGACCTCATCAAGAGCTTGAGGGTTCGGGCGGCGGCGCGTGGCTCCGGTGCCGGCAGCCTCGTCACCTACCTGCTCGGCATCTCCGACGTCGACCCGATCCGCTACGGCCTGCTGATGGAGCGGTTCCTCTCGCCGCTGCGCCACCAGCTGCCCGACATCGACATCGACGTGGAGTCCGCCCGGCGGATGGAGGTCTACGACGCCGTCCTCGACCGGTTCGGCGCCGACCGGGTCAGCTGCATCTCGATGATGGACACCTACCGGGTGCGGCACGCCATCCGCGACGTCGGCGCCGCGCTGAGCCTGCCGCAGGCCGAGATCGACGCCGTCGCCAAGGCGTTCCCGCACATCCGGGCCAACCAGGTGCACGCCGCGCTGCGCGATCTGCCCGAGCTGCGCGCCAGCCGGTACGGGTCGCGACGATCCGGTGGCAGCGGTGACCTGGACCTGCTGTTCGACCTGGTCGCCCGGCTCGACGGGCTGCCGCGGCACATCGCGCTGCACCCGTGCGGAGTGCTGCTCTCCGACACCACCCTGCTCGACCGCACCCCCGTCGAGAACAGCTACCTGGGCTACCCGATGAGCCAGTTCGACAAGGACGACGTCGAGGAGCTCGGGCTGCTCAAGCTCGACCTGCTCGGCATCCGGATGCAGTCGGCGATCGCGCACGCCATGGACGAGGTGGCGCGGGTCGACGGCGAGACCCTCGACATCGACGCCGTCCCGCGGGACGACCCGACGACCTTCGAGCTGATCCGCAGCACCCGCACGCTGGGCATGTTCCAGATCGAGTCGCCCGGCCAGCGCGAGCTGGTGGGCAAGTTCGGCCCGCAGACGTTCGAGGACCTCATCATCGACATCTCGCTGTTCCGGCCCGGGCCGGTGAAGAGCGACATGGTCACCCCGTTCCTCCTGGCCCGGAACGGCTGGCGGGACGCCGAGTACCCGCACCCCGACCTGGAGTTCGCGCTGGCGGAGACCGCGGGGGTCGTGGTCTTCCACGAGCAGGTGCTGCACGTCGTCTCCCGGATGACCGGCTGCACGCTGGCCGAGGCCGACGAGGTGCGCCGGGCGCTGGGGGAGAAGGACGCCCATCCCGAGGTGCGCGCGTGGTTCATGCCCCGCGTGCTGGACGCCGGGTACCCGGAGGAGGTCGCCGAGCAGGTCTGGCAGGTGCTGGTGGCCTTCGGGTCGTTCGGCTTCTGCAAGGCGCACGCGGCGGCGTTCGCGCTGCCCACCTACCAGTCGGCCTGGCTCAAGACCCACCACACGGCGGCGTTCCTCGCCGGGGTGCTCACCCACGATCCCGGCATGTACCCGAAGCGGCTGATCCTCGACGACGCCCGCAACTTCGGCATCGCGGTGCTCGGGCTCGACGTGAACGCCTCGGGGGAGACCTACCGGGTCGAGCGGTGTGACGAAACCTCGGCGGAGAGTCAGGAGGGCCGGCGGCTGCCGGAGTGGATGCCGGCGGCGATGCCCGACCCCTCCCGCTACGGCGTCCGGCTGTCGCTGGCCGACGTGAAGGGCATCTCCGACGACGAGGTCGCCCGCATCGTCGCCGGGCAGCCCTACCGGTCGCTGAGCGACTTCTGGTCCCGGGCGTCGGTGTCCCGCCCGGTGGTCGAGCGGCTGGTGCTCGCCGGCGGCTTCGACTCCCTCTACGGGTTCGGCATGCGCGACCGCGAGTCGCGGCGACCCGCGCACCGCCGCCGGCAGCTCACCCGCCGCGACCTCCTGCTGCAGATCGGCGAGCTGGACCGGTGGAGTCGCAGCGGCGCCCGGGCGAGCTCGGCCGGGCAGCTGAGCCTCGATCTGCTCGGGATCGAGCAGGACGGCGCCGGCCAGGAGGCGCTGTTCCCGCTCGACGACGTCGCCGGACCGGAGGAGCGCGCCGACGGGCCGGGGGTGGGCCCCGGCTGGGCGGAGGGCAGCGGGCTGCCGGAGTTCACCGACGCCGAGCTGGTGCGCGCCGAGCTGGAGGTCCTCGGTCTGGACGCCAGCCGGCACGTCGTCGACTTCTACAAGCCGTTCCTGGCGGCACTGGGGGCGGTGCCGGCCGCCGACCTGCTCGGCTGCCGGAGCGGCTCGGAGCTGCTGGTCGCCGGGGTGAAGGTGGCGACGCAGACCCCGCCGATCCGGTCGGGACGGCGGGTGGTGTTCGTGACCCTGGATGACGGGACCGGCTGTACCGACTCGACCTTCTTCGAGGACGCCCAGGGGCCCTACGCCGCCACCGTCTTCCACTCGTGGCTGCTGGTGGTCCGCGGGGTGCTGCGCCGCACCGGCGCGCGCGGGGTCTCGCTGCGGGCGACGGGGGCGTGGGAGCTACCGGCGCTGCACGAGGCATGGGAGACCGGCGGCCTGGACGCGGTCCGCGAGCTGATGGCCGCACCGGGGGAGTACACCGAGCAGGCGATCGCCGGGGCGGCGGCCTCGCACGGGCCGCGGCCGGTGATCGTCAAGCCGGTGCTGGTGCACCCCACCGGCTTCCGGATGTCGCCCTACGCGGACATCAAGCCGGCCGGCGACGACGCCGGGACCGCAGCCCGGCGCGCCGCTGCCGGCCCGCCGCGCAAGCTCTGGCACTCCAGCCCGGGCAGCTCCGGTCACTAGCAGGATGGGGAGGTGACCCGGGACCTGCGCGTCTGCTTCGTCGGCGACTCCTTCGTGGCCGGCGTCGGCGACCCCGAGCACCTCGGCTGGGCGGGCCGGCTCTGCGTCGCCAGCGCGCGAGCCGGCCTGCCGGTCACCCGTTACGTCCTCGGCGTGCGCCGGCAGACCACCGCCGAGGTCGCCGAGCGGTGGGCCGCCGAGTGCCGGGTCCGCCTGGCGGGTGGCGAGTGGGAGCCGCGGGTGGTCCTCTCCACCGGCGTCAACGACACCACGGAGGAGGACGGCGCCTCGCGGCTCGAGCCGGAGCAGTCGGTTGCGGCCCTCGCCGGGATGCTGGCCGGCGCGGCGGACGCGGGGTGGCCGGTGCTCGTCGTCGGCCCGCCCGCCGTCGCCGACGACCGCCAGAACCAGCGGATCGCGCACCTCGACGACCGCTTCGCCCGCGCCTGCGCCGACCACGGCGTGCCCTACGTCCCGGTCGCCGCCGCGCTGGCCGCCGACCCGGTCTGGCGCTCCGAGGTGGCCGCCGGCGACGGTGCGCACCCCGGAGCCGCCGGCTACGCACGCCTCGCCGACCTCGTCCGCCCCGCCTGGGAGCGCTGGCTCGGCGGCTGATCACCTCGGGCACCCTCGATGAGTTCCAGGGGGCACCCGGGTCCTCACTCCCGACAGCCGACAGCGCGTCGAGGAGGGACCCACCATGCCGAAGCAGATCCCGTGCCTGTGGTTCGACGGCCAGGCGGAGGAGGCCGCGAGGCTCTACACCTCGGTCTTCCCGAACTCGAGCATCGACGAGGTCACCCGCTACGGCCCCGACATGCCCCCGCCGATGAAGGAGGGCGACGTCCTCACGGTCGACTTCACCCTCGACGGCACCCGGTACACCGGCCTCAACGGCGGCCCGCAGTTCCCCTTCACCGAGGCGATCTCCTTCCAGATCGTCTGCGCCGACCAGGAGGAGGCCGACCACTACTGGTTCGGGCTCATGGCCGACGGCGGCGAGGAGAGCCAGTGCGGCTGGCTCAAGGATCGCTTCGGCGTCTCGTGGCAGGTCTACCCGGCCGAGCTGCTCGCGCTGACCAACGACCCCGATCCGGACCGGGCCCGGCGCGCCACGCAGTCGATGCTGCAGATGCGCCGCATCGACATCGCCGAGGTCCGTCGGGCGGCGGACGACGCCGAGGGCTGACGCGGGCGCTGCGCCACCCGGCGCGGACACCGTGCGGCCGGAGAGCCGCCACTAGGCTCCGACAGGTGCCGACACCGCCCGCGCCGTCCTCCGCCGAGCAGCTCCCCCCGCGCAGCGCGGCCGTCTGGGCGGCGCTGGACCCGGTCATCGGCGACGGCACCCCGCTGCGCGTGCTGGACGTCGGCGGCGGCAGCGGCATGTTCGCCGTCCCGCTCGCCCGGCTCGGGCACGCGGTCACGGTCGTCGACCCCAGCGCCGACGCCCTGGCCACCCTCGCCCGGCGCGCCGCCACGGCCGGCGTGGGGGACCGGGTGGAGGGCGTGCAGGGCGACGGCGACCTGCTCGGCGAGGTCTTCTCCGCGCCCACGTACGACCTGGTCCTCTGCCACTACGTGCTGGAGGTGGTCGACGACCCCGCGGTCACGCTGCGGGAGATCGCCGGCGCGCTCCGCCCCGGCGGGCAGGTGAGCGTGGCCGCGGCCAACCGCGCCGGTGCCGTCCTGGCCCGCGCCGTCGCCGGCCACCCGGTCGAGGCCCTGGCCCTGGCCGAGGACCGCGACCCGGCGACGGCCCGCACCCGGCCGACGGCGCGGCGCCGGTTCACGCCCGACGCGCTGCTCGCCCTCGTCGAGGGCGCCGGGCTGCGGCCCGGTCCGTGGCGGGGCGTCTCGGTCGTCGCCGACCTGCTCGACGCCGCCTCGGGTGCCGATCCCGACGCCGTCCGTGCCCTCGAGCTGGCGCTGGCCGGGTCCTCGCCGTACCGCGACGTCGCCACCGGCCTGCACCTCCTCGCCGCGCGCCCCTGATGCACCCGCTGCCCGGAGACCTGCACCGCCCGGCCTACGGCACCGGCACCCTCGCCGACGTGCTGCCCGGAGCGGCCGCGGCGCTCGGCGTGCCCCTGGACCGCGGCGACGTGCCGGCCGACCCGCTGGGGCTGACCGCCTTGGTCGCCGGTGCCCGGCGGGTGGCCGTGCTGCTCGTCGACGGCCTGGGCGCCGACCTCGTCCGGCAGCACGTCGACCTCGCGCCCACCCTCGCCGCGCTCGCCTCCCCGGCCGGGGATCTCTCCGCGCCGTGCCCGAGCACCACACCGGTCAGCCTCACCACCTTCGGCACCGGCCTGCCGCCGGGGAGCCACGGCGTCCTCGGCTTCGTCACCGACGTCCCGGGGGAGGACCGCGCCCTCAACCACACGCAGTGGCGGGACGACCCCGACCCCGACACCTGGGCGCCGCAGCCCACGGTCTTCGCGCGGGCCGCGGCGGCCGGGGTGCCGGCCACGGTGGTCGCGCCGTACCCCTACCAGGCCAGCGGCCTGAGCCTGGCGGCCTACCGCGGTGCCGCGTACGCCGGCTCCGTCGGCGCCGGCGACCTGGCCGCCCTGGTGCTGCAGGCGCTACACGCCACGCCGCGGGCCCTGGTCTACGGCTACTTCCCCGACCTCGACCTCACCGGTCACGTGCGCGGCGTCGACTCCGCCAGCTGGCGGGCGCAGCTCCAGCTGGTCGACCGCATGGTCGAGCAGGTCGTCGACGGGTTGCCCGACGACGCCGCGCTGCTGGTCACCGCCGACCACGGGATGCTCGACGTGCCGGCCGGCACCCGGCTGGACCTGGACGCGGTGCCCGAGCTCGGCGACGGCGTCCGGCTGCTCGCCGGGGAGCCGCGGGCGCGGTACGTGCACGCCGTGCCGGGTGCGGCCGACGACGTGCTGGACCGCTGGCGGGGCGTGCTGGGCGAGCGCGCCTGGGTCGTGTCCCGCGACGAGGCGGTGGCCAGCGGCGTCTTCGGTGCCGTCGACCCGGGGATGGCCGCCCGCATCGGCGACGTCGTCGCGCTCGCCCGCGGCACCTGGGCGCTGACCGCCCCCGCCCAGGAACCCGGACCCAGCCGGCTGGCGGCCTACCACGGCTCGCTCACCGCCACCGAGCTGGCGATCCCGCTGCTCGTGGCCCACGGCTCGTCACTGACCTGACCGCGGCTCCTGCGCCCGGCGGGCCGACTCCTGCTGCCACTCCCGGGGCGAGAGGCCGAAGGCCTGCCGGAACCTGCGGGCGAAGTGGCTGGGGTCGGCGAACCCGCAGCTGCGCGCCACCGCCGCCACCGAGCGGTGCTGCCCGGTCCGCGAGACCAGCTGGGCGCGGGCGAGCTCGAGCCGCTCGGTGATGAGCCACTGCTCCAGGTGCAGCCCGGCCGCCGCGAACTCCTGGTAGAGCCGTCGCAGCGAGACGTTGTGCGCGGCCGCCAGCCGACGCGGGCCGAGGTCGGCCTCGGTGAGGTGGGCGCGGGCGTAGGCCAGCAGCCGGGTCAGCAGCGTCTCCTCGCGGACGGCTCCGGCGTAGCGGTCGTCCGCGGCGGCCGACACCACCAGCGCCCGGACCAGCTCGACCGTGGCCGTGCCCAGGGAGGTGGCTGCCGGGTCCGCTGCCAGCTGCCCGGCGTCCGCGGACAGCCGCACGAGGTGGTCGCGGACGAGGTCGTGCAGCGGGCTGCCGCCCAGTCGGGGCGCGGCCCGGCGGACCACGTCCGGCGGCAGGCCCAGCGCGCCGTAGGGCACCTGGAAGGCCCGCGATCCGCCGGTGTCCTCCCAGGCGAACTCGTAGGGCCCGGTCAGGTCGCTGAGCATCAGGGACCGGGCCGGCACGAGCGACTGCTCCCCGAACTGGCCGAAGCGGCCCACGCCCGCAGCCTGCACGGCCAGGGCGACCACCGGCGGGCTCTCCGTGCGCAGGTGCCGTGGTGTGCGCACGAGCCGGAAGCCGGACGCGTCGGTGGTGAAGAGGTTCGCGGCGCCGAAGTGCCACAGGTGCATGCGCGCGTGCACGCGGTCGTCGGGCCCGAGGTGCTCGATGGAGCAGGGCACCGACGCCTGGTCGAAGGCGGCCCGGAAGGCGTCCACGCGGTGCTCGGCCGGGAGCGTGGCGGTGTCCAGCAGCTGCATGCGGCGTTCCCGTCCGTGGGTGGGCGACCCGGCCCCGTCACGGTCCCGCCCTCGATGTGCCCCGCGCCGCCGAGTCTGGCAGCGCCCGGCGCCGCGGGCCAGGGCCTGCGCGCTGGGGGAGCCGTGCGGCCACAGCACAGAGGTGTGCACGCACAGCCGATCGGGGCGGTCGCCGCGCTGCCAGGGTCGGACCCGGACGGCCCACCCACCGACTTCCCGAGGAGCGAGCATGGGCGACGTCACGACCACCGACGGCACGAGGATCTTCTACAAGGACTGGGGCGCCGGTCAGCCGGTCGTGTTCAGCCACGGCTGGCCGCTGAACTCCGACGCCTGGGACGCCCAGCTGCTCGCGATGGCGGCCAACGGGTTCCGGGCGATCGCGCACGACCGGCGCGGGCACGGCCGGTCCGACCAGCCGTCGGACGGCAACGACATGGACACCTACGCCGACGACCTGGCGAGCGTCATCGAGCAGCTCGACCTGCGCGACGTGATCCTCGTCGGCCACTCCACCGGGGGCGGCGAGGTCACCCGGTACATGGGGCGGCACGGCACCGAGCGGGTCGCGCGGGCGGTGCTCCTGGGCGCCATCCCACCGATCATGCTGCGCACGGAGGCCAATCCGGAGGGGCTGCCGATCGAGGCCTTCGACCAGATCCGGGCCGGCGTGCTCGGCGGCGCCTCGGAGTTCTACCGGCAGCTCGCCGAGACCTTCTACGGCGCCAACCGTGCGGGCAGCGAGGTGACGCAGGGCCAGAAGGACGACTTCTGGCGGATGGGCATGATGGCCGGCCTCAAGGGTGCCTACGAGTGCATCGCGCAGTTCAGCGAGACCGACTTCACCGCGGACCTGGAGCGGATCGACGTGCCGGTCCTGGTCGCGCACGGCGACGACGACCAGATCGTCCCGTTCCACGACTCGGCGCCGAAGTCGGTGGCGCTGCTGAAGCACGGAGAACTCAAGGTCTACCCCGGTGCGCCCCACGGCCTCACCGGGGCGCACTCCGCGGAGTTCACCGCCGACCTGCTCGCGTTCGCGCGCGGCTGACCCAGGGCGAGAGGAGCCCGTCATGTCCGAGATCCCCGCCCCCCGACCGGCCGCGCCCAGCGGTCCGGACACCGTCGTCCTCGTGCACGGCTTCTGGGTGACCCCCCGCAGCTGGGAGCACTGGAAGACCCGCTACGAGGCCCAGGGGTACCGCGTCCTCACACCGGCCTACCCGGGCTTCGAGGTGGAGGTCGAGGCGCTCATCGCCGATCCGACGGTGATCGCCGAGGCGACCCTGCCCGGCATCATGGCTCACCTCGAGGCGGTGGTGGGCGGGCTGGAGAAACCGCCGATCCTCATCGGCCACTCCGCGGGCGGCACGCTGGTGCAGCTGCTCCTCGACCGCGGCTACGGCGCGGTCGGGGTGGTGCTGAACTCGGCGCCGACGGAGGGCGTCCGGGTGCTGCCGCTCTCGCAGCTCCGGTCCACTTTCGCCGCCTTCCGGAACCCGGCCAACCGCCACCGCGCCGTCCCGCTCACCGAGAAGCAGTGGCACTACGCGTTCACGAACACGTTCGGCGAGGAGGAGTCGCGGGCCCTCTACGAGCGGTACGCGATCCCGGCGTCCGGCCGGATCCTCTGGAACTCGGTGCTGGCGAACGTCATGCCCGGACCCCAGGACGCCGCCGTCGACTACCGGAACGAGGCGCGGCCGCCGTTGCTGTTCATCTCCGGCAGCGAGGACCACATCATGCCGCCCAGCGTGCAGCGGTCCAACGTGAAGCACTACACCGCCGCTACTCCTCACCGAGCACGAGGAGTACCCCGGCTACGCCCACCTGCTGCCCGCGCAGGAGGGCTGGGAGGCGATCGCGGACCACGTGCTGCAGTGGGCGGTGGACCACGCGGTCATGTCACGGCAGGTGAGCACGCCGCGGTGAAGGGGGTCCGGCTCACCCACATCGGCGGCCCGACCGTGCTCGTCGAGGTGCTGGGCCGGCGGCTGCTCGTGGACCCGACCTTCGATCCCCCCGGCCGGACGTACGACTTCGGCTGGGGGACGTCGTCGCGCAAGCTCGCGGGGCCGGCGCTGCCGGCCGACGACGTCCTGCCGGTCGACGCGGTGCTGCTCAGCCACGACCACCACGCCGACAACCTGGACGACGCCGGCCGCGGGCTGCTGCCCTCGGCCGGCGCCGTGCTCACCACCCGCGCGGCGGCACGCCGGCTCGGCGGGAACGCGCGCGGCCTCCGGGCCTGGGAGGCCACCGAGCTCACCGCACCCGGGCTGCCCACCCTCACCGTGACCGCCACGCCCGCCCGGCACGGCCCGCCGCTCAGCCGCCCGTTCGCCGGCCCGGTCGTCGGCTTCGCGCTGCAGTGGGCCGGCCAGGACGACGGCGTGCTCTGGATCTCCGGGGACACCCTGCTGTTCAGCGGGGTGCGGGCGGTGGCCGCCCGGCTGCGGATCGACACCGCGCTGCTGCACATGGGCGGCGTCCGCTTCCCGGTCACCGGCCCGCTGCGCTACTCCATGACCGCCCGGGAGGCGATCCGGCTGTGCCGCCTGAGCGACGTGCGGACGGTGGTCCCGGTGCACTACGAGGGCTGGTCGCACTTCCGCCAGGGCCGGGCAGCCGTGGAGGCGGAGCTCGACGGCGCCCCGGCCGACGTGCGGGCCCGGTTCCGCTGGCTGCCGCTCGGGCAGCCCGTCGAGCTCGCTACCGGCTGACCGACAGCCGGTGCCAGGTGCGCACCCGGCCGGGGCGCACCGCGGAGCAGGTCAGCTGCGCGGCCTCGGGGGAGGGCCGGCTCTCGACGACGACGGTGACCGTGCCCGCGGGGCCGGCCAGCGCCACCTCCCACCGCTCCACGTCCGGCTCCGGATCCGGCAGCTGGGTCGCGCCCAGGGGAGCGAGGTCGTCGACGCCGAGCAGGCCGAGCTCCTCGCGGGCGCCGTGCTGCGCGGCCTGCACGTGCGCCGGCAGCCCGGCACGGCCGCGCAGCCACGCCAGCGCCACCTGCCCCTGCTCGTGGGCGGCCACCAGCAGCCCGCCGTCGCCGGGCACCTGCCCGTAGTAGAAGCCGTGGGGGAGGACGACGACGTTGGCCGCGAACCGGTCACCGCCGAGGTGGCTGCACTCCCACACGTCGGCCGGTCCGGGTGCGGGCATGGCGCGGGCCAGGGGCCGGCCGCGCAGCGCGCAGCAGGCGTCGTGCCCGCCGTGCGTGCACACCAGGTAGGTCGGGCGCTGCGACCGCTCGCCGACCGACCCGTCCCAGGGCGCGGTGAGCAGCTCCTCGTCCGAGGCCCGCACCGACCACCACAGGCCCTCGCGGCCCCGGCGGCTGTCGGCGTAGGCCCAGCGCCCGCCCGCGTCGGCGAGCCGGTCGCCGGGACGGCGGACGAGCAGCACCCGCACGTCCTCGCGGCGGGCCCGCTCGGCCAGCAGCGGCGCCACCCGCGCGTCGAACCGCGACTGGAGCAGCGCGTCGCGCCCCCACGGGCCGGGCTGCTCCACCAGCAGCCAGCGCTGCACGGGGGACGCGGTGGCGATGCCGGAGTCGCCGCGGGCCAGCGCCTGCACCGAGCAGCGCGCCGTGTCCAGCCGGCCGGTGGGGCGGGCCGGGAGGTCGGTCCGGCAGAAGTCGTCCGCGGGTGGGAGGTCCGCGGTGGTCACGGCCCGGGGGGTGCGGCGTCGGGGACGAGCGCGACGGACTCGGTGACCAGCCGCCGGGCGAGGGTCAGCCGGTCGCCGGGCTCCAGGCCGGGCAGGTCGCCCACCTTGAGCTCGCCGACGGCCAGGAGCTCGGCCAGCGCCGGGCGGGCCGACCCTGGGAACGAGTGCGTCCGGCGGCCACCGATGAGGGTCACCCGCCCATCGTCCTCGTCGCGGAGCACGCACCGCAGCCGCGGTCGCAGGCGGAGCACGGTCTCGGGGGAGAGGGTCGCGGCCGCGGTCGCCTGGGCCAGCGGTGCGACGGGCTCGGGGCGCACCTGGGCCCAGGTGCGGGCGCGCAGCCGCTCGGCCACCTCGGCGGGGTCGACCCGCGCCAGCCACTCCCGCAGGCCCTCGACGACGGCGGTGACGTCGTCGCGCAGGCCGTCGGGGTCGGCGAGGTCGACACCCAGGGGGAGCGAGCCGCGCAGCGCGGGGTCCTCGGCGGCCAGGGTGCGCACCAGGTCCAGGGCAGCCTCGGCCGCGCCCCAGCGGGTGACGGAGTGGATGCCGATGGTCAGGTGGGCGCTGATCTCGCCGAGCGCGGTGGCCGAGTGCAGGAACCCGCGGGGGAGGTACAGGACGTCGCCGGGCTCGAGGACGGCGTCGATCACCGGCTCGCGGGTCGCGGCGGCGGCGACCTCCTCGCGGCGGTCGGTCCACACCTGGGTGCGCAGCGGATCGCGCAGCACCGGCTCGTGGATGGTCCAGTGCTTCTGGCCGGCGACCTGCAGCACGAAGACGTCGTGCACGTCGTAGTGGGCGTCGAACCCGCGCGAGGACGGCGGGGTGACGTAGGCGTTGACCTGGGTCGGGTGGCCGAGGTCGGCGGCCAGCTGGTCGGCGAACTCGATCAGCGGCGGCCACAGCCGGTGCAGGCCCTGCAGCACCACGGTGCTGCCGTCGGCGAACAGCCGCAGCACCGCGTCCGAGCTGACCTGGTCGGCGATCTCGGCCCCGGCGCCACCGGAGGAGGTGAACCGCGAGGCGTCGACGACCTGGCCGTCCTTGGCGATGCGCAGGAACGGGGTGCGCAGCCCCCGGCGGGAGAGCAGCTCGTCGATCGCGGCGAGGTCGAGCAGGTCGGTGAAGGAGTTGCCGGTGTCAGCGGCGCGGGTCAGCAGCGGGCGCCGGCCCCAGTGGTCCCGTGCGAAGACCTCGGGGTCGGTGTTCGTGCACCGCCGCAGGGCCGGGCGGAGCAGCTGCTCCGCCCGGCCCAGGGGTGCGGGGTTCTCGGTCAGGCCGAACCGTCCGCGCCGCCGTCGGCACCACCGTCGGCGCTACCGTCGGCACCGCCGTCCGCGCCGCCATCGGCGCCACCGTCCGCGCCGCCATCGGCACCGCCGTCCGCGCCGCCATCGGCACCACCGTCAGCGCCACCGTCCGCGCCGCCGTCGTGGCCGCCGGGCGTACCCGCGGCGCCGTGGTCGGCTGCGCCGGCGCTGCTGTCGGCCGGGCCGTGAGCGCCGCTGTCCGCGCCGCCGTCGGCACCGCCGTCGCCGCTGGTCATCTCGTCGTCCAGAGCCATGGGCTCCTCCGCTCGGTCTCGATTCCGGCCGCCGGTCGGCGGCTGCCGACGCCTGCTTACCGCACTCCGGAGGGTCCGACACATGCGGGTCGCGCGCCGGTTGCCGGCAGGGCCGGTCACGACTGCGTCACGGCGGCCGGGGCAGCGGACCGCCCGGCTCGGCGGCGGCTAGTGTCGGGTCCGGATGCGAACACGTGTTCGAACGGAGGTGGGCGAGTGGGCGGGCGGGCGCAGGGCTGCACCGTACTGCACGTCGACATGGACGCGTTCTTCGCCAGCGTCGAGGTGCGCCGCCGCCCCGAGCTGGCCGGCACCCCGGTGATCGTGGGCGGGGCGGGCAACCGGGGGGTGGTCACCTCGGCCACCTACGAGGCGCGGCGCTACGGCGTGCACGCGGCCATGCCCACCGCCCGGGCGCTGCGGCTGTGCCCGACGGCGACGGTGCTCCCCGGTGACCTGTCGCTCTACGCCGAGGTCTCCCGCTCGGTGATGGCCCTGTTCCGCTCGATCACCCCGCTGGTGGAGCCGCTGAGCCTGGACGAGGCGTTCCTCGACGTCTCCGGCGCCGGCCGGCGGCTGGGGGATCCCGCCGAGATCGGCGAGTACCTCCGCGCCCGCGTCTTCGACGAGCAGGGGATCACCTGCTCGGTCGGCGTGGCGGGCAGCAAGTTCGTCGCCAAGCTGGCCTCCACCTCCGCCAAGCCCGACGGGATGCGGATCGTCCGGCCGGCCGAGGTCATGGACTTCCTGCACCCCCTGCCGGTCGGCGCGCTGTGGGGCGTGGGGCCCAAGACCGAGGAGCAGCTGCTGCGGCTCGGGATGCGGACCGTGGGCGACCTCGCGCACGTGCCGGCCCGGACGCTGCAGCGGGCCCTCGGCCCCGCCGCCGGCGCACACCTGCACGAGCTGGCCTGGGGCCGCGACCCGCGCCGGGTGGTGCCCGACGAGCCGGAGAAGTCGACCGGCCACGAGGAGACCTTCGGCACCGACGTCGACGACCCGGCGGTCATCCACCGCGAGCTCCTGCTGCTCGCCGAGCGGACGGCGGGCCGGCTGCGCTCGGGCGGGTGGCTGGCCCGCACGGTGAGCATCAAGGTGCGGTTCGCCGACTTCGCCACGATCACCCGCAGCCGCACCCTCGACGTCCCCACCGACGTCGGGCAGGAGCTCTACGACACCGCCCGGGCCCTGTTCGACGCGCTCGGGCTCGACCGGGCCCGCATCCGGCTGGTCGGCGTCCGCGCGGAACGGCTGGTGGAGGCCGGGTCGGCGCCCCAGCAGCTGGAGCTCGGCGCCCGCGAGCACGGCCGTCGCGACGCCGAGCTGGCGGCCGACCGCGCCGCCCGCCGGTTCGGCGCCGGCGCGGTGCGCCCGGCCACCCTGCTGCACCGCGACGGCCGGCCGGGGCGCTCCGGGAGGGCCCGCGGCACCACCGGTCGGCCGGCTGCCGGAAACCCGGAGGGGTGATCAGCGGCGGTTCGCCCACGGCTCGCCGTATCGTCACCTTTCGCGCCCCGCAAAGGGCTCGTATCCTCGAAGTCACCGTCGGCGGGAGCCTCCGACGGCCCTGGCTCCGCCCACCTGGAGGTCGACGTGCCGCTCTCCGAGCACGAACAACGGCTGCTGGAGCAGATCGAGCGCGCCCTCGTCGATGACGATCCCAAGTTCGCGTCCTCCGTCCGCACCGGTGACCGCCGGCTGCGGTCGCGTCGGCGCCTGCAGCTCGGCGCCGTGCTCGTCGTCGTCGGGTTCGCGATCCTCGTCGGCGGCGCTGTCGCGCAGGAGTGGCTCATCGGGGCCCTCGGGTCCCTCGTCGCCTTCGGCGGGCTCGCCCTCGCCGTCCTGAACTACAAGGTCGCCACCGGCGCCGTCGAGCCCGGCCCCGCGCCGGCGAACGGGCGGGGACCGTCCGGCCCCGCCCGTGGGAGCCGCGGCAGCCGCGGAGGACGCCAGCCGCTGAAGACCCGGCTCGAGGAGCGGTTCCGCCGCCGCTACGACCAGTAGCCGACGACTCGTACCCCACGGCCGTGGCGCACCCGCTCAAGTACGCCGTGGTGGAGCGGGAGCGCCGGTACCTGCTCGCGAGCCTGCCGGAGAGCGTCACCGCCACCCGGGAGATCGTCGACCGGTACCTGATCGGCACCCGGTTGCGGCTGCGCGAGGTGCACGGGCCCGACGGCACAGTGGTCCGCAAGCTCGGCCACAAGGTCCGGCTCTCCGACGGGCCCGGCGAGATCGCCTGCACCTCGCTCTACCTGGACGACGCGGAGTGGGAGGTCCTGGCCGCGCTGCCCGCCCGCACGCTCCGCAAGAAGCGGCACACGGTCGCGCGGGACGGGTGGCTGGTCGCCGTCGACGAGCACGAGGACGGCGCGCTCGTCGCGGAGATCGACGACGGCGGCGAGCCCTCCGACCGCGTCCCCGGCTGGCTCGACGTCGTGCGCGAGGTGACCTCCGACGAGGCGTGGACCGGTGGAGGGCTGGCGCGCTAGCCCGCGCGGCGGCGGCCCGTCACACCCGCCGCCAGGCGCGGGGGAGCTCGGGCAGCCGGCGCGCCCACGCCGGCAGCCCGGCCCGCACCGCCGCGGGCAGGGACGCCGGCCAGCACGCCGCCCGCACCCTGGCCCGCCGGCCCGCGGCCCGGACCAGCTCCCGCCGGGCGGTGCGCAGCGTCGCGGGCAGGTCGTCGTCCCGGGCCCCGGCGCCCGGCCCGTAGCTGGCCAGCTCCTCGGCCTGCGCCAGCCGGGTGATCGCCTCGGCCCCGGTGGTGCCGGCCGTCCGCCCGGCGAGGGCGCGGCCGGCCTCGCGCGGCGTCCAGGCCGGGTCCCGGTCGATGCCGAGGTCGTCGGCGGTGGCGGTGAGCTCGTCCCACAGCGTGCGCGGCGTCCCCGCGGCCAGCCGCCGGCGCCGCTGCAGCAACCGCACCCCGGCCGGCAGCGCGAGCACGGCCGCGGCCAGGGCCCCCAGCCCCGCACGGGCCGGCCAGGTCCGGTCCCCGGCGTCCGCGGAGACTTCACCGACCGCGTCCGAGGGGTCCAGCTCGGAGCCCAGCGGCACCACCGGGTCGGCCAGCGACAGCTGCTCCGGCGGGATCTCCGGCAGCACCGGTTCCTGCTCCGGGAAGTCCTCGACCGCCACCCGGGGAGCCCACGGCAGGTCGGCCCGCCGGTCGACGTCGATCGGCGTGGGGTCGAAGGGCACCCAGCCCAGGTCGTAGAAGTACACCTCGACCCAGGCGTGCGCGTCGTCGCTGGTGATCACCCGGGTGCCGTTCTCCTGCACCGTCCCGGGGGTGTAGCCGAGCGCGACCCGGGCCGGCATCCCGGCGGCCCGCACCATGACCGCCATCGCCCCCGCGTACTGCTCGCAGTACCCCCGCCGCTCGGTCAGGAAGTCCAGGAGGTCGTTCCCGCTCGTGCCCGGATCGGTGGAGAGGGCGTAGTCGAAGCCGTTGGCGGGGTCGGTGAAGAAGTCCATGATCCGCCGGACGCGGTCGTAGCCGCCCTCCACGCCGTCCACCAGGGCGTCCACCTGCTCCTGCACCCGCGGGTCGAGCGGGGGCAGGGCGGTGAAGCGGTCACGGACGGGGTGCCCCGGGCGCAGCGCCGGGGCGGCCTGCAGCTGCTCCGCCGTCGGGCGCACCTCGGAGGCGGCCACCTCGTAGCTCCGGTCGGCGCTGCTCTCGTCCTCGCCCACGACGCTGCCCAGGGTCGGGTCCAGCCGCCAGCCCTCCTGGTCCCCCTCCAGCCGCACCGACAGCGGTGCGACGGGCACCGGCAGGTACCGGTCGTCGTGCCAGATCACGTCGATGGTGGCGTTCACCGGCCGCCCGGCGGCCCGCGGGTGCGGCCTCGGCAGCTGGGCGTCCAAGGGCAGCAGCGCGCCGGGGTCGCCCTCGATCCAGCCCGCCTCCTCGTCGTACCGGTCCACCGTCACCGAGCGCAGGTAGCCGGGGTCGGGCACGTCGGTCCGCAGCCGCAGGAGGTCGACGGGCTCGTTGCGCGTCAGCTGCCCGCGCATGGCCGCGACCGGGTCCAGCGACGTCCCGGTGCCGCCCGAGCCTCCCGTGCCGCCGCCCAGCGACCCCTCGGCCAGGGTGGGCAGCATGCCGCCGCCGAGCACCCCCACGAGCACCGCCACGACGCCGATGCGGACGGCGGTGGCGCCGCCCGCGCCGCGGGTGCCGCTGCTGCGAGCGCCGGGGTCCAGCTGCCGGGACTGATCGGCCCACAGCAGCAGGGCCAGCCCGGCGGCGGGCGCCACGACCGGCACCAGGCCGATGTCGCCGCCGAGGGTGAACACCGGCACGCCGACGAGGACCAGCAGGGCCAGCCCGGCGACGGCGGCCTGCCGCCCCGCCACGGCCAGCAGGTCGACGAAGACCGCCACCAGGCCCACGAACACCGCGACCAGGGCGGCGAGCGCGGCCACGGGGGTGGCGGGTGCCACCTGCTCCCGGATCTCGTCGGCCCCGTCGCGCAGCACCGCCAGCAGCGCGCCGACGCCGTCCGGCGTCGGGAGGACACCCCACGCCGCGTCGGCGGAGGTGAAGCGGGCGGTCAGGTACGCGGTCAGGGCGGTCAGCTGACCCACCGGCACCAGCACCGTGCCGAGCGCGGCCCATAGCGGCGGGACCGCGCGCCCGGCGAAGGCCCGGGCGGCGATCGCCTCGCCGGCGTAGCGCAGCGCCAGCCCGGAGAAGAGGACCACGAGCACGGCGCTGAGGACCGGGCGCACCCAGTCGCCGGCCGAGAAGACGGGGGAGAGCGCCAGCGCGCCCAGCGCCGTCGCGGCGGCGGCGGCCACGGAGGTGCGGACGTCGGGATGCCTCACCGGAGCGCCTCCGCGGCCGGCCGGCCGGCGAGCGCGGCCCACACCGCGGCGACGGGCTCCCCGGCGCGGGCGACGGCCACCCGCCAGCCGGCCGCCCGCAGCACGCCGGCGACCTCCTCGCGCTGGTCGGCAAGCGTCGTGCCGGCTGCCGACGTCCCGGGGCGGGAGCCGCGGACCCCCGGCAGGAAGCTCCCGAGGTCGAGCAGCACCGCGAGCCCCGCCGAGGGGCCGGACCGGACGCGGACGAGGTCGGCGACGTCCTCGGGCCCCAGGGCGCCCAGCACGCAGACGACCTGCCCGTCACCGGCGATGCGGCGCACCACCTCGATGCCGGGGGCGAGGTCCGTGCGGGACGACGGCACGAGCGTGGCCAGCCGGTCCAGCAGCTCCTCCGGTGCGCCGCCCAGGGGGCCGGCCGGCACCCGGCCGGAGCCGGCGAGCTCGCCGGCCTCGGTGACGAGCCGGACCTCGTGGCCGCGCCCGCCGAGCGCGACCGCGATGCTGGCGGCGGCCTCCACCGCCCACTCCAGGCTGTCGGCCGGGTCGGGGTCGTGCTGGGGGGCGACCAGGTGCGCGGGACGGCGGGCGTCGAGCAGCACGGTCGTCCGCGCCCGCCACGGGCGCTCCTCGAGGCGGACCTTGAGCTCGCCGGTGCGCGCGGTCGCCCGCCAGTGCACCTTGCGCAGGTCGTCCCCCCGGCGGTACTCGCGGATGCTCACGTCGTCCTCGCCGTGCACGGCGATCGACCGCCGCGACCCCTCGCCGCCGTGCCCGTCCAGCGGGCCCGCGGCGCCCAGCGGCTGCACCCGGGGGACGACGAGCAGCGGGGTGGTGCCCGCCCCCGGGTTGCTGCGCTCCACCAGCCCGAAGGGGTCCACCACCCGCGACCGCAGCGGGCCCAGGGCGTACCGGCCGCGGCGGCAGGGCTGCAGCCGGTAGCGCAGGACGGTGCGCCGGCCCACGGGCAACCGGGCCAGGGTGAACCGCCGGTCCGTGCCGAGCGCGGGGGGCAGCTGCTCGGCGAGCAGCCAGGTCGCGCCGGGGCCGCGGCCGGCGCTGGCGATCTCGAGCGACACCTCGGCGTCCTCACCCCGCCGGGCCCGCGCCGGGTCCACGCTGCGCGCCACCACCGGGCGGAACCGCTCGCGGGTCACCACCAGCGCGGAGACCAGCGGGAGGGCGAGCACGAAGACGGCCAGCTGGACCACCGACCGCTCGCCCAGCAGCGCGCCGGCCCCCAGCAGCGCCGCACCACCGGCCAGCAGCCACCGGCCACGGCGGGTCAGCGCGGTCCGCGTCGCTCCCGGTCCCGGCACCGGCGTCAGCGCCCGCGGGGTACCGGCAGCGTCGCCACCAGCTCGGCGACCACGTGCTCGGCGGTGCGACCGCCGCCGGCCGCCGCCGGGGCCATCAGCAGCCGGTGGGCCAGCACCGGACCGGCCAGCTCCTTGACGTCGTCGGGCAGCACCATGTCCCGGCCGGCCAGCGCCGCGGACGCACGGGCGGCGCGCAGCAGCTGGAGACCGGCGCGCGGGGAGGCGCCCAGGCGCAGGTGGGGGGAGCGGCGGGTGCTGCCGACCAGGTCGACGACGTAGCGGCGCACGGCCTCGGAGACGTGCAGCCGGCCGATGGCGGCGATCAGCTCGCTCACGGAGGCCGCGTCGGCGACCGGGAGCAGCCCGGCCAGCGGATCGGTGGTGGACCGGTCGTCGAGCATCGCCAGCTCGGCGTCCTGGTCGGGGTAGCCCATCGACACCCGGGTGGTGAAGCGGTCCCGCTGCGCCTCGGGCAGGGGATAGGTCCCCTCCATCTCCAGCGGGTTCTGCGTCGCCATCACGAGGAACGGGCGGGCCAGCTCGTAGCTGACGCCGTCGACGGTGACCTGGCGCTCCTCCATGCACTCCAGCAGGGCCGACTGCGTCTTGGGCGAGGCGCGGTTGATCTCGTCGGCCACCACCACGTTGGCGAAGATCGCGCCGGGCTTGAACTCGAACTCCCGCGACTCCTGGTCGTACACCGCGACGCCGGTGACGTCGCTGGGGAGCAGGTCGGGGGTGAACTGGATGCGGCGGACCGTCGCATCGATCGAGGCGGCCAGCGCCTTGGCCAGCGTGGTCTTGCCGACCCCGGGCACGTCCTCGACGAGCAGGTGACCCTCGGCCAGCAGCGTCACCAGGGCCAGCCGGACGACGCGGTCCTTGCCCTGCACCACGCGGCCGACGTTCTCCGCGATCCGGCCGGCGGTGGCCGCCACGTCGACGCCCTCGCCGGTGGCTCCGCCGGTCGTCCGCGTGGCCTCGGTCACCTCTCCCACGGTACGTGGCGTCGGCGGTCGCGCGGGGGCGATCGGCCCCGCTCCGTGCCCGGGTGCGACCCGGTGCGGGGCCCGGGTGGGGCGCCTAGCCACGACACGGTGCGAAGTGGTGTCCAGTGGGGGCCAGTGGGTTACTGTGTCGCTCGGTGGGGAGGCAGGGACCGCTCAGGGGTCGCTGCGGAGCCGATGGAGGACAGATGCGGGGGGTGATCCGGTGTTCGTCGGCAGCTACCCCCTGCGGCTCGACGAGAAGGGCCGGCTCGCCCTCCCGGTCCGCTTCCGCGACCAGGTGGCCGACGGCATGGTGATCAAGAAGGGCCAGGAGCGCTGCGTCTACGGCCTGACCATGGCCCGGGTCGCCGAGCAGAGCGCCGCGATGGCCGCCATGGCCCCCTCCGACACCGCCCGCGCCCGCATGGCCGCCCGCATGAGCTTCGGGTCGATGGTCGAGATCGAGCCGGACAAGACCGGCCGCATCACGA
The DNA here is from genome assembly GCF_003319105.1 of Blastococcus sp. TF02-09. Taxonomy (GTDB): domain Bacteria; phylum Actinomycetota; class Actinomycetes; order Mycobacteriales; family Geodermatophilaceae; genus Blastococcus. The sequence goes on along the minus strand of NZ_QOHH01000003.1, from coordinate 240,939 downwards.
TCCCCGCGAGCCTGCGCGACTACGCGGGCCTGGACCGCGACGTCGTCGTCGTCGGTGTGGACACCCGCTTCGAGATCTGGGACGCCACCAACTGGGAGGCCTACGTGGCCGAGCTGGAGGCGGCGTACGCCGACCTGGAGAGCGAGGGGATGCCGACGTTGTCGTGATCCCGGTCGCCTCCACCGGCCCCCACCCGGGTCCCCGAGAGCCCCGAACGAGCCGCCTTCCCCGCGGCTCGACCGGGTCGGAGCCCCAGCCGCCTTCCCCGCTGCTGGGTCCCCGCTCCTCGTCGATCCGCACCGGACCGCGTGCGACACCGGACCGCCCTCCCCGGCGAGCCGGTCCCGGCGACCTCCCGGCCCCGCGGGGCACCACCTGACGCTCTTCCCCGACGCCAGGCGGGCGCCCCGCGGGCCGGCTCCCCACTCCGCTCCACGGTCCCCACCGCGCCCCACCCCGCCCGCTCCCGCCCCATCCACCCGACGCGTCCCATCCGTCCGGCCCCCCTCAGCAGCGGCGGCACCTCCTGCCGCCGCGCCCCGGGGCGCGGCACCATCGCAGGCGCTCCACCGGAACCCGAGAGGCAGTCGACGATGAGCAGCACCGGACCGACCGAGGCGCCCGGCGCGCCCGGGGCCCCGGTGCACGTGCCCGTCCTGCTGGAGCGGGTGACCGAGCTCCTCGGCCCCGCCTGCGCCGCGCCCGGCGCCGTCCTCGTCGACGCCACCCTCGGCCTGGCCGGCCACTCGCTGGCGCTGCTCGACGCCCACCCCGGCCTCCGCCTCGTCGGCCTGGACCGCGATCCCGACGCCCGCGCCGAGGCCGCCCGCCGCATCGAGGCCGCCGGCCACACCGACCGCGTCACCCTGGTCCCCGCCGTCTTCGACGAGCTGCCCGACGTCCTCGACCGCCTCGGCATCGCCGAGGTGCAGGCGGTGCTGTTCGACCTGGGCGTCTCCTCGCTGCAGCTGGACCGGCCCGACCGCGGCTTCAGCTACTCCGCCGACGCCCCGCTGGACATGCGGATGGACCCGCACACCGGGCGCACCGCCGCGGAGATCGTGAACACCTACCCGGCCAAGGAGCTGGCGCGGGTGCTCCGGGTCTACGGCGAGGAGCGCTTCGCCTCCCGCATCGCCGCGGCCATCGACCGCGAGCGCGCCCGCGAGCCCTTCACCTCCACCGGGCGGCTCGCGGACCTGGTGCGCGAGTCCATCCCGGCCGCCACCCGCCGCACCGGCGGCCACCCGGCCAAGCGGACCTTCCAGGCGCTGCGCATCGAGGTCAACGACGAGCTGGGTGTGCTGGAGCGCGCGCTGCCCGCGGCGATCGAGGCGCTCGCGGTCGGCGGGCGCATCGCCGTCATCACCTTCCACTCCCTCGAGGACCGCATCGTCAAGCAGACGCTGGCCGAGGGCGCGACCGACTCCACGCCCCAGGGCATGCCCGTGCCCCTGCCGGAGCACGGCCCCGTGCTCCGGCTCCTCACCCGGGGCGGCGAGGCCGCGTCCGACGCCGAGCTGACCGTCAACCCCCGCGCGGCCTCGGCCCGCGTCCGCGCGGCCGAGCGCATCCGGAGGGCCGCATGAGCAGCCGTGCCACCGCCCGCGTCCCCCTCGGCCAGCGGACGTCGTCCGCCCGGGCCGTCCCCACGCGGACGGCCCCGCGGTCCCCGCGGCCGCAGCTGAGCGTGGTCGCCGCCCCCGCGCCCCGTCCCCGCCGCAGCGCCCGTACCGCCCTGCGCTCCCGCCGGGCGCCGTTCGTGCTGCTCGTCGTCGCACTGCTGGCCGGCACCACCCTCGGCCTGCTCGTGCTCAACACCGCGATCGCGGTCGACTCGCTGGAGGCCACGCGGCTGCGCGCGGAGAACGCCCAGCGGGCGCAGGACGTGCAGCGCCTCGAGCGCCAGGTGGTCGACGGCAACACCCCCGCCGCGATCGCGCAGGCCGCCGTCGCCGCCGGGCTGGTGCCCTCGGGCGCGGCCGCCTACCTGGTCCTCGACCCCGAGGGCGCCCCCGTGCTCCGCGGCGAGCCGGCGCCCGCCGAGGCGCCTCCGGCACCGGCGGAGCATCCCGCGGGAGGCAACTGACCGTGGCGGGAACCGTCCGCGGCCCCGGCGGGAGTTCCCGCAGCGGAGGCCGGCCGCTGCCGCGCTCCGGTCCGGGTCCCTTCACCTCGCGCCGGCCCCCGGGCGGCCGGCGCAGCGGGGGAGCGGGGCTGACCCTGGCCCAGCGGACCCGGCGCAACCGGGTCGGCCTGATCCTGCTGATCACCCTGCTCGTGGTCGTCATCGGCCGGCTGGCCGTGGTGCAGGGCGTGGACGGCGCGGCGTACGCCAACGCAGCCTCGCAGGACCGGCTGCGCACCTTCCCGATCGAGGCGATCCGCGGCGAGGTGCAGGACCGGGAGGGCCGGCCGTTCGCCTACACCGTGGACGCCTCCCGCGTCACCGCGGACCCGACCGTGGTCGGCGACCCGGCGCGGACCGCCCTGGCGCTGACCACGGTGCTGGACGTGCCGGTCCGCGAGCTCACCGAGAAGCTGTCGGCCGACGGCCGCTACGTCGTGCTGGCGAGCCAGGTGCCGCCGGAGACCGCCGACGCCGTCGAGGAGCTCGAGCTGCCGGGCATCGTCCTCGTCGACGACCCCGTGCGGCTCTACCCGACCGGAGCGGTCGGCGGCCAGGTCGTCGGCTTCGTGGGCCGCGAGGGGGAGGGGCTGGCCGGGATCGAGCAGACCTTCGAGGACGTGCTCGCCGGCACGCCCGGCACCCGCCGGGTCGAGGTGGGCAGCGGGGGCAACCCGATCCCCTCCCGCGGCATCGACGAGGCCGTGCCGGCCACCGACGGCAGCGACGTCACCCTCACCGTCGACCAGGACCTGCAGTACGTGACCGAGCAGCGCCTCGGCCAGGCGTGCACCGACGGGGCGACGACGCGGGCGTCGGCCGTCGTGCTGGACGTGAAGACCAGCGAGGTCGTGGCCATGGGCTCCTGCCCGGGGTACGACCCCGGCCGGTACTCCGAGACCGACCCGGACCTCCTCGGCAACCCCATCGTCTCCAGCGTCTTCGAGCCCGGCTCGGTGATGAAGGCGATCACCCTGGCCGCCGCCGTCGAGGAGGGCAAGGCGACGCCGGACCGCGTGCTGGAGGTCAACGGGCACATCCAGGCCGGCGACCGGGTCGTCACCGACGCCCACGACCACGCGCCGATCGACTGGACGGTCACCGGCATCCTCGCCAAGTCCAGCAACGTCGGCACGATCATGCTGGCCCGCGAGGTCGGTGACGAGAAGCTCGAGGAGTACCTGCGCGCCTTCGGCATCGGCAGCGAGACCGGCATCGAGCTGCCCGGCGAGAGCGCCGGCATCCTCCAGGACTCGGCGGACTGGAGCCGCATCCGGGCCGCGAACATCGCCATCGGCCAGGGCGTCTCGGTGACGACCCTCCAGATGGCCTCGGTCTTCCAGACCATCGCCAACGGCGGGGTGCGCGTCGAGCCCCGCATCGTCCGCTCGGTCACCTCCCCGGACGGGACGGTGCGCCCGACGGACGAGCCGGCGTCCACGCGGGTGATCAGCGAGGACACCGCCGACTCGCTGGCCTACATGCTCGAGGCCGTCGTCGGCCCCGGCGGCACCGCGCCGCTGGGGGAGATCGACGGGTTCCGCGTCGCGGGCAAGACCGGGACCGCCCAGCGCGCCAACCCCGAGACCGGCCGTTACGACGGCGGGGGCTACGTGACCACCTTCGTGGGCTTCGCGCCCGCCGACGACCCGCAGTACGTCGTCGCCGTCGACCTGGAGCGCCCCACCAGCTCCGCCGAGGGCGGCCAGGTGGCCGCACCGGTGTTCGCCGACATCCTCCGGTACGCGCTCACCGCCGACGGCATCGTCCCCTCGGGCACCCCCCGACCCGACTTCCGCCTCGGCGGATAAGGACCCTCCCGCCCGCGAGCCCGTGGCCGGACCCTGCCACGGGCCGGTACCGGCCGCGCCCATGATCGTGGCGTCCCGCGGGCCGGGGGGGTGCCGCCGGTAGATTGGAGCCCCGTGACCCCGACCGACGCCGGGTCCGCCCCCCGGCCCTCGGGGAGCCGGCCACGCGACCCGCGCCCCGTGCCGCTGTCCGCGCTCGCCGATCTCGTCGGCCGGCCGGCCGAGGGCACCCCCGAGGTCCTCGTCACCGGGCTCACCCTGGCCTCGGGCGAGGTCCGCCCGGGTGACCTCTACGCCGCGCTGCCCGGCGCCCGCACCCACGGTGTCCGGTACGTCGGCGAGGCGGTCGAGCGCGGCGCCGTCGCCGTCCTCACCGATCCCACCGGGGCCGCGGACGCCGCCGCGACCGGGCTGTCGGTCTGCGTGGTGGACGACCCCCGCGCGGTGCTGGGCGAGGTCGCCGACCGCGTGTACGGCCGGCCCAGCGAGCGGCTCCGGGTCATCGGGATCACCGGCACCAACGGCAAGACCACGACCAGCTACCTCGTCGAGGCGGGCCTCGCCGCCGCCGGGCAGGCCTCCGGCCTCATCGGCACCGTGCAGACGCGGACCCGGGCCACCGACGGCACGGTGACCGCCATCCCCAGCGAGCGGACCACGCCCGAGGCGCCCGCGGTGCACGCCCTCCTCGCCGCCATGGCCGAGACCGGCGTGACCACCGTGGTCATGGAGGTCTCCAGCCACGCGCTGGTGCTGGGCCGGGTGGGCGCCGTCCGCTTCGCCGCCGCCGGCTTCACCAACCTGGGCCGGGACCACCTGGACTTCCACGGTGACCTGGAGGAGTACTTCCAGGCCAAGGCGCTGCTGTTCGACGGGCGCGCGGCCGCCGAGGTCGTCGTCGCCGACGACGAGCACGGCCGGCGACTGGTCGACCGGCCCGGGCGGCCGCGGCCGGCCACGGTGTCCATCGACGGGGCCGAGGCGGACTGGTGGGCGACCGACATCGCCGCGGGCCCCGACGGCGGCTCCACCTTCGTGCTGCACGGCCCGGGGGGGCTGCGCCGGCAGGGGAGCGTGCGGCTGCCGGGCCGGTTCAACGTGGCCAACGCGGTGCTCGCCGTCGCCCTGCTCGACGCCGTCGGCGTACCGGTGGACGCCGCGCTCGAGGGCGTGGCCACGACGGTGGTCCCCGGGCGGATGGAGCCGGTCGAGGTCGGCCAGCCGTTCGTCGCCGCGGTCGACTACGCGCACACGCCCGACGCGGTCGCCACCGCGCTCGGCGCGCTGCGGACGACGTCGTCCGGGCGGCTGATCACGGTGCTGGGCTGCGGAGGCGACCGCGACCCCGGCAAGCGGGCCGCCATGGGCGCGGCGGCGGCCGCGGGCAGCGACGTGCTCGTGGTCACCGACGACAACCCGCGGTCGGAGGACCCGGCCACGATCCGCGCGGCCATGCTCGCCGGCGTGCTCGACGTGCCCGAGGGCCGGCGGGCCGAGGTGCTGGAGATCGGCGACCGGCGCGCGGCGATCGAGGCGGCCGTGCGGCTGGCCCGGCCCGGCGACACCGTCCTGGTCGCCGGCAAGGGGCACGAGACCGGCCAGGACGTCGCCGGCACGGTGCACCCCTTCGACGACCGCGCGGTCCTCCGCGAGGTCCTGAGCTCGACGGAGCGGCCCGCATGATCGGTCTGACGCTGGCCGAGGTGGCCGAGCTGACCGGGGGGACGCTCACCGGCGGCAACCCCGGCACCACCGTCTCCGGCGCGGTCACCCTCGACTCGCGCGCCGTCGGCCCCGGCGACCTGTTCGTCGCCGTCGCGGGGGAGCGGGTGGACGGGCACGACTTCCTCGCCGCCGCGGCCGCCGCCGGCGCGGTCGGCGCGCTCTGCGCGCGCCCCGACGCCGCGCTGCCCTGCGTGGTCGTAGACGACCCCGTGACGGCCCTGGGCCGGCTCGCCGCCGGCGTGCACGCCCGGCTCACCGCCGGCGGCCTGCGCACCCTGGCCCTCACCGGCTCGTCGGGCAAGACCTCCACCAAGGACCTCCTCGGTCAGGTGCTCGCCGCCGCCGGGCCCACGGTGAGCCCGCCCGGGTCCCACAACAACGACATCGGCCTCCCGCTGACCGTGCTCTCCGCCGACGAGGACACCGAGCACCTGGTGCTGGAGATGGGCGCCCGGGGCATCGGCCACATCGCCCGGCTCTGCGCCGTCGCCCGCCCGCAGATCGGCATCGTGCTCAACGTCGGCTCCGCGCACCTGGGCGAATTCGGCAGCGCCGAGGTCATCGCGCAGGCCAAGGGCGAGCTCGTCGAGGCCCTCCCGGAGGACGGCACCGCCGTGCTCAACGCCGACGACCCGCGCGTGCTGGGCATGGCCCCGCGCACCCGGGCCCGCGTCGTGACCACCGGCCGGGGTGCGGACGCCGACGTGCGGGCCACCGACGTCGTGCTCGACGAGTCCGCCCGCGCCCGGTTCACCCTGGTCGCCGCCGGCGAGGAGCACCCCGTCGCGCTGCGCGTGGTCGGCGAGCACCAGGTGGCCAACGCGCTGTCGGCCGCCGCGGCCGCGATCGCCGCAGGCATGGCGCCGGCCGACGTCGCCGCCGCCCTGTCGGAGGCCGGCGCGCTCAGCCGCTGGCGCATGGAGGTCACCCGGCGCGCCGACGGCGTCACCGTGGTCAACGACGCCTACAACGCCAACCCGGAGTCCATGCGCGCCGCCCTGGCCGCGCTCGCCGGCATGCCCGCCGAGCGCCGGATCGCGGTGCTCGGCGCCATGGCCGAGCTGGGGCCCGACGCGGACGCCGAGCACGAACGGCTGGGCCGCGACGCGGCGGCGGCCGGGATCGACCTCGTCGTGGCCGTGGGGTCCGATGCGGTAGGCATAGCCGACGGAGCGGCCGCAGCCGGGCGTCGTCGAGGAGAGGAGTCGGTGCTCGTGCCGGACCGGGCCGCTGCCCGCCAGCTGATGTCGGAGGTGCTGCGCCCCGGGGACGTCGTCCTCGTGAAGGCCAGCCGGGCCTACGCCCTGGAGCTGCTCGCCGCCGACCTGCTCGACGAGGGGACCCAGCGGTGAGGAGCGTCCTCATCGCGGTGGCCGTCGGCCTGATCGTGTCGATCCTGCTCACCCCGCTGGCCATCCGCCTGTTCCGGCGGCAGGGCATGGGCCAGGAGATCCGGGACGACGGACCCGAGAGCCACCTGTCCAAGAAGGGCACGCCCACGATGGGCGGCACGGTGATCGTCGGCGCCACCGTCGTCGGGTACCTCGTGGCCCACCTGGCGTTCATCGGCAACGAGGGCTGGGGCTTCAGCGCCACCGGCCTGCTGCTGCTGTTCCTCATGGTCGGCATGGGCACCGTCGGCTTCCTGGACGACTACCTCAAGATCCGCCACCGCCGCAGCCTGGGCCTGAACAAGACGGCCAAGCTCGTCGGCCAGCTGCTCGTGGGCGTCACCTTCGCCGTCCTGGCCGTCAACTTCCCGAGCAACGGGCTCACCCCGGCGTCCACGGTCGTCTCCTACGTGCGCGACATCGAACCGCTGACGCTCGGCTCGATCGGCTTCGTGATCCTGGCCTACCTGTTCATCGCCGGGTTCTCCAACGCCGTGAACCTCACCGACGGGCTCGACGGGCTGGCGGCCGGCAGCTCGGCCATGGTGCTGGCGTCCTACATCGTCATCTCGTTCTGGCAGTTCACCCACGACTGCGCGACCGAGCTGATCGACGGCTGCTACCAGGTGCGCGACCCGCTGGACATCACGCTGGTCGCCGCGGCGGGCATGGGTGCCTGCCTGGGCTTCCTGTGGTGGAACACCAGCCCGGCGCGGATCTTCATGGGCGACACCGGCTCGCTGGCCCTCGGCGGCCTCATCTCCGGGCTGGCCATCGTGACCCGCACCGAGCTGCTGCTCATCGTGCTCGGGGGGTTGTTCGTCGCCGTCACGCTCTCGGTGGTCATCCAGGTGGCGTTCTTCCGCGCCACCCGCCGCCGGGTGTTCCGGATGGCCCCGCTGCACCACCACTTCGAGCTGGCCGGCTGGACCGAGAACACCGTGATCGTCCGTTTCTGGCTGGTCACCGGCATGGCCGTGGCCTTCGGGCTGGGGCTGTTCTACGCCGACTGGCTCTCCTTCGCGGGGCTCTGACGATGGCCGACCTGCGCGACGCGACCGTCCTGGTCGCCGGGCTGGGCGTGTCCGGCGTCGCCGCGGCCCGGGTGCTGCTCGACCACGGCAGTTCCGTGCTGCTCACCGACGCGGCCGAGCGCCCCGCGGTCGCCGAGCTGACCGCCGCGGGGGCGACGTGGCTGGGCGAGCTGTCGGCGGTGCCCGAGGGCACCGGCCTGGTGGTCACCTCGCCGGGCTGGCGCCCGGACTCCCCGCTGCTGGCCGACGCCGCGCGCCGCGGCATCGAGGTGGTGGGGGAGCCGGAGCTGGCCTGGCGGCTGCGCATCGCCGGGCCCGACGGCGTCCCGGCGCCCTGGCTCGCGGTCACCGGCACCAACGGCAAGACGACGACGGTGACGATGCTGGAGGCCATCCTGCAGGCCGACGGCCGGCGCGCGGTGGCCGCGGGCAACGTCGGCCGGCCGCTGGTCGAGGTCGTCACCGCCCGCGACCCCGACGGCACGCCCACCTTCGACACGGTCGCCGTCGAGCTCTCGAGCTTCCAGCTGCACTGGTCCTCGACGCTGGCGCCGGCCGCCGCGGCGGTGCTCAACGTCGCCGACGACCACACCGACTGGCACGGCTCCTTCGCCGCCTACCGCGACGCCAAGGCGCGGATCCTCGAGCGCGCCCCGGTCGCCGTCGCCGACGCAGGTGACCCGGTGGCCTCCGCGCTGGTCGCCGCGCACGCCCGCCCGGTCACGGTCACGCTCGGCGAGCCCGGGCCCGGCCAGCTGGGGGTGCGGTCCGGCGCCCTGGTGGACCGGGCGTTCGCCGCGGCCCCCGCCGGGGAGGTGCTGCTCGAGGCCGGGCTGCTGCAGGTGCCCGGCCCGCACAACACCGTCAACGCGCTGGCCGCCGCCGCCCTGGCGCGGGCGGCCGGCGTGCCCGCCGCGTCGGTGGCCCGCGGGCTGGCCGGCTTCCGCGGGGGCGCCCACCGCAACGTGCTGGTGGCCACCGTCGACGGCGTGGACTGGGTCGACGACAGCAAGGCCACCAACCCGCACGCCGCCGGGGCGTCGCTGGCGTCCTACCCGCGCGTGGTGTGGATCGCCGGCGGCCTGCTCAAGGGCGCCGACGTCGACCCGCTGGTCGCGGCCGTGGCGCCGCGGCTGGCCGGAGTGGTGCTGCTCGGGCGGGACCGGGAGCAGATCGCCGCGGCTGTGGCGCGACACGCCCCGACGGTCCCCGTCGTGACGGTGCCCAGCGGCGACGATGAGGGGATGGATGGGACGGGTGTGACGGCCGAGGCGACGACGGCGCGCGTGGTGGCCGCCGCGCGCGAGCTCGCGCGCCCGGGCGACACGGTCCTGCTGGCGCCCGCCGCGGCGTCCATGGACGTGTACCGCGACTACGGCCACCGCGGCACCGCCTTCGCCGCCGCGGTGCGGGCGCTGGGCTGAGGCGGCCATGACGACGACGCAGACGCGCCCTCGTCCGGTCCGGGGCCCGCGGGAGGAGCGGGAACCCGCTCCGCCGGTGCGCTGGTCGGGCCCGGCCTGGCTCGACGGCCCGATGACCAGCTGCCACCTGGTGCTCGGCGCGGCCGGCCTGCTCCTGCTCATCGGCCTGGTGATGGTCTTCTCGGCCTCCTCGATCGAGGCCGCGCTCGCCGACCAGCCCGCCTGGGCCCCCGGCGTGCAGCAGCTGGTCTGGGCCGCCCTGGGGCTGAGCGCGATGCTGGTGACGATGCGGCTGCCGATCGGGCTGATCCGGCGGTGGGCCCCGATCGGGCTGGTGGTCGTCGCCGCCCTGCTGCTGCTGGTGCTGGTGCCCGGCATCGGCGTGCGGCTCAACGGCGCGCGGCAGTGGATCGACCTGGGCGTCACGCTGTTCCAGCCCTCGGAGCTGGCGAAGATCGTGTTCGCGCTCTGGGGCGCCCACGTCCTCGCCCTGCGCGAGCGCTACCTCACGACGTCGTCGCTGCTGGTCCCGGTGCTGCCGGTGTTCGGCATCCTCTCGCTGCTGATCATCGCCGAGCCCGACTTCGGCGGGGTCGTGAGCCTCGGGCTGGTGCTGGCCGGGCTGCTCTGGGCCGGCGGGATGCCGCTGCGCTGGTTCGGCGCGGCGATCGGCGGCGGTGCCGGGCTGCTGGCGATCGTGGTGACCTTCTCCGCCGAGCGGCGCGACCGGCTCACCTCGTTCATGGACCCGTTCGCCGACCCCACCGACAGCGGGTTCCAGGCCATCCGCGGCATGTACGCCCTGGCCAGCGGCGGGCTGTGGGGCGTCGGTCTGGGCAACAGCGCGATGAAGTGGAACATCCTCCCGGAGGCGGAGTCGGACTACATCTTCGCGATCATCGGCGAGGAGCTGGGCTTCCTGGGCTGCCTGGTCGTGGTGACGCTCTACGGCGTGCTGGCCTACGCCGGCTTCCGGATCGCCCGCCGGGCCGCCGACCGGTTCGTGCAGCTGGCCTGCGTGGCCATCACCGTGTGGCTGGTCGGGCAGGCCACCATGAACATGGGCTACGTGGTGGGGCTGCTCCCGGTGACCGGTGTGACGCTGCCGCTCATCTCCGCGGGCGGTACCTCGCTCATCCTCACCCTGGCCGTCGTCGGCCTGCTCGCCCGCTTTGCGTGCACCGAGCCCGCCGCGGTGGAGGCGCTGCGCTCGCGGGACCGCGGGCGCATCGCCCGGTTGCTGCTGCCGGCCCCCTCGTCGGCGGTCGAGCAGGTCCGCCCGCGGCGCCGTCCCGAGGACCGGGAGGTCGGGCGGCCCGCGCTCACCGGGGGGCGCACTGTCGTCTCCGCCCGGGGCGGAGCGCCCCGCCGGGCGGAGCGCCAGGTCGAGCGACCGGCCCGTCCGCAGCGGCCGGCACGGGCCGAGCGGCCCGCGGAGCGCGCTCCCCGCGTCGCACCCGCCGAGCGCCCGGGGCCGCGGCAGGGCCGGCGGCCCGGGGGACCGCGATGAGCGCCGCGAGCCCCCGGCCGCTGTCGATCGTCCTGGCCGGTGGGGGCACCGGCGGCCACATCGAGCCGATGCTGGCCCTCGCCGACGCCCTGCGCCGCCGTCCCGGCGTCGACCTCCGGATCACCTGCCTCGGGACCGAGCGCGGCATGGAGACCCGGCTGGTGCCGGCCCGCGGGTACGACCTGCGGCTGATCCCGCCGGTGCCGCTGCCGCGGAAGCCCACCGTCGACCTGCTCCGCGTGCCCGGCCGGGTCCGGCGGGCGGTCGCGCAGACGCGGGCCCTGCTCGACGAGCTCTCCGCCGACGTCGTCGTCGGGTTCGGCGGGTACGTCGCGCTGCCGGCCTACCTGGCCGCGCGGCGCGCCGGCGTCCCGATCGTGGTGCACGAGCAGAACGCCCTGCCGGGGCTGGCCAACCGCATCGGCGCCCGGCTGGCCGCGCGGGTCGCGGTGACGACGCCGGGGACGCCGCTGCACGGGGGCGTCCACGTCGGGATGCCGCTGCGCACCGCGATCGGCTCGCTGGACCGGCCGGCGATGCGGGCCGAGGCGCGCGCCGCCTTCGGCCTCCAGCCCGACCGCCCCACGCTGCTGGTGTTCGGCGGCTCGCAGGGTGCCGCGACCCTCAACCGGGCCGCGGTGGGTGCCGCCGGGGCGCTGGCGTCCGCCGGCATCCAGGTGCTGCACGCGCGCGGCCCGAAGAACACCGACGTCCAGGTGCCCGCTGCCGCGACCGCCGGGGTGCCCTACGTGGTCGTCGACTACCTCGAGCGCATGGACCTCGCCTACGCCGCCGCCGACCTGGCGCTGTGCCGCTCCGGAGCGGTGACCGTGGCGGAGCTGTCCGCCGTGGGCCTGCCGGGCGTCTTCGTGCCGCTGCCCATCGGCAACGGCGAGCAGCGGCGCAACGCCCTGCCGGTCGTCGAGGCCGGGGGAGGGCTGCTGGTCGAGGACGCCGACCTCACGCCGGAATGGATCGCCGAGCACGTCGTGCCGCTGCTGACCGACCCCGAGGCGCTGGCCGGCTACGCCCGGCACGCCGCCGCGGCGGGGGCGCCCGACGCCGACGAACGCCTGGCTGACATGGTCCTCGACGTGGCCACGGGGACCGGAGTCGAACGATGAGCGCAGCAGACGTCGCCGCCTGGAGGGGGCCGGTGCCCTCGCCCGCGGAGCTGGGCGCGGTGCACTTCGTCGGCATCGGCGGCGCCGGGATGAGCGGCATCGCCCGCATCCTGCTGGCGCGCGGGGTGCCGGTCTCGGGCAGCGACCGGCGGGACACCCCGACGCTGCTGGCGCTGCGCGCGCTGGGGGCGCGGGTCGAGGTCGGCCACGCCGAGGAGCACCTCGGCAGCGCCGACACCGTCGTCGTCTCCACCGCGATCCGGGACGACAACCCCGAGCTCAGGGCGGCGCGGGCGCGCGGCCTGCGGGTGCTGCCGCGGGCGGTCGCGCTCGCGTCGGTGATGGCCGGACGGCGCAGCATCGCGGTGGCCGGGACGCACGGCAAGACCTCGACGACCTCGATGCTCACCGTCGCCGTCCAGGCCTGCGGGGTCGACCCATCCTTCGCCATCGGCGGCGACCTCAACGAGTCGGGCAGCAACGCGCATTCGGGCGAGGGCGACGTCTTCGTCGCCGAGGCCGACGAGAGCGACCGCTCCTTCCTGCTGCTGGCCCCGTTCGGCGCGATCGTCACCAACGTCGAGGCCGACCACCTGGACAACTACGGCGACCTGGCCGCGGTCGAGGCGGCCTTCGACCGGTTCCTGCAGACGGTCTCCCCGGACGGCTTCGTGGTGGTGTGCGCCGACGACCCCGGCTCCGCCCGGCTGCGCGGCGTGCCGACCCCGGCCCGGCTGCGCACCTACGGGCGGGCCGCCGACGCCGACCTGCGCCTGGAGGACCTGCGCGTCGAGGGCGACGCCACCAGCTACACCGCCGTCCTCGACGGTGCGGAGCTGGGCCGGGTGCGCATCCTGGTGCCCGGTGAGCACATGGCCCTCAACAGCGCCGCGGCGCTGCTCACCGGCCTGGAGCTGGGCCTGCCGGCCGACTGCCTGATCGAGGGCCTGGGCCGCTTCGGCGGGGTGCACCGCCGGTTCGAGCTCAAGGGCGTCGTCGACGGCGTCCGCGTCTACGACGACTACGCCCACCACCCGACCGAGGTGCGCGCCCAGCTGCGCGCGGCCCGCGCGGTGGTGGGGGACGGGCGCCTGGTCGTGGCCTTCCAGCCGCACCTCTACAGCCGGACGCGGGAGTTCGCCGCCGGCTTCGGGGAGGCCCTGGGCCTGGCCGACGACGTCGTGGTGATGGACATCTACGGCGCCCGCGAGGACCCCGTCCCCGGCGTGACCGGCGCGCTGGTGGCCGACGCGGTCCCGCTGCCGGCCGACCGGGTGCTGTTCGAGCCGTCGTGGTCGGCCGCCGCCCCGGCGCTGGCCGGCCGGGCGCGCGCCGGTGACCTGGTGATGACGATGGGGGCCGGCGACGTCTCGATGGTCGGCCCCGAGGTGCTCGAGGCGCTGACGGCCCGCGCGGCCGGACGCGACGAGCGGGACGGGGAGCGGAAGACGGGCGCGGGCGCGTGAGCCGGACGGGGACGACGACGCGTGACCGCGGGTCGTCCCGGCGGCCGGTACCCCGGCACCCCGGCAGCCGGGTCACTCCGCTGCCCAACCGCCGGCACCACGCGCGCCGCCGTCGCGCGGTGCTGCTGGCCGCCGGCGTCGTCGTGGTCGCGCTGCTCGGCTGGGCGCTGTGGTCCGGGCCGCTGCTCGCCGTCCGCACGGTCCAGGTCGACGGCGCCACGACGCTGCCCGCCGAGCTGGTGCGCGAGGCGGCCGGCATCCCGGACGGCCGCTCGCTGCTGCGGGTGGACGTCGACGCGGCCCGCGAGGCGGTGGCCGTGCTGCCGCAGGTGGAGTCGGTGACCGTCACCCGCGGCTGGCCCAGCCGGGTGGTCATCACGCTCGTCGAGCGCACGCCGCTGGCGGTCGTCGGCGAGTCCGGGCGGCGCTCGCTCGTCGACGAGCGGGGCGTGCTCTTCGACACCGTGACCGGCGAGGCGCCGGCCGGGGTCGTCCCGCTCGCGGTGCGCGACCCCGGTCCCGACGACGCGGCCACCCGCGCCGCGCTCACCGCCATCGCCGCGCTGCCCGGTGCCGTCCGCGAGCAGGTGGCGCAGGTGAGCGCGGAGGACGCCGACGCGATCGTGCTCACCCTGGGCGACGGGACCGTGGTGCGCTGGGGCGGCGCGGACGAATCGGCGACGAAGGCGGAGATCCTCGCGGCGCTGCTCGACCAGCTGGACGCCGAGACCCTCGACCCGGCCGACGAGCTCGACCTCACCGTCCCGTCGGCCGTCGTCCTCCGTTAACGGAGGCTCTCGACAGGAACCCCGTTGCGCTGCGTCGCGGGGTGCCTCCGCACGGCGCGGACCGGCCCGGAGGGGCGACACGCCGGGAGTCGCGACACGCCCGGAGGCAGAAACAAATGTCGCGCGTGTGATTCCTGGGGAGGTCGGGAGTCTGCACCCCGACCTGAGACGAATCCAGCGCGGGTCGTCACGATCAGTGGTGCAGTTGTGATCGATGCGTCGCGAGTGATCGGTCGGATTCCGCCCTACCGACACGCCGAGCCCGACGGGGTGCTTGTAGCGCCTCTCGGGCCGCACCTAACTTCATCCACGTCGAGCAAGTTGACATAACTGTAAGGCTGAACTTGAGGATGAGGGTCCAGTTGGGGAGCGCCGCATGACACCTCCGCACAACTATCTAGCGGTCATCAAGGTCGTCGGCATCGGCGGCGGCGGGGTGAACGCGGTCAATCGGATGATCGAGGTCGGCCTCAAGGGGGTCGAGTTCATCGCGATCAACACCGACGCCCAGGCCCTCCTGATGAGCGACGCCGACGTCAAGCTCGACGTCGGCCGCGAGCTCACCCGGGGGCTGGGCGCCGGCGCCCAGCCCGACGTGGGCCGCCAGGCCGCCGAGGACCACCGCGAGGAGATCGAGGAGGTCCTCAAGGGGGCCGACATGGTCTTCGTGACGGCGGGCGAGGGCGGTGGCACCGGCACCGGTGGCGCGCCCGTGGTCGCCTCCATCGCGCGCAAGCTCGGTGCGCTGACCATCGGCGTGGTCACCCGCCCGTTCGCCTTCGAGGGCAAGCGGCGCGCGGTGCAGGCCGAGTCGGGCATCGAGGAGCTGCGCAACGAGTGCGACACGCTCATCGTCATCCCGAACGACCGGCTGCTGCAGCTGGGCGACCGGAACGTCAGCGTCATGGACGCCTTCCGCACCGCCGACCAGGTGCTGCTCTCCGGTGTCCAGGGCATCACGGACCTGATCACCACGCCCGGCCTGATCAACCTGGACTTCGCCGACGTCAAGTCGGTCATGTCCGGGGCCGGGTCGGCGCTCATGGGCATCGGCAGCGCGCGCGGCGACAACCGCGCACTGCTGGCCGCCGAGCAGGCGATCGCCAGCCCGCTGCTGGAGGCCTCGATGGAGGGCGCCCACGGTGTCCTGCTGTCGATCTCCGGCGGGTCGGACCTGGGACTGTTCGAGATCAACGAGGCCGCCTCGCTGGTCTCCGACGCCGCGCACCCGGACGCCAACATCATCTTCGGCGCCGTCATCGACGACGCCCTGGGTGACGAGGTGCGGGTGACCGTCATCGCCGCCGGCTTCGACAGCGGCAAGCCCAACGTGCGCAAGGACGGCGCGGCCGCGGCGGTACCCGGGAGCCCGTCGGCCGGCGCGGTGCCCAGCGGCCTCTCGCCGCACCGTCGTCCCGCGGTGGCGCCGATGAACCCCGTGGCCGCTCCGGCGCCGCAGGGCACCGGTGAGCGCCTCGCGCCGGCGCCGCAGGGGCAGGCGACCCCCGCGGCTCGCCCGGCACCGGCGCCCGCACCGGCACCGGCACCCGCACCGGCGTCCCAGGGCGGTGGCATCACGGTTCCGCCGCTGCCGCCGATCCCGAGCGCCATCAACGGCCGTCGGCCGCTGTCCAACGAGGACTTCGAGGAAGAGCTCGACATCCCGGAGTTCCTCAAGCAGTAAGAGGACCCCCTCGCCCCCCGGCCCTCGCAGGCTCGGGCCGGGACCCTGCGAGGGGGCCGACCTGACGTCCCACGCATCCGAGGCCGGGTGCGGTCCGGCATAGGGTCGGGACATGACTCACCCACCGGCCGCCCCGTCGTCGGTACGACCTCGAAGGGTCGTGACCGATCGGCGGGGCGGCCGGTCTCGTGCGCCGTACGACTCCTTCAACCTCGGCGACCACGTGGGCGACGACCCGGGGGACGTCGCCGCCAACCGGGCGCGGGTGGCCCGCGAGCTCGGGGTGGGGGAGGACCGGCTCGTCTGGATGAACCAGGTGCACGGGTCCACGGTCGCCGTGGTCGACGGTCCGCAGGACGGGCCGGTGGCCGGGACCGACGCCCTCGTCACCGCCACCCCCGGGCTGGTCCTCGCCGTCCTGGCCGCCGACTGCGTGCCCGTGCTGCTCACCGATCCGGTCGCCGGGGTGGTCGCCGCCGTCCACGCGGGGCGGGAGGGGGTGCGCCGCGGCGTGCTGCCCGCGACGCTGTCGGCCATGGCGAGCCTCGGCGCCCGGGCCCGGCACGTCACCGCGCTGCTCGGGCCGGCCGTGTGCGGCGCCTGCTACGAGGTGCCGCAGGCGATGCAGGCCGAGGTGGCCGCCGTCGCCCCGGCCGCCGCCGTCCGCATCCGCCGCGGCACCCCCGGTCTGGACCTGCGCGCCGGGCTGGCCGAGATCCTCGGGCGCGCCGGGGTGACCGAGGTGGTCCACGACCCGCGCTGCACCGTCGAGGACCCGCAGCTGTTCTCCCACCGCCGCGACGGCGTCACCGGGCGCCAGGCCGGCCTGGTCTGGCTCGGCTGACCGTGCCCGCGCTCGAGGAGAGCCTGCACGCGGTGCGGGCGCGCATCGACGCCGCCGCCCGGGCCGCCGGACGGGACCCGGCGACGGTCGCGCTGCTCGCGGTCAGCAAGACCTGGCCGGCCGACGACGTCCGCGCGCTGACCGGGCTGGGCCAGGTCGACTTCGGCGAGAACCGTGCGCAGGAGCTGATCGGCAAGGCCGCCGAGCTCGCCGACCTGCCCGTCCGGTGGCACTTCATCGGCCAGCTCCAGCGCAACAAGGCCGCCGCGGTCGCCCGGCTCGGCGCGGTCGTGCACTCGGTCGACCGGACGTCGCTCGCCCAGGCCCTCGGTCGCGCCGGGGAGGCCGCGGAGCGCCCGGTCGACGTCCTGCTCCAGGTGGACCTCGGCGGCCTCGAGGGCGAGCTGGGCGCGCGCGGGGGAGCGGACCCCGCCGAGGTGCCGGCGCTGGCCGACGCGGTCGCCGAGCTCCCCGGTCTGCGGCTACGCGGACTCATGGCGGTCGCCCCTCGCGGGGAGGAGCCCGGCCCGGCCTTCGCCCGGCTCGCCGCGCTCGCCGAACGGGTCCGTGCCGACCACCCGAAGGCCGGAGAGCTCTCCGCCGGCATGAGCGGGGACCTGGAGGAGGCCGTCGCGGCCGGCGCGACGATCGTGCGTGTCGGAACCGCGTTGTTCGGCCGGCGGCCCCTAACCTCGCCTCCAGACACACGGGTCACACCAGTCACACGGGCCTCCGGAGCCCCGGGGTGACCCGGTCGACGCTCGTCGAACGTGGACGCTGAGCACGCCAGCAGAGGGGGAGGTCCGATGGCAGGAGCCATGCGGAGGATGGGGATCTACCTGGGGCTCGTCGAGGACGACGACGCCCGCGGGTACGGCCGGTACGACGCCCGGCAGTCCGACCATCCCGATGCCGACCGCCGGTACGGGCGGTACGACGAGGACCGCTACGACGACTACGCCGAGGCCGACTACCCGGCCGGCTACGCCGACGAGGAGGTTCCCGAGCCCGCGCCGGTGCGTGCTCCCGAGCCGCTGAGCGTGCGCCGCGTCGCGCCGGCGCGGCCGCTGGGCCTGGCGCCGTCGGGCGGGACCGGTGGCGGTGCCTCCCGCGTGAGCGCCATGAGCAGCGGCCCGGTCGGAGCCGCCGGCCTGGCGGTCCGCGAGCCGGTCGCCGCCGTCGTGCCCGACCCGGCCCCGGCTCCCGCGCCGGCGCCGCAGCCCTACCGGATCACCACGCTGCACCCGCGCACGTACAACGAGGCGCGCGTGATCGGCGAGCGGTTCCGCGACGGGATGCCCGTCATCATGAACCTGACGGAGATGGACGACGCGGACGCCAAGCGGCTCGTCGACTTCGCCGCGGGACTGTCATTCGGGCTGCGCGGTAGCATCGAGCGCGTCACGGCGAAGGTGTTCCTGCTCAGTCCGCAGAACGTCGACGTGACGGCTGAGGACAAGGCGCGGATCCGCGAAGGCGGGTTCTTCAACCAGTCCTGAGCCCGGCGTGAGCGCCCGCCCGCGCCCGATGACGGCGGCACGGCAGGTGCCCTGGACGAACGAGGACCGTGGAACTCTTCTGGGCGATCATCTCGGCGGTGCTGCTCGTCTTCTTGATCCTGCTCTTCGCGCGGTTCGTCGTCGACTGGGTGATGGTGCTCGCGCGCAGCTGGCGCCCCACCGGGCTCGTGGCGGCCGGGCTCGAGGTCGTCTACAGCACCACCGACCCGCCGCTCAAGGCCGTCCGCCGGGTCATCCCGCCGCTGAACCTCGGCGCCATCCGGCTGGACCTGGGCTTCATGGTGCTGCTGATCGCCGTGGTCATCCTCCGTGGCATCACCACGTCGCTCGCGCGCTAACGTGACCAGTGATGCCGCAGTGCCGGAACGCGACAGGGACCTCGTCCCGCGCCCCGCGCTGCATCCCCAGTCCCGCCGTAACACTAAGGTGACCTGATGCCACTGACGCCTGCCGACGTGCACAACGTCGTCTTCAAGAAGCCGCCCATCGGCAAGCGGGGCTACGACGAGGACGAGGTCGACGCCTTCCTCGACGTGGTGGAGGCCGAGCTGGCCCGCCTGATCGAGGAGAACAACGAGCTGCGCTCGGGCGCCGGCAACCGGGTCCAGGCCCGCGCCGAGGAGCGTCCCGAGCCGGCTCCCGCGCCCGCCCCGGTCGCGGCCGCGCCGCCGGTCCAGCAGCCGCGCGAGGACGACAGCGCGCGCGCCTCGCGGATGCTGGCGCTGGCCACCGAGACGGCCGACCGCTACGTCAACGAGGCCAAGACGCAGGCCGAGCAGATGCTCAGCGGCGCCAAGACCAACAGCGAGCGGCTGATGACCGACGCGCGGACCAAGAGCGAGCAGATGGTCGCCGAGGCCAAGCACCGCGCCGACGCGATGATCGGCGACGCGCGCACCCGCGCCGAGACCGTCGAGCGCGACGCCCGCGCGAAGGCCGCGGCCCTCCAGCAGGACGCCGAGCGCCGGCAGGTCGAGATCATGGGTCCCCTCGAGGAGAAGCGGGCCGGCCTCGAGCGGAAGATCGACGAGCTGCGCACCTTCGAGCGCGAGTACCGCACCCGCCTGCGGTCCTACCTCGAGTCCCACCTGCGCGACCTCGACGCCCGCGGCTCGGCCGAGCCCGCCTCCAACGCGCGCCAGAACCAGCACGCCCCCGCCTGATCACGGGGCACGGAGGGGCTCCCGGACCACGGTCTGGGAGCCCCTCTGGCGTTCCCGGGCGCGCCGTCCGGCGCTGACGGCGGCGGCGCGGGGGTGCTGGCCCTAAGGTCCTGACCGTGATCGTTGCGGCCGGGCTTCTGGTACTGGTGGGTCTGGGACTGTTCGTGGCCGGTCTGCTGACCGAGGTCACGGCGTTCTACTGGGCGTGCGTCGCCGTCTGCGTGGTCGCGGCCGTGCTGCTGTACCTGGTCCGGCGCCGGATGACGAGCCCGCCGGCCGCAGCCGCGCCCACGGGTGCCGGCGGCGGAGCGACCGCCGCATCGGCGACGACGGCGACCCCGGCGCCCGCGGAGCAGGTGGCCCCCGTCGCCGCGGCGGCCGCCGAGTCCTCCGCAACGGTGAGCGGCCCACCCGCAGCGGTTCCCGAGCCCGCGCCGGCCGCCGCCGCACCCACCGTCGCCACGCCGGCCGCGGCCGACCAGGCCGACGGGGGCGAGCCGCCCGTCGAGGAGGTCGAGGTCACCGACCTGCTGCTGGTGGTCGACCTCAAGGACGAGGTGCTCGTCGTCGACGAGCACCCCCGCTACCACGTCGAGGGCTGCCGCCACCTGACCGGCCGGGACACCATCCCGATCCCGTTGGACGAGGCGCGGACCGACGGCTTCACGCCGTGTGGCACGTGCCGCCCGGACGCCATGCTCGCCGCGCGGGTCCGGTCCCGCCGGTAGCTCCCGCTAGGCGCGGACCACCCAGAACCGGGAGCCGTCCGGGCCCTCGACGCCTGCTCCCTCACCGGTACCGGGCTGCACCCGCACGGCGAGGACCTCGGCGGCCAGCGCCTCGGCGTGCTCCTCGAGGGCCTGCGCCACCGTGCCCTCGGCCGACCAGGTCAGCTCGATCCGGTCGCTGACCTCCAGGCCGGCGTTCTTCCGGGCCTCCTGCACCAGCCGGACGACCTCGCGGAACACCCCGGCCCGCTCCAGCTCCGGGGTGAGCGTCAGGTCCAGCGCCACGGTCAGCCCGCCGCCGCTGGCCACCGTCCAGCCCTCGCGCGGGGTCTCGGTGACGATCAGGTCGCCGTCGGCCAGCGGCACGGGGGCGCCGTCGACCTCGACGGTCGCCGTCCCGCCGCGGTAGGCGGCCACCAGCGCCGCCGCGTCCGTGGCGGCCACCGCCTGTGCCACCGCCTGCACCTGCTTGCCCAGGCGACGGCCGACGGCGCGGAAGTCGATCTTCACGCTGACGTCGACCAGGTCGCCGCCGGTCGCCGAGATGTCAGCGAGCTCCACGACGTTGAGCTCGTCGGCCACCTCGGCGATCAGGTCGCGCGGGAAGGTCGCCCAGGACGGGGCGGCGACCAGGGCGCGGGCCAGCGGCTGGCGGGTGCGCACCTTGGCCGAGGTGCGCGCCGAGCGGCCGAGCTCGACCAGCCGGCGGACCAGGTCGACCTGGGCGACCAGCGCGTCGTCGCGGGCCTCCTCGTCGACCAGCGGCCAGCTGGAGAGGTGCACCGAGTCGACGGCGCGGTCGGCCGCCGGGCCGACCAGACCCGGGACGACGGCGCGGCTCCACACCTCGTCGGTGACGAACGGCGTGAACGGCGCCATCAGGCGGGTCAGCCCGTCGAGCACCTCGTGCAGCGTGGCCAGGGCGGCCGGGTCGCCGTCCCAGAACCGCCGCCGCGAGCGCCGCACGTACCAGTTGCTCAGGTCGTCGACGAACTCGGCGAGCAGCCGGCCGGCGCCCTGGGTGTCGAAGTCCTCGAGCGCCTCGGTGACCTCGCCGGTGACCGACGCCAGCCGGGCCAGCGCCCAGCGGTCCAGCAGCGGACGGTCGGTGCGCGGGGGAGCGGGGGTGGTCGCCGGGTCCCACCCGTTGGCCTCGGCGTAGAGGGTGAAGAAGCTGGCGGTGTTCCAGTAGGTGAGCAGGACCTTCCGCACCACCTCGGACAGCGTCTCGTGACCCACGCGCCGGGCCGACCACGGCGAGCCGCCGGCCAGCATGAACCAGCGGACGGCGTCGGCGCCGTGCCGGTCCATCAGCGGGATCGGCTCGAGGATGTTGCCGAGGTGCTTGCTCATCTTGCGGCCGTCCTCGGCGAGGATGTGGCCCAGGACCAGCACGTTCTCGTAGGAGTTCTGCTCGAAGACCAGGGTGCCGACAGCCATCAGCGAGTAGAACCAGCCGCGCGTCTGGTCGATCGCCTCGCAGATGAACTGCGCGGGGTAGGCCGCCTCGAACTCCTCCTGGTTGCGGTACGGCGCGCCCCACTGGGCGAACGGCATCGACCCGGAGTCGTACCAGGCGTCGATCACCTGGGGCACCCGGCGGTAGGTGCCCTCCTCGCCGGGGAGGGTGAAGGTGACGTCGTCGATGAAGGGCCGGTGCGGGTCGAGGTCGGACAGGTCGCGGCCGGTCAGCTCAGAGAGCTCGGCCAGCGAGCCGACGGCGACCATCCGCGACGGGTCGGCGTCGTTGCGCCAGATGGGCAGCGGCGTGCCCCAGTACCGGTCGCGGGACAGCGCCCAGTCGACGTTGTTGTTCAGCCAGTCGCCGTAGCGCCCGGTCTTGATGTTCTCGGGGTACCAGTTGGTCTTCTCGTTCTCGGCGAGCAGCTGGTCCTTGATCTGGCTGGTCCGGATGTACCAGGACGGCTGCGCGTAGTACATCAGCGGCGTGTGGCAGCGCCAGCAGTGCGGATAGCTGTGCTCGTACCGCTGCTCGCGCCAGAGGACCCCGCGGGACTGCAGGTCCTCCACCAGGGCGGCGTCGGCGGCCTTGAAGAAGTGCCCGCCCACCAGCGGGACGTCGGGCAGGAAGTGGCCGGTGGCGTCGATGGGGACCACCACGGGCAGGCCGTAGCGGCGGCACACCGCGAGGTCGTCGGCGCCGAACGCGGGGGACTGGTGCACCAGGCCGGTGCCGTCCTCGGTCGTCACGTAGTCGGCCAGGACGACGAAGTTGACGCCCTGCTCGGGGAGTTCCGCCTCCGGGAACCCGACCAGCTCGAAGGGCCGCTGGTAGTGCACGTACTCCCAGTCGCGGCCGGTGGTGCGGGCGAGGACCTCGACGTCGTCGGTGTCGCCGAAGACGGCGGCCAGCAGCGGCTCGGCGACGACCAGCGTGGCCGGGTGGGCCGGGTCCTTGGTCGATCGCGCCACCACGTAGGTCACGTCGGGGTGCACGGCGATTGCGGTGTTGGACGGCAGCGTCCACGGCGTCGTCGTCCAGATCAGCAGGTCGGCCTTGCCGGCCCACTCGCCGCTGGTCACCGGCATGCGCACGTAGACCGACGGGTCGGTCAGCGTCTCGTAGCCCTGGGCGACCTCGTGGTCGGACAGACCCGTGCCGCAGCGCGGGCAGTACGGGGCGACGCGGTGGTCCTCGACCAGGAGTCCCTTGTCGAAGATCTGCTTGAGCGACCACCAGACGCTCTGGATGTAGCCGGGGTCCATCGTCCAGTAGGCCGTGGACATGTCGACCCAGTAGCCCATGCGGCGGGTGAGCTCGGAGAACGAGTCGACGTGCCGCTCGACGGACTCGCGGCACTTGGCGTTGAACTCGGCGATGCCGTAGCGCTCGATGTCGGGCTTGCCCGCGAAGCCGAGCTCCTGCTCGACGGCGATCTCGACCGGGAGGCCGTGGCAGTCCCAGCCGGCGCGGCGGGGGACGTGCCACCCCTGCATGGTCTTGAAGCGGGGGAAGACGTCCTTGAACGCGCGGGCCTCGATGTGGTGGGTGCCCGGGCGGCCGTTCGCGGTGGGCGGCCCCTCGTAGACGTTCCACTGCGGCCGGCCGGCGCTGCCCTCGAGGGTCCGGGCGAAGACCTTGTCGGCCTCCCACCGCTGGAGGATCTGCTGCTCGAGGGCGGGCAGGTCGACCTGTGGGGGGAGTGCGGCGAACGGGCCGGTGGCCGAGGGGGAACTCACGCCTCCCATTCTCCCCGAACCGGCAAACGGGTTCCGCGCGGCGTCCACCGCGGCAGGCGAACCGCCGTCGCGGCGCGACACGGTGCCGACACGCCGATGCGGAAGACTGCCCGCATGGGGGTGGGCGGCCGGTGAGCACGACCGTGACGCTCGCGCTCGGCATCGGTGCCGTCGTCGTGCTCGTGGCCGCCGTCGCGCTGCGGCTGGCCGACCGCCTGGGGCTGCCCAGCCTGCTCCTCTACCTGGCCCTGGGCGTGGCCCTCGGGGAGAACGGGCTCGGCGTCCAGTTCGAGGACTACGAGCTCACCCACACCCTGGGCTACGCCGCCCTGGTCGTGATCCTGGCCGAGGGCGGACTGACGACGAGGTGGTCCGACGTCCGGCGGGCGATCGGGCCGGGGATCGCGCTGTCCACCGTCGGTGTCGCGGTGAGCGTGCTCGTCACCGGGGCGGTCGCCGCGGTCGTGCTCGGCTACAGCTGGGGCTTCGCGTTCCTGCTGGCCGCGGTGATCAGCTCCACCGACGCCGCGGCCGTCTTCGCCACGCTGCGCCGGCTGCCCCTCCCGCGCCGGCTCGCCGCCTCGCTGGAGGCCGAGAGCGGCCTCAACGACGCCCCGGTCATCCTGCTGGTGATCGCGCTGGCCGAGTTCCTCACGGGGGAGTCGGCCGGCCCGTGGTGGCTGGTCGGCGTCGTCGTGGTCGCCGAGCTGATCGGCGGGGCGGTGATCGGGGTGGGCATCGGCTTCGCGGGGGCCGCCCTGCTGCGCCGGGTCGCCCTGCCCGTCGCCGGCTTCTACCCCCTGGCCACCCTCGCCCTCTGCGTGCTGGCGTACTCGGCGGCCACGCTGGCGCACACCTCCGGGTTCGTCGCGGTCTACCTGGCCGGGGTGGTGCTCGGCAACGTGACGCTGCCGCACCGCTCGGCCAGCATCGGCTTCGCCGAGGGCATGGCCTCGCTGGCGCAGATCGGTCTGTTCGTCATGCTGGGGCTGCTCGTCTCGCCGGGCCGGCTGCCGGAGGCGGTGTGGCCGGCGCTGCTGGTGGGCGGCGCGCTCCTCCTGCTCGCCCGGCCGCTGTCGGTGGTCGCCAGCCTGGTCTGGTTCCGCTTCCCCTGGCCGCAGCAGGCGTTCATCTCGTGGGCGGGGCTGCGCGGGGCCGTGCCGATCGTCGCGGCCACCATCCCGCTGACCGAGGACGTGCCCGGGGCGACGACGATCTTCGACACCGTCTTCGTGCTGGTCGTCGTCTTCACCGTCGTCCAGGGCGGATCGCTGCCCTGGGTGGCCCGCCGGCTGCGCATCGCCACCCCCGTGGCGCCCCGCGACGTGCAGGTGGAGGCCGCCCCGCTCGGCGAGCTGGACGCCGACCTCATGCAGGTGACGGTGCCCCCGGGGTCGCGGCTGCACGGCGTCTACCTGCCCGAGCTGCGGCTGCCCGAGGACGCCGCCGTCGTGCTCCTCGTCCGCGACGGCCGGTCGTTCGTCCCCGACGACCAGACCCGCCTGATGCGCGGCGACCAGGCGCTCATCGTCACCGCGCGGCGCTCCCGGGACGAGGCCGAGCGCCGGCTCCGCGCGGTGAGCCGGGCGGGCCGCCTGGCGTCCTGGCGCGGGGAGACCGGCGCGGCGACCGACGCCGACTGAAGAAGGACCTCGGTGCCCCCCTCGACTCGCTCCGCTCGCCGCGGGACCCTGCACCGAGGCCGTTCCGCCCCCTCATCCAGGAGTTCGCATGCGGTTCCTGTTCCGACCTCCCGCCGCCGAGGCGACGGGGCTGCTCAGCCTGCCCTGGAGCGAGCCGCTGGCCCAGTGGGACCCGGCGCTCCTGCTGGAGGTGCCCCAGCGCGGCATCTCCCGGCACGTCGTCCGGTTCGTCGCCTCCGGGGGACAGGTGTTCGCGCTCAAGGAGATCAACGAGCGTCTCGCGCGGCACGAGTACCGGCTCCTCGCCGAGTTCGAGGAGGAGGGGCTGCCCACGGTCTCCGTGCTCGGCATCTGCGTGGACCGGCCCCGGGACCAGGAGGCCATCCTGGTCACCCGGTACCTCGAGTACTCGATGTCCTACCGGTGGCTGTTCTCGCGGCCGCGGGGCGCGCACTCGGCCGACCAGCTGCTCGACACGATGGTGGAGCTGCTGGTCCGGCTGCACCTGGCCGGCGTCTTCTGGGGGGACTGCTCCCTGTCCAACACGCTCTTCCGGCTCGACGCCGGCGCGCTGACCGCCTACCTGGTCGACGCCGAGACCGTGGACCGCCACGCGACGCTGTCACCCGGGCGGCGGGCCTACGACGTCGACCTCGCCCGCGAGCGGGTGGGCGCCGAGCTGCTGGACCTCCAGTTCGGCGAGCTCCTGCCCGACAGCATCGACCCGATCGAGCTGGCCGAGAGCCTGGCGCCGCGGTACGAGGCGCTGTGGAACGAGGTGACCCACGAGGAGGTCTTCAGCAGCGACGAGCAGCACTGGCGCGTCGCCGAACGGCTCCAGCGGCTCAACGACCTCGGGTTCGACGTGGGCGAGGTCGAGCTGGTCACCGACGGGGACGGCGTGAAGCTCCGGGTGGAGACGCGTGTCTCCGAGCCGGGGCAGCACCGCCGGGAGCTGTTCCGGCTCACCGGCCTGGAGGTGCAGGAGCGGCAGGCCCGCCGGCTGCTCAACGACATCCGGGCCTTCCGCGCCCACCTGGAGCAGAAGAGCGGCGGGCAGGTGCCGGAGACGTTCGCGGCGCACCGCTGGCTGGCCGAGGTCTACCAGCTCGTCGTGGACGCCATCCCCGCGGACCTGGCGGGCCGGCTCGCCCCGGCCGAGGTGTTCCACGAGGTGCTCGAGCACCGCTGGTTCCTCTCCGAGAAGGCCAAGCGCGACGTCGGGACCGCCGAGGCGGCGCAGTCCTACTTCCGGAACGTGCTGCCCCGGACGCCGGAGGAGGTCACCACCCCGTCGGTGATCGCCGTCCGCTCCCGGGCCCGCTGACCTCCCAGGTCTCGCCGAGGTCACGGCCGCACGAACCGTTCCGGTTCGAATTGACACCGCGTGTGACCTGCACCACGCTCCGAGCAGCGCTCGTCGATCACTTCGTAACGCGCTCATGGAGGCGATGCCCGATGCCCGAGGCCCCTGGACTTCCACGAGCCGGCGCGAGCCGGGCCGCCCGGCCACGCCCCGGTCGGCCGCGCCGCCGGGGAGTCGCCGGAGCAGCCGCCGCGCTGGTCGCCGCGGGGACGCTGGCCGCCTGCGGGAGCGACGGCGGGACCCAGACGCTCACCTGGTACATCAACCCCGACTCCGGGGGCCAGGCCGAGATCGCCTCCCGGTGCACCGACGCGGCCGACGGCAGGTACCGCATCACGGTGTCCCAGCTGCCGCGCGACTCGCCCTCCCAGCGCGAGCAGCTGGTCCGGCGCCTCGCGGCCGAGGACGACTCGATCGACATCATGAGCCTCGACCCGCCCTACATCCCCGAGTTCGCCCAGGCCGGATTCCTGGCCCCCGTCCCGGACGACGTCGCCGACCGGGTGACCGAGGACGTGGTGCAGAGCGCGATCGAGGGGTCGACCTGGGACGACCAGCTCGTCGCCGTCCCCTTCTGGGCCAACACCCAGCTGCTCTGGTACCGCAAGTCGGTGGTGGAGGAGGCCGGGCTGGACATGTCGCAGCCGGTCACCTGGGAGCAGGTCGTGGAGGCCGCGCGCTCGACCGGCACGACCGTGAGCGTCCAGGGCATCCGGTCGGAGTCGCTGACGGTGTGGGTCAACGCCCTGATCGAGTCCGCCGGGGGATCGGTCATCGAGGAGGAGGCCGAGGCGCCGGAGGACTACCAGTTCGGGCTCACCTCGGAGGCCGGCGTGCGGGCGGCCGAGGTGCTCCAGATGATCTCCGACTCGGGCACCGTGGGCCCGGCGTTCACCACGGCGAACGAGGACTCCAACGCCACCCAGTTCGAGGGTGAGACCGGCGGGTTCATGGTCAACTGGCCCTTCGTCTGGCCCCGCGCCCAGAGCGGGGTGGAGGCGGGCACGCTCGACCAGTCGGTGCCCGACGACTACGGCTGGGCCCTCTACCCGCGGGTCGACGCCGACCAGGAGAGCGCACCGCCCTACGGCGGCATCAACCTCGGCATCGGCGCCTTCAGCAGGAACGTCGACTTCGCCTTCGAGGCCGCCGAGTGCATCGTCTCCGAGGAGAACCAGGCCTACTACTTCACGACCAACGGCAACCCGGCGGCCAAGTCGACGGTCTTCGACGATCCCGACGTGGTCGACGTGTTCCCGCAGGCCCCGGTGATCCGGCAGTCGCTGGAGCAGGCGGCGCCGCGGCCCCTGACGCCGTACTACAGCGAGGTCTCCGGCTCGATCCAGCGGGACTACCACCCGACGACGGCGGTCGACCCGGAGGCGACACCCGAGCGGGCCACCGACCTGATCACGGCCGTACTGTCAGGGGAGGAACTGCTGTGAGCCAGACGACGCTCCCACCGGTCGAGAAGACCCGGCCGGTCTCGGCCCCGCCCTCGGGGCTGTCCGACAAGTCGAAGGCCGAGCGGAAGCTGGGCTGGATGCTCGCCGGCCCGGCGTTCGCCGTGATGCTGCTCGTCACGGCCTACCCGATCGCGCAGGCGATCTACGACTCGCTGTTCTCCTACCGGCTCACCGACCCGGAGAACAAGTCGTTCAACGGCCTGGAGAACTACTGGGTCGTCCTGTCCGACGGCCTGTGGTGGCAGGCCATCCTGGTGACGGTCTTCATCACCGTGGTGACCGTCGCGGTGGAGCTCGTCCTGGGCTTCGCGCTGGCGTACGTCATGGCCAAGGCGCTCCGGACGCTGCGGCCGGTGCTGCGTGCGGCGATCCTCATCCCGTACGCGGTCATCACCGTCGTGTCGGCGTACGCCTGGCAGTTCGCCTTCGACGTCAACACCGGGTTCGTCAACAGCTGGTTCGCCTGGTTGCCGGGCGTCGGCACCGACACCGACTGGTTCGGCGACCGGTGGACCTCGCTGCTGGTGATCTGCCTGGCCGAGATCTGGAAGACCACGCCGTTCATCTCGCTGCTGCTCCTGGCCGGCCTCGCCCAGGTGCCGGAGGTGCTGCAGGAGGCGGCCAAGGTCGACGGGGCGACCGCGTGGCAGCGGTTGTGGCGGGTGACCATCCCGAACATGAAGGCCGCCATCATGGTGGCGCTGCTGTTCCGCACCCTCGACGCGTTCCGGATCTTCGACAGCATCTTCATCATGACCGCGGGGGCGAACCAGACGGAGTCCGTCTCGTTCCTCGCCTATCGCCAGACGATCACACGGGTCGAGATCGGTCTCGGCTCGGCGGTCTCGGTGCTGCTGTTCCTCTCCGTGGTGCTCATAGCGTTCGGCTTCATTAAGGCGTTCCGGGTTGATCTCGCCCAGACGAGGGGAGAGGGCTGATGTCCACGAGGTCGAAGGTCTGGTGGTGGATCGGCGGGGTGCTGATCGTCATCTACTGCCTGTTCCCGATCGCCTGGATCGTCTCGCTGTCGCTCAAGGCGCCGGCCGACGTCTCCAACTCCTCCTTCCTGCCCACGAGCGCGACGTGGAGCAACTACGAGGAGATCTTCACCGGCACGGCGAGCGACCTGTTCCTGCCGGCGCTGCGCAACTCGTTCGGCATCTGCCTCATCGCGACGTTCATCTCGTGCCTGCTGTCGATGTTCGCCGCCTACGCGATCGCGCGGCTGGACTTCCCCGGGAAGCGGCTGATCCTCAGCACGGCGCTCGCGGTCGCGATCTTCCCGGTCATCTCGATCGTGACGCCGCTGTTCAATGTCTGGCGGCAGATCGGCCTGTACGACACCTGGCTCGGGCTGATCATCCCGTACCTGTCGCTCACCCTGCCGATCTCGATCTGGACGATGTCGGCGTTCTTCCGCGAGATCCCGTGGGAGATGGAGCAGGCGGCCCAGGTCGACGGCGCCACCACCTGGCAGGCCTTCCGCAAGGTGATCGTGCCGCTGGCCGCGCCCGGCGTCTTCACCACGGCGATCATCGCGTTCTTCATCGCGTGGAACGACTTCGCCTACGGCATCTCGCTGACCTCCACCGATGCCTCACGGCCGGTCCCCGCCGCGCTCGGTCTGTTCTCCGGCGCCTCGCAGTTCGAGGACCCCACCACGGTGATCGCCGCGGCCGCGGTGATCGTCACCATCCCCGTCGTCGTCCTGGTCCTGCTCTTCCAGCGGCGCATCGTCGCCGGCCTCACCAACGGCGCGGTCAAGGGCTGACCGCCGTGACGCGACTCCCGATCCCGACCTCACGACCCACGACCCACCGAGGGGACGAGCACTGATGGCCTCCATCGAGATGAAGAACATCGTCAAGAAGTACGGCGACGGGTTCCCCGCGGTCAACGACGTCAGCCTGGACATCGCCGACGGCGAGTTCATGATCCTGGTCGGCCCGTCCGGCTGCGGGAAGTCGACGCTGCTGCGGATGATCGTCGGCCTGGAGGACATCACCAACGGCGACATGGTCATCGGCGGGACCCGGGTGAACGAGAAGGCGCCGCGCGACCGCAACCTGTCCATGGTGTTCCAGAACTACGCGCTCTACCCGCACATGACGGTGTTCGAGAACATCGCCTTCCCGCTGCGGCTGTCGAAGACCCCCGACGACGAGGTCCGCCGCCGGGTCACCGAGGCGGCCGACGTCCTGGAGCTGCGCGAGCACCTCGAGCGCAAGCCGGCGAACCTCTCCGGTGGCCAGCGGCAGCGCGTGGCCATGGGGCGGGCCATCGTCCGCCAGGCCGAGGCGTTCCTCTTCGACGAGCCGCTGTCCAACCTCGACGCCAAGCTCCGCGGCCAGATGCGCACCGAGATCTCCCGGCTGCAGCGCCGGCTCGGCATCACCACCGTCTACGTCACCCACGACCAGACCGAGGCCATGACGCTCGGGGACCGGGTCTGCGTGCTGCGCAAGGGCGTCATCCAGCAGGTGGCCTCGCCGCGCGAGCTCTACGAGCAGCCGGTGAACCTGTTCGTGGCCGGGTTCATCGGCTCGCCGCCGATGAACTTCCTGCCGGCGACGCTCGAGGGCGACGCGCTGAGCACGCCCTTCGGGTCGATCCGGCTCGACGAGGCGCGGGCGGCGAAGGTGCGCGGGCGCGACCTGCTGCTCGTGGGCATCCGGCCGGAGTACTTCGAGGACGCCTCGCTCGTCGACGAGGCCAAGCGGCACGTGGGCTCCACGTTCCGGGCGCGGGTCGACGTCACCGAGTGGCTCGGCGACTCGCAGTACGCCTACATCCCCTACGAGGCGCCGGAGGCGATCCGGGAGAAGCTGCGGGAGCTGTCGCGGGAACTGGACTCCGAGGAGCTGCGCACCCAGGCGGTCGTGTCGATCGACTCGACCAGTCGCATCCGCGAGGGCCAGGAGGCGGAGATCTGGCTGGACGCCCGCAAGATCCACGTCTTCGACCCGCAGACCGGCGAGAACCTCACCCGCGACGCCGACGCGGGCGCGGAGCTGACCCGGCTGGCGACCCAGGACCGCGAGGCCGCCCAGGAGGCCGCACGCGGGGCCACCGCCGTCGGCGCTGCCTAGCGGGGGACGGGACGCCGTCGTCTCCGGCGTCCCGTGGTGGCGGGACGCCGTCGTCTACGAGGTGTACCTGCGCAGCTTCGCCGACGGTGACGGCGACGGCGTGGGGGACCTCGTGGGGCTCCGGCGCCGCCTCCCGTACCTGGCCGACCTGGGGGTCGACGCGGTCTGGGTGACGCCCTGGAACCCGTCGCCCATGGCCGACGGCGGCTACGACGTCGCCGACTACCGCGACATCGACCCGCTCTTCGGCACCCTCGCCGACGCCGACGCGCTGCTGGCCGAGGCGCACGCCGCCGGCATCCGGGTGATCACCGATCTGGTCGCCAACCACACCTCGGACCGGCACCCGTGGTTCGTCGCGGGGCTGGCGGCCGGGCCGGGGGGGTCGCCCGAGCGGGAGCGCTACTTCTTCCGCGACGGCCGGGCCGGGGGAGCCGAGCCACCCAACGACTGGATCAGCGCCTTCGGCGGGCGCGCCTGGACCCGCGTGGTCGAGCCGGACGGTCGCCCGGGGCAGTGGTACCTGCACCTGTTCGCCCCCGAGCAGCCCGATCTCGACTGGGCGCACCCGGGGGTCCGCGAGGAGTTCGACGAGATCCTGCGGTTCTGGTTCGACCGCGGGGTCGACGGCTTCCGGGTGGACGCCGCGCCGGCGATGGCAAAGGCCGCCGAGCTGCCCGACGCCGGGCACGCGCCGGGCGCCGCCTTCGAGTCGCGCCGCTGGGTGGGCAACCCGCACTGGGACGTCGACGGGGTGCACGACATCCTCCGGCGCTGGCGGCGGATCGGGGACTCCTACGACGGCGACCGGCTCTTCGTCACCGAGGCGGTGGTGAACGGCCCGGAGCGGCTGAGCCGGTACGTGCGCGCGGACGAGATGCACACCACCTTCAACTTCGACTACCTCACCGCGCCGTGGGACGCGGCGGCGCTGCGGCAGGTGGTCGACAGCACCCTCGCCGCGCTGGCGCCCACCGGTGCGCCGGCCACCTGGGTGCTGTCCAGCCACGACGAGACCCGGCACGTGACCCGGTTCGGCCGGGCGTGCACCGGGGCGGGGTTCGGCGGCGCTGCGCTCGCGCCGTCGCCCAGCGACCTCGGCCTGGGGCTGCGCCGCGCCCGCGCCGCCGCCCTGCTCACCCTCGCCCTGCCGGGCTCGGCGTACCTCTACCAGGGCGAGGAGCTCGGGCTGCCGGAGGTGGAGGACCTGCCGGAGGAGGTGCTGCAGGACCCGACCTGGATCCGCTCCGGGCACACCGTCCGGGGCCGGGACGGCTGCCGGGTGCCGATCCCGTGGGGCGGGCAGGTCCCGCCGTTCGACTTCTCCGCACCCGGCGTGCAGCCCTGGCTGCCGCAGCCCGCGGGGTGGGCGGGCTCGACGGTGGCCGCGCAGCAGGCCGATCCCGGGTCGGTGCTCGCCCTGTACCGCTCGGCGATCCGGCTGCGACGGTCCCTGCGCGGCACCGGCATGGCCTGGCGGGACGTCGGCGACGACGTGCTGGCGTTCGACCGCGGTGACGTCCTGCGCTGCCTGGTCAACCTCGGGACCGGCCCGGTGGACCTCGCCGGGCACGGTCGCGTCGCCCTCGCCAGCGGGCCCGTCGACGGGTGGCTGCCGCCGGACACGGCCGTGTGGCTGCGGCCCATCGACCCCGGGCTCGCGTGACCTGACCGATCCCGCCCGCACCGCGGCTATCGTCGTCGTCGTGACCGAACAGCCCGTCCCGGCGGACGTCCAGCGACCCGCGCGCCGGCCGAGGACGGGTCTGCTGCTCGCGCTCGCCGCCGGCGTGCTGCTCGTCGACCTGGTCACCAAGCTCGTCGTGGTCGCCCGCATCGAGCCGGGCGAGGACATCCGGGTGCTCGGTGGCGCGCTCTACCTGACGCACCTGCGCAACACCGGCGCCGCTTTCTCCTTCGCCGAGGGCTTCACCGTCGTCTTCACGCTCGTGGCCCTCGCCGTCGTCCTGGTCATCGTGCGCACCGCCCGGCGGCTGTTCTCCACCGGCTGGGCGATCACGCTGGGCCTGGTCCTCGGGGGCGCCGTCGGCAACCTGGTCGACCGGGTGTTCCGCGACCCGGGCTTCCTGCGCGGCGGCGTCGTCGACTTCCTGTCGGTGTTCGGCCCCGACGGCGAGGTGTGGCCGGTGTTCAACGTGGCCGACTCGGCGATCGTCTGCGGCGGCATCCTCGGGGCGCTCCTGGCGCTGCGCGGCATCGACTTCGACGGCACCCGCTCCGGCGACGACTCGGCGGGCTCCACCGGTCGGCCGAGCCCGACCGTCACAATGGGGGAGTGACCAGCACTCCCGGCCTGCCCGCGTCCGGGACCAGCCGCGCCCTGCCGGTGCCCGACGGCCTGGAGGGCCAGCGGGTCGACCAGGCGCTGTCCCGGCTCTTCGGGCTCTCGCGCTCCGTGGCGGCCGAGGTCGCCGACGCCGGCAACGTGCTGGTCGACGGCCGGGTGCGCGGCAAGGGCGACCGGCTCAGCGGGGGGAGCTGGCTCGAGGTCGAGCTGCCGCCGCCTCCGGGTGAACCGGCGGCACCGCGGCCGGTCGAGGGCCTGACGGTTCTCTACGACGACGACGACCTGGTCGTCGTGGACAAGCCCGTTGGGGTGGCGGCCCACCCGAGCCCCGGCTGGGACGGCCCGACCGTCATCGGTGGGCTCGCCGCCGCCGGCTACCGGATCTCCACCTCCGGCGCCGCCGAGCGCCAGGGCGTGGTGCACCGCCTCGACGCCGCGACGACCGGCGTGATGGTGGTCGCCAAGAGCGAGCGCGCCTACACCGCGCTCAAGGCGGCGTTCAAGGAGCGCACCGTCGAGAAGGGCTACCACGCCCTCGTCCAGGGCCACCCCGATCCCTCGCGCGGCACCATCGACGCCCCGATCGACCGGCACCCCCGGCACGACTGGCGCTTCGCCGTGGTGCAGGGCGGGCGCCCCTCGGTGACGCACTACGAGGTGATGGAGGCGTTCCCCGCCGCCAGCCTCGTGGACATCCGGCTGGAGACCGGGCGGACCCACCAGATCCGGGTGCACTTCTCCGCGCTGCGCCACCCCTGCGTCGGCGACATGACCTACGGCGCCGACCCCACGCTGGCCGCCCGCCTGGGCGTGAGCCGCCAGTGGCTGCACGCGGTGCGGCTGGGCTTCCCGCACCCGGCCGACGGGCGGTGGGTGGAGTTCACCAGCGAGTACCCGTCCGACCTCGCCGGCGCGCTGGCCGTCCTGCGCGCCGAGGCCTGACCCGGCCCGGGCGTCGGCCGTGAGCGGGCTCCCGGACGCGTTGACCGACTTCGGCCCGGCGGCCTTCGCCGCCGTCGTCGTCGCCGTGTACCTGGTCGCCGGCGAGCCCGTCGCCGGGCACGTGCTGCACCGCCGCTTCGAGGGTCGGCTGCGCACCGACCCCGACGCGCGCCGGTCCTTCTACGGCCGGCTGCTGGTCCTGGAGTGGGGCCTGGCCCTGCTGGCGCTCGCCGTGTGGCTGGCCGCGCCCGGGGTCGACGCCGCCGCGGTGGGGCTCGCTTGGCCGCAGTCGTGGCCCGGTCCCCTGACCTCGCTGCTGGTCGTGCTGGTGCTGGTCTTCGTCGTCGCCTCGACCCGCGCGCTGCGCGGTGGCGCGCTGATGGAGGCGACGGCGCCGCCGCCCCGCCGGCCGCCCGGGCAGGGCCGGCACGCCGAGCCGCCGGGGCACGCCACGCTGGCGCTGCTGCCGCGGACGGCGGGGGAGCGGCGGCTGTTCACCGTGGTCGGCGTGACCGCCGGCATCTGCGAGGAGTGGCTCTACCGCGGGTTCTTCCTCGCCGTGGTCGCCGCCGTCGCCGGGGACCTGCCCGGCTGGGTGCTGGTGGCCATCGCCGCGGTGGCGTTCGGACTGGCCCACGCCTACCAGGGCCGGGCGGGGATCCTGCTCACCGGCGTGCTCGGCGGCGTGATGGCCGCCCTCTACCTGAGCACGGAGTCGCTCCTCCTCCCGGTGCTGCTGCACGCCGCCATCGACCTACGCTTCCTCCTCGTGCCCACCCGCGTGCTGCCGACCACCCGGCCCGCCTGGTGACCGCGCCGACTGCCTCGGTGGCCACCCCGGACGACTGGCCGGAGGTGGTGGCCCTCCGCACCCGCGTCTTCGTCGAGGAGCAGGGCGTGCCGCCGGAGATCGAGCAGGACGACCGCGACGCCGGCGCGGTGCACGTGCGGGCCCGGGACGACGCCGGCCGGGTCGTGGCCACCGGGCGGCTGCTGCTGCCGCCGGAGGGCTCGACGACGGCGTCCCTGGGGCGGATGGCCGCCGACGCCTCGGTGCGGGGCCGCGGGTTCGGGGCGGCGGTTCTGGCCGAGCTGCACCGGCAGGCCGTGCTGCGCGGTGCCACTGCGGTGGAGCTGCACGCGCAGGTGACGGCCCGGCGGTTCTACGAGCGGGCGGGCTACACCGCGGTCGGCGAGGAGTACGTGGAGGCCGGCATCCGGCACGTCACGATGCGGCGCGCGCTGCCGTGACCGATCGGGTCCGGGCGTGACCGACACGTCCTGTCAGACCCTCGGCGTAGACAGGTTCCAGTGCGAGGATCGGGGTCGAACCCGAGACGCCTCTCCCGGGCGCTCGCACGCCGGTCTTCCCCGCCGGTCGCCCGCCGGAGACCGTGCCGGCCGGGCACGCACGACCACTGAGGAGCACGACCGCCCGTGACCAGCGATTCCTTCGCCCACCTGCACGTCCACACCGAGTACTCGATGCTGGACGGCGCGGCCAAGCTGCCCGAGGTGACGAAGGCGGCTGCCGAGCAGGGCATGCCGGCGCTGGCCATGACCGACCACGGCAACGTCTTCGGCGCCTACGACTTCTACAAGCAGGCCACGGCCGCGGGCGTCAAGCCGATCATCGGCATGGAGGGCTACTACACCCCGGGCTCGCGGTTCGACCGCGCACCGTTCGACTTCGGCGACAAGCTCCTCGACGAGGAGGGCGACGGCGGCAACAACCGGGGCAAGGCGGCGTACACGCACATGACGCTGCTGGCGCGGACGACGGAGGGGATGCACAACCTCTTCCGCATCTCCTCGCTGGCCAGCCTCGAGGGCCAGTACCGCAAGCCCCGCTTCGACCGCGACCTGCTCGAGCGGTACGGGAAGGGCCTCATCGCCACGACCGGCTGCCCCTCGGGCGAGGTCAACATGTGGCTGCGCGCGGGCAAGGAGGACCGGGCACGGCAGGCAGCGGCGGACTTCCAGGACATCTTCGGCAAGGAGAACTTCTACGCCGAGCTGATGGACCACGGCCTGGCGATCGAGCAGAAGACCCGCCCGGCGCTGATGGCGATCGCTGCGGACCTCGGCATCCCCCTGCTGGCCACCAACGACCTGCACTACACGCACAAGGAGGACGCCGCCGCCCACGACGCCCTGCTGTGCATCCAGACCGGGTCGCGGCTCAACGAGCCCAACCGCTTCAAGTTCAACGGTGACGGCTACTACCTGAAGAGCGCCGCGGAGATGCGGGCGCTGTTCCCGGGCGAGCTGTCGGTCGCCTGCGACAACACGCTGCTGGTCGCCGAGCAGTGCGAGGTCACCTTCACCGAGGGTGCGGACCTGATGCCGCGCTTCCCCCTGCCCGAGGGGGAGGACGAGACCTCGTGGTTCATCAAGGAGGTCGAGCGCGGCCTGCACAAGCGCTGGCCGGGCGGCATCCCCGACCACGTGCGCAAGCAGGCGGACTACGAGACCGGGATCATCTGCCAGATGGGGTTCCCGGGGTACTTCCTCGTGGTCGCCGACTTCATCAACTGGGCCAAGGACAACGGCATCCGCGTCGGCCCGGGCCGCGGCTCGGCCGCCGGCTCCCTGGCCGCCTACGCGATGGGCATCACCGACCTCGACCCGCTGGCCCACGGCCTGATCTTCGAGCGCTTCCTCAACCCCGAGCGCGTCTCGATGCCCGACGTCGACATCGACTTCGACGACCGCCGCCGCGGCGAGGTCATCCGCTACGTGTCGGAGAAGTACGGCGAGGAGCGGGTCAGCCAGATCGTCACCTACGGCACGATCAAGGCCAAGGCCGCGATCAAGGACGCCGCACGGGTGCTCGACCGGCCGTACTCGGTCGGCGACGAGCTGACCAAGCTCATGCCGCCGGACGTGATGGGCAAGGGCATCCCGCTGACCGGCGTCTTCGACCCGGCGCACCCCCGCTACAAGGAGGCCGCGGAGTTCCGCGCGCGCTACGAGTCCGACCCGGGTGCGGCGGAGGTCGTCGACCAGGCGAAGAAGCTCGAGGGCCTGAAGCGCCAGTGGGGCGTGCACGCCGCCGGCGTCATCATCGGCCGGTACCCGCTGATCGACAGCATCCCGATCATGCGGCGCGAGGCCGACGGCGCCGTCATCACGCAGTTCGACTACCCGACCTGCGAGACGCTCGGCCTGCTCAAGATGGACTTCCTGGGCCTGCGCAACCTCACCGTGATCGACGACGCGCTGCGCAACATCGTCATCAACGGCAAGGAGCCCGTCGACCTCGACGAGATCAGCAAGGACCTCACCGACCCGGCGACCTACGCGCTGCTGTCCCGCGGCGACACGCTCGGGGTCTTCCAGTTCGACGGCGGGCCGATGCGGTCGCTGCTGCGGCTCATGCGGCCGGACAACTTCGAGGACATCTCCGCCGTCGGCGCCCTGTACCGGCCGGGCCCCATGGGTGCGAACTCGCACACCAACTACGCGCTGCGCAAGAACGGCCAGCAGGAGATCACCCCGATCCACCCCGAGCTGGCCGAACCGCTCGAGGAGATCCTCGGCCAGACCTACGGCCTGATCGTGTACCAGGAGCAGGTCATGGCCATCGCGCAGAAGGTCGCCGGGTACACGCTCGGCAAGGCCGACCTGCTGCGCCGGGCGATGGGCAAGAAGAAGAAGTCCGTCCTGGACGCGGAGTTCGTCGGCTTCGAGGCCGGGATGAAGGCCAACGGCTTCTCCGACGCGGCGATCAAGACGCTGTGGGACATCCTGGTCCCGTTCGCCGACTACGCGTTCAACAAGGCGCACTCGGCGGCCTACGGGCTGATCTCGTACTGGACGGCCTACCTCAAGGCCAACTACCCGGCCGAGTACATGGCCGGGCTGCTCACCAGCGTCCAGGACGACAAGGACCGCCGCCCCGTCTACCTGGCCGAGTGCCGCCGGATGGGCATCAAGGTGCTGCCGCCGGACGTCAACGAGTCGTCCTGGGACTTCACCGCCGTCGGCAACGACATCCGCTTCGGGCTGGCCTCGGTGCGCAACGTCGGGCACAACGTCGTCGACTCGATCGTCAAGGCGCGCGAGGAGAAGGGGGCGTTCAAGGACTTCCCCGACTTCATGAAGAAGATCGACACGGTGGCCTGCAACAAGAAGGTCATC
Organism: Blastococcus sp. TF02-09; assembly: GCF_003319105.1. Classification (GTDB taxonomy): domain Bacteria; phylum Actinomycetota; class Actinomycetes; order Mycobacteriales; family Geodermatophilaceae; genus Blastococcus. The sequence goes on along the minus strand of NZ_QOHH01000003.1, from coordinate 202,441 downwards.
GAGTCCCTCGCCAAGGCCGGCGGCTTCGACTCCCTCAACCACTCCCGCCAGGGCATCGTCGCCATCCACGCGCAGGCGGTGGACTCCGCGATGGGCCTCAAGCGCAAGGAGGCCGAGGGGCAGTTCGACCTGTTCGGCAGCTTCGGTGGGGACGACGCCGCCGAGGACCCGTTCGGCAGCGCGCTGGACATCGTCATCCCGACGGCGGACTGGTCCAAGAGCGAGCGGCTGGTCTTCGAGCGCGACATGCTCGGCCTCTACGTCTCCGACCACCCGCTGCACGGCGTCGAGCACGTGCTGGCGCAGAACGCCGACACCCCGATCGCCGAGATCAACGCCGGCGGGGTGGAGGACGGCGCGAACGTCACGATCGCCGGCATCCTCACCTCGGTCTCGCCGCGCACCAACAAGCAGGGCGCGCCCTGGGCGATCGCCACGCTGGAGGACCTCGAGTCCGGCATCGAGGTGCTGTTCTTCCCCAAGACGTGGGCGGAGGTCTCGGAGAAGGTCGTCCGGGACCAGATCGTCGTGGTCAAGGGCCGGATCAGCCGCCGCGACGACCAGCCCTCGCTGTTCGGTTCCGAGGTCACGCTGCCCGAGCTCACCGAAGGCGCGCGCGGCCCGGTGCTGGTGTCGATGGCCGCGGCCCGCTGCACCCCGCCGGTCGTCGAGCGGCTCCGGGAGGTGCTGGGCAGCCACCCCGGCACGACCGAGGTGCAGCTCAAGCTGGTCAACGGCAGCCGGGAGACGGTGCTGCGGCTCGATCAGGGGCTCCGGGTGCGGCCCAGCACCGCGTTGATGGGCGACATCAAGGCGCTGCTCGGGCCCACCAGCGTCGCCCTCCTGTGACCCGGGGTTCACTGGGCCGGTGAGCACCCCGCCCGAGGCCGACGCCCGCGTCGCCGGCACCGATCACCTGCCCCTGCCCGCCGACCGCTGGGACGGCCGGCAGGAGCTGCGGGCCGACCTGCGCCCGGCGGCGCTGCTGGCCCTCGGGCTCGCCGTGGCGGGCCTGCCGGCCGGGCTGGTCTGGTGGGCGCTGGCGCCGCGTGCGGACTTCCGCATCACCGAGGAGGGGCCCCAGGTCATCGGGGCGCCGTCGGGTGAGCTGCTCGTGGCCGACGACGCCGTCTTCGTGCTGGTGCTCGCCGCCGTCGGGCTGCTCGGGGGCCTGGCCGCCTGGCTGCTCCGCCGCCACCGCGGGGTGGTGCTCGTCGCCGCGACGGCGGTCGGGGCGACGGCAGCGGGGGTGGTCGCCTGGCTGCTCGGTGAGCTGCTCGGTGGCGGGCCGTCGGACGCCGAGCTCGCCGACGTCGGGGGGACGGTCACCACCGGCCTGGAGCTCGGCGCCACCGCGGCGCTCGCGGTCGCCCCGTTCGTGGCGGTGCTGGTCTACCTGCTGGGCGTGATCATCAACGCCGACGACGGCCTCGGCCGCACGGAGGCTCCGCCGGAGGGCTCGGCCTGACCGAGGTCGTCCCTAGTTGACCGTCATGGGGGTGGCGAAGCGCTGCAGCGGAGCCGGTACCGCGCCCAGTTCGCGGAGCAGGGTGAGCTCGCGCCGCAGCAGCCGGGTCTCCAGGGCCAGCCGCCGCCGGGTGGTGGACTCCGCGAGCAGCGCCTGGCGGTCCTCCGTGGTGAGCAGCGCCGACGACGCCACCAGCCAGGACAGCGCCGCCGGGTCGTCGGCCACCGCGGCGAGCAGGGCCGCCCGTTCGGCGTCCTCCCCGTCGCTGCCGGCGCCGAGATCGGCCACCTCGTCGACGTAGTCGGTGAACAGCTCCTGCACCCCCGCGGCCAGGAGCCCGAGCGAGTCCCGGGCGACCGCGGCGACCACCTCGTCGAGGTTCTCGTCGCACGGCGGGGAACCGTCGGGTGCGGCGGCGGCAGCGGCTGACGACCGGCTGCCCGGGACGACCAGCCCGTCGGCGTCGCCGGCAGCCTCCTCGGCGGCCTCCTCGTCGGCGAGCCACTCCACCTCGCCCTGCAGGTAGGGCGGGTCCTCGCCGACGACGACGTCGCGCAGCCGGAAGCGCTCGCCGCCCACGGTGACGACCCGGAAACCCCCGTCGGGCTGGGGCCGCACCATCTGCAGGCGGGCGACGCACCCGATGTCGTACAGCGCCTCGGCGGGCGCGATCCGCTCCACCTCCCAGCCCTGCCGGATGGCGACGACGCCGAAGAAGCGGCGCTCGCTCTCCTCCGGCACCGCCAGCAGGTCGAGGACCAGCCGCCGGTACCGGGGCTCGAAGACGTGCAGCGGGAGCACCATGCCGGGGAACAGGGGAGTCCCGAGCGGGAACAGCGGGATCAGCTCGCCCATCCCAGCAGCCTACGGCCCGCTGGCTAGGCTGGGACTCCGTCCCACCCCACCCCTCCCGGAGGCAACCCCGTGCTCGCCCGCATCGACCTGCGCGGATCCGCGCTGCCGGGAACCCGGGAGCTCTCCGGCCTGCTGCCGCGCGCCGCCACCGACATCGACTCCGTGCTGGCGACCGTCCGCCCGCTGTGCGAGGACGTGCGCATCCGGGGTGCCCAGGCCGTTCGCGAGATCACCGCGCGCCTGGACGGCGTGGACAACGAGGACTTCGCCGTCCCGCAGGAGGCGCTGGACCGCGCGCTCGCCGAGTGCGACCCGACCCTGCGGGCGGCCCTCGAGGAGGCCATCGCCCGCGTGCAGAAGGTGCACGCCGACCAGCGCCGCAGCGACGTCACCACCGAGGTCGTGCCCGGCGGCACGGTGACCGAGCGCTGGGTGCCGGTGCGCCGGGTCGGCCTGTACGTCCCCGGCGGGCTGGCGCCGCTGCTCTCCAGCGTGGTGATGAACGTCGTCCCCGCGCAGATCGCCGGCGTCGAGTCGATCGCGGTGGCCTCACCGCCGCAGCGCGACCACGGCGGGCTGCCCGACCCGGGCGTGCTGGCCGCCTGCGCGCTGCTGGGCATCACCGAGGTCTACGCCGTGGGTGGGGCGCAGGCCGTCGCCGTGTTCGGCTACGGCGCGGGGTCCTGCGAGCCGGTCGACATGGTCACCGGCCCCGGCAACGTCTACGTCACCGCGGCCAAGCGGCTGCTGCGCGGGCTCATCGGCATCGACTCCGAGGCCGGCCCCACCGAGGTCGCGATCCTGGCCGACGACACCGCCGACCCGGCGCACGTGGCGGCCGACCTGATCAGCCAGGCCGAGCACGACCCGCTGGCCGGAGCCGTGCTGGTCACCGACAGCGAGGCGCTCGCCGACGCCGTCCTCGACCTGGTGCCGGGACAGGTCACCGCCACCAAGCACTCCGACCGGATCACCACCGCCCTCGACGGCAGCCAGTCCGGCGTCGTCCTGGTCGACGACATCGACGCCGGGCTGCGGGTCGTGGACGCCTACGCCGCGGAGCACCTGGAGATCCAGACCCGCGACGCCCGGGCCGTGGCCGAGCGGGTGCGCAACGCCGGCGCGATCTTCGTCGGGGCGTGGTCGCCGGTCTCGCTGGGCGACTACATCGCCGGCTCCAACCACGTGCTCCCCACCGGCGGGTGCGCCCGGTTCTCCAGCGGGTTGAGCGTGCAGTCCTTCCTGCGCGGCATTCACGTCATCGAGTACGACGAGCAGGCGCTGGCCGACGTCGCGGGGCACATCGACGTCCTCGCCGGAGCCGAGGACCTGCCCGGGCACGCCGCCGCCGTCCGGATCCGGCAGCGTTCGTGACCTCGCTGGACGAGCTCCCGCTGCGGCCGGAGCTGCGCGGCCGCACGCCCTACGGCGCTCCGCAGGTGCCGGCCACGCACCGGCTCAACACCAACGAGAACCCGCACCCGCTGCCCGACGAGCTGCTCGCCGACCTCGGGACGGCGCTCGGGCACGCGGCCCTGGAGCTCAACCGCTACCCCGACCGGGACGCGGTGGCGCTGCGCGCCGACCTGGCGGCCTACCTGTCGCGGTCCGCGGGGACGTCGCTCGAACCCGCCCAGGTGTGGGCCGCCAACGGCTCGAACGAGGTGCTGCAGCAGATCCTGCAGGCCTTCGGCGGGGCCGGGCGGACGGCGCTGGGCTTCACGCCGTCCTACTCGATGCACCCGATCATCAGTGCCGGCACGGGCACCGGGTGGGTCGACGGGCACCGGCGGGCGGACTTCACGATCGACCCCGCCGCCGCGGTGGCGCAGGTGCGCGAGACGGCGCCCGACGTCGTCTTCGTCACCAGCCCGAACAACCCGACGGGCACCGCGGTGCCGCTGGCGACGATCGAGGAGCTGTACGCGACCACCGACGGTGTGCTCGTCGTCGACGAGGCGTACGCGGAGTTCGCGCGGACCGGCACTCCCTCGGCGCTGACCCTGCTGCCCGGGCGCCCGCGGCTGACCGTCAGCCGGACCATGAGCAAGGCGTTCGGGATGGCCGGGCTCCGGCTGGGCTACCTGGCCGCGGACGCCGCCGTCGTCGATGCGCTGCAGCTGGTGCGGCTGCCCTACCACCTCAGCTCGCTCACCCAGGCCGCCGCGCGGGCCGCGCTCGCGCACACCGACGCGCTGCTCGCGACCGTCGACGCGGTGCGGGAGCAGCGCGACCGGATCGTGGCGGAGCTGCCCGCCCTGGGCCTGACCAGCGTGCCCAGCGACGCCAACTTCGTGCTGTTCGGCCGGTTCGCCGACGCGCCGGCCGCCTGGCAGGCGCTGCTGGACCGGGGGGTCCTGGTGCGCGACGTCGGGCTGCCCGGGTGGCTGCGGGTCACGGCCGGCACCACCGCGGAGACCGACGCGTTCCTCACCGCGCTGGGTGAGGTCGTCCGGGATCAGCGCACCGTTCTGGGAGACTGACGCCATGACCGCACCTGCACGCCGCACCGCCCGGGTGGAGCGCGCGACCAGCGAGACCAAGCTGGTCCTGGAACTCGACCTCGACGGCACCGGCACCAGCTCGATCAGCACCGGCGTGGGCTTCTACGACCACATGCTCACGGCGCTGTCGAAGCACAGCGGGATCGACCTCACCGTGCAGGCCGACGGCGACCTGCACATCGACGCGCACCACACCGTCGAGGACGTCGCCATCGCGCTGGGTCAGGCCTTCGCCGAGGCGCTGGGCGACAAGCGGGGCATCACGCGCTACGGCGACGCGACGATCCCGATGGACGAGGTGCTCGCGCAGGCCGCCGTCGACCTCTCCGGCCGGCCGTACTTCGTGCACGCCGAGCCCGAGAACATGACGCCGATGATCGGCCCGGACTACCCGACGTCGCTCACCAAGCACGTGCTGGAGTCCTTCGCCTTCAACGCGCGGATCAGCCTGCACGTGCGGGTGCTGTACGCCGGCCGCGACGCCCACCACATCGTCGAGGGCCAGTTCAAGGCGCTGGCCCGGGCGCTGCGCCAGGCCGTCGCGCTGGACCCCCGCGTCACCGACGTGCCCTCGACCAAGGGCGCCCTGTAGCCGGTGGACTCGGGTCTGGTCCTGCTGGTGCTCGGGGGCTTCCTGCTCGGCGGCGCGTGGAGCGTGTGGAGCGTCGACGAGGACACCCCGGTCCGGAGCACCCCGCAGATCGTCCTGGCGGCGGTCCTGCTGCTGGCGGCGCTGCTGGCGACCGCCTCCGGCATCCTCCGCTTCGTCTGAGCCGGGCGTGAGCTCGTCAGGCGAGGAGCGTTTTCTGCGCACCGTGCTGGGCGACCCGACGGTGGCGGCGGTGCTCGACCGCGCGCCTGCGCTCGGCGTGGGGGACTGGTGGCTCACCGCCGGCGTGCTGTTCCAGACGGTGTGGAACGACCTGACCGGGCGGCCGGCCGGCACCGGGATCCGCGACGCCGACTTCTTCTACTTCGACGAGGACACCTCGTGGGAGGCGGAGGACGCGGTCATCCGGGCCGGCGCGGAGCTGTTCGCCGACCTGCCGGTGCCGGTCGAGATCCGCAACGAGGCGCGGGTGCACCTCTGGTACGCCGACCACTTCGGGGTGCCGGCGCCGGCGTTCCGCGACTGCGCCGACGCCATCGACCACTTCGCTGCGGTGTGCTGCTGCGTCGGGGTCACCGTCGACGCCGACGGCTCACCGCGGGTGTACGCACCGCACGGCTACGACGACCTGTTCGCCCTGGTGGTGCGGCCCAACCGCCGGCTGGCGCCGCGGGACGTCTACGAGTCCAAGGCGGCGCGCTGGCTCGCCGAGTGGCCGGAACTCACCGTCCTGTCCTGGGACGACGCCGGTATCCCAGCACCGCGTGGCACGTGAGGCAGCGAGGGCCACTGTGTCGCCTGTGACCGGTGAGTCGAACATCATGTAACAGCCTGGCTACGTTGTGCATCAGGTCACCTTTAGCGGCTGCTAGCTCCCCATACTTCGACGGCTCTCCTCGGGCCCTTGCCTCCGAACGACGGGAAGCCAGTCATGCGTCGCGCTCGCTTGCTCTTCGCCGCCTTCGTCAGCGTCAGCGTCCTCGTGGGCGGAGTGGACGTCGCGATCGCTCCGCCGGCGGCAGCCGCGCCAAAGCCGATCGACGAGCGCCCGGAGGCGGTGCGGGCGCAGGAGAAGGCCAAGGCCGGCGGCAAGCCGGTCGAGATTCTCGAACGGCGCACCGATCGGTCCACCACCTTCGCAAACCCGGACGGCACAACGACGGACGAGATATCGAGCAGTCCCGTCCGGGTGCATAGGGGAGGGGTCTGGCAGGACATCGACCTCACGCTCGGCCGTCAAGGGAACCGGCTGGCGCCGGCGGTCAGCCCCGCAGATGTCTCTTTCAGCAGCGGCGGCCGTGACCGCGACCTCGTGCAGCTGCGCATCGGCCAGCGACGTGTCACGGTTGCCTGGCCAAGCAAACTGCCTGCTGCGACAGTCTCGGGCGGTGTTGCCACCTATCGCGGCGTGGCCCCCGGCACCGACCTCGAGCTCGCCGCAACCGCGAGTGGCTACGAGAAGTACCTACGGCTCCGTGAGATCCCAGCTGACCCCGAGTACCGCTTCACCTACCGCCTCAGTGGCGTCGAGTTGCGGAAGGACGAGGCAGGGATGCTCGTCCTCGTCGACCGCCGCGACCGGGTGGTCGCCCGCGTGCCGGCTCCCCGCATGTGGGACGCTTCGGTCGACCCCGCGTCGGGCGAGCCTCGCCGCAGCGCCGACGTGGCTACAGAGGTGCGGCAGGTGCCCGGCGGCGCGGAGCTTGTTCTCAAGCCGGACACCGGATGGCTCCGCGACAGCTCTACGAAATACCCGGTCACGGTCGATCCCGGCGTCACTCTAGGCGGCACCGCGGACACCTGGGTGCAGGAGGGCTTCTCGAGCTCGCAGTACTCGAACGCCCAGCTCCGCGTCGGCACGTACGACGGTGCGACAGTGGCGCGCTCGATGCTGCGCTTCGACGTCGCCGCCTATTCCGGCCGGCACATCACGGCGGCGACGTTGCGCCTGTACAACGTCTGGTCGTACTCCTGCAACGCCGCTGGGGTCAACGCTCACCCGCTCACCGCAGGCTTCGGAACCACGACCAACTGGGCCACCCAACCTGCGCACACGACGTCGGGGACCTGGGCGGGCAGCGGCAGCTTCTCCTTTGGTCACAGCAACTGCGCCGACGGCTGGGGAACCGTCAATGTCCAAAAGATGGTGGACGGCTGGACCCGTGGCGGGCTGGCCAATCACGGGATGATCATCCGAGCCAGCGAGACCAGTGCTTCGGGCTGGAAGAAGTTCTGTTCCGGCAACCCGAGCGCCGCCGCAGATATGGCACCATGCAGCTCGGCCGCGCTGACCCCCAAGCTTGCGATCACCTACAACACCATCGCCACGGCTCCGGGCGCCCTCTCGGCCACACCCTGCAGGTACATCTGCGGCACCCCCGCGGCGGTCAACCCCACCAACCTGATCCCAACCCTGACCGCGCAGTCGTCCGACCGGGATGGCAACGGCCTGCGCTACGACTTCGAGATCTGGTCGGGCCGGACGACTCGCGTGGCGTACGGCTCCCCGGCCACGGCCACCCAGAACACGAAGGTGGCGTGGAGGCCGTCGGTGGCCGTCGCGGAGAACGCGGCTTACGAGTACCGCGTGCGCGCCTGGGACGGGACGGATTTCTCGCCGTGGTCGTCGTGGTTCGGCTTCAAACAGGACCGCAGCGCACCTGCCGCACCCACTGTCACGTCGACGTCACATCCCAACCAGAGCGCCTGGTCGAGGAGTACCGGGCTAGCTGCGGCGTGGGCTGCACCAGGCGACGCCAGCGGCATCCAGGGCTACGCCGTGGTGCGCGATCGCAGCTCCACGACGGTCCCCGCCACGACGACACCTCTGCAAACGACGGCATCCTGGAACGGCACGGCCGCGGACGGCGTCACCTTCTTGCATGTGCGAGCTGTCGACAAGGCCGGCAACTGGGGGGCGACCGCGCACTACCGCTTCCAGGTCGACACCGCACCGCCGACCCTGACTGTCGCCTCCAGCAGCCACCCCGACCCGGCGCAGTGGTACGGGGCCGACCTCAACGCCACCCTGACCCCAAACGCCGACACCAGCGGGGTCGCGCGCTACGTCGTGGTCGTCGACGACAAGCCGACCACCGCGCCCACGGGTGACGGTCAGACATCGAGCACGGTCCGGGCCACGAAGGGCAACGGCGCCTGGTTCCTGCACGTCAAGGCGGTCGACCGGGCGGGCAACGTCGGTCCGACCGTCCACCGCGCATTCAACGTCGACGGCCAGGCACCGGCCGCGCCGGTCATGTCCAGCAGTACTCACCCGGACCCCGCCAGCGCCTACCCCGGAACCGAGGTGCGGGCCTCTTGGACCGCACCGTCCTCTACCAGCCCCGTGGTCGGCTACGCCGTGCTCCTCAACGAAACGGCTGACAGCGTTCCGGGCCCGACGGTCACCCAGACGGCGACGACGTTCACGGGCACGACGGTCGACGGCGTCCACTGGCTGCATGTCCGTGCGCTCGACCGGGCCGGCAACTGGGGCCCGGCGACGCACCGCAAGATTCACGTCGACACGAGCCTTCGGGCTGGGCCCGCGATCACCTCGACCAGCCACCCGGACCAGGCCGTCTGGACGGAGATCAACCAGGCCACGGCGACCTGGGCGCCGGCGCAGGGCAAGGACGTCGTTGGCTATGCGGTCTCGTTGGACGGCATGGCTGAAGGTGCGCCGGCGGAGGAGCCGACACAAACCGAGGCGGCATGGAGCGGCAGCCTGCCCGGCGACGGCGCGCACTATCTGCACGTCCGCACCTGCTTCACCGACGGTGGCTGCAGCGTCACCAGCACGTACGGCCTTCGCGTGGATCGGGATGCGCCGACCGGCGCCATCTCCGCTCCGGTCGAGTGGGCCGAGACCTCCGGTGTCGTGAGAGTCAGCGCCGAGCCGGAGGACGCCGGCAGCGGCGTGGCCCGTGTGGATGTCTCCACCTTGCGGCAGGGGGTGCGGACGCCGGTCGCGGCCGACACGCTCGGCGCCGATGGCTGGTCGGTCAACCTCGACACGCGCAACGCCGAGGACGGGCCCCTCACCGTGCTCGTCACCTACACCGACGCAGTCGGACATGTCCGCACGGACGCAGCGGAGCTCGGCATCGTCGTCGACAACGCCGAGGCCTCGCCCGAGGACTGGGAGGAGACCGTCGGCATCGACGGCTTGGCCGTGGACGGAGCGACCGACGCGCAGGTCGCGCTCGGCACCGGCACCCTCGTCGTCGCCGCCCGTGACGCCGAACAGCCGGGCACCGGCTTTGACGCCGTCTTCGAACGGGTCTACAGCAGCTCTTCCACCACGCGCTCGTCGCTGGGCCTTGGCTGGCGCGGTACGTACGACGACACGCTGATCGAGGACCGCAACGGTGACGTCACACACCTCGACGCCGCAGGCCGAGAGCACGTGTTCGTGCGCGCCGCGGACGGCGGCTATGTGTCGCCGGACGGCGTCACGGACACCCTCGAGGCCGTCGATGGCGGGGGTTGGCTCGTCCACGACGAAGCGGACAATGTGAGCCGCTACGACGCTGCGGGCCGCCGGTTGTCCGTGACGGACGAGGCTGGCAATGTCCTCACCGTCGCCCGGAACGAGCAGAGCCAGGTGACCGCGGTCTGCGTCGGCGCCGAGACGTGCACCGCCGCGGAGGCCAAGCTTTCCCTGGCCTACTCCGGCGGCAAGCTGACGGCCGTCACGGCACCCGGTGACCGGACCTGGACCTACGCCTACGACCTGAGCGGCCGCTTGGCCACGGTGGCCGGCCCCCGCCCCGGCGTCGCGCGCCAGTACGTCTACGACGACGACACCGACCGGCTGATCGGCGTCACTGATGCGGCCAACGGCGTCTCGCGCATCGTCTACGACCGGGCCGGTCGGGTGGAGAAGGTGTACGACGCCAAGGCCATCGCGGCGCAGAAAGACGCCCCCACGTCCTTCGGTTACACAGGGGACCCAGCCACGACGGTGGTCGTGCGCACCCCGCAGGATCATGCAGTCAGCCCCGTTGGGCCCGGTGAGACGTTCGTCCTTGACCCCGCTGGCGCTATGACGGAGTACCGAGACGACACCGGCGACGTCACGACCTACTCCTACGACGAGGACCACAACGTCACGCGGGAGGACGGTCCCGCGACGGCGCCCACCACGGCCACCTACAACGCTGACGGCAACATCATCCGAGACGTCGACGAAGCCGGGCAGGTTACTACCTACGAGTACGACGCGGACGGCAACGTCTCGCGCTTGTGCGAGCAGGGGACGCCGTGCCTCACCTACACATTCGACGCCGAAGGCAATGTCGTGAAGACGGTCGACGATCTCGGCCACACCGAGACGGCGACCTACGATGCCGCCGGGCAGGTCACCTCGGAGACCGACGAACTGGGGCAGACGGTCCACTACACCTACGACGCTGACGGCAACCTGGTGTCCGAGGAAGACCCGTTCGGCGCCACGACGACCTTCGCGTACGACGAGGCAGGCAACCTCGTGCAGGAGACCGACCCGATGGGCCGGTCGACCGACTACGACCACGACGCCGAAGGCAATGTCGTCACCGTCCAGGCCCCGCCGGAGACACCCGGAGGGGCGCGGCCCACGACCACGTACGCCTATGACGGCGCAGGCAATGTGATCGCCGAGACCAGCCCGCAGGGGAACGTCGACGGAGTCACCGCGGCGGCGCACACGACCACGTACGAGTACGACGAGCTGGGCAACCTGGAGTCTGTCGGCGAGCCGCTTGGCGGCGTCGAGCAGACCCGGTACGACCTCGACGGCAACGCAGTCGCGGTGGTCGACGAGCTCGGCAAGACCACGACCTTCGAGTACGACGCCGACGGTCAGCTCCGCTCAGAGACCAGTCCTGATGGCTCGACGCTGACCGCCGCGTACGACTCGGAGGGTCAGGTGACCGTGCTCGAGGACGCGGCGGGTAAAGAATCCTTCGACTACGACGCGGCCGGACAGTTGATCGGCCAGACCGATGCCAACGGCGGCACCACCGAGGTTTCCTACAACCTCGACGGGTCGGTCGCCGCGGTGACCAGCGCGTCCAGCAACGAGGCCGATGCCGCAGGGGACAGCTTCACGACCAGCTACACCTACGACGACGCCGGTCAGCTGGTGGCAGAGACGACACCCGAAGGCCGGACTGTCGAGCACGTGTACGACGCGGCGGGCAACGAGATAGCAACCACCGACCCGAGCGGGAACACGACCCGCATCGATTACGACGCGCTGGGCAGGCCCGTGCGTCGGACGCTGCCAGGAACCGAGCCGGGCAGCGTCAGCGGTGTCGTGACGGGCACGGGCAAGTCGGTGGTGCATCAGCTGCCGATCACCGTGGGCGGAGTGGTGAGCGCGGTGGTCGACTGGGAGGACAGCTCGGCCGACCTCGACCTGGTCCTCAAAGACCCCTCGGGTGCTGTGGTCTCCGAGGCGACGGGCCCGGCACGCCCGGCGGTTCTGGTCCACGATGTGCCGTCTGCAGGTACGTGGACCCTCGAGGTGCGCTCGGTGACTGGTGCGTCCGCCTACCAGCTGGACCACAGTGTGCCCGTGCTGCGCACAGAGACCGTGCAGTACGACGCGTCGGGCGCCATCAGCGCGTTCACCGACGTCGACGGCACGCTCACCATGCAGTACGAGGGCGACGGTGACACGGCTGGCTATACGCTGCCGGACGGCAGCCAGAGCCTCCTCGCCGACGACGTCGGGGGTCAGGTCACCGCCGTCCAGGACCCGACGGGCACGCAGACCTTCGGCTACGACGCCGAGGGGCAAGTTGTCACTGCGGTCGACCAAGCGAACGTCGTGAGCTCCTTCACCTACGACGCAGCCGGCAACGAGGTCGCCGTCGACCGGGACGGTGACACGACCACCTTCACCTACGACGAGGCCGGGGACCTGGCGTCCCAGATGGTGAGCGGCGCCAGCAAGCCGACCACCATCGCCTCCTCCGACAAGCTCAACCCGACCGACTTGTACCACGCGACGGGTGAGCACGACCAACGCAGGTTCGACGCCGAAGGGCAGGTCACCGCGGTCCGGCTGCGGCCGCAAATCGACGCCGCGCCGTCGCTGGACTGGGAACTGGGCTACGACGCCGACGGCAACCTCACCTCCGTCAGCGACGCCTTGGCCGGTCACACTCTGGCGGGCTACCGGTACGACGAGGACCTGCGGCTGGTCGAAGAAGTCCGCCGGGGCGCCGACGGCGACGACCGAATGCGCACCTTCACCTACGATCCGCAGGGCAACATGCTCGCGATCGACGGGTCGGGGCGGCCGGTGCGCCAGTCGTTCAACCAGGCCGGTCAGCTGGTGCGGCGGACGGTCGGCTCGGGCGCGGAGGTCGAGCACACCGCCTTCGTGTACGACAAGGCGGGCAACTTGATCCGCTTGATCAGCCCGGACGGTCTCACGACGTACTCCTGGACGGCCGACGGCCGTCTGGCAGCGATGTCTCGGCCGGACGGCGTCCGGGTGGAGTTCGTCTACGACGGCACCGGCAAACGGCAGACCAAGACGGTGCACAGCCCCGACGGCTCGGTATCGACGACCAGGTACTCGTGGGACGCCGGGCGGCTGGCGACGGTCGACCGCGACGGGATGGTGGCGAAGTTCGGCTACGACCCCGCCGGTGCGCCGCTGAGCTTGCAGATGGCGGAGGCCGTCTATGCCTTCCGTACAGACGTGCGCGGGTCGACGCTCGAGCTCACCGACACCGCCACCCACGAGCCGGCCCGTGTCCTACCGGTATGACGCATGGGGCAACCTGGTCGACCAGGGCGAGGACTCGCCCCTGCAGGCCGGTCTGCGGGCGATGAACCCCTTCACATTCGTCGGTTCCTACGGGGTTCTCACCGACACCGAGACCGGGCTCGCCCAGATGGGGGTGCGTTCGTACGACCCGCGGCTGAGCCGGTTCATCTCTCGTGACCCTGCGGAGTTCGAGCCCGACGCGTCGAGCTACGTCTACGCCGGCGACAACCCGCTGGTGCTGGCGGACCCGACAGGCTTGTGGCCGAGCTTCATTAAGAAGGCGGGGCGCAAGTTCAAGAAAGCCGTCACGAAGGTCACCAAGGTTGCTCGCAGCGTCGGGCGCACCGCATATAGCGCCGCGAAGAAGGTCGGGCACTACGCCTGGAAGTACAAGTACGACATCGCCACGACAGCGGCGATGTTCGTCCCAGGTGTCAACGTCGTCGCCGGCGCGGCCAAGGTCGTTCGGGTCGCGCAGCTGGCGAAGAAAGCCTACAGCGCGTCGAAGGTCGTACGCAGCTCCAAGAAAGCCTACCGAGCCGTGAAGGTGTCCCGGGCAGCGAAAAAGTACCGAAGCGCGTCCAACCGGGTGAAGAAGGCTGTCCACAAGGTCAAGAAGAAGGCCAGCTCGTCGGTCAAGCGGTCTTACGGCCGGGTGCGGAGCACTCTGTCGAAGTCGAGGGCGTGTTCATTCACTGGCGATACCACGGTGTTGATGGAGGACGGCAGCCGCAAGCCTATCGAGGACGTGCGAGTCGGTGACCGGGTCATCGCGTCTGATCCCGAGACCGGAGAGCAGGCGGCCAAGGAGGTCGACCATGTCTGGGTCCACGAGGACACAGTCATCGACCTGGTTGTCGATGGCGAGACCATCACAACAACGGAGGATCACCCCTTCTGGAATGCATCCGACGGGCAGTACCAGCGGGCCGACCAGCTCGACGAGGGCGAGCACGTTCTAGGAGCGGACGGTGGGCTGCTAACCGTCAGCGGGCTGAAGATGGACACGGCTCGGAGTGCTCGCGCTTACAATCTCTCCGTCGAGGGACTCCACACCTACCACGTGGGTGACCGGAGAATCCTCGTGCACAACAAGTGCTGGATAAATGGGGGGAGTCGCAAGGCAGACACTCACGTATACCAGGGATTCCGTAACGGCAAGGATGTATATGCAGGAATCACCAGGAACCTTGAGAGGCGACAGGCGCAGCACGGGGACCGGTTCGATATCGCGGCAGTCACCACAGAGCCGGTCACTCGTCGCCAAGCACGGGCAATCGAGCAAGCCTTGATTAGATCGAACCCACAGTACTTGAACAAAATTAATAGCATCTCCTCTAGGCGTCGCCACTACACCGAGGCACTGGCGTGGGGAATGTCATGGCTCAGGAGGAATGGGCGTTGAGTGTTAACCTAAGGACACTTAGGGCGTCACGCAAAAAGCCTCAGGTAGGCGACGTGTTCGCAATGCAGCCGCCCGACGGCCTGTACCTCTTTGGTCGTGTGGTTGAGATCAATTTGGATCTTTCCCGGGCCCCCATGCCTGGAGCCAATCTTATTTACGTTTACCGGGCGCGCTCAGAGGCGAAGCAGCCGGACATGCGAACGTTAAAGCCGGATCGACTTTTGATTCCTCCTGTGTTCACTAATCAACTGGCTTGGAAAAAGGGCTATTTCGAGACGGTGAATAGCCGGCCTCTGGAGCCAGAAGATTTGCTCCCGAGCCCCTGCTTCCGTCTGGCCAACGGGGAGTACCGCGACGTCTCCGGGAACTTGCTGCCCGCGCCCATCGAACCGTGCGGCGAGTGGGTCCTGGCGAGCTATCGCGGCATTGATGATCGGGTCAGCGAAGCGTTGGGCATCCCGCTTGTCCCTGAGGATTGAGGCTCTCGCGACAGTGCAAGCTTGGAAGACCACTGATGCTTAATCCGCCGGCGCGGTAGGGGTTACCGGTAGGTCGTTACATCGGATGGCTCCCTCAAACCAGGGCTCAAGGGACGTGCGGATCCGTCAGGCTCGACATCAGGGCGTGCGGTTTAGCACTTCGAAGGTTGTGTGCAGTTCCAGGCAGACCTACCGGGCACACGTGGGCGCGGGAATTACGAGGAGGGTCGCTGCGCTGGTCGGTAGCGTGGCAGGGGTGAAGAAGGTGGCGGTCCTCGACTACGGGTCGGGCAATCTGCGCTCGGCCGAGCGCGCGCTGGCCCGCGTGGGCGCCGATGTCACGGTGACCTCCGATGCGCAGACCGCTCTGGACGCCGACGGTCTCGTCGTCCCCGGGGTTGGCGCCTTCGCCGCGTGCATGGAGGGCCTCAAGGCGGTCGACGGCCCGCGCATCATCGGCCGTCGCCTCGCGGGTGGCCGCCCCGTGCTCGGCATCTGCGTCGGCATGCAGATCCTGTTCGACCGCGGCGTCGAGCACGGCCACGACGCGGAGGGCTGCGGCGAGTGGCCCGGAGTCGTCGAGCAGCTACAGGCCCCCGTTCTGCCGCACATGGGCTGGAACCAGGTCGACGTCGCCCCCGGCAGCGTGCTCTTCGACGGCCTCGAGAACGAGCGCTTCTACTTCGTGCACTCCTACGGCGTCCGCGACTTCGCGCTCGGTCAGGACACCGGTCCGTCCCCGCTGCCCAAGCCCAAGGTCACCTGGGCCGAGCACGGCGACCGCTTCGTGGCCGGGGTGGAGAACACGGCGCTGTCCGCGACGCAGTTCCACCCCGAGAAGAGCGGCGACGCCGGCGCCCAACTGCTTACCAACTGGCTGAACACGCTGGACTGATCAAGCCAGTCGAGGAGCTGCAGAGCCAGCAAGGCGGGTCCAGACCAGTTCCACCATTCCGGGCCGGTCGTGAGGGGTGTAGTCGGCGCCGTCTTCGCGTGCCCCAGAGCTGCGCGGCCATCCGGTCATGCCGGCGTCAGGGCCCGTCGGTGACCCCGCGACCTTAGTCGCCAGTCCTCACGGGTCAGCACACCGAGCGGACGAGCGAACCGATCACTCCGGCGAGAGCCCGCCGCGTCGTCAGCCAGCCTGCTGCATCCGGCCGCGGGTTCGGGCGGGCGGCCTCGACGTCCGAGCTGTTCAGGTGGAGCCGCTGATTCACTTCCACCTGGAGCGCGTCGACCCGATGGTCGTTCGCCCATCGCCGGACGATGTGGCCCCCGGTGAAGCGAAGGTTCCAGGCAACCGTGAACCCTTGCTGGCGGAACGCCCGCTCGACCTGTTCGCTTGCCCCTCGGCCGGCCGTCGAGCCTCCGCCGTCGCCGAGGACGACATCCACGCCCAGCGGCAGGCCGAAGCTGTGCATATCCAGCAGCAGCACCCGCGGGTGCCGGTGCAATGCTGCGGCCAGCGCACGGTCGAGCGCCCGGTGGAAAGGAACGTGTGCCAGCTCGAGGCGGTACTGCAGCTCCTCGGCGGTGAGCGGTCGGTCGTACAGCGGCGCCCCGACGGGGTCGCGCGCCGGAACCGCTGTGGACCAGAAGTCACCGTGGAGGGGCTCGACCGGCGCTCGGTTCGGATCAGCGACGAAGCGGCTCAGCCTGGCCACGACCGCGGGGACGACGAGATCGGCGCTCAGGTCGAGCAGCTCGGCGGTCCGCCAGTCCGACCACAGCTGCTCCGGGGGGACGCGCAGACCCTCCGCGCACCGGGTTGGCACGAGTGTTCCGCCGTGCGGCACGGACAGCACCAGGGCCGGAGGCGCGTCGAGGTGGACGGTCGCGACCGCGCCGCAGCCCGGGTCTCCGCTCACCAGCACCCGCGGTGCACGACCTCGTCGACGCCCCGCCGGCCCCGGCTCAGCGAGGGGGAGCGGCGGTCGCCGTCCCCGGCGTAGCCGAACGCCAGGCAGCCCACCGGCCGGTACTCCGGCGGCACGCCGAACGCGGCCCGCAGCGCATCCACCTTGTCGCCCGGCACGCCGAAGAAGCAGGCGCCCAGGCCCTCGTCGACGGCGGTCAGCAGCATCAGCAGCGACGCCATCCCCGCGTCGACGTCCCAGTACGGCACCGGCCACCGCGCCTCGTCGCGGTCGGCCCACCCCTTGTCCGGCTCGGCGTAGCGGTCCAGATAGGCCTGCTTGTTGGAGAACAGCACGACCAGCAGCGGCGCCCGGCGCATCCGCGTCAGCCAGCCGTCGGGCGCACCGGCGTCGGTGGTCGCCGTCCAGAAGCGGTCCCGCTCCTCCTGGGTCTCCAGCACCAGGAACGCCCAGCCCTGGCTGAACCCGGCCGACGGCGCCCGGATGGCGTGCGCCAGCAGCCGTTCCCGCACCTCGGCGGGCACCGGGCGGTCGGGGTCGTAGTTGCGCACCATGCGACGGCGCCGGACCACCTCTGCGAACTCCACGGCGACAGCCTGCCGCAGTGCACCGGCGCCGCCGCTCCTAGGCTGGTCACCGTGCCGAAGCTGCAGCTCCTCCCCGCCGTCGACGTCGCCGACGGACAGGCCGTCCGCCTCGTGCAGGGGGAGGCCGGCAGCGAGACCTCCTACGGCGACCCCCTCGACGCCGCCCTCCAGTGGCAGACCGACGGCGCCGAGTGGGTGCACCTGGTCGACCTCGACGCCGCCTTCGGCCGTGGCTCCAACCGCGAGCTGCTGGCCCGCGTCGTCGGCGAGCTGGACGTCGACGTCGAGCTCTCCGGCGGCATCCGGGACGACGAGTCGCTGGCCGCCGCGCTGGCCACCGGCTGCCGGCGGGTCAACCTGGGCACCGCGGCGCTGGAGTCGCCCGAGTGGTGCGCCCGCGCCATCGCCGAGCACGGTGACCGCATCGCCGTCGGCCTGGACGTGCGCGGCACCCGGCTGGCCGCCCGCGGCTGGACGCAGGAGGGCGGCGAGCTCTACGAGACCCTCGCCCGCCTGGACGCCGAGGGGTGCGCCCGCTACGTCGTCACCGACATCACCAAGGACGGCACGCTGAAGGGCCCGAACCTGGAGCTGCTACGCGAGGTGTGTGCCGCCACGCCGCGGCCGGTCATCGCCTCCGGCGGCGTCAGCTCGCTCGACGACATCCGCGCGCTCGCCGGCCTGACCGCCGTCGGCGTCGAGGGCGCGATCGTCGGCAAGGCCCTCTACGCCGGCGCCTTCACGCTGCCGGAGGCGTTGAGGATCACCGAGGAGCTCGCATGAGCGTCATCCGGCTGGGCTCCGGAGCGCCCTGGGAGGCGGTCGTCGGCTACAGCCGGGTCGTCGTCCGCGGGGAGGCCGCCTGGGTGAGCGGCACGACGGCCGTCGTCGACGGGGTCGTCGTGCACCCCGGGGACGCCGCCGCGCAGACCCGCCAGTGCCTCGCGACCATCGCGGAATCCCTCGAGCGCGCCGGGTTCACGCTGGGCGACGTCGTCCGCACCCGGATGTTCGTCACCGACATCGCGCGCTGGGAGGAGATCGGCCGGGCGCACGGCGAGGTCTTCGGCGACATCCGGCCGGCGACGACGATGGTGCAGGTGGCCGCGCTCATCGATCCGGTGATGCTGGTGGAGATCGAGGCCGACGCCGTCCGGGGGGTGCCGGCATGAGCTTGTCCGTACGCGTCATCCCGTGCCTGGACGTCGACCAGGGGCGGGTGGTGAAGGGCGTCAACTTCGTCGACCTGCGCGACGCCGGCGACCCGGTGGAGATGGCCCGGGTCTACGACGCCGAGGGCGCCGACGAGCTGACCTTCCTCGACATCAGCGCGAGCTCCGGCAAGCGGGAGACCACCTACGACGTCGTCCGGCGGACGGCGGAGAGCGTGTTCATCCCCCTGACCGTCGGCGGCGGCGTGCGCACCGTCGAGGACGTCGACAAGCTGCTGCGGGCCGGTGCGGACAAGGTCGGCGTGAACACCGCCGCCGTCGCCCGCCCCGAGCTGATCGCCGAGATCGCCCAGCGGTTCGGCAGCCAGGTACTGGTGCTCTCGGTCGACGCCCGCCGGGTGCGCGACGGTGCGGCCACCGACTCGGGCTTCGAGATCACCACCCACGGCGGTCGCCGCGGCACCGGCCGGGACGCCGTCGGGTGGGTCGTGCAGGCGGCAGCGCTGGGCGTCGGCGAGGTGCTGCTGAACTCCATGGACGCCGACGGCACCCAGGCCGGGTTCGACACCGAGCTGATCCGCGCCGTGCGCCGCGAGGTGACCGTCCCGGTGATCGCCAGCGGGGGAGCGGGCCGGGTGGAGGACTTCCCGCCCGCGGTCGAGGCCGGTGCCGACGCCGTGCTCGCTGCCAGCGTCTTCCACTTCGGCAAGCTGCGGGTCGGCGACGTCAAGGCCGAGCTGGCCCGCGCCGGCGTCCCGGTCCGCTAGGCCTGGACGTGCGCCGGACCGGCGAGCAGGGTGGGCGGCCCGACGTCGGAGCGCCCGCCATGCACCTGCACCGGATCAGCACCAACCTGACCGTCGACGACCCGGCCGGCGGCCACGACTTCTACGAGGACTTCCTCGGGCTGGAGAAGCAGTTCGACCTGGGCTGGGTGACCAGCTTCCGGTCGCCGTCGAACCCGAGCATCCAGGTGACCCTGATCGCCCACGACCCGACCGCTCCCGAGCAGTCGGCGATGAGCGTGGCGGTGCTGGACGTCGATGCCGCGTACGCCGAGGCGCAGCGCCGCGGCTACGAGATCGTGCACCCGCTCACCCACGAGCCGTGGGGCGTGCGCCGCTTCTTCGTGCGCGATCCGCACGGCGTCGTGGTCAACGTCGTCGGGCACGCGGACTGACGGAGCCGGCGGTGCGGTTCCGCTTCGACTTCACGACGAGAGCCACACCCGAGCAGGTCTTCGCCGCCTTCACCGACGTCGGGAAGCGCCGCCTCGAGGTATGGCGGAGGAGCCTGGACCCCGCGAAGTACGAGGTGCGGGAGAGGGGCGAGAACTGGGCGGTCGTCCGCGAGGGCAGCCCGGGCACCCGCATCTGGGTGCTGCTGCGCTACGAGTGGCAGCCGCCCGGAACGGTCCGGTGGACGCTGCTGGACAGCGATCACTGCGACGCCGGCCGCGGCGAGATCCGGATCGCCCCGGGCCCGGACGGCGGGAGCGCGGTCGACGTCGAGATCGATCACGGGCGCCCCCGCGGGTTCCGGGGCCGGGCGATCCTGGGTGTGCA
This sequence comes from Blastococcus sp. TF02-09, assembly GCF_003319105.1. GTDB lineage: Bacteria > Actinomycetota > Actinomycetes > Mycobacteriales > Geodermatophilaceae > Blastococcus. Next base: position 182,151 of record NZ_QOHH01000003.1, on the reverse strand, counting down.
GCGGCTCGTCGGTCCCGTCGCCTTCCGGCGGCTGTGGCGCTCCACCCTCGACGCGCTGGCGGCCCCCGCGCCCTGACCCGCGCGGGGGGCGGGAACCCGGCGACGTCAGCGGCGCGGCTGCACGGTGTACGTGTGCTGGCCGGCCGCGACCGGGAGCACCAGCCCGGCGCGGTCCACGGTGGCGTTCACCGGGCGGCCGTCCATCAGCACCCGGGTACCGCCGGCGAAGTGCCCGGCCAGCCGCACCGCGCCGTCCCGGTCGGCGGTCGTGGTGACGGTCAGCTGCCGCGCCGGGTCGAGCCGGGCGCGCGCGAGGTCGACCGTCGTGCTCCCGACGTTGGTCAGCCGCAGGTCCAGCCGGTTGGCCACGGGGATCCGCGGCTCGGCACCCCACGTCCGGTTCACCTCGGCATAGGGCAGGTTGCCGCCGACGAACCCGTTGCCGACCCCGGAAGAGCTCGCCGCGTCCCCGCGTCCGAAGCCGTGGCTGAACGCGTCGACCAGCGCCTTGGCCGGTGCCGTGCCTCCGGAGCCGGCGCCCGGCGCTGAGGACGCGGGCCGCACGCCGGACACCCAGTAGGCGTGGTCGTGCACCAGGCCCAGGGCGGCGTCGTCCGCGGCCGGTACGTAGCCGAAGGAGACATGGTGCGGGTTCCGGTCCACCCGGGACTTGCCGAGGAACTGCGTCGCCATCGGGATGTCGTAGCCGCGCAGGGCGAGGGTGAAGTGCTCGGCCCCCGGGACGACGACGAAGCGGAAGCGGTACCCCAGCTGCTCGAAGCCGCGGACCCCGACCTCCGGGGCGCCGAGGTTCTGCGCACGGGGGCCGACGATCGGCACGAGCTCGTCCGCGCCGGCGGCCACGTTCAGGTAGGGCAGGTTGCGGGCGTTCTCCAGCCACAGGTTGGACAGCGTCTCGATGCCCCCGGTCGGCGGCGCCGGCGGCAGCCAGATGCCGTCCCCGGGCGGGCCGACGGTGGAGAAGGCGCGCCCGAAGAGGTCGGGGTAGAGCGTGCCGAGCCGGTAGGTGGCGTACCCGCCCATGGAGTAGCCGCTGATCGCCGTCCGGTCCGGATCGAGCGTGACGTGCCGCGCGACGTCGTTCCACATCTCGAAGACGTCGTACTCGGCCTCGTGCTGGTACCAGCCGTCCGGTCCGCGGGACAGCGAGGTGGCGACGACGTTCCCGCGGGCCTCGCCGATCTGCTGGATGCCGGTCGACCCGTTGTACTGCCAGTGCTGCTGGCCGAGCGAGTGCAGGGCGAGGGTGAAGCCGGCCGGCTTCCCGGGCCGGTAGCCCGACGGCACGTAGAGGCTGTACGGCTGCAGCTGGCCGCGGTACTGCGGGAAGCCGCCGTCGAGGTCCCGGCCCTCGCCCAGCTGCAGCCGGCTGGGGAAGATCCGGATCGTCGTGCCGGTGGCCGGCACGGTCGTGCGGTCGCGCTTCGCGGTGAGCGCGGCGAAGTCGATGTCCCGGGCGTACCGGGTCGGCTGGTCACCGGTGAGCACCGGGGCCTGCGCCGTGTCCGGCGGGGTGTTCTCCCCGGTGACCGGCTCGTCGAGCCGGAACCCGAGGTTGAGGATGCCGTTCGGGGCGAGGTCGGCTGGTCCGGCCCCGCCTGGGGTGTCGGCGTCGGCCACCGGCTGCGGGCGCAGCCAGCCGCCGGTCGCCCGGTCGTAGAGGCCGGTGGCCAGGGTGGCGCGCCAGGTCCCTCTGGGGTTGCTGACGCCGCGCGGCACGGTGACGGTCAGCTGGTTGGCCCCCAGGTCGGTGCGGACGTCGACCGCGGTGGTCCGCCGCACCGCGCCGCCGGGGGCGATCGACGCGTGCTCGGCGCCGGTGCCCCAGACCGTCAGGACCTCGTCGGTGCCGGGGAAGGGTGCCCCGGGGTCGCGGGGGAGGGTGGCCGTGCCGGTCGCGGCGTTCCGGTCGGTGTCGAAGGCGACGGTGAGGATCGTCGAGTCCGACTGCTGCAGGGTGTTCAGCGTGAACCGGTAGGACACCCGGTCGCGCTCGGGAGCGATCCGGAACTCCACGAGGTCGGCCGCGTTGCCGCCGTACCGGCCCGCGTCGGTGGGATAGGTGATGTCCCCGGCCCGCTCGGACAGCGAGGAGCCCGCCTGGCCGTTTGTGTCAGCGCCGTAGTCGTCGAACAGGTGGTCCTGGTAGAGGTACTCGCCCCCGACGTAGGCCTCCTGACCGCTCACCAGCAGCGGCCGGGCGCGGAACCGCGGGTCCCGGTTCTCCAGCTGCGGCGCCGTCGGGGCCGCCGCGTACAGCACGTCCGGGCCCGGGCGCGCGCCGCTGGGGACGGAGGGCAGCGACGCCGCCGTCCGTGCCGCGGCCTGCCGTGCGGAGTCGCCGCCGGTGGCGGCCGCGACCCCGCCACCGGAGGCCGTCACGGCCAGCGCGAGGACGACGGACGCCGTGAGGGCCAGGGGCGCTCTGCTCATGCAGGCTGCAACGACCGCGGCCCCCGGGGGTGACGCTCCTCACTCATGTGGCGGGTCGGCCCGCCCGGTCTACCCGACCGAGACCCGGGCGACGTCGCGTCGGCCCGACGCCCACAGCAGCAGCTCCAGCGGCTCGCCCTCGACCGTGCGACCCCCCGCGCCGATGCGGGTCTCCACGCCGGGCCGGTCGGTGCGGCGCAGCACCACGCCCCGCCGTCCGGCACCGCGCCGGGCGTACAGGGTGGCCGGCGTCCACAGCTCGTCCTGCGCGGCAGCCGGCAGCTCGCGCGGCGACCAGCTCGCCTGCGCCCGGCGGACGTCCTCGTGGTGGATGGCGAACTCGGGCACGTTGAACCGGTCGAGCCCGGGCCAGGTCAGCGGTGACCACCGCGGCGCGCCCGAGCGGACCAGGTCCACGAGGTCCCGGTAGGAGGACCGGCTGCGGGTGGCGTCCTCCACGCGGTGCGCCCAGCCGCCCAGGCGGGCGAGACCGGGGAGCATCTCCAGCACGTACCCCGGCATGGCGTCGGGCCGCCGGTCGCGGACGACGAGGTGGGCCGCCAGGTGCGCGGTGGTCCACCCCGCGCAGCAGGTGGGGGCGTCCGGCCCGAGCTCGTCGAGCAGGTCGGCCAGCGCGCGGCGTTCGGAGACGGCGAGCGAGTCCGCGGCGGCGGAGGATGAGGTCACCGCCCGACGCTACCCATCCCGGCCCCGCGGAATAATCCGAATACCGTTCGGTTGCCTCGTGAGACCCACGTAACATCGCAGAGCCCCACCTGTTCGACCCCGAGGAGACCTGTGCCGCGCCGCCGTCGAGATGCCGTCGTGCGGCGAGGACTCCGGCACGTCGGCCGGGCGATCGCGCTCCAGCCGAAGATCTTCGCGGCCGCCCTCCTGGGCAGCACGCTGTTCGCCGTCATGACGGTGGTCAGCGCCTACGTGATCGGCGAGGTCACCGACCGCGTCGTGCTGCCGTCCTTCGAGGAGGGCAGCACCTCGGCCGGCGCGCTGACCCTGGCCGTCGTCGCCATCGTCGGCGTCGCCCTGCTGCGGATCGTCGGCATCGTCGGGCGCCGGCTGCTCTCCGGCGTCATGCAGTACCGCCTGCAGGCGCAGATGCGCCGCGAGGTCACCGGCCAGTACCTCCGGCTCCCGCTGTCCTGGCACCAGCAGCACCCCACCGGCCAGCTGCTCTCCAACGCCAACTCCGACGTCGAGGCGACCTGGTTCTTCGTCGCGCCGCTGGCGTTCGGGCTCGGCGCCGTCGTCATCATCCTCGTCACCGGCGGCGCGATGGTCGCGACCGACCCGGTGCTGGCCCTCATCGGCCTGGTGGTCTTCCCGCTGGTGTTCGTCGTGAACGCGCTGTACTCGCAGGTGATGAGCCCGCGCCAGCAGCGGGCGCAGCAGCTGCGCGCCGAGGTCAGCGAGATCGCGCACGAAAGCTTCGACGCGGCGCTGGTGGTGAAGACCCTGGGCCGCGAGGAGTCGGAGACCGAGCGCTTCACCGCCCGCGCCGGCGAGCTGCGCGACGGGCTGATCGCGGTCGGCCGGGTCCGCGGGCTGTTCGACCCGCTGATCGAGTCGCTGCCGAACGTCGGCACGCTCGCGGTGCTGCTGGTCGGGGCGCACCGGGTCGCCGACGGCGCGCTCGACGTCGGCGACCTGGTCTCCATCGCCTACCTGTTCACCCTGCTGGCCCTGCCCATCCGGGCCATCGGCTGGGTGCTCGGCGAACTGCCGCGCGCCCTGGCCGGCTACGACCGGATCACGCCGGTCCTCCAGGCCACCGGCGAGACGCCGTACGGGCCCGAGGACGTCGTCGCGGGGAGCGGGGGAGCGTCGCTGGGGGTGCAGGGGATCGGCTACACGTTCGCCGGGGTCGAGCGCCCGGCGGTCCGCGACGTCACCTTCGACGTGCCCGCCGGCCGGACGGTCGCGGTGGTCGGGCCGACCGGGTCGGGGAAGTCCACCCTGGCGGGCCTGCTGGTCCGGCTGGTCGACCCGGCCGACGGGACGGTGCTGCTCGACGGGCTGGACCTGCGCCGGCTGCGCGAGGGGCAGGTGAGCGACCACGCCGCGTTCGTCGCCCAGCAGGCGTTCCTCTTCGACGACACGGTGCGCGGCAACATCACCCTCGGCGCGCCGTACACCGACGAGGACGTGTGGGGCGCGTTGCGGGTGGCCGCCGCCGACGACTTCGTGAACGCGCTGCCCGACGGGCTCGACACCCACGTCGGCGAGCGCGGCGCCTCGCTGTCGGGAGGCCAGCGGCAGCGGCTGGCCCTGGCCCGCGCCGTCGTCCGCCGGCCCCGGCTGCTCGTCCTCGACGACGCCACCAGCGCGGTGGACCCCGCCGTCGAGGCCCGGATCCTCGACGCGCTGCGGGCCAGCGACGCCCCGGCCACCGTGGTCGTGGTGGCCTACCGGCAGGCCACCATCGCCCTGGCCGACGAGGTGGTGTGGTTCGAGCACGGGCGCGCGGTCGCCCGCGGCAGCCACGAGCACCTGCTCGCCGAGGTGCCCGGGTACGCCGCCCTCGTGCGGGCCTACTCCCAGGCCGAGGGGGTGGCGGCATGACCGTGACGCTGCCCGACGAGGACCGGCAGGAGGGGGCGATCCGCACGCTGCGCCGCGGGCTGCGGATGATGCCCGAGTTCCGGCGCGGGCTGCCCCTGACCGTCCTGCTCGCCGTGCTCGCGACCGCCGGACGGGTCGTCGTCCCGATCGCCGTCCAGCAGGTGCTCGACCGCGGGATCGGCGCCGAGGGCGGCCCCGACCTCGACTTCGTCACCTGGGTGGTGGTCGGCTGCGCGGTGGTCGTCGCGCTGACGGCCGTCGCGGTCTACCTCATGAACGTGCGGCTGTTCCGCACCAGCGAGACCGCGCTGGCCGGCCTGCGGGTGCGCGCCTTTCGCCACGTGCACGACCTCTCCGTGCTGCACCAGCAGGGCGAGCGGCGCGGCTCGCTCGTCTCGCGCGTGACCAGCGACGTCGACCAGCTGTCGCAGTTCATGCAGTGGGGCGGCGTCCTCGGCCTGATCAGCTTCGGGCAGCTGCTCGTGGCCACCGTGGTGATGTTCTTCTACTCGTGGCAGCTGACGCTGGTCGTCCTGGTCTGCTTCGTGCCGCTGGGCATCGCGGTCCGCTGGTTCGCCCGCAAGCTGGCGGTCGTCTACGGCGTCGTCCGCGAGCGGATCGGCGACCTGCTCGCGGCCGTCTCCGAGTCCGTCGTGGGGGCGTCGACCGTGCGCGCCTACGGCGTGCGGGAGCGCACCGCGGAGCGGATCGACGCCGCGATCGACCGGCACTACCGGTCGGCCGTCGACGCGCAGCGGGTGGCCGTGGGCGTCTTCGTCAGCGGTGAGGCCGCCGCCGCCCTCGCCAACGCCGCGCTGGTGGTGGCCGGGGTCTACCTGGGCCTCGCCGGCGACATCACCGCCGGCACCCTCGTCGCCTTCCTGTTCCTGGTCACCCTCTTCGTGGCGCCCGTCCAGACCGCCAGCGAGGTCATCAACGAGGCGCAGAACGCGCTGGCCGGGTTCCGGCGGGTGCTGGACATCCTCGACACCGAGCCCGACGTGCGGGACCCCGCGGCGGCCGCGCCGGACAGCACCGTGCACCTGCCCGAGGGCGTGCTGGGGGTCCGGTTCGACCACGTCACCTTCCGCTACGCGCCGGGCGCCCGGAAGGCCCTCGACGACGTCGACCTCACCATCGAGCCCCGCCGCCGCGTGGCGATCGTGGGCGAGACCGGCTCGGGCAAGACCACCTTCGCCAAGCTGGTCACCCGGCTCATGGACCCGGTCGAGGGGCGGGTGCTGCTCGGGTCCGACGACGCCGGGTGGGTGGCGCTGCCCGACGTCGCCTTCGAGTCGCTGCGCGCGCGGGTCGTGATGGTGCCGCAGGACGGGTTCCTCTTCGACGCCACGGTCGCGGACAACGTGCGCTACGGGCGGCCGGGCATCTCGGACGCCGACGTCGCCGCCGCCTTCGACGACCTCGGGCTCACCGACTGGGTCACCGGCCTGCCCGACGGCGTCGCCAGCCCGGTGGGGCAGCGTGGCGAGTCGCTGTCGGCGGGGGAGCGGCAGCTGGTCGCCGTGGCCCGGGCGTACGTGGCCGACCCGGACCTGCTCGTGCTCGACGAGGCGACCAGCGCGGTCGACCCGGCCACCGAGCAGCGCCTGACGCGGGCCCTGGACACCCTCACGGCCGGGCGGACGACGCTGACCATCGCGCACCGGCTGTCCACCGCGGAGCGGGCCGACGAGGTCCTCGTGGTCGACGCCGGGCACGTCGTCCAGCGCGGCACCCACGCACAGCTGGTCGGCGTCGAGGGCACGTACGCGCGCCTGCACGCGTCGTGGCACCGGTCCTCGGCCGGCGAGCCGGAACCGGTCGCCTGACCGGGGCGGGCCCTACGCTGCCCCGCGTGTCCCTCCCTCCCTCGGAGGTCGCGGTCCCGCGGGTGCCACCCGTGACGGCGATCGCCGCCGCCTCGATGGCCGTGGTCAGCGCGTGCGCGCCGGGCTTCTTCGTCCTGGTCGCCCTCGGCTTCTCCGGCGGCAACCTGTCCGGGCCGGACTGGCTGCTGCTGTTCGTGCCCCTTGCCCTCTCCCTCGGCCTGCTCGTCGGCGCGGGTCTGCTGGTCCGCGGCCGCTCGTGGCAGGTGCTGGCCCTGGCCGGCGGGGTGCTGGGGCTGCTCGTCATCGGCGGCACCCTGGTCGGGAGCTGGGCCGACGACGCGTTGGGGCTGGGCCTGTCCGTCGGGCTGCTCCCGGCGGCGGCCGCGCTGCTGGCCTCCACGTCGACCGTCCGCCGCTGGGTCGCCGCCCGACGCCGCACCGCGTAACGGTCACCGGTCAGGGGTCCGGGCGCCTGTACGCCGGCGGTCAGCTCAGCCGACGTGCCAGTATCGGCGGACGAGCTCCGCGCGGGCCTCGCCGTCCTCCGCGAGGGCCTCGGACGGCGTGGTCTCGTCCGCGTGCCGCAGGTCCGCGATCACGGCGTCGAGGAGCTCGGGCGGGAAGACGCCGTCGGCCTCGAACAGTGCCCGTTCGGCCTCCAGCGCGTCGGCGGACTCGGCGCACGACGTCGGCAGCTGCTCGACGTCGTCCTCGCGGGAGGTGCGCAGCTTCTCCGCCAGCTCAAGGCTGCCGTCGTCGGTCAGGCCGCGCCGTGCCGCCACGGCCATGCCGGCCAGGAGCAGGTGGACGTCGGCCGAGCCGTCGCCGAGGCGGAACTCGACGGTCTGGGGGTGCGGCGACGGCTCCGGGACCGGCTCGGTGCTGCCGGGGTTGGCGTGGGCCACCATGCCGGGCAGCACGTCCCCGCCCCACGCGAGCGGTACGCGGACCAGCCCGGTGCGGTCCTTCTCGCCCCACGTGATGCCCTCGGGGGACTCGTCGCCGTCGGTGAAGCGCAGGTAGGACGTGGGCACCCGGTTGCCGAACGCGGAGAGGGCGCGGGCCGCGGAGAGGTAGCCGGCGACCAGGCTGCGGCCGGTGTCGTTGATCCCGCCCTCGTCCACGATGGCGTTGGCGCCGTCGCGCACCAGCCGGCTGTGCATGTGCAGGCCGGTCCCGGCGCCCCCGCTGCTCACCGACGGAGCGAAGGTGGCCTCCAGGCCGTGCGCTGCGGCCACCTCGCGCACCACCCACTTCGCCAGGACGAGGTGGTCCGCAGCCTGCTCCACGGGCGCCGGCTGGAGCTCGATCTCGTGCTGGACCAGCTGCCGGTCGCCCTCGAGGATGTTGCCGACCTCGCCGTGGGCGTACTTGAGCGGCACCCCCATGGCGGCGAGGTGGCCCAGCACCTGCTCGCGGATCCGCTCACCCTTAGAGAACGGCCCCGACTCCTGGTAGCCGCGCTCCTCCTCGACCGGGAAGATCGGGTCGGCGGCGCCGACGAGGTAGTACTCCAGCTCGCCGAAGGCCTCCAGCGTCATGCCGGTCTCGGCCCGCAGCGCCTCGGCGGCGCGGCGGACGACCTGCTCCCGGGCATAGGACAGGGGCGAGCCGTCCTCGTCGTAGAAGGAGCAGAGGACGTCGAGGGAGCGCCGCTCGCCGAACGGGTTCAGGAACGCCGTGCGGTGCCGCGGGACCACGTAAACGTCGCTCGCGTCCGCGTCGGTGCCGGCGAAGACGCTCGAACCGTCCACGCGCTCGCCGCGGACCAGCACCTCCCGGAGGTGGTCGCGCGACCGGACGACGAAGGCCAGGGTCTTCAGGCGCCCGTCGCCGCCGACGTAGCGCAGGTTCACCTGCCGCAGCTCCAGCTGCTCGGCCGCGAGCACGAGGTCGCTCGCAGTGAACTCGGCGGCGGGCTTGCCGAGGAGCCGGACGATCGGGTGGGGCTCGAACGCGTCGGTCGCCATACGGGTTCCACGAGCGCCGGGCCGCATCGGTTCCGCGGAGCGCGGCCCGCGCCCGGTCTAGCGGGACGCCGCAGCGGCCGCCTGGACGGCGTTGCGGAAGAGCATCGCCACGGTCGTAGGCCCCACGCCTCCCACGCGCGGGGTGATGGCCGAGGCGACCAGGGCGCACCGCTCGTCGACGTCGGGGAGCAGCCGCCGGCCGGAGTAGCGAACGCCCCCGCCGATGACGACGGCGCCCGGCTTGACGTGCTCGGGCCGGACGATGCCCGGGACCCCGGCGGCCGCGATGAGCACGTCGGCCCGCCGGGCGTAGCGAGGCCAGTCCGGGACGCCGGTGTGGACGACGGTGACCGCGGCGTCGGCCGTGGCGCGCTTCTGGGCCAGCAGCATGGCCAGCGGGCGTCCGAGGGTGGCACCCCGGCCGAGGACGACGACCTCCCGTCCCGCGACCGTGATGCCGTGGTGGGCCAGCAGCGCCTCGATCCCGGCGGGAGTGCACGGCCGGGGGCCGGGCCGGTCGAGGGCCAGCCGGCCGAGGTTGAGCGGGTGCATGCCGTCGACGTCCTTGTCGGGGTCCACCTCGGCGAGGGCGGCGTCGTAGTCCAGGTGGGGCGGGACCGGGTGCTGGATGAGCAGCGCGTGCACCGCGGGGTCGGCGTTGAGGCGGTCGATGGTGCGGTGCAGGTCGTCCTGGGTGGCGTCCGCGGGGAGGTGGACGTGCGGGGAGTCGAAGCCGAGCGCCGCGGCGGTGCGCTGCTTGATGCGGATGTACCCGGCGCTCGCGTCGTCGTCGCCGACGAGGACGGTCGCGAGGCTCGGCGTCGTCCCGCCGGCCCGCAGCCGGGCCACTTCGGCGGTGATCTGGTCGAAGACGGCGTCGGCGACGGGCGTGCCCGGCAGCATGCGCGCGGTCGTGGTCGACGTGGGGTCCATGGGCTCTCCTCGCTCGGATGGAGCCCAGGCGCGCGGCGGACGTCGGGTCGACGAGGCCGCTCCCCGGTGGTCGTCCCACCTCCAGCGCCAGTCACGGCCTGCTTCGATCGTACTGCCGGGCGGTGGGTCGCGCCCGGTCCGTCCGCAGAAGAGCGCCGCGGGCGGCTAGCGTCGCGCCGTGCAGAACATCACCGAGGCAGACGTCGTCGTCGTGGGCGCGGGGCTCGCCGGGCTGGTCGCCACCGCCGAGCTCGCCGACGCCGGCAAGCGGGTCGTCCTGGTCGACCAGGAGCCCGAGGCGTCGCTGGGCGGGCAGGCGTGGTGGTCCTTCGGCGGGCTGTTCCTCGTCGACTCGCCCGAGCAGCGGCGGCTGCGGGTGCACGACTCCCTCGAGCTGGCCCGCCAGGACTGGTTCGGCACCGCCGCGTTCGACCGCACCGAGGACCACTGGCCGCGGCGGTGGGCCGAGGCCTACCTCCAGTTCGCCGCCGGTGAGAAGCGCTCCTGGCTCAAGGAGCAGGGCATCGGCCTGTTCCCGGTCGTCGGCTGGGCCGAGCGGGGCGGCTACACCGCCACCGGCCACGGCAACTCGGTGCCGCGCTTCCACATCGTCTGGGGCACCGGCCCCGGCATCGTCGCGCCGTTCGCCCGCCGGGTGCGTGCCGGCGTCGAGGCGGGCACCGTCGACCTGCGCTTCCGCCACCGCGTCGCCGAGCTGGCCGTGACCGACGGCGCGGTGACCGGCGTCCGCGGTGCGGTGCTCGAGCCCAGCGATGTCGCCCGCGGTGAGGCCAGCTCGCGCACGGAGGTCGGGGACTTCGAGATCCGCGCGCAGGCCGTCGTCGTCACCTCCGGCGGCATCGGCGGCAACCACGAGCTGGTGCGCCGCAACTGGCCGGCCCGGCTGGGGCCGGCGCCGCAGCGGCTGCTCTCCGGCGTCCCGGCGCACGTGGACGGGCGCATGCTCGAGGCCACTGCCGGCGCCGGCGCGAGCGTGGTCAACAACGACCGGATGTGGCACTACACCGAGGGCATCGCCAACCACTCGCCGGTGTGGCACGAGCACGGCATCCGGATCCTGCCCGGGCCCTCGTCGATGTGGTTCGACGCGCTCGGCCGCCGGCTGCCGGTGCCGCTGTTCCCCGGCTTCGACACCCTGGGCACGCTGGCGCACATCGGCACCACCAGCTACGAGCACACCTGGTTCGTGACCACGAAGAAGATCGTGGAGAAGGAGTTCGCGCTGTCGGGCTCCGAGCAGAACCCCGACCTCACCGGCAAGGACGTGCGGCTGCTGGTCAACCGGGCGCGGGCGGGCATCGCGGCCCCGGTGCAGAAGTTCCTGGACGAGGGCGAGGACTTCGTCGTCGCCGCGACCCTGCCCGAGCTCGTCGCCGGCATGAACCGCCTCACCGGCGGAACCCCCGAGCTGGATTTGGCGGACCTCGAGCGCGAGATCGTCGCCCGCGACCGGGAGATCGCCCACCCGTTCACCAAGGACCTGCAGATCACCGCCATCCGGGGCGCCCGCAGCTACCTCGGCGACAAGCTCATCCGGGTGGCGCAGCCGCACCGCATCCTCGACCCGGAGGCCGGCCCGCTGATCGCCGTCCGGCTGAACATCATCACGCGCAAGACCCTCGGTGGACTGGAGACCGACCTCTCCGGGCGGGTGCTGCGTCCCGGCGGCGCGGTCTTCCCCGGCCTGTACGCCGCGGGCGAGGTCGCCGGGTTCGGGGGCGGCGGCATGCACGGCTACCGGTCGCTGGAGGGCACCTTCCTCGGCGGCTGCCTGTTCTCCGGGCGCACGGCGGGCCGCGCCGTGGCGGCGGCGCTGTGAGCTCGCCGGAGCGCGACCCCTGGTCCGACCCCACCACGCCCGCGGAGCCCTACGCGGGTCCGCCACCGACGCTGCCCCAGCCGCCGTACGGCCAGCCCCCGTACGGCCAGCCGCCGTACGGCGCACCGCAGCCCTGGGGCCCGCCGCCGTGGGGGCAGCAGCCCCAGTGGGGGCCGCCGCCGTGGGGGCCGGGACCCTCCGGCCAGGCGTGGGGCCGCCCGCCGGTCCCGCGCCCACCCGCCCAGGTGGTCTCCGCGGCGGTCCTGGCGTTCGTGCAGGCCGTCGTCGTGTTCATCGCCTCGCTCTACGTCTGGTTCTTCGCCTCGATCGCCGACCTCGCCTCCAGCGGCCGGCCCGACGTCTACACCTCCGCGACGGCCCGCCAGCTCGCCCAGGAGGGCACGGTGCTCGCCGTCGTCCAGCTCTTCTCGGTGGCGCTGCTGGTCGTCGGCGGGATCGTCGCCCTCAACCGCCGCACGCCCACCGCCTACCGGCTGCTCGCCGGCGCCCACGTCGTCCAGGTGGTGATCGGGCTGTACTGGGCCGGTCGGCTCCTCGACGTCCTCGGGAACCTGCCCGGTGCCGAGGGCGAGGGCTCCCTCGCGGCGTTCTCGCTGTTCTTCCTGGTGGGCCCCGCGGTCTCCCTCGGCCTGCTGCTCCGCAAGCCGGCGCGGCGCTGGTTCACCGCCACCCCGCCGGCCTGACCCCGGGGCACGGCAGACTGGCGGCATGCCCGCCGCTCCCTCCGAGCCCACCCTCGACCCCGAGGTCGCCGCGCTGCTGCGCCGCGACCCGCTCGGCCTGGTGACCGCCGTCGTCCAGCAGCACGACACCCGCGAGGTGCTCATGGTGGCGTGGATGGACGACGAGGCGCTGCGCCGCACGCTGACCACCGGCCGGGCCACCTACTGGTCGCGCAGCCGCCGGGAGTACTGGGTCAAGGGCGAGACCTCCGGGAACCGGCAGTGGGTGCAGGAGGTGCGCGTGGACTGCGACGGCGACACGCTGCTCGTGCTCGTCGACCAGGAGGGCGCCGCCTGCCACACCGGCGAGCGCAGCTGCTTCTACCGGGTGCTGCCGTCGGTGACCGCGGACCGGGCGGCGAGCGCATGAGGTTCGGCGTCGACACCCCGTCCCGGGAGGAGTTCACCCTCGACCGGCCGATGGTCCCCGTGGTGCGCCGGCTGCTCGCCGACAGCGAGACCGCCGTCGGCGTCTACCGCAAGCTCGCGGGCAACCGCCCGGGCACGGTGCTGCTCGAGTCCGCCGAGCAGGGCCGCCGCTGGGCCCGCTACAGCTTCGTCGGCGCCCGCAGCGCGGGTGTGCTCACCGAGCGCGGCGGTGCCACGCAGTGGCTGGGGGAGGAGATCCCCGGGCTCACCGACGACCTGCCGTCCGACCCGCTCGCCGCCGTCCGCACCCTGGCCCGCCGGTTGCGCTCGCCGCGCACGCCGGGGCTGCCGCCGCTGACCGGCGGCCTGGTCGGGTACCTGGGGTACGACGTCGTGCGCCGGCTGGAGCGGCTGCCCGAGACCAGCACCGACGACCTCGGCATGCCGGAGCTGGCCATGATGCTGGTGACCGACCTCGCAGTGCTGGACCACGCCGACGGCACGGTGCTGCTCATCGCCAACGCGCTGCGGGGCGGCCCCGTCGGTTACGACGACGCCGTCGCGCGCCTCGACGCGATGGAGGCCGACCTCGTCCGCGCCGTCCCGCCGGCGGTCGCCGTGCTGGGGGAGCCCCGGGTGCCCGAGGTGACCAGCAACATGGCGCCCGGCGTGTACGAGGCCGGCGTGGAGCGGGTGCGGGAGCACATCCGGGCGGGGGACGCCTTCCAGGTGGTCCTAGCCCAGCGCTTCGAGACCGCGACGACGGCCGACGCGCTGGACCTCTACCGGGTGCTGCGGGCCACCAATCCCTCGCCGTACATGTACCTGCTGCGCTTCGAGGGCCGGGAGACGCCCTTCGACGTCGTCGGCTCCTCGCCGGAGGCGCTGGTCACCGTCACCGGGACCTCGGCCGTCGTCCACCCGCCGGCCGGCACCCGCCCGCGCGGGGCGACCCCCGAGGAGGACGTCCGGCTGGCCGAGGGGCTGCTCGCGGACCCCAAGGAGCGTGCCGAGCACGTCATGCTCGTCGACCTGGCCCGCAACGACCTGGGCCGTGTCTGCCTCCCGGGCTCGGTCGAGGTACCCGACTTCATGCGCGTCGAGCACTACAGCCACGTGATGCACCTGGTGTCGACGGTCGCCGGGGAGGTGGCTCCCGAGCACGACGCGCTCGACGTCTTCGACGCGACGTTCCCCGCCGGCACCGTCTCCGGCGCCCCCAAGCCCCGGGCGATGGAGATCATCGAGTCGCTGGAACCCACCCGGCGGGCGCTGTACGCCGGCACGGTCGGGTACGTGGACGCCAGCGGCGACATGGACATGGCCATCGCGATCCGCACGGCGGTGCTGCACGACGGCCGCGCGTACGTGCAGGCCGGCGCCGGTGTGGTCGCCGACAGCGACGCCGCCAGCGAGGAGGCCGAGACCCGGCACAAGGCGCGGGCGGTGCTCTCCGCGATCGCCGCCGCGGAGGGCCTGCGGGAGGTGCGGTGACCGGGAACGGCCGCAGGGAGCTCACCACCGCCGTCCTCGGCGCGGTGCTCGCCGGTGCGCTGGCGCTGATCGCGGGCGGGCAGGCCTGGGCGACGGTGACCGCGCAGCGGAGCGCGCCGCTGCCGCCGGTGTCGGCACAGCTGTCCGGTGCCGACGCCGCCCCGCTCGTCCCGGCCGCCGGTCTGGTGCTGCTCGCCGCCGCCGTCGCCCTGCTGGCGGTACGCGGGGCCGGCCGTGCGGTGGTGGGGCTGCTCGCGGTCGTCGCCGGCGGAGCGCTCGCCTGGTCCGGGCTGCGGGCCCTGGCCGGTGGGCTGGACGACGCGGGCGGCGACCTCCCCGGCCTCGCCGGCGGGACGGTCAGCGGCACCTCGGCCGACGTGTCCGCGACGTGGCCGGTGCTCGCGCTGCTGGCCGGGCTGGTCGCCGTGGTCACCGGTGCGCTGGCCGTGCTCCGGGGGCGCACCTGGCCGGCGATGGGACGCCGCTACGAGCGCACGGACGCGGCGGCGCCCGCGCCCGCCCGCCCGCGGACCGACGAGGACCGCGCCGTCGACGCGTGGAAGGCGCTGGACCGGGGCGAGGACCCGACCGACGCCCCGGGCCGCGACGTATAGCCGAACCGGCGCGGGGGGACCGCACCGCCCCCTCGCCCGGCCCGGATCGGCACCGGCCCTAGAGTGAGGCCACCGATCCGGCTGGTGAGGGGACGACGTGCGACAGGCAGTGGAGACGAGCGCTCGCGAGGAGAGCCCGTGAGCGTTCTCGACCAGATCGTCGCCGGGGTGCGCGAGGACCTGGCCGCCCGCGAGGCGCTCGTCCCGCTGGCCGAGGTCAAGGCGGCCGCGCGCGACGCCCGCCCGGCGCTGGACGCGCTCGCCACCCTCCGGGCCCCCGGCGTCGGGGTCATCGCCGAGGTCAAGCGCCGCAGCCCGTCCAAGGGCGAGCTGGCCGACATCCCCGACCCCGCGGAGCTCGCCCGCCAGTACGCGGCCGGCGGGGCCCGCGTCATCTCCGTCCTCACCGAGCGGCGCCGCTTCGGGGGGTCCCAGGCCGACCTGGACGCCGTGCGCGCCGTCGTCGACGTGCCGATCCTGTGCAAGGACTTCGTGGTCAGCAGCTACCAGGTCCACGAGGCCCGGGCGCACGGTGCCGACGTCGTCCTGCTCATCGTCGCCGCCCTGGAGCAGAACGTGCTCACCGGCCTGCTCGAGCGGGTCGAGTCCCTCGGGATGACGGCCCTGGTCGAGGTGCACACCGAGGCCGAGGCCGACCGCGCGCTGTCCGCCGGGGCCGCGGTCATCGGCGTCAACGCCCGCGACCTCACCACGCTGGATGTCGACCGCTCCACCTTCGAGCGGATCGCCCCGGGGCTGCCCTCGGAGGTGGTCAAGGTGGCCGAGTCCGGTGTCCGCGGGCCGCACGACCTGATCGGCTACGCGGCCGCGGGGGCCGATGCCGTGCTCGTCGGGGAGGGGCTGGTCACCGCCGGTGACGCCCGCCAGGCCGTGGCCGACCTGGTCACGGCGGGGGCGCACCCCGCCACGCCGCGAACCAGCCGCTGATCTTTACGCTGGTCGCATGACGACGACCAGCCCGCCGCAGCCCGGAGAACTCTCCCTCCCGGCGCGCCCGGGTTGGCCGGACGAGACCGGGCACTTCGGCATCTTCGGAGGCCGGTTCGTGCCCGAGGCGCTCATCGCCGCGCTGGACGAGCTGACCGAGGCCTACGAGGCCATGCGCGTCGACCCGGCGTTCCTCGAGGAGTTCGCCCGGCTGCAGCGCGACTACACCGGCCGGCCCAGCCCGGTCACCGAGGTCCCGAAGTTCGCCGAGCACTGCGGCGGCGCCCGGGTGCTGCTCAAGCGCGAGGACCTCAACCACACCGGCTCGCACAAGATCAACAACGTGTTGGGCCAGGCGCTCCTCACCAAGCGGATCGGCAAGACCCGGGTCATCGCCGAGACCGGGGCCGGCCAGCACGGCGTCGCGACGGCGACGGCCGCCGCCCTCATGGGCCTGTCCTGCACCGTCTACATGGGCGAGGAGGACACCCGCCGGCAGGCGCTCAACGTCGCCCGCATGCGGCTGCTCGGCGCCGAGGTCGTCCCGGTGAGCACCGGCTCGCGCACGCTCAAGGACGCCATCAACGAGGCGTTCCGCGACTGGGTCACCAACGTGGAGACGACGAACTACGTGTTCGGCACCGTCGCCGGCCCGCACCCCTTCCCGGCGATGGTCCGGGACTTCCAGCGGGTGATCGGTGACGAGGCGCGCGCGCAGGTCCTCGAGCGCGAGGGCCGGCTGCCCGACGCCGTCCTCGCCTGCGTGGGTGGCGGATCCAACGCGATCGGCATCTTCACCGCGTTCGTGCCCGACGACGGCGTCCGGCTGGTCGGGCTGGAGGCGGCCGGGGACGGCGTGGAGACCGGCCGGCACGCCGCGACGATCACCGGGGGGACGCCGGGCGTGCTGCACGGCGCCCGCTCGTACCTGCTGCAGGACGAGAACGGGCAGACCGTCGAGTCGCACTCGATCAGCGCCGGCCTGGACTACCCGGGGGTCGGGCCCGAGCACAGCTACCTGAACGACATCGGCCGCGCCGAGTACCGCCCGGTCACCGACGCCGAGGCGATGGAGGCGTTCGCGCTGCTCTGCCGGACCGAGGGCATCATCCCGGCGATCGAGTCGGCGCACGCGCTGGCCGGCGCGATGCGGCTCGGCCGGGAGGTGGGGCCGGACGCGCTGCTGCTGGTCAACCTGTCCGGCCGCGGCGACAAGGACGTCGAGACGGCGTCGCGCTGGTTCGGCCTGGGCGACCGGGACCACGCCGAGCCGGGTGCCGGGCTGGACGAGGACCAGCAGCCCACCGAGGGCGCGGTCAGCAACGACGAGGCGGTCGCCGGACAGGACGCGGGGGAGTCGGCATGAGCCTCCTGGCGAAGCGGATCGCCGCGGCACGGGCCGAGGGGCGGGCAGCGCTCATCGGCTACCTGCCGGTCGGCTACCCCGACGTGGACGCCTCGATCGAGGCCATGGTCGCCATGGTCGAGGCCGGCTGCGACGCGATCGAGATCGGCGTGCCCTACAGCGACCCGGGCATCGACGGGCCGGTCATCCAGGAGGCGGTGGACGTCGCCGTCCGCGCCGGGGTGGGGATCCGTGACGTGCTCCGTGCCGTGGCGGCGGTCGCCGACGCCGGCGCCGCCCCCGTGGTCATGAGCTACTGGAACCCGATCGAGCGCTACGGCGTCGCGCGCTTCGCCGCCGACCTGGCCGTGGCCGGGGGAGCGGGCGCCATCACCCCGGACCTCATCCCCGACGAGGCGGCCGAGTGGCTGGCCGCCTCCGAGGAGCACGGCCTGGACCGGGTCTTCCTCGTGGCGCCGTCGTCGACCGACGCGCGGCTGCGCTCGACCACGGCGGCCAGCCGTGGCTTCGTGTACGTCGCCTCGACCATGGGCGTGACCGGCGCCCGCGCCACCGTGAGCGACGCGGCCAGGACCCTCGTGGCCCGCACCCGCGAGGCGCGGCCGGACATCGCGCTCTGCGTGGGGCTCGGCGTCTCGAACGGCGCCCAGGCCGCGGAGATCGCTGCCTTCGCCGACGGCGTCATCGTCGGCTCGGCCTACGTGCGGGAGATGCTCGAGGGGCGGGGTGCCGACGGCGTCCGCGCCCTCACCGCGGACCTCGCGGCCGGCGTCCGCCGCGCAGGGGTGCCGGCATGACGGTCCTCGCCGCCATCCCGAGCCCCTCGCAGGGCGTGTGGGAGCTGGGCCCCTTCCCGCTGCGCGCCTACGCCCTGGCCATCATCGCGGGCATCGTCGCCGCCGTCTGGCTGACCGACCGGCGCTGGATCGCCCGCGGCGGGGCGCCCGGCGACGTGCTGGACATCGCCACGTGGGCGGTGCCGTTCGGCATCGTCGGCGGCCGCATCTACCACGTCGTCACCAGCCCGCAGGCCTACTTCGGCGAGGGCGGCGAACCGCTGCGCGCCTTCGCGATCTGGCAGGGCGGCCTGGGCATCTGGGGGGCCATCTTCTTCGGCGGGGTGGGGGCCTGGATCGCCTGCCGGCGCAGGGGCATCCCGCTGCCCGCCTTCGGCGACGCCGTCGCCCCCGGCCTGCTGGTCGCCCAGGCCATCGGCCGCCTCGGCAACTGGTTCAACCAGGAGCTCTTCGGCCGGCCGACCGACCTGCCGTGGGGCCTGGAGATCGACCCGGTGCACCGGCCCGCGGAGTACCTCGACGTCGCCACCTTCCACCCGACGTTCCTCTACGAGCTGCTCTGGAACCTGGCGGCCGCCGCGGTGGTCATCTGGGCCGACCGGCGCTTCCGGCTCTCGCACGGCCGGGCGTTCGCGCTGTACGTGGCGCTCTACTGCGCCGGCCGGCTGTGGATCGAGCTGCTGCGCGTCGACGAGGCCAACCGGTTCCTCGGCGTCCGCATCAACGTGTTCACCGCCGTCGTCGTGGGCCTGCTCGCCGTCGCCTACCTCGTCTGGCAGCGCGGCCGGCCCCGCGAGGTCATCACCCGCGGCGCGGAGTTCGCCGCCCGGGAGGGCGCCCCGGCCGACGGGCCGGAGGCGGGTTCCGGGACGCCGGACGCGGACGGCGACCGGCCCGCCCGGCCCACCCGGCCGGCCCCCGAGTAGCCCGTCCGGCGCACCGCGGGGATGCGCCGGAGCCCGGGGTGGGTGAGGATGATCACCGGCTCTCGGGGCTCCACCCCGGCGGATACCCGCCATCGACCGCCGTGTTGCTGCCGACGCGCCGCCGGCTGTCGATTTCGCGTATGAGGCCGGTGTTACGGCTGTGTACGCTTCGCTCCGGGCCCGTCGGCGATCCCGGCCGGACCCGACCGTCGGACCGGGCCAGCGTCGCCCCGCGGACGACAGCCCGTCGGACCACCGGTGGGCTCGAGCCTGTCGCACCGGGGCCGACGTCCCTCCCGGGCTGCCGGCTCTCCGCAGTGCCGTCCGCCGAACCCCTTGACCCACCGGCCCGGGCCCTCAGCCCCGCCTGCCTCCTCCGGAGGCCCAGGCGCCGCCGACGACGGGAGTGACATGTCCGACCCCACCGCCCCCGCCGCCCGCAAGTCAGCCGTGCCGTTCTCCGCGGTGCCCGCTGCTTCCGGCCTGTACGACCCGGCGAACGACAAGGACGCCTGTGGCGTGGCCTTCGTGGCCGACGCGCGCGGCCGCCGGTCGCGCGACATCGTCGCCAAGGGCCTCACCGCCCTGCACAACCTCGACCACCGCGGTGCCGCCGGCGCCGAGCCCAACTCGGGCGACGGCGCCGGGATCCTGACCCAGGTGCCCGACGCGCTGCTGCGCGCCAGCGTCGACTTCGACCTGCCGCCGGCCGGCGAGTACGCCGTCGGCATCGCCTTCATGCCCGCCGACGACGCCGAGCGCGCCGCCCGCGTCGAGGACGTCGCCCGCCTCGCCGACGAGGAGGGCCTGACCGTCCTCGGCTGGCGGGACGTGCCCATCGACCCCGAGGGCGCCGACCTCGGCCCCACGGCCCGCGCCGTCATGCCGCACTTCGCGCAGCTGTTCGTCGCCGAGACGATGGGCGCCCGCGCCGACGAGAAGGCCTTCGGCGGCAACGTCGAGTGCCACGGCGTCACCCGGCTCGAGCGGCGCTCGTTCGTGCTGCGCAAGCGGGCCGAGCGTGCCGCGGTCGACGCGGGCAGCTCGCTGTACATCGCCTCGCTGTCGTCGCGGACGATCACCTACAAGGGCATGCTGACCACCGACCAGCTGCCGCTGTTCTTCCCCGACCTGCGCGACGAGCGCTACGAGTCGGCGATCGCGCTGGTGCACAGCCGGTTCTCGACCAACACCTTCCCGAGCTGGCCGCTGGCCCACCCGTTCCGCTTCATCGCGCACAACGGCGAGATCAACACGATCAAGGGCAACCGCAACCGCATGCGGGCCCGCGAGGCGAAGCTCGCCACCGAGCTGTTCGACGGCCCGGCGGGCCCGGCCTCCGAGCTCGGCCTGGAGCGGATCTTCCCCGTCACGGCCGGCGACTTCAGCGACTCGGCGACCTTCGACGAGGTGCTCGAGCTGCTGCACCTGTCGGGCCGCTCGCTGCCGCACGCCGTCCTCATGATGATCCCGGAGGCGTGGGAGAACCACGACGAGATGGACCCGGCCCGCCGGGCCTTCTACCGGTTCCACTCCTCGATCATGGAGCCCTGGGACGGGCCGGCCGCGGTCTGCTTCACCGACGGCACGCTCATCGGCGCCGTCCTCGACCGCAACGGGCTGCGTCCCGGGCGCTGGTGGCACACCAAGGACGACCTCGTCGTCCTGGCCAGCGAGGTCGGCGTGCTCGACATCCCGGCCGCCGACGTCGTGGCCAAGGGCCGGCTGCAGCCGGGCCGCATGTTCCTCGTCGACACCGCCGCGGGGCGGATCATTTCCGACGAGGAGGTCAAGGGCGCCCTGGCCGCCGAGCACCCCTACGACGACTGGCTGCACGCCGGCCTCGTGCACTTGCCCACGCTGCCCGAGCGGCGCCGGTCGCGGCCCAGCCACGAGTCCGTCGTCCGGCGGCAGGCGCTGTTCGGCTACACGGAGGAGGAGCTGCGCGTCCTCATCCAGCCGATGGCGTCCTCGGGTGCGGAGCCGATCGGCTCCATGGGCACCGACACCCCCATCGCGGCGCTGTCGGACCGGTCGCGGCTGCTCTACGACTACTTCGGGCAGCTGTTCGCCCAGGTGACCAACCCGCCGCTGGACGCCATCCGCGAGGAGCTGGTGACCAGCCTCGGGCGCACCTTCGGGCCCGAGCAGAACCTGCTGCAGGCCACCCCCGCGTCCTGCCGCCAGGTCTTCCTGCCGTTCCCGGTCATCGACAACGACGAGCTGGCCAAGATCCTGCACATCGACGACGACGGCGACCTGCCCGGGTACGCCGCCGTCCGGATCACCGGCCACTTCGACGTCAAGGGCGGCGGCCCCGCCCTCGCCCAGGCCGTCGAGGACCTGCGGACCAAGGTCTCCAAGGCGATCGCGGCCGGCGCGCGCACGATCGTGCTATCCGACCGCGACTGCGACGAGCAGCGCGCGCCGATCCCGTCGCTGCTGATGACCGCCGCCGTGCACCACCACCTGGTGCGCGAGAAGACCCGCATGGAGATCGGGCTGGTCGTCGAGTCCGGCGACGCCCGCGAGGTCCACCACATCGCGCTGCTGCTCGGCTACGGCGCGGCCGCGGTCAACCCCTACCTGGCCTTCGAGTCGATCGAGGACCTCATCCGCGACGGTGCGCTCACCGGCGTGGAGCCCGCCCAGGCCGTGCGCAACATGGTCAAGGCGCTGGGCAAGGGCGTCCTCAAGGTCATGAGCAAGATGGGCATCAGCACCGTCGGCTCGTACACGATGGCGCAGATCTTCGAGGCCGTGGGCCTGTCCCAGGAGCTGGTCGACGAGTACTTCACCGGCACCTCCGCGCCCCTGGGCGGCGTCGGCATCGACGTCCTCGCCGAGGAGGTGGCCATGCGCCACCGCCGGGCGTACCCGGAGAACCCCACCGAGCGGGCGCACCGCCGTCTCGAGGTGGGCGGGGAGTACCAGTGGCGCCGCGAGGGGGAGATCCACCTCTTCAACCCCGAGACGGTGTTCCTGCTCCAGCACGCCACCCGGTCGCGGCAGTACGACGTCTTCCGGAAGTACACCGAGACCGTCGACGAGCTGTCGGAGAACGCCGGCACGCTGCGCGGGCTGTTCACGCTGCGCAACGGCGTCCGCCCGCCCGTGCCGATCGACGAGGTCGAGCCGGTCAGCGAGATCGTCAAGCGCTTCCAGACCGGCGCGATGAGCTACGGCTCCATCTCGCAGGAGTCGCACGAGACCCTCGCGATCGCCATGAACCGGCTGGGCGGCAAGTCCAACACCGGTGAGGGGGGCGAGGACCCCGACCGGTTCACCCCCGACCCGAACGGCGACCTGCGCCGCTCGGCGATCAAGCAGGTGGCCAGCGGCCGGTTCGGCGTCACCAGCGAGTACCTGGTCAACGCCGACGACATCCAGATCAAGATGGCGCAGGGGGCCAAGCCCGGCGAGGGCGGCCAGCTGCCCGGCGGCAAGGTGTACCCGTGGGTGGCGCGCACCCGGCACTCGACGCCGGGCGTCGGCCTGATCAGCCCGCCGCCGCACCACGACATCTACTCGATCGAGGACCTCAAGCAGCTCATCCACGACCTGAAGAACGCGAACGACCAGGCGCGGATCAACGTCAAGCTGGTCGCCGAGGTCGGTGTCGGCACCGTGGCCGCGGGCGTCAGCAAGGCGCACGCGGACCTCGTGCTGATCTCCGGTCACGACGGCGGGACCGGTGCGGCTCCGCTGACCTCGCTCAAGCACGCCGGCTCCCCGTGGGAGCTGGGCCTGGCCGAGACGCAGCAGACGCTGCTGGCCAACGGGCTGCGCGACCGGATCACCGTCCAGGCCGACGGCCAGATGAAGACCGGCCGCGACGTGATCATCGCCGCGCTGCTGGGCGCCGAGGAGTACGGCTTCGCCACCGCTCCGCTGGTCGTCGCCGGCTGCGTGATGATGCGGGTCTGCCACCTTGACACCTGCCCGGTGGGCGTGGCCACGCAGAACCCGGAGCTGCGCAAGCGGTTCACCGGCCGGCCGGAGTTCGTCGTCACCTTCTTCGAGTTCCTGGCCGAGCAGGTGCGCGAGTACCTCGCCGAGCTGGGCTTCCGCTCGCTGGACGAGGCGATCGGGCGCGCCGAGCTGCTGGACACCCGCCAGGCGGTGGACCACTGGAAGGCCGCGGGCCTAGACCTCAGCCCGCTGCTGGTCGTGCCGGAGCTCCCCGAGGGGACGCCGTTGCGCAAGGTCCGCGACCAGGACCACGGCCTCGACGTCGCCCTGGACCAGACCCTGATCCAGCTGTGCGAGGGGGCGCTGCTCGACGCGCGGCCGGTGAGCCTCGAGCTGCCGGTGCGCAACGTCAACCGCACGGTCGGCACCATGCTGGGCTCGATGGTGACCCGCCGCTTCGGTGGCGAGGGCCTGCCCGACGGCACCATCGACCTCACCTTCGGCGGGTCGGCCGGGCAGTCGTTCGGCGCCTTCGTGCCGCGCGGCATCACCATGCGGCTGTACGGCGACGCGAACGACTACGTCGGCAAGGGCCTGTCCGGCGGGCGGATCGTGGTGCGGCCCTCGCGCGAGGCGCCGTTCGCCGCCGAGGACAACGTCATCGCCGGCAACGTCATCGGCTACGGGGCCACGGGCGGGGAGATCTTCCTGCGCGGCCGTGTCGGCGAGCGCTTCTGCGTCCGCAACTCCGGTGCGCTCGCCGTCGTCGAGGGCGTGGGCGACCACGCGCTCGAGTACATGACCGGCGGCCGCGCGGTGATCCTGGGCGCCACCGGCCGCAACATCGCGGCCGGCATGTCCGGGGGCATCGGCTACGTGCTCGACCTGGCCCGCCACCGGGTGAACGGCGAGATGGTCGACATCGAGCCGCTGGACGGCGAGGACGCGCAGTGGCTGCGCGACGTGCTGGTGCGCTACGCCGCGGAGACCGAGTCGCCGGTGGCCACCGCGCTGCTGGCCGACTGGGGCCGCTGGTCGGCGCAGTTCAGCGTGATCATGCCGCGGGACTACAAGCGGGCGCTGGACGCGCAGCGCATGGCCGAGGCCAACGGAACGGATGTCGACGTGGCGGTTATGGAGGCGGCTCGTGGCTGACACCACCGGATTCCTGAAGTTCGACCGGGCGATGCCTCCGCGGCGCCCCGTCGAGGTCCGCATCCGGGACTGGAAGGACGTCTACGTCGCCCGGCAGAACGGCGAGGACCCGCTCTTCCCGACGGCCGAGGTGCGCAAGCAGGCGGCCCGCTGCATGGACTGCGGCATCCCGTTCTGCCACCACGCGTGCCCGGTGGCCAACCTGATCCCCGAGTGGAACGACCTGGCCCGCCGCGACGACTGGCACGACGCCATCGAGCGGCTGCACGCGACGAACAACTTCCCGGAGTTCACCGGGAAGCTCTGCCCGGCGCCGTGCGAGGGCTCCTGCGTGCTGAACCTGCAGGAGTCGCCGGTCACCATCAAGCAGATCGAGTGGGAGATCATCGACCGCGCCTGGGACGAGGGCTGGGTCGAGCCGCAGGCACCCACCGAGCGGACCGGCAAGAAGGTCGCCGTCGTCGGCTCGGGCCCCGCGGGCCTGGCCGCCGCCCAGCAGCTCACCCGGGCCGGGCACGACGTCACCGTCTTCGAGCGCGCCGACCGCGTCGGCGGGCTGCTCCGGTACGGCATCCCGGAGTTCAAGATGGAGAAGTCCGTCCTGGACCGGCGGCTGGACCAGATGCGCGCCGAGGGCACCCGCTTCGTCACCGGCGTCGAGGTCGGCGGTTCGGGCGAGGACGACCTGTCCACCGAGCAGCTGCGCAGCGAGTACGACGCCGTCGTGCTGGCCGGCGGCGCGACCGTCGGGCGCGACCTGCCCGCCCCGGGCCGGGAGCTCGCCGGCATCCACCTCGCGATGGAGTACCTGCCCTACGGCAACCGGCAGGCGCTCGGCGAGCTGAACGACCCGCCGATCAACGCGGCCGGCAAGCGCGTGGTGATCATCGGTGGCGGTGACACCGGCGCCGACTGCCTGGGCACCGCGCACCGCCAGGGCGCCGCCTCGGTCACCCAGCTGGAGATCATGCCGGCGCCGCCGGACCGCCGGGAGCAGGCCAGCAACCCGTGGCCGACCTACCCGATGATCATGCGTGTCTCCAGTGCGCACGAGGAGGGCGGCGAGCGGCTCTACTCGGTCAACACCGAGCGGTTCGTGGGCGACGACTCGGGCCACGTGCGGGCGTTGCTGCTGCACGAGGTCGAGCGGGTCGACGGCCGGTTCCAGAAGGTCGAGGGCACCGAGCGCGAGCTCCCCGCCGACCTGGTCTTCCTGGCCATGGGCTTCACCGGTGCCCAGCGCGAGGGGCTGCTCGAGGACCTCGGCGTGGAGATGGACCAGCGCGACAACGTCGTCCGCGACAGCGAGTTCATGTCCACGGTCCCCGGGGTGTTCGTGGCCGGCGACATGGGCCGCGGGCAGTCGCTCATCGTGTGGGCGATCGCCGAGGGCCGCGCCGCGGCGGGTGCCGCCGACGCCTGGCTCACCGGCGCGTCGGCGCTGCCCCGGCCGGTCGAGCCCACCGCCGTCGCACTGCGCTAGAAGTCACGGGGCGGCCCGGGGCCCGGTACCTGCGGGTACCGGGCCGCCCCACTAGCGTTCTGACCATGTCCCGCCGCGCCAAGATCGTCTGCACATTGGGTCCGGCCACCAGCTCCCTGGAGCAGGTGACGGCACTCGTCGAGTCCGGCATGGACGTCGCCCGGCTCAACTTCAGCCACGGCGAGCACGCCCACCACGCCACCGCCTACGAGCGGGTGCGGGAGGCCTCCGACCGCACCGGGCACGCCGTCGCCGTGCTGGCCGACCTCCAGGGCCCCAAGATCCGACTCGGCACGTTCGCCGACGGCCCGGTCGAGTGGCCCACCGGCAGCCAGGTCGTCATCACCGTGGACGACGTCGAGGGCACCGCCGCCCGCGTCTCCACCACCTACAAGGACCTCGCCAACGACGTCCAGGTCGGCGACCGCCTGCTGGTCGACGACGGCAAGCTCGCCCTGACCGTGCTGTCGGTCCAGGGCCCCGACGTGGTCTGCCTGGTCATCGAGGGCGGGCCGGTGTCGAACAACAAGGGCCTGTCGCTGCCCGGCGTCGCGGTCAGCGTGCCCGCGCTGTCGGACAAGGACGAGCTCGACCTGCGCTTCGCGCTGCGGCTGGGCGTGGACTTCATCGCGCTGTCCTTCGTCCGCTCGGCCTCCGACGCCGAGCTGGTGCGCGAGATCATGCGGCAGGAGGACATCGAGGTCCCGATCATCGCCAAGCTGGAGAAGCCCGAGGCGGTCGAGCGGCTCGACGAGATCGTGGAGGCCTTCGACGGCATCATGGTGGCCCGCGGCGACCTCGGCGTGGAGCTGCCGCTGGAGCGGGTGCCGGTGGTGCAGAAGCGGGCGATCCAGGCGGCGCGCGAGCGCAACAAGCCGGTCATCGTGGCCACCCAGATGCTCGAGTCCATGATCCAGAACTCCCGGCCGACGCGTGCCGAGGCCTCCGACGTCGCCAACGCGGTGCTCGACGGCGCGGACGCGGTGATGCTCTCCGGCGAGACCTCGGTGGGTGCGCACCCGATCGCCGCGGTGCGCACCATGGAACGGATCATCGACGCGGTCGAGAGCGACCACATGCCCGTCCCCGAGATCGAGCGTCGCTCGCGGTCCCGCTCGGGCGCGATCGTGCGCGCGGCCAAGGACGTCGGCGAGGCGCTCGACGTCAAGGCGCTGGCCACCTTCACCCAGACCGGCGAGACGGCGCGCCGGTTGTCGGCCCTGCACCCGCACCAGCCGCTGCTGGCCTTCACCGTCGACGCCCGGGTGCGCAGCCAGCTGGCGCTGTCGTGGGGCGTGGAGACGTTCCTGGTCCCCGAGGTCTCCCACACCGACGACATGGTCGCCCAGGTGGACTTCTCGCTGCTGTCCATCGGCCGGCTCAAGGTGGGGGACCGGGTCGTGGTCGTGGCCGGCAGCCCGCCGAACACCGTCGGCTCCACGAACCTGATGCGCGTGCACGAGGTCGGGACCGACTCGTGACCGGGGGGAGCACGCAGGCCGCGGAGCTGCTGTCGGTGCTCGCGCTCGAGGAGCGCGAGCCGGACCTCTTCGTCGGCAAGACGCCGGAGACGACGATGCAGCGCATCTTCGGCGGGCAGGTGGCCGGCCAGGCGCTGATGGCCGCCGCCTCGACGCTGCCGGAGGGGCGCGACGTGCACTCGCTGCACTCCTACTTCCTGCGGCCCGGCGACCCGAACGAGGAGATCCGCTACGCCGTCGAGCGGATGCGCGACGGCCGGACCTTCAGCACCCGGCGGGTGGTGGCCTGGCAGCGCCGCGGCGAGAAGGACGTCGCGATCTTCGCGCTGACGGCCGACGCCTCGACGGGGGAGGAGCCGTACGCCGAGCACGCGCTGCCCATGCCCGACGTGCCGGCGCCGGAGACCCTGCCCACGTTTCTCGAGCTGCTGGCGAACCGGGCCGACGGGGGGCGGGTGGCCAGGAGCATCGGCATGGCGGTGGAGCAGCGGATGCTCGAGCACCCCTTCGACCGCCCGCCGAAGACCTACCCGGACACGAAGTCCTGGACCTGGATGAAGGTCGCCGGCGAGCTGCCCGGGGACCAGGCGGTGCACGCAGCCGCGCTCACCTTCGCCAGCGACCTGAGCCTGCTGGGTGCGGGGACCGCGCGCATGGGCGGCGGCTGGGGACGCACGGCGGGCTCGAGCCTGGACCACGCGGTGTGGTTCCACCAGCCGGTGCGGGCCGACGAGTGGTTCCTCTACGAGACCGACAGCCCGGCGGCGTCCCACGGGCGGGCGCTGTGCTTCGGCCAGATCTGGGCCGCCGACGGCACCCACGTGGCCACCGTGACGCAGCAGGGCCTCATCCGGCCGCTGCCGAGGTGAGCGCGCGGGGGCCGGTCCGGCCCCCGCCCGCCCCTCACGCCGACGGGAGGTCCTCCTGGGCGGCGGCCTGCGCGGCGGTCTCGTCCTGCGCGGCCGGTCGCTCGACGTCGGCCGTCGCCTCGGCGGCCTCGCGCTCGGCGGCGATGCGCGACTGTTCCTCGGCGCGCGCGGCGGCCTCGCGGGCCTGCTCCGCGGCCTGCTCGGCGAAATCGGCGGCGAGCCAGTCGTGGTTCTCGCACAGCAGCGCCCACGCCCGCTCCACGTGCTCGCGGGTGGTGGTGGGCGCGCCGACGGCCACCCGCAGCACCACCGCGCCGCGCACCGTGGTGTGGGTCAGGAACACCTCGCCGCCGTCGTTGAGCCGCTCGAGCAGCGTCATGCTGGCGACGTCGGCGTCCACACCTGCCGGCCAGCGCGGGGTGAGGCACACCAGCGACAGCGGGTGGGGGGTGAGGACGTCGAAGCGCTCGTCGGCCTCGGCCCAGCCGGCGAGCTCCTGCGCGAGCGCGACCGAGCTGCGGATGTGCGCGCGCAGCCCCTCGGCGCCGTACCAGCGCAGCACGAACCACAGCTTGAGCGCCCGGAAGCGGCGGCCCAGCGAGATCTGCCAGTCGCGGTAGTCGACGACGGCACCGGCGTCGGTGGCGGCGTTGCGCAGGTACTCGGGGAGGATCGCCAGCGCCCCGGTCAGGGCGGCGCGGTCGGCGACCCAGAACAGGGTGGCGTCGAAGCCGGTGAGCAGCCACTTGTGCGCGTCGGTTGTGTAGCTGTCGGCCCACTCCACGCCGTGCTGCAGGCCGCGCAGCTCGGGGGCGACGGCGCTGACGCCGGCGTAGGCGGCGTCGACGTGCAGCCAGGCGCCGTGCTTCTGGCAGATCGGGCCGATCACCGCCAGCGGGTCGACGGCGGTGGTCGAGGTGGTGCCCACCGTGGCGCAGACCAGCACCGGCGTGTAGCCGCGGGCCACGTCGCGTTCCATGCGGGAGGCGAGCGCGCCGGGGTTCATGGCCAGGTCGCCGTCGACCTCCACGATGCGGACGGCGTCGCTGCCCAGGCCGGCGATGCGCACGGCCTTCTCCATCGAGGAGTGGGTCTCGGCCGAGACGTAGACGGTGGCCCGCTCGGGCTCCACGCCTCGGCGCACCGTGCCGCCGCCGCTGGCGCGGTGGAGGGCGGCGAGCAGCGCGACCAGGTTGGCTCCCGAGCTGGAGTCCTGGACGACGCCGCCGCCGGTGGAGGAGGAGCGGAAGGACTCCGGCAGCCCGAGCAGCTCGGCGAACCAGTCCATGACGTGCTGCTCGAGCTCGGTGGCGGCGGGGCTGGTCACCCAGGACATGCCCTGGACGCCGAGCCCGGCCGAGACGAGGTCGCCGAGCACCGAGGGCCCGGAGGTGTTGGCGGGGAAGTACCCGAAGAAGCCGGGGTGCTGCCAGTGCGTGAGGCCGGGGACGACCACGCGGTCGAGGTCGGCGAGGACGTCGGCGAAGGGCTCGCCCTGCTCCGGGGGAGCGGTGGGCAGCGCCGCCCGCACGTCACCCGGCGCGACGGTCGACCGCACGGGGAAGGACCCGATGCGCGTCCAGTAGTCAGCGATCCAGTCGACGACCTCGTGGCCGTGCTGCCGGAACTGCTCGGGGGTCATGTGCGGCGCGGGCTCGGTCACCAGCCCACCCTAGGGAGTGGCCGCACCCCCACCGGCACACCCCGAGTACCGCGGTACGGCAGCGAGTACCGCCATCCAGCGCGGTTGCGAGCACTCCACCGCGGTAGCGGCGCGGCCACGGGCATCAGCCCAGGTCCCTCTCGTGCAGCAGCGCCCGGACGCCCAGGGTTCGTCGCGTGCGGTGCTCGACCAGCGCGTCGACGATGACGGCCGCGCCCAGCCACGTCGCGCCCGCCTCGTCGACCAGCCTCTTCGCGCCGAGTGCCTGCCCACCCGTGGCGACCCAGTCGTCGACCAGGAGAACTCGATCGGTCGTCCGGACGAGCGCCCGCCGGAAGCCGAGCTCCAGGTGGCGATCGCGGTAATCCGGCGGGGTCGTCACCGTCAACCACTGGTCGCTGTCCGCCGCCGGGCCGGGGTCCTTGCGCACCTCGACCAGTCCGACCCGGAGTTCGCGGGCCACCAGCGCGCCCAGCAGGACGCCGCGGGACGGCAGTCCGAGCACGACCGTCGGCGCCTCGTCGGCGAACAGCCCGGCCAGCGCGGCGCCCAGGTCCTGCAGCATCGCGGGATCCCGCCACCACCCGGTGACGTCGGCTCGAACACCGTCGTCGAGCCGATCGCCGCGCCAGGCGAACGCGGCGCACAGGCGCTCGCGCAGATCAGGCGCAGACATGGGGGCCATGATGACGAACGCCGACGGAGACGACGCGATCGCGCCGGACCGAGCCTCGCCGCGAACCCTCGACCGCGCGGTGTGGTCGTCATCCGCGCCGTGGACGGCGCGTCCCGCTGCGACACCGCGAGGGCGATCTCGCGGCTCGGCCAGTGCCCCCGGTGCGACTCGAACGCACACTGCGCGGGTTTTGAATCCGCTCCCTCTGCCGATTGGGGTACGGGGGCGTGCCGGTGGACCGGCGGCCGGATCAGCCTAGCGGGGGCCCAGGAGGCTCCGACGTCGCTAGGCTCGGCCCGTGAGCAGCGCGCCGGCCAGAGTTGTCATCGCCGAGGACGAAGCACTCATCCGTCTCGATCTCAAGGAGATGCTCGAGGAGGAGGGGTACGAGGTCGTCGCCGAGGTGGGCGACGGGCAGCAGGCGGTCGACCGCGCCGCGGAGCTGGCGCCGGACCTGGTGATCCTCGACATCCAGATGCCGGTGCTGGACGGGCTGTCCGCGGCCGAGCAGATCGCCTCGGCCCGCATCGCCCCGGTGATCGTGCTGACGGCGTTCAGCCAGCGCGAGCTGGTCGAGCGAGCCCGGGACGCCGGCGCCATGGCGTACCTGGTCAAGCCGTTCTCGAAGAATGACCTCGTGCCCGCCATCGAGGTGGCACGCGCCCGGTTCGCGGAGATGTCCGCGCTGGACGGCGAGGTCCGGACGCTGCAGGAGCGGCTGGCGGCCCGGCAGGTGGTCGAGAAGGCCAAGGGCCGGTTGATGGCCGAGCGCGGCATGACCGAGCCGGAGGCCTTCCGCTGGCTGCAGCGCACCGCGATGGACGAGCGGACGTCGATGAAGGCGCTCGCGGAGCGGATCCTCGCCGCCGACGCCCCGCCGGTGCCGGGCAACGCCTGAGCGCCGTTCCGCCCCATCGGTCCAACCGCTCCGATTCGCGTCTTTCCTGCCGATCTTCGGCCAGGGAGCGCCTTCGCCTGCGAAGCGACGGTCGCCATTCGTGCAGCTGTGACGCACGGCGATAGCACCCCGTCCACCGGCGCCGCACCGGGCGATCACGAGACGGTCACGAAACGACCCCGGCCGATCGAACTGGTGCCGGTAGCGCCCTAGTGTTTGCCAGCCGCTCCCACCGGGACGGCAGAACGACCACCGGCGAGGCCGATGCGCGGCCCGCCGATCTGGCTCTGGAGGACATGTGCGTTTCTCGGTCAAGACGGGCGCGCCCCTGCTCGCCATGGCGCTGGCGCTCACCGCCTGCGGCACCTCGGGCGGCGACGACGAGGAGGCCTCGGGCAGCGGTGGCGGCGAGGCCGGCACCTGCGAGGACGTCGCGATCGGCTACTTCGGTGCCCTGACCGGCGCCGCGGCGAATCTCGGCATCAACATCCGCAACGGCGTCGAGCTGGCGGTCAACCAGTTCAACGACGAGAACGCCGACTGCCAGGTGGGCCTGGAGGAGTACGACTCCGCCGGCGACCCCAACCAGGCGACCGGTCTGGCGACCCAGGCGATCGGCGACGAGACCGTCATCGGCATCGTCGGCCCCGCCTTCTCGGGTGAGTCCGACACCGCCGGCCCGATCTTCGCCGAGGGTGGCCTGCCCACCATCACCGCGTCGGCCACGAACCCCGACCTGGCCTCCAACGGCTGGGACACCTTCCACCGCATCCTCGGCAACGACGACAGCCAGGGCCCGGCGGCGGCGTCCTACATCCAGGACGTGCTGCAGAGCCAAAGCGTCTTCGTCGTCGACGACGCCTCGGCCTACGGTGCCGGCCTGGCCACGATCGTCGAGGAGGACCTCGGCGACGCCGTCGTGGGCACCGACACGATCCAGACCGGTCAGACGGACTTCTCCGCGACCGTCACCGCGATCCGCGACTCCGGCGCCGAGGCGGTCTTCTTCGGCGGGTACTACGCCGAGGCCGGCCTGCTGGTCCAGCAGATGCGAGGCGGCGGTGTCGACGCGACGTTCGTCGTCGCCGACGGCGTGAAGGACCCCGGCTTCATCGAGGCCGCCGGTGACGCGGCCGAGGGCACGATCATCACCTGCCCCTGCCTCCCCCCGGAGGAGAGCCAGGAGTTCTTCGACGCCTACCAGGCGGCCTACGACACCGCTCCGGCCACGTACTCGGCCGAGGCCTACGACGCGGCCAACGTGTTCCTCGAGGGCATCCTCGACGGCAACACCGACCGCGAGTCCCTGCTCGAGTGGGTCAACGACTACGACGGTGAGCAGACCACCAAGACCGTGAAGTTCGACGAGGACGGCGAGGTCGAGAACATCACCGTGTGGGCCTACAAGGTGGAGAACGGCGAGATCGTCGCCGACCAGGAGATCGAGACCAACTGATCTACTGCTGACACACCAGGACGCGGCCGGGCCCCCTTGCTGAGGGGACCCGGCCGCGTCGCCACCTGCAACCCGGAGACCCCGTGTCCTTCCTGATCGACAACTTCGTCGAGCTGACCGTCACAGGTCTCGTGCTCGGCGCCGTCTACGGCCTCGTCGCCCTCGGCTACACGCTGGTCTACGGCGTGCTCCAGCTGATCAACTTCGCCCACTCCGAAGTCTGGATGTTCGGCAGCTTCGCGGCGGTCTGGGTGACCGTCGCCCTGGGCGTCGCCCCCGGCAGCGCCCTGCCGATCGTCATCGGTGTCCTGCTGCTGGCCCTGCTCGCGGCGATGGCCGTGAGCGGCGGCGTCGCCCTGCTCCTCGAGCGCGTGGCCTACCGCCGGCTGATCCGGCTGGACGCCCCCAAGCTCGTCGCGCTCATCAGCGCCATCGGCGCCAGCTTCGCGCTGGCGGAGTTCATGGGCCTGCGCGACCGCATCGCCGACTTCTTCGGGCTGCGGGACACGCTGGACCCCTACGTCCGCTCGGCGCGTGACAACACCCGCTTCCAGAACCCCCTCCAGACCGAGGGCGTGTTCACCGTGGGCGGCTACACGGTCAGCAACGTCGACATCATCATCATCGTCAGCGCCATCCTGATGATGGTGGCGCTCGACCAGTTCATCCGTCGCACGCGCACCGGTCGCGGCATCCGCGCGGTCGCGCAGGACTCCGAGGCGGCGGCGCTCATGGGCGTCAACCGCAACCGGATCATCCGCGCGACGTTCCTCGTCGGCGGGATCATGGCCGGTGCGGCCGCGCTGCTTTACCTGATGCGGTTCGGCGTCACCCGCTGGAACGCGGGCTTCCTGCTGGGCGTGAAGGCGTTCACCGCCGCCGTCCTCGGGGGCATCGGCAACATCCGCGGTGCGCTGCTGGGCGGGTTCGTGCTCGGCCTCGCGGAGAACTACGGTTCTGCCCTGATCGGTTCCGAGTGGCGCGACGTCGTCGCGTTCCTCCTGCTGGTCGTCATCCTGCTGTTCCGGCCCACCGGACTGCTCGGCGAGAGCCTGGGGAGGGCCCGCGCATGACCCAGGGAAAGGCATCCCCCGACACCGAGTCGGCGGTCGCACGCTCCGGAGGCCGGGGCCCGCGCCTGGGCTGGGACCGCGGTGCGCTCGCGCAGCGCGTCGCCGGGCTGCCCAGGCCGGTGAAGCTGGCCCTGACCGGCCTGTTCGTGCTGTTCCTCTACGCCCTGCCGCTGCTCGAGATCCCGCTGATCAGCACGCCGGACACCGACTTCGGCGCGGTGCTGTTCACCGTGGCGAGCTACGTGCTCGTCGCGCTGGGGCTGAACATCGTCCTGGGCTACGCCGGCCTGCTCGACCTGGGCTACGTCGGCTTCTACGCGATCGGCGCGTACACGGTGGCGGTCTTCGGCTCCCTCCAGGCGCAGCTGTCCTGGTGGGTGCTCATCCCGCTGGCCGTGTTCCTCACGACGATCTCCGGCGTCCTGCTGGGTGCGCCGACCCTGCGCGTGCGCGGTGACTACCTCGCGATCGTGACGCTCGGGTTCGGCGAGATCATCCGGCTGACCGCCCTGAACACCGAGTGGCTCGGCGCGGCCCGGGGCATCACCGGGGTGCCGCGGCCCCCCAGCGTGGAACTGTTCGACATCCCGCACCTCCAGTGGTCGGGTGCGACGGCGGTCGTCGACCTCGACGACACGACGACGTTCCTCGTCTTCGGCGTGGCCGACCAGGCGCCCTACTACTGGTTGATGCTCACGGTCATCTTCCTCGTGCTGGGTGCCGACCGGATGCTGCGGCTCTCGCGCATCGGCCGGGCGTGGGAGGCCACCCGCGAGGACGAGGACGCCGCCGAGCTCATGGGCGTGCCGACGTTCAAGTTCAAGCTGCTCGCGTTCGCCTGCGGAGCGTTCATCGGTGGGCTCTCCGGCGCGCTGTTCGCCTCGCGCCAGGGGTTCATCAACCCCGAGTCGTTCCTGCTGCTGCTGAGCATCCTGTTCGTCGCCGCCGTCGTCGTCGGTGGTGCCGGCAACCGGTACGGCGTCATCCTGGGCGCCATCGTGGTGGCCTACCTGCCGGAGCGCTTCCGCGGTTTCGAGGAGTGGCGCCTGCTGGTCTTCGGGCTGGCCCTGCTGATCCTGGCGAACTACCGGCCGCAGGGACTCATCCCGCCGCGGCGCGCCCGGCGCGCGCAGGCCGTCGACGAGCAACTAGACGCCCTCGAGGAGGGAACCGCCCGTGCCTAGCACCGCCCTGGAGGCGCAGCCCACCGCCCGCAACGGAGCGGCGCTGCTGTCCCTGGACGACGTCAGCATCCAGTTCGGAGGCCTCAAGGCGCTGGACGGCGTCAGCTTCGATGTCCGCGAGGGCGAGATCCTCGGGCTCATCGGGCCGAACGGCGCCGGCAAGACGACGTGCTTCAACGTGATGACCGGCGTCTACCAGCCCACCTCCGGCGAGGTCCGCTTCGCCGGGGAGCCGCTGGGCCGCCGCAAGCGCTTCGCGATCACCCGGCTCGGCATCGCGCGCACGTTCCAGAACATCCGGCTGTTCGGCAACATGACGGCGCTGGAGAACGTCCTGGTCGGTGCCGACGCCCACCACCGCACCAACGTCATCGACGCGCTCGTGCGGTCGCCGCGGCACCGCCGCGAGGAGCGCGAGGGCGAGCAGACCGCTCGCGAGGTCATGCGGTTCCTCGGGCTGGAGCGGCGGGCCGACGAGCTGGCGCGCAACCTCTCCTACGGCGAGCAGCGCCGCCTGGAGATCGCCCGCGCCATGGCGACCAAGCCGCGGCTGCTCTGCTTGGACGAGCCGGCCGCGGGCTTCAACCCCGCCGAGAAGGCCCAGCTGATGGACCTGATCCGGCGGATTCGCGACCGCGGCCTCACCGTGCTGCTGATCGAGCACGACATGGGCCTGGTCATGGGGGTCAGCGACCGCGTCGCCGTCCTCGAGTTCGGCCGCAAGATCGCCGAGGGGTCGCCCGCCGAGGTCCGCAGCGACCCGGCGGTCATCGCCGCCTACCTCGGCACCGAGGCCGACGACGTCGAGGATTTCCACCAGGAGGGGACGCTCTGATGCTGCTCGAGGTCGACGGGCTGTGCGTCAACTACGGGCGCATCGAGGCCATCCGCGACATCACCTTCAGCGTCGAGCAGGGGTCGATGGTCACCCTCATCGGCGCGAACGGCGCGGGCAAGACGACGACGCTGAAGACCCTGTCGGGGCTGCGCAAGGTGCGGGCCGGCTCGGTCCGGTTCCAGGGCAAGGACATCACCCACATGGCCTCGCACGAGCGGGTGCCGCTGGGGATCAGCCAGTCGCCCGAGGGCCGGCGCATCTTCCCGGGCATGAGCGTCGTCGAGAACCTGGACATGGGCGCCTACTCGCGGGCCGACCGGGCGAAGACGCGCTCGGGGGACCTCGAGCGGGTCTTCGGGCTGTTCCCGCGGCTCCACGAGCGGCGGGACCAGCTGGCCGGGACGATGTCCGGCGGTGAGCAGCAGATGCTGGCCATCGGCCGGGCGCTCATGTCCCGCCCCACGCTGCTGCTGCTCGACGAGCCGTCGATGGGGCTCGCGCCGAAGCTGATCCAGCAGATCTTCTCGATCATCATCGACATCCGCGAGCAGGGCACCACGGTCCTGCTGGTGGAGCAGAACGCCGCGCAGGCGTTGAAGATCGCCGACAAGGCCTACATCCTGGAGACCGGCGAGGTGGTCCGCACCGGCACCGGTCAGGAGCTGGCGGCCGACGACAGCGTCCGGGCTGCCTACCTCGGTGGGGACGTCTGACCCGCTGACGCAGCAGCTCCGCCGGGGCCCGGGTGTCGAGCGGACACCCGGGCCCCGTCGCGTCCGGCCCGACCCGGTTGCTCACCGTGCGGTCGCGACTCGCACCGCGCGTCCCGTCCGTCACACCGGGCGGCGCGTCGTCGCTTCCGGTCGTGCACGCCGGTGCACGCTGCGCTCAACTCGTCAGGGGAGGCAGCTGTGCCCGGGTTCGCATCGCGTTCCAAGGTCGTCACGCGGGTCGCGCGACCCGTGGACCTGCCGGTCGTCCTCGAGCTGGTCCGACAGCACCGGGCCGAGTCCCACACCGAGGAGGTGCTGACCGGGCACCCGCCGGTGCACGCGGCAGGCGCCGGCTTCCGCCGGCTCCTCGACGACACCGGCCACCGGGTCGTGCTCGCCGTCCTCCCCACCGACGACGGCGAGATCGCGGTGGGCCTCGCGGTGCTGGGCCTGGACCCGTTGTCCCTCGTGCTCGGGACGCCGCAGGTCACGGTGGACACCTTCGTGGTGCACCGCGAGCACCGGAGGGCCGGCGTCGGCGCCGCCCTGCTGGCCGCGTCGGCGGCCTACGCGGCGGAGAACGGCGCATCCCACGTCGTCGCCGCAGTGACCCAGGAGGCCGACCGCCAGCGCTTCTTCGCCCGCATGGGGTTCGCGCCGCTGACCACCCGGCGCATCGCCTCCGTGCACACGCTGGGCCGGTCGCTCGCGGCCTGGCAGCGCCGCCGCCTGGGCATCGTCCCGCTGCCGCGGCGGGTCGCCGCCGTCGGCCGGCGACGCGTCGCCCCGCTGCCCTCGGCTACTGCCGGTCGGTGAGGGTCATGCACGTCAGCCGGGCGGTCGCGGTCGTCCGGCCGGCGTCGTCGGTCACCTCGATGAGGAACGTCGACAGCGTGCGGCCGCGGCGCACCGGCGTGCAGACGGCGGTCACCGTGCCCGAGGTCGCGGCCCGCAGGTAGCTGGCGTTGAGCTCGATGCCGACGACCTGCTTACCGGGTCCGGCACCCACGGCCGCGGCCACCGACCCGATGGTCTCCACCAGGGCGCAGGTCGCCCCGCCGTGCAGCAGGCCGAAGGGCTGCTCGTTGCCGGCGACCGGCATGGTCGCGACCAGCCGGTCGGGGTCGAAGTCGACGACCTCGATGCCGAGCTTGTCGTCCAGCGGGCTCCGCATGCTGCCCGGCAGCCATTCGGGGGGTGCAGTGGTCACCCCGGCACCGTAGCCAGCGGGCAGGGCGCCCCGGGTGTCGGTGCCCGCAACTAGAGTTGCCGTCGATGTCCGCTCCGGTCTCCACCTCCGCGCCCGCCGCCCCCTCGAGCACCGGGACGCGGCCGCGGCTGCTGCTGCTCGACGGCCACTCCCTGGCCTACCGCGCCTTCTTCGCGCTGCCGGTGGAGAACTTCTCCACGACGACCGGCCAGCCCACGAACGCGGTCTACGGCTTCACGTCGATGCTGATCAACATCCTGCGCGACGAGCAGCCCACCCACCTCGCCGTGGCCTTCGACGTCGGCCGCACGACCTTCCGCAGCGAGATCTTCGCCGACTACAAGGCCAACCGGGCCGAGAGCCCGACGGACTTCCGCGGGCAGGTCAGCCTCGTGCAGGAGGTGCTGGGCGCCCTGCGCGTCCCGGTGATCACCGCCGAGGGCTACGAGGCGGACGACGTCATCGCCACGCTGACGGTGCAGGCGGTGGAGCAGGGCATGGACGTGCTCATCGCCACCGGCGACCGGGACGCCCTCCAGCTGGTCAACGAGCACGTCACGGTGCTCTACCCCCGCAAGGGCGTCTCCGACATGGTCCGGTTCACGCCGGAGGCGGTCGAGGAGAAGTACGGCCTCACGCCGACGCAGTACCCCGACTTCGCCGCCCTGCGAGGGGACCCGAGCGACAACCTGCCGAGCATCCCGAGCGTGGGCGAGAAGACCGCCGCCAAGTGGGTCCGCGAGTACGGCTCGCTGGACGCGCTGGTCGACCAGGTCGACACCGTGAAGGGCAAGGTCGGCGAGAAGCTGCGCGAGCACCTGTCGTCGGTGCTGCAGAACCGGCGGCTCACCGAACTGGACCGCAACGTCCCGCTCGAGGTCGGCCCCGAGGACCTCGCGGTGCAGCCGTGGGACCGCAACGAGGTGCACACCCTCTTCGACAACCTGCAGTTCCGCGTCCTGCGGGACCGGCTCTTCGCCACCCTCACCAGCGCCGAGCCGGAGGTCGAGGGCGGCTTCGAGGTGGATCTCGACGAGCTGGCCCGCGGGGAGCTGGGGGAGTGGCTGGACACCCACGCCCGCGGGCGCACCGGCGTCATCTTCCGCGGCACCTGGGGGCGGGGCACCGGCGAGCTGACCGGCATCGCGCTGGCCGGTGGCCAGGACCACGCCACCTTCGTCGACCTGGGGCCCGGCCTCGACGTCGCCGACGAGCAGGCGCTGGCCGCCTGGCTCGCCGACGCCGACCGGCCCAAGGTCGTGCACGAGGTGAAGGGGCCGCTGCTGGCGATCTGGGCCCGCGGCTGGGAGCTGGCCGGGGTGGTCAGCGACACCGCGCTGGCCGCCTACCTGGCGCTGCCGGGGCAGCGGTCGTTCGACCTGGGCGACCTCGCCGTCCGGTACCTGCGGCGCGAGCTCAAGGACACCGCCGAGCCCGAGAGCCAGCTCACCCTGGACGGGCTGGGCCCGACCGACGACGACGTCGCCCGCGAGGCCGCGCACGCCGACGTCCTCAAGGCCGTGGCCGTCAACGACCTCTCCGACGCCCTGGAGCAGGTGCTGGCCTCCAAGGGCGGCGACGCGCTGCTCGGCCAGATCGAGCTGCCGCTGACCCGGGTGCTCGCGGCCATGGAGTACCGCGGCATCGCCGTGGACCTGGACTTCCTGCACGAGCTGCAGAAGGAGTTCGCCGACGGCGTCGCCGCCGCGGCCGCCGAGGCGTACGCGGTCATCGGCCGCGAGGTGAACCTCGGCTCGCCCAAGCAGCTGCAGGCGGTGCTCTTCGACGAACTCGGGCTGCCGAAGACGAAGAAGAACAAGACCGGCTACACCACCGACGCCGATGCGCTCACCTCGCTGCTGGCCTCGACGGGGCACCCCTTCCTCGAGCACCTGCTGCGCCACCGCGACGTCACCCGGCTGCGGACGGTCATCGACGGCCTCATCCCGATGGTCGACGACGCCTCGCGGATCCACACGACGTTCCAGCAGACGATCGCCGCGACCGGCCGGCTCTCCTCGACCGACCCGAACCTGCAGAACATCCCGATCCGCACCGCGGAGGGCCGGCGCATCCGCCAGGCGTTCGTCGTCGGCCAGGGCTACGAGTCGCTGATGACGGCCGACTACAGCCAGATCGAGATGCGGATCATGGCGCACCTCTCCGGCGACGAGGGCCTGATCGAGGCGTTCACGTCGGGGGAGGACCTGCACTCCTTCGTCGCCTCCCGGGCCTTCGACATCCCGATCTCCGAGGTCGACCCGGAGATGCGCCGCCGGATCAAGGCGATGAGCTACGGCCTGGCCTACGGGCTGAGCGCCTACGGGCTCTCCGGGCAGCTGCGCATCTCGGTCGAGGAGGCGCGCGAGCAGATGCACGCCTACTTCGAGCGCTTCGGCGGCATCCGCGACTACCTGGACGGTGTCGTGGACGAGGCTCGGCGGACCGGCTACACCGAGACGACGCTGAGCCGGCGGCGCTACCTGCCCGACCTGACCAGCGACAACGGTCAGCGCCGGCAGATGGCCGAGCGCATGGCGCTCAACGCGCCCATCCAGGGCTCGGCGGCCGACGTCATCAAGGTGGCGATGCTCAACGTGGAGAAGGCGATCGCCGCCGAGGGACTGGAGTCCCGGATGCTGCTGCAGGTGCACGACGAGCTCGTGCTCGAGGTGGCACCGGGGGAGAAGGACGCCCTGGAGACCCTGGTGCGGCGCGAGATGTCCGGCGCCGCCGAGCTGTCGGTACCGCTGGAGGTGTCGGTCGGCTTCGGTCGCACCTGGGACGACGCGGCGCACTGACAAAGGACCCCGATGCCCCCCGCACCTCGTAGGCTCGGCGCGGGTCCCTGCATCGGGGCCGTGCCGCTGGCGGCGCGCGCGTTGACCTACGGCCCCGCCGGGATCACGCAGCCCGGCAACGGGGCCTGGTCCCCGCCGGGCGGCCGCCGCGGGTACGAGCGGACCGTGCGCGTGGGCCGCGGTGACCCGTGCTGGGCGCAGGCGCGGGCAGCGCTGCTCGGCTGGGGGGTGAAGACCCGCAGCGGCTTCGCGGTCGAGCCCGTCCCCGGGTCCGACCCCGGCGTGCGGGACGGCGCCGACTACTGGCTCGTGGCCCGTGTCGGACCGCTCCGGATCCGGGAGCCGGCCCGCGTGGTCGCAGTCGTCGACCGGCCCGACCGCTGTGGGTTCGCCTACGGCACGCTGGAGGGACACCCCGTCTCGGGCGAGGAGGCCTTCGTGTTGCACCGCGACGCCGACGGTGGCGTGTGGCTGACCCTGCGCTCGGTCACCGCCCCGGGACAGGGGCCGTGGCGCCTGGCCTTCCCGGTCGTGCTGGTCGCTCAGCGCTGGTACCGCCGCCGGTACGCGCGCGCCCTGGCCGCGGGCTGAGCCCGTGCCGACGACCGCGGTCCGGCGCACCCCGGACCTCGACGACGCCGCGCTCGCGGCCGTTCGCGCGCTGCTGGACGCGGCCTTCGGCGGGGCCTTCGCCGACGAGGACTTCGCGCACGCCCTGGGCGGGGTGCACGCCCTGGTCCACCACGAGGAGCGGCTGGTCGGCCACGGCTCGGTGGTCCCACGGCAGCTGCTGCACGGCGGCAGGTCGCTGCGGACCGGTTACGTGGAGGCGGTCGCGGTCGCGCCGGACGCCCGCCGGCAGGGGATCGCGACGGCGGTGATGGACGCCCTGGAGGCGGTCATCCGCGCGGACCACGAGCTCGGCGCCCTGAGCGCCTCGGAGGACGGTGCCGGCCTGTACGCCGCGCGGGGGTGGCTGCTGTGGGAGGGACCGACGTCAGTGCTGACGACCGAGGGCAGGCGGCGGACCCCGGAGGACGACGGATCGGTGTTCGTGCTGCCCGGTCCGGTGCCGCTGGACCCGCGCGGTGAGCTGACCTGCGACTGGCGGGACGGCGACGTCTGGTGAGCGTTTCCCCGGGGCGCGGGCCGAGGTGTGGCTGGACCACCCCGGACTACGACGACGCCACGTGCCGCCGCGCCCGCCAGCTCCGCCTCGGTGCGCCGGCGCTTGGCCCAGAACTCCCGGTTGAGCACGATGCGCAGCGGATGGGAGGCACGCAGCCACATGGCGACGCTCTCCCGGTTCTCGTTCCAGTAGGCGCGACGGGTGACGGCCCGCACCACCGACCGGCTGAGCAGCCGGGCGGCGACCCTGGCCGCGCAACCGCCGCGAGTCTGACCCTTTACCAGAGGTCGAGGTCCGGTCCCTTGAGGTCCGTCCGGCACCACGCTCCTGTCACCGGACCCACCGTTTACGGCGTCGGGCCGGCCTACGGGTGCCCGGGCCGGTCGGGCCGGTCGTCGTAGGGCAGGTCCTCGGGGCGGCAGTTCCGGACATCCGGCTCGGGGTCCACGGGGAAGCGGACGGCGCGGATCGTCTCCCGCTCCTCGAGCACGGCGCGCGCGATGCGGTGCATCCCGTCCATGACGCGGCCGTCGCTGCCGAGGATCACCGGGTACGCGGGGTCGACGTCGCGGACCAGGCGCATGTGGGTGATGACGTCGTTCACCGTCAGCGGAGCGTCCCCGGGCATCCACCAGTGCGGGGTGTCCAGCTCGCGGAAGGAGCTGACCGGGACCTCCACCACCGGGAGGTCCGCGGACAGCCGGATGAGCCGGTCGACGTCCCAGGCGTCGAACGCTCGCCCGCCCGGACTTAGGTGGTACTGCTTGCGCATCAGGCTTTCCGCGTCACGAGGATCAGCGTGCCGGGGACGAGCGCGCCGCGCTCCGGGGACCACTGACCCCAGGTCTGCGTCCGGCCCGGCGTCCACTCCGGCTCGACCAGGTCCTCCAGGACCAGCCCCGCGCCGACGACGGCGCGCACCCAGTCACCGACCGTCCGGTGGTGCTCGACGTAGACGGTCCGGCCCGAGCCGTCGGTCTCCACGTAGGGCCGCCGGTCGAAGTAGGACGAGGTGACGTGCAGGTCGTCCGGCTCGGGGGAGTCGGGTAACGGCCAGCGCAGAGGGTGGTTCACCGACGCCACGAACCGCCCGCCGGGCCGCAGCACCCGGGTCACCTCGGCCAGCACCGCGCCGGCGTCGGCGACGAACGGCAGTCCGCCGTAGGCAGAGCAGACGACGTCGGCCGAGGCGTCGGCCAGGGGGAGGGCGCCCGCGTCGGCCTGCAGCAGGGGGACGGCGATGCCCGTGGCGCGGTTCAGGTCGGCGGCGCGGGCCAGCATGCCGCCGGAGATGTCCAGCGCGACGACGTCGGCCCCCCGGCGAGCGAGCCAGCGCGCACAGGGGGCCGAGCCGCACCCGATCTCCACCACGCGTCGGCCCGCGACGTCGCCCAGCAGACCCGCCTCGGCCTCGCGCAGGCCTTCCGGGCACCAGAGGAAGTCGGCGTCGCCGAGGTCGGTGCCGTGCTCGGCCAGGTAGGCCGGCGCGGCGGCGTCCCACCAGCGGCGGTTGGCGCGGGCGGACTCGTCCTGGCCGGCCGGACGGCGCTCGACGCCACCGGCGGCGGGATAGCCGTCACCGCCCAGCGGCAGCCCGGTGCCGGTCGGAGGGGAGTGGGTCATGACACGCCGATCGTGACACGCCGGAACGGCCGGCAGGGGTGGTGGACCCAGGTGGACCGAGGGGTCCCGACGTCCGTACGATGAGGAATGCGCCAGAGGTCTGTCGTGGTTTTCCCCACAGGGAACGCCAGAGCCGGCTTCCCCCGCTGATCATCCCCCGTGGCCTCCCGGCCGCGGGTCCCTGTCCCTACGCATAAACCGTCCGGAGCAACCAACCACATGACCTCCACTCAGGTCCGTCCTTCCAGCACCCCCCAGGTCGCCATCAACGACATCGGTAGCGCCGAGGACTTCCTCGCCGCCATCGACCAGACGATCAAGTACTTCAACGATGGCGACATCGTCGAGGGCGTCATCGTCAAGGTGGACCGGGACGAGGTGCTGCTGGACATCGGCTACAAGACCGAGGGCGTCATCCCCTCGCGCGAGCTGTCCATCAAGCACGACGTCGACCCCAACGAGGTCGTCAGCGTCGGCGACGAGGTGGAAGCCCTCGTCCTCCAGAAGGAGGACAAGGAAGGCCGGCTGATCCTCTCCAAGAAGCGCGCCCAGTACGAGCGCGCCTGGGGCACGATCGAGGCCAAGAAGGAAGCCGACGAGGTCGTCACCGGCACCGTCATCGAGGTCGTCAAGGGTGGCCTCATCCTCGACATCGGCCTGCGCGGGTTCCTCCCCGCCTCGCTGGTCGAGATGCGCCGCGTCCGCGACCTGCAGCCCTACGTGGGCCGCGAGCTCGA
Source organism: Blastococcus sp. TF02-09 (assembly GCF_003319105.1). Lineage (GTDB taxonomy): Bacteria > Actinomycetota > Actinomycetes > Mycobacteriales > Geodermatophilaceae > Blastococcus. The sequence continues at coordinate 138,387 of NZ_QOHH01000003.1, read as the reverse complement.
GGCCAAGATCATCGAGCTCGACAAGAACCGCAACAACGTCGTGCTGTCCCGTCGCCAGTGGCTGGAGCAGACCCAGTCCGAGGTGCGCAGCGAGTTCCTCAACAAGCTCGCCAAGGGTCAGGTCCGCACGGGCGTCGTCTCCTCGATCGTCAACTTCGGTGCGTTCGTGGACCTCGGCGGCGTCGACGGTCTGGTGCACGTCTCCGAGCTGTCCTGGAAGCACATCGACCACCCGTCCGAGGTCGTCGAGGTGGGCCAGGAGGTCACCGTCGAGGTCCTCGACGTCGACCTGGACCGCGAGCGGGTCTCCCTGTCGCTGAAGGCGACGCAGGAGGACCCGTGGCGTCAGTTCGCCCGCACGCACCAGATCGGTCAGGTCGTCCCGGGCAAGGTCACCAAGCTCGTCCCGTTCGGTGCGTTCGTGCGCGTCGACGAGGGCATCGAGGGCCTGGTGCACATCTCCGAGCTGGCCGAGCGCCACGTGGAGATCCCGGAGCAGGTCGTGCAGGTCGGCGACGAGCTGCTGGTCAAGGTCATCGACATCGACCTGGACCGCCGTCGCATCTCGCTGTCGCTCAAGCAGGCCAACGAGGGCGTCGTCGGCGACGAGGAGCAGTTCGACCCGGCCGCCTACGGCATGTCGGCGTCCTACGACGAGCAGGGCAACTACATCTACCCCGAGGGCTTCGACCCGGAGACGGGTGAGTGGCTCGAGGGCTTCGACGCTGCCCGCGAGGCGTGGGAGAAGCAGTACGCCGAGGCCCAGGCCCGCTTCGAGGCGCACCGCAAGCAGATCGCGGCGGCCAAGGAGGCCGACGCCGAGGCTGCGGCCGGTGGCAGCTACTCCAGCGACGACGCCGCTGGTGCCGACGCCACCGCCAGCACCGGTGGCACCCTGGCCAGCGACGAGGCCCTGGCCGCGCTGCGGGCCAAGCTCGCCGGCGGCGAGTGATCCGCTAGTGCGGCGCTGATCGCCCAGCGCTGACCCGGAGGCCCAGGACCCACGTGGTCCTGGGCCTCCGGCATGTTCGGGGTGCGATGTCCGGGGCGCGCTCGGGGACGACGTGGCAGGGCAGACGACGAAGCCCCCGTGGACCACCGGTCCACGGGGGCTTCGTCGCGTGCGTTGGAAGGCGACGGCCCAGATCCCCCCTGGGCGCTGCCGCCGCTCCGTGCGGTCGAGGGCTAGAGGCTCAGGATGATGGCGAAGGCCGTGCGGGGGCGGCCGCCGTTGCCGGCGAGGAAGGCCCAGGTGTGCCGGCCGACCGGAGGCGTCTGCACCAGCCAGCGCAGGAAGGCGTTGCGCGGTCCGGGAACGGCGCGCTGAAGGGCCATGCGCTCGCGGACGGCGGGGATGTCGGCGCAGCGGATGCCGGTGGCCGCACCCAGGCGGTGGCGTCCGGTGCCGCTGGAGACGGCGCGACGGGACGCGGAGCCGGTGGTCTGGTGACGGGACATGGTGGTTCTGCCTCTCTCGGCGGGGAAGATCGCCGGGACCGAAGTTAAGTCCTGTGACAGGTGTGACTGATGCGACGCGCCGGTCGCCACGCGCCGGTGTTACCTCTCCGTGATGTCGGAACGCCCGTCTCGCTACTCTGCGCACATGCTTCGGATCGGATTGACCGGCGGGATCGGCTCGGGGAAGAGCACCGTGGCGGGGTTGCTCGCTGCCCGCGGCGCGGTCGTCGTCGACGCCGATCGCATCGCCCGCGAGGTCGTCGAGCCCGGGACGCCCGGGCTGGCCGCCGTGGTCGACGCCTTCGGCGAGGGCGTGCTGGCCGCGGACGGATCGCTGGACCGGCCGGCGTTGGCGGCCGTCGTGTTCACCGACCCCGAGGCCCGCGCGCGCCTGGACGCCATCGTCCACCCGCTGGTGCGCGAGCGGTCCGTGGAGCTGATGGCCGGGGCACCGTCGGACGCCGTCCTGATCAACGACGTCCCCCTGCTGGTGGAGACCGGTCAGGCGGGCACCTACGACCTGGTCCTCGTCGTGGAGGCCGACCTCGCCACCCGGCTGACCCGCCTGCAGGGGCGCGGGCTGGCCGAGGAGGACGCGCGCGCTCGGATCGCGTCGCAGGCCACCGACGAGCAGCGCCGTGCCGTCGCCGACGTCGTGCTGGACAACAGCGGCACCCGCGAGCAGCTGGCCGAGCAGGTGGACCGCTTCTGGGAGGAACGCGTCGTCCCCGCCCGTGGCTGACGCCGGGTCGCTGCTCCGACGCCGCCGCAAGGCGCGGGACGAGGTCGCGGCTCTCCGCCTCGCTGCGACGGTGCAGCTGTTCGCAGCTGCAGCCCTGGGGTTCCAGGCGTCGCTCAGGTGGAAGGCCAGCAGCAGCTCGGGTTGGGTGTCGTGGTTGCTCAGCGCCGGGGCGCTGGTAACCCTGGCGCTCGGCATCCGCGCGTGGCGCCGGTGGTGGCGCGAGCGCAGCCGGTTGGGGGAGCTCGTGGGCGTCGACCTCGCACCGGTCACCGAGACGCGGCTCGCCCTCCTGGTCGCAGCCGCCCTGGACGGCGCGACGCCGGACGAGGTGACGCCGCCGGTGACGCCGGGGGAGCGGTGGACCCCGGAGCGGATCGAGTGGCTGCACGCCTTCCACCGCGACCGGCGAGCCGGCCTCGACGGACCTGCGCGCGAGGCGACCTGGGCGGTCGTCGAGGTCACCGGTGACGGCCCGCAGGGCTCTCGCGTCGTCGGCGGGGTCCGGCTACGGCGGACGGGTGAGCCCGGCGAGCTGGAGACCGGCATCTGGCTGGTGCGCGGCGCCCGCGGGCGAGGGGTCGGCCGGCGGGCACTCGAGCAGGTGCTGGCGCGGTCGCGCGAGGCCGGCGCCGTCTCGGTGGTCGCCGAGACGACGAGCAGCAACGGCGGCGCCGTGGCGCTGCTCCGGTCGCTGGGCTTCGTCACCGCGACGGAAGGCGACCGCGTCCGCGGGGAGCTGGCGCTGGACGGCTAGCTCGGCCCCTGGAACGGCAGAACCCCAGGCGCCGATCGGCGTCCTGGGGTTCTGTGCGTTGTGGGCGATACTGGGATCGAACCAGTGACCTCTTCCGTGTCAGGGAAGCGCGCTACCGCTGCGCCAATCGCCCGGCCCGGCCTCGCGACCGGTCCCTCCTCCGCGCTCGTGCTCCGCGAGGAGAACGAGGTGGAGACGGGATTTGAACCCGTGTAGACGGCTTTGCAGGCCGTTGCCTCGCCTCTCGGCCACTCCACCGCACGCGGGCGCCGATCTCTCGATCAGCGCCCGAGGTTCCGAGCGGATGACGGGATTCGAACCCGCGACCCTCACCTTGGCAAGGTGATGCTCTACCACTGAGCCACATCCGCGTTGCAGGGAGAACGTTACCTGACGGCTTTCCGGCATCCAACGAGGGGGTCCCCCGCGTGGTCCGGCCTGGTGCGCCCCGGCAGCGTTCCTGCAGGTCAGCGGCCCGAGGGGTCCGCTCCGCCGTTGGAGAGCAGGACGTGCAGCTCGTCGTCCAGGTGCAGCTGCTCGCTCTCCGTGCCCGACGGGACCATGGCCTCCGTCTGGCGGAGGAAGCCGGCGACGACGGCCCGCGACAGCTCGAACAGCGCCTCACCCGACGGCGCACGCAGGTGGAGGAACAGCACGTCGGTGGCGGAGGCGCTGGGCCACACGCGCACATCGCCCTCGCCCGAGGGGCGGTCGAGCCCGGCCTGCAGCAGCTCCCGGCTCACCAGCCAGGCGATGCCGTCGTCGGTGTCCACGACGCCGTTGTCGTCGCCGATGTCACCGAAGGCGATCCGGACCGCGAAGGGGTCCGACGCGTCGTAGCAGAGCAGTGCCGGCACCTCGGTCCACGACTGCGGGCCGATGAGCTGCAGCGTGACGGGTGCGGTGTGACCGGGGTTCCAGCGGTTGGTCATGTCAGGTCAACGACGTTCCGCTGGGGGAGTGACGCAGCTGGTCACTCCAGTCACATCCGTCCCGCGGGCCTCGCATGTCGGTCATGACTGCATGTGTGTCCGCCGAGAAGGCTTCGGAAACGGGATTGGGGCAGCCGTGACCGATGAGGTCACCGAGGTCCGTCGATGCGGTCGTGCGGACGTAGGCTTCGGGCGTCGTTCCGCGGGCGGAGCGCCCACGGAGGGAGAGGGTGGCGAGTTGAGCGGACAGGAGACCGTCGCCCCGCAGGACCGGCGCCCCGGACGCGAGTCGCGCGAGGACCGCCGCGCCCGCTACGACAGCGACGACGTGACCAGCCTGCGCGAGCGGGTCGCCGACACGAAGTGGCGCCGCCGGCTCGCGGCCCGGCGCAGCACCAACCACGCCTACCGGGTGGGGGTCGGGATCGTCGGCGGTGTGATCGTCGCCTTCGGCTTGGCGACCATCCCGCTGCCCGGGCCGGGCTGGCTCACCGTGATCGCCGGACTGTTCGTGCTGGCCAGCGAGTTCACCTGGGCCGAGCGGCTGCTCGAGTGCACCCGCCGGCAGGTCAGCCGCTGGAGCGACTGGGTGGGCACCCAGCCGGTGTGGGTGCGGGTGGTCCTCGGGCTGGCCACCGCCGCCTTCGTCTACGGCATCCTGGTGATCACGCTGCACGTCGTCGGCGTCCCCGACTGGGTGCCGGGGTGGGTACCGCTCTGGCGGTGAGCGTCTGGCAGAATGGCAGCGCGGTCGCGAGCGACCGTGCCGGGCGATTGGCTCAGTGGTAGAGCGCTTCGTTCACACCGAAGAGGTCACTGGTTCGAACCCAGTATCGCCCACCGGCACGCAGGGCCGGGTCCACCCGAGAGGGCGGACCCGGCCCTGCGTCGTTCCCGGGCACGGGCGCGGGAGCCGATCGCGGCGCACCATGGAGTCGATGTCCCGCAGCCCCGCGCCGTCCGCGCGCGCCCAGCGGCTGGTCACGGTGCTCGAGCGGGACGGCGCGACCTGCATCTGGTGCGGGCGTGCCTTCGCGGGCCTGGTCGCGCCCACCACCGAACACGTGGTGCCCCGCGTGAAGGGTGGCCCCTCGCGCCTGGAGAACGAGGTGGCGGCCTGCCGTCGCTGCAACGCCGAGCGCGGCCACCGCGGGCCGGTCGAGTGGCTGGAGGAGTGCCTCCGCCGGAACTGGCGCCCGGACGAGGCGCGGCTGGGCCGGTCGCTGGCCGCGCTGGCCGAGGTCATCGCCCGGGAGGGCGGTCAGCGCCGCGCCCGGCCCTACCTGGACGCCCAGCTGCGCCGGCTGCGCCGCCGCGTGAGGGGCGGGCGCTCCCGGCCTAGGGTCGGGTCGTGACGACGACTGCGGGACGGGTGGCGCGGATCTGGGTCTACCCGGTGAAGTCGCTGGGCGGGACCGCGCGCGACCGGGTGCTGCTGCAGGCGACGGGACCGGAGGGCGACCGGGCGTGGACGGTGGTCGACGCGGCCACCGGTGAGGTCGTGCGCGCCCGGACCGCGCCGGTGATGGCCGGGGTGCAGCCGACAGGAAACCCGGACGCCGACGCGCGAGCGGTCTCTGCGGCGACCGGCCGGGAGGTGCGGTTGCGCGCGAACCCCGACGGGTCGGGTGCCGACGTGGCGGCGGTGCACCTGGTCTCCCGGCAGGCGATCGACCGCGCGGCCGCCGGGGACGTGCCGGAGGGATGCTCCGCGGACGACCCCCGCGCCAACGTGCTGCTGGACCTCGCCGACGGCGAGGACGAGCGCACCTGGGTCGGGCGGAGCCTGCGCATCGGCGCCGCCGAGCTCGTCGTCACCCGCACGCCGAAGCACTGCCTGGGCGTCTACGCCGAGGTGCGACAGCCCGGCGAGATCGGCGTCGGCGACCCCGTCCTGCTCTAGCCTCCGGGCGTGCCAGCCACCCGGTCCGCAGCGGTCGTCGTCCTGGCCGCGCTGCTGGCCGGCTGCTCCGGCGGCCCGGAGCAGCCCACCTCGGCGCAGGCCCCGGCGGAGAGCCCGGCGCCACCGCCGCCGGACAGCGTCACCCTCGTGGCCACCGGCGACGTGCTCGTGCACCAGGGACGAGCGCTCACCACGGGGGCCCGCACCCCGGACGGCTCCTACGACTTCGCCGGCGTGTTCGCGCCGGTCGCCGGGCTGATCGGCGCCGCCGACCTGGCGGTCTGCCACCTGGAGACGCCGGTCGCCGCGGACGGCGGTCCCTATCGCGGGTACCCGAGCTTCGCCGTCCAGCCCGAGATCGTCGACGCCCTCGCCGGCGCCGGCTACGACCTCTGCTCCACCGCCTCGAACCACTCCCTCGACGACGGCTTCGACGGTCTCACCCGCACGCTCGACGCACTGGAGGCGGCCGGGATCCGCTCCACCGGGACCTACCGCACCGAAGAGGCGAGCGCGGAGCCGACGATCGTCGACCTCGACGGCGTGCGGGTGGGGCACGTCGCCGCCACCTTCGGCCTCAACGGGGTGCCCCTGCCCGCGGGCCGGGAGTGGTCGGTGGACGTCGCGGACCTGCCGGACGTCGAGGGGGTGCTGGCCGCGGCCGCCCGGGCGCGTGCCGCCGGCGCCGACGTCGTCGTGGCGAGCCTGCACTGCTGCGTCGAGTACGACAACGACCCGACGCCGGCCCAGGTGGCGGCCGTCCGGACGCTGCTGGCCTCGCCGGACGTCGACCTCGTCCTGGGCCACCACGCGCACGTGGTGCAGCCCTTCGAGCGGATCGGCGACGAGTGGGTGGCCTACGGGCTCGGCAACCACCTCGCCGAGCACGCGACGCGGGGCTACCCGACCGAGGACTCCGTGGCGGCCCGGTTCACCTTCACCCGCGGCGCGGACGGGCGGTTCACGGTGTCGAAGGCCGAGGCGGTGCCGCTGCGGATCGAGATCGGGGCGGACGCCGTCCGCGTCGTGCCGGCCGACCCGGAGAGCTCCGCGCGCATCGCCGCCGTCCTCGACCGGCGCGGCGCGGTAGCCGCAGGACTGGAAGTCGTGCCGGGCTGAGCCGCGACGCGCACTAGGCTCGGAGGGCCCCGCTCGTCACCCCACCACCCCTGGAGCGCTTCCGTGTCCACCCCGCCCTCGCCCACCGCCGTCGCGACCGTGCTGGTCCCGGCCGGGACGACGGCGCTGCAGGCGCTCAGGGAGGCCGGCGTCCCGCTCAAGGGCCCCGACGGCGCCGTCGTCGTCCGCGACGCGGCCGGCGAGCTCAAGGACCTGAACTGGACCCCGGACGCCGACGCGGAGGTCGAGCCGGTCGCGGCCGCGAGCGCCGACGGGCGCTCGGTCATCCGCCACTCGGCCGCGCACGTGCTGGCGCAGGCCGTGCAGGAGCTGTTCCCGGGCACCCGCCTGGGCATCGGCCCGCCGGTGGCGAACGGCTTCTACTACGACTTCGACCCGGAGCGGCCCTTCACCCCCGAGGACCTGCAGGCCCTCGAGAAGAAGATGACCGAGATCGTCCGCGCCGGGCAGCACTTCTCCCGGCGGGAGATCAGCGACGCCGACGCCGAGGCCGAGCTCGCGCACGAGCCGTACAAGCTCGAGCTGATCGGCCTCAAGGGCGGTGCCGGCGAGGCTGCCGAGGGTGCCGACGTGGAGGTCGGTGGCGCGCAGCTGACGATGTACGACAACCTGGACGCGCGCAGCGGCGACCGGGTCTGGACCGACCTGTGCCGCGGCCCGCACCTGCCGCGCACCTCGAACATCCCGGCGTTCAGCCTGACCCGGAGCGCGGCCGCCTACTGGCGCGGCAGCGAGAAGAACCCCCAGCTGCAGCGCATCTACGGCACCGCCTGGGAGAGCAAGGACGCGCACAAGGCCTACCTGGAGCAGCTCGCCGAGGCCGAGCGACGCGACCACCGGCGCCTGGGCGTCGAGCTGGACCTGTTCAGCTTCCCCGACGAGATCGGCTCCGGCCTCCCCGTGTTCCACCCCAAGGGCGGGGTGGTCAAGCGGGAGATGGAGGACTACGTCCGCCGCCGGCACATCGAGGAGGGGTTCCAGTACGTCGGCACCCCGCACATCAGCAAGGCGCACCTGTTCGAGACCTCGGGGCACCTGCCGTACTACGCCGACACCATGTTCCCGCCGATGGAACTGGAGAACGCCGAGTACTACCTCAAGGCCATGAACTGCCCGATGCACAACCTGATCTTCCGGTCGCGCGGGCGGTCCTACCGCGAGCTGCCGCTGCGCCTCTTCGAGTTCGGGTCGGTCTACCGGTACGAGAAGTCGGGGGTCATCCACGGCCTGACCCGGGTGCGCGGGTTCGCCCAGGACGACTCGCACAGCTACGTCACCCCGGAGCAGGCGCCGGCGGAGATCCGGCACCTGCTGTCGTTCGTGCTGGGCCTGCTGCGCGACTTCGGGATGGACGACTACTACCTGGAGATCTCCGACCGGGGCGACGACGCGGACAAGCAGTCGAAGTTCATCGGCTCCGACGAGGAGTGGGCGATCGCGACCGCGGTGCTCGAGGACGCCGCGAAGGAGACCGGGCTGGAGCTCGTGCCCGACCCGGGCGGCGCGGCCTTCTACGGCCCGAAGATCTCCGTGCAGGCCCGGGACGCGATCGGCCGCACCTGGCAGATGTCGACCATCCAGTACGACTTCAACCAGCCGGCCCGCTTCGGCCTGGAGTTCAGCGCGGCCGACGGGACCCGCCAGCAGCCGGTGATGATCCACTCGGCGAAGTTCGGCTCGATCGAGCGCTTCTTCGGCGTCCTCACCGAGCACTACGCCGGCGCGTTCCCGGCCTGGCTGGCGCCGGTGCAGGTCGTGGGCATCCCGATCACCGACGAGCAGGTGCCCTACCTCCGGGACGTCGCCGCGAAGCTCGGGCAGCACGGCGTGCGGGTGGAGATCGACGACTCCGACGACCGGATGCAGAAGAAGATCCGCACCGCGAGCAAGCAGAAGATCCCGTTCGTCCTCCTCGCCGGCGCCACCGACGCCGAGGCGGGCGCGGTCTCCTTCCGCTACCGCGACGGCTCGCAGCGCAACGGGGTGCCGGTCGACGAGGCGGTGCAGCAGGTCGTCGACTGGATCGCCTCGCGCTCCAACGCCGACCCCTCGGCCGCCGACGAGCAGGCCGCCACCGTGGTGGCCGGATGAGCGAGGCGGGTGCGGGGGAGGAGACCTCCTACCGGGTGGCCGTCTCCGCGGACGAGGACGGGCCGAGCGCGGTGTTCGAGCACCTGTGGACGCCCTACCGGATGGCCTACATCCGCGGCGAGGGCAAGCCCACCGGCGCGCACGACTGCCCGTTCTGCGTCATCCCCACGCTGAGCGACGAGGACGGGCTGATCGTGGCCCGCGGGACGACGGTCTACGCCGTCCTCAACCTGTACCCGTACAACGCCGGGCACCTCATGGTCGTGCCGTACCGGCACGTGCCCGACTACACCGACCTCACCGCCGAGGAGGTCACCGAGCTCGGTGCGCTCACCCAGACGGCGATGCGCGTGGTGCGCGAGGTCTCCGGGGCGCACGGCTTCAACATCGGCATGAACCAGGGCGCGGTGGCCGGTGCCGGCATCGCCGACCACCTCCACCAGCACGCCGTCCCCCGGTGGGGCGGGGACACCAACTTCATGCCGGTCGTCGGGCTGACCCGCGTGCTGCCCCAGGTCCTGCGCGAGACGCGCGACCTGCTGGCGCGGGCGTGGCAGCAGCAGGTCCCGGCCGGGTCGGGCGGGGAGGGCTGATGCTCGGCGTCAACGCGCGCCCCGCCGTCGCCAAGGTGGTCGCCCCGATCGTCCCGGGGCTGGTCCGGGCCGGGGTCACGCCCGACATGATCACGATCACCGGCACCCTGGGAGCCGTCGCCTCGGCGGTGTTCCTCATCGGCTCGGGTCACCTGTTCTGGGGCGCCTTCGCCGTGTGGATGTTCGTGATGCTCGACATGCTCGACGGTGCGCTCGCCCGCGCCCGCGGTGGCGGCTCGGTGTTCGGCGCGGTCCTCGACTCCGTCGGTGACCGGGCCGCGGACGCCGCCATCTTCGGAGCGCTGGCCTGGTGGTTCTCCGGCGGCGGCGACAACCGGCTGTTCGTGCTGCTGTCCCTGATCTGCCTCGTACTCGGCGTCCTGACCAGCTACATCAAGGCGCGGGCCGAGGGTGTCGGGCTGTCCTGCGACGTCGGCATCGTCGAGCGCACCGAGCGGCTGATCATCGTCCTCGTGGGCACCGGCTTCACCGGCCTCGGCATCCCGTACTCGCTGCACGTCGCCCTCGTGGTCCTCGTCATCGGCAGCGCGATCACGGTCGTCCAGCGGATGGTCGCCGTCCACACCGCGGCGGCCGGGGCGCCCCTCCCGCAGTCCCCGCCGGCGCCGTGACGGGGGCCGCGGACCTGCGGGACCGGGTCACCGGCCGGCTGACCGACGCGGGGTACGCGGCCGGCTGGCGGGCGGTGCGGATGCTGCCCGAGCCGGTCGCCCGGGCCGGGTTCGAGCGGGCCGGCCGGATGGCCGCCGGCCGGGACGGCTCCGGCGTACGCCAGCTGCGCGCCAACCTGCGGGTCGCCACCGGGGGGACGTTGTCCGAGCCGGAGCTCGACGAGCTGACCGCGCGGGCGATGGCCTCCTACGCGCGCTACTGGCAGGAGGCCTTCCGGCTCCCGACGCTCGGGGTCGACCGGATCCGGCGCGACACCGAGGTCATCGGCTTCGAGGGGATCGAGCGGGCCCGCAGCGAGGGCAGGGGGGTGGTCCTGGCGCTGCCGCACAGCGGCAACTGGGACGCCGCCGGGGTCTGGCTCGCCGACCGGCTCGGCGAACCGTTCCTCACCATCGCCGAACGGCTCAAGCCCGAGTCGCTCTACCGCCGGTTCCTCGAGTACCGGGAGTCCCTGGGCATGCGGGTCACCCCGCTGACCGGTGGCCCGAAGTCGGGCTCGGAGGTGCTCCGGGAGTGGCTGGACGACGGCGGGGTGAGCTGCCTGCTCGTCGACCGGAACCTGGGCACCGGCGGCGTGCCGGTGACCTTCTTCGGCCGGCAGGCGCTGATGCCCGGCGGGGCCGCCCTGCTGGCCGCGCGCACCGGGGCGGCGCTGCTGCCGGTGGTGGGCCGCTTCGACGGCGCCGGCTGGCTGCTGCACGTGCATCCCGAGGTGCCGGTCACCGGCGAGGGGCGGCTGGCGACGCGGGTGGCCACCGCCATGCAGGCGGTCGCGGACGCCTTCACCGAGGGCATCGGTGAGCGGCCCGAGGACTGGCACATGCTCAACCGCATCTGGGCCGACGTGCCGCCCGACGCACCCCGGGGGGCGGCTCCCAGGGAGGGGGCGCGCTGATGCGCATCGGCCTCGTGTGCCCGTACCGGTGGGACGTCCCCGGCGGCGTCCAGTACCACGTGCGCGACCTGGCCGAGACGTTGCGCGGGCTGGGCCACCACGTGGAGGTGCTCACCCCGGCCGAGCGCGAGGAGTCGCTCACCGATCCCTGGACCACCTTCGCCGGCCGGACCGTGCCGGTGCCGTACAACGGCTCGATGGCCGGCGTGCAGTTCGGCCCGGTGGTGGCGGCGCGGGTGCGCCGGTGGCTGCGCGACGGGCGGTTCGACGTCGTCCACGTGCACGAGCCGGCCACCCTGTCGCTGTCCCTGCTGGTGTGCATGCTCGCCGGCGGGCCGATCGTGGCGACCTTCCACGCCGCCACCACCCGGTCGAAGGTGCTGGCCGCGCTGGGGCCGGTCGCCCGCCCCTGGCTGGAGAAGATCAGCGGCCGCATCGCCGTCTCCGACTTCTCCCGCCGGGTGCAGGTCGAGCACCTCGGCGGCGATGCCGTGATCATCCCGAACGGGGTGCACGTCGACGCCTTCGCCGAGGGTCCCCGGCTGCCCGCCGTGCCGCACGACGCACCCACCATCGGCTTCCTCGGCCGCTACGACGAGCCGCGCAAGGGCCTGCCGACGCTGCTGGAGGCCATGCGCACCGTCGTCGCCCGGCACCCCGGTGCCCGGCTGTTCGTGGCCGGCCGGGGTGACGCCGAGCAGCTGGACCGCCTGGTGGGGGAGGAGCTGCGCCCGCACGTGGTCCTCCTCGGCGAGATCTCCGAGGCGGACAAGGCGGCCTTCCTCCGCTCGGTCGACATCTACTGCGCGCCCAACCTGCTGGGGGAGTCCTTCGGCGTGGTGCTCATCGAGGCGATGTCCGCCGGTGCGCCCACCGTGGCCAGCGACCTGGACGCCTTCGCCCGGGTGCTCGACGGCGGAGCAGCGGGCGTGCTGGTGCCCCGCGGCGACTCCGCGGCGCTCGGCACCGCGCTGAGCGACCTGCTGGCCGACCCCGACCGGCGGCGCGAGCTCCGGGCCCGGGGTGCCGAGGTGGCGCGCAGCTACGACTGGCCGGTCCTCGCCCAGCGCATCCTCGCCGTCTACGAGACCGTCGCGACACCCGGCGGCGGCGTCACCGCCCTGGCGGACGACGACGTGCCGGGCGTGCCGCCCACGGGCGCCGCGCCGCGGAGGTCCCGCTGGCGGGGGAGCGCCCGCTAGCCTTCCGCTCCGTGGGTGCCCAGGCGTGGACGTGGACCGTCGTCGCGGTCGTCGTCCTCCTGCTGCTGGCCTGGACCGCGTGGACGCTCGTGCGCCTGCGGCGCCTGGAGACCCGGGTGGCCCGCGCCCGGGAGACGCTGGAGTCGCAGCTGCGCCGCCGTGCCGGGCTGGCCGAGGAGCTGGCCCGCGAGCACCCGGCCGCACTGGGTCCGCTGCGTGCCCGCGCCCTCGCCGAGGCGGCGGCCCAGGCGCGGTCGACCCCCCGCGGCGACCGCGAGGCGGCCGAGAACGGCCTGGGGCGCGAGCTGCGCGACCTGCCGGCCGACCTCCCGGGTGTGCCGGCCTCGCTGCAGGCCGACCTGACCGGCACCAGCACGCGGGTGGCCCTGGCCCGGCGCTTCTACAACGACGCCGTCCGCGACACCCAGGCGCTGCGCGGTCGGCGGCTGCCCCGGGTCCTCCGGCTGCACGCCGGCCGCCCGGTGCCGCGGTTCTTCGACATCGACGACCGGTTGGAGGCGCTCACCGCGAGCAGCGTCGGCGAGGGAGCCGAGGGACGGCCGTAGGCTGGAGGTCCCCGTCCCGCCGACCCCCGAGGCCGCCTCCGTGTCTGCACCGACCCCCTCCACCGGAACCGACCGCGTCAAGCGCGGCATGGCCGAGCAGCTCAAGGGCGGCGTCATCATGGACGTCGTCACGCCCGAGCAGGCGAAGATCGCCGAGGACGCCGGTGCCGTCGCGGTCATGGCCCTCGAGCGGGTGCCCGCCGACATCCGCGCCGAGGGCGGCATCTCGCGGATGAGCGATCCGGACATGATCGACGGCATCATCTCCGCGGTCTCCATCCCGGTGATGGCCAAGGCGCGCATCGGCCACTTCGTCGAGGCGCAGGTCCTGCAGTCCCTGGGCGTGGACTACATCGACGAGTCCGAGGTGCTGACCCCGGCCGACGAGGCCCACCACATCGCCAAGTCGCAGTTCACCGTGCCGTTCGTCTGCGGCGCCACGGACCTGGGCGAGGCGCTGCGGCGCATCTCCGAGGGCGCGGCGATGATCCGCTCCAAGGGTGAGGCCGGCACCGGCAACGTCGTCGAGGCCACCCGGCACATGCGCGCGATCCGCGCCGGCATCAAGGCGCTGGGCACGCTCGACGACACCGAGCTGTTCGTGGCGGCCAAGGAGCTGCGCGCGCCCTACGACCTGGTGGCCGAGGTGGCGCGCCTGGGCAAGCTGCCGGTGGTGCTCTTCACCGCGGGCGGCATCGCGACCCCCGCCGACGCGGCGATGATGATGCAGCTGGGTGCCGAGGGCGTCTTCGTCGGCTCGGGCATCTTCAAGTCCGGCGACCCGGCGCAGCGAGCCTCCGCGATCGTCCAGGCCACGACGTTCCACGACGACCCCGACGTGATCGCCAAGGTGTCCCGCGGGCTGGGCGAGGCCATGGTGGGGCTCAACGTCTCGACGCTGCCGGCCGACCAGCGCTTCGCCACCCGCGGCTGGTGACCCGCCCCGTCATCGGTGTCCCCGTCATCGGTGTCCTGGCCCTGCAGGGCGACGTCCGCGAGCACCTCGCCGCGGTGCGGGACCAGGGCGCCGAGGCGCTGACCGTGCGCCGGCAGGAGGAGCTGGCCGGCGTGGACGGGCTCGTGCTGCCCGGGGGCGAGTCGACGACCATCGCCCTGCTCGCCGAGCGGTTCGGGCTGATGGACCCGCTGCGCGCCGCCGTCCGCGGGGGGCTGCCGGTCTACGGCTCGTGCGCGGGGATGATCCTGCTCGCCGACCGCCTGCTGGACGCACCGCCGGGGCAGGAGACGATCGGCGGGCTGGACGTCACGGTGCGGCGCAACGCCTTCGGCCGGCAGGCCGACAGCTTCGAGTCCCAGATGTCCTTCGACGACGGCGTGGGCGGCGGGCCGCTGCACGCGGTCTTCATCCGCGCTCCCTGGGTGGAGGAGGCCGGCGAGGGGGTGACCGTCCTCGGCCGCATCGTGGGGGGAGCGGCCGACGGTAGGATCGTCGCCGTCCGCCAGGGGAATCTGGTGGCCACCAGCTTCCACCCGGAACTGACCGGGGACCGCCGGGTGCATGCGCTGTTCGTCGACATCGTGCGCCGATCCCTGGCGGAGAAGGCCGGCACAGCTGCCGGGAACGAGAGGGGTTTGTCGTGAGCGGCCATTCCAAGTGGGCGACGACCAAGCACAAGAAGGCCGGGATCGACGCCAAGCGCGGCAAGCTCTTCGCCAAGCTGATCAAGAACATCGAGGTCGCCGCCCGCACCGGCGGCGGTGACCCGGCGGGCAACCCGACGCTCTACGACGCCATCCAGAAGGCCAAGAAGAGCTCGGTGCCCAACGACAACATCGACCGCGCCGTCAAGCGCGGCTCCGGCGCCGAGGCCGGTGGCGTCGACTACCAGGGCATCACCTACGAGGGCTACGCCGCCGGTGGCGTCGCCGTGCTCATCGAGTGCCTGACCGACAACAAGAACCGCTCGGCCATGGAGGTCCGCACCGCCATGACCCGCAACGGCGGGACCATGGCCGACCCCGGCTCGGTGTCCTACCTGTTCTCCCGCAAGGGCGTGGTGGTGGTGCCGAAGGCCGACGGAGTCGACGAGGACTCCGTGCTCATGGCCGTGCTCGACGCCGGCGCGGAGGAGGTGCGCGACCTCGGCGACACCCTCGAGGTGGTCAGCGAGCCCGGCGACATGATCGCCGTGCGCACCGCCCTGCAGGACGCCGGCATCGACTACGACTCCGCCGACATGGGCTTCGTGCCCAGCGTCCAGGTGGAGCTCGACGCGGACGGCGCCGGCAAGGTGTTCCGCCTCATCGACGCCCTCGAGGACCTCGACGACGTGCAGAACGTCTACGCGAACTACGACGTGCCCGACGAGGTGCTCGAGACCATCGACGCCTGAACGAGCCCGGTGGCGTGTCGAGCGCCCGTTCCGGCTGCGCGGGACTAGCGTTCCGATCGAACAGGTGTTCGTGGAAAGCTAGGAGCGTGGCCATGCGGGTGCTCGGCATCGACCCGGGGCTCACCCGGTGCGGGTGGGGGGTCGTCGACGGCCGCCCCGGCGCGCGCCCCGCGGCGGTCGGCGTCGGCGTCATCCGCACGTTGCCCGAGCTGGACCTGGAGCTGCGGCTGCTCGAGCTGCACACCGCGGTGACGGCCCTGCTCCGCGAGCACCGGCCCGACGTCGTCGCCGTCGAGCGGGTCTTCACGCAGAACAACAAGGGCACCGGCCACGCCACCGCGCAGGCCGCCGGCGTGGCCGCGCTCGCCGCCGCCCAGGCCGACCGTCCGGTCGCCTGGCACACGCCCAGCGAGGTCAAGGCCGCGATCTCCGGCAGCGGCCGGGCGGACAAGGAGCAGGTCACCCTGATGGTCACCCGGGTGCTGGGCCTCACCGAGGCGCCGAAGCCGGCCGACGCCGCCGACGCCCTGGCCCTGGCGGTCTGCCACGTGTGGCGCGGGCCCGCCCAGCAGCGGCTGCGCTCGGCCGCGCTCGCCGGCGGCATCGGCGCGCCCGTCGTCCAGCGCACCCTGCCGCGGTGGCAGGGGGTGGCGGCCCGATGATCGCCAGCCTGAGCGGGCGGGTGGCCGCGGTGTCGCCGGACGGCGCGGTCGTGGAGGTCGGCGGGATCGGTCTCGCGGTGCAGTGCACGCCGGGCACGATCGCCCGGCTGCAGGTGGGGGAGAGCGCCCGCCTGTCCACCAGCCTGGTCGTGCGCGAGGACTCGCTGACCCTCTACGGGTTCGCCGACGACGACGAGCGCCAGCTGTTCGAGCTGCTCCAGACGGCCAACGGGGTCGGTCCCCGGCTGGCCCAGGCGGTGCTGGCGATCCACCCGCCGCGGGAGGTGCGCCGGGCGGTGTCGATGGCCGACGTCAAGGCGCTCATGCAGGTGCCCGGCATCGGCAAGAAGGGCGCCGAGCGGCTGATCCTCGAGCTGCGCGACCGGCTCGGCTCGGTCACCACCGACACCTCGCTCGACGGCCCGGCGCCCGCCGGCCTCCCGGCGGTGACCCCCGTGGCGCCGTGGCGTGACCAGCTGACCTCGGCGCTGGTCGGGCTGGGCTGGTCGGCCAAGGAGGCCGAGACCGCGCTGACCCAGCTCGCGCCCGTCGCCGACGCGCAGATCGTCGAGACCGGCTTGGTCGAGGTCGCCGTCCTGCTGCGGCAGGCCCTCCAGCTGCTGGGTAGGGCATGAGCACCCCGTTCGACCGGTCCCTGACCGGTGAGGTGAGCGGCGATCTCGGCCAGGAGTGGGGCGTCTCCCCGCAGGCCGGGGACGAGGAGCGGGTCGTCGAGTCCGCGCTGCGGCCGCACTCGCTGCACGACTTCATCGGCCAGCCCAAGGTGGCCCGCCAGCTCGCGCTGGTGCTCGAGGGGGCCAAGCGCCGGGGCCGTCCGCCGGACCACGTGCTGCTGTCCGGCCCGCCCGGGCTGGGCAAGACCAGCCTCGCGCTGATCATCGGCTCCGAGCTGGGCACCGCGGTCAAGATCACCAGCGGCCCGGCCATCGAGCGCTCCGGCGACCTGGCCGCGATGCTGTCCAACCTCGCGCCCGGCGACGTGCTGTTCATCGACGAGATCCACCGCATCGCCCGGCCGGCCGAAGAGCTGCTCTACATGGCCATGGAGGACTTCCGGGTCGACGTCGTCGTCGGCAAGGGGCCAGGGGCCACCGCCATCCCGCTGGAGATCAACCCGTTCACCCTCGTCGGCGCCACCACCCGCGCGGGGCTGCTGACCGGCCCGTTGCGGGACCGCTTCGGCTTCGTCGGCCAGATGGAGTTCTACGAGCCGGCCGAGCTGCAGCAGGTGCTGGCCCGCAGCGCCGAGCTGCTCGGTGTGGAGCTGACCGACGAGGGGTCGGCGGAGATCGCCGGCCGTTCCCGGGGCACCCCGCGGATCGCCAACCGGCTGCTGCGCCGGGTCCGCGACTACGCCGAGGTGGAGGCCGACGGCCGGGTCACCCGTGCCGTCGCCGAGGCCGCGCTGGCCCTCTACGACGTCGACCACCTCGGGCTGGACCGGCTCGACCGCGCCGTCCTGGAGGCGCTGGTGACGAAGTTCGGCGGCGGCCCGGTGGGCGTGGCCACCCTCGCCGTCGCCGTGGGGGAGGAGCCGCACACCGTCGAGGAGGTCTGCGAACCCTTCCTCGTCCGTGCGGGGCTGCTCGCCCGCACCTCCCGCGGGCGGGTCGCGACCGAGGCCGCCTGGCGGCACCTCGGGCTCGAGGTGCCCCGCGGCGGGATCCCGCTCGGGCGGGTCACAGCAGACCCACAGGGCGCAGGCTCGTCGTCAGAGCCGCTCTTCGACGCCTAGACTCCGGGACGCTGGCGCGCAAACTGAGAGGCCGCGGCCGTGCGCGCCCCACCGGGTCGCCGCGCGCCGTCCTCACAGCACCGCCCCGGCGACCGACGTACCCGAGCGGCCTCCGGGCCGTACCGACCGCGGAGCACCACCGCGCGGTAGAGAGGCACACCTGTCGTGGAGCTATTCCCCCTGATCATGCTGGCTCTGCTGGCGGTGCTGCTGTTCGTGCTCCCCGCGCGCCAGCGCCGGACCATGCAGGCCCGCGCGCAGGCACTCCAGGAGTCCCTGACCGTCGGGACGCCGGTGATGACCACCAGCGGCATCCACGGCACCGTGGCCCGGCTGGACGAGACCACCGCCGACCTGGAGCTCGCGCCCGGTGTCGTCGTGACCTTCGTCCGCCCGGCGATCCTGGAGATCCGCCAGCCGGCTCCCGAGCTCCCGGGTGACGACGCGCCCGGCGCGGCCGGCGGGCGCCCGGCCGGCGACGACCGCTGAGCGGGGGAGGATCCGTGGCCAAGCGCTCCCTCTCGGCGCGCCGGAACTTCGGTGCGTTCGTCCTCATCGTGGCCGCCCTCTACGGGCTGGTCTTCGCCGGCTCCGACCGGACGCCGCAGCTCGGGCTCGACCTGCGCGGCGGCACGACCGTCACGCTGACGGCGCGCACGCCCGACGGTGCGGCCCCCGACCGCGAGGACCTGGAACTCGCCCGCCGGATCATCGAGCAGCGGGTCAACGGTCTGGGCGTCGCGGAGGCCGAGGTCGTCACCGAGGGCGACTCGAACATCGTCATCTCCGTCCCCGGGGACGACGGCGACCAGGCGCGCCAGCTGGGTCAAACCGCCCAGCTGCGGTTCCGTCCCGTGCTGGCCGGGCCCGCGCCGGCCGAGGCCACGCCCGCGGAGGACGCCGAGCCGACCGACGGCGCGGAGCCCACCGAGGGAGCAGAGCCGACCGACCCGGCCGCGCCGACCGAGTCCGCCGCGCCGACCGAGTCCGCCGCGCCGACCGAGGCGCCGGCCGAGGAGACGCCCGACGGCGAGGCCGACCAGGCCCCCGCCCGCGACCCCGACGCCCCGCCGGTCACCCGCGAGGAGGCGCAGGTCGCCTTCGACGCCCTCACCTGCGACGACACCACCACCGGCGACATCGCCCTGCCCGAGGACCACGTCGCGGCCTGCAGCGAGGACGGCACGCTCAAGTACCTCCTCGGCCCCGCCGTCGTCGAGGGCACGTCGGTCTCCGACGCCGCCGCCGGCACCCGCACCGGGACCGGCGAGTGGGTCGTCAACCTGGACTTCGACAACGAGGGCGGCCGCGCCTGGGGTGACTTCACCGCGGCCAACGTCGGCAACGCGGTCGCGATCACCCTGGACGGCCGGGTCATCTCCGCGCCGACGGTGCAGGGCGCGATCGTCGGCGGCACCACCGAGATCACCGGCAACTTCGACCAGGAGTCGGCCACCGAGCTCGCCAACCAGCTCAAGTACGGCGCGCTGCCGCTCAGCTTCACGCAGGCCACCGCCCAGTCGATCTCCACCGAGCTCGGCGAGGAGCAGCTGCAGGCCGGCCTGCTCGCCGGGGCCATCGGCATCGCCCTGGTCTTCCTGTACTCGCTGCTCTACTACCGGGCGCTCGGGCTGGTGATGATCGCCAGCCTGGTGCTCTCCGGTGTCGTCGTCTACGGCGTCCTGGTGGTGCTGGGCCGCGAGATCGGCTTCACGCTGAGCCTCGCCGGCATCGCCGGGTTCATCGTCTCGCTGGGCATCACCGCGGACTCGTTCGTCGTCTACTTCGAACGGCTCAAGGACGAGATCCGCGAGGGCCGCAGCCTGCGCTCGGCCGTGCCGCGGGCCTGGGTCCGCGCCCGGCGGACGATCCTCTCCGCCGACGCGGTCAGCTTCCTCGCCGCGGCGATCCTCTACGTGCTCGCCATCGGTGACGTGAAGGGCTTCGCGTTCACCCTCGGCATGTCCACGGTCCTCGACCTGGTGGTCGTCTTCCTCTTCACCCACCCGCTGATGGCGGTGCTGTCCCGCTACAAGTGGTTCGGCAGTAGCCGGATCTCGGGGCTCGGCCAGGTCGACAAGTCCGGTTGGACGTCGTCGTCACGCACGGACCGGGACCTCGTCGGCGCCGCAGCCGGCGCCCCGGCGCAGAACAGGAGCAGTTCATGACCCGCGACGACGGCCGGCGGCCGGAGGACGAGCCAGTCCCCGTCGGCACCGAGGCCGACGAGGCACGCGACGCCGCGGACGCCGGCAGCGAGGCCGCCGCGGCGATGGGGGACGACGACCTCGCCGAGGCCGGCCTGCCCCGCGAAGGCGGTGGCGACCTCACGCGCACGCCGCGGGCCTCGCTGGCGCACCGGCTGTACAACGGCGAGGCGGGCCTGGACGTCGTCGGCCGGAGCCGGCTGATCTACAAGATCACCGCCGTGGTGCTGCTGCTGAGCTTGCTCGCCATCGTGTTCCGCGGCTTCAACTTCGGGATCGACTTCGAGGGCGGGAACAGCTTCCGGCTCCCGGGTTCCGAGCAGCAGCTCGAGCAGGTGCGCACCGCCGCCGAGGACGCCGGCGCGGAGGTCGCCTCGGCGCAGATCGTCGGCGGGGACACCGTCCTGCTGCGCACCGAGGCGCTCGACGGCGACGCCGAACGGGACGTCGTCACCGCGATCGCCGACGCCGCCGGGGTGGACGCCGACCAGGTCAGCCCTGAGTCGGTCAGCGCGGACTGGGGCCGGGACATCACCGACCAGGCCCTCGTCGCGCTCGTCGTCTTCCTGGTCGCCGTGGTGCTCTTCCTGGCCGTGCGCTTCCAGCTCAAGATGGCGATCGGTGCGATGGCCGCCCTGGTGCACGACATCGTGGTCACCGCGGGCATCTACGCCCTGGTCGGCTTCGAGGTGACGCCGTCCACCGTGATCGGCTTCCTCACCATCCTGGGCTTCTCGCTCTACGACACCGTCGTCGTCTTCGACAAGGTGGACGAGAACGTCAAGGACCTGGACAAGTCGGCGCGCATGACCTGGAGCGAGGCGGCGAACCTGGCCGTCAACCAGACCCTGATGCGCTCGATCAACACGTCGGTGATCGCGCTGCTGCCGGTCGCCGGGCTGCTCTTCGTCGGCGCCGGTCTGCTGGGCGTGGGCACGCTCAAGGACCTCGCCCTGGTGCTGTTCGTCGGCCTCGCCGCGGGCACGTACTCCTCGATCATCCTGGCGACGCCGATCGTGGCCGACCTCAAGGAGCGCGAGCCCGAGGTGCAGGCCCTGCGCCGGCGCGTGCTCGCCCGTCGCTCGTCGGCCGCCCGCCAGACCGGTGCGGCTCCGGCTGCCGGTCCGGTGGCCAGTGCCCGCCGTGGCCGACGCCCGGTCGGGGGAGCGACCGCGGTCGCGGCGCTGCCCGACGCCGTCGCCGCCGACGTCGTGGTCGAGTCGCCGTCCTCGGTGCGGCCGGAGACGTCCGGCGCCACCGCGGCCCCGCGTCCCGGAGCCCGGCCGCAGCGGCCCGGTGGCCGCCGTCCGGCGAAGAAGCGCCGATGAGCGCGGTGGCCGACGGTGCGGTGCAGCAGCCGCTGGACGAGCTGATCGCCTCGCTCACCGTCGACATCCCCGACCACCCCGAGCCCGGCGTGCTCTTCCGCGACCTGACGCCGGTGTTCGCCGACGGCCCGGCGTTCGCGCGGGTGGTCGAGGGACTGGCGGCTGCGGGGGAGTCCGACTCGCGCGCGGCCGCGCTGGCGGGCACGGACCGGGCCGCTCCCGCGTTCGACGTCGTCGTCGGCGTGGAGGCGCGGGGCTTCCTGCTGGCCGCCGCGGTCGCGCTGTCCGCGGGGGTGGGCGTCGTCCTGGTGCGCAAGGCCGGCAAGCTGCCGCGGGAGCGGATCGCGGCCGACTACTCGCTCGAGTACGGCACCGCGACCCTCGAGCTGCACGCGGATTCCATCCGCCCGGGCCAGCGGGTGCTGGTGGTCGACGACGTGCTCGCCACCGGCGGCACGCTCACCGCCGCCGTCGCCCTGGTCGAGCAGCTGGGCGGGGTGGTCACGGCGGTGTCGGTCGTCGTCGAGCTCGCCGCCCTCGGCGGCCGGGAGCGGATGGCGCCGCACACGGTGCACGCGCTCTGGACCACCTGACCGAGGGAGGGGCCCGGCCGCGTCCGGCGGCGCGGCGCCCGGCCCGGCTAGCATGGTGAGGGTCCCCCCTCCTCGGATCCGCGGGAGTCGCAGTGGCCTCAGACGTAGCCGCCGACGCCGCCCCCGCGCGCCCCGGGACCCCACCGGCCGCCGGCACCGCGACCGACCCGTCGCCCCCGGGCACGCAGACCGCCGGCACCGAGCCGGCCCACCGTCCGCCGCTGCCCGAGCGCCCGACGGTCCGTCGGCCCGACGACGTCGGCGCCGAGCCCGGCGACGGCGATGCGGCCACCCCGCGGCGCCGGGTCCGCGACCGCCTCGCCCGTCGCATCGTCGCCGGCCAGCGCAGCCCCGTCGTCCGCCCCGTGCTCGAGCCGCTGGCCGCCCTGCACCGCCAGAGCCACCCCAAGGCCGACCTCACGCTGCTGCAGCGCGCGTACGACGTCGCCGAGGGCGCGCACGCCGCGCAGCGGCGCAAGAGCGGCGACCCCTACATCACCCATCCGCTGGCCGTGGCCACCATCCTCGCCGGCCTGGGCATGGACACCACCACGCTCGTGGCGGCCCTGCTGCACGACACGGTCGAGGACACCGGCATCACGCTGGACTCGATCACCACCGACTTCGGTCCCGAGGTCGCCCACCTCGTCGACGGCGTCACGAAGATCGACCGGGTCAAGCTGGGGGACGCCGCCCAGGCCGAGACGATCCGCAAGATGATCGTCGCCATGGCCCGCGACCCGCGGGTGCTGGTCATCAAGCTCGCCGACCGGCTGCACAACATGCGCACGCTGCGCTTCCTCCCGCCCGAGAAGCAGGAGAAGAAGGCGCGCGAGACGCTGGAGATCCTCGCTCCGCTGGCCCACCGGCTGGGCATGAACACCATCAAGTGGGAGCTCGAGGACCTCGCGTTCGCGACGCTGTATCCCAAGCGCTACGACGAGATCGTGCGGCTGGTGGCCGAGCGGGCGCCCTCGCGCGACACCTACCTCGCCGAGGTGACCTCGCAGGTCCAGGAGCAGCTCAAGGCCGCCAAGATCGAGGCGGTCGTCACCGGCCGGCCCAAGCACTACTACTCGATCTACCAGAAGATGATCGTCCGTGGCCGCGACTTCGCCGACATCTGGGACCTCGTGGGCATCCGGATCCTGGTCGACTCGGTCCGCGACTGCTACGCGGCGCTCGGCATCATGCACGCCCACTGGCAGCCGCTGCCGGGGCGCTTCAAGGACTTCATCGCGATGCCGAAGTTCAACATGTACCAGTCGCTGCACACGACGGTGATCGGCCCGCACGGCAAGCCCGTGGAGCTCCAGATCCGCACGCACGACATGCACCGCACCGCCGACTACGGCATCGCCGCGCACTGGAAGTACAAGGAGAACGCGCGGGCCGGCGGCAGGCCCAGCGCCGGTGAGTTCGGCGCCCCGGCCAAGGCCGGCTCACCCGACGACATGCTGTGGCTGCGCCAGCTGCTGGACTGGCAGCGCGAGGCGCAGGAGCCCGGCGAGTTCCTGGAGACCTTGCGCTACGACCTCGGTCCGCAGGAGGTCTTCGTCTTCACGCCCAAGGGCGACGTGATCAGCGTCCCCGGTGACTCCACGCCGGTCGACTTCGCGTTCGCGGTGCACACCGAGGTCGGCTACCGGACCATCGGCGCGCGGGTGAACGGCGCGCTGGTGTCGTTGGACAGCAAGCTCTCCAACGGCGACGTCGTCGAGATCTTCACCTCGAAGTCGCCCACCGCCGGCCCCTCCCAGGACTGGCTGAGCTTCGTCGGCTCCTCCCGGGCGCGCACCAAGATCCGGCAGTGGTTCACCAAGGAGCGCCGCGAGGACGCCGTCGAGGCCGGCAAGGAGGCGCTGACCCGGGCCATGCGCAAGGCCGGGCTCCCGCTGCAGCGGCTGCTCGGCGGCGAGGCGCTGAGCACGCTGGCCAAGGACCTGCGCTACGCCGACGTCACCGCGCTGTACGCGGCCGTGGGGGAGAACAACATCTCCGCCGCCTCGGTGGTCGAGAAGCTGATGACGGCGCTCGGAGGCACCGAGGGCGCCGTCGAGGACATCGCCGAGACCGCGATCCCGACCCGCCGGCCCACGCCGCGCCGTTCGGCCACCGGTGACCCGGGCGTCATCGTCCACGGCATGACCGACGTGTGGGCCAAGCTCGCGAAGTGCTGCACGCCGGTGCCGGGCGACGAGATCCTCGGCTTCGTCACCCGCGGCGGCGGGGTGAGCGTGCACCGCACCGACTGCACCAACGCCGGTGACCTCCAGCGCAAGCCCGAGCGGCTGGTCGAGGTCGAGTGGGCCAGCGCGCCCGGTTCGGTCTTCCTCGTCGCGATCCAGGTCGAGGCGCTGGACCGGCACCGGCTGCTCTCCGACGTCACCAAGGCGCTGGCCGACGAGCGGGTGAACATCCTGTCCGCGTCGGTGCAGACCAGCCGGGACCGGGTGGCCATCAGCCGGTTCACTTTCGAGCTGGCCGACCCCGCGCACCTGGGCGCGGTGCTGCAGACCGTGCGCAACGTGGACGGCGTCTTCGACGTGGAGCGCGTGACCGCCTGAAGAAGGACCCCGCTGCCCCGCGCTGGGATCAGGTGACCTGATCCCAGCGCGTCCTCCCTCGTGGTGCACGGTGAGGGAGGACGCGCGGAGGTGAGGGAGGACGCCCTCGGAGCGTCAGCCGGCGAGGGCCATCGACTCGATGGTGACCGGCTCGACCGGGGCGCCGTCCTGGCCGCCGTCGGCGATGCCCCTCGCCGCGATGGCGTCCAGCACGGCCAGGCCGGCCTCGTCGATCGTGCCGACGACGGTGTAGTTCGGGTTGCCCTCGAGGCTGTCGCCGTAGACGAGGAAGAACTGGCTGCCGTCGTCGCCCTGACCGGAGTTGGCCATGGCGATCGTCCCGCGCGGGTAGGTCTCCGAGACGCCGGTCGCCGCGGTCAGGTAGTCGAACGCCGCGCCGCCGCGACCGGTGCCGCTCGGGTCGCCGCACTGGAGGACCTGCAGGCCCGGGCTGTTGGTCAGCCGGTGGCAGTTCGTGCCGTCGAAGAAGCCCTCACCGGCGAGGTAGGTGAGCGCACCGGCGGCGCAGGGCGCGGCGGCCTGGTCGAGGGTGAGCCCGATCTCCCCGTAGTTCGTGGTCATCGTGAGCGCCTGCGTGCCCTCGGTGGGCACGTCGCCGTCCGGCACGCCGACGTCGGTGAGGTCCGGGTTGGCCGAGGTGTCGGCGGGGACGTAGGTGCAGGTGCTCGCGTCGTCCGGTGCGGAGGCCTGGGTGTCGTCGTCGCCGCCGAGGACGCCGCTGATCAGCAGCGCCGCGCCGACCACCACCACGAGGGCCAGCGCGGCCAGGCCGATGCCCAGGTTGCGGCGGCGCTTCTGCGCCTGCGCGGCACGGCGCTCCAGCTGGCGCTGGAGGTGGCGCTGGGCGGCCTCGCGGCGCTGCTTGCTCGTGGGCACGGTCGGACTCCTCGGACGGGCGGCGGCTCGGCGGGGCGGCGGCCGGTCACGGGCGCCGCTCGACGCGGTCGACGACGGAGTGTAGGTGCCCGAGCTGGCCGTTCACTGGCACGCCCGCTCCTCGATCGGCGCCCGCGTAACCTGCACGGGTGCTCATCCGCTCCTTCCCCGCCGGCGCCTTCGGGACCAACTGCTACGCCGTGGCGTCCGGCCCCGGGCAGGAGTGCGTCGTGGTCGATCCCGGCATGGACGCGGTCGAGCCGCTGGGCCGGATGCTGGCCGACGACGGCCTCAAGCCGGTCGCCGTCGTGCTCACCCACGGCCACCTCGACCACACGTTCTCCGTGCTCCCGGTGTGCAAGGGCTACGACATCCCCGCCTACCTGCACCCCGACGACCTCGGCATGCTTTCGGACCCGATGCGCTGGCACGGCCCGCAGCTGGCGCCCCTGCTCGGCGGTGTCCGGCTACCCGACCCGGGCGAGGTGAAGCGCCTGGACGACGGCGCGGTGCTGTCGCTGGCCGGGGTCGACCTCACCGTCCGGCACGCGCCCGGGCACACGCAGGGCTCGGTCATGTTCTCCCTCGACCTGGGCGAGACGCCCGGACTGCTCGCCGGCGACGTGCTCTTCGCCGGTTCGGTGGGCCGCGTGGACCTCCCCGGCGGTTCGTGGGACGCGATGCTGACCTCGCTGCGCGACGTCGTCCTGCCGCTGGACGACGAGACGATCGTGCTGCCCGGCCACGGCCCGGCGACGACGATCGGCCGCGAGCGCGCGACGAACCCCTACCTGGCCGAGGCCGCCGCCGCACCGAAGGGCCGTGGGCTGTGAGCGGCATGACCGCCCCCAAGGGCACGTTCGACACGCTGCCGCCGGAGTCGGCGCGGTTCCTCGCCGTCCGCGACGCGCTCACCGCGCCGCTGCGCCGGGCCGGTTACGGCTACGTCGAGACGCCGGTGTTCGAGGACACCGCGGTCTTCTCCCGGGGGGTCGGTGAGTCCACCGACGTCGTGACCAAGGAGATGTACACCTTCGAGGACCGGGGCGGCCGCTCGCTGACGCTGCGACCCGAGCTGACCGCCGGGCTGATGCGCGCGTTCATCGAGCACCGGCTGCACGACGGCGCCCTGCCGGTGAAGCTCTGGTCGGTCGGCTCGGCCTTCCGCTACGAGCGCCCGCAGGCCGGCCGGTACCGGCACTTCACCCAGGTCGACATGGAGGCGCTCGGCGTCGACGACCCGGCGCTGGACGCCGAGGTGGTGGCGCTGGGCGTGCAGGGCTTCCGGGACCTGGGGCTCACCGACTTCGAGCTGCTGCTCACCTCGCTGGGCGACGCCACGTGCCGGCCGCAGTACCGCGAGCTGCTCGTGGCCTACCTGGAGAAGCTCGACCTCGACGAGGAGACCCGGCGGCGCGCGGAGATCAACCCGCTGCGGGTCCTCGACGACAAGCGCCCCGAGGTGCAGGCCCAGCTCGACGACGCACCGCTGATGGTCGACCACCTGTCGGACTCCACGAAGGCGCACTACGACGCCGTCCGCCAGCACCTCACCGACCTCGGGGTGACCTGGACCGAGGCGCCGCGGCTGGTGCGCGGGCTGGACTACTACACGAAGACGACGTTCGAGTTCGTGCACAACGGGCTGGGTGCGCAGTCGGCGATCGGGGGCGGCGGCGGGTACGCCGGGCTCTCCGCGGCGCTGGGCGGGCCGGACCTGCCGGGCATCGGCTACGCCGTCGGGGTGGACCGGACGCTGCTCGCGGTGCAGGCCGAGGGGCTCGACGTCGGAGCCGCTCCCGGTGTGCAGGCGTTCGTGGTGCCGCTGGGCGCCGAGGCGAAGCGGCTGGCCGTCCGGCTGGTCGGGCAGCTGCGCCAGGCCGGGGTGGCGGCCGACACCGTCTACGGCGACCGCGGGCTCAAGGGCGCCATGAAGGCCGCCGACCGCTCGGGTGCCTCGCACGTCGTGGTCATCGGCGAGCGGGACCTGGCCGCGGGCGTCGGGCAGCTCAAGGACATGGCCACGGGGGAGCAGACCGCCGTCCCGGTGTCCGAGCTGTTCGACGCGTTGAAGCGTGCGACGGTGGGGGAGTGACTTCCATGGAGCGGCGACCGCTGGGGCGGACCGGTGCCGAGGTTGGCGTCGTCGGCCTGGGCACCTGGCAGCTGGGCGGCGACTGGGGCGACGTGTCCGAGGACGACGCGGCCGCCGTGCTGGACGCGGCGCTCGATGAGGGCGTCGACCTGCTCGACACCGCCGACGTGTACGGCGACGGGCGGTCGGAGGAGCGCATCCGCAAGGCGCTGGCGGCCCGGTCGGAGCGGCCGTTCGTCGCGACCAAGGTCGGCCGGCGCGCCGACCCGTTCGAGGCGGCGCAGTACACGCCGGAGAACCTGCGGGCGTGGATCGACCGGTCCCGGCGCAACCTGGGCGTGGACACCCTCGACCTCGTCCAGTTGCACTGCCCGCCGACGGCCGTCTACTCCGACCAGCGGGTGTACGACGCACTCGACTCGTTCGTCGAGGACGGCGCCATCGCGGCCTACGGGGTGAGCGTCGAGACCGTCGCCGAGGGGCTGACGGCGCTGCAGCACCCGGGCGTGGCCACTCTCCAGGTCATCCTCAACGTCTTCCGGCGCAAGCCGCTGGAGGAGCTGCTGCCCGCGGCGGCCGCTGCCGGCGTCGGCGTGCTCGCGCGGGTGCCGTTGGCCAGCGGCCTGCTCACCGGCAAGTACGACGAGTCGACGGAGTTCCCGGCCGACGACCACCGGAACTTCAACCGCGGCGGCGAGGCGTTCGACGTGGGCGAGACCTTCGCCGGCGTGCCGTTCGACGTCGGTGTCGCCGCCGCCCGCGAGGTCGCCGCCATCGCCGGCGACACCCCGACCGGCGCCTTCGCGCTGCGCTGGGTGATCGACCAGCCCGGCGTCACCGCGGTCATCCCCGGGGCCCGCAACGTCGAGCAGGTGCGCGGCAACGTCGCCGCCGCCGAGCTGCCGCCGCTGACGCCCGCCCAGCTCACCGATCTCGAGCGGCTGTACGACGAGCGCATCCGCGCGCACGTGCACGACCGCTGGTAGTTCTCCACCCACCTCTGAAAGGCACCTCCTTGTTGCGCACCCACGACGCCGGCACGCTGCGCGCGTCCGACGCGGGCTCCACCGTCACCCTCGCCGGCTGGGTGGCCCGCCGCCGCGACCACGGTGGCGTGGTCTTCCTCGACCTGCGCGACGCGTCGGGGTACGTGCAGGTCGTCGTCCGCGAGGAGGAGGCGCACCACCTGCGCAACGAGTACTGCGTGCGCGTGACCGGCGAGGTGCGCCGGCGCCCCGAGGGCAACGAGAACCCGGAGCTGCCGACGGGTGAGATCGAGGTGGCGACGTCGTCGCTCGAGGTGCTCTCCGCCGCCGCGCCGCTGCCGTTCCCGATCGAGACCGACCAGGCCGCGTCCGACGACGTCCGCTACAAGTACCGCTACCTCGACCTGCGGCGGCAGGGCCCCGCGCGGGCGATGCGTCTGCGGTCGGAGGTCAGCCGGGTCGCCCGCGCCGTCATGCACGAACACGGCTTCGCCGAGGTGGAGACCCCGTCGCTGACCCGCTCGACGCCGGAGGGCGCGCGCGACTTCGTCGTCCCGGTCCGGCTGCAGCCGGGCAAGTGGTACGCCATGCCCCAGTCGCCGCAGCTGTTCAAGCAGCTGCTGATGATCGGTGGCCTGGAGCGCTACTACCAGATCGCGCGCTGCTTCCGGGACGAGGACTTCCGCGCCGACCGGCAGCCGGAGTTCACCCAGCTGGACTTCGAGATGAGCTTCGTCGAGCGCGACGACGTGCTCGCCGTCGCCGAGGACGTCGTCCGGGCGCTGTGGCGGGAACTCGCGTCCTACGACGTGCCGGAGATCCCGCGGATGACCTACCGAGAGGCGATGGACCGCTTCGGGTCGGACAAGCCCGACCTGCGCTTCGGCGTCGAGCTGACCGAGCTCACCGACTACTTCACGGACACCCCGTTCCGCGTGTTTCAGGCGCCCTACGTGGGTGCGGTGGTCATGCCCGGCGGCGGATCGCAGCCGCGGCGGGCGTTCGACGCGTGGCAGGACTGGGCGAAGTCCCGCGGCTACCGGGGCCTCGCGTACGTGACCGTCGGCGAGGACGGCACCCTGGGCGGCCCGGTGGCCAAAAACATCTCCGACGCCGAGCGCGAGGGCCTGGTCGCCGCCGTCAGCGCCAAGCCCGGCGACTGCGTGTTCTTCGCCGCTGGCGCCCGCCGCTCGGCCCAGGAGCTGCTCGGCGCGGCGCGCAACGAGATCGCCCGTCGGCTGGAGCTGATCGAGCCGGGATCGTGGTCGTTCCTGTTCGTCGTCGACTTCCCGATGTTCGAGGAGACCGAGGACGGCGACTGGACCTTCATGCACCACCCCTTCACCTCGCCGACGCCCGAGTGGCGGGACCGGTTCGCCGAGGACAAGGGCGCGGCGCTGTCCGACGCCTACGACATGGTGATCAACGGCAACGAGGTCATGAGCGGGTCGGTGCGTATCCACGACGCCGCGCTGCAGGAGCGGGTGTTCGAGACCCTGGGCATGTCCCGCGAGGAGGCCCGCGAGCGGTTCGGGTTCTTCCTGGAGGCCTTCGCCTACGGGCCGCCGCCGCACGCCGGCGCCGCGTTGGGCTGGGACCGGCTGACCGCGCTGCTCACCGGCGTCGACTCGATCCGCGAGGTCATCGCGTTCCCCAAGACCGGCGCCGGGTTCGACCCGCTGACCGGTGCGCCGACGCCGATCAGCGAGGCCCAGCGCAAGGAAGCGGGCATCGACGCGAAGCCCGAGGAGCCGGCGCTGCCCGGCGAACCCGGTGCCCCCGGCCCGACCGACCCGAGCAAGCAGTAGGAGCGGCTCCCCATGACCCTGCGCGCCCGCACCCTCCTCGGACCCGGCCCGTCCAATCCGTACCCAGAGGCGCAGGCCGCGCTCGGGTTCCCGCTGCTCGGGCACCTCGACCCGCTGTTCCTCCAGGTGCTGGACGAGACGTCCGAGCGGCTGCGGCAGGTCTTCGGGACGGCGAACCGGCGCACGCTGCCGCTCTCGGCGACCGGCTCGGCGGGCATGGAGGCGGCCTTCGTCAACACCGTCGGCCCGGGGGACGTCGTCGTCGTGGCCGTGAACGGGCTGTTCGGTCAGCGCATGGTCGAGGTCGCCTCGCGGTGCGGCGCCGAGGTGGTCGCGGTCGAGCACGAGTGGGGCAGGCCGGTCGACGCCGCCCGCGTGCTCGAGGCGCACCCCTCCCCGAAGCTCATCGCCGCGGTGCACGCCGAGACCTCGACCGGCGTGCTGTCCGACCTCGAGCCGCTGGCCGCGGGCAAGGGCGACGCGCTGCTGCTGGCCGACTGCGTGACCTCGCTGGGCGGCGTCCCGGTGCGGCTGGACGAGTGGGGCGTGGACCTCGCCTACGCCGGGTCGCAGAAGTGCCTGGGCGTCCCGCCGGGGCTGGCACCGTTCACGATCTCCGACCGCGCGTGGGAGCGGCGGATCGAGAAGCCGCAGAGCTGGTACCTCGACCTCGGGCTGCTCGGCGGCTACGCGGGGGAGGCCGCGGGGTCGGGGCGGACCTACCACCACACCGCGCCCACCGGCATGGTCGTGGCACTGCACGCGGGGCTCGGCCGGATCCTCGAGGAGGGGCTGGACGCCGTCCACGCCCGGCACGCGGAGGCCGGTCGGCTGCTGCACGAGGGGCTGGCCGAGCTGGGGCTGGAGCTGTTCGCGGCCGAGGGGCACCGCCTGCCGGAGCTCACGACGGTGAAGGTGCCCGACAAGGTGGACTCGGCGGCCGTGCGCAAGGAACTGCTCGTGCGCTACGACCTGGAGATCGGGGCGGGCGCGGGTGCCTTTGCGTCGACGGTCTGGCGGATCGGCCTGATGGGCCCCAACGCCGCACCCGACAAGGTGGCCCTCGTCCTGGCCGCGCTGAAGGACGTCCTCGCCCGCTGACCGCCCTTCCCGGCGGCCCCGTGCCGAGTGCGGGGTTGTCGTCGTCCACCTCGGCGTGCCGGCGCGTGTCGGCGACACCAACCCCGCACTCGGCCCGCTCACCACCGGGCTCCCCGGCTCTGCAATGCCGCGCCGGCCCGATGCACGACGGTGTCGAGGCGGGTGAGGTGGCGAGCGGCGAAGCGGAGCACGAGCCAACCGTCGGCAGCCATCAGCGAGTAGCGGTCGATGTCGCGTCCGAACTGGTCCCGCTCGGCGTGCTGGCGCCCCTCGTACTCCAGCGCCACCTTCCAGCGGGCCCACCCCAGGTCGGCGTGCACCACCTCGTGCCCCCACCGGTCCGTCACGGGAACCTGCACCGTCGGCGCCGGCAGGCCGCTGCTGATCAGGGCGTACCGCACGAGGCTCTCCGGGCGGGAAGCCGCGAGCGGGGTGAGAAGCGGAGCCAGGGATCGCGCGAGGACGACGCCACGGATACCGGCGGCACGGTGGAGTCGCGCGTCCAGCCGAGCGGCGTCGAGATGCCCGGCCCGGTGCAGCGCATCTCCCACGGCCACGAGCTCACCCGCGGGGAGCACGGCGGCCAGGTCCAGCCAGGTCTGCGCGCCACTGGTCAGCAGCAGCTCGCGATGGGAGACCACGTCGTCCCCGTCGAGGCGCCGGACGTGCGTGCGGATCCGCGCGCGCTCGGGCCGTGGTGCGCCGGGAGGAACGCTCACGGCCAGCGGCCAGTCCGGCCGCACCGGTGCGCCGAGCAGCGCCGCGGCGGTGCGGTGCGAGAACGCGGCTCCGGGTGGGAGCACCGCGCTCGCGGCCGCGCAGGCGTTCTCCAGAGCGAGGGGAACGGCTCGGGAGACGTAGGCGCCGCGGGTGACCCGTACGCCGTCGTCCCGGAGCTGGGCGCGGGTCAGGCCGGCGGCGTGCGCCTGGACGTGGGTGTAGACGGGTGGCAGCTCGAGGGGCGTCATCGGCGAAGCGTCGTCAGCGCGCGGCGGCGCCGGGCCTCGCGCCGGGTATCCGTGGACGCTCTGGCTCCCTGTGGACGGGCCGAGTGCGGGGTTGCGGTCGCTCCCTACGGCGTGTCGGCGCGTGTCGGCGACATCAACTCCGCACTCGGCGGAGGGGGATCACCGCAGAGGGGCGGCAGAGCGGGGATGGCGGGCGGGGGAGGGTCGGAGGCGGTGGTCAGGGGTGGCCTCCGGGCGTAGCGTCCGGTTCGCCGCGCGCGGCTCCGGTGCTCCGCGGTCACGAGGCGCCCCCGCGCGGAGGAGTCGTCCATGGGCCTACCGGTGCTCCTGGCGGTGGACGACGACGCGCCCGTGCTGGCGGCGGTCGAGCGGGACCTGCGCGACCGGTACGGCGAGCGCTACCAGGTGCTCGCCGCCGGATCGGGGGAGCAAGCGCTGGACCTGCTGCGGCGGCTGCGCCTGCGGGAGGACGCGGTCGCGCTGCTGCTGGTCGACCAGCGCATGCCCGGGATGACCGGCACGGAGCTGCTCACCGCGTCGCGCCGCGTGTACCCGGACGCGCGCCGCGTGCTGCTCACCGCCTACGCCGACACCGACGCCGCCATCCGGGCCATCAACGACGCCGGGGTCGAGCACTACCTGCTCAAGCCCTGGGACCCGCCCGAGGACCGGCTCTACCCGGTGCTCGACGACCTGCTCGAGACCTGGCGCCGGCCGGCGCCGACGACGAACCTGCGGCTGATCGGCGACCGGTGGTCCGGGGCGACGCACGAGCTGCGCCAGTTCCTCGCCCGCAACCTCGTGCCCTACCGGTGGCTGGACGTCGGGTCGGATCGGCAGGCGCGCGAGCTGCTGGACCTGGCCGGCACCGACGCCGGCGAGCTGCCCGTGCTGGTCATGGACGACGGCGAGGTGATCGTGCGGCCCGACCTGCACGAGGTCGCCGCGCGCATCGGCCTGCACGTCCGCGCCGAGCGGGACGCCTACGACCTGGTCATCGCCGGGGCCGGCCCGGCGGGGCTGGCCGCCGCGGTCTACGGGGCGTCCGAGGGCCTCGCCACCCTGCTGCTGGAGTGCAGCGCGCCGGGCGGGCAGGCCGGCACGACCAGCCGGATCGAGAACTACCTCGGCTTCCCGGTGGGCCTGTCCGGCGCCGATCTCACGCTGCGCGCCCGGGAGCAGGCGACGCGGTTCGGGGCCGAGATGCTCGTGCCCTCGGAGGCGGTCGGGCTGGCGCGGGCCGACCCGTACGCCGTGGTCACCCTCGGCGACGGCGGGGAGGTCAGCGCCTCGGCCCTGGTCATCGCGTCCGGCGTCACCTATCGCACGCTGTCGGTGCCGGGTGCCGCGGAGCTGACCGGCCGCGGGGTGTACTACGGCGCCGGCCGCGCCGAGGCCGCCGACCACGCGGGCGGGCGGGTCTTCGTGGTGGGCGGCGGCAACTCCGCGGGGCAGGCGGCGGTGTTCCTCTCCGCGTTCGCCGCGGAGGTCACGCTGCTGGTGCGCGGCGCGGATCTGACCGCCACCATGTCGCGCTACCTGACCGACCGCATCGAGGCCTCCGACCGGATCGCCGTCGAGCCCGGGACGGAGGTGGCCGGCGCCGTCGGGGAGCACCGGCTGGAGGCGCTGCGGCTGCGGAGCGGGACGGCGGAGCGCGAGGTGCCCGCCGACGCCGTCTTCGTCTTCGTCGGGCAGGCGCCGCGGACGGGCTGGCTGGACGGCGCGGTGCGGCGGGACTCCCGCGGTTTCGTGCTCACCGGCGCCGACCTCGGGTCCCCGCCGCCGGAGTGGCCGCTCGCCGTGCCCCCGCTGCCGCTGGAGACGTCGGTGCCGCGGGTGTTCGCCGCCGGCGACGTGCGCGCCGGCTCGGTGAAGCGGATCGCCTCCGCCGTGGGGGAGGGCGCGATGGCGGTGAGCTTCGCCCACGAGCGGCTGGCCGGACGGTGACCGGGCCGGCCGGCGACGTCGCGGCCGCGCTGCGCACCTCGCCGCTGTTCGCCGCGCTGCCCGACGCCGACCTCGCCGAGCTGGCCGCCGGCGGGCAGCCGCTCCGGCTCGCGGCGGGCCAGGTGCTCATGGCCGAGGGCGAGCCGTCCGACGCCGTGATCGTCGTCCTGGAGGGCCAGCTCGAGATCACGCGCGACGGCGGGGGCGGCCCCCCGGTGCTGCTCAACGTGTGCTCCCGCGGCGACCTGCTCGGGGAGCTGGGCGTGCTGCAGGGGGTGCCGCGGTCGGCCACGGTGCGAGCCCGCACACCGGCCCTCGTGCAGCGGATCGGCGCCGACGTCCTCGACCGGCTGCTGGCCCACCCGCGCTCGGCGCGGGCCCTGCTGCAGGTCACCGCACGCCGGCTGGCCCGGGAGGAGGCCCTGCTGCGGCAGCGGGAGCGGATGGCCGCGCTCGGCGCGCTCACCGCGGGTCTGCTGCACGAGGTGAACAACCCGGCCGCGGCGGTCTCCCGCAGCGCCGTCCGGCTGCGGCGGCTGCTGGCCGAGGAGGACCGGAGCAGCCCGCTGCACGCGCTGGCCGGCCCGCCGCCGGTCGACGCCCTGGTCCGTGCCGACGCCGCCACCGCGCTGGCCCGGGTGCTCGCGCGCGCGGTGCCCGGCCTCGGTGGGGCCGCCGCGCAGCAGCTGGCCGCCGCGGGGATCGGCGCGGCGGCGCTCGAGGAGACGCTCACCGCGCTGCCGGCCGGCCGCCGGGCGGACGAGGTGCAGCGGTTCCTGCACGAGCGCGAGGTGGGCGACCTGCTGGAGGAGCTGGCCGCCGGTGCCGAGCACCTCTCCCGGATCGTCACCGGCGTCCGCCCGCTGGCCTACGCCGCCGACCAGGGGCTCGGCGAGGTCGACCTGCACGCCGGGCTGGAGCAGGCGCTCGTGCTGCTGCGGCACAAGATCCCACCCGGCGTCTCCGTGGTGCGCGAGCTGTCGCCGGACGCCCGCACCGTCTCCGGCCGGCCGGCGGACCTGGCGCTGGTCTGGATCAACCTGCTCGACAACGCGGTCGCCGCAGTGGGGGAGGAGGGCACGATCACCGTCCGCACGTCGGCCGACGGGGACCGGGTCGTCGTCGACGTCGAGAATTCCGGCCCGCCGGTGCCGCCGGAGGTGGCCGAGCGCGCCTTCGACCCGTTCTTCACCACCAAGCCCGTGGGCGTCGGGACCGGCCTGGGCCTGACGACCTCGCTGGCCGTGGTCGCCCAGCAGCACCGCGGCGAGCTCACCCTCGGTCCGGCCGACGGCGGCACCAGGGCCCGGGTCGTGCTGCCGCGCTAGGCCGGGGCGTCCGCCATCCGCTTCTGGGGACGACCGCTGAGCAGCCCGCGGCACAGCGCCGGCAGGTCGACGAGCCCCACGAGCCGGCCGTCCTCCACGACGGGCGCGTAGGAGGCCGCGGCCTCCAGCATGCGCTGGGCCGCCTCCGCCACCGGGGTTCCGGGTGAGAGGACGACCACCTCCGGCAGGTCGAGGTCGGCCAGGCGGGTCCGTTCGGGGTCGCGCCCGTCGGCCACGGCGCGGGTGACGTCGAAGTCGCAGACCAGCGTGGCCGGCACCCGCGAGGTGCCGTCGGTGAGGACGACGAGCGCGGAGCCGCGCCACCGCTTCATCAGGTAGGCGGCCGCGGCCACGTGCGCGGTGCGCTCCACGGTGGGGACGGCGGTCTTCATCACGTCGCGCACCACGAGCTCCGGGCCGTGGGGGTGGTCGGGCATGTCGAGCTCCTCGTCGTCGTCGGGTCGGTGTGGCTAGCGCGGCTTCCGGTGGGCCCCGGCGTGGGACCGGGGAGCGGGGCGGGGTGCGGGCGGGGCGAGCAGGTGGGCCGGAACCGGCTCGGCCTTGCCCTTGACGCGCAGCTCCGGCACCGCGGCGAGGGCGGCGTCGTCCCCCAGCAGCTCGGCGGTGCGCTCGCCGACCAGCACGCCGCCCACGGGTGCGGCCGCCTGCAGCCGGGCGGCGACGTTCACCGTGTCGCCAACGGCGGCGTAGACGACGTAGCCCCGGCCGCCCATCTCCGAGACGACGACCGGACCGCTGTTGACGCCGACGCGCAGACCCGGCCAGTCCGGGTGCCCCTGCCGGACGTGCGACACCTCCGCCTGCAGCGCGGTCGCGGCCTCCGCTGCCCTGCGGGCGTGGTCGGGCTGGTCGCCGCGCCGGTTGAAGGTGGCGAAGATGCCGTCGCCGGCGAACTTCTCCACCTCGCCCCGGAAGCGGCGCGAGATGAGCGGGGTGGCCACCTCGTAGTAGGCGCGGAGCATCGCGGCGACCTCGGCCGGGTCGCGGGACTCGCTGAACCCGGTGAACCCGGCGAGGTCGCCGACGAGCACCGACACCTCCTGGCGCTGCTCCCGTGTCTCCGGCAGGTACAGCGTGCGGAACCGCTCGTCGCGCCATTCCCGCCGGGCGGCGACGAAGACGACGACGAAGGCGCCCACGATCAGGCCGTGCCAGACCCACCACGAGGGGTGGAAGCTGCGCTCGCCCGCGACGGCCACGCCGAGCAGCGCCTCGGCGAGCAGGCCGAAGCAGGCCACCAGGCTGAGCACGAGGAACCCGGGGTGCTCGCGGTGCACCCACCACAGGCGCACGGCCGCGGCGACGTAGGCCAGGGCGGCACCCGCGGCGGCGATCTCGAGCGCGTCCCCGCTGGGGCCCTCGCCGGTGATGACGTCCATCGGCGGCCAGTTGCCCAGCGACCACGCCCCCCACAGCAGCAGGGCGGTGACGACGGCGGCGTGCAGCCAGGCCCGGCTGCGCATGACAGCCGGCCCGACCCAGGGCCGGAGGTCGACGTACGCCGTGGCGAGCGCGAACGGTGCGGCGACCAGCAGGCCCACCGAGATCGCCACCGTGAAGGCGGGGAGCAGCCGGTCGGTGAGGACACCCCGGGTGCCGGCCGCGTGCAGGGCCATGAAGCCGCTGACGGAGAGGAAGGCCAGCGAGAGGAGGAACACCCGGGCGTCGCCGCGCAGGCGGGCCGCCTCGCCGGCGACCACGGACAGGCTGGCCGCGAGGCCGCCGACCAGCAGGAAGACGACGAAGTGCAGGGCGGGTTCGCGCCAGTGCACGGCGGTCAGCTGCGGCTGCAGCAGCAGCACCAGGCCGATCAGCGGCAGGCACAGCCCCAGGACCACCAGCCCGCCACCCAGGCCGAGCGACATCGCGGCGCCCCGGACGCCCTCGAGGCGGCCGGGGCGCGGGTGGTGCCGGTGACGGGGGAGCCCGGCCGGGTCCACCGGCGCAGTCTGGTCCGACGCCCGCGGCGGGACCAGGGACTTTCGGCGGGGGACCGGTGCCGGCTCAGCCGCCGAGCCGGGCCAGCTGCTCCGGGCTCAGCCGCAGCTCGGCCGCGGCGGCCGAGTCCTCGATGGAGGCCGGCCGGGAGGCGCCCGGGATGGGCACCACGACGTCGGCCTGCGCCAGGTGCCACGCGAGCGTCACCCGGTACACGGAGACGTCGAGCTCGGCGGCCACCTCGGCGAACGCCGGCGCATCGGCGTCCAGCGAGCCGGCCGCGTCCACCCCGCCGAACGGGCTCCACGGGAGGAACGCCAGCCCGTGCGCCGCGCAGTGCGCCAGCTCGCCGGCCGAGTGCCGCCAGCCGGGGGAGAACTGGTTCTGCACGCTGACGAACGCGTCGCCGATGATCGCCCGCGCGGCGTCGATCTGCGCGACGTCGGCGTTGGAGACCCCGAACATCTGCACCAGCCCGTCGTCGGCGAGCGCCCGCAGCGCCCCCATCGACTCCTCCCACGGCGTGGCCGGGTCGGGGCGGTGGTACTGGTACAGCCCGATCGCCTCGACCCCGAGCCGCCGCAGCGAGCCCTCGCACGCCCGGCGCAGGTAGTCCGGCGAGCCGTCCAGCCCCCAGTCGGTGCCCGAGCGCGTGTGCCCGCCCTTGGTCGCCACCAGCACGTCGTCCGCGCCCGGCCCGTAGGAGGCCAGCGCCTCGGCCACCAGCTCCTCGTTGTGCCCGAACTCCGCCTCGTCGCGCGCGTAGGCGTCGGCAATGTCGATCAGCGTCACCCCGGCGTCCAGGGCGGCGTGCACGACGGCGACCGCCTCCTCGCGGGAGGGGCGCGGGTCCTTGGTGGACAGGGGCATCGCCCCCAGCCCGATCGCGCTGACGGTCCGGTCGCCGATGCGTCGCTGCTGCATCAGCGCGTCGTATCCCGCGGGTAGCGTCGTAATCGTGACATCGCTGTTCGACCCCGCTCCGGACGACGACGGCTCGCCGATCGTCGACCCGGGCGCCCCCCTCGCGGTCCGCATGCGCCCGCGGTCGCTGGACGAGGTGGTCGGCCAGCAGCACCTGCTCGCCCCCCGCGCTCCGCTCCGCCGGCTGGTCGAGTCCGACGAGCCGATGTCGCTGGTGCTCTACGGGCCGCCCGGCACCGGCAAGACCACGCTGGCCCACGTCATCTCCCTGGCCACCAAGCGCCAGTTCGTGCAGCTCTCCGCGCTGGACTCCGGGGTGAAGGAGGTACGGGCGGTCATCCAGAGCGCCAAGCGCGAGCTGACCTTCTCCGGCCGCCGCACGGTGCTGTTCATCGACGAGGTGCACCGCTTCTCCAAGACCCAGCAGGACAGCCTGCTGTCCGCGGTGGAGGACCGGATCGTCAGCCTCATCGCCGCGACGACCGAGAACCCGTTCTTCTCCGTGGTCAGCCCGCTGCTCTCCCGCAGCCTGGTGCTGGCCCTGCAGCCGCTGGACGACGACGACGTCCGCACGCTGCTGCACCGCGCGCTCACCAGCGACCGCGGGCTCGACGGCGCGGTCACCCTGAGCGCCGAGGCCGAGGAGCACCTGATCCGCGTCGCGGGCGGGGACGGCCGCAAGGCGCTCACCGCGCTGGAGTCCGGCGCCGGCGCCGCGCAGGCCGTCGGGGCCACCGAGATCGACCTCGCCACGCTCGAGACCGCCGTCGCCCAGGCCGCGGTGCGCTACGACCGGCAGGGCGATCAGCACTACGACGTCGCCAGTGCGCTGATCAAGAGCATCCGGGGCAGCGACGTGGACGCCGCGATGCACTACCTGGCCCGCATGGTCGAGGCGGGGGAGGACCCGCGCTTCATCGCCCGGCGGCTGGTCATCTCCGCCAGCGAGGACATCGGCATGGCCGACCCGACCGCGCTGCCGCTGGCCGTGGCGGCGATGCAGGCGGTGCAGTTCATCGGCATGCCGGAGGGCCACTTTCCGCTCGCCCAGGCGGTCGTCCACCTGGCCACGGCCCCCAAGTCCGACGCGGTGACCAAGGCGATCGGGGAGTCGGTCGGCGACGTCCGCAAGGGGCTGGCCGGGCCGGTGCCCCCGGGCCTGCGCGACGGGCACTACGCGGGTGCGAAGAAGCTCGGGCACGCGCAGACCTACGTCTACCCGCACGCCCATCCCGACGGCGTCGTCCCCCAGCAGTACCCGCCGGACGCCCTGGTCGGGAAGGACTACTACCGGCCCACCGGCCGGGGTGCCGAGGCGCGGCTGGGCGAGCGGCTGGCCAAGCTCCGGGCGATCGTCCGGCGCGGCCGCTGACCGGAACGGGGACACGGGACGGACCGGGTGGCCCCGCGGCTAGTGTGAAGCTCTCCGCCTCCCGGTCCGCCCGGCCGGCGGCCGGGGCGGCCTGCCGGTCGCCCGGACCCCCAGATGAGGAGCACGTGTGTCCGCAGGAGAGATCGCCGGGCTGATCGCCGCCGGTGCGTTGGTGCTGCTGGTGGTGCTGGTCGCCGTCCCGCTGCTCAAGCTCGGCCGCACGCTCGACGAGACGACGCTGACGATCCGGCAGGTCCGCGAGCAGAGCGCGCCGATCCTCACCCAGGCCAGCACCACCGTGACCCACGTGAACAGCAACCTCGAGCGGGTCGACGACATCACCGGCAACGCCGCGAACGTGTCCAGCAACGTCGCCGCGCTCACCAGCGTCGTCGCCGCCACGCTCGGCAGCCCGCTGATCAAGGTCGCCGCGTTCTCCTACGGGGTGCGCAGCGCGGCGCGGAAGAAGCGCGAGGGCGAGGCGCTGGCCGAGGTGGCGCGCCGCGACAAGGAGGCACGCCGCGCGCGTCGTGCCGCCCGGCGGGCCGCCTGATGCGCCGGCTGTTCTGGCTCGCCATGGGCATCACCATCGGCGCCCTCGTCGTCCGCAAGCTGTCCTCCGCGGCCGAGAAGCTGACCCCCGCCGGCATCGGCGCGAGCATCGCCGAGGGCCTGCGCGACCTGGCCGAGGCGATCGGCGACTTCGGTGCCGACGTCCGCGACGCGATGGCCGAGCGCGAGCAGGAGCTGCGCGCGGGCACGGGCCTCGACGCGCCGCTGCCCGCGGGCGAGCAGGTGCAGCTGCCCGGTCGCCGCGGGGCGCACGCCTCCGATTCCTGACCCCCGGGGAGCCGCGGATTCCCGCCCGGCCCCGCCCGCCGACACCGAGAAGACCTGATGCAGACCGCCGAGATCCGCCGCCGCTTCCTCGAGCACTTCGCCTCGCGCGGCCACACCGTCGTCCCCAGTGCGTCGCTGGTGTCGCCGGACCCCTCGCTGCTGTTCACCGTGGCCGGCATGGTGCCGTTCATCCCGTACCTGACCGGCCGCGAGCCGGCGCCGTTCCCGCGGGCCACCAGCGTGCAGAAGTGCGTGCGCACCCTCGACATCGAGGAGGTGGGCAAGACCACCCGCCACGGCACGTTCTTCCAGATGAACGGCAACTTCTCCTTCGGCGACTACTTCAAGGACGGCGCGATCGAACTCGCCTGGGAGCTGCTCACCGGCTCGGTCGACGACGGCGGCCTGGGCTTCGACCCCGACCGGCTCTGGGTCACCGTCTACCTCGACGACGACGAGGCCGCCGAGGCCTGGCACCGCATCGCGGGGCTGCCGGTCGAGCGGATCCAGCGGCTGGGCAAGAAGGACAACTACTGGCACACCGGGGCGGCCGGCCCCGGCGGCCCGTGCTCGGAGATCTACTACGACCGCGGCCCCGAGTTCGGGCCCGACGGCGGCCCGCTGGTGGACACCGCCGGCGACCGGTTCCTGGAGATCTGGAACCTCGTCTTCATGCAGTACGAGCTCACCGACGTGCGCAGCAAGGAGGAGTTCACCGTCGTCGGGGAGCTCCCCCACAAGAACATCGACACCGGCATGGGCCTGGAGCGGGTGGCCTTCCTGCTGCAGGGCGTCGACAACATGTACGAGATCGACGAGGTCGCCCCGGTGCTGCGCCGGGCCGCCGAGCTCGCCGGCGTCACGTACGGCAAGGACCACGAGACCGACGTCCGGCTGCGCGTGGTCGCCGACCACGTGCGCAGCGGGCTGATGCTCATCGGCGACGGCGTCACGCCGGGCAACGAGGGCCGCGGCTACATCCTGCGCCGGCTGCTCCGCCGCGCCGTCCGCTCGATGGTGCTGCTCGGGGTCGAGGGCGCCTCCCTGCCGGAGCTGCTGCCGGTCTCCCGCGACGCGATGAGCGCCAGCTACCCGGAGCTCGCCACCGACTTCGACCGCATCGCCGGGGTCGCCTACGCCGAGGAGGAGGCGTTCCGGCGCACCCTCACCTCCGGCACGGCGCTGTTCGACACCGCGGTCGCCCAGGCGAAGCATGCGGGCACCCCGTCGCTCTCGGGGGAGCAGGCGTTCTCGCTGCACGACACCTACGGCTTCCCGATCGACGTCACCCTCGAGATGGCCGCCGAGCAGGGCGTGACCGTCGACGAGGCGGGCTTCCGCGCGCTCATGGCCGAGCAGCGCGACCGCGCCCGCGCCGACGCCCGCGCCAAGCGCACCGGCTCGGTCGACGTGCTGGCCTACCGGCGGCTGCTGGCCGAGCACGGCCCGACCGACTGGCAGGCCTACGAGACCCTGCGCACCGACTCCCGGGTGCTCGGCGTGGTCACCGAGGGCGACGACGACGCCGCGCCCCGGCCGGTCGGTCCCGGGGAGATCACCCGCGTGGTGCTCGACCGCACGCCGTTCTACGCCGAGTCCGGTGGCCAGGTGGCCGACGCCGGCCTGCTCACCTGGGACGGCGGCCGCGCGGAGGTCATCGACGTCCAGCGCCCGGTCAAGGGGCTGGTGGCCCACCAGGTCCGGGTGCTCGAGGGGGAGCTCCGCGCCGGCGCCGAGCTGACCGCCGAGGTGGACCGCGAGTGGCGGCTGGACGCCTGCCAGGCGCACTCGGGCACCCACGTGGTCCATGCCGCCCTGCGCCAGGTGCTCGGCCCGCAGGCGCTGCAGTCGGGCTCGTACAACCGCCCGGGCTACCTGCGGCTGGACTTCGCCTGGCAGGGCGCGCTCACCGCCCAGCAGCGCACCGACATCGAGGACGTCGCCAACGCCGCCGTCCGGGCCGACCACGCCGTCTCCGCCTCGTGGATGACGCTGCCCGAGGCACGGGCGTTCGGCGCCCTGGCGCTGTTCGGCGAGACCTACGGCGAGCAGGTCCGCGTCGTCGAGATCGGTGGCCCGTGGTCGCGCGAGCTCTGCGGTGGCACGCACGTCCGCGGCAGCGCCCAGATCGGCACGCTGGCCCTGACCGGCGAGTCGTCGGTCGGGTCCGGCTCGCGCCGCGTCGAGGCGGTCGTGGGCCTGGAGGGCTTCCGCTACCTGGCCCGCGAGCGCGACCTGGTCCGCCAGCTGGCCGAGCTGCTCAAGTCCCCGCAGGACGGGCTGGTCGAGCGGGTCGGGGGCATGGTCGCCCGGCTGCGCGAGCTGGACCGCGAGCTGGCCGAGCTGCGCGCCCGGCAGAACCTGGCCGCGGCCGGTGAGCTCGCCGGCGCCGCGCAGGACGTCGGCGGTGTCGCGGTGGCCACCGGCGCGCCTGCCGGGCTCGGCGGGGGTGACCTGCGCACCCTGGCCCTGGACGTCCGGGGCAGGCTGGGCGACCGGCCGGCGGTCGTGCTGCTGGCCTCGGAGTCCGGTGGCAAGGTGGCTCTCGTGGCCGCGCTCAACCCGGCCGCCCTCGAGCAGGGGCTGTCGGCCAACGACGTGTTGAAGGCCGCGGCGGTCCCCGTCGCCGGTCGAGGTGGCGGCAAGGCCGACGTCGCCCAAGGGGGCGGCACCGACGCGGCGGGGATCCCCGCCGCGCTCCAGGCAGGCGTTCAGGCGGTTGCGGCCGCCACTGGGAGGTGAGCACCGTGCCCACGACCGAGGACAACGGTTCCGACTACAACCCCGACGACACCGGTCCGGTCGGCAGCCGGCGGCGCGAGCTGCCGGCCGTCCCGCCGGCCCGTCCGCGGCAGGCCCCCGGGGCCCCCGTCCACCACCCGACGACCGAGCTCGACCTGAGCCAGGGGTTCCCCCCGGTGTCGAACGAGACGGCCGAGATCGACCTGTCGGGTGGCTGGCCCGCGCACCTCAAGGTGCCGCCGAAGCCGTCGGCCCGGCCCACCGGCCGGGTGCTGGGCGTGGACGTCGGCACGGTCCGGGTCGGGCTGGCGCTGTCGGACCCCACCGGCACGCTCGCCAGCCCGCTCGAGACGCTGAAGCGGGCCAAGGACGGCGCCGATCTGGACCGCCTCGCGGCGCTCGTGGTGGAACACGAGGTGACCGAGGTGGTGGTGGGAGAGCCGAGGCACCTGTCAGGTGCGTCGGGCGCGTCGGCCGACGACGCCGCCGCCTACTCTCAGGCACTGGCCGACCGCATAGCGGATGTGCCGGTGTTCCTGATCGACGAAAGGCTCT
The DNA here is from genome assembly GCF_003319105.1 of Blastococcus sp. TF02-09. Taxonomy (GTDB): domain Bacteria; phylum Actinomycetota; class Actinomycetes; order Mycobacteriales; family Geodermatophilaceae; genus Blastococcus. Next base: position 94,426 of record NZ_QOHH01000003.1, on the reverse strand, counting down.
CGACCGTGACCGCAGCAAGTCACCTGCGTCAGGGCGGCATCGACAGCCGCAATCAGCGCTCCGTGATCGACCAGGCCGCGGCCGTGGTGATCCTGCAGCAGTATCTGGACAGCCGGCGGGGCCGGTCGTGACCGTGCCCGGTGGTCCGGGCCGGCGGGGTCGACACTCCGCCGGTGACGGCACCGGCGCGATCCCGTCCTCCCCGTCCTTCCCGTCCTCCCCGTGGACCGCGGGCGGCAGCGGGCCCGGACCCCGGCAGGGGAGCGACCTCCCCGTGGGGCCGCGGTTCGAGCCGCGGACCGACTCCGGCGTCCCCGGCCCCCGGTACGTGTCGGGCCTGCTCGACCGGCGCGACGACGCGACCGGGCCGCTGCCCGAGCCCGCGTGGTGGTTCGACGGCTCCGCTCACCCGAGCGCCCGGCACTCCGCCGGCGACGACGACCCCGGCCGGCCGGGTGACGCACCGCGCCCGGACACCCAGCACCCCTCCGCGCCCCTGCCCCCGATGCCGTCGGGCGTCTGGGACCGGTTGCAGCCCCGCACCGACGGCCCGGTCGACGACGACGCCACGGTCGCGCAGCCGGTCGGCTCCGGCCCGGACGTCTTCGGCGACCACGACGGCGCGTACGGCCCCGACGACCACCCGGCCGACGACCACGACCTCGCCGACGGCCGGACCGACTCCTGGGAGCAGACCGGCGGCCTCGACGTCATCGGCAGCCACGTCGACGACGAGGCGCCCCGCGGGCGCCGGGGGCGCCGCCGCCGGGACCGCACCGGTGACGGCCTCGTGCCCGGTGCCCACGACGAAGCACCCCACGACGACCGCGGCGGCCGACGGCGCCGCCGGCCGTGGGCGGTGCTGCTCAGCGTGCTGGTGCTCGGCGGGCTCGTGGCCGGCATCGTGCTGGGCGGCCAGGCGCTGATGGGCCTGTTCACGGCCGAGGACTACACCGGTCAGGGCACCGGCGACGTCCAGGTGCGCGTCCAGGAGGGCGACACGCTCAGCGACATCGCCCGGACGCTGGTCGACGAGGACGTGATCGCCTCGACCGGCCCGTTCGTGGACGCCGCCGACGGGCGCCCCGAGGCGACCGGCATCCAGCCCGGTGTCTACGGCCTGCGCTCGCAGATGAGCGGGGCGGCGGCGCTGGACATGCTGCTCGGCGAGGGCTCGCGGGTGCTGTCCAAGGTCACCATCCCGGAGGGCCTGACCGTCGCGCAGATCCTGGAGCGGATCGCCACGGAGACGGGCACCCCGATCGAGGAGCTGCAGGCGGCCGCGGCCGACCTCCCGGCGCTCGGCCTGCCGGCCTACGCCAACGGCCAGCTCGAGGGCTACCTCTACCCGGCCACCTACGACGTCGAGCCCGACCAGACGGCGGCGCAGATCCTGGCGATGATGGTCGACCAGTTCACCAGCGTCGCCGCGGGTCTGGACCTCGAGGGGCGGGCGGCGGCCGCCGGCCGCACGCCGGCCGACGTCGTCACCGTCGCCTCGATGATCCAGTCGGAGACCCGGCTGGACGAGGAGCGGCCCGACGTCGCGCAGGTGATCTACAACCGGCTCGCGCAGAACATCCCGCTGGGCATCGACGCCACGCTCGCGTACGGCCTGGACAAGAGCGGCAACGACCTCACGGTCACCGACCTGCGGACCGACAGCCCCTACAACACCCGCACCCGCACGGGGCTGACGCCGACGCCGATCAGCTCGCCCGGTGAGGCGAGCCTCGAGGCGGCGCTGACGCCCACCTCCGGCGACCTCCTGTACTACGTGCTGGAGAACGCCGACGGGACGCACTTCTTCACCGCCGACTACGCGGAGTTCCAGGCCGCCCGGCAGCGGTGCGCCCAGGCCGGCCTCGGCTGCGGTGGCTGACGGGGCGGGAGCGCCCGGGCTCCGGCGGGCCGCGGTCCTCGGCCGGCCGGTCTCGCACTCGCTCTCCCCGCTGCTGCACCGGGCGGCCTACGCCGCGCTCGGCCTCGACGACTGGCGCTACGACGCGCTGGACGTCGGGGCCGAGGACCTGCCCGACCTGCTGGCTGGGCTGGGCGAGGAGTGGCGCGGCTTCTCGGTGACCATGCCGTGCAAGCAGGCGGCGGTCGACGTCGCCGACCGGGTGGAGCCGCTCCCACGGCTGCTGCACGCCGCCAACACCCTCGTCCGCGAGGACGGCGGATGGCGGGCGGAGAACACCGATGTCGCCGGCATCGGCACCGCGCTGCAGGTGGCCGGGGTCGAGCAGGTGGACCGGGCCGCCGTCCTGGGCGCCGGGGGCACCGCCGCGGCCGCCGCGGTGGCGCTGGCCTCCCTGGGCGCCCGGCACGTGGACGTGGTGGTCCGCGATCCCGCGCGCGCCGCGGACCTGGTCCGCGTGCTCGACGTCCTCCAGGTGCCGGTGACGGTCTCCGCGCTGGACGGCGCCGAGGTCGACGCGCCGGTGGTGGTCAGCACCGTGCCGGTGGCCGGGCAGCCCGCGGTCAGCGCCCTGCCCTGGCAGGCCGGCCAGACGGTGCTCGACGTGCTGTACGCGCCGTGGCCGACGGCGCTCGCCGAGGCGGTCACCGCCGCCGGCGGCACGGTCGTCGGCGGTGCCGAGGTGTTGTTCTGGCAGGCGACCGTCCAGGTGGAGCTGATGACCGGCCGGCCGGCGCCGATCGCGGAGATGCGGAGCGCCCTGGACGCCGCGCTCTCCGTGCGCTGAGCCGCTCCCGTGGAGCTGTCCCGGCCGGCGCTCGCCGTCGCCGTGCTGGTGACCGCCGTGGTGGTGGGGCCGTGGCTCGCGCGGGTCGCCGTCCGGCTGGCCGCGCGTGACGACGCCGCGCTGCCCACCCCGCGGCGCACCGCGGTCATGACGGCGGGCTTCGCCGCGCTGCTCGCCGGGGCGGCTGAGCTCACCGGGCTGCGGCCGGCCACCGCGGCCCTGGCCTGGGCCGCCGGGGCGGCCGTGGTCCTGGCGGCCACGGACCTGGCCAGCCACCGTCTGCCCGACCGGGTCACCTACCCGGCCTACGCCGTCTGCGGGACCGCCCTGCTGGTGGACGCCGCCGTGGAGGGCACGTGGGGCGCGCTGCTCACCGCCGTCGTCGCGGGGGCAACGGCGCTCCTCGTCGGCGGGCTCGGGTGGTTCGTCTCGCCGCAGGGCCTCGGCTTGGGCGACGTGAAGCTGCTCGGGCTCCTGGGGCTGCTACTGGGCTGGTTCGGCTGGGGCGTGCTCCTGGCCGGGGTCTTCCTCGGCCTGCTCACCGGAGCCGTCGTCTCGATCGTCCTGCTGGCCACCCGCCGTGCCGGCTGGCGCACCGCGATCCCCTTCGGCCCGCCGCTGCTCGCCGGCGCCGTGCTGGCGCTCGCGCTGGGCGGGGGCGCGCTCCCCTGAGCCGCCTCGCTCCGAGCCTGCGGGGCAGCAGGGGGACGCGGTCCTCTTAGACTCGGCGGCATGTTGCGCTGGTTGACCGCAGGGGAATCGCACGGTCAGCAGCTCACCGCCATCCTGGAGGGCCTGCCCGCCGGCGTGGAGGTGCAGACCGCCGATCTGGCCCGCGAGCTGGCCCGCCGCCGGCTGGGTCACGGCCGGGGCGCCCGCATGTCCTTCGAGCAGGACGAGGTGACGCTCACCGGCGGCGTGCGGCACGGGCGGACGCAGGGCGGCCCCATCGCCGTCCAGGTGGGCAACACCGAGTGGCCGAAGTGGTCGACGGTCATGTCCGCCGACCCGGTCTCCGCCGACGTGCTGGAGGGCCAGGCGCGCAACGCCCCGCTCACCCGGCCGCGGCCCGGGCACGCCGACCTGGCCGGCATGCAGAAGTACGGCTTCGACGACGCCCGCCCGGTGCTGGAGCGGGCCAGCGCCCGCGAGACGGCGGCGCGCGTGGCCCTCGGCGCGATCGCGCAGGCGTTCCTGCGCCAGGCGCTGGGCGTCTCGGTGGTCAGCCACGTGGTCGCCATCGGCCCGGTCGTCGCGCCCGAGGGCATCGTCCCCGGCCCGGACGACAACCCGGTTCTCGACGAGGACCCGGTGCGGTGCGCGGATCCGGCGACCAGCGCCGCGATGGTGGCCGAGATCGACGACGTGCGGAAGAACGGTGACACGCTCGGCGGCGTCATCGAGGTGGTCGTCCACGGCCTGCCGCCGGGCCTGGGCAGCCACGTGCACTGGGACCGGCGGCTGGACTCCCGCCTGGCCGGGGCCCTCATGGGCGTCCAGTCGGTCAAGGCCGTCGAGGTCGGGGACGGCCTGGAGACCGCGCGCCGCCGCGGCTCGGTCGCCCACGACGAGATTGTGCTCGCCGACGGGCCGGACGGCGCCCCGCGGGTGCAGCGGCTCACCGACCGCGCCGGGGGCATCGAGGGCGGGATGACCAACGGCGAGGTGCTGCGGGTCCGCGCCGCCATGAAGCCGATCAGCACCGTGCCGCGCGCGCTGCAGACCGTCGATGTCGCCACGCACGAGCCCGCCGTGGCGATCAACCAGCGCAGCGACGCCTGCGCCGTGCCCCGCGGCTCCGTGGTGATGGAGGCGATGGTCGCCCTCGTCCTCGCCGACGCCGTCCTGGAGAAGTTCGGCGGCGACTCGGTCGCCGAGACCCGCCGCAACGCCCGCGCCTACCTCGACTCGCTTCCGCTGCGGTGACCGGCCCGCTGCTGGTGCTGGTCGGGCCGCCGGCGTCGGGCAAGACGACGGTGGGTACCGCGGTCGCCGCTGCGCTCGGGGTGGTCTTCCGCGACACCGACCGGGACGTCGAGGACGCCACGGGCAGCAGCATCGCCGACCTGTTCGTCGAGCACGGCGAGCCGCACTTCCGCGACCTGGAGCGGGCCGCGGTCGCGCGCGCGCTCATCGAGCACGACGGCGTCCTGGCGCTGGGCGGCGGTGCGGTCATGGACGCCGGGACCCGGCAGCTGCTCGTCGCCCACGGGGACGGCGGCGGGGTGGTCGTGTGGCTCGACGTCGACCTGCCCTCGGCAGCGAAGCGGGTGGGCCTGTCGCGGGACCGGCCGCTGCTGGCGGTGAACCCGCGCGCGATGCTCCGCACCATGCTCGAGGACCGCGCCCCCCTGTACCGCGAGGTGGCCACCGCGACGGTGTCCACCAGCAACCGCACGACCGACGACGTGGTCGCCGACGTCCTGGCGCTGATCCCGGGAAGGGAGCCCCGATGAGGCAGGTGCAGGTCGCCGGCGAGCGGCCCTACGAGGTGCTCATCGGGTCGGGGGCGCAGGCCCGGCTCGGGCTGGTGCTCGACGGCACCGCGCGCGCCGTCGTCGTCCACTCGCCGCCGCTCAGGGCCGCTGCCGGCGCCGCCGTCGAGACGCTGCAGACCTCCGGCATCGCCGCCGAGGCCGTGGTCGTCCCCGACGGCGAGGCGGCCAAGACCGCGGAGGTCGCGGCCGGCGCGTGGGAGGAGTTCGGCCGGCTCGGGCTGACCCGCACCGACGCGGTCGTGGGCCTGGGCGGGGGAGCGGTGACCGACCTCGCCGGCTTCCTCGCCGCCACCTGGGCCCGCGGCGTGCGCGTGGTGCAGGTGCCCACCAGCCTGCTCGGCATGGTGGACGCCGCGGTCGGCGGGAAGACCGGCATCAACACCTCCGCCGGCAAGAACCTCGTCGGCGCCTTCCACCCGCCCGCCGCCGTGCTCGCCGACACCGACGCCCTGGCCGGGCTGCCCGACGCGGAGTTCCGCTCGGGCCTGGCCGAGGTGGTCAAGTGCGGCTTCATAGCCGACGGCGAGATCCTGCGGCTGCTGGGCGAGGACCCCACCGGCCGTCGCGACACCGAGGAGCTCATCGCCCGCGCCGTCCAGGTGAAGGCCGACGCCGTCGGGCAGGACCTGCGCGACACCGGCGTCCGGGAGTTCCTCAACTACGGGCACACGCTGGGCCACGCCATCGAGCGGCTCGAAGACTTCGGCTGGCGGCACGGCGAGGCGGTCGCCGTCGGCATGGTCTTCGCCGCCGAGCTGGCCGGCCAGGCGGGGCTGCTCGCGCGCCCGCAGGTCGAGCAGCACCGCGAGCTGATCGGCGCCATGGGCCTGCCGACGAGCTACCGAGGCGACTGGGCGCAGCTCCAGCAGGTCATGCGCGTGGACAAGAAGGCTCGCGGTGCGACGCTGCGCTTCGTCGTCCTCGACGGCATCGGCAACCCGACGATCCTGACCGATCCGGAGCAGTCCTGGCTCGACGCCGCGTGGGCGGCCGTGAACGAGGAGAACGCATGACGATCCAGGTCCTCAACGGCGCCAACCTCGGCCGGCTGGGCACGCGGGAGCCGGAGATCTACGGCTCCACCACCTACGCCCAGCTCGTCGACGTCATCGAGACGACGGCCCGCGAGCTGGAGCTGGACGTCGTGGTCCGCCAGACCGACGACGAGGCCGAGCTGCTGCACTGGATCCACGAGGCCACCGACGCCGGTCACCCCGTCGTGCTCAACCCGGCGTCGTGGTCGCACACCTCGATCGCACTGCACGACGCCCTCGCGGCGCTGAACACCCCGCTGGTCGAGGTGCACATCAGCAACGTCCACAAGCGCGAGGAGTTCCGGCACCACTCCTACGTCTCCCGCGTGGCCGACGGCGTGATCGCGGGGCTCGGGATCGAGGGCTACGTGCTCGCGCTGCAGTGGATGTCGCTGCGGGGGCACCGGTGACCAGCACGGCCCAGCGGCGCGACGCGCTGCGGGCGACGGCCGCCGAGCGCGGTCTGGACGCCGTGCTGGTGACCAACCTGCTCAACGTCCGCTACCTCACCGGGTTCACCGGCTCCAACGGCGCGCTGCTCCTGCGCACCGACGGCCCTGACCTGTTCGGCACCGACGGCCGCTACACCACCCAGGCCGCCGCCCAGGTCCCCGACGTCGAGGTGCTCGTCGACCGCGGCACCGTGTCCGCGCTGGCCCGGGCGGCCGTGCGCAGCGGCGCCGGCCGGCTGGGCTTCGAGTCCCACGACCTGACCGTCGACGGGCTGGAGCAGCTGCGCTCGGTGCTCGCCGACGCCGCCGCCGGCGGCACCGTGCCGGAGCTGGAGTCGATCCGCCGCGCGGTCGAGGCGCAGCGCGCGATCAAGGACGACGGCGAGATCGCGGCGCTGCGGCGCGCCTGCGCGGTCGCCGACCAGGCGCTGGCCGAGCTCGCGGCCGAGGGGGCGCTGCGGCCGGGCCGCACCGAGCTGGAGGTCGGCCGGGAGCTGGACGCCCGGATGCTCGCGCTCGGTGCCGAGGCGCCGTCGTTCGAGACGATCGTCGCCACCGGCGCCAACTCCGCCATCCCGCACCACCGGCCCGACGCGACCGTGCTGCGCGACGGCGACTTCCTCAAGCTCGACTTCGGCGCCACGGTCGAGGGCTACCACTCCGACATGACCCGCACCCTGGTGCTGTCGCACGCGGCGGACTGGCAGCGCGAGATCTACGCGCTGGTCGCCGAGTCGCAGGCGGCCGGGCGGGCGGCGCTCGCGGTCGGTGCCGACGTCGTCGCGGTGGACGCCGCCTCCCGCGAGGTCATCGCCGCGGCCGGCCACGGCGAGCACTTCACGCACGGCCTGGGGCACGGCGTCGGGCTGGAGATCCACGAGGCGCCGGGCATCGGCCCGCTCGGCGCGGGTAGTCTGGCCGCCGGTATGGCCGTCACCGTGGAGCCGGGCGTGTACCTGCCCGGCCACGGAGGTGTCCGGATCGAGGACACCCTGGTCGTCACGGACGACGCGCCCGAGTTGTTGACCCTCACGAGCAAGGAACTGCTGGTTCTCTAGATGGCTACCACCAACGACCTGAAGAACGGCATCGTCCTCAAGCTGGACGGCCAGCTCTGGACCGTCACCGACTTCCAGCACGTGAAGCCGGGCAAGGGCGGTGCGTTCGTGCGCACCACGCTGAAGAACGTCCTCTCGGGCAAGGTCGTCGACAAGACGTTCAACGCCGGCCTGAAGGTCGAGACGGCCACCGTCGACAAGCGGAACATGACCTTCCTGTACAAGGACGGCGACGACTTCGTCTTCATGGATGGCGACACCTTCGACCAGATCCACGTGCCGGCGGCGACCGTCGGCGGCGCGGCGGACTACATGCTGGAGAACACCGAGGCGATGGTCGCGGTGAACGAGGGCGTCCCGCTCTACGTCGAGCTGCCGGTGACCCTGGAGCTCGTGGTCGCGCACACCGACCCGGGTCTGCAGGGCGACCGCTCCACCGGCGGTACGAAGCCCGCGACGCTGGAGACCGGCGCGGAGATCCAGGTCCCGCTGTTCATCACCACCGGCGAGAAGCTCAAGGTCGACACCCGCGACGGCCGGTACCTCGGCCGCGCCAACTGAGCCTGCTCGTGGCTGCGAGGTCGAAGGCGCGCAAGCGCGCCGTCGACGTCCTCTACGAGGCCGACGTCCGGGGCCGGAACCGTCGGGAGCTGCTCGGTGAACGGGTGGCCGACGGCAACCCGCCGGTGCCCGAGCACACCATCCGCCTGGTGGAGGGCTTCGACGAGAACGCCCGGCGCATCGACGAGCTGATCGACACCCACGCGTCGGGCTGGTCGATCGACCGGCTGCCCGACGTCGACCGCGCGATCCTGCGCATGGCGGTCTACGAGCTGCTGTGGGCCGACGACGTCCCCGACGCCGTGGTGATCGACGAGGCGGTGGAGCTGGCCAAGACGCTGTCCACCGACGACTCGCCGGCCTACGTCAACGGCGTCCTGGGCGCGATCCTGGCCGCCGAGGTCCCCACCGCCTGAGCCCGTCCGACATGGTGCGCCGATGCGTCATCCCGACGATCGGAATGACGCATCAGCGCACCTGGTCGGCGCCCGTCTAGTGCAAGTCGCGCTTGGCGAACAGCACCGCGCCGACCGCGGCGAGCACCACGGCGACGAGGCCCAGGTAGACGCCGGCCTGCAGCGGCCCCAGGTAGTACTCCGGAGGGTTGCCGTCGGGCCCGATCGGCCCGTCGTTCCAGTAGGTGATCGTGTAGCCGCCCTGCTGGACCAGGCCCAGTGCGTTCGACGTGAGCAGCCACGGCTCCCAGTGCGGACGCAGCGCCCGGAGGATGTTCTCCACGATCGCGGTGTAGACGAACGCGATGCCCAGCGCCGCCCCGGTGTTGCGCACCACGTTGGTCAGGCCGAACGCGAGCACGGCGGCCAGGACGACGAGGAGCACGCCCCGGCCCTGGGTCTGCAGCAGCGCGCTCCAGAAGTTCTCCGGCAGGGCGTCCGGGCCGCCCACCAGCGCCTCCCAGATGCCGGCCGTCGCCAGCCAGGCGGCCTGCGTCAGCACCCCGAACAGGGCGGCGGCGGCGACGAGCACGGTCAGCTTGGCCGCCATGACCTGCAGCCGCCGCGGCACCCAGAAGAGCAGGGCGACGATCGTCCGGGACGACCACTCCGCGCCGATCCAGGTGGCGCCGATGGCCACGGCCAGCGCGGCGGCGAGCGCGGCGACGCCCAGCGCGCCGCTGGTGCCGGCCTCGCCGAAGTCGAACGGGGCCTTGTCGAGGAACGCCTCGGGCCCGCCGAAGTTGTCGGCGGTGGGCGCGGGCCCGCACCACTCCTCGGGAGTGGTGTCGTCGGGGACGTTCGCGTCCTCGAGGCACTCCTCGTAGAAAACCTGCTGCTCGGCGACGATCTCGTCGAGCCGGGCCTGCGCGTCGGCCAGGTCGCCGTCGTCGGGCGTGCCGTAGTTCAGCAGCCCGATGACCGTGGACACCACCCAGCCGACCACGGCGAGGACCAGCAGGAGCTGGATGAAGCGCCGCGAGCGGAAGCGGTGCGCCTCCGACCGGAGCAGGCTGCCGAAGCTGGCCCGGTGGACGGTGGGCTGGGCCACCGGCGCGCCGGGCTGCTCCACGACGGCGCTCACGCCGGGATCCCGGGGGCGGCCGGGCCGTCGTGCGGCTGGTCGCCGGTGATGGCGAGGAAGGCGCTCTCCAGGTCGGGGGTCACCCGTCTCAGCTCCTCGAGGTAGAGGCCGGACCCGGCCAGGACGCGGGTGATGTCGCTGGGCGCGGCGACGGAGTGGACCATCAGGGCGCCGTCGGCGGGGGAGACGGAGAAGCCGGCGCCCTGCAGCACGGCGGCGGCCGCGGCGGGGTCGGCGATCTGCACGAGGACGTCGCCGCTCCCGCGGCTGGCGAGGACCTCGCCGACCGGGCCGGAGGCCACGCAGCGACCGCGGGCGAGGATCGAGACCGAGTCGCAGACCTGCTGGATCTCGGCGAGCAGGTGCGAGGAGAGCAGCACGGTGGTGTGCCCGTCGCGGCCGAGGCGGCGGATGAGCTCGCGGACGTCGCGGATGCCGGCGGGGTCCAGGCCGTTGCTGGGCTCGTCGAGGATGAGCAGGCGCGGGGCCTTGAGCAGGGCCGCGGCGATGCCGAGGCGCTGCTTCATGCCGAGGGAGTAGCCCTTGAAGCGGTCGTCGGCGCGGCCGGAGAGGTCGACCAGCTCCAGGCACTCCTCGACGCGGGCCTTCGAGACCCCGGCGGCCTCGGCCAGCAGCTGGAGGTTGAGCCGGCCGGAGAGGCCGGGGAAGAACAGCGGCGTCTCGACCAGAGCGCCGACCGAGCCGATCACGTCGGGGAGACCGTCGGGCACCGGCTGGTCGAGCAGCCGGATCTCACCGCCGCCGGGGTCGGCCGACACCAGGCCGAGCAGCACCCGGATGGTGGTGGTCTTGCCCGAGCCGTTCGGGCCGAGGAAGCCATGCACGCCACCGGACTCGACGAGCAGGTCCAGGTTGTCCAGCGCCTTCTGCGGAGGGCGCCCACGGCGTCGATAGCTCTTGGACACCGCGGTCAGCTGCACGGCCGGCATGGGTGACCTCCCTGCTCCGAGGCCCAGCGCCGCGGGTGGCAGCAGACTGGCACAACGGAGCGCGCGCGAGCGCCGTCCGGGGCGCGTGTCGGATCGGTCACGGAGCGCAACGACGACGGGGTCGCCGGACTGGAGACCGTGAAAGGGTCGCGGTCATGGCCGGTGACGTGACCCCGGGTGGCCAGGTCGTGCTCGAGACCGACCGCCTGGTGCTCCGACCGTGGCGGGTGGCGGAGGCCGTCGTCCAGCGCGAGCTGTGGACCGAACGCGATCCACGGGTGCCGCCGCACCGCCGGATCGACGCCGAGGGACGCCCCACGCTGGCGGACCTCGAGGAGTGAATTTGCGCCGCCCGGCCGTCGTCGACCGGGTTGCTGGCGGTGGAGCGGAGGTCCACTCGGGACGTCGTCGGCTACTGCGGGCTGATCGACAGCGGACGCGGGGCGGACGGCCAACTGGAACTGGCGTTCGAGCTGCTCCGCCGGGTCTGGGGTCAGGGATATGCGACCGAGGCCTCGTGGGCGGTCGTGGACCGGGCGAGATCGTCCGGGTACGGGCGCCTGTGGGCCACGGTCTGGGACTGGAACACCGCGTCTCGCCGGGTGCTGGCGAAGCTCGGGTTCACCGAGACCGGGCGGAGGGACGTGGACCCGGTCCACGGCACCACCCTGTTCGCCACGAGACGGCTCTGAGGACGGGGAGCTCCGGGTCAGCGCGGGGAGCGGCGGCGCTCCCAGTTCGGGTCGAGCTCCTCGTCGTCCTCGTCGTCGGGCCCGCCGAAGCCCACGACGCTGTCCATGCCGGAGGAGATGACACCCCACTCGATCAGCCGCGACGTGAGCTCGTCCGGGCTCATGTCGTAGATGATCGCCAGTGACTTCAGGTCCTCGGCGCGGATGGAGAGGACCTTGCCGTTGTAGTCGTGGCGCTGCGCCTGGATGGTCGAGGCGTAGCGGGCCAGCGGGCCGGCCTCGTCGGCCGGGAGCGAGCCCAGCGACTCCAGGTTCAGCACGATCTTGCTGCTGGAGGTGACGGCGGAGCTGGGCCGCGGGTCGGGCAGCAGCTCGGAGACCGGCACGCCGTAGAAGACGGCCAGCTCGGACAGGCGCTGGACGGTGACGGCGCGGTCGCCGCGCTCGTAGGAGCCGACGACGACTGCCTTCCAGCGGCCGTGGGACTTGTCCTCCACGCCCTGCAGGGACAGGCCCTGCTGGTTGCGGATGGCGCGGAGCCGGGCGCCCAGGGCCCGTGAGTAGTCGGTGCTCATCGCGTTCCTGCTCACTGTGCGTCGTCTGGGATAGGTCGTGATCGTCACTGAGCGTACTGGTCGATGCCCGCCCGCAACACCCGGTCGGGCGTGCTGCCCCACGATCGTGCGGATGCGCCGGCCCACCCACCTGGGGTTCCGCACCGGGACCGGACCGCTCCGGGCCGTGCAGTACCGTCGGGACAGGTCCACCCACTCCTTTAACGACCCGTCCCGTGAGGCGGGGAAGGAGGCCTGATGGCCAGCTCTGCCCAGCCTGTCCGGAACGCGGCGCCCTCGGTCGGCGACCCCACCCCGGGTCCGGTGCTCTCCGCCGCCGACGTCGCCCGCATGGTCGACCGGATGGCCCACCAGCTCATCGAGCGGTGCGCGACCGATGCTCCCGCCGACGACGCCACCGCCGGCCTCGCCGGACTGGTCCTGGTCGGCATCCCGACCCGCGGCGCCCCGCTGGCGCGCCGCCTGGCCGCCCGCATCGAGGCGTTCTCCGGGGTGCGCGTGGACGTCGGCGCCGTCGACATCACGCTCTACCGCGACGACCTGCGGCGCCGCGGCGTGCGTGCGCTGGAGCCCACCGAGCTGCCCGCCGGCGGCATCGACGACCGGCTCGTCGTCCTCGTCGACGACGTCCTGTACTCCGGCCGCTCCGTCCGGGCCGCGCTGGACGCGCTGCGCGACGTGGGCCGGCCCCGGGCCGTGCAGCTGGCGGTCCTCGTCGACCGGGGACACCGCGAGCTGCCGATCCGGGCCGACCTCGTGGGCAAGAACCTGCCCACCTCGCGCACCCAGAAGGTGTCGGTCCGGCTGGCCGAGATCGACGGCGTCGACGAGGTGCTGGTGAGCGACGAGGTAGCGCGATGAAGCGGCACCTGCTGGAGGCGGCCGACCTCGACCGGGACGACGCGACGCTGGTGCTGGACACCGCGGCGCAGATCGACCAGGCGCTCAGCGGCCGCGAGGTCAAGAAGCTGCCCACCCTGCGCGGGCGCACCGTGGTGAACCTCTTCTACGAGGACTCCACCCGCACCCGGATCTCCTTCGAGCTGGCGGCCAAGCGGCTGTCGGCCGACGTCATCAACTTCTCCGCCAAGGGCAGCAGCGTGTCCAAGGGCGAGAGCCTTAAGGACACCGCGCTCACCCTGGAGGCGATGGGCGCCGACGCCGTCGTCGTCCGGCACTCCTCGTCGGGGGCGCCGCACCGGCTGGCCGGCTGGGTGCGCGGCAGCGTGGTGAACGCCGGCGACGGCACCCACGAGCACCCGACGCAGGCGCTGCTGGACGCGTACACCATCCGGCGGCGGCTGGGCCGGCTCGAGGGCGTGCGGGTGGCGATCGTCGGCGACGTGCTGCACAGCCGGGTGGCCCGCTCCAACGTCGGCCTGCTGCACACCCTGGGCGCCGAGGTCACGCTGGTCGCCCCGCCCACGCTGCTGCCCGTCGGCGTCGGCAGCTGGCCGGCGGAGGTCTCCTACGACCTGGACGCCGTCCTGCCCAAGGTCGACGTGGTGATGATGCTGCGGGTGCAGGCCGAGCGGATGAACGCCTCGTTCTTCCCCAGCGCCCGCGAGTACAGCCGCCGCTACGGCCTGGACGCCCGGCGGATGGGCGCGCTGCCCGACGACGCGATCGTCATGCACCCCGGCCCCATGAACCGCGGGATGGAGATCGCCGCCGACGTCGCCGACTCCGCCCGCTCCACGATCGTCGAGCAGGTCGCCAACGGGGTCTCCACCCGCATGGCCGTGCTCTACCTGCTGCTCGGAGGCTCTCCCCAGTGACGCACTACCTGATCAAGGGCGCCCGGCCCCTGGGCGGCGACGCCGTCGACGTGCTGGTCGCCGACGGCCGCATCGCCGCGATCGGCGACCAGCTTTCGGCGACCGGCGCCGAGGTGGTCGACGCCGCCGGCCTGATCGCGCTGCCCGGCCTGGTCGACCTGCACACCCACCTGCGCGAGCCCGGCCGCGAGGACGCCGAGACCGTGGAGACCGGCAGCCGCGCCGCCGCGCTGGGCGGGTTCACCGCGGTGCACGCGATGGCCAACACCGACCCGGTGGCCGACACCGCCGGCGTCGTCGAGCAGGTCTGGCGGCTCGGGCAGGAGGCCGGGCTGGTCGACGTCGTCCCCGTCGGTGCGGTGACCATCGGGCTCAAGGGGGAGCGGCTGGCCGAGCTCGGCGCGATGGCCGACTCCGCCGCCCGCGTGCGGGTCTTCTCCGACGACGGGCACTGCGTGGCCGACCCCGCGCTCATGCGGCGCGCACTGGAGTACGTGAAGGCCTTCGACGGCGTCGTCGCCCAGCACGCCGAGGAGCCGCGGCTCACGGTCGGCGCGCAGATGCACGAGGGCGAGCGCTCCGCGCGGCTCGGGCTCACCGGCTGGCCGGCGGCCGCCGAGGAGGCGATCATCGCCCGCGACGTGCTGCTCGCCGAGCACGTCGGCGCGCGGCTGCACGTGTGCCACGTGTCGACGGCGGGGTCGGTGGAGATCCTGCGCTGGGCGAAGTCCCGAGGCGTGCAGGTGACCGCGGAGGTCACCCCGCACCACCTGCTGCTCACCGACGCCTGCGCCGAGAGCTACGACCCGGTGTTCAAGGTCAACCCGCCGCTGCGCACGGACGCCGACGTGGAGGCGCTCCGGGCGGGGCTGGCCGACGGCACGATCGACGCCGTCGGCACCGACCACGCCCCGCACGCGGTGGAGGACAAGGAGAGCGAGTGGGCGCAGGCCCGGCCCGGCATGCTGGGGCTGGAGCAGGCGCTCGCGGTCGTGATCGAGACGATGGTCGAGCCCGGCCGGCTCGACTGGGCCGGTGTCGCCGACCGCATGTCGGTGCGCCCCGCCGCGATCGGCCGCCTCGACGGCCACGGCCGGCCCCTCGCTCCCGGCGAGCCCGCGAACCTGGTGCTCGTCGACCCGGCCGCGCGCGCGGCGGTCGACCCCGCGGCCCTGGCCAGTCGCAGCCGCAACAGCCCCTATGCCGGCCGGGAGGTCCCCGGCCGGATCGTCGCGACGTTCCTGCGGGGGACGGCGACCGTTCTGGACGGAAAGGCGACACGGTGAGTCAGGCAATCCTCGTGCTGGAGGACGGACGGACGTTCCGCGGCGAGGCGTACGGCGCGGTCGGGACGACGGTGGGCGAGGCGGTGTTCGCCACCGGCATGACCGGCTACCAGGAGACGCTGACCGACCCCAGCTACGCCGGTCAGATCGTCACCATGACGGCCCCCCACATCGGCAACACCGGGGTCAACGGCGAGGACGACGAGAGCCGCCGCATGTGGCCGGCCGGCTTCGTGGTGCGCGACCCCGCCCGCCGCACGTCGAACTGGCGCGCCACCGGCACCCTCGACGACGAGCTGGTCGCCCAGGGGATCGTCGGCATCAGTGGCATCGACACCCGCGCGCTCACCCGGCACCTGCGCGACCGTGGGGCGATGCGGGCGGGCATCAGCACCGAGCTGGGTGCCGACGAGCTGCTGGCGCGGGTCACCGCGTCGCCGAGCATGCAGGGCGCCGACCTCGCGCCCACGGTGAGCACCGGCGAGGCCTACGTCGTCCCGGCGGTGGGGGAGAAGCGGTTCACCATCGCCGCCCTCGACCTGGGCATCAAGACGGCCACGCCCCGGCACCTGGCCGCGCTCGGCGTCGAGACCCACGTGCTGCCCTCGACGGCCACGGCCGAGGAGCTGCTGGCCGCGGGCCCGGACGGGGTGTTCCTCTCCAACGGCCCGGGCGACCCGGCGGCCGCCGACTACGCGGTGGAGGCGGTCAAGGGTGTGCTCGACGCCCGCCGTCCGCTGTTCGGCATCTGCTTCGGCAACCAGATCCTCGGCCGGGCCCTGGGCCTGGGCACCTACAAGCTGCAGTTCGGCCACCGCGGCCTGAACCAGCCGGTGCTCGACCGGGTCAGCGGCACGGTGCGGGTGACCAGCCACAACCACGGGTTCGCCGTCGACGCCCCGCTCGACCGGCCCACCGACACCCCGTACGGGCCGGTGGAGGTCAGCCACGTCGGCCTGAACGACGACGTCGTCGAGGGGCTGCGGCTGCTGGAGACGCCGGCGTTCAGCGTGCAGTTCCACCCCGAGTCGGCCGCCGGGCCGCACGACGCGGCGCCCCTGTTCCAGCGCTTCGTCGACCTCATGGAGGAGAACCGCAGTGCCTAAGCGCACCGACCTGAAGCACGTCCTGGTCATCGGCTCCGGGCCGATCCTCATCGGCCAGGCCGCCGAGTTCGACTACTCCGGCACGCAGGCCTGCCGGGTGCTGCGCGCCGAGGGGCTGCGGGTCAGCCTGGTCAACAGCAACCCCGCGACGATCATGACCGACCCCGAGGTCGCCGACGCCACCTACGTCGAGCCGCTGACCCCGGAGTTCGTCGAGAAGGTGATCGCCAAGGAGCGCCCCGACGCACTGCTGGCCACCCTCGGCGGGCAGACCGCGCTCAACATCGCCATCGGCCTCTACGAGAACGGCGTGCTGGAGAAGTACGGCGTCCAGCTCATCGGCGCCGACGTCGACGCGATCAACCGCGGCGAGGACCGGCAGCTGTTCAAGGACATCGTCCGCTCCGTCGGCGCCGACGCCCCCCGCTCGCGGGTCTGCGCCACCGTCGAGGAGGCGATCGCCACCGCCGAGGAGGTCGGCTACCCGGTTGTCATCCGGCCGAGCTTCACCATGGGCGGGCTGGGGTCGGGCTTCGCCACCGACGAGGCGATGCTCCGGCGGATGGCGACCCACGGGCTCGCCGACTCCCCGGTGCACACCGTCCTCATCGAGGAGTCGGTGCTGGGCTGGAAGGAGTACGAGCTCGAGCTCATGCGCGACCGCAGCGACAACGTGGTCGTCATCTGCTCGATCGAGAACATCGACGCGATGGGCGTGCACACCGGCGACTCGGTGACCGTCGCCCCGGCGATGACCCTCACCGACGTCGAGTACCAGAAGATGCGCGACGTCGGCATCGCCGTGCTGCGCGAGGTCGGCGTGGACACCGGCGGCTGCAACATCCAGTTCGCCGTCAACCCCGCCGACGGCCGGCTGGTCGTCATCGAGATGAACCCGCGCGTCTCCCGCTCCAGCGCGCTGGCGTCGAAGGCCACCGGCTTCCCGATCGCGAAGATCGCGGCGAAGCTGGCCATCGGCTACACGCTCGACGAGATCACCAACGACATCACCGGCGTCACCCCGGCCGCGTTCGAGCCGACGCTGGACTACGTCGTGGTGAAGATCCCGCGGTTCGCCTTCGAGAAGTTCCCCGGCGCCGACCCGCGGCTGACCACGACGATGAAGAGCGTCGGCGAGGTCATGTCGATGGGCCGCAGCTTCCCCGAGGCCCTCGGCAAGGCGATGCGCTCGACCGAGACGAAGGTCGCCGGGTTCTGGACCGGGGCTCCGGACGACCGGTCCGCCGACGAACTGCTCGACGCGCTGCGGACGCCGGTCGACGGCCGGCTGTACACCGCCGAGCAGGCCCTGGCCGCCGGCGCGACGGTCGAGCAGGTCGCGGAGGCCAGCGGCTTCGACCCGTGGTTCGTCGACCAGATCGCGCTGGTCCGTGAGGTCGGCGAGGAGGTCCGCGACGCGCCGTCCCTCACGCCGGAGGTGCTGCGCCGGGCCAAGCGGCACGGGCTGTCCGACCGGCAGATCGCCGCGCTGCGCCCGGAGCTCGCCGGTGAGGACGGCGTCCGGTCGCTGCGCTGGCGGCAGGGCATCCGGCCGGTCTACAAGACCGTCGACACCTGCGCCGGCGAGTTCGCCGCCCGCACGCCGTACCACTACTCCTCCTACGACGAGGAGACCGAGGTCGAGCCGCGCGAGAAGCCCGCGGTGCTCATCCTGGGCTCCGGGCCCAACCGGATCGGGCAGGGCATCGAGTTCGACTACTCCTGCGTGCACGCCGTGATGGCCCTGCAGGACGCCGGCTACGAGGCGGTGATGGTCAACTGCAACCCGGAGACCGTCTCCACCGACTACGACACCGCCGACCGCCTCTACTTCGAACCGCTGACCTTCGAGGACGTGCTCGAGGTGGTCGAGGCCGAGCGCGCCGCCGGCCCGGTCGCGGGGGTCATCTGCACCCTCGGCGGGCAGACGCCGCTGGGCCTGGCGCAGCGGCTCAAGGACGCCGGGGTGCCGGTGCTGGGCACCTCGCCCGAGGCGATCGACGACGCCGAGGACCGCGGGGCGTTCAGCCGGGTGCTCTCCGACACCGGCCTGCTCGCCCCCAAGCACGGGATGGCGACGACCTTCGCCGAGGCGCGGGCCATCGCCTCCGAGATCGGCTACCCGGTGCTGGTCCGGCCCTCCTACGTGCTCGGCGGCCGGGGCATGGAGATCGTCTACGACGACGCCACCCTCGAGGCCTACATCGCCAAGGCCACCGACGTCAGCGTCGACCACCCGGTGCTGGTGGACCGGTTCCTGGAGGACGCCGTCGAGATCGACGTGGACGCCCTCTACGACGGCACCGACCTCTACCTGGGCGGGGTCATGGAGCACATCGAGGAGGCCGGCATCCACTCCGGCGACTCGGCGTGCGCGCTGCCGCCGATCACGCTGGGCTCCGCGGACCTGCTCAAGATCCGGGCGGCGACCGAGAAGCTGGCCGAGCGGATCGGCGTCCGCGGGCTGATGAACGTCCAGTACGCGATCAAGGACGACATCCTCTACGTCATCGAGGCCAACCCCCGGGCCAGCCGCACGGTGCCGTTCGTCTCCAAGGCGACGGCGGTGCAGCTGGCCAAGGCCGCGGCCCGCATCGCGGTGGGGGAGACCATCGCCCAGCTGCGGGCCTCGGGCGTCCTGCCGGCGACCGGCGACGGCACCGACCTCCCCGAGGGCGTGCCGATCTCGGTCAAGGAGGCGGTCCTGCCGTTCCACCGCTTCCGCACCGTCGAGGGCTACGGCGTCGACACCGTGCTCTCCCCGGAGATGAAGTCCACCGGCGAGGTCATGGGCCTGGACACCGAGTTCGGCACCGCCTTCGCCAAGTCGCAGGCGGCCGCCTACGGGTCGCTGCCCACGGCCGGCACGGTCTTCGTCTCGCTGGCCAACCGCGACAAGCGGGGCGCGATCTTCCCGGTCAAGCGGCTGGCCGACCTCGGCTTCCGCATCCTGGCCACCACCGGCACCGCGCAGGTGCTGCGCCGCAACGGCGTGGCCGCGGAGGTGGTCGGCAAGTTCAGCGAGGGCCCGGGCAACGTCGTCGAGGCGATCCTGGCCGGCGACGTCGACATGGTCGTGAACACGCCGTTCGGGTCGCCGGGCAACAGCGGCCCGCGGCTGGACGGCTACGAGATCCGCACGGCCGCGGTGTCGGCCGGCATCCCGTGCATCACGACCGTGCAGGGCATGGCCGCCGCGGTGCAGGGCATCGAGGCGCTCCGGCTGGGCGGGATCGGCGTGCGCAGCCTCCAGGAGGTGCACGCGGCCCTGGCGGCCGGGTCGCAGGCGTGAGCTCCCCGGTCCGGCGGCTGCGCGAGGACCTGGTGGCCCGTGGCCTGGTAGAGGAGTTGCCCGCGGCGTTCCTCGCCGGGGTCACCCGCTTCGGGCAGCCGCCGCGGCCGGAGCTCGACGCCCTGACCGCCGACGTCGCCGACCTCGCCGGGCGTCTGGCGTCCGGGGACGTCGGGGATGCCGACCTGCCGCTGCTGGGCCGGGTGCTGTTCTTCGCCCGCCGGTCCGACCTGCTCGCCGACCACGGGCTGCCCACGCCGGCCTACGACGTCCTGGGCGGGTTCCGGGAGAACCTGGCGCGGCCGCTCGGCCCGGTGCTGCCTGGTCGGCCGACCGCGGGGAGCCGGCGCTGGCCGCTGCTCGGGCGCACGGTCGGCTTCCCGATCGGCGTCCCGGCGTGCGTGCTCAACGGCAGCGAGGCGTGGGTGCGGCACAACGTGGCCAACGGCTGGAACGTGCTCACCTACAAGACGGTGCGCAGCCGGGCGCACCCGCCCAACGAGCAGCCGAACTGGGTCTTCGCCGCCCGGGAGACGGCGAGCCTGGCCCCGGGGGCCGACGCCGACGTCGTCGCCGATCCGTGGGACTGGGTCGAGCCCGGCTCGCCGGCGGTGAGCAGCGTCAACTCCTTCGGCGTCCCCTCGCCGGAGCCGGAGGAGTGGATGGCCGACCTGGCGCGTGCCGTGGCCGCCGTCGGGGACGAGCAGCTGCTGCTGGTGAGCGTCATGGGGGAGGGGGACGACCTCGCGGAGGACTTCGCCCGCACCGCGCTCCTGGCCGAGGAGGCCGGGGCCTCCGTGGTCGAGCTGAACCTCTCCTGCCCGAACACCCTCGACCGCTCGGCGACGGGGGTGAAGCCGCCGCTGTGCCTGGACGCCGACGCCACCGTCGCGGTGGTCGAGCACGTCCGCCGCGCCCTGGACGACCGCACCGGCCTGGTCGCCAAGCTCTCCTGGCTGGACGAGCAGCGGCTCGCCGCCCTCGTGCCGCGGCTGGCCCCGCTGGTCGACGGGATCGCCGGGATCAACACGGTGCAGAGCCGGGTGCGGCGCACCGACGGCACCCCCACGTTCCCCGGCCGCGAGCTCGCGGGGCTCTCCGGCATCGCCGTGCGGGAGCCGGCGCTGGACTTCACCCGGCGGCTGGTGGCGCTGCGCGCGGCCGGCGGGGTGCCCTTCGACGTCCTGGCCATGGGCGGGGTCACCGACCCGGAGTCGTTCGCGGCGCTGTTCGCCGCCGGCGCCGACGCGGTCCAGTCCGCGGCGGGCGCGTTCGCCGACCCCTTCCTGGCGGCCGCGTGCGTCGCCCGGCTGGGGACCACCCTGCCCCGATCCGTGGAGGACCCGTGACCGCACCCTTCGGAGAGCGGCTCGCCGCCGCCGTCGCCGCCCGCGGGCCGCTGTGCGTGGGCATCGACCCGCACCCGCCGCTGCTGGCGAAGTGGGGGCTGCCGGACTCGCCCGAGGGGCTGGCGCGGTTCACCGACGCCGTCGTCGACGCGCTGGCCGGCACGGTCGCCGTCCTCAAGCCGCAGGCGGCGTTCTACGAGCGGCACGGCTCCCGGGGGCTGGCGGTCCTGGAGGACGGCGTCGCGCGGGCCCGGGCCGCCGGTGCCCTCGTGCTGCTGGACGCCAAGCGCGGCGACATCGGCTCCACGATGGAGGCCTACGCCGACTACCTGCGCCCGGAGCACCCGCTGGCCGTGGACGCCATGACGGTGAGCCCCTACCTCGGCCCCGGCTCGCTGCAGCCGGCCGTGGGCATCGCGCGCGCGCACGGCGGCGGGCTGTTCGTGCTGGCGCGGACGAGCAATCCCGACGCGGGCACGCTGCAGCTCGTCGGGGAGCCGTCGGTGGCCCAGCAGGTCGTGGACACCGTGCGCGGGTGGAACGCCGGGACGCCGGCCGGCTCCTTCGGCGTCGTCGTCGGCGCCACCCTGGGCGAGCTGGACGTCGACCTCACCGGGCTGGACGGGCCGGTCCTCGCGCCGGGCCTCGGTGCCCAGGGCGGAACGCCTGCGGACCTGCGACGGCTGTTCGGCGCCGGCACCGTGGTCGTGCCGACCGTTTCGCGGGACGTCCTCGCGGCCGGTCCGGACACCGCCGCGCTGCGGGGGGCCGCGCAGCGGTGGGCCGCCGAACTGGCCGGTTAGGAACCGTCCCCGGCGTGTCGCCCGCTGGGCGTGTCGCGTCAGGCCCGCTGGATCGCCGGCTCGGGCCCCCTTCAGAAACGACACCGTCCGCATCCGGTGTGACCTGCGCCGATCACGGTGGGTGAGCGCGGTGGTCAACTGCGGGTGAACGCGCCGGGAGGCGGCCCGGCGCCGCGCCCGACCCGGTGTCGTGACCTGCGGATTTGCTCGACACTGGGCAGGTCGCGAGGCTTCTCCCGCACGCCGTACGTCCCCCTCGAATCGCGAACAGCACCGCCGAGCATCACCGCCGGCGACGACACGATTGGGTTGCACCATGCCCCTTCCCGACCTGTCCCCGGAACAGCGCGCAGCCGCCCTCGAGAAGGCCGCCGCGGCCCGCAAGGCCCGCGCCGAGCTGCGCGAGCGCCTCAAGAGCAAGGGTGCGACCGTCGGCGACGTCCTCAAGCAGGGCGAGACCGACGAGGTGATCGGCAAGATGCGCGTCTCTGCCGTCCTGGAGTCCCTCCCCGGAGTCGGCAAAGCGCGGGCTGCGAAGATCATGGAACGCCTGGAGATCTCCCCGACGCGCCGCGTGCGGGGGCTGGGTGCCAACCAGCGTCGTGCGCTGGAGACGGAGTTCGGCGGCGACCAGGTCGTCTGAGTCCCCGTCCCGGCACACGCACGGACGCACGACCCGGACGAGGACGACGAGTGGGACCGAACGCACCGGCACGACTCACCGTGCTCTCCGGACCCTCCGGGGTCGGCAAGGGGACCGTGGTCGCCGAGGTCCGGCGCAGGCACCCCGACGTGTGGGTGTCCGTGTCCGCGACCACCCGGCGCCCGCGCCCCGGTGAGGTCCACGGCGTCCACTACCACTTCGTCTCCGACGCCGAGTTCGACCGGCTGATCGAGACCGACGGGCTGCTGGAGTGGGCCGAGTACGCCGGCAACCGCTACGGCACGCCGGCGGGCCCGGTCCACGAGCGGCTGGCCACCGGCGCGCCGGCCCTGCTGGAGATCGAGCTGCAGGGGGCTCGCCAGGTGCGGGCGCGGGCCCCGGAGGCGCAGCTGGTCTTCCTGGCCCCGCCGTCCTGGGCGGAGCTGCAGAGCCGGCTGGCCGGCCGGGGCTCGGAACCGGTGGCGGTCCAGGAGGCCCGGCTGCGCATCGCGCAGGCCGAACTGGACGCCGCCGGGGAGTTCGACCGGGTGGTCGTCAACGACGACGTGGCCCGGGCGGCGGACGAGTTGGTAGGCTTGCTGACTGCGCCCGCACCCGGCCTCTGCTGAGCAGCCGACTCAGGTGCAGCGCTTTTTCCCGATCTACTGAGGAGCACGCCCGCGTGTCCGGAGTCGCACCTGCCCCCGAGGGCATCACCAACCCGCCGATCGACGAGCTGCTCGAGCGCACCAGCAGCAAGTACGGCCTGGTCATCTTCGCCGCCAAGCGCGCCCGCCAGATCAACGCCTACTACAGCCAGCTCTCCGAGGGCCTGCTGGAGTACGTCGGCCCCCTGGTGGACACCGCTCCCCAGGAGAAGCCCCTCTCGATCGCGCTCCGCGAGATCAACGAGGGCCTGCTGACCCACACCGCCGGCGAGAACTGAAAGAGGACCCCGGTCCCCCTCACCCCTTCGCAAGCTCAGGGGCGAGCCTCTGGACCGGGGCCTACGGCTGATGACGTCACGTCGTTACCGCCACTTTGTAGTGATGACGCCCCCGGCTCTCGCCGGGGGCGTCGTCGTGTCTGCGGCAGGATGAGCGCATGAGTCGGATCGTGCTGGGCGTCAGCGGTGGCGTGGCCGCGTACAAGGCCGCCCTCCTGCTGCGCGCGCTCACCGAGGCCGGGCACGACGTCCGCGTCGTCCCCACGCCGTCGGCCCTGCACTTCGTCGGCGCCGCGACCTTCGAGGCGCTGTCGGGCAACCCGGTCACCACCGACGTCTGGTCCGACGTGGACGAGGTGGCCCACGTGCGCATCGGCCAGGAGGCCGACCTCGTGGTCATCGCGCCGGCCACCGCCGACCTGCTGGCCCGGGCCGCGGCCGGGCGGGCCGACGACCTGCTCACCGCGACCCTGCTCACGGCGCACTGCCCGGTGGTCTTCGTCCCGGCCATGCACACCGAGATGTGGCTGCACCCGGCCACGCAGGACAACGTGGCCACCCTGCGCCGCCGCGGGTCGGTCGTGCTGCCGCCCGCAGTCGGCCGGCTCACCGGGCCGGACTCCGGGCCGGGCCGGTTGCCCGAGCCCGCCGACATCGCCGCCCTGGCGGCCGTGGTGCTGGGGTCGGGGGCCGCGGCGCTGGCGCACGACCTGACCGGCCGGCGCGTGGTCATCAGCGCCGGGGGCACCCGGGAGCCGCTGGACCCGGTGCGCTACCTGGGCAACCGCTCCTCGGGCAAGCAGGGCTGGGCGCTGGCCCGGGTCGCCGCGGCCCGCGGCGCCGAGGTGGTGCTGGTCGCGGCCAACGTCGAGCTGCCCGCCCCGTTCGGCGTGCGCGTCGTGCCCGTCGGCACCGCCGAGGAGCTGCGGACGGCGATGCACGCGGAGGCGTCGGACGCCGACGTCGTCGTGATGAGCGCCGCGGTCGCCGACTTCCGTCCGGCCAGGGTGGCCGACGCCAAGATGAAGAAGGACTCGGCGGGGGAGCCGGACTCGGTGCCGCTGGTCCGCAACGCCGACGTCCTCGCCGAGCTGGTCGCCGAGCGGACGCCGGGGCAGCTCGTCGTCGGCTTCGCGGCCGAGACCGGGGACGCCGACGGCGACGTGCTCACCCACGCCCGCGCGAAGCTGGCTCGCAAGGGCTGCGACCTGCTCGTGGTCAACGACGTCTCCGGCGACCTGGTCTTCGGGCAGGCGGACAACGCGGTCGTGGTGCTGGCGGCCGACGGGGAGAGCACCGAGATCGCCCGCGGGCCCAAGGACGCCGTCGCCGCCGGGATCTGGTCCGTGGTGGCGCCGCGGTCGGCGTCCGCGCGGGGGTAGTCCTCCCCAGGCCCACCTGCCCTGGCCGCGTGCGCGTCTCGGCCGGGTAACGTGCCCCCACGAGTCGGTGTACCGAACGGCTCGACGTTCCGCGCCAGCGACCGGCCTCGTGCCCAGCGACCCAGGAGTACCGACATGCCACGCCGCCTCTTCACGTCCGAGTCGGTCACCGAGGGGCACCCGGACAAGATCGCCGACCAGATCAGCGACTCGATCCTGGACGCCATGCTCGCCCAGGACCCCAAGAGCCGCGTCGCCGTCGAGACGATGATCACCACCGGCCAGGTGCACATCGCCGGTGAGGTCACCACCGCCGGCTACGTCGACATCGCTTCGATCGTCCGCGAGACGGTGCTGCGCATCGGCTACGACTCCTCCCGCAAGGGGTTCGACGGCGCGTCCTGCGGTGTCAGCGTCTCCATCGGCGCGCAGTCGCCGGACATCGCGCAGGGCGTCGACACCGCCTACGAGGCGCGCACCGGCTCAACCGAGGACGAGCTCGAGCGCCAGGGCGCCGGTGACCAGGGGCTGATGTTCGGCTACGCCACCGACGAGACCCCCGAGCTCATGCCGCTGCCGATCGCGCTGGCCCACCGCCTGGCGCGCCGCCTGTCGGCCGTGCGCAAGGACGGCTCGGTGCCCTACCTGCGGCCCGACGGCAAGACCCAGGTCACCGTCGTCTACGAGGACGACAAGCCGGTCGCCGTCGACACCGTGGTGGTGTCCTCGCAGCACGCCGAGGACATCTCGATCGACCAGCTGCTCGCGCCGGACATCAAGGAGCTCGTCGTCGAGCCGGAGTTGGCCGCCCTCGGCCTGCCCACCGACGGCTACCGCCTCCTGGTCAACCCGACCGGCAAGTTCGTGATCGGTGGCCCCATGGGCGACGCCGGGCTGACCGGCCGCAAGATCATCGTCGACACCTACGGCGGCATGGCCCGTCACGGCGGCGGCGCCTTCTCGGGCAAGGACCCGTCGAAGGTGGACCGCTCCGCGGCCTACGCGATGCGCTGGGTGGCCAAGAACGTCGTCGCCGCGGGCCTGGCCAAGCGCTGCGAGGTGCAGGTGGCCTACGCCATCGGCGCCGCGCACCCGGTGGGGCTGTTCGTCGAGACCTTCGGCACCGGCACCGTCGCCGACGACGTGCTGGAGAAGGCGATCACCTCGGTGTTCGACCTGCGCCCGGGCGCGATCGTGCGCGACCTCGACCTGCTGCGCCCGATCTACGCCCAGACGGCGGCCTACGGCCACTTCGGCCGCACCGACGCCGACCTGCCGTGGGAGCGCCTCGACCGCGTCGACGCCCTCCGCTCGGCCGCGGGCGCCTAACCACGCTGCCGAACGACCCCGCCGACGACCCGGGCCACCCGCTGGTGGCCCGGGTCGTCGTCGACGTGCCCCTGGCACACCTGGACCGGCCCTTCGACTACGCCGTCCCCGAGAAGCTCGCGGACACGGTGCGGGCCGGCTGCCGGGTGCGGGTGCGCTTCCACGGCCGGCTGGTCGACGGCGTGGTGTGGGAGCTCACCGACTCCACCGAGTTCGCCGGCTCGCTGCAGCCGCTGTCCCACATCCCCTCCGGCGAGCCGGTGCTCACGCCGCAGGTCGCCCGGCTGGTGCGCACGGTGGCCGACCGGTACGCCGGGACCGTGAGCGACGTGCTCCGGCTGGCCCTCCCGCCCCGGCGGGGCGCGGCGGAGAAGCGGGAGAGCCCGACCCCGGAGGCGCTGCCCGAGCCGCCGGACCCGGCGGGGTTCGCCCGCTACCAGGCCGGACCGGCGCTGCTCGACGCGCTGGCCGACGGGCGCCCCGCCCGCGCGGTCTGGACCGCACTGCCCGGGGAGGACTGGCCGACGCGGCTGGTCGAGCTCTGCCGCGCCGCGCTGTCGGGCCGGCGCGGGTCGCTGGTCGTCGTCCCCGACGGCCGGGACCTGGACCGGCTGGCGGCCGCGGCGAAGGAGCTGCTGCCCGCGCACTCGTACACGGTGCTGCGCGCCGACGACTCCCCGGAGAAGCGCTACCGCTCCTTCCTGGCGGCGTCGCGGGGCGCGGCGCAGGTGGTGCTCGGCACGCGGGCAGCGATGTTCGCGCCGGTCCGCGACCTGGGGCTGGTGGTGGTCTGGGACGACGGCGACGACCTGCACGCCGAGGAGCGGGCGCCCTATCCGCACGCGCGCGACGTGCTGGTGCAGCGCGCGTGGCTGGACGACTGCGCCGCCGTCGTCGCCGGGACGACGCGGACCGCCGAGGGTGCGCTGCTGGTGGAGTCCGGCTGGGCGCGCGAGCTGGTCGCCGACCGGGCGGTGCTCCGAGCCGCCGTGCCCCGGGTGCAGGCGCTCGGCGAGGACTTCGAGCTGGCCCGGGACGCCGCGGCGCGGTCGGCCCGGCTGCCGTCGCTGGCCCACGAGGCGGCGCGGAAGGCGCTGGCCGCAGGCACCCCGGTGCTGGTGCAGGTGCCCCGCCGCGGCTACGTGCCCTCGCTGGCGTGCGCACGATGCCGTGCGCCGGCGCGCTGCGCCCACTGCGCCGGGCCGCTGGGCATCTCGCCGCGGCCGGGCCCGGGCGGTCAGCGGATCCCGGCCTGCCGCTGGTGCGCCCGCCCGGCGGCGACCTTCGACTGCCCGCACTGCCACGGCACCAAGCTGCGCGCCTCGGTCATCGGGGAGTCCCGGACCGCCGAGGAGCTGGCGCGGGCCTTCCCCGGCGCGGCGGTGCGCACCTCGGGCAGCACGTCGGGGGTGCTGGCGTCCGTGCCGGGCGGGGCGGCGCTGGTCGTGGCGACGCCCGGGGCCGAGCCGGTGGCCGACGGCGGGTACGGCGCCGCGCTGCTGCTCGACTCGTGGGCGCTGCTGGGCCGGGCCGACCTGCGCGCGGGGGAGGAGACGCTGCGCCGGTGGATGAACGCCGCGGCGCTGGTCCGCCCGGCGTCGGCCGGTGGGCACGTGGTCGTGGCCGCGGACGCCGGGCACCCGGTGGTCCAGGCGCTGGTGCGCTGGGACCCGGCCTGGCTCGCGGCGCGGGAGCTGGCCGACCGCCGGGAGCTGGGCTTCCCGCCCGCCACCCGCATGGCATCGGTGTCCGGTTCGCCGGCGGCGCTGGCCGAGTTCCTCGAGGCGCTGCGGCTGCCCGACGGTGCCGACCTGCTGGGGCCGGTGCCCGAGCGGCCGCGCCCCGGCCAGGAAGGCGAGCGGGAGCGCTATCTCGTGCGGGTGCCGCGGGCCGCGGGTGGAGCGCTCGCCTCCGCTCTGGCCGAGGTGCAGGGCGTGCGCAGCGCCAAGAAGGTGCCCGAGCACGTCCGCGTGCAGCTGGACCCGCTCGACCTGGTGTGACCAGCGTCGGTTTACGACGTAAGTGTGCCGGGGCCCGGCACGGGTAGAGGGCGGGCTGCCTTTCCACCCCCTTCCGAGGAGCACCACAGTGACTGCCGCACGCCCGTCGTCCGACCCGAACAACCCGCCCGGCGCCACCCCTGTCGGCGGAGGAGACCGCGGAGCCGGCCGCAGGCGGGGCCTGCTGCTCGGCGCGCTCCTGGTCGGCATCCTGATCATCGCGGCGCTGCTGCTCAGCCAGTGCGGGAACGACGACGACCCGGCCGGCGGGAGCGACGACGCCGGCAGCACCAGCTCGAACGAGTCGTCCCGCTCGTCGTCGTCCTCCTCCTCGTCGTCCTCCTCGTCGTCCTCGGGTTCCGCCGCCCCCTCCAGCCCCGCCGGCTCGGGTGAGGGCCAGATCGTGACGGCGAACGGCGACTCCGTCGTCGAGCTGGCCGCGCGGCCGGACGCGGCGGCCGCGCTCGCCGCCCTGTCGGGCCAGCCGGTCACCGGCACGGCGGTGCGGGTGCTGTCCGTGCCGGCCGACGAGGGCTTCTGGGTCGGATCCTCCGACCAGGACCGCGTCTGGGTGCAGCTGATCGGCGACGCCGGTGAGTCGCCCTACCAGGTGGCCGAGGGCGACGTCGTCGACTTCGAAGGCACCGTCGTGACCCACGACGCGTCGTTCGCCGCGTCCGTGGGCGTCGACGAGGCGTCCGGAGCCGCCCAGCTGACCGAGCAGGGCGCCCACCTCGAGGCGGCCAAGTCCACGGTGACGCTGTCCCGCTGAGCCCGGACGGGGGTCACGCCTACGATCGACCGGTGAGCGTGACCCCCATCCGGCTGTACGGCGACCCCGTGCTGCGCACCCCGGCGGCACCGGTCGCCGACTTCGACGCCGAACTCCGGCAGCTGGTCGCCGACCTCACCGAGACCATGCACGCCGCGGGCGGAGCCGGGCTGGCCGCCACGCAGATCGGCGTCGAGCTGCGGGTGTTCACGTGGTTCGTCGACGGCGAGGTGGGCCACCTGGTCAACCCCGACGTCGCCGCGGTGGGCGAGGAGCTGCAGGACGGCCCCGAGGGCTGCCTGTCGCTCCCGGGGCTGCGCTACGACTGCCGGCGTCACCTGCACGTGGTGGCCTCCGGCTGGAACATGCACGGCGACCCGGTGCGCGTCGAGGGCTCCGAGCTGCTGGCCCGGGCCATCCAGCACGAGACCGACCACCTCGACGGCGTGCTGTTCGTCGACCGGCTCGACGACGTGGCCCGCACCGAGGCGCTCGCCGAGCTGCAGGCCGCCGAGTGGGCCGACCTGGGCGCGTACCTGCCGACGCCCGCCCCCGTCGTGAAAGTGAGCCCGCACTGAAGGTCCTGTTCGCCGGCACCCCGGCCCCCGCGGTCCCGTCCCTGGAGGCGTTGCTGGCCTCGGAGCACGAGGTGGTCGCGGTCCTCACCCGGCCCGACGCGCGGTCCGGGCGCGGGCGGAAGTCCAGCCGTTCGCCGGTCGCCGAGCGCGCCGACGCCGCGGGGGTGCCGGTGCTGCAGCCCCGGTCGCCGCGCGAGCCGGAGTTCCTGGCGCAGCTGGCCGACCTCGCCGTCGACTGCGCGCCGGTCGTCGCCTACGGGGCGCTCATCCCGCAGGCGGCGCTCGACCTGCCCGCGCATGGGTGGGTCAACCTGCACTTCTCGCTGCTGCCCGCGTGGCGGGGCGCCGCGCCGGTGCAGCACGCGATCATGGCCGGCGACGAGATCACCGGTGCCGCCACCTTCCGGCTGGAGGCCGGCCTCGACACCGGCCCGGTCTACGGCACCGTCACCGAGGCGATCGGGCCCCGGGACACGGCGGGCGACCTCCTCGGGCGGCTGGCCGTCAGCGGCGCCCAGCTGCTGGTGGCCACGCTGGATGGCATCGCCGCCGGTGCGCTGGAGCCCCGGCCCCAGCCGGCCGACGGCGTCAGCCTCGCGCCGAAGGTGGAGCCGGCCGACGCCCGCGTGGACTGGGCGCTGCCCGCCCACGTGGTCGACCGGCGGATCCGCGGGGTCACGCCGGCCCCCGGCGCCTGGACGACGTGGCGCGGGGACCGGCTGCGGCTCGGCCCGGTGACGCCCTCGTCCGACGGGCCCGGGCTCGCGGCCGGTGAGCTCCGCGCCGAGGGTCGGGAGGTACTCGTCGGCACCGGCAACGGCACCGTCCGGCTGGGCGAGGTGCAGCCGGCCGGCAAGCGCATGATCCCGGCGTCGGACTGGGCGCGCGGCGCCCGCCTCGCGGCCGGTGACCGGCTGGGAGAGGCGTGACCCGCCCGCCGAGGCGCCCGGCCGGCGGCCCGCGGCGCGGGAAGCGGCCGCAGCCCGCCCCGCGTCGGCGTCCGCTCGACGGCGCCCGCCTGACCGCCTACGACGTGCTCGACGGGGTCACGTCGCGGGACGCCTACGCCAACCTGCTGCTGCCGCAGCTGCTGCGCGAGCGCGAGCTCGACACCCGTGACGCCGCCTTCGCGACCCAGCTGGCCTACGGCACCCTGCGCGCCACCGGCACCCTCGACGCGGTGCTGGCCGGGCTGGTCGACCGGCCGCTGGGCGAGCTGGACCCGCGGGTGCTGGACCTGCTCCGGCTGGGCGCCTACCAGCTCCTGGACCTGCGGGTGCCGTCGCACGCCGCCGTCGACACCACCGTCGACCTCACCCGGGCGATCGTGGGCACCGGCGCCTCCGGGCTGGTCAACGCGGTGCTGCGGAAGGTCGCCGCGGGTGGCGACCGGGCGCAGTGGCTGGACGCGCTGGACGGGAACGACGAGCAGCGGCTCGCCCTGGCCACCGACCACCCGCGGTGGATCGTCGACGCGTGGCGGACCGCGCTGGGCGGGAACGAGGAGCTGGAACCGGCGCTCCTCGCCGACGACGCCGCACCGGAGGTGCACCTCGTGGCCCGCCGGGTGGCCCGCGACGAGCTGGTCCAGGAGTCCGGGGGAGCCCCGGGCCCGTACTCGCCGTTTGCCGTCCGGCTGCCCGGTGGCGATCCGGGGCGGCTGGCCTCGGTGCGTTCCGGGCGGGCCGCAGTGCAGGACGAGGGGAGCCAGCTCGCGGGGCTGCTGCTGACTCGCGCACCGCTCGAGGGGCGCGACGAGGCGTGGCTCGACATGTGCGCCGGGCCCGGGGGCAAGGCCGGGCTGCTGGCGGCCGTCCGGCCCGAGGGCGTGCGGCTCACCGCTGTCGACCGTGCTCCGCACCGCGCCGACCTGGTCCGCCAGGCGCTGCGGGACGAGGCCGACGTCGAGGTGCTGGCCGCCGACGGGCGCGAGGGGCCGTGGCAGGCCGGGTCCTTCGACCGGGTGCTGCTCGACGCGCCGTGCACGGGGCTCGGTGCGCTGCGCCGCCGTCCCGAGGTGCGCTGGCGTCGCATGCCGGAGGACGTCGCCCCACTGGTGGAGCTGCAGGTGGAGCTGCTCGCCAGCGCGCTGGCGTCGGTGCGGGTCGGGGGAGTGGTCGCCTACGTGACCTGCTCACCGCACGCCGAGGAGACCGTGGGCGTCGTCGAGGTCGCCGCAGGCCGCGACGACGTCGAGGTGCTGCCGGTCGCGCCGCTGTTCCCGGAGGTCCCCGGGATCGCCCGGGGCGACTACGGGCAGCTGTGGCCGCACCGCCACGGCACCGACGCCATGTTCATGGCACTGCTCCGCCGCACTCGCTGATCGTCGTCCGCCTCAGAAAGGAGGCGGGTCGTCCGGTTCCGGGATGCGGAGACCCGGTGGCCGGGTGGTGCGGGTGACCCCGCTCGGAGTGACGACCGTGAGCACGCCGTCGTCGTCGAGAGTGTGGGTCCAGCCGTCGGCGTGGGTCCTGAGTCGGTGGTGGCGGCGGCAGAGGCAGCAGAGGTTGACGCAGTCGGTGGCGCCGCCGTCGGCGTGCGCGACGACGTGGTCGAGATCGGCCCACCCGGCTCGCACGTGACAGCCGGGATGGCGACAGGTGCGGTCGCGCGCGCTGACGAAGCGGCGCTGCCCGGCGGAAGGGCTGTAGCGGCTCACCGCCGGTGGCGCGGTGAGCGCCGGGCAGCCGCATCGCTCGTCCGGGTGCGCCGGGCAACCCTGGTGCGCCCGGCGCTCCAGCTCGCGCCGCCCGATGACTGCGAGCAGTCGCCCGCCCGCGCCGGTGAGCGCGATGTCCAGGGTGCCGCCGGTGGGTGCCTGCAGGCCGCCCGGGCAGAGGGCGTCGAGCTGCTCGAGGAGCTCGCGCAGGTGGGTGGCGGTGATCGCCTCCCCGTCCACGTCACCGATCGGTGCTCGCTCGGTGGGTCGGGCGGGGCGGAACGCGGCCGGGAGCGGAGCGCCGGAGTCGAGGAAGGCCCCGACGGTGAGCGCGCCCAGTGGGGCGACCACGGTCAGGTGCGCGGTCACCCGCGGCTGCTCCTGCCAGGGCCGCAGCATGCGGTCGAGGCCGGCGCCGACCCGGAGCACCCCGATCGGCCGCCGGTCGCCGGCGTCTTTGACAGTTCGGGCGTGCGCGTCGAGGGTCCGCCGGCAGGCGACCGCCTCCTGGTGCTGCATCCGCAGCCTGAGCTCGCTCATGCCGATACCGATCCGCCGGACCGTCACGTCCGCGGCATCCCGCGCTTGCTTCCGGCGGCGGTCATTGGCCTCCGTGTCACGGGCGACGAGTTCGCGGTGCACCAGCTCGCGCAGCCGCCGGATCGACAGGTCGGCCGCGACGGGCAGCACCGCCGCCTCCACAGCCTCGACGACGGCCGGGTCGCTGCCGTCCGCCGGGCGGCCCAGCTCCGCTGCGATCGCCCTGGCCCGGGGCCAGTCCAGCCGGCCGGCGGCCAGCTCGCGGCAGGTGAGGGGCAGGCGGCTGGTCAGCGTGTGCGCCTGGTCCAGCAGCAGCACCGCCGCGTCCCGGCTCGATCCCATGATGAGCGCCAGCTCGTCGAGCACGAACTCGCTCGTCCCCGCCGGCCCGTGCTCCACCTCGGCGGCACGCCCAGGACGAGGATCACTCGGAGCCGGGCGGGCCGCCGCGATGTCGAGGACCAGCTCGAGCCTCAGCGCCGCCAGCTTGGCCTCGGCGGCCGTGATCTGCTGCAGGAACGCCGCAGCCTGCGCCGACGACCGTCGGCGGGGCAGCCACTGACCCAGCGGTTCGGACTGCGGCGCCGGATCCGGATCGGCCGGCTCCCACGACGACGGCCCGGCATCGATGGGCACGACTGTCACGCCGACCGCGACCCCGCTCCTCGATGCCATGACCCGACGCTAGACCGGGGGTACGACAGTTTCCCCAGGTCAACAGCCTGGCCAGGAGAGATCAGAACGCGAACTTCCGCTTGGTGTGCTGGACGCTGACCCAGTGGTCGGTGGTGAACTCGTCGATCGCCCGCTCGCTCGGTAGCCGCGCCGCCCAGTCCCGCTGGGCCTCCCGTGCGGTGCCGTAGGCCTCGTCGAGGTCCTCGGCGTTCGCCAGCGGGATCTCCGTCAGCGTCTCGCCGGTGTAGGGATCGGTGTCGGTCGCGGTCTTCCCCGCGCGTCCGGCTCGCCAGCTGCCGGCGATGGGCATCCGGTCGAAGCCGTCGTAGCGGGCGGGTGCGGAGGTCCCAGGAGCCATGGGCCGGGCCCTACCCGGTCGCCCGTCACGGGCACGGGGTCAGCGGCGCGCGTCGACCTCGGCGTACGGCGGATCGTCGATCCAGCGGCGGGCGCGTCGGCGGGCGGCCCGGTCCACGACGAGCACCCCGACCGCCACGATCAGTAGGACGGCTGCCGGGGCGGCGTCCCAGCCATCCCCGCGCTGCCGGCCGACCACTGCGCAGGCGACGCCGAGGACGACCGACAGCACCGCGAGACCCCACGCCGGCCACCGCGGGCGGGCCAGGGACTCACGCGCAT
Organism: Blastococcus sp. TF02-09; assembly: GCF_003319105.1. Classification (GTDB taxonomy): domain Bacteria; phylum Actinomycetota; class Actinomycetes; order Mycobacteriales; family Geodermatophilaceae; genus Blastococcus. Next base: position 60,582 of record NZ_QOHH01000003.1, on the reverse strand, counting down.
GGGCCTCGGTCGCGTCCCGCAGCTCGGCGCCCGGATCCGCGTGCCGGCGCAGCGCCATACCGGTCGCCTCCCGCGTCCACCGCGTGCCGGAGGGGGACCAGAGCCGGCGCCAGGTCAGGACGGCGGGCACGAGTAGCGGCCATGCGTTGTCCCAGCCCATCAGCGCGTCGACCGCCCAGGCGACGGCCCACAACACCGTCCAGGCGCCGGCGAGCCAGCGGACGTGCGCGCTCTTCCACATGACTGCGTCCTCTCGTCAGTCGCGCGGCGGACCGGGCGGGTCGGCCCGCCAGCGGCGACCCGCGCGGGCCTCGCGCTCGCGGGCGGTCAGGTGGACTGCCGCCGCGACGACGACCAGGACCGCTCCGGGGAGCGCCCATGCCGGCCGGCCCCACTGGCCGAAGACCAGCAGGAGCCCGACGGCGCCGAGCCACAGCGGCCAGGCGATGAACCGGGTCCACGCGAAGCGCTTCGCGGTCTCGTCGGCCACGTGCCGGCGGCCGACCCCGGGGTCGACGGAGCGGAGGACCGCGTACTCGGCGACCAGGACCTCGGCCTGACCCTCCTGGCCGTGCCGAGTGCCGTACTGCCACACCGCTGTCCCGGCGACCAGCAGCAGCGCCGCAGCCCCGTACCAGGCGTCCGACGACCACCGCTGCGGCTCGACGAGCAGCAGCGCGATGCCGGCCAGGAGCGGCAGCTGCGTCCCGCATTGGGTGAGCAGTTCCTCCCGGGCGCGCTCGGCGGCTTCCGCGGTGGCGTCGTCGCCGAGCTCCCGGGTGGGGGCGCGTGTGCCGTCGGTCACGGGGCGGAGGCTAGGGCACCAGAGGCGGCAAAACCGCTGATCGACCCCACCTAGACTCCGTCCGTGTCCCGGCAGCCCAAGATCGCGCCCAGCCTCCTCTCCGCCGACTTCGCGCACCTGGCCGACGAGGTCGCCCGGGTCGCCGACGCCGACTGGCTGCACGTCGACGTCATGGACGCCCACTTCGTGCCCAACCTGACGCTCGGCCTCCCGGTCGCCCAGGCGATCCAGGCGGTCAGCCCGGTGCCGCTGGACTGCCATCTCATGATCGAGAACCCGGAGCGCTGGGCGCCCGGCTACGCCGAGATGGGCGCGCGCAACGTCACCGTGCACGCCGAGGCCTGCACCGACCCGCGCGCCGTCGCCCGTGACCTGCGCGCCGCCGGAGCGCTCGCCGGCCTGGCCATCAAGCCGGGCACGCCGCTCGAGGACTACCTCGACGTCCTCCCGGACTTCGACACCCTCCTGGTCATGAGCGTCGAGCCGGGTTTCGGCGGGCAGTCGTTCATCGCCGACGTCCTGCCCAAGGCGCGCAAGGCCCGCGAGCTGGTGGACGCCGGCCACCTGACCCTGCTGGTGGAGATCGACGGCGGCATCAACGCCGACACCATCGAGCAGGCCGCGGAGGCCGGCGTCGACATGTTCGTCGCAGGCTCGGCCGTCTACGGGGCCGACGACCCCGCCCAGGCGATCGCCGCACTGCGCGCGCAGGCCGCCTCGGCGATGTCGGGATGACGGTCCTCGACCGCGAGCGGGCGGCGATGGCGCGCGCCCGCGAGCTGGGCGCCTCCGTCCTCGGCACCACCAGCCCGAACCCCGCGGTGGGCGCCGTCGTCCTCGCGGCCGACGGCACGGTCGCCGGCGAGGGCGCGACCCAGCCGGCCGGCGGCGCGCACGCCGAGGTGCGGGCGCTGGCGGCAGCGGGGGAGCGGGCCCGCGGCGGCACGGCCGTGGTCACCCTCGAGCCGTGCGCGCACACCGGCCGCACCGGCCCCTGCGCCGACGCGCTGATCGCCGCCGGGGTCGCCCGCGTCGTGGTCGCCGTTCCCGAGCCGACCGAGCTCGCCGGCGGCGGGGTCGACCGGCTCCGGGCGGCGGGGATCGCCGTGGAGCTCGGCGTCGAGCAGGCCGAGGCCGAGCTCGGCGCCCTCGGCCCGTGGCTGACCGGGGTGCGCGAGCACCGCCCGCAGGTGATCTGGAAGGTCGCGGCCACCCTCGACGGCCGGGTCGCCGCCGCCGACGGCAGCAGCCGCTGGATCACCGGCGAGGAGGCGCGCGCCGCCGTCCACCGGTTGCGCGCCACCTGCGACGCCGTCGTCGTCGGCTCCGGGACGGCGGTGACCGACGACCCGCAGCTGACCGTGCGCGACGCCGACGGCCGCGACGCCGACCGGCAGCCGCTCCGCGTGGTCGTGGATCGCCGCGGCCGGCTCCCGGAGCACGCCCGCGTCCTGGACGACGCCGCGCCCACGGTGGTCAGCCGCGCGGCCGACCCGGCGGCCCTGCTCGCCGAGCTCTTCGACCGCGACGTCCGCCGGGTGCTGCTCGAAGGCGGGCCGACCCTGGCCGCGGCGTTCCTCCGTGCGGGCCTGGTCGACGAGGCCGTGGTGCACCTCGCGCCGAAGCTGCTGGGCGCCGGCCCCTCGCTGGTCGGCGACCTGGGAATCACTTCGATCGCCGGTGCGCTCTCCTTCGAGACCGTCGAGATCCTCCCTCTGGGTGGGGACGTGCAGCTCCGGCTGCGGCCCACCCGGCACACTGGAGGCCGACAGCCCGACCGGGAAGGGAGCTGAGGTGTTCACCGGCATCGTCGAAGAGGTGGGCACGCTCGTCGTCCGCGAGGAGCAGACCGACGCCGCGCGGATGGAGATCCGGGCGCGCACGGTGCTCCAGGACGTCGCCCTCGGCGACTCCATCTCGGTCAACGGCGTCTGCCTGACCGTCACCTCCGTGCAGGACGGCGTCTGGAGCACCGACGTCATGGCCGAGACCCTGCGGCGCAGCAGCCTGGGCAAGGCCGAGGAAGGCAGCCGGGTCAACCTGGAGCGTGCCGTCACCGCCCACACCCGGCTCGGCGGGCACATGGTCCAGGGCCACGTCGACGGCGTCGGGACCGTGCTCACCCGCGAGCCCAGCACGCACTGGGAGGTCTTCCGCATCGCGCTGCCCACGGGGCTGGCCCGGTACGTCGTCGAGAAGGGCTCCATCGCCGTCGACGGCGTCTCGCTGACCGTCAGCGCCGTGAGCGCCGCGACCGACCCCGAGCCCTGGTTCGAGGTCAGCCTCATCCCCACCACCCTCCGCGAGACCACGCTCGGCACGCGCGCCCCGGGGGACCCCGTCAACCTGGAGGTCGACGTGATCGCCAAGTACGTCGAGCGACTGCTGGAGGCACGTCGGTGACCACACCACGGATCCGTCTGGACAGCATCGAGACGGCGATCGCCGCGATCAAGGACGGTCGCCCGGTCGTCGTGATCGACGACGAGGACCGCGAGAACGAGGGCGACCTCATCTTCGCCTCCGAGCTGGCCACCCCCGAGCTCGTGGCCTTCATGGTCCGGTACACCTCGGGCTACATCTGCGTCGCGGTCACCGAGGCCGACGCCGACCGGCTGGACCTGCCGCCCATGCACCGGGTGAACCAGGACCGGCTCGGCACCGCCTACACGGTCACCGTCGACGCCCGCGAGGGCGTCACCACCGGCATCTCCGCCTCCGACCGGGCGACGACGATCCGGTTGCTGGCCGACGCCGAGGCGACCTCCCGTGACCTCTCCCGCCCCGGCCACATCGTGCCGCTGCGGGCCAAGGACGGCGGCGTGCTGCGCCGTCCCGGGCACACCGAGGCCGCCGTCGACCTCGCCGTGCTCGCGGGCCTGCGGCCGTCCGGGACGCTGTGCGAGATCGTCAGCGAGAAGGACCCGACCGGCATGGCGCGCGGCGAGGAGCTGCGGGTCTTCGCCGACGAGCACGACCTCGTGATGGTCTCCATCGCCGACCTGATCGCCTACCGCAAGCGCTTCGACAAGCTGGTCGAGCGGGTGGCCGAGGCGATCGTCCCGCTGACCCCGGGCACCTTCACCGCCGTCGGCTACCGCAGCTCCTACGACGAGCGCGAGCACGTCGCCTTCGTCTACGGCGACATCGGCGACGGCGAGGACGTGCTGGTCCGCGTGCACTCCGAGTGCCTCACCGGCGACGTCTTCGGCTCGCTGCGCTGCGACTGCGGCCCCCAGCTGCAGGCCGCGCTCCAGGCCGTCGCCGACGAGGGGCGCGGCATCGTGCTCTACATCCGCGGGCACGAGGGCCGGGGCATCGGCCTGCTTCACAAGCTGCAGGCCTACCAGCTGCAGGACCTCGGCGCGGACACCGTCGACGCCAACCTCGACCTGGGCCTGCCGGCCGACGCCCGCGACTACGGCACCGGCGCGCAGATCCTGGTCGACCTCGGCGTGCACACGATGCGGCTGCTCACCAACAACCCGGCCAAGCGCGCCGGGCTGGAGGGCTACGGCCTCAAGGTGCTCGGCCGGGTGGGCCTGCCCAGCCACGTCACCACGCAGAACCTGGGCTACCTGCGGACCAAGCGCGACCGGATGGGCCACCTGCTCGACATCATCGAGCCGGACCCCGAGGCCGCCGGCGAGCCCCCGCACGCCGACCCGATCCCGGAGAACGTCCCCCTGCGCCTCGACGAGCAGCCGTCATGAGCGGGTCGGGAGCACCCGTCGTCGAGCCGGTGGACGCGGCCGGGCTGACCCTCGGCATCGTCGTCACCACCTGGCACGCCGAGATCACCGACAGCCTGCTGGCCCGCGCCCTCGAGGCCGCCCGCGCCAGCGGGGTGACCGAGCCGACCGTCGTCCGCGCACCGGGCGCCGTCGAGCTGCCGGTCGTGGCCCAGGCGCTGGCCGAGCGGCACGACGCCGTCGTCGCGCTCGGCGTGGTCATCCGGGGTGGGACGCCGCACTTCGAGTACGTGTGCGACGCGGTGACCGCCGGCCTGACCCGGGTCGCGCTGGACGCCTCCCGGCCGGTCGGCAACGGAGTCCTCACCTGCGACACCGAGGAGCAGGCGCGGGACCGCGCAGGACTGCCCGGGTCCGCCGAGGACAAGGGCTGGGAGGCCGCCATCGCCGCGCTCGCCACCGCTCTGACGCTGCGCGACCTGCGCGGCCCGCAGCGCACGACCGGCTTCAGCGCCGTCCCCGCGGGAGGCCGGTCGTGAAGACGTTCGACTCCCTCTTCGCCGAGCTCTCGGCCAAGGTCGCCGACGGCGACGCCGCCTCGGGCACGGTCGCCGCGGTCCGCGACGGCGTGCACGCCGCGGGCAAAAAGGTCGTCGAGGAGGCGGCCGAGTCGTGGATGGCCGCCGAGCACGAGGGCGAGGAGCGGACGGCGGAGGAGATCAGCCAGCTGCTCTACCGGGTGCAGGTGCTGATGCTCGCCCGGGGTCTGACCCTGGACGACGTCTACGCTCACCTCTGATCATCACCGTTCCCGCCCCCACCTGAGGAGTCCCTGCAGTGCTGCGCATCGCCGTGCCCAACAAGGGCGTCCTGAGCGAGCCGGCCGCGGAGATGCTCGCGGAGAGCGGCTACCGCCAGCGGCGCAGCACCAAGGACCTCGTCGTCTTCGACCCCGACAACGACACCGAGTTCTTCTACCTGCGGCCCCGCGACATCGCCGTCTACGTCGCCGCGGGCACGCTGGACGTCGGCATCACCGGGCGCGACATGCTGCTGGAGACCGCGCCGCTCGACGGGGAGCGGTCGGCCGCGGTCGAGGTCATGCCGCTGGGCTTCGGGCGCTCCTCCTTCCGCTTCGCCGCCCCGGTGGGCTCGGAGATCGAGCGGGTCGATCAGCTCGCCGGCAAGCGGATCGCCACCGCCTACCCGGTGCTGCTGCAGCGCCACCTCGAGGAGTCCGGCATCAAGGCCGACGTCGTCAAGCTCGACGGCGCCGTCGAGACCGCCTGCCGGCTGGGCGTGGCCGACGCCGTCTGCGACGTGGTGGAGACCGGGACGACGCTGCGCGCGGCGGGGCTGCACATCATAGGCGAGCCGGTGCTCGCCAGCGAGGCGATCCTGGTCGGCCGCGAGGGCGCCGAGGAAATCCCGGCCGTCGCCCAGCTGCGGCGCCGACTCCAGGGGGTCCTGGTCGCGCGGCAGTACGTGATGCTCGACTACGACTGCCCCGACGCGATCCTCGCGCAGGCCACCGCGATCACCCCGGGCATCGAGGGCCCGACCGTCAGCCCGCTGCAGCGGCCCGGCTGGTCGGCGGTGCGTGCGATGGTCCGGCGCAGCCAGACCAATCAGGTGATGGACGACCTCTACGAGCTCGGCGCCCGCGCCATCCTGGTCACGAGCATCCACGCCTCCCGCCTCTGAGCCGGGCATGCGCCGACTCCTGCCGCTCCTCGTGCTCGCGGTCGCCCTCGTGACGGCCGGGTGCGGTTTGGACGACGGCGCGGCGTCCGACGCGACCGGCGGCGACCCCGCCGCAGGAGGCATCTCCCAGGCCGACGACGACCTGCAGCTCGAGGTCGACCTGGGCGAGGGCCGGGCGCCGGTGACCTGGACGCTGTCGTGCCTCGGTCCCGCCGAGGGCAGCCACCCCCAGGCGCAGGCGGCCTGCGACCACCTGGCCGGCCTGGAGCGGCCGTTCGCGCCACTGCCCGAGGACGTCGTCTGCAGCCAGCAGTACGGCGGCCCCCAGACCGCGCGGGTGCTCGGCCGCTGGGACGGGGAGCCGGTGGACCTGCACCTTTCCCGCATCGACGGCTGCCGGATCGCGCAGTGGGACTCGCTGGTCCCCGTCGTCCCTGCCCCCGCGGGCTGAACCCCTGCCCGGTCAGCGCACCCGCATGGTGCGTTCGACCAGATCGATGGCGGTGCACAGCCCGAGTGCGGTGGCGCGGCTGCCCGACCCCAGCAGGGCCTCGACGGTGGGCGCCAGCGGGCGCTCCCCGACGAGGGCGTGCAGCACGGCAGCGTACTCGGTGCTCACCCGGCCGGCCGCGGCGTGCCGCAGCACCGCCCGGGAGAGCTCGGTGGTGCGGCAGGCGGCCAGCGCCGTGACCCCTGCGGCGAACCGCGGCGCGGCCGGGTGCCCGAGGAGCACGAGCCCGGCCACGGTGCCCGCCATGACGTCGTCCCCGGCGGGGGTGAGCCCGGGGCCCATGCCGATCAGCCGGGTCGCGGTGCGCAGCGCGGCGTCGAGGTCGGCGCGCCGGACCGCTCCCCGCAGCGCGGCCAGCGGCCCGCCCGGACCGGTCGGCAGCCCGGGCAGCTCGAAGGCGCTGTGCGGGACGCCGTCGCCGTAGAGGGTGGTGCGGAGCTGCCGGACGCCCTCGGGGAGGAGCGCGGGGCGGGGGCTGGGCAGCCGGGGGTGCGGGTCCCACCACGCCGCGGCGCTCACCGCCAGGTCGCCGACGACGACGCGGCCGCCGCCCACCTCGGCGGTGGCGTTCGACGGCACCAGCGGGCGGCCGGTGCTGGGGCGGAAGAGGACGCAGCCCAGGGGCAGCCGCACGGCGTCGCTGGTGAGCACCCCGACCACGTCGCAGTCCCGCTCGCCCGGCACGTGCAGGTACACGCCGGTCGGCGTGCTGGCGAGCACCCGGGCCCGGCGCACGGGGCCGCGCAGCAGCGCCGTGACACCGGTGCTGGCCGCGGCCGGGACGGCGGCGACCTGGCGCGCCCACAGGCCTGCGCGCGCGGCCGCGGACCTGCGGGGGAGGGGGATGGGGGGAACTCCGGCACGCGCGGTACGGCCGCGCGTCGCCGTGGCCCCCGGGCGTTCGTCCCTGTCGGTCGTCGTCTCGTCGATGGTGTGCATGGCGGCCTCTCGCCAATGGGGCCACGGCCCCCCGTCCAGGGCCCGCTCGGGAGCCGGACGCAGAGGGGCAGGTGCCGCCAGGTGCAGGAGGACGGCTTAGCATCGCTGCGAGCGGGATGAGCGGGCTTCGAACCTATGCGGCGCGTCGCACGCCCTCTTATGGCGGAAGTCGCCAAGAATGGGTGTCGGCGTTCAAGGACTCCTGACAGGATTCCGGAACGACCTGACCTCATGTGCAACTGAAGGGGGACGCGACGTGACGCGGAGTGATACGTCGGTGGCGTTGTCCACTCAGCGTGACGGAACCCTTCCGTTTCGGCGTACCTGGGCGGTCGAGGAGCAGCGCCACGACCTGGCCCGGGACGAGCGAGGGAACTGGCAGGAGCGCATGGGGCTGACCGTCGAGGACGTCCTGGACCTCCCTGGGCTGGCGGGCACCACCGTCGCCTCGGGCGCCGGCGGACTGTCCCGGTCGGTCCGGCACATGGTCATCGACAAGCCGACGGACCCGCTGGCCGGCGCCGGCGCCGACGTGCTCGTCGTGCTCGGCGCCCGGCTCCCGCCGGCGGACGCCGCCAACTGCCGGGCCCTGGTCGAGCGGCTGGACGCGATGGGGACCGCCGCCCTGGCCTTCCGGCGCACCGACGGCCCGCCCCCGGTCCCGGCCGAGGTGCTCGCCGAGGCCGACCGTCGCGGGCTGCCGGTGCTGGCGCTGCCCGCGAACGTGCGCCTGGACGAGGTCGTGTCCGAGGTCCTCGGCGCCGTCGTCACCAAGCAGGGCCAGGCCCTGGCGCTCAACTCCCGCATGGACGACCAGTTCATGGAGGTCGCGCTCACCGGAGGCGGCCTGGCGGAGGTCACCCAGCGGCTGGCCGTGATGCTGGACGGGGCAGCGGTGCTGGGCCTGGGTCCCGACCGCGAGGTGGTCACCAGCGCCGGCCCCCGGGACGACGTCGCCGAGATCAGCGACTGGCTGTGGCTGCTGGACGCCGCCGCGGACGACGCCCTGGCCGAGCTCACGCCCTCGCGGCGGCTGGCCGGTGTGCGGGCCGACCGCACCGTCGTCACCCCGGCCGACGTGCTCGCCGACGCCGATCTCTCCCCGGCCGACGGCATCCTGCTCGTCCCCGGTCACCACCAGCTCCCCGGCGGCGTGGGCGAGTACGCCGTCGCCCCGATCATGGCCGGCGACCAGCGCCACGGCTGGCTCGTCGCGGTGCACCGGACCGGCGCGATGCTGGTCGGCGCGGGCGGCGTGCTGGAGCGGGCCGCGGTCATCGCGGCCCTCTCGGTGATCCGCCTCCAGGCCGTCCACTCGGTGGAGCTGCGCTTCCAGGGAGACCTGGTCCGCCGGCTCGTGGGCGGCTCGGTCGGCCACACCGAGCGCACGCTGGCCTACACCCGCTCCTTCGGCTGGCGGCTGGACGGGCCGGTCGCCGTCCTGGTCACCGCAACCGAGACCACCGCCGACGCCGCCGGCGACCCCACCCGCGCGCTCGACGTCCTCGACCGGCTGGCCGACGGCTGGCGCTCGGCGCTGGAAGCCGAGGTGGCCGGGGCGGCCGTCGCGGGCCTGGCCACCGAGATCGTCACGCTGCTGCCGCTGGACGGGCGCACCCCCGACGAGGTCTCCTCGCTGGTCGCCGCCGTCAGCTCGCGGGTCAACGGCCGCCTGCGCCGGCTGGGCCGGGTGCTGGGCACCGGCATCGGCCGGCCCGCGGGCTCGCTGTCCGAGCTCGCCGAGGCGCACCGCCAGGCGCAGCGCGCGCTCGGCGTCGGCCAGGAGATCCAGGGCGGGGCCTCGGTCACCCACTTCGACCAGCTCGGGGTGTTCCGGCTGCTGTCGCTGATCCCGGACAGCACCGAGCTGCGGTCCTACGTCGACGAGGTGCTCGGCCCGCTGGCCGACGCCACCGACGCCGACTCCGCCGACCTGCGCGAGACCCTGCTCGTGCTGCTCGAGACCAACCTCAACGTCGCGGAGTCGGCCCGCCGGCTGCACTTCCACTACAACACGATGCGCTACCGGATCGGCAAGCTCGAGCGGATGCTCGGCCCCTTCACCACCGATCCGACCCTCCGGCTGAACCTGCTGCTCGCGCTGCACGCGGCCCGGATGAGCGGCCTGGACCAGCCGCACCGGCCGCCGCTGGAGGCCGGCATGACCCCGCCGCCCGACGAGGGGCTGGACTCGCTGCTCTGACGGAGGACCCCGCTGCCCCCCACGCCTCGCACGCTCGGCGCGGGTCCCTGCAGCGGGGCCGTGACGAAGGGAATCCACATGAGCGACCCCGCCCGCCCGCTGCAGGGAAAGGTCGCCCTGGTCACCGGGGCGTCGTCGGGCATCGGAGAGGCGACGGCGGAGGCGCTCGCCGCCGCGGGGGCGGCGGTGGCCATCGGGGCCCGGCGCCGCGACCGGCTCGACGCGCTGGCCGACCGCCTCCGGAGCGACGGGGCGACGGTGCTGCAGCTCGACCTCGACGTCACCGACGAGCAGGCCTGCGTCGACGCGGTCGCCCGCACCCGGGCCGAGCTCGGCGGTCTCGACGTCCTGGTCAACAACGCCGGGGTCATGCTGCTCGGGACGATCGTGGGCGCGGACCCCGAGGACTGGCGCCGGATGCTGTCGACCAACGTCCTCGGCCTCATGTACATGACCCACGCGGCGATCGAGGGCATGGTCGAGCAGGGGTGCGGCGTCGTGAACGTCTCCAGCGTCGCCGGGCGGGTGGCCCGCAAGGGCGCCGGCGTCTACAACGCCAGCAAGTGGGCGGTGAACGCGTTCAGCGAGTCGCTGCGCCAGGAGGTCACCGGCCGCGGGGTGCGCATCGGGCTGGTCGAGCCGGGTGCGGTGGCCACCGAGCTGACCGACCACATCACCCAGCCCGAGGCCAAGGCGGCGTCCAAGCAGATGGCGAGCCAGATGACGCCGCTGCAGTCCGAGGACATCGCCCGGGCCGTGGTCTACATGGTCAGCCAGCCCCGGCACGTCGCCGTCAACGAGATGCTCGTCCGCCCCACCGACCAGGAGCGCTGACCCGGCGTCCTCCCTCACCGGGAAGCGTCCTCCCTCACGGTGCGCGGTGAGGGAGGACGCGCTGGGATCAGGTCACCTGATCCCAGCCGCTTCTTTCAGTCGTGGAAGACCTCGATGGCGGCGCCGATCTCCACCAGGCGCTCGTAGAGGTGCTCGTAGCCGCGGGCGATGATGTCGACGTTGCGCAGCACCGAGGTGCCCTTGGCCGCGAGCATGGCCAGCAGGATGCACACCGCGGGGCGCAGCGCCGGCGGGCAGACCACCTCGGCGCTCGACCAGTGCGTCGGGCCGTCGACGAGCACCCGGTGCGGGTCGAGCAGCCGGACGTCGGCGCCCAGCCGGGTCAGGTCGGACAGGTGGATCGCCCGGTTGTCGTAGACCCAGTCGTGGATCATCGTCGCCCCCTCCGCCTGCGCGGCGATGACCGCGAAGAACGGCAGGTTGTCGATGTTGAGCCCCGGGAACGGCATCGGGTGGATCTTGTCGATGGGCGCCCGCAGCTGCGAGGGGTGGATGGTGATGTCGGCCAGCCGGGTGTGCCCGTTGTCGGCCAGGTACTCCGGCGACAGCTCGTAGCGCAGGCCCATCTCGGCCAGCACCGCCAGCTCGATCTCCAGGAACTCCACGGGCGCCCGGCGCACGGTGAGCTCGGAGCCGGTGACGATGCCGGCGGTCAGCAGGCTCATCGCCTCGACCGGGTCCTCGCTGATCGTGTAGTCGACGTCGGCGTCGAGCACCGGCCGCCCGTGCACGACGAGCGTCGTCGTCCCGAGGCCTTCGACGTGGACCCCGAGCAGCTGCAGGTAGAGGACCAGGTCCTGGACCATGTAGTTCGAGCTGGCGTTGCGGATGGTGGTCCGGCCCTCGGCGCGGGCCGCGGCGAGCAGGGCGTTCTCGGTCACCGTGTCGCCGCGCTCGGTCAGCACGATCGTCCGGCCGGCGGTGCCGGTCGGGGTCACCGTGGCGTGGTACTCGCCGGACCGGGCCTCGACCTCCAGCCCGAAGGGGCGCAGGGCGATCATGTGCGGCTGCACCGTCCGGGTGCCCAGGTCGCAGCCGCCGGCGTAGGGCAGCTCGAACTGCGGCGCCCGGTGCAGCAGCGGACCCAGGAACATGATGATGCTGCGGGTGCGCCGGGCGGCGTCGGCGTCGATGCCGGCCAGGTCCAGCTGCTCGGGGACGAGGAGGGTGAGGTCGTGGCCGGCCTCGTCCCAGGTGGCGGAGACCCCGATGGAGCGCAGCACGTCGAGGATCCGCTCCACCTCGACGATGCGGGCCACGTTGCGCAGCGTCGTCCGGCCGCGGTTGAGCAGGGCGGCGCACAGCAGGGCGACGGCGGCGTTCTTCGAGGACTTGACCGCGACGCTGCCGCTGAGCAGCCGCCCGCCGGTGACCCGCAGGTGCGTGGGGCCGGACGGGCCGACGCGGATCAGCTCGCTCTCCAGGGCGGCGGAGAGGCGGCCCAGGAGCTCGAGGGTGAGGTTCTGGCCGCCCTGCTCGATGCGGGCCACGGCGCTCTGGCTGGTGCCCAGCCGTTCGGCGAGCTGCTGCTGGGTGAGGCCGCGGTGGCGCCGGGCGTCGCGCACGAGCGCGCCGATCCGGTGCATCGCGGTGTCGGGGGAGAGCTCGGTGACGGTCACCCGGGCACGTTATCTCGTGTGTGAGATAGAGCTGGAGACGCCGGGCCGATGCCACCCGGATGGTTCCGGTCCAGGATGACCGCATGGACGTCCTCGTCACCGGCGGTACCGGTCGCCTCGGGCAGCACCTCGTGCCACGGCTGCGGGACGCGGGCTCGGGAGTGCGGCAGATGTCCCGGCGCGGCACGGGACCGGGCGGCGTGCGGGGGGACCTGGCCAGCGGCGTCGACCTGCCGACGGCGCTGGCCGGTGCCGACGTCGTCGTCCATGCCGCCAGCGATCCGCGGGGAGACCCGTGGCAGGTCGACGTCGCCGGTACCCGCCGGCTGGTCGAGGCGGTCGACCGGGATCGGCTGCGCCACCTCGTGTACGTGTCGATCGTCGGCGTGGACCGCATCCCGTTCGGCTACTACCGCGCCAAGTTCGCCGCCGAGCAGGTCCTCCTCGCTTCGGGCCTGCCGGTGACGCTGGTGCGGGTGACCCAGTTCCACGACTTCGTCGACGAGCTGCTGTCCACCGCCCGGCGCGGTCCGGTCCTCCCGGTGCCGATGGGGTGGCGGCTCCAGCCGATCGACGTCGCCGAGGTCGCCGCCCACCTGGCCGACCTGACCGCCGCCGCGCCGACCGGGGGTGTGGTGGAGTTCGGCGGCCCCGAGGTGCTCACCGCCGCCGAACTGGCGCGCGCGTGGTCCGGGGCCCGGTCGCCGGGGGCGCACGTGGTGGCCACGCCGGTGCCCGGCCGGTTGAGCTCCGCCGTCCGGGACGGTGCCGCGCTGCCCTCCGGCGGCGCCCGTGGTCAGCGGACCTACGACGAGCACCTCGACGGCCGGAAACCGCGAGAACCTGTCGGTGGCTCCGCCTAGGGTGCGGCCGTGAGAACTTCCGCACCCGTCCTCGAGGGGCGCACCGTCCTGGCCGTCGTCGTCACCGTGCTGGCCTGGGCCTCGGCCTTCGTCGCCATCCGCGGGGTGGGGGAGGATCTCTCACCCGGCGCCCTGGCCCTGGGACGGTTGCTGGTCGGCTCCGCGGTGCTCGCTGCGCTGCTCGCCCGCCGCGGCTGGGTCACCCCCGACCGGCGCGAGTGGACGCTGCTCGCGGTGTGCGGCATCGGCTGGTTCGGCATCTACAACCTCGCGCTGAACGCCGCCGAGCAGCACCTGGACGCCGGCACCACCGCGATGCTGGTCAACATCGGGCCGATCCTCATCGCCGTCCTGGCCGGGCTGCTCCTGGGTGAGGGCTTCCCGCGGTGGCTCGTCGTCGGGGTGGCCGTCGCCTTCGTCGGCGTGCTGCTCATCGGCGCCGCCACCCGCAGCGCCGACCTCGACCTGCTGGGCGTCCTGCTCTGCGTCGTCGCGGCCGTCACCTATGCGATCGGCGTGGTCGCGCAGAAGCCGCTCGTGCGCCGGCTCTCCGCCCTCCAGGTCACCTTCACCGCCTGCGCCATCGGTGCGCTCTGCTGCCTGCCCTGGGCCGGTGCGCTCGTCTCCGACCTGGGCACCGCCCCCGCCGGATCGGTGGCCGGCATGGTCTACCTGGGCGTGGTGCCGACGGCGCTGGCGTTCAGCACCTGGGCCTACGCGCTGAGCCGGATGGACGCCGGGCGGCTCGGGGTGACCACCTACCTGGTGCCGCCGCTGGTGATCCTGCTCGGCTGGCTGTTCCTCGACGAGGTGCCGCCCGCGCTGGCCGTCGTCGGCGGCGCCGTGTGCCTCGCCGGTGTCGCGCTGTCCCGCCGAGGCGGGCGGCGCCGGGTGACGGCTCCGGCACCCGAACCCGAACCGCTCGTCGCCGGCTGATCCCTCCGGTGCGCCCCGGCGGTGTGCGGTCCCGGTCCCCGATGGGGTAGGCAGGGACCAGGCACGCGACCCGGGAGGTACGGCGGTGGAGCAGCAGGAGTGGGCGCAGGTGGTGGAGGCCGCCACGCGGGCGCCGTCGATCCACAACACCCAGCCGTGGCGGTTCACCGCGACGGCCGATCAGCTCGACGTGTTCCTCGACCCGGCTCGCGCGCTGCCGGTGCTGGACCCCACCGGTCGCCAGCAGGTGATCAGCTGCGGCATCGCCGTCGAGTTCGCGGTGGTGGCACTCGCAGCCGCCGGCCGGCTCACCGAGGTGGAGCTGCTCCCGGACGGAGGGAACGAGGACCACCTGGCCACCGTGCGGCTCGTCGGCCCCATCGAGGCCACCGAGGAGGACCGAGCCCTGGCGTCGGCCATCCCCGAGCGGCACACCGTGCGGGACCCCTTCCAGCCGCGGGACGTCCCGACCGAGCTGCTGGACCGGCTGCAGGCCGAGGCCGGCGCCTTCGGCACCTGGTTCAAGCCGGTGACCCGGTCCGAGGAGGAGGTCGCCACCGTCTTCCTCATCGACCGGGCCGAGGAGATGGAGCAGGGCGACCCCGCCTACGTCGCCGAGCTGCAGAGCTGGCTGCGCACCGATCCCACCGCCGTGGACGGCGTGCCGGTGGAGGCGGTCCCCAGCGGCGATCCGAACCAGCGGCCGTCGAACTGGACGATCCGGGACTTCGTCGTGGGCACCCGGCCGCAGGCCCCCGCCGCTCCTGGGCACGACCCCGACGCGCCGCCGCCCGAGGTCGAGCGGCCCACCGTGGTGCTCATGGGCACCGACGGCGACGACCGGCACTCCTGGCTGCAGGCCGGCCGTGCGCTGGGCCGGGTCCTGGTGGTGGCGACGTCGCACGGGGTGGCGGCCTCGCCGCTCACGCAGGCGCTCGACTGGCCGGCCACCCGAGCCCGGCTGCGCACGCGGCTCTCCCTGGTCGGACATCCGCAGATGCTCCTGCGGATGGGGTACCCGCAGGAGGGTGTGCCCGTGGCCGTCAGCGGCCGACGTCCGGTGGACGAGGTGCTGATGCGCGCGTCCGACCGCTGAGCGCCGGCCGGGCTGATCAGTCGGTGCGGCGCACCGGGGCCCAGTGGTCCTCGGCGTCGTCGGCGGGCCGGGTGCCGGCCGGCCCGGACGCGGCCGTCCGGTCCTCCGCCCGCCGGGCGGCGGCCTCCAGCGCCTCGTCGCGCTCGCGGGCGCGCTCCGCGCGCTGC
Source organism: Blastococcus sp. TF02-09 (assembly GCF_003319105.1). Classification (GTDB taxonomy): domain Bacteria; phylum Actinomycetota; class Actinomycetes; order Mycobacteriales; family Geodermatophilaceae; genus Blastococcus. The sequence continues at coordinate 45,192 of NZ_QOHH01000003.1, read as the reverse complement.
CTCCGTTCCTCCTCGATCTCGGCAGGGTCGGTGGAGCGCGCCCGCCACAGGGCGATGCCGGTGAGGGCCAGGCCGATGGGCAGCACGTAGGCAGCCGCGCGCTCGGTCACCCCTCGGGCCAGCACGTCGACCTCCGCGACGAAGAAGACCGTCGCCGCGGCGCCGACGAGCCCCAGCAGGACCACGGTCGTGCCGAGCGCCTCGGACCGGGGACGCAGGGCGTAGGCCAGGCAGATCAGCCCGACGGCACTGCCGACGAGGTAGAGCACCGCGCCGGTGCCGTGCCAGGTGCCGGAGCGATCGGCGGGGAAGACGCCGACCAGCAGCGTGCCGATGGCCGCGGCGCCGAGCAGGTAGGTGGCCGCGCGGCCGGCGCCGCCGCGCAGGGCCGGGAGCAGCAGCAGGGCGCCGGCGACGATGAGCGCGGCCTGGACGACGAAGGAGGCGTTCATCGCCTGGTGTCCCGGCCAGGTCGTCTCGCCCAGGTCGCTGATGACGTCGTCGGCGCGGGAGTAGCGGTCCCCGCGGAGCTGGACCACCGTCTCCACGACGAAGAACTGCAGGGTGGCCAGCCAGGCGAGAGCGCCCCAGCGGAGGCGGGAGGAAGTCACGGGACCGATGGTCCCAGCCCGGGCCGGCCGGCCCGCGCGAGCACTGCTCGGAGCTGCGCCGCCGACAGCCACGACGGGTTGCTCCCGGCCGGCATGCGCAGCACCTCGGCCGAGCCGAAGTCGGGGTCGGCCAGCAACTCGCCCCGGGGCACGGGATCGGGCAGGGAGGTGAGGCGCACCGGGAGCACAGGGCCGTCGTCCTCGTGCTCCTGCACCGGCGCGGAGACGGTGCCGACGGCGTGCACGCCGGGGCTGGCGCGGCCACTGATCCGCAGCAGCACCGGCTGGCCGGGGGAGACCAGCTCCAGCCGGTAGGAGCGCCGGACGCAGCGGGTCAGCTCCCGCTCCTCGCCCGGCGCCCACCCGGCGTCGATCTCCGCCGGGGCCCGGGTGCTCTTGAGCAGCCACGCAGCGACGTCGGAGTGCTGCAGCCGGGCCACCGGCGGGTCCTCTCTCAGTCGGTGGCGGAGTGCTGCTCGGCGCCGGCGGGGTCGGCGTCCTCGGAGCCGACGGCCTGGCGCTCGAGCTCGGTGCGGTGCTCGAGCACCTCGTCGCTGGGGTGCGGGTCCTTGGCGTGCTGCGTGCGGTCCCGGGTCACGTTCTCCTCGGGGAGGAGGACGTCGTCGAGGTTCGGCTGGTCGGGGGTGGTCATGGTGGTGCTCCGTCCATCGCGGGTGCTGTCGTCCCCGGCCATAGCCAGCAGCCGCCCGGCCTAACCCGGGACGAGGGTCACCGGGGCTCCAGCCGCGCCGCGGGCAGCCAGTTCTCGATCAGCGCCGGGCCGTCCGGGCCGGTCACCGCGTACGTCACCCGGCCCTGCCAGGCGCCGTGCCGCTGCCGCCACTCGACGAGCAGCCCCGGCCAGGTGCCCGGCGCGTCCGGCGGGTCGTGCACCCAGCAGTGCCTGCCCTCGCCGCCGCGCCCCGCGGCGGTACCGGGCGCCGGAGGGGTCGCAGGAGGTTCCGCGGAGCCGGCGCCGGACCGTGCCGCGCGCTCGGCCAGGGACTGCCTCGAACCACCCCGCTGCATCCCTCCGGCCACCCCGAGAGGATCGCACGGATCGAACGCGTGTTCGACGCGGTGGGGGGTGTCGTGGGACGGATGTGCACGGGCGGCCGTGATCCGCGGAACAGGCGCCGGAGGCCGCGCCCCGTCACGGGAACCGGCCTCCGGCGCGCCCGGCTCAGTCGGTGGCGGCTCCGGCCACGCCCTCGGCCAGGGTGCGGGCGACCGACCGCAGCAGCGGGTGCTCCGGCAGGTCCTCCACCAGGACGGGCAGCGGCAGCGACCAGTTGGGACGGTCGGCGGCGCCGGGCATGTTGGGACGGCGGGGCTCGCCCACCGCGTCGTCCAACGTGGCCGACAGCAGCAGCGCCGGCGCCTGCGCCAGGAGCCGGTGGGCCTGCTCGACGGCCTGCTCCGGGGTGGCGTCGTCGGCCAGCCCCGGCAGGTGCTCGAGCAGCGAGGTGCGACCGCGCTCGATCTCCTCGGCCGTCCCGGTGCCGTACTCGGCCTGCTCCTCGGCGTCGGCGCCGCTCCACAGCCCGGCGACCGTGGGCAGGTCGTGGGTCGTGATCGCCGCCATCGCCTCGGCCGGCCAATCGGCGGGCTCGTCGTCCTCGAACCACAGCAGCCGGTAGGAGAGCACCCCGTGCTCGGCCATGGCCTCGCGCACGCCGTCCTCCACGGTGCCGAGGTCCTCGCCGACCACGAGCGCCTGCGCCCGGTGGCTCTCTAGGGCGACGATGTCGAGCAGGTCCTCGGCCGGGTAGCGGACGTAGGCGCCGTCGGCGGCGGTGCCGTCGCGCGGCACCCACCACAGCCGGAACAGGCCCATGACGTGGTCGATCCGCAGGCCTCCCGCGCCGGCGATCGTGGCGCGGATGGACTGGATGAACGGCTCGTAGTCCGCGTCGCGCAGCCGCCACGGGATCAGCGGGGGCGAGCCCCAGTCCTGCCCGGTGGAGTTGAACGCGTCCGGCGGGGCGCCCACGCTCACGCCGTCGGCCAGCGCGTCCTGCCACGTCCACGCGTCGGCGCCGCCGCCGGCGAAGCCGATCGGCAGGTCCTGGATGACGGTCATGCCGTCGGTGGCGGCCGCGAACTGCAGCTCGAGCGCCCACTGCAGCCAGGCGTGGAAGGCGACGACCGCGCCGTGCTGCTCGACGTAGGCCTCCAGCGCCCTGCTGCCCGGCCGGCGGAGCTCCTCGGGCCAGGCGTGCCAGTCGGCTCCGTGCTCCTCGGTGATGGCCGCCCAGGTGGCCCAGTCCTGCAGGGTCTGCCCCTGCTCCTCGCGCCAGCGCCCGAACGCCTCGCCGCCCCCGTGGGCGAAGAAGATGCGCATGAGCACCTCGCGCTTGCGCGCCCAGATCGCGTCCCGGTCGATCAGCTCGCCGTCGCCCAGCGCGCGCCCGGCGTCCTCCTCGAGGTCGACGGCGTCGGCACCGGGCACCTCGGGGACGCGCAGGTAGATCGGGTTGAGGAAGCGCCGGGTGGCCGGCAGGTACGGGCTGTCCTCCTGCTCGGCGATCGGGGCGACCGCGTGCAAGGGGTTGATCAGCACGAAGCCGGCGCCCTGCTCGGCGGCCATGCGCCGGAGAGCGCGCAGGTCACCGAGGTCGCCGATGCCCCAGCTGTCGCGGCTGCGGGCGGCGTAGAGCTGCACCGCCCAGCCCCAGGTGCGCTGTTCGGGCAGCCAGCAGCGGCCCGGGGACACGATCAGCCGGCGACGGCGCCCGTCGGCGGACTGCAGCCAGTGGTAGCCGAGCGGGAAATCCGCGGGCAGGGAGCCGGCGATCGAGCGGACCTCGCCGTCCTCGCAGACGACCTCGCCGCCCTCGACCTCGAGAGAGTCCCCGGGCCGGGCGACGATGGGTGCCCGCTCCTCGAGGTCCGCCGGCGGCCTCCCGATGATCTCGCGCAGCTTCTCGATGGTCTCCTGCGCTACCTCGTGCTCCTCGTCGAGCGCGTCCAGCCAGCTCGCATCGATGCCCCAGTCGTCCGTGGTCGGTGTGCCTGTCACGGAGCGATCCTCGCCGCGGGGCGCCGAGCCCGCAGGGTCAGGACCGCGACCGTGGGGAAGCTCGCTTCGTGGCCGGTGCCGTCGCCGGGTCCTCGGGCCAGGGGTGTCGGGGGTAGCGGCCGCGCAGCTCGCTGCGGACGGCCGGGTAGCCGGTGGTCCAGAAGCCGGCGAGGTCGGTGGTCGTCGCCACGACGCGCGAGGCGGGGGAGAGGAGCTGGAGCCGCAGCGGCCGGCCGGCCACCCGCGGGGCCTGCGCCCAGCCGAACACCTCCTGCACCCGCACCGACAGCGTGGGCACCTCCGGGTCGCCGTAGTCGACGCGGATCCGCGAGCCGGTCGGGACGGTGACCGCATCGGGGACGACGACGTCCAGGTCCGCGCTCAGCGGCCAGGGCACCAGGGCGCGCAGGGCGGCGACGACGTCGATGCGGGCGAGGTCGGCGCGGCGTCGTGCCCCGGCGAGGTCGAGCGCGTCGAGCAGCGCGTCGTCGTCGACCGGCGGCCACGGATCGCCCAGGCCGGCGCGGGCCGCGGCCAGGCGCTCGCGCAGCCGTCGGGCCGCCGTCGTCCAGGTGAGCAGGCCGAGCCCCTCGCGGCGGAGCCCCTCGGCGACCGCCGCCGTCAGCGCGCCCGGGTCGGGCTCGGGCAGCGGCCGCTCGGCCAGCACGATCGCGCCGAGCCGCTCCACGCGGGCGCTGCGCACGTCGCCGTCCCGCCACGACACCTCGTCCACTTCGGCGTGCAGCGAGGCCCCGGCCTCCAGGGCGGTGGCCTCGCCGATCGCGACGGCGGACCGCACCCGGGCGTCGCGCCGTCCCGGCGCCCGGTCGGCCACCGCGACCGCCAGCCACGGCGCGCCGGAGAGCGCGGTGCCGGGCGCCAGCTCCGCACCGGTGCCGGCGGCCATGAGGTAGCCGGTGCCGCCCGGGCGGCGGCGGGCCAGCCGTTCGGGGTGGGCGAGGCCGACCACGAGCCCGGCGGCGGTGTCGTCGGGCAGGTCGCGGGGCGCGACGTCGTCGACCGACCGCTCGAGGCGGGCCACCTCGTCCCGCCAGCGCGCGGTGGCCCCGCGGTCGGACCCTGCGCGCAGCGCCCGCCAGGTCACGGCGAGGTCGTCGCTGCGGGACGGGAGGTCCGCGGAGAGCAGCGCGACCACCTCGGCCGCCCGGCGGCGACCCACCAGCGGTGCGCCGTCGAGCAGCGCCCGGGCCAGCCGCGGGTGCACCCCGACGGCGGTCAGCGCGCGCCCGCGGGCGGTCGCCCGGCCCTCGCCGTCGACCGCCCCCAGGGAGCGCAGGGTCTGGCCGGCCACGAGCTGGGCCGCCGGGGGCGGGGGGTCCGGCAGCGCCAGGCCGGCACCACCGGGCGCGCCCCAGCACGCCAGCTCCAGCTCGAAGGCGGTGAGGTCGGCGACGGCCACCTCCGGCTCGTCGTGCGCGGGCAGCCGATCGTGCTCGGCGGGGGTCCAGCAGCGGTACACCGCGCCCGGCCCCTCCCGGCCGGCGCGGCCGGCCCGCTGGGTGACCGCCGCCCGCGACGCCCGCACCGTCACCAGCGAGCCCAGGCCGCGGGCCAGATCGGCCCGGGGCACGCGGGCCAGACCGGCGTCGACCACGGTCCGGACGCCGGGCACGGTGAGGCTGCTCTCCGCGAGCGCGGTGGCCAGCACGACCCGGCGACGCGGGCCGGTCCGCAGCGCGGCGTCTTGCGCCGCCGCCGGCAGCCGCCCGTGCAGCGGCAGGACGTCGGCGCCGACTCCGCCCAGCTGCTGGGCCACGGTGCCGATCTCGCCGGCGCCGGGGAGGAACACCAGGACGTCGCCGGTGCGCTCGGCCAGCGCCCGGCGGACCGTCGCTGCCACGTGCCCCAGCAGCCGCGGGTCCACGCGCAGGCCGTGCGGCGGGTCGACCGGGCCGGCCGGCGGCGCCCAGACGACGTCGACGTCGTGCAGCGCGCCGGAGGCCGCCACCACCGGAGCCGGTCCGTCCGCGCCCAGCAGGTCGGCCAGCCGCTGCGCCTGGGCGGTCGCCGACATGGCGAGCAGCTGCAGCTCCGGGCGGAGCGCGGCGCGGCCGTCGAGGCCGAAGGCGAGCGCCAGGTCGGTGTCCAGGTGCCGCTCGTGGCACTCGTCGAGCACGACGACGTCGACACCCGGTAGCTCCGGATCGGCCTGCAACCGCCGGACCAGCAGGCCGGTGGTGACCACCTCGACGCGCGTGGCGGCGCTGCGCCGGCTGTCCCCCCGGACGCTGTACCCGACCTGGCCGCCCACCTCCTCGCCGAGCAGTGCGGCCATCCGCCGGGCTGCGGCGCGGGCGGCGACCCGCCGCGGCTCGGCCACGAGGACCCGACCCGGGACGGCGCCGGCGAGCGCGAGGGGGACCAGCGTGGTCTTGCCGGTGCCGGGCGGGGCGACCAGGACGGCGCTGCCGCGGGCCGCGAGCGCGTCGGCCAGTGCGGGGAGCACGGCGCGGACCGGCAGGTCGGTCCCCGGTGACCCGGGCGGTGGCAGCACGCGGTCAGTCTCGCGCGCCGGACTCCGCCCGTGGCCGGCCGGCTGCAATTCCACCCGCGGCCGCTCGGCCCGGCCGGCGCCACGGATGCCACGATGCCTGCATGATTTCCGAGGTGCTGGCCTTCGCCGTCGTCGCGGCGGTGCTCACGGTCACCCCGGGTCTGGACTCGGCACTAGTGCTCCGGGCGGCCCTCACCCGGAGCCGCACCGAGGCGGTGGCTACCGCGGCCGGCATCCTGACCGGCCTGTTCGTGTGGGGAGCGTCGGCGGCCGTCGGCATCTCCGCGCTGGTCACCGCCTCCGAGGTCGCTTACACCGCGCTGCGCTATGCGGGCGCGGCCTACCTGCTCTGGTTCGGGGTCCGCCTGCTCGTCCGCACGCTGCGGTCCCGTCCCGCGACCGAGGAACCCGCGGGCAGCCGCGGTTCGGTGTGGCGGGCGGCGCGGACGGGCCTGGCGACGAACCTGCTCAACCCGAAGATCGGCGTCTTCTACGTCGCCCTGCTCCCGCAGTTCCTCCCCGCCGGGAGCGATCCGCTGCTGCCCGGGCTCCTGCTGGCCGCCGTGCACGCGGGGCTGACCGTCGTGTGGTTCGCCCTGCTGATCGGTGCGGCCGCCGTGCTCAGCCGCTGGTTGCGGCGCCCGGGCACGGTCCGGGCCATCGACGGCGTCACCGGCGCGACCCTCGTCGGGTTCGGCATGCGGCTGGCGTTGTCCGCGCGCTGAGCCTCGACCACTACGGGGTCGCGGGCCGCGGGGGCACATCGCTGGGCAGCAGCCGCAGCACCAGGAGCCCCGCGAGCAGCGAGCCCGTCGTCCCGAGCACCATGTCGCCCAGCGTGTCCGTGTAGGCGGTGGCCAGCTCCGGGCTGGTGCGCAGGAAGGCGAAGAACTCGCCGACCTCCCAGAGCAGCGCCGTCGCCGAGCCCAGTCCGACCGTCAGCCCCAGCCGCGTCCACGGGTGCAGCCACCGGGGGAGGGAGACCGCCAGCCCGCCCATTAGCAGCGCCCAGTTGACCAGGTGGCACGCGTCGTCGAACCAGACGACGGCGTCGTACAGGTCCAGCGCGTTGCCCGCGGTGTCGACCAGGAACGGGATCGAGATCAGCAGGTCGGCCAGTGCCGGGTAGGGCCGGCCGGCCGGGCGCCGGAGCACCCACCAGGCGACCGGCAGCACCAGCAGGCCGAGCGGGTAGGCGACCGCGCGGGCGGCCATCGCCTTGCCTTCGAACTGCTGCCAGTCCGGATGCAACGCGGCGAACACCAGCAGGGCGGTCGTGGCCAGCTTGACGGCGACGTCGGCGGCGAGGACGACGCGGGCGGTGGTCGAGGGACGCTGCACGACGGCGGACGGTACTGCGGACGGCCACCGCGCGCGGTAGGCATGGCCCATGCCGGTCATCGGATTCCACAACTCCCACGAGCAGGTGCACCCGGCCGAGCTGCTGCGCGCGGTGCAGCACGCCGAGACGGTGGGCTTCACCGCCGCGATGTGCTCCGACCACCTGGCGCCCTGGAACCCGCGGCAGGGCGAGTCGGGGTTCGCCTGGTCCTGGCTGGGCGCGGCCATGGCGACGACGTCGCTGCCGTTCGGGGCGGTGAACGCGCCGGGCCAGCGCTACCACCCGGTGATCGTCGCCCAGGCCGCCGCCACCCTCGGCGCCATGTTCCCCGGCCGGTTCTGGGTGGCCCTGGGCAGCGGCGAGGCGATGAACGAGCACGTCACCGGCGATCCCTGGCCCCGGAAAGACGTGCGGGACGCCCGGCTGCGCGAGTGCGTCGACGTCATCCGTGCGCTGCTCGCCGGCGAGGAGGTCACCCACGACGGCCTGGTCACCGTCGACCGCGCGCGGATCTGGACGCTGCCCGAGCAGCCTCCCGCCCTGATCGGGCCGGCGGTGACCGTGGCGACGGCGCGCCGGCACGCGGAGTGGGCCGACGGGCTGGTCACCATCAACCAGCCGCACGACCATCTGCGCGAGATGATCGCCGCCTACCGGGACGCCGGCGGGCAGGGCCGGCTGATCATCCAGGTGCACGTCGCCTGGGACTCGGACCCCGAGCGCGCGCTCGCCCTCGCGCACGACCAGTGGCGCAGCAACGTCTTCCCGCCGCCGTTGTGCTGGGACCTGGACGGCCCGGAGGCCTTCGAGCAGGCCAGCGCGCACGTCCGGCCCGACGGCGTGACCGACGCCGTCCGCGTCTCCGCGGACCTGGCGCAGCACACCGCGTGGCTGCAGGAGTACCTCGACCTGGGCTTCGACGACGTCTACCTGCACCACGTCGGCAAGGAGCAGCGGCCCTTCCTCGACGCCTTCGGCGAGCACGTGCTGCCGCAGCTGGGCGTGACCGCCCCGGCGCCGGCGGTCGCGCGGTGAGGATCACCGACACCGCGGACCTCTGGTGGAAGAACGCCGTCGTCTACTGCCTCGACGTCGAGACCTACCTGGACTGGGACGGGGACGGCATCGGCGACTTCGCGGGGCTGGCCCAGCGGATCGACCACCTCGCCGACCTGGGCGTCACCTGCCTGTGGCTCATGCCCTTCTACCCGACCGCCGAGCGGGACGACGGCTACGACATCACCGACTTCTACGGCGTCGACCCCCGGCTGGGCACGCACGGCGACCTGGTCGAGGTGATCCGGACGGCGAAGGACCGCGGCATGCGGGTGATCGCCGACCTGGTCGTCAACCACACCTCCCGGAGGCACCCGTGGTTCCGCTCGGCGGAGTCGTCGAAGGACTCGCCGTTCCGCGACTTCTACGTCTGGCGCTCCGACCCGCCGCCGGACACCTCCGACCAGGTCGTCTTCCCCGACCAGGAGGACAGCATCTGGACGCTGTCGGAGCCGACGGGGGAGTGGTACCTGCACCGGTTCTACAAGGAGCAGCCCGACCTGGACGTCACCAACCCACGGGTGCGCGACGAGGTCGCCACGATCATGGGCTTCTGGCTGCAGCTGGGCCTCGACGGCTTCCGGGTGGACGCCGTCCCGTTCTTCCTCGAGACGCAGGGTGCCGACGACGGCGCGTTCCCCGATCCGCACCAGTACCTCCGCGCGCTCCGGCAGCTGGTCGGCCGCCGGACCGGGGACGGCGTGCTGCTGGGCGAGGTCAACCTGCCCTTCGAGCAGCAGCTGGAGTTCTTCGGCGGTCCCGACGGCGACGAGCTGACGATGCAGTTCGACTTCATCGGCATGCAGGCGCTCTACCTGGCGATGGCGCGGACCGACGCCGGGCCGCTGGTCACCGCGCTGGAGAGCCGCCCCGCCCTGCACCCGGACTCGCAGTGGGGCACCTTCGTCCGCAACCACGACGAGCTGACCCTGGACAAGCTGTCCGACGACGAGCGGGCCGAGGTGTTCGCCGCGTTCGGCCCCGAGGAGCGCATGCAGGTCTACGGCCGCGGGCTGCGCCGCCGGCTGCCGCCGATGCTGGACGGCGACCCGCGCCGGGTGCGCATGGTCTACAGCCTGCTGTTCTCGCTGCCCGGCACGCCGGTGCTGTTCTACGGCGAGGAGATCGGGATGGGGGAGGACCTCGACGCCGAGGGCCGGCTCGCCGTCCGCACCCCGATGCAGTGGACCTCGGGGCGCAACGGCGGGTTCTCGCCCGCGCCGCCCAGCAGGCTGCCCGGGCCCGTCGTGAGCGGCGGGTTCGCCCCGGAGCACGTCAACGTCGCCGACCAGCGCAACGACCCCGGCTCGCTGCTGTCGTTCATGAAGCTGCTGATCCGCCGCTACCGCGAGTCCCCCGAGCTCGGCTGGGGCGCCTTCCGGGTGCTCGACCAGCCGCACCGGGAGGTGCTGGCCCACCTGTGCGCCTGGGACGACGGCGCGCTCGTCGCCCTGCACAACCTCGGGCCCGAGCCCCGCACCGTGCCGCTGACACTGGAGGACTGCGGCCCCGAGCACCGCCTGGTCGACCTCCTGCAGCCGGGCAGCACGACGCTGTCCGACGACGGGAGCGCGCAGCTGCAGCTGGAGGGCTACGGCTACCGGTGGCTGCGCGTGGTCAGCCAGGACAGCCGACGGCTCGTCTGAGCACGGGACCCGCGTCCGCCACGACGACGTCGGCGGCCGGGCCGGCCAGCGCCAGCGCGGCCGCACAGCCGGCGGGCGGGTCCACCGCGTGCAGGATGGGCGGCGCCGCTCCCGATCCGGGCCACCGCAGAACGCGCGGAGGAGCCGACGGCGGCGAGACCACGAGCTCGTCCAGCGGCGCGAGGAGGCCCGCGCCGGTGGCCTTGACCACCGCCTCCTTCCGCGTCCAGTACGTGGCGAAGGCGGCGGCGCGTGCGGCGGCCGGCGTGCCCGCCAGCACCGCCCTCTCCTCCGGCGCCAGCACGACCAGCGCGAGGTCGTGCAGCTCGGCGGCGGTCCAGGAACCGACCCCTTCGACGTCGACCCCCACCGGGGCTCCCCGGCGGACGGCCACCGCGACCCACCCGCCGGAGTGCGCGACGGAGTGGTGGAGGTCCGGGACGTCCGGCAGGCGCGGCTTGCCGTGCGGTTCCCCGCAGCGGGGGCAGGTCCGGTCGACGCGGAGCCGCCCGCCCGGGCGGCCGGCGTGGATGCCGAGCAGCACCCGGGCCAGCGCCATGCCCGTCGTGGCGCGCTGCCGGTCGCCGGCGGTCCGCAGCCGCGCGCGCCGCCGGAGCTCGTCCTCGTCCAGCAGCGCGTCGTGCTCCGGGCCGACGTCCGTCGTCCGGGCCCACCAGAGCTGGCAGCCGACCAGCGGAGGGACCGCGGCGGTCATCCGTGCCGGCGGAGCTCGGAGAAGAAGCCGTCGATCACGCGCAGCTCGCCCCGGCGGGCCAGCTCGTCGTAGACGAACGTGCCGACGGCGAGGTCGAGCACACCCAGCCCGAAGGGGGAGAACACCACCGTCCGGTCCGGGGGGATGCCGACCCGGCCGGTCATGACGTCGTCCAGGGTGCCGGTGATGAAGGCCCGGGAGCCGGACTGCTGCTCGGCCAGGTGCGGCGAGGTCTGCGCCTTGAGGCAGTGCTCCACGTCGTCGACCACGTTGACCGCGTCCAGCAGGATCTCCGGGGCCAGGTCGCGCAACGACACGTGCAGGACCACGGGCGAGTGCGCGAACGCCGAGGCGTCGTGCACGTACGGCGATCCCGCCACCGTCGCGAAGACGACCAGGTCGCTCGCGCGGACCACCGCCTCCGCGGAGTCGTGCACGGTGACCCGGCCGCCGCCGCCGTCCAGGTAGCCGGTGAAGCCGGCCACGCTCCCAGGGGACAGGTCGTGCACGTTGATCTCGTCGAAGGTCCAGCCGGTGCCGGCGAGGAAGGTGTGCACGTACCGGGCGATCAGGCCCAGGCCGACGAACCCGACCCGCACCGGCAGCGACCGCGAGCGGGTCAGCCAGTCGGCCGCCGCCGCGGCCGACGCCGCCGTCCGGGTGGCGCTGATGACCGAGCTCTCCAGGCAGGCGAACGGGTAGCCCGTGTCGTGCTCGTTGAGGATGAGCACCGCCGACGCGCGCGGGATCCCGGCGGCCACGTTCTCCGGGAAGCTGGAGATCCACTTCAGCCCGTCGACCCGGATCGGGCCGCCGATCGATGCCGGCAGCGCGATGATGCGGGCGGTCGGGCGGTCGGGGAACCGGAGGAAGTAGGACGGCGGGTTGACCGAGTCGCCGCTGCCGTGCAGCCGGTAGGTGGCCTCCACCAGTGCGACGAGCTCCTTCTCCCGGCCGAGCAGCACCTCCTGCACCTGGGCGCCGGGGACCACGGCGAAGGGTGGGACGGCGACGGGCCCGGTGCTCATCGCGTGACCCCGCCGTCGGCCGGCCGCACCGGGTCGCCGAGGCCCACCAGCACCTCGCGCTGACCGGTGTAGGGCTCCCGGTCGTGCGCGGTCCGGATGTTGTCGACCAGCATCAGGTCACCCGTCTGCCAGGGCTCGCGCACCGTGTGCGCGGGATACACCTCGTTGAGCAGCGCGACGACGTCCTCGCCGATGGGCGCGCCGTCGCCGAAGCGGGTGGTGAACGGCAGTCCGTCCTCGCCGTGGACGTCGACCAGGTACTCGCGCACCTCCGGGTCCAGCGTCCACTCGCTGAAGAAGGCGACCTGGTTGAACCAGCCGCGCCGGCCGGTGACCGGGTGCCGGACGACGGCCGGACGGCGCTGGGAGGTGCGGAGGCCGCCGTCGGGCTGCCAGGCGAATGCGATGTCCTGCGCCCGGCAGTAGAACTCGACGGCCGCCCGGTCGCTGGTGCCGAACGCCTCGGTCCACGACGCGCCGATCTCGTCGTTGTACGTGCGCACCAGCAACCAGCCCTCCCGCTCGAAGCGCGCCACGAGGTCCGGGGGCAGGGCCTCGAGCACCGCCGCGCCGTCGGCCAGCCCGGTCGACCCGCCGTCGGTGGGCGGGGTCAGGCAGGCGAGGAGGAGCAGGCCCGGGACGTCGCGCAGGTAGCTGAGCTCGTGGTGCATGCACATCGCCTGGGCGGCCGGCCACGGCGTCGAGGAGTGCACGCCGTCGGCGACCACCTCCCGCGGGGCGAAGGCCTCCCGCTCGGCGACCAGCACGTCGGCCAGCCGGGAGAACACCGCACCGGTCTCGACGGCGTCGCGCAGCCCGAGACCCCGCACGAGCAGGGAGCCGTGCTCGGCGACGAGCGCACGCACCGCCTCCCGGTGCCGGTCGGCCCAGCCGGCGGGATCCCCGGCGTCGGCCACCCGCAGCACGGGTGGTCGGCCCGGCAGCAGGTCGACGTCGAGCAGGGACGAGGACGAGGACGGCATGGTCAGGGCCTTCCGGTGAGAAGTGCGGCGAGGTCGGCCAGCACGGGGTGACCGGCCACGTCCGTGGGCGTGACGGCGCGGTGGAGGGCAACGGCGAGCTTGACCGCCGACAGCGACGTGCCGCCCAGGTCGAAGAACGAGTCCTGGCGGCCGATCCGGTCCGCGGGGATGCCGAGGACCGCGGCCCACGCCGACGCGAGGCGGACCTCGGCCGGCGTCCGGGGGGCGGCGCGCTGCTCCTCGACCGCGAGGGTCGCGGCGAGCGCGGTGAGCGCGCGGCGGTCGATCTTGCTGTTCGCCGTCAGCGGCAGGGCCCGCCGCCAGTGGAAGGCCGTGGGCACCATATACGCGGGCAGCGACGCGGACAGCCGATCGCGGAGCTCCTGGTCGTCGACCGGCCCGGCAGCGGTGTAGAACGCGACCAGGTACTGCGCCGCCCCGGCCGCCCCGGCGACGACGACGGCGCCGTCCCGGACCCCGGGCACCCGCAGCAGGGTGTTCTCCACCTCGCCGATCTCGATCCGGAAGCCGGAGACCTTGACCTGGGTGTCCCGCCGGCCGAGGAACTCCAGCTTCCCGTCCGGGAGCCAGCGTCCGTGGTCGCCGCTGCGGTAGAGGCGCCCGCCGGGGGAGTACGGGTCGGGCGGGAACGCCGCGCGGGTGCGCTCGGGGTCGTTGACGTAGCCCCGGCCCACGCAGACGCCGGAGAAGACGATCTCCCCGGGCGCGCCGAGCGGCACCGGCGCCAGCTGCTCGTCGACGACGAGGACCCGCACGTTGCTGATCGGCCGGCCGAGGGGCACCCGGTCGTGGTCGGGCACCCGGTCCAAGACCTCGTGGTTGGTGTCGTCGGAGGTCTCCGTCAGGCCATAGGCGTTGACCAGCCGGATGCCGGGCTGCGCGGTGAACCAGCGCTGGACGAGCTCCTTCTTCACCGCCTCACCCGTCACGGACACGTAGCGCAGGTCGGGCAGCGGGCGGGGGTGCGCCTCCAGGTAGGCGAGCACCACGTCCAGGTAGGAGGGCACGACCTGGAGGACGGTGACGCGGGAGTCGACGAGGGTGTCGACGAACCGCTCGACGTCGAGGACCACCTGCTGCTCCACGAGCACCGTCCGGCCACCGACCAGGAGCGCGGACACCAGCTGCCAGAGCGAGATGTCAAAGCACTGCGGAGCGGTCTGGGCGACCACCTGCCCGGGACCGATCTCCAGGTCGTCGATCTTGGCGAACAGGTGGTTGACCAGCCCGGCGTGCTCGCACATCGCGCCCTTGGGCTCGCCCGTGGAGCCGGAGGTGAAGTAGATGTAGGCCAGCTGGTCCGGCGCGACGGCGATGCCGAGGCCGTGCTCCGCGTGGCCCTCCGCCCAGGCGTCGTCGACCAGCACCCGCTCCACCCCGGCGAGCCGCTCGATGGCCGGGTCCAGCGTGCCGGTGCTGCCCGCCTCGGTGAGCACCAGCCGGCAGCCCGCGCGGGAGAGCGTGGTCGCGATCCGGTCGGCCGGGAAGTGCGGCTCGATCGGCAGGTACACCCCACCGGCCTTGAACACGGCCAGGACGGCGGCCAGCCAGTCGAGGTCGCGCTCGAGGACCACCCCGACGACGTCCTCGCGGTCCAGCCCCCGGGCGCGCAGCGCGTGCGCCAGCCGGTTGGCGCGTGCGTCCAGCTCGCCGTAGGTCCACTGCCGGCCCCGGTGCACCGCTGCGATCGCGTCGGGGTGCGCGGACGCCCGCTGCTCGACCAGCTCGTGGACCCGCGCGTCGGGCAGCGCGCGCGGCCGGCCGGCGAGGTCCTCCAGCTGGACACGGCGCTCCTCGGCGCTGAGCAGGTCCTGACCGGCGGGGTCGGCGTCCGGGTCCGCCGCGAGCGCGGTGAGCGCCGCGAGGTGGTAGCCGGCCGTGCGGGCGGCGAACTCGGCGTCGACGAGGTCGGTGCGGTGGCGGACGGTCAGCGTCAGCCCGCCCTCGCCGTCGTCCACTGCGACGCCCAGCACGGCCCCGGCGGGCAGGGGGTCGACGTCGCCGCCGGGGGCGAAGACCGTCTCGAACGACGGGCCGGCCAGCCCCAGCTCCCGGGCGAGCTCCTCGACGGGGACGTCCCGATGCGCCAGCAGCGACGCCTCGGCGTCGGCGACCGTCGTCACCAGGTCCCCCCACGACGCCGGTTCCGTGGTCAGCCGGCACGGCAGCGGCCGGCCGCCGGGGCCGGGGGAGTACCCCGTCGTCACCTCGCGGTCCCCGGAGAGCCGCGCGAGGACGACGGCGTGCGCGGCCAGGGCGAGGGTGGTCAGGGGCACGGCGAGTTCACCGGCGCGCCGTCGCAGCGCCGTCGTGACGTCGGCGGGGACCGTCCGGGTGACGACCCCCACCCCGGGAACCGGCGCCCGCGCCCACCGGGGAAGAGTCGTGACCCCTCCCGCGGCCAGCACCTGCGTCCAGAACGTGCGGCCGGGATCGACTGCCGTGTCCATCGGCCCGCCCCCTCTCAGCGCTTCCCGGGTCCGGCGGTCGCCCGCGCCGCGGCACGGGTGGCGCGTGGCCCGCCGGCACGATGCCGGCCACCGGGCAGCGCCGCCGCCGTCCGGTGGTCGCGGGGTGCGGCCACGGCGAGGAGTTCCGGGTGGAGCTCACCGGCCGGGTTCCCGCCCCACCGCGCGCCCGCCGGGACCTCTTCGCCCTTCATCAGGAAGGAGTCCGGCGCGAGCTCCGAGTGGTCGCCCATGGTCACGCCGTAGTGCACCCAGGAGCCGACGCCCACCGTGACGCCCGAGCCGATGGTGATGTGGTCGGACTTGAAGCCGCCGTCCTCCTGGGAATGGCACTGGATCGTGCTGCCGGCGTTGAGCGTGCAGAAGTCGCCCACCGTGACCAGCGTGCGCTCGGGCATGCCGCACCCGTCGTCGAACACCCGCCGGCCGATCCGGACACCGAGCAGGCGCCACAGCAGCGGCTTGAACGGCGTCCCGTTGAGCAGGTCGGGCCGCGAGACGAGCTTCCAGTAGCGCTCGTGCCGCCAGAAGGCGATGTCGTGGATGGAGCAGAACTGGGGCTGCAGCCGCCGGAAACCGGTCGAGGCCCGCTCGACGAGCGCCGTGTAGAACACCTGGAAGACGACACCGGCGACGACGGAGGCGGCCACCGCCCACGCGCCGTAGGTCGAGTACCACGACGCCCCGATCAGACCGAGCAGGGTGACCGCGAAGACGTCGATCCAGCGGACGAGCAGGAACAGGGCGATCGTGTGCCGGTTGTGCCGGTTCTTGGCGCGGAGCCGGCTGCGCACCTCCGCGCCGCCCGTCACGTCGCCGAAGGCGGCATCCCGGTAGACCGACCGGGGGATCTCGAAGCTCGGCGATCCCAGCAGGCCGACACCCTCGCGCAGCGGCCCGTCGGTGGGGACCATGACCTTGGTGGCCAGGAGGCAGTCGTCGCCGGTCCGCGCACCCGAGGGGAACGCGATGGCGTTGCCGAGGAAGTTGTGCGCCCCCACCCTGGCCCGGGACAGGCGGAACGACGTGCTCGTGTAGTCGGCGTTCATCAGGGAGAGCCCGTCGGCGACCATCGTCCCGCTGCCGACCGTGCTGAGGTACGGGCTCTCGTGCTTCACCCCGGTGCCGAAGTTCGACCCCGTCTGGACGACCGGCCGCAGCCGGTATCCCAGCCAGGCCAGGTACGGGACGATGTAGGAGCTGTCGCCGAACAGCTTGGTCAGCGGCTTGACGTTGGTCACCCGGGCGACGCCGCGGTGGATCGAGTAGTGGACGCCGTAGAGGGGATAGACCCGCCCCGGGGTGATCGCGCGGTGCAGCACGCGTGGGACGGTCGTCACGAACAGCAGGCCGACAGCCAGCGTGCCGAACAACAGCACGAAGGAGGCCACCAGGGCCTCGACGTAGAGCAGCCCGTCGTCGATCCGGAGGTCGCCCGACGCGATCAGTTCCTCGAGCTGCGGGAACGCCACCAGCAGCAGGCCGAGGCCCCCCACGGACAGCGGCACGGTCACCAGTAGCGCGGTGAGCAGCTGCGCGACGCTGTAGCCGGCGCGGCGCACCCTGCCGCACGGCGCCGGGCCGATCGCGAGGAAGTCGGTCGAGGTGGGGCGACCGGGTGAACCGTGCCAGCGCTGCCCGGCAGGGACGGCCTGGCCGCTGTGCAGCGAGGACCGGTGGCCCAGCTGGGCGCCGTCGCCCATCGCGGTGTCGATGTCGAGGACGGTGGCCTCGCTGACGAACACGTTGCTGCCCAGGGTCACCCGCCCGGTCCGGATGACCCCGTCGCGGGCGCGGTAGCAGCTGATGAGGGCGTCCTTGCAGATGACCGTGCCGTCGCCGACGGTCAGCAGGTCGGGGCAGGCCGGGACCTGCCGGGAGAACACCGCCACGCCGCGGCCGACGTGCGCGCCCAGGGCTCTCAGGTAGAGGACGTACAGCGGAGAGCCGCCGAAGAGCAGCACGAGCGGGTTGAGCCGCATCAGGGTCTTCGCCAGCCAGAACCGGACGTAGGTGAGGCTCCAGACCCGGATGTCCCGCGGCGTGCACCGGCCGACGAGCACCCACTTGGCCACGATCGGGAACACGCAGACGCCCAGGAACGCGGCGCCGCCGAAGATCACGGCCCGCAGGTAGTCCGAGACCAGGCCGGGCCCGGAGGAGATCCACTCCGATCCGCGCACGGCGACGACCGACGTCGCGTAGGCGTAGAGCAGGAAGGCGAGGAGCTGCAGCGTCCCGCAGAGGACGAACGAGAGCGTGCCGACCGGTTCCTGCGGCGGGTCCGCTGTCGGCGAGGGAGGCGCGGGCCCGCGGGGGGTGGGGGAGGGCCGCTCCACAGGGATGGGCGGAGGGGTCGCGTCGCGCGGCGGGACGAGCACGGGCGCCAGGGCCAGCGCCAGCCCGCCGGTGGTGGGGTGCTGGTAGACGTCGGTCATCGAGACCGACGGCAGGTCCTCGCGCTTCCTGACCCGGGCGCAGAAGCGGGCCATGAGCATCGAGTCGGCGCCCAGGTCGTCGAAGAAGTGGCTGTCCACCGGCACCCGGTCCACCTTCAGCACCGCGGCCAGCACCTCCGCGTAGCCGTCGGCGACGGGCGAGGGGAGGACCTCGGTGTGTGCGCGGCCGAGGCGGCGCGCGGTCGGGTGCTGGTAGACGTCGGTCATCGAGACCGACGGCAGGTCGTCCCGCTTCCTGACCCGGGCGCAGAAGCGGGCCATGAGCATCGAGTCGGCGCCGAGGTCGTCGAAGAAGTGGCTGTCCACCGGCACCCGGTCCACGCCCAGGACGGCGGCGAGCACCTCGGCGTAGCCGCTCTCGGACGCGGTGGGAGTGTCCCGCGCGCGCTCGGGCGCCGGTTCACGCGGTCGGTCCAGGTCGGCCGGCAGCAGCTCGTCGAGTGACATGCCGGCCTCAGGTGACCAGGGTGGGGCCGCCGCCGGCGGCGTGGACCCTGCCCCCGGCGGCCGGGTCCCCGGACGCGGGATCGGCCAGCAGGTCGCCGCCGAAGATCTCCTCCACCCAGTGCGTCTGGTAGACGGTGTCCAGGTAGCGCTCGCCGAGGTCCGGGGCGATGGCGACCGCGGTGAGGTCGTGCGCGTCGTGCCGGTCGAGCCAGGTCATCGCCCCGCTGACGACGGTGCCCGTCGAGCCACCGAAGAGGAAGCCGTGGCGGGCCAGCCGGTGGCAGGCCCGGATCGTGTCGGACTCCGCGACGTGCACCACGTCGTCGATGTAGGACTCGTCGAGCAGGGGTGGCCGGATGCTCGTGCCGAGGCCGGGGATGAGCCGCCGTTGCGGCGTCTGGCCGAAGGTCACCGAGCCGACCGCGTCCACCGCCACGACGCGCACCGGCCGGTGCCAGGCCCGGAAGAAGCGGGCGCAGCCCATCAGCGTGCCCGTGGTGCCGGCCCCCACGAACAGCACGTCGAGGTCGGGGAAGTGCGCGGCGATCGCCGGCGCCGTCCGCCGGGCGTGGGCCTGCCAGTTGCCCGGATTGCTGTACTGGTTGAGCCAGACGTACCGGTCGTCGGACCGGCACACCGCCCGCACGTAGGCGAGCCGGGCACCGAGCAGGCCCTCGACCGGATCGGGCTCGGTGACGATGTGGACCTGGCTGCCCAGCGCCTCCATCAGCCGCCGGGTCGGCAGGTTGCACCGGGAGTCGGTGACGCACAGGAAGCGGTAGTGCTTGCTCGCCGCCAGCATGCTGAGCGCGACCCCGAGGTTCCCCGACGAGGATTCGATGATGGTCGAGTCCTCGTGCAGCACACCGTCGCGCTCGGCGGCCTCGACCATCTCCGTGGCCGCCTTGAGCTTGATGGACCCGGCGAAGTTGAAGCCCTCGCACTTGAGGTACAGCGGGTGGTCGAACATCGACCTCAGGTCGACGTACAGCTCTTCCTCGTCGAAGGCGTGAGGAACGCTGATCACGGTCATCGTCGGCACCCCCTCGGGTGCCTGGGTTCCGGACAGGTGGCGCCGTGGCGCCACGACCGCTCAGCTGGATCTACGGGCAGCTCAGCATGCATGGGAGGTGTCCTGTCTGATCAGGAGATCGCACCAGGGATCGGGCCGGCCGGGCCGGCGGGTCGCGGTGCACCCCGTGGTGGGCCCGGGTCGGTGGGCGCGCGTCCCGCGCGCCCACGCTGAGGGGTGACCCGCGGCTGCGGCGGCCGACCGGCAGGGGGATGTGCGGGCGCTCGGGGAGCGCCGCACCGCCTCTGAGGAATGCATCGTCGGCCCCATTCGCTCGCCGAAGGCCGCCTTCCGGGCGACTCGGCTCCGGCGGCGGAGGAGCGTCGCCGGAGGGCGGAACATGGCATCGCGATCCTGCGAAGTGCAAGTAGTTCGCGCTCCTCGGGACGGGTTCGCCTCGAAACCGTCCGTCACACCGACGACGCGCCGACCACCGTTGCGCAGAGTGAGCGGGCGATCGGATTTCGGCGGTGTACGGGCAGTTCAGCACGGGCTTGCCTACCGAGCGTCACGACGGCGGGTCCCCCTAGGCCGTTCGACATACGACCGGTGGGCGGTGGTCGACCGGGACGTCCCGGGCCGCTGGATCATCGACGGGGCCCTCGCCGCCGCTGGTCCATGCCCGATCGTCGAGGCCGTGAGCGGCGCGGCATCACGCAGCGTCATCGGGTCGCCGGGGTGGCCTGCTCAGCTCGTGCGACGGGTGCGCCTAGCGTGGCCGTGAGGTGATCAATCGATGAGTGAACGCAACGGAAGCACGTCCACCGGCCCCGGTACCGCCGAGATCCCGGTGGTCCGTCCCGCCGGCGCGGCCGCCGCACCCAAGGCGAGGGCGACCACGTCGGGCCCGTCGACGGCGGTGTCGCCGGCCGTGACGCCGTCCCCGGCGCCGGCCGCCGACCCGGTACCGCCGGCCGCCGGGGTGGCTCCCGACCAGGAGCCGACGAGCGCGCACGCGACCGCCCCCGTCACCGTGCGCCCCGCTCCGCGGATGCCGCGTCGTGGGCCGCTGACCGTCATGGGGCCGTGGGCGCCGGTCGCCGGCGGCCTGCTCGGCCTGGTGCTCGGCGGGATCGCCGCGTCGGTCCTGGGTGGCACGGCGGAGAGCTACGACGAGCGGCTGTCGGTGGTGTTCGTGGTGCTCGGGCTCGGGATGCTCGGTACTGCCGTCACGCTGCTGGCCGACGAGGTGCGCATCGTGCGGCAGCGGGCCCGTGACGCCGCCGTCCGCCCCCAGTGGGTCGAGGCGACCGCCGGGCTGGTCAACGGCCTGACCCCGGCGCGGCTGCTCCTGCTGGGCAGCATCGTCGTCCTGGTGCTCGCCGCCTACGTCGGCCGCGGCTGACCGCTCCACCCGCTGCGCGCCCCGCCACCTCCCGGCCCGGTCCGGGAAGTGGCGGGGCGCGCACTCGCGTCTAGGAGTAGGCCTGGATGCCCAGGTGGACGGCGAGCCCTAGCCCGGCGACGGCGATGACCGCGCGCAGGACGCCCTGCGGAGCGCGCCGCACGATGCGGGGTCCGAGCCGTCCTCCGATCAGGAACCCCAAGGCCAGCGGCAGCGCCGCCGACCACGCGACGTCGGTGAGCACGACGAAACCGACCGCCGCGACGGCGTTGGCCGTCCCGAGGACGACGTTCTTCATCGCGTTGCCGCGGGGGAGGCCCTCGTGCGTGGCCAGCAGGTACATGGCGAGGAGGAGCACGCCGGCGGCAGCACCGAAGTAGCCCCCGTAGATCGCGACCGCGAACGTGCCCAGCGGCAGCCATCGGGGATCCCGCACCGGCTGCTGGGCGCCGTCGGCCGCCAGTTCGCGCGGCGGGCGCTGGACGAGGATGGCCGCCGAGGCGCCGCCGATCAGCCACGGGACGATGCGCTCGAACGCCTCGGTCGGCGTGAGCAGCAACAGGGCCATGCCCGTGGCGCCACCGAGGAGGGCGGCGACCAGCAGCGGCCGCAGCCGACGGCCCTGACCACGCAGCTCGGGGCGGGAGGCGCTCACCGAGCCCACCGCGTTGAGCACCAGCGCCACGGTGTTGGTGACGTTCGCGGTCACCGGCGGGATGCCGGTGGCCAGCAGCGCCGGGTAGCTGACGAGCGAGGCGAGGCCGGCGATGCTGCCGGTGAGGCCCGCGCCGATGCCGGCGAGTACGAGGAAGGCGAACTCGAGGGAACTCATCGGCGCAGCAGTACCCCGATCGCGATCAGGCCGAGGACGACGATCGCCGTCCGCAGCACTGGTTCGGGGAGCCGCCGGCCGTAGCGGGAGCTCACGGCGCCGCCGACGAGCGAACCGGCCGCGAGGAGGCCGGCCGCGGCCCAGTCCACCCGGTCGGTCGCGACGACGACGTAGGTGCCTGCCGCGACGGTGTTCACCGCGAGGGTGAGGACGTTCTTCAGCGCGTTGAGCCGCTGCAGCGACTCGCGCAGCAGCAGGCCGAAGATGCCGATCTGCAGCACGCCCTGGCTGGCCGCGAAGTATCCGCCGTACGTGCCGGTCAGGTAGGCGCCGCCGAAGAGGGCGGCCGTGCGGCCCGGGCCGACGTGCTGCTCGACGTCGTCGGCGGAGCGCCGGTGCTGCAGAGCCCGCTGCACCAGGGGCTGGACCGCGACGAGCACCACGGCCAGGCCGACGAGCCCCGGGACGACCGCCTCGAACGTAGACGCGGGCAGGTGGAGCAGGAGGAAGGCGCCGGTCAGCCCGCCGAGGATCGACGCCGGCAGCAGGGCGAGCAGCCGACGGCCCTGGCCGCGCAGCTCGCGGCGGTAGCCGAAGGCCCCCGAGGCGTTGCCGGCGATGAGGCCGAGGGAGTTGCTGACGGTGGCCGGCACCGGCGGGAGGCCGACGGCGAGCAGGACGGGGAAGGAGACCAGCGTCCCCGAGCCGACGACGGCGTTGATGCCTCCGGCCGCCAGCCCCGCCGCGAGGACCGCGACCGTCTCCCACCCGCTCATGCGCCCATCCCGGCGAGCCTCGCACGGCGGGGGAGCACGGGGGAACATGCCTGTTTGTCTGGTCACGCCGACCCTCGGGCGACGCGGCCTCGCGGACTCAGGCCAACACTGCCGGCACCGGCCGGTTGGCGTCTGACAGAACGCGCGAGGCCGCAATGGAGCAATTGCCCACCGCCGAGCGCATGACGCCGATGGCATTCACCGAGGAACTGGCCTCGGTGAATACCTACACTCCGGCCGGGGTCGTCCACGGCTCCGTACTTTCGGCCGGGGCATCAGTGCGGATCACTGAGTCGGCTGGTTCAAGCGGAAGTGCCCGGCGGACTACGAGGACCCGGTGCTGCTGAAACCCATGCGCGGCTTGAAGGAGATTCCCGACCCGGTCGGCCTGACAAGGCCCGGCGGGGTGTGGTCGGAGACGCGTCGAAGCGTCTGAGGCCGGGCGGTTTGCTGCCTGCCCTCCGTCCAACAGTACATGCGCAGAGGTCTGGGCTGGCGACTAACCTGCCTGTGTCGATCGCAGACGAACGGTGGGCCTGCATCGGCCTGTCGCGTCATCAAGATCCGGTACTGGGGGTGGCTCGTCGTCTGCAAAATTTGCAGCTTGCTCTCCAGTTAGTCCCATCGAGTTGCGGAGGATCTGTGCGCCACTTTGGTATCGGTTGCCTTAGCTTCGAACTGGCTGAGTCGGTCGACCCTCCGGAGCTATCGTGGCCTAAGGTCGTCGAGGCAGGTTTGAATGGCCTGCCTTCGGTGGACGACGTCAAGGTCGAGGCTCGCTACTTCAATGGAGGGCCGCTGCAGGACGAGGATGACCCCTTCGACCTTACGTTCGCGCCTCTTCGATTCTCACCTCAACCTATTTCTGGTTTCGTCGAATTTAGGCTGAGAGTTCCCGCCCGACTCCGAAAAGACTTGATCCCTTGGCGAGCGCGAGATTGTGGCGAGAACTTCCTCGTACGGACAATCTACTCGGCGGCCGGGCCGAGTACCATGATCGTCTGCCTCGACCAAATCGAAGAGCCTGCGGGAGACGTCGCAGTCATAGTGGTGCGCGAGTTTCTAAAGCGCCAATTCGGAAGCGACGCTGAAACGCGGCCGACCATGTTGGGTCCGTCTCCGTTTCACGCTGATTGTGCATTAGATGCGGGTGCCAACGGCGGCTTCTCGCATACCCGCACTCCGGGCGAGGAAAAGATTTCCCTGTTCACCTACGATTCCAACAGGTATGGCTCTGAGCTCAACGGCCTTTCTAATCTGCACCTTGAACTTTCTCACGAGCTCGGCGTTTTCTACACTTTGACGCGCTACAGGAACCGCCGACTCTACCGTGCGACTCAGGTTGGCGACGCAACACAGGAGCTCATCCGAGCTCACCGTGCACAGGGTCTGCGGTCTGCGCTTTCCCGCCTGTTCGGGACCGGCCGTCTCGCTCGCGAACTTGGGTTGCGAGTATTAAGTGCGGAACTCGCGGTAGTGCATGATCGTGAGTTCGCTCGTTCCCTGATCTCTGGAGCGTATGCGACAGATGAGGTTCGAGCGTTTCGCGATAATCTGGAATTGGTGGCAGCGGAGGAGTTCCCTGCGTATCTAGAGAACGCCAAGCAGGTGGTTGCACTTCTAGAGGGTGGTCGCGCTAAGGAGCTCGAGATTGCGGTACTCAGTGCGGCGACCCTCGTCGGTGGTGCAGCTGGCGCGGCGGCTGCCTTGATCGCAGGTGCCTAGTCGATGAAATGGTCGCAATTGCGACTGGCGTCGCCTACGGAGCTTGGATCGGCGGCTCAGCGACGGCCCGCCCCTGAGCGCGGCGGAGCGTGACTAGCACAGTTGAGCCGATCACGGCCGCCACGAGCAGCCACGGCAGCAGGACGCCGAGGACGACGACAGCCGCGCCTGCCGCTGAAACGAGGGCGTTCCACCCGGTGCCGAGCGCGTCGACGAAGCCGTCCGGACCACCCGGCGGCGCCACCCCGGGCCGCTCCAGGTGGACCCGCAGCGTGGACAGCTCCACTTGGTCGGCCAGGAGAGCCCGCTGGGACTGCAGCGACTCCAGCTGCTCCTGCCGGCCGGACAGCGCACCCTCGGCGGCCAGCAGGGCGTCGGTGGTGGGGGCCTGGTCGAGCAGGGTCTGCAGCCGGGCCACCGAGGTCTGCAGCGCCGAGATCCGGGCGTCCAGGTCGACGGCCTGGCCGGTCACGTCCGAGCGGTTGACCGACACGCTGGCCACCTCGCCGAGTTCCGCCAGGTCGGCGAGCAGGTCGGTCAGCGCGTCCGCCGGTACCCGGACCACGAGGTCGGCGGAGGCGCCCGTGTCGTCGCCGGTCGCGGTCTGCTCGGTCCGCTCGTCGACCCGGCCGCCGACGGACTCCACCAGCTCGCTCACCCGCTGGGCGCCCTCGGCCGGATCGCCCACGGCCAGGGTGGTGGCGGCGTTCGTGACCACCTGCCGGTCGGCGTCGGCCGCGGCACCGTCGTCGTCGCCGGCTGCACCGCCCTCGTCGGCCACGGCGCCTGCGCCGCCGCCGTCCGCACCGGTCGACTCGCCGTCCGACGGCCCGGAGCACCCGACGACGAGCACCACCGCCGTGAGCGCGACCGCCCTGGTGAGAAGGCTCCTCATGGCGGGACCGTAGGACCTCACCTGTGGCGTGGACCACGATCGATGCCCGATCGTGACGCGGCGGAGCGGCGATCACGAGGCTGGTACGGCTGGGGCGCCCGGGTCGCGGCGGCTCCGCGGGACGGACCGGTCCCCGTCGCCCGGCGGTGTTTCCCGTCACACCGGCCCGGATCGTCCTACCGTCGAGGCATGCACCCCCAGCGCGTCGAACCCTCCTCCGCCCCCCGTTCCGCCGTTCCCGAGCGGGTCCGCTACCTGCACGCGGTGGCCGCCGCCCGCGCGAGCGCCGCGAAGCCCGCCTCGGAGCAGCAGATCGCCGACATCGTCCGCGTCACCGTCGACGACGAGGTGGACACCCGCACCTTCAAGGCGATCGTCTCCGATGTCTCGGACGACCTCCTCCGCTGACAACCCGGGTGCCGGGACGACGGAGGCCCTGGACGAGCGCCGCTAAGCGTTAGTCCTTGCGGCCGGCGTCGACCAGGCGGATCACCGCGGAGCCCTCCTCGTCGGAGGCCTCCAGGTCCACCTCGACGTCGAAGCCCCAGTCGTGGTCGCCCTCGGGGTCGTCGACGATCTGCCGCACCCGCCAGACGCCCGGCTCCGACTTGTCCCAGATCAGCATCGCCGGGCCGCGAGCGTCCCCGCCGGTGCGCACCTCGGCGTGCTCCTCGAAGTAGCCGCGCACGACGGTCTCCCAGCGCTCGGCCGTCCAGCCCGAGCCGGCGTCCAGCTCGCCGAGGTCGTACCACCGGCGGCGGGCCCACAGCTCCACCCGGCGGAACAGCGCGTTGCGCACCATCGCGGTGAACGCGCGCTCGTTGCCGGTGAGCGGACGCGGGCGGGCGGGGACGGCGACCTCGGCCACCGGACCGCCGTCGTCCGGGTGGGTGAGCGCCTCCCACTCGTCCAGCAGTGACGAGTCCACCTGGCGCACGAGCTCGCCCAGCCACTCGACCAGGTCGGTGACCTCCTCGGTGCGGGCGTCCGCGGGCACACCGGACCGCAGCGCCTTGTACGCGTCCGACAGATAGCGCAGCACCGCGCCTTCCGAGCGCGTGAGCCCGTAGGTGTTCACGAACTCCCGGAAGGTGAACGCCCGCTCCCACATCTCGCGGACGACGGCCTTCGGCGACAGGTGCGCGTCGGCGGCCCACGGGTTGGTGCGCACGTACACCTCGAACGCGGCGTCGAGGAGCTCCTCCAGCGGCTTGGGGTACGTGACCTCCTCGAGCAGCTCCATCCGCTCGTCGTACTCGATGCCCTCGGCCTTCATCTGCGCGACGGCCTCGCCCTTGGCCTTGTTCAGCTGCGCGGCGAGGATCTGGCGCGGGTCGTCGAGGGTCGCCTCGATGACGCTGACGACGTCGAGGGCGTAGGTGTCGGACCCTGGGTCGAGCAGGTCGATGGCGGCCAGCGCGAAGGTCGACAGCGGCTGGTTGAGCGCGAAGTCCGGCGGCAGGTCCAGCGTCAGGTCGTAGCGCCGGCCGTCGGGCTCCGGCTCGGGCAGCCGCTCCAGGACGCCGGCCTGCAGCAGCGAGCGCGCGATGCCGATCGCGTCGCGGATGAGCTTCAGCTGCTTCTTGCGCGGCTCGTGGTTGTCGGTGAGCAGCCGGCGCATCGCCGCGAACGGGTCACCGGGGCGGTCGACGACGTCCAGGATCATCGCCGTCGACACCCGCATGTTGCTGGTCAGCTTCTCCGGCTCGCCCTCGACCAGCCGGTTCATCGTCGCCTCGCTCCACGGCACCATGCCGTCGGGCACCTTCTTGCGGACGAGCTTGCGGCGCTTCTTCGGGTCGTCGGCGACCTTGGCGAACTGCTTGAGGTTCTCCACCTCGTGCTCCGGCGCCTGGACGACGACGGTGCCCGCGGTGTCGTAGCCGGCGCGCCCCGCCCGGCCGGCGATCTGGTGGAACTCGCGCACCTGGAGCAGCCGCATGCGGACGCCGTCGTACTTCGACAGCGCCGAGAAGACGACGGTGCGGATGGGCACGTTGATGCCGACCCCGAGGGTGTCGGTGCCGCAGATGACCTTGAGCAGGCCGGCCTGGGCCAGCTGCTCCACCAGCCGCCGGTACTTGGGCAGCATGCCAGCGTGGTGGACGCCGATGCCGTGCCGGACCAGGCGCGAGAGCGTCGTCCCGAAGCTCGAGGTGAACCGGAACCCGCCGATCATGTCGGCGATCGCGGCCTTCTCCTCCTTCGTGCAGACGTTGACGCTCATCAGCGCCTGCGCGCGCTCCAGCGCCGAGGCCTGGGTGAAGTGGACGACGTAGATCGGCGCCTGCCGGGTGTCCAGCAGCTCCTGGATGGTCTCGTGCATCGGCGTCGTCGCGTAGTAGTGGTGCAGCGGGACGGGGCGCTCGGCGTTGGCGACCAGCGCGGTGGGCCGGCCCGTCCGGCGGGTGAGGTCCTCGCGCAGCGACGTGACGTCGCCCAGCGTGGCGCTCATGAGCAGGAACTGGGCCTCCGACAGCTCGAGCAGCGGCACCTGCCAGGCCCAGCCGCGGTCGGGGTCGCCGTAGAAGTGGAACTCGTCCATGACGACGAGGGCGTCGCCCACCCCGTCCGGCCCGCCGCCCTCGCGGAGCGCGACGTTGGCCAGGATCTCCGCGGTGCAGGCGATGATCGGCGCCCCGGCGTTCACCGACGCGTCGCCGGTCAGCATGCCGACGTTGGCCGCGCCGAAGATCCCGCAGAGGGCGAAGAACTTCTCGCTGACCAGCGCCTTGATCGGCGCGGTGTAGTAGCTGCGCCGCCCGGCGGCCAGCGCCGCGTACTGCGCGCCGGTGGCCACGAGCGACTTGCCCGACCCCGTCGGCGTCGCGAGGACCACGTTCGCGCCGCTGACCAGCTCGATCAGCGCCTCCTCCTGCGCCGGGTAGAGCGTCGTGCCGCCGGCCTCGGCCCAGGCGGTGAAGTCGGCGAACAGCTCGTCGGGGTCGGCGCCGCGCGCGCGGAGCGCGGTCAGGTCGGCCGGGTCGTCGAGCAGGGGAGGGGCGACAGTCGTGGTCATCAGGAGGACCAGCGTGCCTGACGGCTGTTCCCTTCCCGCCGACCCCGGCCGGGGCGACCTCACCCCGATGGGGTGACGATCCGGTAACGACGCGTGTGGCGCGCGCGCATGGTGCACACTGGGCATCCGCAAGGTGAACAGCAGGTGAACGAGAGGTGGCCCGTCATGCGCAGCCCCGAGTGCCCGGAGTGCCGGTGGGTGCCCGTCCTCGACGAGTCGGGACGGCGTCGGCTGGAGATGCGCTGGGAGCTGCCCGTGTCCGCCCCCGCGCCGGCCACCCTCGCTGCCGCGACGACCACCCTGGCCCGCGCCGCCTGAGGCGCGGGTTCCGCGCGGGGCGGCGCGGGTAGGCAGGCGGCGAGCGGCCGGGCCAGCAGAGGTCAGGACCGCACAGCGCCCGCCCTGTACCGGAGGACCCCCCGTGTCATCGCCCCGTCCCGAGAGCCAGCCCGCCCAGCAGCAGACCCCGCCGGGGACGCTCGGCGCGATGGACCCCAAGCCCGACCACGGCGAGGAGAGCTACCAGGGCTCCGGCCGGCTCGCCGGCAAGAAGGCCGTCATCACCGGCGGCGACAGCGGCATCGGCCGCGCCGTCGCGATCGCCTTCGCCCGCGAGGGCGCCGACGTCCTCATCTCCTACCTGAACGAGCACGAGGACGCGCAGGACACCGCGAAATACGTCGAGCAGGCCGGGCGCACGTGCGTTCTTGTCCCCGGCGACATCTCCGACCGCGCGCACTGCAAGACGATCATCCCCAAGGCGGTCGAGGCCTTTGGCCGGGTGGACATCCTGGTGAACAACGCCGCCTACCAGATGAGCCACGACTCGCTCGAGGAAATCTCCGACGAGGAGTGGGACTTCACCGTCGCCACCAACCTCTCGGCGATGTTCACGCTCACCAAGGACGCCGTCCCGCACATGCAGCCCGGCGCGTCGATCATCAACTCGTCGTCGGTCAACTCCGACAACCCCAGCCCGAACCTCATCGCCTACGCGATGACCAAGGCCGGCATCGCGAACTTCACCGCCTCGCTCGCGCAGATGCTCGCGGAGAAGGGCATCCGGGCCAACAGCGTCGCGCCCGGGCCGATCTGGACGCCGCTGATCCCGGCCACCATGCCGGAGGAGAAGGTGGAGAGCTTCGGCCAGCAGGTGCCGCTGGGCCGGGCCGGGCAGCCGGCCGAGCTCGCCCCGGTCTACGTGCTGCTGGCCAGCGACGAGGCCTCCTACGTGTCGGGGGCGCGCATCGCGGTCACCGGCGGCAAGCCGATCCTGTAACCCGCCGTGGTCTTCATCTGGAGCAGCGGCTGGGGTCCCCGGCGCCGTCGTCCCCACCGCGGCTACGGCGGCTACGGCGGGCCGGGCTACGGCCGGGGCTACGGTCCGCCGGGGGGTTACGGGTACGGGCCCGGCTACGGCTACGGACGGCGCAACGACACCTGCCTGCGCGACCTGCTGTTCCTCAACACCGGCTGCTGCCTGGCCAACGCGATCGGCTGCGGCGGCGACGCGTTCCTGCTGGCGCCGTCGACCGCCCGCGCCGTCCGCCGGGCCGGCACGGGGGAGCGGGGGAGCCGGCTCGCCGAGCGCCTGGCCGCCGCCGTCCGCGTCTACCAGCGGGAGATCAGCCCGAAGCGGGCACCCTGCTGCGTCTACGAGCCGACCTGCTCGGCCTACGCCGTCGAGGCCCTCGAGCGGCACGGCGCCCGCCGCGGCAGCTGGCTCACCGCCCGCCGGCTGGTGCGCTGCCGGCCGGGCGCGACGGGCGGTGCCGATCCGGTGCCCGACTGAGGTCAGACTGGGCGCGTGCCTGCCGTCGACAACGGAGCCGGTGACCTGGCGGTCACCGGCTCCGTTGTCGTCCCCGCGGCCGCGCTGAGCTGGCGGTTCTCCCGCTCGTCGGGCCCGGGCGGGCAGGGGGTCAACACCGCCGACTCGCGCGTCGAGCTGTCGGTCACGCCCGCGGACCTGCCGGGGCTCACCGATCCCCAGCGGGTCCGGCTGGCGCACCGCCTGAGCGGCCGGCTCGTCGACGGCGTCCTCACCGTCGCCGCCAGCGAGCACCGCCAGCAGCTGCGCAACCGGCAGGCCGCGCGCGAGCGGATGGCCGCCGTCCTCCGGGCCGCGCTGGCGCCGCCGCCACCGGCCCGCCGCCGCACCAAGCCGACCCGCGGCTCGACGGAGCGCCGCATCGAGGCCAAGAAGCAGCGCGGGCAGCTCAAGAAGCAGCGCCGAACCTGGGACTGAGCTGGGCCTAGGACAGCCGGTGCCGCAGGTGCACCGTCACCTGCTCGCCGGCCTCCTGCTTGCCGATGGCGGTGCAGATGGCCGCCCGTAGCGGCAGCCAGTGCGGGCCGGTTCCCGAGGGCATCAGCGTGGCGGCGAACTCGTGCCCGTCGGCGGTGCCGGTGACCTTGACCGCCTTCCGGGTGCCGAGCAGTGCGGCGGAGCCCGGCTCGACGAGGTAGGTCGGGAAGGCGCCGTCCTTCTCGATGGGCGCGGTGAACGTGTGGTCGAGGGGCTGCGGGCTGCTCATGTCCCTGTCGACCGTCCGGACGCCGACAACTCATCGCGCCGCCGCCGGAGGAAGGCGCGCTCGCGCTCGTTGGCGGTGAGGGCCAGGGCGGCGTCGTAGGCGGCGACCGCCTCCTCCACGCGACCCAGCCGGCGCAGCAGGTCGGCCCGCACCGCCGGGAGCAGGTGGTGGCGCAGGTCCAGCCCGTCGACGATCTCCAGGCCGGCCGCAGACCCGGCCACCTCGGCGACGGCGACGGCGCGGTTCAGCGCGACGACCGGTGTCGGCGACACCGCCATCAGCTGGTCGTACAGCGCGACGACCTGGGCCCAGTCGGTCTCCTCGGCGGTGGCCGCGTCGCTGTGCACCGCCGCGATGGCGGCCTGGAGCTGGTAGGGCCCGGGGTGGTTGCGGCGCAGGCACCGGCGGACGAGCTCCTGTCCCTCGGCGACCAGTGCGGCGTCCCAGCGCGTCCGGTCCTGGTCGGCCAGCAGCACCAGGTCGCCGGAGGGCGACGTCCGGGCCGGGCGGCGGGACTCGGTGAGCAGCATCAGCGCCAGCAACCCGGCCACCTCTGGCTCGTCGGGCATGAGCTCGGCCAGGAGCCGCCCGAGGCGGACGGCCTCGGCGCAGAGCTCCGCGCGCACCAGCTCCTCGCCGGCCGAGGCGGTGTACCCCTCGGTGAAGACCAGGTAGACGACGGCCAGCACCGCCGGCAGCCGGTCGGGCAGCTCCGCCTCCGTGGGCACGCGGTAGGGGATGCGGGCGTCGCGGATCTTGGCCTTGGCCCGCACGAGCCGCTGGGCCATCGTCGGCTCGGGCACCAGGAACGCGGCGGCGATCTCCGCGGTCGTCAGCCCGCCGAGCAGCCGCAGCGTCAGGGCCACCTGGGCCGGCACGGCCAGCGCCGGGTGGCAGCAGGTGAAGACCATGCGCAGCCGGTCGTCGGTCACCGCGACCTCCTCGACCGGCTCGGGCTCCCCGCGGAGCAGTTCCGCCTGCACGTGCTTGTCGGTCCGCGCCGCTTCCCGGCGCCAGCGGTCGATCGCCCGGTTGCGGGCCGTCGTGACGATCCACCCCGCCGGACTCGGCGGGATGCCCTCGTCGGGCCACCGGGCCAGCGCGGCGGTGAGCGCGTCCTGCACCGCCTCCTCGGCGGCACCGATGTCGCCGAGGAGACGGGTGAGGACGGCGACGGCGCGGCCGTAGCTCTCCCGGAAGACGGCCTCGACCGCGGCGTCCGGCGACACCGTCAGAAGGCGTCCCGGAACGGCCGCACCTCGATGGGCAGGCCGCTGGCCGATGCCTGCCGACGTCCCCACCCGACGGCGGCATCCAGGTCGGGGACGTCGATCACGGTGATCCCACCCAGGTGCTCGGCGCCCTCGGCGTAGGGGCCGTCGGTGATCAGCACGTCGTTGCCGTCGGGGCGCAGCACGGTCGAGGCGCCGGGATCGTGCAGGCCGCCGGCGAACACCCACGAGCCGGCCGCCTGCAGCTCCTTCCGGACGACGTCGAGGTCGGCCATCACCTGCTGGAGGACCTCCCTGTCCGGTGCCGGTCCGACGGGCTGGTGCATCGCGAGCAGATAGAGAGCCATGGTGTCCTCCTCGGGTCGGCGCCGGCACCGTGCCGGCCGCTCACCCCCTGTACGAGCGGATCCTGCCCGGATCGACACCTCGTGCCGGGAAATCTCATCGGCGGACGCGGGCGAGCACCTCTCCGAGGATCCGGGCGCCGTCCGGGAAGCGACCGGGGTCCGGGCCGGCGAAGCTGAGCCGGAGGAAGGGCGCGGTCGGCTCGGCGGGGAACCACTCGGTGCCCGGTGCGACGACGACGCCGGCGGCCTCGCACCCGGCGACCACCCGGTCCAAGTCGGTGTCGTCGGGCAGCCGCGCCCACAGGTGCAGACCGCCGGCCGGCACCTGCTCGACGTCCACCTGGGGGGTGTGCTCGGCCAGGGCGCCCACCAGCAGGTCGCGCCGGGCCCGCAGCTGGGGGCGGAGGCCGCGCAGGTGGCGCTCCCACGCCGGCTGGGTGACGACGTCGAGGGCGGCGGCCTGCAGGAGCCCGCTGACGTACATCGACTCCGCGGCCCGGTCGGCCAGCAACCGGTCGCGCGCGGCGCCGCGGGCGACCACGGCGGCGACGCGGAGCGCGGGGGAGACGCTCTTGGTCAGCGAGCGCAGATAGACCACATGGCCGGAGTCGTCCGAGGCCGCTACCGGGGTGGGCGTGGTGGTGATGCCGAAGTCGTGGGCCCAGTCGTCCTCGAGCAGGAAGGCGCCGTGCGCGCGCACCACCTCGAGCACCCGCCGCGCGCGGTCGGCCGACCACTGCGCGCCGGTCGGGTTGGCGTAGCTGGGCTGGGCGTAGAACAGCCGCGCGCCCGACGACGCGAAGGCGCGGGACAGCTCGTCCGGGTCGGGGCCGTCGCTGCCGCTGGGCACCGGCACGATGCGCACGCCGGCGCGGGTGGCCGCCTGGATCGCCCCCCAGTACGTCGGCGACTCCATCAGCACCGGCTGCCCGCGGCCCACCAGCGACCGGAACACCGAGCTCAGCCCGCTCTGGCTGCCGGGCAGCACGACGACGTCCCGCGGTGTGGGTGGGGCGACGTCGGCCGGGGTGGCGGCCCGCAGCTCGCCGGCGAACCACGCCTGCAGCTCCGGCAGGCCGGCGGCGGGCGGCCGGGACAGCGCGGCGTCCGTGCGCGCGGCACGGGCGAGCGCGGAGCGGACCAGCCGCTCGGGCAGCAGCTCCCGGTCGGGGAAGCCCGCGTGGAGCGCAACGACGTCGTTGGGCGCGGTGCGCAGGACCGTGGGCAGCCCGGGCGCCGGCGCGGTGGTGCCGCCCATCGCCGTGGTCTGCCAGCCGTAGTCCGCCGGCCGGGCCGCGCGCACCTCGCGAACGAACGTGCCGACACCCGGGCGGGCCTCGACCAGCCCCTGGGCGGTCAGCGTGCGCAGCGCCTTCTGCACGGTGACCGGGCCGGCCTGGTGGCGGGCGGCGAGCTCCCGGGTGGACGGCAGCCGCGCCCCCGGCGGTGCCGTGGCGATCCAGTCCCGGAGCTCGCGGGCGATCCGGCCTCCGCTATCGTCCAGCATGACGGCATACGATAGCGCTACTGTCCTTCGCTCTCGGCCGCTACCGGTGCCTGGAGTCGGGCTCGCGTGGGGGTTGCTCGGCGTCCTGGCCTTCTCCTTCACCGTGCCCTTCACGCGCGTCGCCGTCGCGGGGCTCGACCCGCTGTTCATCGGCTCCGGCCGATCCGTGGTCGCGGCAGGCCTGGCAGCCGTGGCGCTGGCGGTCACCCGGCAGCGACGTCCGCAGGGCACCCAGTGGTGGCGCCTGGCCGTGGTCGCCGGCGGCGTGGGCACGGGATTCCCGCTCCTGACGTCGTTCGCCCTGACGAGCGCCCCCGCCAGCCACGGCGCCGTCGTCATCGCGCTGCTGCCGGCCGCGACCGCCGTGGTCGCCGTGCTGCGGGCCGGTGAGCACCCGCCGACGCCCTTCTGGCTCGCGACCGGCGCGGGTGCCCTGGTCGCCGTCGGCTTCGCCGCTGCTGCGTCAGGTGGCCTCGCCGGCCTGCACCTCGCTGACCTGCTGCTCTTCGGCGCCGTGCTGGCGGCCGCCGTGGGGTACGCCGAGGGCGGCTTGCTGGCCCGCGAGCTCGGTGCCTGGCAGACCATCTCCTGGGCGCTCGTCCTCGCCGCGCCGGTGACCGGCACCCTGACCCTGGTATCGGCCGCGGCCAGCCCGCCCGAGGGCACCCCCGGCCAGTGGGCGGCGTTCGGCTACCTGGCGGCGGTCAGCATGTACCTGGGCTTCTTCGCCTGGTACCGCGGCCTGGCAATCGGCCCGATGGCGCGGGTCAGCCAGATGCAGCTCGTCCAGCCGGTCCTGAGCCTCGTCTGGGCCGGGCTGCTGCTGGGCGAGCAGCTCACCGCCGGCACGCTCGTCGGGGGTCTGGCCGTCGTCCTCTGCGCCGGACTCGCCGTCCGGGTGCGCGCGCGACCGGCACCGGCGGTCGGCGTCAGGGAGCGAGCGGGAACTCCTGCACCACCCGCCAGGACCGAGGCGCTGCGGCCCCCTCGATGAGGAGGACGGTGTCGATGCGGGCACGGACGGGGAGATGGGCGGAGACCTGCTGCTCGGCCCGCCTCAGCGTCGGCAGATCCGCGAGCCTCCGCTCGCCCACCGTGAGGTGCGGCACCGAGTCCTCATGGGCCCCCGCGTACGGCGGGTGCTCCGGAAAAGCCCGGACGATCCCGGTCGTGAGGTTTCGGAACGGCTGAGCCGGATCCGGCGCGAGCCACAGAACGTCCTCGCCGAACCAGGACGTCTCGGCGAACGAGCAGTCGAATGCCGGCATCGCCCGGACCGTTTCGCGAATGGCGTCCAGCGTCTCGGGTCGGCGCGCGGAAGCCGGCTCGACGAATGGATAGAGCACCGTGACGTGCGGTGGTACGGCCCAGGCAGCCGCGCCGTCGAGGTGCCTGCGGTGCTGCCCGACCGCGGCTTCTGCTGCCATGACCGGAAGAAGCGGCAGGATCGGGAGATGACACCGGGCCGAGAGACGTCGTCGCTGCCGTTGCCGGAGTTCGTGAAATGGTCGATCTTCCCGTTCGAGGGCGAATTCCGGGTCCGCCGGCCCAAGCCGCACTACCCGACCGACCGCCCCCGCACGGGAGAGCCGGGCGGCCCGCCCTGTTCCGCGTGCGCGGCAGCGGATGACGAGTACATCTGGGCCGACCGGAACTGGCGGGTCAGCGCGACCAGGCCGTCCGGGGTGCCGGTGCAGCTGTTCCTCGAGACCCGTGCACACGTCGACATGGACGACCTCGACGACCAGCTGGCCGGCGAACTGGGTCAGATGATCGTCCGGCTGGACCGGGCGATCCAGGCGATCGGTGGCATCGGTCGGGTGCACGTCGCGCGCTGGGGCGACGGCGGCTCGCACTTCCACATGTGGTTCTACGCCCGGCCCCGCGGCGCCGGGCAGCTGCTCGGTTTCTGCCTGCCGATGTGGGCGATGATCCTGCCGCCGACCCCGGAGCAGCAGTGGCAGGCCAACGTGGCAGTCGTCGCCGCCGAGCTGGCGAAGGTGAGCGGCACGGCGATCGCCAAGCCCCAGGGGGAGCCCGCCGGGGACAGGTGACGCGCGGTCAGCCGGACGGGGAGTTCTCCCGGGACCGGGGCACCCGGCCCATCAGGTAGAACTCCTCGTTCGGCATGGTGCCGGTCAGGTGCACGAGCCGGTTCGACATCGCGAAGAACGCGCTGATGGCGCCGACGTCCCAGACGTCGTCCTCGGACAACCCGTGCCCGCGCAGCGAGTCCAGATCGGCGGGCGTCACCGTCCACGGTTCGCGTGCGAACCGGATGGCCACCTCGGGGACGGCCCGCTGCCGGTCGTCGATCGCGGCCTTGCGCCAGTCGGTGGCGATCTGGTCGGCCAGGTGCGGATCGCGCGCCCGGATGCGGAGGATCGCCCCGTGCGCGACCACGCAGTAGAGGCAGCGGTTCTCCGCACTC
Organism: Blastococcus sp. TF02-09; assembly: GCF_003319105.1. Classification (GTDB taxonomy): domain Bacteria; phylum Actinomycetota; class Actinomycetes; order Mycobacteriales; family Geodermatophilaceae; genus Blastococcus. The sequence continues at coordinate 9,161 of NZ_QOHH01000003.1, read as the reverse complement.
GTGGCGACGACGACCAGCTCGCGGTCGGCCGTGGGCAGCCCCGGCGTGTCCTTGTCCATGAGCGCGTCGTGGTAGGCGAAGAAGGCCCGCCACTCGGCGGGGCGGCGCGCGAGGCTCAGGAAGATGTTCGGCACGAAGCCGGACTTCTCCTCCACCTGGTCCAAGCGCGCCCGTAGGTCGTCCGGCAGCGAGTCCCGCGGGGGCACCTCGAACATGCCGCGACGATAGGGCGTCCGAGGTCAGCGCGGCAGCGGCCGGCGAGTCACCACCCACACCGGGAGCTCGTCGTCGGAGGTGCGCAGCTCGGCGGTCACGTCGAAGCCGAAGCCCCGCAGGAAGCGGACGTTCGCCCACGAGTAGACCGCGGCTGCCGCCAGGTCCTGCAGGGTGTCGCTCCGCACGATCACCGGGGCGAGCACCGCGGCCGCCAGCCCCCGACGGCGGGCGGAGGGCCGGACCCCGAGGTGGGACAGCCACCAGTGCGGCTCGGCGGGCCGGGCGGCACCGACGAGTGCGGCGGTCTCGGCCACCACCCGGGCCCGGTTGCCGGTGATGTGCGGCAGCTCGCGGGCCAGGGCCTCGGCGACGTCCGCCGGCAGGGGAGCGGTGCCCGCCGGCGGCTCCCACGCCGCGACGGCGTCGACGTCGTCGGTGACCCACGTGCTGGCCGTGGCCACCCCGCGGTGCCCCGCGTCGAGCTCGTGCAGGCGGGTGAGCCGCTGCATGCGCCCGTCGTCCGGGAGCGCCCAGCGGGTCCACCGCGAGTCGGCCAGGGCGACGGTCAGCGTCGCGGCGATCCGGGGCACGTCCCGGGTCTCGGCCAGCCGGACGTCGGGTCCCTCCTCGTCCGGGTCGTCGATCCGCCGGATGGTGGGTCCCTGGGTCACCCCGGCATTCGACCACGACCCGGACACGCGAACGGGGGCCGCCCCGGATGGGACGGCCCCCGTTCGGAGGTCCGGTGCGTCAGACGTCGAAGCCCGCGCGGTCGACCTTGCGGTGGAAGCGGTCGCCGAGCTTGCCGCCCAGGATCGCGCCCAGCAGCGTGACCAGGAGGACGGCGACCAGGGCGATGATGCCGCCGGTCGTCAGCGTGCCCTCGTCGATCGGGATGCGCGGGAGGTCCAGCTGCTGGAGCACGTTGTACTCCGAGCCGAAGACCAGGCCCGCGAGAGCGAGCGCCAGCACGACCAGCAGGCCGATCACCCAGACGGCGATGCCCTGGCGGGCACCGTCGAAGCGCGCCATGCGACCGGCGACGTAGCCACCGGCCAGGTAGGCGAGGAAGAGGACGACCAGCAGGACGATGCCGCCCGCGATGCCGATGGTGTCGGCCTGGTCGGCCGCGTCGTCGGCGGCGTCGAGCTGGGAGAGCCCGATGGCCAGGCCGCCCGCGCTGGCCAGGGCGATGAGGATCACGGCGAGCCCGTTGGCGGACAGCCAGCCGAAGAAGGCGGCTCCCCACTTGATGCCGCCGAAGCGGTCGTGCTGGGCGTCGACGGCGTCGCGCGCGGCGCCGCGGGTCGCCGAGGCGCCCGGGGCCCGGCCGTCGCCGGGAATCGGGTCGGATGTGGCCATGAGATGGATTCCTTCGAGGTGGTGCGGCACGGCCAGGGATTGGACCGGGTGGTGCAGGGGCGGCGGCGGCGCGGGCCGGGGCCCGCGCCGCCGTCCGATCAGCTCCGGCGAGTGGTCTCGTCGTCGAGCTCGATCTGCTCCTTACGCACCGTCTCGTTGATGGTCTCCTGCTCGGTCACCGTCTGGGTGTCCAGGCGCACGCGCTCGACCGGCACGGCCTCCTTGGCGACGACGGGGCGCTCGGCGTGGAGCACCACCTCGTGCTCCTCCTCGGAGATGGCCGGGCCGTCGAGGGCGTTGCCCACGTTGGCGTCGGTGATCGGCTCGCGCTCGACGCGGATCTCCTCGTGCGAGACCGGGACGGTCTGCGTGACGTTCTCGGTGACGACGTACTTGCGCAGCCGGACGCGACCGGCCTCGACGCGCTCGGTGCCGACGCGGAGCTGCTCCTCCGAGCGGGTCATGGCGTTGTCGGTCGTCGGGCCCGAGGTGTCGTGGCCGACGGTGCCGTGAGTGTTCGTGCGGTCGGTGGTCGTGGTGTCGGTGTAGGCGGTCTCCGTGCCCGACCCGATGCCGTAGTAGCGGTAGAGCTCGGCCTCCTCCTCGGGGGAGAGGTGGCCGTCGGTGTCGATCTGGGGGGCGTTCTTGACCTTGTCCTTGTCGTAGGGCAGGCGGAGGTCGCTGCCCGACAGGTCGGCCTCGGCGAGCGGGACGAAGGACTCCTTGGTCCCGAACAGGCCGGTGTGGACGGTCGCCCACTCGGGACGGCCCGTCTCGTCGTCCAGGTAGACCTCGCCGACGGTGCCGATCTTGCCGTCCGTGCCGTGGGCGGTGCTGCCGATGACGGTGCTGAGCTGCTGCTCGGTGATCACGTGCGCTCCTCGCGGGTTCAGAACTGGGTTTTCCGATTGCGGTCTCACCTCGGGGGTACGTGCTCACCGCCGAGGGCCGGTCACGGACATGCCCCCGCTGTTTACGACGTAAACAGCGACCCGCATGTTGAGGAGCTCACTCCCGGTCGTCCCCTCGCCCGGGCGCCCGGCCCTCCCGCAGCACCAGCTCCAGCCGCTCGAGCAGGTTCTCCAGCGCCTCCTCGAACTCCGCGGCCGACTCGTCCAGCGAGAGCAGCGGCTCCAGGCGCACGACCGTCGGGTACTCGCTCAGGTCGGTGGCCGCCTGCGCCTCCTCGACGCCTTCGGGCTTGTCCTCCGCGTTGACCGCCACACCCTGCTGCGAGACCTCCAGCAGCAGGTGGCCCAGCAGGAAGCTCGAGTAGGCGCGGTAGGCCGACACCGCCGCCTCCTCGGAGAAGCCGCTGTCGATCAGCGCGACCAGGAACGACTCCACCCAGCGCAGGCTCCGCAGCGGCGGCCGCACCCACGGTGCCGCCGGCGGACGCGTGGCCACCAACGGGAACACCTCGGGGTGCGCCAGCGCGATGCGGCGGACGCCGTGCGCCAGCCGCTGCAGGTAGTCCTGCCAACCGTGCCCCGGCGTCAGGTGCACGTCGGGATCGCCGTACAGCTCGTCGACGACGGCCTCCACCACGCCGTCGAGCAGGTTATCCCGGCTGGGCACGTAGCGGTACAGGGCCATCGCCTCGACGCCGAGGTGGGCGCCCAGCCGCCGCATGGTGAGCGCGGCCAGGCCGTGCGCGTCGATGAACTCGACGGCCGCGCCGATGATGCGGCGCCGGTCCAGTGCGGTGCGGCCCGATCCCGGCGGCGCGGCGGGCATCACGGCGGCCATGCCGCCCCGGCCCTCGCGGCTGTCGGGATCGGCGTCTGCTCGGGGCAGGTCCACGATCGTCGCCTTCCTCTCGATCCGGGTCCCCCGCGGCCGATCATGCCTCAGCCGCTCACCGCACCGGTCGGAGCGGTGTGAGTTCCTGTGCACCCAGCGTTGACGCCGGTGTGCACCCGGGGAAACGACCGGGGCCCAGTCTCGGTGCATGCCCGCCGCCGTCGCCCCCGAGTCCGCAGGTCGCGGTGCCGCCGTGCTCCGGACGACGGCGACGCACTGCCCGTACTGCTCACTGCAGTGCGGCATGGCCGTGACCGCGGGGGACCGCCCGGCGACGCTCGTCCCGCTGGACTTCCCGACCAACCGCGGGGGCCTGTGCTCGAAGGGCTGGTCGTCGACCGAGCTGCTCGACCACCCCGAGCGGCTCACCCGCCCGCTCGTGCGCGCGGTGCCCGGCGACCGGACCAGCCCGCTGGTCGAGGCCTCCTGGGACGACGCCCTCGACCGGGTGGTCGGGGCGATCGAGCGGACCCAGCAACTGCACGGCCGCGACGCCGTGGGCTGCTTCGGCGGGGGATCGCTCACCAACGAGCAGGCCTACCAGTTCGGCAAGTTCGCCCGGGTAGCGCTGCGCACCAGCGCCATCGACTACAACGGCCGCTTCTGCATGAGCTCGGCGGCCGGCGCGGCCAACCGCGCCTTCGGGCTCGACCGCGGCCTGCCCTTCCCGCTCAGCGACATCGCCGACGCCGACGTCGTCGTGCTCGTCGGCTCCAACCCGGCCGACACCATGCCGCCGGCCATGCAGTGGTTCGACGCCGGCCGCGAGCGGGGCGCCCGGCACATCGTGATCGACCCCCGCCGCACCGCCACCGCCCGCGGGGCCGGCCTCCACCTGCAGCCGCTGCCGGGCACCGACCTGGCGCTGGCCAACGGCCTGCTGCACATCGCGATCGCCGAGGGGCTGGTCGACGAGGCCTACGTCGCGGCCCGCACGAGCGGGTTCGACGACGTCCGCGCCGGTGCCGCCGCCTACTGGCCCGACCGCGTCGAGCGGATCACCGGGGTGCCCGTCGAGCAGCAGCGGGAGACCGTGCACGCCCTGGCCGGGGCGGACCGGGCGATCGTGCTCACCGCGCGCGGCGCCGAGCAGCACCGCAGCGGCACAGACACCGCCCAGGCCTGGATCAACCTGGCGCTGGCGCTGGGCCTCCCCGGCCGGCCGGGCAGCGGCTGGGGCACGGTCACCGGCCAGGGCAACGGGCAGGGCGGCCGGGAGCACGGGCAGAAGGCCGACCAGCTGCCCGGCTACCGGTCCCTGGCGGACCCGGCCGCCCGGGCGCACGTCGCCGGGGTGTGGGGTGTCGACCCCGACGACCTGCCGATGCCGGGGCGGTCGGCCTTCGAGCTGCTCGACGCGCTCGGTTCCGACGGCGGCGTCCGCACCCTGCTCGTGCTGGCGTCCAACGTGGCGGTCAGCGCGCCGGACGCCCGCCGGGTGATCAGCCGGCTGCAGCGCCTGGACTTCCTCGTGGTCAGCGACTTCTTCCTCTCCGAGACCGCCGAGCTCGCCGACGTCGTCCTGCCCAGCGCCATGTGGGCGGAGGAGGCGGGCACGATGACCAACCTCGAGGGCCGCGTCGTCCGCCGCCGGCGGGCGCTGGACCCGCCCGCCGGGGTGCCCGACGACCTGCAGCTGCTCGCCACGCTCGCCGGCCGGCTCGGTGCCGGCGAGCTGTTCAGCGGCGACCCGGAGACGGTCTTCGAGGAGCTGCGCCGGGCCAGCGCCGGGGGAGCGGCGGACTACTCCGGGATCAGCTACGCGCGCATCGACGCCGAGGACGGCGTCTTCTGGCCCTGTCCCGCGCCGGACCACCCCGGGACCCCGCGGCTGTTCACCGAGCGGTTCGCCACCCCCGACGGCCGGGCCCGGTTCCTGCGCGTCGAGCACGTCGAGGCGCACGAGGTCCCCGACGCCGAGTACCCCCTCGTGCTCACCACCGGTCGGGTGCTGGCGCAGTACCAGTCCGGCACGCAGACCCGGCGCTCGCGCAGCCTGCAGCTGGTCGCGCCCACGCCCCGCGCGGAGCTGCACCCCGACCTCGCCCGGCGCCTCGGCATCAGCCAGGACGACGTCGTCGAGTTGGCCACCCGCCGCGGCCGGGCCCGCTTCCACGCGCAGGTCACCGACGCGATCCGCGCGGACGTCGTCTTCGCGCCGTTCCACTGGGGTGGTGGCTCCAGCGCCAACGCGCTCACCGATCCGGCGCTCGACCCGACGTCGCGGATGCCCGCCTTCAAGGTCTGCGCCGTCGCCGTCGTCCGCATCGGCGGGCCGGAGGAGCGGATCACCCCGCCGGCACCGGCCGACCAGCCGCAGCCCCGCCCCCACCAGCTGCCCCCGTCCACCCGTCCCCGGCCTCCCGCCCGGAGCAGAAGGAGCACGTCCGTGAAGAGCACCCCCCGGTTCCTGCAAGGCGTCTTCCCGATCACCGGGGAGGGGCTGACCAAGCCCGGCCCGGTGGATCCCGCGCTCCGCTACACCGTGCCGGCGGGGTGCTCGGCCCAGGCGCTGTACCTGCGGGCCGGCAACTCCACCGCCGAGCTGGTCTACGTGCTCCTGCTGCGCGACGGCGAGCCGATGCGCTGGTTCCCCGTCGGCGCCAAGGCCGACACGCACGTGCCGCTCCGGGTGGTCGAGGACCTGCCCGGCGGCTCGGTCGTCGAGCTGCACGCCGCGGCACCCGAGGGTGTCACCGGCGAGCTGGTGGTCGACCTCGGGCTGGTGGAGGTCTGATGCGGGTCCTCGGTGGCCGCCCGGAAGGCGTGACGTCCCTGCACGTGGACGACGGGCTGGAGGAGCGCGCGCGGCTGGTCGTCGTCGGCAACGGCATGGCCGGGGCCCGCTTCGTCGAGGAGGTGCTCGATCGCGGAGGGGACGAGCAGTTCGCGATCACCGTCCTCGGCGACGAGCCGCACGGCAACTACAACCGGATCATGCTCTCGCCGGTGCTGGCGGGGGAGTCGCACGAGGACGACATCGTCCTCAACAGCCATGACTGGTACGCCGACAACGGCGTCACGCTGCGCGCCGGCGTCCGGGTCGAGCGGATCGACACCGCCGCCAAGCAGGTGCACGCCGACGACGGCACCGTCACCCCCTACGACCACCTGGTGCTCGCCACCGGCAGCTACTCCTTCGTGCCGCCCATGGCCGGGGTGCGCCGGGACGACGGCTCGCTGCTCCCGGGGGTGTACGGCTTCCGCACCATCGACGAAACGCGGGCGATGCTCGAGGCCACCGGCCGCTGCACCAAGGCCGTGGTCATGGGCGGGGGGCTGCTCGGCCTGGAGGCGGCCCGCGCGCTGCAGGGTCACGGGCTGAAGGTCGAGCTGGTGCACGCCATGCCGTGGCTGATGAATGCGCAGCTGTCCCGCGAGGCCGGGGCGATCCTGGAGCAGAGCGTGCGGTCCCTGGGCATCGCGGTGCACCTCGACGTCCTGGCCACGGAGGTGCTGGGCGACGAGCACGTCGAGGGCGTGCTGCTCAAGGACGGCCGGCGGCTGGACTGCGACCTGCTGGTGGTCGCGGCCGGCGTCCGCCCGCACACCGACGTCGCCGTCCGGTCGGGGCTGGAGGTGCAGCGCGCGATCGTCGTCGACGACCAGCTCCGCACCGACGATCCCGACGTCTACGCGATCGGCGAGTGCGCCCAGCACCGCGGTGAGGTGTACGGCCTGGTCGCCCCGGCCTGGGAGCACGCGAAGGTGCTGGCCGACGTCCTCACCGGCACCGACCCGGACGCCGAGTACACCGGCAGCCGGACCGCCACCAAGCTCAAGGTGGCCGGCGTCGACGTCGCCGTCATGGGGGTGAGCACGCCCGAGCGGGACGACGACGAGTTCCTCGTCATCTCCGAGCCCAAGCGCGGCGTGCACCTGTCGGTCGTCGTCCGCGACGACACGCTCGTGGGCGCGACCCTGCTCGGCGACACCCGCAAGGTCGCGTTCCTGACCCAGGCGTTCGACCGCGGCGCGCCGCTGCCGGAGGAGCGGATCCGGCTGCTGGTCGACCTCTCCGACGGCGTCGAGGAGGTGGGCGTCGCCGAGATGCCGGCCGACTCGCAGGTCTGCAACTGCAACGGCGTCTCCAAGGGCGACATCTGCGGTGCGGTGGCCGACGGCTGCGGCAGCGTCGGCGCGGTCATGGACCGCACCCGCGCCGGCAAGGGCTGCGGCTCGTGCAAGTCGCTGGTCAAGCAGATCGTGGAGTGGGCGGCCGACGGCGACCTGGCCGAGGACCCCGCGGCGTCCTGGTACGTGCCGGGCATCCCGATGGCCAAGCGGGAGCTCGTCGCCGCCATCCGGGAGCAGGACCTGCGCAGCGTCTCGGCGGTCTTCGCCGCGCTCGCGCCCGGCGGCAAGGAGGACGCGAAGTCGAAGATGGGCCTCACCTCGCTGCTCAAGATGCTGTGGGGCGCGGACTTCGTCCCGCAGAAGGACGGCGAGTTCATCAACGACCGCGTGCACGCCAACATCCAGCGCGACGGCACGTTCTCCGTCGTCCCGCAGATGAAGGGCGGGGTGACCACGCCGGCCCAGCTGCGTCGCATCGCCGACGTCGCCGAGAAGTACGAGGTGCCGATGGTGAAGGTGACCGGCGGCCAGCGGATCGACCTGCTCGGCGTCCGCAAGGAGGACCTGCCGGCGATGTGGGCCGACCTCGGCATGCCCAGCGGCTACGCCTACGGCAAGAGCATGCGCACCGTGAAGACGTGCGTCGGCTCGGACTTCTGCCGGTTCGGGCTGGGCGACTCCACCCAACTGGGCATCGACCTGGAGACCCGGTTCCAGGGCATCGAGAGCCCGGCCAAGATCAAGATGGCCGTCGTCGGGTGCCCGCGGAACTGTGCCGAGGCCTACGTGAAGGACGTCGGGGTCGTCGCCGTCGGCAACGGGAAGTGGGAGGTCTACGTCGGCGGCGCGGCCGGCGCGTCGGTGCGCAAGGGCGACCTGCTGGCGACGGTGTCCTCGCCGGAGGAGGTGCTCACGCTCACCGGCCGCTTCGTGCAGTACTACCGGGAGAACGCCAACTGGCTCGAGCGCACCTACGACTTCGTGCCCCGCGTCGGCCTGGAGGCGATCCGGGCGGTGCTGGCCGACGACGAGGCGTGCGCCGATCTCGACGCCGGCATCCAGCGCTCGATCGACGCCTACAGCGACCCGTGGGGCCAGGACGGCGCCGAGCCGGCCACCCCGGGCCAGTTCCGCACCGCGCTCCCGATGGTCGACCTGCCGAAGGTGCCGGTCCGATGAGCGCCCCGCACCTGGCGGCCGCCCGCCCCACCACGCCCGGCACCGAGCTGGGCACGCCGGCCACCGACGTCCCGCCCGGCACCGTCCCGGCGGGCCCGGGCGTCGAGCACGCCGTCGGCCGGCTCGAGGACATCCCGATGGGGGAGGGGCGGGCCTTCGTCGCCGGCGGGGTGCCGGTGGCGGTGTTCCGGCTGCGGGACGGCTCGCTGCACGCGACCCAGGCCGCCTGCCCGCACGCCGGCGGACCGCTGGCCGACGGGCAGACCGACGTCGACGTGCTGGTCTGCCCGCTGCACCTGTACGCCTACCGGTGGTCCGACGGCGCGGCGACCAGCGGCGCGGCGCCCCTGCGGCTCTTCCCCGTCCGCGAGCACGACGGCGAGCTCCTGGTCACCGTCTGACAGTGAGGATGTGGGCGAGCCCCGCAGCGGTCGTTCCTGACCCACCGACTGACTGACTTCGGGTCTTCAACGGGATCTGTCGGTTCGGTCCGCTGCGGGGCTCGCTTGCACTCACCGGTCGAG
>NZ_QOHH01000032.1 GCF_003319105.1 Blastococcus sp. TF02-09 | reverse complement strand
CCTCGGGTTCAAGGGGTCGATGCAACACCCCAGCAGATCGGGGTGGTGTCGATGGGGCGTCCGCGGATGCCGAGGGAGATCGAGCGCAGGTTCTGGCGGTTGATCGCCCAGGGTTGGTCGACCGAGCGGGCGGCGGCCCAGGTGGGCGTGTCGAGGAACACCGGCGAGCGGTGGTTCCGTGACGGTGGGGGCATGCCCCCGATGCCTTTGGCCGAGCCCGGCAACCGGTATCTGGCCTTGGCCGAGCGGCAGCACATCGACCTGCGCTGGGAGGACGGCGCCGGGATCCGCCAGATCGCCCGGGAGCTGAACCGGGCGCCCTCGACGATCTCTCGGGAGCTGAAGCGCAACCGGCTGCGGGCCGTCCCGCACAAGCCGCCACTGCCCGATGGCGCCCGGCGCAAGCCCGGCCCGGTGCCGGGCACGGGCGGGCCCGGCCGGCGTCGGCGAGTGCGGTATCGCGCAGCCCAGGCCCAAGCCCAGGCCGAGGTGCGAGGGCGCCGCCCCAAGCCCGCCAAGCTGGCCGGGCATCCGACGCTGCGGGATTGGGTGCAGGAGAAGCTGGAGTCCGAGCAGTGGAGCCCGGAGCAGATCGCCCGCCGCCTGCCAGAGGAGTTCCCCGACGATGAGTCCATGCGCATCTCTCACGAGGCGATCTACCAGGCCCTCTACGTGCAAGGCCGCGGTGCGCTGCGCCGGGAGCTGACCGCCTGCCTGCGCACCGGCCGCGCCCTGCGCAAGCCTCGGCGGCGCACCGATGCCCGCCGCGAGCGGATCAA
>NZ_QOHH01000031.1 GCF_003319105.1 Blastococcus sp. TF02-09 | reverse complement strand
CCGAATGCCGGTAAGTGAGAGCGTGGCAGTGAGACTGCGGGCGATAAGGTTCGTAGTCGAGAGGGAAACAGCCCAGATCATCGGCTAAGGCCCCTAAGCGTGTGCTAAGTGGAAAAGGATGTGGAGTCGCAGAGACAACCAGGAGGTTGGCTTAGAAGCAGCCACCCTTGAAAGAGTGCGTAATAGCTCACTGGTCAAGTGATTCCGCGCCGACAATGTAGCGGGGCTCAAGCACACCGCCGAAGCCGTGGCATTCATGCAACAACCTGTCGGTCCTCTTATGGGCCGGCCAGGTGTGTGGATGGGTAGGGGAGCGTCGTGTGGCGGTCGAAGCGGCGGAGTGATCCAGCCGTGGACGCCACGCGAGTGAGAATGCAGGCATGAGTAGCGAGAGGGGAGTGAGAAACTCCCCCGCCGGAAGACCAAGGGTTCCTGGGCCAGGCTAATCCGCCCAGGGTGAGTCGGGACCTAAGGCGAGGCCGACAGGCGTAGTCGATGGACAACGGGTTGATATTCCCGTACCCGCGAAGGAACGCCCATGCTGAACCCGCCGATGCTAACCGTCTGAAGCTCCTCCGACCCACTTGTGGGCGATGGAGTGGAACACGGGACCCGGAGTGGTAGTAGGCAAGCGATGGGGTGACGCAGGAAGGTAGTCCTACCGGTGAGTGGTAGTACCGGTGCAAGGGTGTGGCCCGCGGGGTAGGCAAATCCGTCCCGCACGAGGGTGAGACCTGACGCATAGCCGAATGAGGCGAATTGGATGATCCTATGCTGCCGAGAAAAGCCTCTAGCGAGTTCCGAGCGGCCCGTACCCCAAACCAACTCAGGTGGTCAGGTAGAGAATACCAAGGCGATCGAGCGAACTGTGGTTAAGGAACTCGGCAAAATGCCCCCGTAACTTCGGGAGAAGGGGGGCCATCTACTGTGAACCGTC
>NZ_QOHH01000030.1 GCF_003319105.1 Blastococcus sp. TF02-09 | reverse complement strand
TGTACTGCTCGGACAGGTTGGTGCACTGCGTGGTGATGGTCAGATCTTGATGTGAGGAGGGACCTCCGGGTTCTGTGTGGGAGCCGCCAAGCACCCAACAGACCCCCAGGAGGTCCCTCGTGGTCCACCGTAATGCGCCGCTGACCGAGACCGGCCGCCTTCGATTGGCCCGCTGCGTGGTCGAGCAGGGCTGGTCGATCGCCCGGGCCGCCGAGCGGTTCCAGGTCTCCCGACCGACGGCCACCCGCTGGGCGCATCGCTACCGCGAGCAGGGCCCGGCCGGCATGACGGACCGCTCCTCGCGGCCGGCCAGCTCACCGCGGCGCACGCCGCTGCCCGTGGTGCGCAAGGTCGTACACCTGCGTTGGAAGCAGCGGCTGGGACCGGTGGCCATCGCCGGCCGCGTGGGTCTGGCGCCCTCGACCGTTCACCGGATCCTGGTCAGTTGCCGGATCAACCGGCTCTGGCACGTCGACCGGGTCACCGGCGAGCCGATCCGGCGCTATGAGATGACCCGACCCGGCGAGCTGGTGCACGTCGACATCAAGAAGTTGGGCAACATCCCCGACGGCGGTGGCTGGCGCATCCATGGGAGAGCGCGGGGCATCGCCAACCGGCAGGCGCACCGCGACGCCGCCCGGCCGCGCAAGATCGGGGGCCGGCCCAACCTGGGCTACTGCTACGTCCACTCCGCCATCGATGCGTACACCCGACTGGCCTACTCCGAGGCCCTCGACGACGAGACCGCCGCCACCGCGCTGGCCTTCTGGGACCGCGCCCGCACCTTCTTCGCCGGCCACGGCATCACCATCGAGCGGGTACTCACCGACAACGGCTCGGCCTACGTCAGCCACGCCTGGCGAGACGAACACCGTCAGCTCGGCATCCGGCACACGCGCACACGCCCCCGCCGCCCACAGACCAACGGCAAGGTCGAACGACTCAACCGCACCCTGCTCGAGGAATGGGCCTACAAGAGGCTCTACACCTCCGAGACCGCTCGCCGGGCTGCTCTGTCAGGCTGGCTGCACCACTACAACCACCACCGGCCCCACACAGCGCTCAGCAACCTCCCGCCGATCACACGCTGCACCAACGTCACCGGGCAGTACA
>NZ_QOHH01000028.1 GCF_003319105.1 Blastococcus sp. TF02-09 | reverse complement strand
AGGTGGATTCAAGGAGCGGATGCAACACCCGCTGGTTGATCGCCTGACAGTAGAGGGCCGATGACTTCGACGGGCTTGAGCCAGTTGAGGGTCTTGCGGGGTCGCCCGTTCAGGGAGCGGGCGATCTCGGCGAGGTCGGCGGGGGTGTGGGTCGACAGGTCGGTGCCCTTGGGCAGGTACTGGCGGAGCAGGCCGTTGGTGTTTTCGTTCGTGCCGCGCTGCCAGGGCGAGCGCGGGTCGCAGAAGTAGATGGGCAGGTCGGCGGCGATGCTGATCTGCTTGTGGTTGCGCATCTCCAGTCCCTGGTCCCAGGCCAGCGAGCGGCGCAGCTGCGCGGGTAGCGCGGTCATCGCGGTGACGACGGCGTCGTGGAAGGCGACCGCGTCGTGCGGGCCGGGCAGGTGCAGCAGGATGACGAACCGGGTGGTGCGTTCGACCAGAGTGCCTACGGCGGAGCGGTTGTTCTTGCCCAGGATGAGGTCGCCCTCCCAGTGCCCGGGTACGGCGCGGTCGTCGGCCTCGGCCGGCCGCTCGGAGATCATGATCTTGTCGGGGATGCGGCGGTCGGGATCGGCGCGACCGTCGACCCGCTTGCGGGGGCGGCGTAGCGCCCGGCCGGTGCGCAGGCAGACGGTCAGCTCCTTGCGCAGCGAGCCCTTGCCCTGGATGAACAGCGACCGGTAGATCGTCTCGTGGGATGCCCGCATCGACTCATCGTCGGGGAAGTCGACCTTGAGCCGGGCAGCGATCTCCTCCGGGGACCACTTGTCCTCGAGGTCTTGTTGAACGCGCGTGTTGAGCTGCGGGTTCTCTAGCTTGCGCGGTTTGGGTCGGCGCGCCCGCGCTTGGGCCATCAGCTGGGCGGCAACGGCCCGGTACTGGCCGTCGGGGCGGCTGTTACGGGCGATCTCCCGGCTGATCACCGACTTGTCCCGCCCCAGCCGGGCGGCGATCACCGTCTGGTTCTCACCGCCGGCCAGGCCCCGGGAGATCTCTTCGCGTTCGGAGAACGACAGGTAGCGGCCGACCGGCTCGGCCAGGCTTAACGGGGGCACCCCGCCAGCCTCACGGAACCAGCGGAAACCGTGCGAGCTCCCCACCCCGGCCAGCTTCGCCGCGGCGACCGTCGGCAGGCCCTCGCGCACGCCCCGCCAGAACGCCCGCCGCAGATGCTGCAGCTCCACCGTCGCCGTCATCGCCCGACCTCCAGGTCAGTCAGGGCGTTGCAACGACCCCTTGAAGCCGGGT
>NZ_QOHH01000002.1 GCF_003319105.1 Blastococcus sp. TF02-09 | reverse complement strand
AGATCGCCCGCTCCCTGAACGGGCGACCCCGCAAGACCCTCAACTGGCTCAAGCCCGTCGAAGTCATCGGCCCTCTACTGTCAGGCGATCAACCAGCGGGTGTTGCATCCGCTCCTTGAATCCACCTGACCTGATCCCAGCGCGTCCACCCTCACCGTGGGACGTGAGGGAGGACGCGCTGCGGTGAGGGAGGACGGGGCGGCTCGCGGCGCGGGCGGGCGGCCATCCCCTCGCTACGGTGTGACGGTGACCACTTCGTGGGTGACCGAGCTCCAGGACGCGCTGGGCGCTGACAGCGTCCTCACCGATCCCGACGTCACCGCCGGGTACGCCCGCGACCAGGCGATGCTCGCTCCTGCCGGCATCCCGGCGGCCGTCGTCCTGCCCCGGAGCACCGAGGACGTCGTCGCGGTCATGCAGGTGGCGACGCGGCACGGCGTCCCGGTCGTCCCGAGGGGCGCCGGCTCGGGGCTGGCCGGCTCCAGCAACGCGGTCGACGGCGCGATCACGCTGGTCATGACCCGGATGAACGCCGTCCTCGAGGTCTCACCCGCCGACCGGCTGGCCGTCGTGCAGCCGGGCGTGGTGAACAAGCACCTGCGCGACGCCGTCGCCAGTTTCGGGCTCTTCTACCCGCCGGACCCCTCCAGCTACGACTGGTGCACGATCGGCGGCAACCTCTCCACCAACTCCGGTGGCCTGTGCTGCGTGAAGTACGGCGTCACGACCGACTACGTGATGGCGCTGGAGGTCGTCCTCGCCGACGGGCGCGTGCTGCGGACCGGGCGGCGCACGGTCAAGGGCGTCGCCGGCTACGACCTACCCCGGCTGTTCGTCGGGTCGGAGGGGACCCTCGGCGTCATCACCGAGGCGACGCTGGCGCTGCGCCCGGCACCGAAGCGCCCGGTCACCCTTGCCGCCTCGTTCGGGACGACGGCGCAGACCGGCCAGGTGGTCGAGCGGGTGGTGACCAGCGGCCTGGTGCCCAGCCTGCTCGAGGTCATGGACAACACCTGCATCTGCGCGGTCGACGACCTGCTCAAGGCCGACCTCGACCGCTCCGCCCACGCGCTGCTGGTCGCGCAGTCGGACACCGGAGGCGCCGTCGCCGTCGAGGAGATCGAGGCCCTCGCACAGCTCTGCCGCGACGCGGGCGCGGACTTCGTGCACACCACCGACGACCCCGCCGAGGGCGACCTGCTGCTCCAGGCCCGCCGCATGGCCCTGCCGGCGCTGGAGCTGCTCGGCACCACGCTGATCGACGACATCGCGGTGCCGCGCTCCCGCATCGCGGACTTCCTCGACGGCTGCGACGCGATCGCCGGGCAGCGCGGGCTCACGGTCGGCGTCGTCGGGCACGCCGGCGACGGCAACATGCACCCGACCATCTGCTTCGACCCCGCCGACGACGGTCAGCGCGAGCGGGCCTTCGCCGCCTTCGACGACATCTGCGAGCTGGGGCTGTCCCTCGGCGGCACGATCACCGGCGAGCACGGGGTGGGCGCGATCAAGGTCGACTGGCTCGAGCGCGAGATCGGCCCCGTGGCGCTGGACGTGCACCGGGCGATCAAGGACGCGCTCGACCCGGACGGCCTGCTCAACCCGGGCAAGGTGTTCCGCAGCGCGTCGGTGCGCGACCTCCCCGCGGTGGCGGAGCTGTCCGGCCGCTGAGCGTCCCGTCAGGCGGGATGGCGGAGCGAGAGCCGGACGGCGTCGATCCACATCGCCTGCGACGGTCCGAGGATGCGCTCGGCCTGATCCAGGGCGATCCAGCTGAAGGCGAAGCGCTGCTCGACCACGGCGCCACCGGATCTCTCTTCCCACTCCCACCGCTCGTGCTGCGGGGGATCGACGAGCCGGAGGTGGAACGCGTGCTGGCTCCGCTCCTCGAGACCCGCCGGCACGGTGCCGGACTCGGAGCGGTCCCAGGCCTCGCCGAGCTTCCGGACGACGACGGCGACGTCGAGACCGGACTCCTCGACGAGCTCCCGGAGGACGGCGTCCTCGGCGGACTCGCCGACGCGGATGCCGCCACCCGGCACCTGGGTTCCCGCATCGACGTCCCGGTGCTCGAACACGAGGAGCCGCCCAGTGGGGTCGGTGACGTAGGCGATCGCCCGCTGGTAGCAGTCCGGATGCCAACCGGCCATCGCCGTCGGGCGCCGAGCACCTCCCACCATCACCTCTCCGTCTCAGCGACATCCTCGACGCGCGCCGTGAGCTGCCAGAAGCGGGCGGTCCGCCGGTAGGGCTCACGCGCGCACAACCGCAGCTCGAGCTCGAGCAGCTGCTCGTAGAAGTCGGGCTCGGCCTTGCGCTCGTCGTCGGCGATCAGGTCCATCACGCACCGGATGCCGAACCGGTGCTCGACGGTGCACCCGGCGTCGGCCAGCGCCTGCTCCACCTCGGCCTCCTCCAGACGCCGCATGGGGTGGTCGAACGTCTGGCTGTGCACGGTGGGCGAGTCGAGGACGGCGAGGGCACCCGCGGCGTCCTGCCGGCGGACCGCGGCCGACAGCACGTCCATCGCCGGGTTCGGTGCCATCACCGACACGATCCCGCCGGGCCGCGCGAGCCCGGCCAGGAACCGCACGGTCGCCGGGACGTCCGCGCGGTAGTGCAGCACGTTGTGGCACAGCACGACGTCGTACGTGGGGAGGCCCTCGCCGGCCCCCGGAACGAGGTCGTCGAGGTCGGCGCGCAGCACCCGGACGCGGTCGGCAACGCCCCGGCTCTCCGCCGCCTGCTGGGCCTGCTCCAGGAGCTCCGGGGCGAAGTCGAGCACCGTGACGTCGTGCCCGTCGCCGGCCAGCGGCAGGCTGTCCGACCCGTCGCCCCCGCCGACGTCGACCACCCGCAGCGGGCCGGGGAGCGCTGCGAGCGCCCGCGCCGTCGTCTCCCGGACGACGGCGTAGCGCAGCCGTCCCCACGGGGACGCCTGCCAGGACGCCCACTCGCCCGCGCGGCCGCCGAACACGCCGGCCGCTGCTCCACCGTCGGTCATCCGGCGACCCTAGGAGACCGCTGACCTGCCGATCGTCGGTACGGGATGACACGCTGTCGCCGTGAGCACCGATCGGCTCGTCGTCATCGGCGGAGACGCCGCCGGGATGTCGGCCGCCGCGCAGGCGCGCCGGCTGCGGCCGGCGGGCGACCTCGACATCGTCGTCCTGGAGCAGGGTCCGGAGATCTCCTACTCCGCCTGCGGAATCCCGTACTGGATCGGCGGCCAGGTCCCCGACCGCGACGCGCTGCTGGCCCGCACCCCGGCGCAGTTCGAGGCCGACGGCATCTCCGTGCAGATGCACGTCCGCGCCGAGGCGATCGACCTGGACGCGGGGGAGGTGCGGGCGGCCGACGGCCGGCGGTACGGCTACGACAACCTGGTCGTCGCCACCGGCGGGCGCCCCGCCCGCCCATCGGTGCCGGGTCTGGACGCCGACGGCGTCTTCGGGGTCCACCGGCTCGCCGACGGCGCCGACATCCGGGCCGCGATCGCGGCGGGCGCGCGGAAGGCCGTCGTCCTCGGCGGTGGCTACATCGGCCTGGAGATGGCCGAGGTGCTGCTGGCCCGCGGGCTGTCGGTCACCGTCGTCCTGGCCGACCCGCTGCCCATGGCCCAGCTCGACGACGACATGGGCGAGCGGATCTGCAAGGCGATGGGCGACATGGGCATCGACGTCCAGGCCGAGCAGCCGGTCCGCGAGATCGAGGTGGGCGCCGACGGCGCGGTCCGGGCCGTGCGCACCGACGCGGGCAGCTACGACGCCGACCTGGTCGTCCTGGGCCTGGGCATGGGCCCGGAGGCCACGCTGGCCCGCGAGGCCGGCCTGCAGATCGGCGTCACCGGCGGCATCGACGTCGCCCACACCCAGCGCAGCCGCTCGCACTCCGAGGTGTTCGCGGCCGGCGACTGCGTGCAGACCTTCCACCGCATCACCGGCGAGGCCATCCACGTCGCGCTCGGCACCCACGCGAACAAGCAGGGCCGGGTCGCGGGCTCGGTGATCGGCGGGCGCGCGGCCCGGTTCGCCGGAGTCCTGGGGACCGGGGTGACGAAGGTCGGCGACCTCGAGGTGGCCCGCACGGGGCTGTGCACCACCCAGGCCGAGCAGGCCGGCTTCGACCACCGGAGCGAGACGATCGAGGCGACGACGCGGGCCGGCTACTACCCGGGCGCCGAGCCGATCACGGTCAAGATCATCACCGAGCGCGGCTCCGGGCTGCTGCTGGGCGCGCAGATCGTCGGCGGGCCGGGCAGCGGCAAGCGCATCGACGTCCTCGCCACCGCGATCTGGGCGGGGATGACCACCGAGGAGCTGGCCGGCTCCGACCTCTCCTACGCCCCGCCGCTCTCGCCGACCTACGACCCGGTCGTCGTCGCCGCGCGGGTGGCCAGCCGGATCGAGACGGGCTGAGCCGTGGGCCAGCTGACCGACAGCGGACCCGGCACCACCGAGGTCCAGGACGCCGACTGGTACGGCGAGGACCTTTCCGGGCGTGAGCACACCGCGGTCCGGTTCTCCGGCGTGGACCTGACCGAGGCCACCGGGGAGGGCGCGGTCTTCACCGACTGCACCTTCGTCGACTGCCGGTTCACCGCCACCCGCTTCACCGATGCCGCCTTCCTGAACTGCTCGTTCACCGGCTGCTCGTTCTTCCAGGCCGAGCTCACCGCGTGCAAGTTCGTCGGCAGCCGGTCCCAGCGGTGCACGTTCGACCTGATGAGCGTCGACAGCGGGGACTGGTCGTTCGTGCTGCTGCCCGGGGCCGACCTCGCCCGCGCCACCCTCGCCGGTGCGCGGATGCGCGAGGCCGACCTCACCGGCGTGCGGGCGGCGGGCGCCACGCTGCGCGGGCTGGACCTCTCCGCGGCCGAGCTGTCGGGCATCGACTTCGCCGGCGCCGACCTCCGCGGCAGCGACCTGAGCGCCCTCGACCCGCGCGACGCCGAGCTCGCCGGCGCGCAGATCGACGTGACCCAGGCGGTCGTGCTGGTCACCACCCTGGGGATGCGGGTCGGCCCCGACGCCCCGGGATGACGGCCGCGGCGCAATACTGATCACGACGTACAGCGCAGTGCATCGCTACGGAGGAGTGCCCCGCATGCCCATCGCGACCCCCGAGGTCTACGCCGACATGATCAGCCGGGCCAAGGAGGGCGGCTTCGCCTACCCGGCGATCAACTGCACCTCGTCGGAGACGATCAACGCGGCCCTGCGGGGCTTCGCCGACGCCGGCAGCGACGGCATCATCCAGTTCTCCACCGGTGGTGCGGAGTTCGGCTCGGGCACCAAGGTCAAGGACATGGTCACCGGCGCGGTGGCGCTGGCCGAGTTCGCGCACGTCGTCGCCGAGAAGTACCCGGTCAACGTCGCGCTGCACACCGACCACTGCCCCAAGGACAAGCTCGACGGCTACGTCCGCCCGCTCATCGCGCTGTCGAAGGACCGCGTCGACGCCGGCCAGGAGCCGCTGTTCCAGTCGCACATGTGGGACGGCTCGGCCATCGAGCTCGGCGAGAACCTCGACATCGCCGAGGAGCTGATGGAGAAGTCCGCGGCCGCCAAGCTCGTCCTCGAGCTGGAGATCGGCATCGTCGGCGGCGAGGAGGACGGCGTCGTCGCCGAGATCAACGAGAAGCTGTACACCGCCGACGGCGACTTCCTGCGCACCGCCCAGAAGCTCGGCCTCGGCGAGCGCGGCGTCTACCTGCTTGCGGCCACCTTCGGCAACGTGCACGGCGTCTACAAGCCCGGCAACGTCAAGCTCCGCCCCGAGATCCTCAAGCAGGGTCAGGACGTCGTCGCGCGGGAGTTCGGCCTGGGCGAGGGAGCCAAGCCGTTCAACCTGGTCTTCCACGGCGGCTCGGGCTCCGCGGAGTCCGAGATCCGCGAGGCGATCTCGTACGGCGTCGTGAAGATGAACGTCGACACCGACACCCAGTACGCCTTCACCCGCCCGATCGCCGGGCACATGTTCAGCAAGTACGACGGCGTGCTCAAGATCGACGGCGAGGTCGGCGACAAGAAGGCCTACGACCCGCGCAGCTACCTCAAGGCCGCCGAGGCCGGCATGGCCGCCCGCGTCGTCGAGGCGTGCGAGCACCTGCTGTCCGCCGGCCAGTCGCAGGGCGCCTGATCATGTCCCACGCGCACGGCAACCTGCTCGGCGAGCCGGACCCCACCCTGCTCCCGGCGAACCCGGAGGCCGACCGCGAGCTGGCCGAAGGCACCCCCGCCGCCGAGGTCGCCGCCCGGCATCCCACGGTGAGCGCCGCGTGGGCGGCCCTGGCCGAGGAGGCGCTGAACCGCACCGAGCGGCTGCTGCCCGACACCATCGAGGCCTACGCGTACGCCCGCACCGGCTACCACCGCGGGCTGGACGCGCTGCGCCGCAACGGCTGGAAGGGCTTCGGGCCCGTGCCGTGGTCGCACGAGCCCAACCGGGGCTTCCTGCGCTGCGTCACGGTGCTGGCCGCGGCCGCCGAGGCCATCGGCGAGCACGACGAGCAGGAGCGCTGCACCCAGCTGCTGCGGGACTGCGACCCCACCCTCGCGCCGTAGACCCCTGCTTCTCCGCGGAAAAGCAGACCGCTTTTCCGCGGAGAAGCCGGGGTCAACGTTCGCCGAGCTCCGGGTGGAGCTCGGTGAGCGCGTCGGTGAGCACGCCCAGCTGGGCGCCGCCGGCCATGAGCGCGGTCAGGCCGTCGGCGTCGACGTCCTCCCGCGTGAGGTTGCCGGCCACCTGGCCGTCGGCCAGCAGCAGGAACCGGTCGCCGATGAGGTGGGCGTATCGCGGGTTGTTGGTGACGACGACGACGGCGAGCCCCTGGGCGCGTGCGGCGAGGATGGCCTGCCCGAACAGCGTCTGACGGGCCACGGTCATCGGCGCCGTCGGCTCGTCGATGACCAGCGCGCTGGCACCGAAGTGCAGCGCCCGGGCCACGGCCAGGCTCTGCCGTTCGCCGGCCAGCAGCCGGCTGGCCGGCTGGTCGGGGTCCAGCCCCGGGATGCCGACCCGCTCCATCGCGCGCGCCGTCGTCGCCCGCGCGGACTCGAGGTCGAGCCGGCGCAGCGGCCACACCCCGCGGGTCGGCTCCGCGCCCAGGAAGAAGTTGCGCCACACCGACAGCAGCGGGGCGACGGCGAGGTCCTCCCAGACGGTGGCGACGCCGGCGGCCCGCGCCGTCCGTGGCGAGCGGAAGCGCACCGCCGTCCCGTCGACCAGCAGCTCGCCCTCGTCGTGCCGGCGCAAGCCGGACAGCAGGGCGACCAGCGTGGACTTGCCCGAGCCGTTCTCGCCGAGGACGCAGCTGATCTCGCCGGCCGGGAAGGTCGCGCTCACCCGCGACAGCGCCGGGACGCTGCCGTGCCGCACCGTGATCCCGCGAAGCTCCAGCCCCCGCGCGCCGCTCCCGGTCACGAGCGGGGCACCCCCTTCAGCCGGTGCCCGACCACGCCGTTGGCGACCAGCGCCACCACCAGCAGGACGCCGAGCAGCGCCTGGAACCAGGGCGGGTCCCAGCCGGCCAGGACGATCCCCTGCCAGGAGACGGCGTACAGGAGCGCGCCGACCGAGGCGCCGAACGCCGAGCCGTACCCGCCGGCGAGCAGGCAGCCGCCCAGCACGGCCACGACGAGGAAGTCCAGGCCGGTGGCCAGGTCGGCGCTGCTCACCTGCACACCGTCCAGGCGGACCAGGCTCAGCGTGCCGATCAGCCACCCCGCGGTGGCGCTCAGGCAGAACAGCGCGACGGTGGTGCGGCGCACCGGCACGCCCAGCTCCCGGGCGGCGGTGCGCGCCCCGCCGCTGGCGAACACCGCGTTGCCGAACCTGGTGCGCCACAGCACCCAGGTCGCCACCGCGGTGACGCCCAGCCACCACAGCAGCGAGACGCGGAACCGGCCGTCGCCGAGCTGGGCGGTGGAGCCGAACACCGCGGCGGCCGACGACCAGCCCGGCGCCTCGTCCAGGCCGTCGATCCGCCCGGAGCCGCCGACGGCGCGCACGCCGGCCAGCGTCGTCCCCTGCAGGACGAGGAACGTCGCCAGCGTGACCAGGAAGCTCGGCAGCCCGGTGTTCACGACCAGCACGCCGTTGACGACGCCGACCAGCAGGGCGCAGGCCAGCGAGGCCAGCAGCGCCGGCCACGTGCCCCAGCCGGCCTGCCCGATGAGCACCGCGGTCACGGCGGCGCTGGACATGGCCAGCACGCCGACCGAGAGGTCGAACTGGCCCGCGACGAGCAGCAGCGCCACCGCGACACCGCCGATGCCGAGGGTGGCCGCGATGTCGAGGACGCCGGCCAGACCACCGGAGGTCAGCAGCTCCGGTGCCCGGACGGCGAAGAACGCGAGCACGAGCGCCAGCACGACGAGCGCCGGGAGGCTCGGCCGGGTCAACGCCTGCCGCAGCACCCGCCCGCCGTCCACGCGGCCCGGGCGCGCGCGGTGCGGAGCCACGGACGAGGACAGGCGGCCGACAGTCACCGGCGGGGTCCGGCGGGATCCGTGGACGACGGCAGCGGGGCCTCCTCGACGAGCGTGTCCCCCAGTGTCCACGACTCAGGCGGCACTTCCGGCTAGGGGTGGAGGAGCCAGCGGACCCGGTCGTCGGCGAACCACGTCCAGCGCTGCACGGCCCGCGGGTACCGGACGCCGTCCCGGATGATCCGCGCCGGGTCGCAGGCGACCTGCAGGGCCCGGCCGCTCGTCCGGCGGGTGGGCCGCAGCGGCAGGGTCATGACCGTGACGCCGATCGTGTCGACGGCGGTCCAGTCGGGGCGGACGTCGATGCGGGTGATCTCGCCGTCGGCGACCCGGATGTCGTCGTGGTGCGCCTGCAGCCCCAGCCGGCGGCTCAGCGACCGGCGCCCGTCGCCGTCGGCCTCGATCCGGCCGTGGTGCAGCAGCACGCCGCCGTGGTCGTCGCGCACGAGAGTGAGCTCCCGCGGGCCACCGGTGCCGATGCCCAGGTCGCGGGCCAGGCCCTGGGAGTCCTTGTCGGCGGCCGGCTCCCAGGACACCGGGACCTCCGCCGTCCGTCCTGCCTTGAGCAGCACGCCGAGCGCCGCGGCCAGCCCCGCCACGGGACCGCGGACCAGCACCGACTCGGCCTCGGCGGCTCCTGCCACGGAGGCCGCGCGCGGGGCCTCCCCGGCTCCCAGGCGCCGCAGATCCAGCTCCACCGAACCCATGCGGATACCCTGCCATCCGACCGGTCCGCCAGCCCCGATGCACCCGAGGAGACCTTTCCCCATGCCCGCAGTCGTGCTGATCGGCGCCCAGTGGGGCGACGAGGGCAAGGGCAAGGCCACCGACCTGCTCGGTGGGCGCGTCCCCTACGTCGTCCGCTACCAGGGCGGCAACAACGCCGGCCACACGGTGATCACCCCGGACGGCGAGAAGTACGCGCTGCACCTGATCCCGTCAGGGATCCTGACGCCGGGCTGCACGCCGGTCATCGGCAACGGCGTCGTCATCGACCCCGAGGTGCTCATCGAGGAGCTCGCCGGCCTGGAGGAGCGGGGCGTGGACACCTCGCGCCTGACCATCTCCTCGGACGCGCACCTGATCATGCCGCACCACCGCGCCCTGGACAAAGTCACCGAGCGCTTCCTGGGCAAGCGGAAGATCGGCACCACCGGCCGCGGCATCGGCCCCGCCTACGGCGACAAGGTGGCCCGCACCGGCATCCGCGTGCAGGACCTGCTGGACCTCTCGATCCTGCGGCAGAAGCTCGAGGGCACGCTGCAGGAGAAGAACCAGATCCTGGTCAAGGTCTACAACCGCAAGGCCATCGACGTCGACGAGGTCGTCGCTGAGTATGCGACGTACGCGGACCAGTTGCGGCACCGGATCGCCGACACCCGCCTGCTGCTGGGCAAGGCGCTGGACGCCGGCGAGTGGGTGCTGCTCGAGGGCTCGCAGGGCACGCTGCTCGATGTCGACCACGGCACGTATCCGTTCGTCACGTCGTCCAACCCGACCGCCGGTGGTGCGGCCGTCGGCGCCGGCGTCGGCCCCACCCGCATCGAGCGGGTGGTCGGCATCCTCAAGGCCTACACGACTCGGGTGGGCTCGGGGCCCTTCCCGACCGAGCTGCACGACCAGTGGGGCGAGTACCTGCGCAAGCAGGGCGGCGAGGTCGGCGTGACCACCGGGCGCGACCGCCGCTGCGGGTGGTTCGACGCCGTCGTCGCCCGGTACGCCAGCCGCGTCAACGGCATCACCGACTACTTCCTCACCAAGCTCGACGTCCTGTCCGGCCTGGAGACGGTGCCGATCTGCGTCGCCTACGACATCGACGGCGTCCGGCACGACGAGATGCCGATGACGCAGACCGACTTCCACCACGCCACGCCGGTCTACGAGGAGATGCCGGGCTGGTTCGAGGACATCCGGCACTGCCGGACCTTCGACGAGCTGCCGGCCAACGCCCAGGCCTACGTGCGCCGGCTCGAGGAGCTGTCCGGTGCGCGCATCAGCGTGATCGGCGTCGGCCCCGGCCGCGAGGAGAACGTGGTCATCCACGACCTGCTGGGCTGAGTTCGCCCGCCGCGGGGGTCGTCCTCGCGCTCCGGGGGTCCTGCAGGACCTCCGGAGCGCGAGGAACACCCATCAAGCGACGGCGGACTGGCGGGGACTCCTCCGCAGCGCGGTGACGGCGAGGTCGGGCGAGTCGGTGATCAGCCCGTCCAGGCCCAGGTCCAGCAGGTGCCGGGCGTCGGCGACGGCGTCGCCGCGGGCGCCGGGCCGGTTCCCGCGGCGCCGCTGCTCGGGCAGGAACGCGTTCTCCGCCCGCAGCGTCCAGCAGAAGACCGACAGCGCGGCGCGGTGGGCCTCCTCGACCAGGCGGCACCCCCGCGCGTCGGCGCCGCAGGCCGTGAGGATCCGTCGGCGGCTGGGTGCGATGCCCTGCGCGTAGGTGGAGATCTCGCGCAGCCCGGCGAGGCCGACCATGCGGTCGCCCTCGGCGCCGTCGTCGACGAGCTGGACCAGCCGGGGGCCGTTCTCGCCGAGCCGGGCGCGCAGGTCGCGCAGCAGCCCGGCGTCGAACGACTGGACGATCACCGGGCCCGCGGCGGAGGCGACGCCGAGCCGGCGCAGCTCGGCGGCCGCCAGGGCCGACAGCGTCGGGCCGGAGCCGTCCGGCCAGGTCACGTTCTTGAGCTCGACCAGCACCTCGATGCGACGGGTGGGGGTGGAGCGGCGCCGGGCCAGGTGGACGACCTCGGCGAGGGTCAGGATGCCGAACCGGCCGTCGTAGGCGGTGTTCAGCGGCCGCAGGGAGGGCATCCGCTCGACGGCGCGCAGGGTGCGCAGCTCGGCGAGCGTGAAGTCCTCGGTGAACCAGCCGGTCACCTCCTTGCCCTTGACCGTGCGCGTGGTGCGCCGGTCGGCGAAGGCCGCGCGGTCGGCCACGTCGGTCGACAGCGAGAGCTCGCTCTCGTGGCGGACCACGAGGACCCCGTCGCGGCTGACCACGACGTCGGGCTCGATGAGGTCGGCGCCCATGTCGATCGCCAGCTCGAAGCTGGCGGCCGTGTGCTCGGGGCGGTAGGCGGGGGCACCGCGGTGCCCGATGACGACGGGCCGGGGAAGGCGTGTCACAGGCGGCATGGCCAGCGACTCGGTCGCGTGCATGGATCCCACAACACATCAATCGGATGGCCGATGGGCGAACTGAAGGGAACGTGTTGCGCACGATCGGAAACACAGCGTGTTGACCTGCGACGGTTCACCGGCTCAGTGACCCATGTCACACAGTGTGCACCAGGGAGCGGCGCGACGCCGGGTGAGCCGCGTCGTCCCGTCCGCCCCGCTCGTCACGCGTGTCGCGCCCAGGGGCCGGTTCGGGCCGCGCAATTCGGATGACACCGCACCCGACCGGCGCCCACCATCGGCGACGTGAACCCCCTGTCGTCCCTGGGCTGGCGCCCCGAGCTGGCGGAGCACCTGCTCCCGGGCACGGTGCCCGCCCGGGTGGCGCGGGTCGACCGCGGCCGGCTGGCGGTCCTCGCCGCCGACGGCGAACGGCGCGTGCACCCCGGCGCCGGCCTGCACGCCGACCCGGCGCTGGGCGGTCCCGCGGTGGGCGACTGGGTGGCGCTGCGGGGCGAGCTGGCCGTCGCCCTCCTGCCCCGGACCAGCGCGTTCGTGCGCACGGGCGCGGGCCGCACGTCCACGGCGCAGGTGGTCGCGGCGAACCTCGACGTCGTCCTCGTGGTGGACGCGCTGACGGCCGATCCGCGCCTGCGCCGCGTCGAGCGCTACCTCGCCGTCGCCTGGAGCAGCGGCGCGACGCCCGTCGTCGTCCTCACGAAGGCCGACCTCTGCGACGACGTCGCCGCCGGGGTCGAGGCGGTGCGCGAGGACGCCCTGGGGGTGGAGGTGCTCGCGGTCAGCTCGTGGACCGGCGAGGGGCTGGACGCCGTCGGCGGACTGCTCGGTCCGGGCCGGACGGCGGCGATGGTCGGGCCGTCGGGGGTCGGGAAGTCCAGCCTGCTCAACGCGCTGGCAGGGGACGCGGTCGCAGGCACCCGCGAGATCCGCGGGGACGGGCGCGGCCGGCACACCACGACCGCCCGCGAGCTGCACCTGCTGCCCGGAGGGGCGCTGCTGGTCGACACCCCGGGCATGCGAGAGCTGGCGCTGCACGACGACGCCGCGGGGGTGGCGGCCACCTACGCCGACGTCGCCGACCTGGCCCAGGACTGCCGGTTCCGGGACTGCGGCCACGGCGGCGAACCCGGGTGCGCGGTGGCCGCCGCCATCGACGACGGCCGGCTCGACCCGGCCCGCTTCCTCGGCTGGCGGAAGCTGCAGGCCGAGCAGCACCGCCAGCTGCTGCGCGTGGACGCCCGCGCCCGGGCGGAGGAGCGGGCCCGGCTCCGCGCCCTGCACCGCTCCCTGCGCGACCAGCCGTACAGAACGCGCTGACCCGTCGTCGGTAGCGTTCGGCGGGTGCGCGTCCTGGTGATCGGCTCCGGTGCCCGGGAGCACGCCCTGTGCGTGGCTCTGACCTCCGACCCCACTGTCGAGGCGCTGGCCTGCGCGCCCGGCAACGCGGGCACCCGCGCGCTCGCCGAGCCGCACCCCGTCGACGTCCGCGACCCCGAGGCGATCGCCGCCCTGGCGCGGGAGTGGCGGGCCGACCTCGTCGTCGTCGGCCCCGAGGTCCCGCTCGTGGCCGGCGCGGCCGATGCGGTCCGGGATGCCGGCATCGCCTGTTTCGGCCCGTCGGAGCAGGCCGCCCAGCTGGAGGGCAGCAAGTCCTTCGCCAAGCACGTGATGACCGCGGCCGGCGTGCCCACGGCGCAGGCCTGGCCGGTCGGCGGTCCGGCCGAGCTGGAGACGGCGCTGGACGAGGTGGCCGCGCTGACCGGCGGGGCGCCCTGGGTGGTCAAGGACGACGGCCTGGCCGCCGGCAAGGGCGTGCTGGTGACCCCCGACCGCGACGCCGCGCTGGCGCACGGCCGCGCCGTCCTGGACGCCGGGGGAGCGGTGTTGGTCGAGGAGTTCCTCGACGGCCCCGAGGTGTCGCTGTTCGCCGTCACCGACGGGACGACGGTGCTGCCGCTGGTGCCCGCGCAGGACTTCAAGCGCCGGGACGACGGCGACGGCGGCCCGAACACCGGTGGCATGGGCGCCTACGCGCCGCTGCCCTGGGCGCCGGCCGGGCTGGTCGACGAGGTGCTCGCCGCGGTGCTGCAGCCGACCGTCGACGAGATGGCCCGCCGTGGCGAGCCGTTCAGCGGTCTGCTCTACGCGGGCCTGGCCCTGACCTCCCGCGGCGTGCGGGTGGTGGAGTTCAACGCCCGCTTCGGCGACCCCGAGACCCAGGTCGTGCTGCCGCTGCTGGCGACGCCGCTGGCCGGCCTGCTGCACGCCGCGGCGACCGGCACCCTCGCCGCCCACCCGCCGCTCGAGTGGCGCGCCGGGTCCGCCGTCACCGTGGTGGTCGCCGCGGCCGGATACCCGGAGGCGCCGCGCACCGGCGACCCGGTGACCGGTGCCGACGGCGAGGGCGTGCTGCACGCCGGCACGGCCCTGGCCGACGACGGCACCGTGGTCTCGGCAGGTGGCCGGGTGCTGGCGGTGACGGCGGTGGGCGACGACCTCGCCGCCGCCCGGCAGGCCGTCTACGAGCGGGTGGCCGGCGTGCGGCTGGCCGACGCCCACTGGCGCACCGACATCGCGCTGGCCGCCGTCGAGGGGCGGATCTCCCCGCCGGAGGCCTGACCCGCGCGGGCGGCCCTTCCCGTCCCGGCCGGCTCGGCGCACGCTGGCCGTCGCACGGGGACGACTCCTGAGCCAGGGGATGGGGAACCCTCATGACCGCGCCGCACGCGATGGACCCGACCTTCTACCGCACCCCGTCGGAGGCCATCGCGGCGCCGGCCGAGCAGCTGGCCTACGTGGTCGCCTTCGACCGCGCGGGGCAGAAACCGGACGCGCTCACGATCGTGGACACCGATGCCGCCTCCCCGACGTACGGCCGGATCGTCGGCTGGACCGACCTGCCGACCGTCGGCGACGAGCTGCACCACTTCGGCTGGAACGCCTGCTCCAGCGCGCTGAAGCACCAGGGCCACGACATGGGCGCCGACGGGCTGCAGCGCCGCTACCTCCTGCTGCCCGGGCTGCGCAGCTCGAACCTGCACGTCTACGACACCCACCCCGACCCGCGGAACCCCGTCCTGCACAAGACGGTCGGGGCGAAGGAGCTGGCGGAGAAGGCCGGCTACTCGCGGCCGCACACGCTGCACTGCGGCCCGGACGGTGTGTTCCTGACCTGCCTGGGCGGCGCGAACGGCAACGGCGAGGGTCCGGGTGGCATCGCGCTGCTCGACCACAGCACCTTCGACGTCCTCCGCGCCTGGGAGACCGACCGCGGCCCGCAGTACCTGGCCTACGACGCCTGGTGGCACCTGAACCAGAACCCGCTGGTCTCCAGCGAGTGGGGCACCCCGGCGATGGTGGAGAACGGGCTCGTGCCCGAGCTGCTGCTGGGTGGCGAGTACGGGCACCGGCTGCACTTCTGGGACCTCGCCGAGGGCCGCAACCTGCAGACCGTCGACCTCGGCGTTGAGCACCAGATGGTGCTGGAGCTGCGCCCCTTCCACGATCCCGACGCCACCTGGGGCTTCGTCGGCGTGGTCGTGTCGACGGCGGATCTGTCCGCCTCGGTGTGGCGCTGGTTCCGCGACGGCGAGCGGTGGCAGGTCGAGAAGGTCATCACCATCCCGGCCGAGCCGGCCGATCCCGCCGACCTCCCTCCGGCGCTGCAGCCGTTCGGCGCGGTGCCGCCGCTGGTCACCGACATCGACCTCTCGGTCGACGACCGGATGCTGTACGTCTCCTGCTGGGGCACCGGCGAGCTCAAGCAGTACGACGTCGCGGACCCGGCGCACCCGCGCGAGGTCGGCTCGGTGCACCTGGGCGGGATCGTCCGGCAGTCCGACCACCCGGCGGCGCCGGGCGAGCCGCTGGCCGGCGGGCCCCAGATGGTCGAGGTCAGCCGCGACGGCCGCCGGATCTACCTGACCAACTCGCTCTACGGCGCGTGGGACGACCAGTTCTTCCCGGCCGGCGTCGGCTCCTGGATGGCCAAGGTCGACACCGACCCCGCGGCCGGCGGGCTCACCCTGGACGAGCGGTTCTTCCCGCACGGCGACGACTGGCGGGGCCTGCGCCCGCACCAGACCCGGCTGCAGGGCGGGGACGCCTCGTCGGACTCCTACTGCTACCGCTGAGGATCGGGGGGTGTTCGTCATCCCGCGGGCCCTCGGGGAGACTGTCCCCGTGCTGCGACGAGCTGACCGGTGCCCCGCATGATCGAGCGCTACACCCTCCCGGAGATGGGCCGCGTCTGGAGCGACGCGCACAAGTACGAGCTGTGGTGCAGGGTCGAGACCCTGGTGCTCGAGGCGCACGCCGCCGCCGGCCGGGTGCCCGCCGAGGTGGTGGAGCCGGTGCGCAACGCGCCCCCGCCCACCCCCGAGCGGGTCGCGGAGATCGAGGAGACGACGCAGCACGACGTCATCGCCTTCCTCACCGCCTGGGCCGACAACACCGAGCCGCGCTCGGCCGCCGCCTACGTGCACCACGGCATGACGTCGTCGGACCTGCTGGACACCGCACTCGCCGTGCAGCTCACCGACGCGACCGACGTCCTGCTCGAGAAGGCCGACCGGCTGGTCGCCGCGCTGCGCGACCACGGGCTGAAGCACCGCGACACGATCAAGGTGGGGCGCACGCACGGCGTGCACGCCGAGCCGGACGTGTGGGGGCACCGGGTCGCCGACCTGGCCTTCGCGATGGCCCGCTCGCGCGACCGGCTGCGGGCGGCGCGCGAGCGGGTCGGCGTCGTCGCCATCTCCGGCGCCGTCGGCACCTACTCGCTGATCGACCCGTCGGTCGAGGTGTACGTCGCCGACGCGCTGGGCCTGCGGCCCGCCGACGCCTCGACCCAGGTGGTCATCCGCGACTCGATCAGCGAGTGGGTGTCCGCGCTGGCGATCATCGCCACGGTCTGCGAGGCGATCGCGCTCGAGGTGCGGCACGGCCAGCGCACCGAGGTGCGGGAGCTCTCCGAGGCCTTCGGCGCGGGGCAGAAGGGCTCCAGCGCGATGCCGCACAAGAAGAACCCGATCCGTTCCGAGCGCATCGCGGGCCTCGCGCGCGTGGTGCGGGCGGCGATCGTGCCGGTGATGGAGGGCATCCCGCTGTGGCACGAGCGTGACATCTCGCACTCCTCCACCGAGCGGGTGTTCCTGCCCGACGCCGCGATCACCACCGACTACCTGCTGCACCTGACCACGGGCCTGGTCGAGAACCTCGTCGTGGACGCCGACCGGATGCGCGCCAACCTGGAGTCCACCGGCGGGCTGATCTACACGTCGTCGGTGCTGCTCGAGCTGGTCGAGGGGGGGCTGTCGCGGGAGGACGCCTACGCGCTGGTGCAGTCGGCGGCGATGGAGACGTGGAACTCCGGGACGCCGTTCCGATCCACCCTCCGCGACCGTGCCGCCGCCTCCGGCGTGACGCTGGACGAGGCGCGGCTGGACGAGATCTGCCGGCCCGAGCGCTACGTGGCCAACCTCGGCCCGCTGTTCGACCGGCTCGCGGCGCTGACGTGATCGATCTCCCGCTGGTCGCCCGCGGCAAGGTCCGCGAGGTCTACGACGCCGGCCCCGACCGCCTGCTGCTGGTGGCCTCGGACCGCATCTCGGCCTACGACTGGGTGCTGCCGACGCCGATCCCGGACAAGGGGCGGGTGCTCACCCAGCTGTCGGTGTGGTGGTTCGACCAGCTCGCGCCGGTGCTGGCGCAGTTCGGCGCCACCCACCACCTGGTGTCGGCGACCGACGTGCCGCCCGCGGTCGACGGCCGGGCGATGCTCGTGCGCCGGCTGGAGATGTTGCCGGTGGAGTGCGTGGCCCGCGGCTACCTCTCCGGTGGCGGCACCGCGGAGTACGAGCGCACCGGCTCGATCCGCGACGTCGTCCTGCCGGCCGGGCTGGTCGAGGGCTCGCAGCTGCCCGCGCCGGTGTTCACGCCGTCGACCAAGGCGGAGCTCGGCGAGCACGACGAGCCGATCGACTTCCCGCGGGTGGTCTCGCTGGTGGGCGCTGAGCGCGCCGAGGAGCTGCGCGAGCTGACGCTGGCGCTGTACCGGCGCGGGGCGGAGATCGCCCGGGACGCCGGCATCGTGCTGGCCGACACGAAGTTCGAGTTCGGCCTGGCCGACGGCTCGCTGGTGCTCGGCGACGAGGTGCTCACCCCGGACTCGTCCCGTTTCTGGCCGGCGTCGTCCTGGGCGCCGGGATCGGTGCAGCCCTCCTACGACAAGCAGTTCGTCCGCGACTGGCTGACCTCCTCAGGCTGGGACCGGGCCTCCGAGCCGCCGGAGCTGCCGGACGACGTCGTCGCCGCCACCCGCGAGCGCTACGTCACCGCCTACGAACGCCTCACCGGCACCCCCTTCACCTGACCCTCCTCCCCGCGAGATCTGCACACTCGGGGCTTTCAGGGTCCGTAAAAGCCCCGAGTGTGCAGATCTGGCGAGGGCTGTGGAAACGATCGGTGCTGCGGCGGCGGCTTCGGCACGCTTCTGCGGTGCCGCGACGACACCTCCCCACCCGACTCACGGGTCCGACGACCAGGCGCATGGCGCGCGAGGCCGGGATCAGCGACGAGGCGCTTCGTCGTCGCGACGTCGTCCGGCTGTCGCGGGACACGTACGTGCCCCGTGCGATCGCTGACGACCTGCGGACACGCATCGAGGCCGTGCTCCTCACGGCCCCGGACGGCGCGGTGGTCAGTCATCTCACTGCAGCCGGGATCTGGCGGATCGACCTACCGATCGTGGACGACGAGCGCGTGCACGTGACCGTCTCGACGGGGTCCGCGGTCCGGGGCCGGGCCGACCGGGTGATCCACAGGCGCCCGCTGGAGCCGGGCGAGGTCACCGTCGAGCGCGGGGTGCCGGTCACGTGCCTGCCGCGCACCTGGCGGGATCTCGCCGGTCTGCTCGAGCGGCCGGCGCTGCTCGCCGTCACCGACCAGGTCCTCGCTGCCGGCTGCTCGATGGAGGATCTGGAGCGGCAGTTGCGACTGCAGCCGTCCGGCCGGGGCGCAGCGCGGGCCCGCGACGTGCTGCCTGTCGGGGACGCCCGCTCGGAATCGGTCATGGAGTCGTGGACGCGGTGGCTGATCCACGACGCCCGGCTGCCGATGCCCGACCTGCAGGTGGACGTCCGCTCCGACCGGGGGATCTTCCTCGGCCGAGGCGACTTCGTCTGGCTCGAGCACAAGGTGCTCGTCGAGTTCGACGGTGATCACCACCGCGACCGGAAGACCTTCGTCGACGACCTCCGCCGGCAGAACGGTCTGGTCGCTGCCGGATGGACGATCCTGCGGTTCACCTCCGCGGACGTCCTCGGTCGTCCCGAGTACGTGATCGCGACCATCCGCGCCGCCCTCCGCTGACGAGATCTGCACACTCGGGGCTTTCAGGGCCCGCAAAGCCCCGAGTGTGCAGATCTCGGGAGGGCTGTGCGGAGGTGACGGGCGGCGGGACGGGGGATGTCGGGCGGCCGGTACGCTCGTCGACGTGTCCCGGGTGGTCGTCGACGTGGTCCTCAAGCCGGAGATCTCCGACCCCCAGGGGCAGGCGGTGCTCGGAGCGCTCGGCCGGCTGGGCCACGAGAGCGTGCGCAGCGTCCGCCAGGGCAAGCACTTCGTGCTCGAGGTCGACGGCACGCCCGACGAGGCCGAGCTGAAGCAGATCGCCGAGACGCTGCTGGCCAATCCGGTCATCGAGGACGTCGAGCTGCACCTCCCCACCGACTGAAGGACCGCAC
Organism: Blastococcus sp. TF02-09; assembly: GCF_003319105.1. Classification (GTDB taxonomy): domain Bacteria; phylum Actinomycetota; class Actinomycetes; order Mycobacteriales; family Geodermatophilaceae; genus Blastococcus. Next base: position 491,524 of record NZ_QOHH01000002.1, on the reverse strand, counting down.
CTTGCGCATCGGTGTCATCACCTTCCCGGGCTCCCTGGACGACGTCGACGCCGCCCGCGCGGTGCGGCTCGCCGGTGGTGACCCGGTCGCCCTCTGGCACGGCGACCACGACCTCAAGGACGTCGACGCCGTCGTCCTCCCCGGTGGCTTCTCCTACGGCGACTACCTGCGCGCCGGCGCCATCGCCGCGCGCTCGCCGCTGATGCAGGACGTCGTCAGCGCGGCGAAGCAGGGCCTGCCGGTGCTGGGCATCTGCAACGGCTTCCAGGTGCTCTGCGAGGCCGGCCTGCTGCCCGGTGCGCTGACCCGCAACAGCCACCTGCACTTCCGCAACCGCGACCAGCTGCTCCGCGTCGAGCGCACCGACACCGCCTGGACCAGCGACTACGCCGACGGCCAGGAGATCCTCATCCCGGTCAAGAACGGCGAGGGCCGCTACGTGGGCTCCGACGCCGACCTCGACCGGCTCGAGGGCGAGAACCGGGTCGTCTTCCGCTACGTCGGCGGCAACCCCAACGGGTCCAGCCGCGACATCGCCGGCGTGACCAGCGAGAACGGCCGCGTCGTCGGGCTGATGCCGCACCCGGAGCACGCGGTCGAGGACCTCACCGGCCCGAGCACCGACGGCCTGGGCTTCTTCACGAGCGTGCTGAAGGCGGTCGTCAACGCATGATCGACACCGTCCAGAACGCAGAGAAGACCCCCGACGACGAGCAGCCGTACGCCGAGCTCGGGCTCAAGGACGACGAGTACGCCCGCATCCGCGACATCCTCGGCCGCCGCCCCACCACGGCCGAGCTCGCGATGTACAGCGTCATGTGGAGCGAGCACTGCTCCTACAAGAGCTCGAAGGTCCACCTGCGCCGCTTCGGCGACCTCCCGACGTCCGACGCGCTGCTCGTCGGCATCGGCGAGAACGCCGGCGTCGTCGACGTCGGCGACGGCTACGCGGTCACCTTCAAGGTCGAGAGCCACAACCACCCCAGCTACGTCGAGCCGTACCAGGGCGCGGCGACCGGCGTCGGCGGCATCGTCCGGGACATCCTGACCATGGGCGCCCGCCCGATCGCGGTCATGGACAGCCTGCGCTTCGGCCGCGCCGACGCCCCCGACACCGCCCGGGTGCTGCCCGGCGTCGTCGCCGGCGTCGGCGGCTACGGCAACTGCCTGGGCCTGCCCAACATCGGCGGCGAGCTGCTCTTCGACGAGTGCTACACCGGCAACCCGCTGGTCAACGCCCTGTGCGTCGGCGTGATGAAGCACGAGGACGTCCACCTGGCCAAGGCCGAGGGCGCCGGCAACAAGGTGATCCTGTTCGGCGCCCGCACTGGCGGCGACGGGATCGGCGGCGTCAGCGTGCTCGCCAGCGAGACCTTCGACGCCGAGGGCCCGGCCAAGCGCCCCGCCGTCCAGGTCGGCGACCCGTTCACCGAGAAGCTGCTCATCGAGGCCTGCCTCGAGCTGTTCGCCCAGGACCTGGTCACCGGCATCCAGGACCTCGGCGGTGCCGGCCTGTCCTGCGCCACGTCCGAGCTGGCCAGCGCCGGCACCGGCGGCATGCACGTCGACCTCGACGCGGTGCCGCTGCGCGACAGCACCCTGACGCCCGCCGAGATCCTGATGAGCGAGTCGCAGGAGCGCATGTGCGCGATCGTCGAGCCGGGCAAGGTCGAGCAGTTCCTCGCCGTCTGCCGCAAGTGGGACGTCCGCGCCGCCGTCATCGGTGAGGTCACCGACGGCGACCGGCTCACCGTCGACTGGCACGGCGAGCGGATCGTCGACGTCCCGCCGCGCACGGTCGCGCACGAGGGCCCGGTGTACGAGCGGCCGATGGCCCGCCCCGCCGACCTCGACGCCCTCCAGGCCGACGACCCCGCCCGCCTGCCCCGGCCCACCACGCCGGCCGAGCTGCAGGCGCACTGGCTGGCCGTCGTCAGCAGCCCGGACGGCGCGGACAAGAGCTGGGTCACCGAGCAGTACGACCGCTACGTGCGCGGCAACACCGTGCTCGCCCAGCCCGAGGACGCCGGCGTGGTGCGGATCGACGAGCAGTCGAACCGCGGCATCGCGCTCTCCCTCGACGGCAACGCCCGGTTCGCCCGCCTCGACCCCTACACGGGCGCGCAGCTGAACCTGGCCGAGGCCTACCGCAACGTCGCGGCCACCGGCGCGAAGCCGCTCGCGGTCACCAACTGCCTGAACTTCGGCTCGCCGGAGAACCCCGAGGTCATGTGGCAGTTCGCCGAGGCCGTGCGGGGTCTGGCCGACGGCTGCCGCGCCCTCGGCCTGCCGGTCACCGGCGGCAACGTGAGCCTCTACAACCAGACAGGCGACGTTGCCATCAACCCCACGCCGGTCATCGGCGTGCTGGGCGTGCACGAGGACGTCCGCACCCGCGTGCCGGCCGGCTGGCGGACGGCCGGCGAGACCGTGCTGCTGCTCGGCGAGACCCGGCCGGATTTCGGCGGCTCCGCCTGGGCGAGCGTCGTGCACGGCCACCTCGGCGGCCGCCCGCCGGCGCTGGACCTCGCGGCCGAGCGCACCCTGGCCGACCTGCTCGCCGCGCTCGCCAAGCAGGGGCTGGTCAGCTCCGCCCACGACCTGGCCGACGGCGGCCTGGCCCAGGCGCTCACCGAGTCGGCGCTGCGCTACGGCACCGGCGCCCGCCTCGCCCTGCCCGGCGACGCGTTCACCGCCCTGTTCAGCGAGTCCACCGCGCGCGTCGTCGTCACCACCGCCGACCCCGGCGGCGTGAAGCTGGCCGCCGAGTGGGCCGGCGTCCCGGTCACCGAGCTCGGGACGACGGGTGGCGACGCGCTCGCCGTCGAGGGCCTGCCGGAGCTGCCGCTGGCCGAGCTGCGCGCGGCGTGGACCGCCACCCTGCCGGCGCTGTTCGGCGGCCCGGAGCACAGCACCCCGCTCACCGTCCCGGCGGGCGCCGTCCCGACCAGCTGATGGCCGGCACCGCGCCCATCCCCGCCGACGAGCTGCGCGCCGCCCTCGAGCCGGTGCGCGCCTGGCTCGACGACGAGGGCGAGCGCCCACCGCGGGCCGTGGTGGGCGCGGCGGTGAAGACCAGCGCGCGGTGGCTCGCCCAGCAGGTGCCCGGCCGGTCGGTCGAGCTGCGGGTGCCCCCCCACGTCGCCGTCCAGTGCATCGAGGGGCCGCGGCACACCCGGGGCACCCCGCCCAACGTCGTCGAGACCGACGCCGCCACCTGGCTGCGCCTGGCCAGCGGCCGGCTCACCTGGGCCGACGCCGTCGCCGAGGGGAAGGTCAGCGCCAGCGGCAACCGCGCCGACCTCTCCGGGCTGCTGCCGCTGCGGCCGCTGACCCGCCCCTGATCGCCGTCGGGCATGCTCGGACCGCGGGCGGACCGGCCGCCGGGTACGGAGGTGTCATGCAGGCGTCGTTCACGCCCGACGGGGACCTGCTGGTGCCGACGGCGACCGCGGCCAGCCCCTGGTCGGACGAGATGGTCAACGGCCACCACATCGGCGGCCTCGTGGCGTGGGGCGTGCAGCGCGACGAACCCGACCCCGGGCTCCAGCTGTCCCGCCTGACCGTCGACATGGTCCGGGCGGTCCCGATGCGCCCGCTGCGCGTCGAGACGAGGCCCGGCCGGGAGGGACGCCGGCTGCGGGTGCTGGACGTCAGCGTCCTGGACGGCGACGTCGAGGTGATCCGCGGCTCGGCGCTGCTGCTCCGCCGCGCCGAGCACCCCGACGCCGACCCGTGGGCGCCCGAGCCCTGGGACGTGCCGCCGCCGGAGCAGATCGAGGGCCCGGCGGGCGGGCCGATGGCGTGGGAGATCCGCCGGATCACGCCGTGGGGCGACGGCGGCCCGGGCAAGGTGTGGATGCGGGAGACGGCGGAGTTCGTCGCGGGCGAGCCGCTCACCCCGATGCTGCGCGCCGCGCTGATGGCCGACTTCACCAACCCGCTGGCCAACTCCGGCACCGACGGCCTGGCGTTCATCAACGTCGACGTCACGATGTACCTGACCCGCGACCCGCGCGGGGAGTGGATCGGCATGGAGAGCACCGGCCACCTCGGCGCCGACGGCATCGGGTTCGGCACCACGTGGATGTACGACCGGGAGGGCCGGATCGGCCACTGCGTCGCCGCGGCGCTGCCCGATCCGCGGATCCAGGCCCGCCACCGGTGAACGCACGACGCCCCCGCCCGCAGGTGCGGACGGGGGCGTCGAGGAGCGCGCCGCGGGCGGGCTCAGCCGCCGAACAGCGAGCTGGCCGTCTTCACGGTCTGGTAGAGGCCGTAGGCCAGCGGGACGCCCACGAAGGTCCACGCGAACGCGATGAGCGCCGCGGGCGTGTGGGTGGGCTGCCGGTTGCCGGCCGGGGTGCCGGTCGAGGCGGAGGAGCTCATCGGACGGCGCTCGCTTCCTTGGTCTCGGGGGTGGGGGCGGAGGCCGGCTCGTGCCACTTGTCGGCGACCGGCTTGACCAGCAGATTGGCGACGAACCCGATCGCCAGCAGGCCGACCATGATGAACAGCGCCGGCCGGTAGTCGCCCGCGACCAGCTCACCGGGCTCGCCCTCGGCCATGTCGAGCACGCCGTTGACGATCAGCGGGCCGGCGACCCCGGCGGCCGACCAGGCGGTCAGCAGCCGGCCGTGGATGGCACCCACCTGGTAGGTGCCGAACAGGTCGCGCAGGTAGGCCGGGATGGTGGCGAAGCCGCCGCCGTAGAAGGAGATGATCACCGCGGCGGTGATCACGAAGATCCAGGTCGCCGAGCTGCCGAGCGTCGCCAGGATCAGGTACAGGACGATGCCGACGCCGAGGTAGACCATGTAGATCGGCTTGCGGCCGATGTAGTCCGACGTCGACGACCAGACGAACCGCCCGGCCATGTTGAACAGCGACAGCACGCCGACGAAGCCGGCGGCCGCGGTCGCGGCGACGGCCGAGGACCCTCCGTCGCGGAAGAAGTCCTGGATCATCGGTGCCGCCTGCTCGAGGATGCCGATGCCGGCAGTCACGTTGCAGAACAGCACGATCCACAGCAGCCAGAACTGCGGCGTCTTGATGGCGTTGGCCGCCGAGACGCTGCTCGTGGTCACCAGCGCCTTCTGCTTGACCGTCGAGGGGTCGAACCCGTCGGGCTTCCAGCCGTCGGCGGGCACCCGCACGATGAAGGCGCCGAACATCATGTAGACGAGGTAGACGATGGCGAAGGTCAGGAAGAGCTTGGCCACCGCGTCGCCGCTGGCCACGTTCGCGCCCGGGCCGCTGGCCACGTAGTCCGGGTCGTAGAAGGCCATCAGCTGGCGGGACAGCGGCGTCGCGATGAGTGCGCCACCACCGAAGCCCATGATCGCCATGCCGGTGGCCAGGCCCGGGCGGTCGGGGAACCACTTGATCAGCGTCGACACCGGCGAGATGTAGCCGATGCCCAGGCCGATGCCACCGATGACGCCGTAGCCCAGGTAGACCAGCCACAGCTGCTCGCTGGCGATGCCGAGCGAGCCGACCAGGAAGCCGGTCACCCAGAAGACGGCCGAGGTGAACATCGCCGCGCGCGGGCCGTTGCGGTCCACCCAGGTGCCGAACAGGGCGGCGGAGAGGCCGAGCATGACGATCGCGATCGAGAAGATGATCCCGATCGAGGTGAGAGTGGCGTCGAAGTGCGCGACCAGCGCGGTCTTGTAGACGCTGGTCGCGTACGCCTGGCCGATGCACAGGTGGACGGCGAGAGCGGCCGGTGGGATCAGCCACCGGTTGAAGCCCGGCCGGGCGACGATGCGCTCGCGGGCCAGGAAGGCGGGAACGGCCACGGGTCGGACCTCCGGAGGCGGGACGCGGCGCGGCCGGTCGGACGCACCGGGGCTGCTCCGGTGGTGCCGGTCACAGCCGGAGGAGAACCTACGTCGCCCCGCTAGTACTCGCGCGTTCAACGGCCGACCGTGTCCCACGCGTGACCTGGTGTGAGCGCCGAGGGCCGCCGGGGCGGGCCGCGCCTCCCCGCATAGGCTCGGGCCATGGCCTACGAGGTGAGGGGCGTCGTCGCCCGCAGCAAGGGTGCGCCGGTCACGATCGAGACGATCCTGGTGCCCGATCCCGGCCCGGGCGAGGCGGTCATCGACATCGCGGCGTGCGGGGTCTGCCACACCGACCTGCACTACCGGGAGGGCGGCATCAATGACGACTACCCGTTCCTGCTCGGCCACGAGGCCGCCGGCACGGTCGCCGCGGTGGGCGAGGGCGTCACCAACGTGGCGGTGGGCGACTACGTCGTCCTCAACTGGCGGGCGGTCTGCGGGCAGTGCCGCGCCTGCCTCAAGGGCGAGCTCAAGTACTGCTTCAACACCCACAACGCCGCGCAGAAGATGACGCTGGCCGACGGCACGGAGCTCTCCCCGGCGCTGGGCATCGGAGCGTTCGCCGAGAAGACGCTGGTGCACTCGGGCCAGTGCACGAAGGTCGACCCGGCCGCCCCGCCGGCGTCCGCGGGTCTGCTCGGCTGCGGCGTCATGGCCGGTGTCGGTGCGGCCATCAACACCGGCGCCGTGCAGCGCGGCGAGAGCGTCGCCGTCTTCGGCTGCGGCGGGGTCGGCGACGCCGCCATCGCCGGCGCGAAGCTCGCCGGCGCGACGACGATCGTCGCCGTCGACATCAGCGACACCAAGCTCGAGTGGGCGAAGACGTTCGGCGCCACCCACACGGTCAACTCGTCGCAGACCGACGCGGTCGAGGCGATCAAGGCCGCCACCGGCGGGTTCGGCGTCGACGTCGCGATCGACGCCGTCGGCCACCCGAAGGTGTTCGAGCAGGCCTTCTACGCCCGTGACCTCGCCGGCCGGGTCGTCATGGTCGGCGTCCCGACCCCGGGCATGGAGATCACCCTGCCGGCGATCGAGATCTTCGGCCGGGGCGGCGCGATCAAGTCCTCCTGGTACGGCGACTGCCTGCCCAGCCGCGACTTCCCGATGCTCATCGACCTGTACCTGCAGGGCCGCTTCGACCTCGACGCGTTCGTCTCCGAGACGATCGGGCTGGACGACGTCGAGGCCGCGTTCGAGAAGATGCACAGGGGCGAGGTCCTGCGCAGCGTGGTGGTCCTGTGACCGCCCGGATCGACAGGGTCGTCGTCAGCGGCGTCTTCTCCCTCGACGGCCAGGACTTCGACGTCGACAACAACGTGTGGCTCGTCGGGGACGACGACGAGGTGCTGGTGATCGACACCCCGCATGACGCCGCCCCGATCGTCGAGGCCATCGGCGGCCGGCGGGTGACCGCGATCGTGCTCACCCACGGGCACAACGACCACATCACCGCCGCCCCCGCGCTGCGCGAGGCCACCGGCGCCCCGATCTGGTTCCACCCGGCCGACCGGATGCTCTGGGACATGACGCACGCCGACGCGGCGCCGGACCACGACCTCGCCGCCGGCACGCGGTTCACCGTCGCCGGGACGACGCTGACCGCGCTGCACACACCGGGGCACTCGCCGGGCAGCACCTGCCTGTACGCCGCGGACCTCACCACGGTGTTCACCGGCGACACGCTGTTCTGCGGTGGGCCCGGCGCGACCGGCCGCTCGTTCAGCGACCACCCGACGATTCTGAGGTCGATCCGCTCGGAGCTGTTCAGCCTGCACGGCGACACCGTCGTGAGGACCGGCCACGGCGACGACACCACCATCGCCGCGGAGCTGCGCACCGTCCGCTGACCGCCTGGGGGTCAGGCGAGCGGCTCGCGGCGGGCGGCGGAGGCGAAGCCGAGCCAGGTGTGCCGGTTGCCCGCCCAGCACCAGCCGACCTTGGGGGCGCCCGTGCGCGCGTTCCCGTCCCGTCCGGTGCCGTTGCTGATCCACAGCGCGGGCGTGCGCGCGTCCAGCCGCCCGTCCGGACGGCGCAGCCGCGAGCCGATGGTCATGAAGCAGGCGTTGCGCGCCAGGACGTCGGGGCACTGCAGCAGCCAGGCGATGCCCTCGCCCAGCGTCAGCGGCGTCCGGTCGGCGCCGACGATCGCGGGCAGCGCCTCGTCCGGGCTCCAGCCGGCCATCGCGTCGCCGCGGTCCAGGCCGGCGACGGCGTAGACCGGGTCGTCCGGCAGGACGATGGGCGGCTGCGGCGCGAAGGCGTCCACGTCGGTCATGTCCTCGACGACGAAACCGGGCCGCCCGTCCAGGCACAGCAGCGGGGCCAGCACCGAGGGCGGGGCCAGCGCGGGGGAGACGACGAGCAGCGCGCCCTCGGTCGCGGCACCGGCGGCCGACCGCAGCTCGGCGGCGGCGAGGCCCGCGCGTTCGTGCACACCCAGGGCCACGAGGCGGTCGGCCTGCGCGGACGGGGAAGGCACGGGCCACGTGGCGGGGGCGGACGCGGACGGGACGGCGACGGGCACGGCGACCTCCGGGGCGACGGCGGACACGACTCAACGCGCGACCCGCTCGACCGGTTCCCGTGTGCGACACCGGCGATGAGCAGGGCGGACATGCCGGAGGGGTGACCGGATCCACCCCACCGGCGCCCGGGAACGGTCCCCGCGCCGGTACGGTGGGCGGGTGCCTCGCGGTGATGGACGGCTGACGCACGACCTCGACCCCCACTCTCCCGGACCCCAGGACGCCTGTGGCGTCTTCGGTGTCTGGGCGCCGGGGGAGGAGGTTGCGAAGCTGACCTATTTCGGTCTGTACGCCCTCCAGCACCGCGGTCAGGAGGCGGCCGGCATCGCGGTGTCCGACGGCACGTCCGTCGTCGTCTACAAGGACCTCGGGCTGGTCAGCCAGGTCTTCGACGAGGCGACGCTGGGCAGCCTGCGGGGCCACCAGGCGGTCGGCCACACCCGCTACTCCACGACCGGTGCCTCCACCTGGGAGAACGCGCAGCCGACGTTCCGCACGACCGAGGCCGGCACCGGCCTGGCGCTGTGCCACAACGGGAACCTGGTCAACACCGCCGAGCTGGCCGTCAAGGCCGCCGACGCCGGGGTGCCCGGTGCCTTCGTGGCGACCAACGACTCCGACCTGATCACCGCGCTCGTCGCTGCCCGCCCCGACCTCTCGGTCGAGGCCGCCGCGATGGAGGTGCTGCCGCAGCTGCGCGGCGCGTTCAGCCTCACGTTCATGGACGAGGACACCCTCTACGCCGCCCGCGACCCGCAGGGCGTGCGTCCGCTGGTGCTGGGCCGGCTGGAGCGAGGCTGGGTCGTGGCCAGCGAGACCGCCGCGCTGGACATCGTGGGCGCCTCGGTGGTCCGCGAGGTCGAGCCCGGCGAGCTGATCGCCATCGACGAGAACGGGCTGCGCAGCCAGCACTTCGCGCCGGCCCAGCCCAAGGGCTGCGTCTTCGAGTACGTCTACCTCGCCCGGCCGGACACCACGATCTCCGGCCGCGGCGTGCACGCGGCCCGGGTCGAGATCGGCCGCCGGCTGGCCCAGGAGCACCCGGTCGAGTCCGACCTGGTCATCCCGGTCCCGGAGTCGGGCACCCCGGCTGCCGTCGGCTACGCCCAGGCTTCGGGCATCCCGTACGGCCTGGGCCTGGTCAAGAACTCCTACGTCGGCCGCACGTTCATCCAGCCGAGCCAGACCATCCGGCAGCTGGGCATCCGGCTGAAGCTCAACCCGCTGCGCGACGTCATCCGCGGCAAGCGCCTGGTGGTCGTCGACGACTCGATCGTCCGCGGCAACACCCAGCGCGCCCTGGTGCGCATGCTGCGCGAGGCCGGCGCCGTCGAGGTGCACGTCCGCATCGCCTCGCCGCCGGTGAAGTGGCCGTGCTTCTACGGCATCGACTTCGCCAGCCCGGCCGAGCTGGTCGCCAACGGCCTGGACATCGACGGCGTGCGCGCCTCGATCAACGCCGACTCGCTCGGCTACGTCTCCGAGCAGGGGCTCATCGCCGCGACCGAGCAGCCGGCCAACCGGCTGTGCACCGCCTGCTTCACCGGGACGTACCCGATCCCGCTGGAGCAGCCCGAGGTGCTCGGCAAGCACGTGCTCGAGGGCATCGGCAACCGGGCGCTCACCGGCTGGACCGGTCAGCAGGCCGGTAGCGCCACGGTCCCCGGCGGCGCCGAGGACGCCCTGCTCCGCCCGTGACCGAGGGGACGTTCACCTACGCGGCCTCCGGCGTCGACATCGACGCCGGCGAGCGCGCGGTCACGCTGATGAAGGCCGCGGTCGAGAAGACCAACCGGCCCGAGGTGGTGGGCGGCCTGGGCGGCTTCGCCGGGCTGTTCGCCCTCGACGTGCAGAAGTACCGGAAGCCGCTGCTGGCCTCCTCCACCGACGGCGTCGGCACGAAGATCGCGCTGGCCCGGCAGCTGGACCGGCACGACACCGTGGGCATCGACCTGGTCGCCATGGTCGTCGACGACCTGGTCGCCTGCGGCGCCGAGCCGCTGTTCCTCCAGGACTACGTGGCCTGCGGCAAGGTCGTGCCGGAGCGGATCGCCGCGATCGTCACGGGCATCGCCGCGGGCTGCACGCTCGCCGGCGCGGCCCTGGTGGGCGGGGAGACCGCCGAGCACGGCGACCTGATGGACGCCGACGAGTACGACCTCGCCGCCACCGCCGTGGGCGTGGTGGAGGCCGACGCCGTCCTCGGCCCGGAGCGCGTGCGCGAGGGCGACGCCGTCGTGGCCATGGCGTCGTCCGGGTTCCACTCCAACGGCTACTCGCTGGTGCGCCGCGTCGTCGCCGCTGCCGGTCTGGACCTGCACGCCACCCCGGCCGGGCTCTCGCGCCCGCTGGGGGAGGAGCTGCTGGAGCCGACCCGCATCTACGCCCGCGACTGCCTGGCGCTGGTCGCCCGGCACGGCGTCGGGGCGGTGCACGCCTTCGCGCACATCACCGGCGGGGGCCTGGCCGGCAACACCGCCCGCGTCGTGCCGGACGGGCTCGAGGCGGTGCTGGACCGCTCGACGTGGGCGCTGCCCCCGGCGGTGCACCTGCTCGAGGAGCACGGCGTCCCCCGCGAGGAGTCCGAGCGCGCGTTCAACTGCGGGGTCGGCATGGTCGCCGCGGTCGCTCCGGAGGTAGCCGACGGCGTCGTCGCGCAGCTCACCGCCACGGGCGTGCCGTCCTGGGTGGCCGGCACGCTGCAGGAGCGCACGGACGCCACCGCCCCCGCCGCGCGCCTCGTCGGCACCTACCGCTGACCAGCGGACTTTCGGTACCGAAAGTCCCCGGAGGGCACACGAGAGCACCGCCTCCCCGAGGAAGGCGGTGCTCTCGCGTCAGAGGAGCAGGTTCAGCGTCGCCGCGTCAGCGGGTGGCGGCCCAGTCGTCTCCGGAGTCGTCGTCCGCCCAGCGGTCGGCGTACTCGTCGTCCTCATCCTCGTCGTCGTCGTCCGTGGCCGCGCTCGGCGCGGTGTAGGTCGACGACGACCCGGCCAACTCGCGCTGCAGCGCGGTGAGGTCGGTGTTGGGTGAGCTGTACTTGAGCTCACGGGCCACGCGTGTCTGCTTGGCCTTCGCTCGGCCGCGCCCCATTGGCTCGACCCCCTCGTTACCGGAGTACGGCGGCCCAGCCCGCGGCTGGACGGCCCGCGTGGCGACCCCGACTGAGTGACTGTGTCTCGGACAACCTTACGACACGCGTCCACGGTGAGCACACGTCCCCTCCCCCGGACGGGGACGCGCCCCGTCAGCCGGGCAGGCGGAGGGTGGCCAGCCGGCCGACCGAGCGCATGCGCTCCTCGGCGAGCCGGTCGGCCGCGACGACGGGCGGGACCCCCTCGGCGTCGGCCGCCCGGAACACCCGAAGGGCGACGTCGAAGATCCCTGCGGCCCGCGCCTGCGCCCGCGGGAAGGAGAAGCCGTGCCGCTCGTCCTCGACCTGGATGACGCCGCCGGCGTTCACCAGGTAGTCGGGGGCGTACAGGATCCCGCGGGCGACGAGCTGGTCGGCGATCTCGGGCGCGGCGAGCTGGTTGTTGGCGCCGCCGCAGACGATGCGGGCCGGCAGCGCGGCCACCGTGCCCGGGTCCAGCGCGCCGCCGAGGGCGCAGGGCGCGTAGACGTCGTGCGGCGTGCCGACCAGCTCGGCGGTGTCGGCCACGGCCCGCACCTGGGGGTGGCGGGCGCGCACCCGGTCGACCGCGGCGGCGTCAACGTCGGTGATGACGAGCTCGGCGCCGTCGGCCACGAGCAGGTCGACGAGCTCGGAGCCGACCTTGCCGACGCCGGCCACCGCCACGGTGCGGCCGGTCAGCGAGGGCTGCCCCCAGCAGTGCTCCGCGGCCGCCCGCATGCCCTGGAAGACGCCGTAGGCGGTGAGCACCGAGGAGTCGCCGCAGCCGCCGTAGGCCAGCGAGCGACCGTGCGCGAAGCGCGTCTCCCGGGCGACGACGTCGAGGTCGGCGTTGAAGGTGCCGACGTCGCAGGCCGTCAGGTAGCGCCCGCCGAGCGCCTCGACGAACCGGCCGTAGGCGCGCAGCAACGCCTCGGTCTTGTCCGTCCGGGGGTCGCCGATGATCACCGCCTTGCCGCCGCCGAGGTCCAGCCCGGCCAGGCTGTTCTTGTACGACATGGCCCGCGACAGGCGCAGCGCGTCGGCGACGGCGTCGTCCTCGGTGGCGTAGGGGTGGAAGCGGGTACCGCCCAGCGCCGGGCCCAGGGCCGTCGAGTGGACGGCGATGATCGCCCGGAGCCCCGATGCCGGGTCGCTGCAGAAGACGACCTGCTCGTGACCCGAGCGCAAGATCTCCACGCCCCGAGCCTAGGACGACGGCAGGCGGTCCCGGAGAGTCGCACCGGCCGGGCAGGAACTGCGCCGCGCGGCCAGGCATCATGTCCCGTTGGACACCCGGCGGAGGGCACCTCCGCAGCACACAGGAGGACTGCCATGCCCGCACCCAGGCGACTGCTCGCGATCGCGCTGGCCGCGCCGCTCCTGCTGGCGTCGTGCACCACCGACAGCAACGAGTCCGGCGGCGACGGCGGTGGCTCCGAGAGCGGCGGCGGCGGGGACGGCGACCTCAGCTTCTCGGTCATCACGCACGGCTCGGCCGGCGACGCGTTCTGGGACGTCGTGCAGAACGGCGCCGAGGCCGCCGGCGAGGACCTCGGCATCGACGTCGACTACCAGAGCGACGGCGACCCCACGCGCCAGGCGCAGCTCATCGACGCCGCGGTGAACCAGGGCGTGGACGGGATCGTGGTCTCGATGGCCAACCCCGACGCCCTCCAGGACTCGGTGGAGGCCGCGGTGGCCGCCGGCATCCCCGTGGTCACCATCAACTCCGGCGGCGACCGCTCGACGGAGTTCGGCGCCATCGGGCACGTCGGCCAGGACGAGGCGATCGCCGGCGAGGGCGCCGGTCGCGAGCTCGCCGAGGACGGCGCGCGCTCCGTGCTGTGCGTGATCCACGAGGCCGGCAACATCGGGCTCGAGCAGCGCTGCGACGGCGCCAGCACCGGGCTGGGCACCGAGGTCCGCACCCTGCAGGTCGACATCAACGACCTCACCGGGGCGCAGTCGACCATCACCTCGCAGCTGCAGAGCGACCCGGCGATCGACGCGGTGCTCACCCTCAACTCCGCCGTCGCCGCGGTGGCCGCCGAGTCCCTGGCCGACGCCGGCTCGGACGCCGCCGTCGCCACCTTCGACCTCAACCAGGACGTGATCAGCGGCATCCAGGACGGGTCGATCGCCTTCGCCGTCGACCAGCAGCAGTACGAGCAGGGCTACCTGCCGATCGTGATGCTGCAGCTCTACGCGGAGAACCTGAACACCGTCGGCGGCGGGCAGCCGGTGCTCACCGGCCCCGGCATCGTCGACTCCACGAACGTCGACGAGATCGCCGACCTCGCCTCGGCCGGCACGCGCTGAGCACCGCGGGGGCGCCGCAGCCGGTCGGCACCGGCGCGGCGGGCGAGCCGTCGACGCGGCGGGCCGACGAGCGGCTGAGCGCCGTCGGCCCGCTGCGCCGCCTGCTGGTCAAGCCGGAGCTCGGTGCGCTGGTCGGCGCCATCGCGGTCTTCGCCTTCTTCGCCGTGCAGTCCGACGTCTTCCGCTCCGCGCGGGGCATCGCCAACTGGCTGGATCCGGCCTCGACGCTCGGCATCATGGCGGTCGCCGTCGCCCTGCTGATGATCGGCGGGCGCTTCGACCTGTCGGCCGGCGTCATGACGGGGACGACGGCGCTGGTCGTGGCCATCGTCGCCGTCGAGTTCGAGCAGAACATCTGGGTGGCCATCGCCGTCTCGCTGGGAGTGGCCCTGCTGCTCGGCTTCTTCAACGGCTGGCTGGTCACCCGCACCGGCCTGCCCAGTTTCATCATCACGCTGGGCACCTTCCTGATGCTCCAGGGCCTCAACCTGGGCATGACGAAATACCTCACCGGCACGGTCACCGCCGGCGGGCTGGCCTCGGTGCCCGGGTACGCGAGCGCCGAGTGGGTCTTCGCCTCGCGCATGACGGTGCTCGGGGCCGAGGTGCGCGTCGCCGTCCTCTGGTGGGTGCTGTTCACCGCGCTGGCCACCTGGGTGCTGCTGCGCACCCGCTTCGGCAACTGGGTGTTCGCCACCGGCGGTGACGAGGTCGCGGCCCGCAACGTGGGCGTCCCGGCGCGGCGGACGACGATCACGCTGTTCATGACCACGGCGACGGCGGCCTGGTTCGTCGGCACCACGCTGGCGGTCCGGCTGACCTCCGTGCAGGCCAACACCGGCACCGGCCAGGAGCTCATCTACATCGTCGCGGCCGTCATCGGCGGCTGCCTGCTCACCGGCGGGTTCGGCTCGGCGATCGGCGCCTCGCTGGGTGCGCTGATCTTCGGCATGACCCAGCTCGGCATCCCCTACCTGCGCTGGGACGCCGACTGGTTCTACTTCTTCCTCGGCGCGATGCTGCTGCTCGCAGTGCTGGCCAACCGGCTGGTGCGCCGCTACGCAGAGGCGGCCCGCCGGTGACTCCCCTCCCCGCCCGACCGACGACCGACGCACCCCTGCTCGAGCTCCGCGACGTCGGCAAGGACTACGGCTCGGTCATCGCCCTCGACGGCGTCAGCACCACCGTGCGCGCGGGCGAGGTGACCTGCGTGCTGGGCGACAACGGGGCGGGCAAGTCCACGCTGATCAAGATCCTCGCGGGCGTGCACCGCGCCGACCGCGGGCAGTTGCTGCTGGACGGGCGGCCGGCCGACTTCGGCTCGCCCCGCGAGGCGCTGGACGCCGGCATCGCCACCGTCTACCAGGACCTCGCGATGATCCCGCTCATGGCGATCTGGCGGAACTTCTTCCTCGGCGCGGAGCCCACGAAGGGCCGGGGCCCGTTCCGGCGGTTCGACGCCGCGACGGCGAAGGAGACCACCCGCCGCGAGCTGGCCGCGATGGGCATCGACATCCGCGACCCCGACCAGCCGGTGGGCACGCTCTCCGGTGGTGAACGCCAGTCGGTGGCCATCGCGCGCGCGGTGCACTTCGGCGCCCGGGTGCTGATCCTGGACGAGCCCACCTCCGCCCTGGGCGTGAAGCAGGCCGGCGTCGTCCTCCGGTACGTGGCGCGGGCCCGCGACCGCGGGGTGGGCGTCGTGCTCATCACCCACAACCCGCACCACGCGCACCCGGTGGGGGACCGGTTCCTGGTGCTCAACCGGGGGCGCAGCCTGGGGTCGTTCGCGAAGGCCGACGTGAGCCGGGACGAGCTCACCCGGCTCATGGCCGGCGGCGCGGAGCTGGACCAGCTGGCGCACGAGCTGGAGCGCCCCGCCACCTGAGCTCGTCGGGCCAGTCGTCCGGCCGCGGTGCACGACCTCGACCCTGCGGTGCGGCAGCCGCCCTCGCCGTCGACCGCGCGGCTCGCTGCTCCACCGCGCGGTCGGGTGCGCGCCCACCCGACGGCGCCGGGCGAAGGCCCTCGCCGACCCGCCGTGTCGACATACCGACCGTGCCGTGGCGGTGACTGATCGAAGTTGGCGCGGCGTGTCCGAGGTTGCGCGTGTTGCCTATGTGACTGGCGGTGACGCTGCGACTCTCGTCGGGCACCACACCCCCTTCCCCTTCCCCGGGAGCCAGTCATGTTCCAGCGCCGTCCGTCGCCCGCGACGACCGAGCGCCCCGGCGCCCGCCGGCGCCGGCCGGCCCGTTCGGTCCGGTCCGGGCTGGTCGCGGTCCTGGCCGGAGCGACCCTCGTCGGCACCGCCGCCCCCGCGCTCGCCGTGCCGCCCCCGCCGCCCAACCCGACGGACAGCGAGATCGGCGCGGCCCAGTCGCAGCAGGACGCCGCCGCGGCCGAGGTCGGGCGCATCGCCGGGCTGGTGACCGCCGCGGAGGCCGAGCTGCAGCGCCTGGCCCTCCAGGCCGAGGCGGCCGGCACCGCGTACGAGGTGGCCAACGAGCAGCTGCAGGCCGCCCAGGCCGAGGCCGACCGCGCCGCCGCGCTGCTGGAGCAGGCGATGGCCGCCGTCGCCGCCGCCCAGGCGCGGATCGCGCACTTCTCCCGGGACAGCTACATGTCCGGATCGGCATTCAGCGGCGCGGCCGCGCTGCTGGACGCGCAGGGGCCGTCCCAGTTGATCGAGCGCGCCGCGATGCTGGAGTACGTGGGCGCCGACAAGGTCGACGTGCTGGCCGCGATGGAGACCGCCCGCATCGCCCAGGCCGCCGCAGAGGCCGACGCGCGCGCCGCCCGGGACGAGAGCGCCGCCGCCGAGGAGGCCGCGGAGGCGGCCAAGTCCGAGGCCGACGCGAAGGTCGCGGTCCAGCAGGGGGCGAAGGCGGAGATCGAGGCCCAGAAGGCCGTCTACGAGGAGCAGTACGACGCCGCGAACGTCGAGCTGCTGCGCCTGCAGGGCGCGCGGAACGCGCACCTGGCGTGGGAGCAGCAGAAGGCGGCCGAGGAGGCCGAGCAGCGGGCGGCCGCCCAGCGCGCCGCGGCCGAGGCCGCCGCGGCGGCGGCAGCGGCCCGCAACGGCGCGAGCGGGGGGTCCCGCGCATCCGGCGGCAGTGTGTCGTCGGGGTCCTACGTGCAGCCGACGTCGGGACGGGTGTCGAGCTGCTTCGGCCGGCGGTGGGGCACCTTCCACGGGGGCGTGGACATCGCCGCCCCCATCGGGACGCCGGTCTACAGCGCCCACTCCGGCGTGGTGCAGCGCGCCGGCACGGCCACCGGCTTCGGCTACGCCGTCTACATCCTGGGCGACGACGGCTACGTCACCGTCTACGGGCACGTGAACCGGTACTTCGTCCAGGCGGGGGAGCGGGTGCGGGCCGGCGAGGAGATCGCCGAGGTCGGCAACCGCGGGCAGTCCACCGGGCCGCACCTGCACTTCGAGGCACATCCGAACGGCGTGATGTACGGCGGGCAGGTCGACCCGGTCGACTGGCTCGACGCCCGCGGCATCCACCTCGGCGCGTGCTGACGCGGCACCGGGGCTAGCGTGCCCCGCGTGACCGCACCCGTCGATCCGCGTGGCACCTGGCAGCTCCCGGCGTTCGGCGCGATGCCGCGGACGGCGGACCTCGAGCCGCTGGTCACCCGGGTGCTGGCGCCCAACCCGTCCGGCATGACCCTCGACGGCACGAACAGCTACCTCGTCGGGGCGCCCGGCAGCGGTGCGGCGGTGCTGGTCGACCCCGGCCCCGACGACCCCGCCCACCTGGACGCGGTGGAGGCCGCCCTGGCCGCGCGCGGCGCCCGGTGCGCGGCGGTGCTGGTCACCCATCACCACGGCGACCACGCCGAGGCCGCGCTGCCCTGGGGAGCCCGGTTCGGCGCCCAGGTGATGGCGGGCAGCGGTGACGTGGCGGGTCCGGGCGGACGCGTGCTCAGCGGCGGCGACCGGCTGCAGCTGGCCGGCACCACGGTCGACGTCGTCCCGACGCCGGGGCACTGCTCGGACCACCTCGCCTTCCGCGTCGAGTCCGGTGCGGTGCTCGTGGGCGACCACGTGCTGGGCCGCGGGACGTCGGTGGTGACCCATCCGGAGGGCGACGTGGTGGCCTACCTCGAGTCGCTGCGCCGGGTGCGCGACCTCGGTCCGGCCGCGCTCTACTGCGGTCACGGGCCCGAGCTCACCGAGGACGTCGGCGCGGTGCTCGACTACTACCTCGCCCACCGGGCCTACCGGGAGGGGCAGGTGCTGGCCGCGCTGCAGGGCGGTGCGACGACGGTCGACGAGCTGGTGGCCGACATCTACGCCGACGTGCCGCGCGAGGTGTGGTTCGCCGCCGCCCAGTCGACGCGGGCCACCCTGGACAAGCTCCGGGCGGAGGGCAGGGTCACCGAGGCCGCCGACGGAACGGTGCGCCCGGCGTGAGCGGTCCCGTGCCCGTGGTCGGGGCGGCTGCGAGCGAGCGGGACCAGCGCCGGGCGGCCGCGGCCCTCGCCGACGCCGGGGTCCGTCGCGGGGACCGGCTGCTCGTCTCGGCCGCGGCGTCACCGGCCCTGCTCGCCGTCGTGCTGGGCGCGCTGCGCACCGGCGTCGTCCCCGTCGTCCTGGATCCCGGCCTGCCGGCCGCGGAGCGCGCGGCCCTCGCCGCGGACGCCGATCCCGCCCTCGACGTCGCCGACCACCCCGCCCGGCTGCTGACCGGCACCGCGGAGGCCGAGCTCGCCGACGTGCCGCTGGCCCGCCCCATGCACTACACGTCCGGGACGACGGGGCGCCGCAAGGGCGTGTGGTCCGGTGTCCTGGCCGACGACGACGCGCGGGCGCTGGCCGCGGAGGAGATCGACCTCTGGGGCTTCCACCGCGAGGACCGGCACCTCGTGCTCTCGCCGCTGCACCACAGCGCACCGCTCCGGTTCGCGATCCACACCCTGCTGGCCGGGGGTGAGGTGTTGCTCCCGGGGCCGTTCGACGTGGCCCGTGCCGCCGGCGCCATCACCGAGCTGCGGCCGACCACGACCTTCTGCGTGCCCACGCACCTGCAGCGCCTGCTCGCGCAGGACGGCGTCGACTGGTCGTCGTTCCGCCGGCTGGTGCACGCCGGCGCGCCCTGCCCCGAGCCGCTCAAGCGCGCGGTGCTGCAGGCGCTCCCGGAGGGCAGCGTGTGGGAGTTCTACGGCTCCACCGAGGCGCAGTTCACCGTCTGCTCGCCGGAGGACTGGCTGGCCCACCCGGGCAGCGTCGGCCGGGCCCGGCCGGGGCGGCGCCTGGAGACCGACGAGCGCGGCCAGCTGTGGTGCGCGGTGCCCCGCTGGGCGCGGTTCGAGTACTGGCGGGCGCCGGAGAAGACGGCGGCGGCCTGGCGCGGGGACCGGGTGACCGTCGGCGACCTCGGGCGCGTCGACGACGACGGCGTGGTCTGGCTCGACGGGCGCCGCGAGGACCTGGTGATCTCCGGCGGCGTGAACGTCTACCCGGCCGAGGTCGAGGCGGTGCTCGATGCGCACCCCGGCGTGGTCGAGAGCGCGGTGTTCGGCGTGCCCGACGCCGAGTGGGGCCAGCGGGTGGTCGCCGCCTACGTGGGTGAGGCCGAGGCCGGGGAGCTGGCCGGCTGGGCCCGCGAGCGGCTGGCGGCGGCCAAGCGCCCCAAGGCGCTGCACCCGGTGGCCGAGCTGCCCCGCACCTCCACCGGGAAGGTGCGCCGGCTGGACCTGCCCGGCGTGCTCGGGCTTGACGGGGCCTGAGCGATGCCCCGGCCCCACCCGGCCCCGGTCGCACCTCTGCTGGTTGACCGGGATATCTGACAGGGACATACTGGTCCGAACAAACGTTCGATTGGAAAAAGACTGTCCACAGGGGCGCGCCTGTGCAGCCCACAGGGAGGGGCGCATGCCTGTTGGTTTCCTCAAGAAGAAGTCCACAGACGCAGCCCTCCCGTGGGTCGGTCAGCGGCGTGTCGTCAACATGTGTTCCACAGGGCGGTCGGTCTACGGTGACGGCATGCACAGGAGGGTGCCGTGAATACGGACCCGTCAATCGTCGCCAGGTTGACGGCCGATTCAGGACGGCCCCGATGCGTCGTTTCAGACCTAGATGGCACTTTGCTGCATTCCGATGGGCGACTTTCCCAAAACTCGGCAGAGGTCCTTAAGCAAGTACACCGGCTGGGCGTGGACGTCGTTCTGGCGACCGCCAGACCATATCGGGCAGCGCGTCATCTCCTGGCTGACATGCCTTTTGTCAGTTACTTGATCTGCTCCAATGGTGCTGTCGGGTATGATGTTCAGGCCAAAAGGTTCTCTAGAGTCGCTTATCTGCCCGGACCGCGGTTGCGCACCATCGTTGCGGAAATCCGACTGCGTCACCCGGAAGCAAAACTGGCTTTCGATACGGTAGCCGGTCGTATAGTCGATCCCGAATGGCCGCGGCAATTTCTCTCGGTTCCCGGCCAAGCTTCCCTCTGGCCACTCGCGGCTGACGAGGTGCCGGAGTATCCGACCATGTGCCTGATGGTTCTAGGAGCATGGACGAGTGTGAGCGAGGTTCCTTCGCACCTTCGGCCGTTTGCTACGTCGTCGGCCTACGGGCTAATCGAGTTCGGTGCGGTGGCAGCGAGCAAATTGGATGCTGTTAACTGGTGGAGCTCGAGCCGACACATCCCACTTCGCGACGTTGTCGCCTTCGGTGATATGCCGAACGATCTGGACTTGTTGACAGCAAGTGGCTTGGGGGTCGCCGTTGCTAACGCTCACCCATCTATTCTTTCCAGCGTTTCACTAAGGACGCTATCGAACGATCACGACGGTGTCGTCGAGTTCCTTCGCCAGATCTTTCTCTCGACGGAGCTTGACGGCCTTGTTGATGTGAGAACGTGAACTCTGGCATAGTGCCGGAGTGTTCACCAGACAGGGGTTGCTCGCCGGGGAGCGATTGAAGACCGCCCTTACGGATCCAGGCGAACGGATCTTCCGCCTGGGGAGCTGGTCTCACGAGAACGTGCGTGGCGCCGGCTACGACCTCAGGATCGCCACCGACCTCATGGTTGTGCCCGCGCCTGGTGGACACGTAGTTTATGAACGGGGCGTCCACCGGCATACGGAAGTGATCCTCGCTCCAGGTGAGACTGCCCTGTTCTCCACAATGGAGCGAGTCAGCCTCGATTGGGACATCGCTGGCAATCTTGGCGCCAAGTTCAGTCTTCTAGCACGTGGACTCATGATTCTGACCGGTCTAGCTGTCGACCCAGGATATGGGCGGGAGCGGCTTCCTAATGGCGTGTGGGCTCCTGCAGACGACACGCGTCTGAACTTCCTCGTCGCGAACGTTGGCTCGGACTCGGTTAGTCTTCGCCCAGGTACCGACAGTATTGCGGTGTTGCAGCTGTTTGAGGTCGCCAATGCGGAGAGGCGAGAGGTGTCGAGTGAAGGATTCGATGCGCTAAAGGACCGACTCTTCACCGACACAGGTGGCGGCACAGGCCTCGCATACTTTCAGAGTGTCTTGTCCGTGCGAACAAAACTTGCAGGCCTCGAGCAGCGGGTAGCGGCCGTAAACGAAACGGTGTCTCGCGTGCAAAATGCGTCTAACGCGCTAGTCTCGTTCGGCGTCTATCTTGTGAGTTCCACGATTCTTGCCGCCATATCAGCGTTTCTGATCGAAACGGTCCCAGGGGCGCTCGACTCGTCGTCAAGCGTCGAGTCGTGGATTGTATGGATGATCATAGGCGTGGTATGTCTGTCTATGGTTGCTGTTTCGATAGCAGCTCTGGTGGCAGTGTTCAAAGCCGTTGGTGGGTCGAAGGGAAGCGGCGATGGCGCCTAGGAGCGACGCACAGGCCTACCGCCAGGCGCTAGCCAGCGTGCTTGAGGGGTCGGCAGTCGAGTCGGTCCGGGATCCCCTTTCGATCGCCTCCAACTTCGGAATTGGGGATCGGCCAAGCCTTGAGGTACTCGCCCAGTCTCTTGACGTGAAGGAGAGCCCGCTTGCGCTTCTTCAGCCTGCTTCAGTGCAGATTAGCGCACCTTACTGTATTGGACTCCTTGCGTGGTCTCTCGACGGTCGACAGGACGTCGGCTCGTTGGAGTTCTACCGGTCAGGAGCACGAAACTTCGCGGACGACGCCGGCATCCTTTGTGGGGCCTTTGGGCGGCGACTCCTGAAACTAGGGGGACCTGATGGCCAGCTTTCCTCCGTGCTTGGACGGCTCAGTGAGGATCCAGCCTCCCGGCGAACCTGGTTGCCCATTGCAATCCCGGAAGATAACGTTAATACGTCTCGAGAGTACCCTTGTGCGAGCGGAATCCAGTTGTTTCGTCGGGGCGAGGAGCTGCACTTTCTGACCGTCATGAGGGCCCAGCACGCCCTTACCGTCCTTCCCTATGATTTGTTCTTGTTCAGGGGCATACATAGCGCCATTGCTGGCATGCTGAATCTCAAGGTAGGAGAATATGTCCACTTTTCGGGAACCTTGCATATCTACCAGGCGGAAGTCGACCTAGCGCAGCGCGTTATGCACGAAGCGGTCCAAACCCTTGAGTTTCCCAACTTTCCGCGCGGGCCGGGCGCGCGCGCATGCATCAGGCGGTTGATCGGAGTCGAGGCCGAAACTCGCCGTGCCATTCAGGTTGGCAACACCGCTGAGCTGAAGCGGATTCTGATGGCAGAAGAGGCGTGGCCGCTCATTGATGTCTGCAAAAGGATCTTGGTTGAAGCCGGTCTGAGGCGGCTGTCCACTGCATCCACGGACCCTCAGTCCTGGCCCGACGAGCTGGCGCCCGGTGGGTGAACTCTCGCGAATTGTGCTTGTGACCGGCATGCCGGGGTCGGGCAAATCGACGGTCAGCGCGGAGCTTGCCGCACGTGATCCTGAGGTCCTCGTCGTAGAAGTTGGCCGTCGGATGGCGGAGCTAGCGACAGACATGGGAATCATTAGCGGATATGCGGCTCTACCTATGCTTCCTGCGCCGATCCGCGCTCAACTTCAGGCGGCCGCTGTGGAGTCGTTCGCTTCGGCTAGCGCTTCACGCATCCTAGTAGTAGCGCATCTACAGGTGAAGGGCCCTGAGGGGCTTGTGCCTGGCTTCCCAGCTGGAATCCTGGAATCGCTCGATCCATCCGCCATCGTGCTGATCGAGGCCGAGGGTCGTTTGGGTTCGACGGGGCTCGTTCCCGGTCTCTCCACTGCAACCTACAGAGAACTTGCAATTGCGACCGCCAAGCGTCTCCGTGTCCCACTTTTAGTCTTGGAGAACTCAGGTGGCTTGGCAGAGTGTGCAGACCGAATGCAAGCACTGCTGAACAACTTGGCTGTCTGAAATGCCCGACGTCGTGGTGGTCGGCGCCGGCACGGCGGGGTGCGCGCTGGCCGCCCGGCTGGCCGACGCGGGCCGCACCGTCCTGCTGCTGGAGGCCGGCCGGGTGCCCGCGACGGCGGCGGACTGGCCGGCCGAGATCCGGGACGCGACCAGCCTGGCGGCGACCGCGCCCGGCCACCCGGCCAACTGGGACCTGGCCGCCGAGGTCGTCCCCGGCCGCTCGGTGCGGGTGCCGCGGGGCCGGATCGCCGGCGGCTCCAGCGCCCTGAACGCCGCCGTCTGGATCCGTGCCACGCGCCGCGACCTCGACGGCTGGGCGGCCGCCGGCAACCCGCTCTGGGGCTCCGACGCGGTGCTGCCGGCCTTCCGCCGGTCGGAGGCCGACGCCGACTACGGCGACCTGCCCGGGCACGGCGCGGACGGACCGGTGCCGGTGCGCCGCCCCGCCGGCTGCCCGGTCCTGGCCGGCGCCTTCGCCGCTGCCGCCGCGGAGCTCGGGTTCCCGGCGGAGCCGGACAAGAACGGCGACGCCGAACCCGGTCACGGGCCCATCCCGTTCAACGTCCGGGACGGCGTGCGGGTCAACGCCGCCATGGCCTACCTCGCTCCACGGCGGGACCGGCCGGGGCTGACCGTCCGCGGCGGCGTGGCGGTGCGCCGCGTGCTGGTCGAGCGGGGGCGGGCCGTCGGCGTGCTCACCGACGAGGGGCCGGTGCGGGCCGGCGAGGTGGTGCTGAGCGCGGGGGCGGTGGGCTCGGCGCAGCTGCTCCTGGCCTCCGGGCTCGGGCCGGCCGCCGAGCTGGCGGCGGCGGGCATCGGCGTCGTCGCCGACCTGCCCGGGGTGGGGGCGGCCTTCAGCGACCACCCGATCGTCTACGTCCCCTACCGGTCCGCGGCCGGGCTGCCCGCGCCCGACGGGCCGCTGCACGGCGTCCTGCACGCACCCGTCGACGGCGGGGAGGTCGAGGTGCTGCCCTGGCTGCGGCCGTTCGCCGGCGACGCCGAGCCGATGGTCGGGGTGGGCCTGCAGAACCCGCTCGCGCGCGGCCGGCTCCGCCTGGACCCCGGTGACCCGGCCGGACCGCCGCGGCTGGCGTACCGGTACCTGGGGGAGGACGCCGACCGGCGGGGGCTGCGTGCCGGCGTGCGGCTGGCGGCCGCGCTGCTGGGCACGGACGCCGTCGCCGGGACCGCTGAGCTCGCGGCCGGGCTGTCCGCCGCGGTGCTCGAGGACGACGGCGCGCTGGACCGCTGGATCGCCGCCCGCGTCGGCACCGCCGTGCACCTCTCGGGCACCGCGCCGATGGGCCCGGACAGCGATCCGAATGCCGTCGTGGACCAGCACCTGCGGGTCCGCGGGGTGACGGGCCTGCGCGTCGTCGACACCTCGGTGCTGCCGTGGGTGCCGAGCCGCGGGACGGCGGCGACGGCGGTGATGGTCGGCGAGCGCGCCGCTGAGCTCGCCGGCGCCTGACCGGAGGCGGTGGTCGGCCGCGCGATCGGTCGCGGCATGATCACCTGCGATGTGAGGGCGGTCACCGACCGCGCCCGTCCCGTCAGGAGGAACAGTGCCGCAGGTCCAGACCGTCCGAGGCCCCGTCGACACCGCCGAGCTCGGCCAGACGCTCATGCACGAGCACGTCTTCACGCTCACTGCGGACGTACAGCAGAACTACCCCGAGGAGTGGGGGAGCGAGGACGAGCGGGTCGCCGACGCGGTCGGGAAGCTCACCGCGCTCTCGGCCGTGGGGGTGCGGACGATCGTCGACCCGACCGTCATCGGGCTGGGCCGCTACATCCCGCGCATCCAGCGCATCGCCGAGCAGATCGACCTCAACATCGTGGTCGCCACCGGCTGCTACACCTACGACGACGTCCCGTTCTTCTTCCACCACCGCGGCCCGGCCCTGAACGCCGCGGTCGGCGCCGAGGTCCCCGACCCGATGGTCGACATGTTCGTGCGCGACATCACCGAGGGCATCGCCGGCACCGGGGTGCGCGCGGCGTTCCTCAAGTGCGCGATCGACGAGCCGGGACTCACGCCGGGGGTCGAACGTGTGATGCGCGCCGTGGCGAAGGCGCACCAGCGGACGGGCGCGCCGATCACCGTGCACACCCACCCGGGCAACCGGACCGGGCTGGACGTCCAGCGGGTGTTCGGCGAGGAGGGCGTCGATCCGGGCCGCGTCGTGCTGGGGCACAGCGGGGACAGCGCCGACGTCGACCACCTCAGCGCGCTGGCCGACGCCGGCTTCGTGCTGGGCATGGACCGGTTCGGCATCAACCTCGCGACCACGTTCGAGGCGCGGGCCGACACCGTGGTGGAGATGTGCCGGCGGGGCTACGCCGAGCGGATGGTGCTCTCGCAGGACGCCTCGTGCTACATCGACTGGATCGATCCGCAGGTCATGGCGCTGATGCCGCAGTGGAACTACACGCACATCCACGAGGAGGTGCTGCCGTACCTGCGCGAGCACGGCGTCACCGACGACCAGATCGAGACGATGCTGGTGGCCAACCCGCGGCGCTACTTCGAGACGTGACGGGGCCGAACGGCCTCCTCGCCGCCGGCGGGGAGGCCGTTCCTCAGCGGGAGGCCGTTCCTCAGCGGGCGGCGGGGAGCTCGCTGGTCGTGGTGGTGTTCAGCGGCGCCCACGCGTCGGGGTGCGGCCGGCCCGCCTGGGCGACCCACGGCTCGGTGCGTCCGGTGGCCGACGACCGGGCCACCGTGGCCGGCCGGGCGCTGAGGCTGACGATGAGGGCCAGCAGGACGAGCAGCCCCACGAAGACGGCGCAGAGAACGAGGAGCGTCGAGAGCATGCACAGAAAGTAGTGGGCCGGATCGGTTCGTGTCACCGGGACGCGGCGGTCAGAATGCGCCGAACCTGACCGGCCCGATCCGCAGAATTCGCCTCCTGGCCTGGGAGTTCGTCCCGTCTGTCACACCGACGTGGGCAACAAGCGCCCGGCGGACCGGTCGTTCCCGCGCGACGGGGCCGCGTGGTCCCCGCCGGCCCGGGTAGGGACGGCGCGGCGAGGGGAGCGACGACGTGGCAGATCTGCCCCGTGCGGCGGGCCGGGTGGTGGCCGCGCCGCTGGCCGCGCTGGCCCGGTGGCGCAACGGCAAGCCCATGCACCCGCGGGGGGCGGTGCTCGACGCGGTCCTGGAGCGGCACGGGAGCGACCGCCCGTGGGGCGTGCCCTTCCTCGACGGGACCGGCCGGCACGACGTCGTCGTCCGGCTCTCCCGCGGCGCGGGCCTGCCGGCGCCGCTGCCCGACTTGCTCGGCCTGGCCGTCCGCCTCGACGGCGGGGAGGGGCGGCCGGTCGACCTGCTGCTGTCCACGACCGGCCGCGGAGCGCTCACCCGCGTGGTCCCCGTGCTCCGGCGCGACGCCGCCTCGGTCTACTGCTCGATCATGGCCTACCGCTCGACGGCCGGGCCGATCCGGCTGGCGGCGCTCCCCGAAGGCCACGGGGTGCCCTCCGACCCCGCACCCCTGGCCACCGCCGTGCGCCGACGGCCGCTGGTCTTCGTGCTCGCCGCCGCGCGCGGGCTCGGCGACTGGGCGCCCTTCGGCCGGCTCGTCGTCGGCGAGCCCGCGCAGCCCCTGGACCCGGACCTTCGGTTCGACGCGGTGCGCCACCCGCCGCCGGGCCTGGTGGCCGACGGCCCGCTCGCCCGGTTCCGTGCACCGGCCTACGCCGCGGCGCAGGAGGCCCGGGACCGCCGCTGACCGCCCGGATCCGGTCGATCACCCGATGGAGTCGAGCACGGGTTGGCTGCGCTTTGGCAGGGTAGGGAGAGAAGCCGCCCCCGACGGAACCATCTGACCGGGGCCCCGCGTCGAGCTCACCGAGCGACGCCGTGCTCGACCGCACGAGGAGCAGAACCCAGCCAGTGATGTCCGTCGACCCGTCCCGGGGCGAGCCCGTCCCCGGGGAGCCGGCCCCGCTCCGCGTGGCCAGCGTGCCGTTCAGCGACCGGTACGTCGACGCCGTCCTGCCCCCGGGCGCGGTGCGCGTGGGGCCGGAGCAGGAGCCCAGCCGCTGGCTGGACGAGGAGTTCCTCGTGGCGCACGCCGGAGAGGTCGACGTGCTGCACCTGCACTCCGGCTACGGGCACCTGGGCGTCCGGGAGATCGAGCGCTGGGCGGAGACCGTGCGGCGCCTCGGCGTCCCGCTGGTCGTCACGGTGCACCAGCTGCGCGACGCCGGCCAGGGCACCCGGAGCCGACACGACGCCCACCTGCGGGCGGTCCTCGGGACGGCGGAGGTGGTGCTGACCCTCACCCCGTCGGCCGCGGACGAGATCGCCGAGCGCTACGGACGGACCGCGATCGTCCTCGCCCACCCCTCGATGGCGGTGCCGGACCCGGAGCTGGGCGCCGAGCGGGGCCTCGTCGGCGTGCCGCTCGGTCCGGCGTCCCCGGCCGTGCCGGACCCGGCGGCGGTCGCGCGGGCCGCGGCGTCCGGGGCGGTCTCCGGCGGCGGGCGCCTGCGGGTGCTGGCCCGGGTGGGGTCCGACATCGACCCGGGCGTGCGCGCGATGGCCGAGCACGGCGAGCTGGAACTGGTCGTGCACCGGCGCGAAGACCTGGCCGCCCAGCTGCAGCAGTTGCACGTGGCGGTCCTGCCGGAGCGGTGCGGCACGCACTCCCGGGACGTCGAGGTGTGCCGGGACGTCGGCACCCGGGTGGTGGCGCCGAGCTGCGGGTTCTTCGCCGACCAGTGGTCGGAGGTGGTCACGTACGCCAACGACGAGGTCGACGGCCTGGACCCGGTGTCGCTCACCGCGGCGGTGTCCGTGGCGCTCACCAGCCCGATGCCGCGGCCGGCCGATCGCGGCTGGCGCGAAGAGCAGGCGGAGGCGGTCCGGCGGGTGCACGCCGAGGTCTACGCCCAGGTGGCGGCCGACCGCAGCTGGGTCTGACGGCGGCGGGCCCGGATCAGGCCGTGCCGGGCGGGAGCCGGACGTCGACCACGACGACGTTGACCTCGGTCGTGGTCAGGCCCGTCTGGGCGTGCAGGTGCGCGGCGATCCGGTCGCGGACCTGCTGGGCGACGCGGTGCACCGACACCCCGAAGTCGACGGCGATCTGCACGTCCACGACCACCCGGTCCCCCGCCAGGCCGACGTCCGTGGTGGCGATCCGCCCGCCGCCGAGGGCCAGGCTCACGGAGGGGACCGATTCCGCCGCCAGGCGGGCGACCGCCCCGACGACCCGGGCGGCGATCCGGGTCTGCCCACCCTCCTCGCGCAGCACGGCCGACCATCCGGCGCGGGCGAGCACGCGCACCTCGGACATCACGGCCTGCAGCAGCCCCGCGGGCGCGCGCACGTCCTCCGCGGCGACGTCGAGGACCGGGGCCCACAGCTCGGTGAGGTAGGCCAGGGTGGCGCGGCAGTGCGGGCAGTGCGCCTGGTGCTCCGGGTCCCGGGGGGCCGCGCCGTCGACCACCTGGGCGAGCAGGTCCGCGGAGTGCGCGCCGCACGGCAGCCGCTCGTCGCGCGTCGTGGCGGGGTTGCTCATGCCGGTCACCTCCAGTCCTCCAGCAGGGTCGCGAGCGCTCGGCGGGCACGGTGGGCGCGGACCTTGGCCGTCCCCTCGCTGATACCGAGGATGCGCCCTGTCTCGGCGTGTGTGTATCCCGCGAAGGTGGTGAGGACCAGCGGTGCCCGCTGCTCCAGCGGCAGCTCCAGCAGTGCGCGCCGCACGGCGTCGCGGCTCTGGGCCGTCATCGCCAGGGTCTCGGCGCCCGGGGACCGGGGCATCCCGGCAGCGGACTCGTCCTGCTCGGACAGCGGGACGACCGGGTCCTGTGCCCGGCGCGCGTTGTGACACCGGTTGATCAGGATGCGGGTCACCCAGGTGGAGAACCCGGACTCACCGCGGAAGCCGGGCAGGTGCTGCCACGCCTGGAGGAAGGTCTCCTGGACGACGTCCTGCGCGTCCGAGGGGTTGCCCGTCATGCGCAGCGCGACCCGGTACAGCTGGTCCTGGTGCGTGCGGACGAGCGCGGCGAAGGCGTCCTCGTCCCCCCGGCGCGCCAGGTCCACCCGAGCGGCCTCCAGGGGATCCCGGCTGCTTCCGCCCGCGGGGCGGGTCACGCGGTGTGAACGGGGAGGGACGCAAAGTTCTCGGCCATCTGCGGTAACCCTCCCGCTTCCGTGGTGTCCAACTGGAGTGTGGGCCGCTGAAGAGCCGGGAACCCCCCGGGCTCGCGACCCGTGGCCGAAAAATCCCCGAGCAGAAGAAGGTCCAAACCGTGACTGAGTCCTCCGGCACCGCCTCCTCGAGCGCCGTCGCCACCGCCGCCCCCTCCGGTCTGCAGAGCAGCCAGGGCACGACCACGATCGCCCAGGACGTCGTCCAGAAGATCGCCGGTCTCGCCGCCCGCGAGGTGTCCGGTGTGTACGCCCTCGGTGGCGGCGCCGCCCGCACGCTGGGTGCCCTCCGCGAGCGCATCCCGGGCGCGTCGCAGTCCATCGGCCAGGGCGTCTCGGTCGAGGTGGGCGAGCGGCAGGCCGCCGTCGACCTGGACCTGGTGACCGAGTACGGCGCCCCGATCGCCGACGTGGCCCGCTCCGTGCGCCGCAACGTCATCTCCTCGGTCGAGGGGATGACCGGCCTGCAGGTGACCGAGGTGAACATCTCGGTCAACGACATCCACCTGCCCACGGAGGACGAGGGCCAGCAGGAGCCTGCGCGGGTCCGATGAGCGGGTCGCCCAGCCCGGTGACGGTCGAGGCCACCACCGCTGACGCGGTCGCTGCGGCCGTGCTGCGGTGCCCGGCCGTGGCCGCGCTGCACCCCGGCGGGCTGCTGCACCGGACGGTGACCTACCTGCCGGGACGCCGGGTCGACGGCGTGCGCGTCGACGACGACCGCATCGCCGTGTCCGTCGTCGGCCGGCAGGGCATCCCGGTCGTGCTGCTCGCCGACCAGGTGCGCAGCGCGGTCGCGCCCCTGGCCGGCGGACGGCGCGTCGACGTGCACGTCGCCGACCTGCAACGGCTCGCCGAGGAACCGCCCGCACTGCCGCCCGCGGCACCGGCCTGAGCCGGCGGCGTCCGGTGACCCCAGACCCCGGTCGCGAGGAGCGCCGCCGACGCCGGCAGGTCCTCAAGGCCCACCACCCGGACCTCGGCGGGAACGCCGTGGACTTCATCCGGGTGGCGGCCGAGCTCGGGACGGGTAGGCGTCGCCCTCCGGCGACGCCCACCCGCCTCGGCGACGAGGTCCGCTTCGTCCGGCGGCCGCGCGGCCTCGGGCGGCTGACCGCCTGGTACCGGCGCCGCCGGCGCCCCCCGCGCGTGCACTGACCTGATCCGTCCCCCCTCGGTCCTGGAGGACCCCATGCCCCTGTCCGTCATCGGTCTGTTCACCGGCCTCCTGCTGGGCATCGCCTGGGTCGTCGCCGGTTTCGACGCCTTCCTCGGCACCGCCCTGCTGGGCGCCGTCGGCTTCGTCGTCGGCAAGGTCGCCGCCGGCCAGCTCGACCTCACCACCTACCTCGGCGGCGGCGGCCGCGGCTCT
The DNA here is from genome assembly GCF_003319105.1 of Blastococcus sp. TF02-09. GTDB lineage: Bacteria > Actinomycetota > Actinomycetes > Mycobacteriales > Geodermatophilaceae > Blastococcus. The sequence goes on along the minus strand of NZ_QOHH01000002.1, from coordinate 460,860 downwards.
CGATGAGCACCGCCGTCGACGTCGCACCGGAACCGTCCTCGCCCGACACCGGGACGCCCACCGACGGCCCGGGTCTCCCTGCCCTCGGTGACCCCGCCGAGCGGGGCAGCCTGACCGTCGCCGACCGGGTCGTCGAGCGCGTCGCCGGCCACGCCGTCACCCTCGTCGAGGGTGCGAGCGCCGCACCCCGCCGGGTGCTGGGCGTCTCGGTGGGGGAGAGCCGGGACGACCGCGCGGCCTCGGTCGACGCCCGCGTCGACGGGCACGTCGCCACCGTGGCGGCCTCGGTCGCCGTCGGCTGGCCCGCCTCGGTGCGCACGGTCGCCGACCGGTTGCGGCGCCAGGTCCGCGACGACGTCGAGCGCATCACCGGCGTGCGGGTCGCCCACGTCGACATCGACGTGGTGAGCCTGAGCGCCCCTCCGTCGGCACGGCGGCGCGTCCAGTGACCACCGCCCCCACCCCAAGACCAGAGGAGCGCACGTGACCGTGCTGAACCGGGTCCTCGCCGCGCTCGTCGCGCTGGCGCTGTTCCTCGGCGGGCTGCTCGCGGTCGTCGAGATCGTGCTGGCCGGCCTCGACCGGCCGCCGTGGCTGGTCCCGCACCAGGAGTGGAGCGAGACGCTGACCGGGGAGTCCTTCACCGCAGGTGTCGTCCGCGCCGTGCTGATCGGCCTGGTGCTCGCCGGCCTCCTGCTGCTGGTGGTCGGGCTGCGCCGGGGCAAGCCGGGGTCGATCCCGCTGCCGGAGCGCAGCGACGGCGTCTCGGTGACCGCCTCGCGCCGGGGCATCGAGCGCTCGATCGCCACCTCCGCCCGCCGCGTGGACGGCGTGCGCAGCGCCCGGGCGAAGGTCGGACGGCGCACCGTCAAGGTGGCCGCGACGACCGGCGTCCGGTCCGGCGACGTGCGGCAGCCGATCACCGCCGGTGTCACCGAGCGGCTCGAGGAGCTGGGCCTGTCCGGCGTCCTGCGCCCCCGCATCACCGTCTCCCAGGAGAGGTCCCGATGAGCTCTCGCGTCAACGGCGTCAACCGCACGGTGCTCACGCTGCTGGGCCTGCTCCTGCTGGCCGCGGGAGGTCTGGGCCTGGCCTACAGCTTCGGTGCCTTCGGGCAGGGCGAGCGACCGCTCGTGCCGCAGGAGCTGCGCGACGTCGCCTCGGACCAGCCCTGGTTCTGGTGGGCGGTCGCGGGCGTCTGCCTGCTCATCGCGCTGCTCGCGCTCCGCTGGCTGCTGGCCCAGCTCGCCACCGACCGGGTCGGCCGGCTGGATCTCACCACGGACGACCGGGACGGCGTGACCTCCGTCCGCGGCGGCGCGCTGACCGAGGCCGTGCAGTCCGAGACCGAGAAGCTCCGCGGGGTCGTGAGTGCGTCGGCCCACCTGCTGGACCGGCGGGGACGGCGGCTGGTGCTGGACGTGGACCTGGCCGAGTACGCGGACATCGCCGAGGTGCGCTCGGCGGTGGAGGACCGCGTGGTCGCCCACACGCGCCAGGCCGTCGACGACCCGGACCTGCTCGTCGACGTGGAGCTGCGGCCCAGCGCGAGCCGGTCGGGCGGGCGCGGCCTGCGCTGACCGACGCGTCAAGCACTTCCGATCGCCGCAGCGGGCCGCCCCGCTGCGGCGATCGGCGTCACGGGGCGGTCGTAGCGGCCTGCTGCTGAGGCAGAGCGGCGCGGGAGGACCCGCGGCCGGGATCCGGCGGCGGGGAAGAGAAGAGGGTGGGCAGGGGCGGGGTCGAACCGCCGACCTCTCACTTTTCAGGCGAGCGCTCGTACCGACTGAGCTACCTGCCCCTCCCGGTGCTCGCGCACCGGGTGGCGACCCTGACGGGACTCGAACCCGCGACCTCCGCCGTGACAGGGCGGCGCGCTAACCAACTGCGCTACAGGGCCTTGCTGTGGTGATGCTGTGCCCCCAACGGGGTTCGAACCCGTGCTACCGCCTTGAAAGGGCGGCGTCCTGGACCACTAGACGATGAGGGCTCGTTCTGCCGGGGGCAGGGGAAACAATACATGCCGCCGGAGCGCCCTCCGCACAGGGGCATCGACCGTGCCGCTCCCCCGCGCCGTCCTCAGCCGAGCGAGGCGGTGAGCTCCACGGCGTCCTCCGTGACCGACGTGCACTCCAGGTCCAGCGGACCCGCCGTGACGCTCTCGCCCTCGGCGCAGGAGACGTTGGCGCCGGCGACGCCGAGCGAGGCCCGGCCGTCCTGGGTGCCGGAGAAGGTCAGCGTGGTGCCCAGGACCTCGACCTGCGCGTCGGTGCCCTCGAGGGTCACGGTGCACGAGCTGGGGGAGCACTGCACGTTCTCCGAGCCGAAGGTGCAGCCGGTCAGGAGACCCAGCCCGCAGGCGAACAGGCCGGCGGCGAGGCGGGAGCGGGAGTTCGTCGCGGACATGGTCCGAGGGTAGAGGCGCGCGGTCATCCGGGTGGGCTGGCCGGGGTACCGCCGTCGTCTCCCGCCGGGGGGACGACGGTGCGCTCGATGGTCACCTCGGACTCGCCCAGACCGCCGAGGGTGATGTCGTCGTAGGCCTGCAGCCGCCCGGTGGAGGCCGAGAAGTAGAGCACCGTGCAGGTCAGCGGCTCGGGGTACTCGCCCTCCAGCGCGCGCAGTCCTGCTCCGCCGGTCGACCCCTGCACCATGAGCAGGGTGCCGTCGTCGAGCTCGGAGACGTCGCGGTCGTGCGTGTGGCCGGCGAGGACCACCGGGGTGAGCCCGTCCAGCGGGGGCGCCTGCCGGGGGTCGTGCACGAGGGCGACGTCCGGCGGCTCGTCCAGCGATTCGACGAGGTCGGCCAGCCGCTCGCCCGAGCGGGTCAGCACCTCGGGCCCGGCGTCGTCGTCCCCGGTGCTCTTGTCGGGTGTGAACCGGGGGTCCGGCGCGCCGACGACGGACAGCCCGGCGATCTCGACCTGCGAGTCGTCGAGCACGGTGACGTTGGGCAGCGCCGCCATCCGGTCGGCGGTCACCGCCGAGTCGTGGTTGCCGCGGATGAAGACGTACGGCACGTCCAGGGCGCCGACGTCGGTGACCACCCGGTTCTCCACCGGGCTGCCCCAGTCGACGATGTCGCCGGTGTCGAGCACGCCGTCCACCTGGAACTGTTCGGTCACCTGCCGCACGAGGTCGAAGCCGGCCGGGTTCAGGTGGAGGTCGGAGACGTGCAGCAGCGTGACGGTGTCGTCGTCCGCGCCGGGGGCCGGCAGCGCGGACAACGTGCTGTACAGCGAGCCGACGTTCGCGACGAGATCGGTCAGGGAGGCGCGGTAGGCGTCGAACCGGGCGACGAGGTCCTGGGCGCTGCCGATGAGGCTGTTGGCGTTGACCAGCAGCCCGGTGTACGTGGGACTGGACAGCGCCTCGGGCCGCCAGGTGGTGGCCCCGACGCCCCCGATGCCCAGCAGCAGCGCTCCGGCGAGGCCGGCGGCGATGGCCGGCTCGCGCCGCCGCCGCAGCACCACCCAGGACACCAGGGCCGCGCCGCCCAGTGCCGCGAGCACGGTGATGACCACCAGCTTCACCACGGCGTCCTGCAGGTCCGCGGTGACCCGGTCGACGACGCCGGCGAGGCGGACCGGGTCCTCGGCCAGCGCCTCGGCGCGCGACTGGTCCACGCGCTGTAGCTCGACGTCCAGGCGCAGGGGCCCGTCGAAGACGTCGGCGGCCAGCGAGCCCAGCGGGGGGACGGCGACCTCGGCGCCGCCGGAGCCCGGGCGGATCGAGAGCGTGGCGTCGAAGGGGCCGATGGGTGCGGAGATGCGCGCGAACAGGAGGACGGCGATCAGCGCGCCGGCGAGCGCCAGCGCGACCCTCGCCGCCCAGCGGCCGGCCATCCGTCCTCTGCGCCGCCACGGCGACGCGACGTCCTGCGGCTGCTCCACCCGCCCAGGCTAGTGACGCAGCGAGGCGCCGGCCCGGGACAGCGGCCGGTCAGCCCTCGGACAGGGCAGGCCGGCGGAAGATCCAGCGCAGCGCGATGAAGCGCAACAGGCCGATGATCGCCGTCACGGTCACCACGGCGGTGATCTGCAACCAGACCTCGTCCTCGGCCGCCGTCGTGTTGATCCAGCCCAGGGTGGCGCTGGTCGCCAGCAGGCCGAGCGCGGCGACGGTGCTGGCCTCCACCTGTGCGGTGAACCAGCCCACCCGGTCCTCGGCGTGGAAGGTCAGGCGGCGGTGCATCTCGTTGGCCAGCACCGTGGACGCGACGGTCGCGATGAGGTGTGCGGCCAGGTAGCCCAGCCCCCGGAAGGGGATGAAGAGCAGCGCGTAGACGAGCGTGGTCGAGCCGCCGACCAGCAGGAACCGGGTGAACTGGGCCAGGGTGTCGTCCTGCCGCAGCCGGTGGAGCAGGCGTTCGGTCCACGGGGAGGGCGGGGTGGCGATCCCCTCGACCGGCACGCCCACGGCGTCGCGGCCCGGGGCACAGCGGCGCAACAGGGTCTGGCGGGTCACGGGAATCCTTCTGGCGCAGGTGGTGCGGGGTCAGCAGTCGTACCTGACAACGCGTCGTCACCGGTCAGCATGCCCGTCACTGCTGGCGGAACGCTTGGATGTGGCTGAAAAGCACCCGGACGAGACCACCTCGTGACCGGGAGTCGTCACCGGGCGTCGCGGGTAGAGGACGGCGATGAGTCTCATGGGGTTCCTCGACCGGGTCGCGGACGTCGCGACGTTCGACAAGGTGATCGAGCCGGCCCGCCGCGCGGTGCTGGGCGCCCTCAGGCCGCCGGTGGTCAAGGACCTCCTCCACGGCACGTGGCTCGGCCACCCGCTGCACCCGGTCCTGGTGCAGGTGCCGGTGGGCAGCTGGGTCTCCGCAGGCCTGCTCGACGCCGTCCCCAGGATGCGGCCGGCGGCCACGACCCTCATCGGTGTCGGGGTGGCCGCAGCCGTGCCGGCCGCGGCGTCCGGGGCGGCCGACTGGTCGGAGCAGGGCACCGGCGTGCGCCGGCTCGGGGCGCTGCACGCCGTCCTCAACTCCGCCGCCCTCGCGCTGTACGTGGGCTCGCTCGCGGCGCGGGGCAAGGACCGGGGCGCGCTCGGGCGGGTGCTGTCCTACAGCGGGCTGGCCCTCGCCGGTGGCTCCGCGGCGATCGGCGGCCACATGTCGTACGCGCAGTCGTCCGGGGCCTCGCACGCCGCGGCGGCGGTCCGCGCCCTGTCGACGGACTGGCTGGACCTCGGCCCGCTGGACGACTTCCCGGAGGGCCGACCGGCGCTGCGCACCGGCACGGGCGGCTCGGCCGACGTCCCGCTCGCGGTGGTGCGGCGCGGCGCTCGGGTCGACGTCTTCGTCGGGGCTTGCTCGCACCTGTCCGGCCCGTTGCACGAGGGGACGGTCGAGGACGTGCGCGGTTCGCAGTGCCTGGTCTGCCCGTGGCACGGCTCGGCGTTCGACTTGGACAACGGGGAGCCGCGGCGCGGGCCGGCCGCGAACCCGCAGGAGAAGCTCGAGGTCCGGATGCAGGCCGGGCGCGTGATGGCGCGGGTGCCCAGCCGGCACCGCTGAGCCGGGAAGAAGCCGGCCCGGCCGGCCCGGGGGGAACGGGTCGGCCGGGCCGGGGTTCGTGGCCACCCGTGCGTGCAGCCCGGGCGGGACGTTGATGACTGTATGTAACCGGGACCGACCGGGGCGATCCCCTGAACGGGTGTAACGCGGACGCCGAGGTGACGGAAAGCACGCGCCCGCGGCCGTCCGCGGTTGGCGGGCCGGCTCGGCGGGCACGGCCCGCCGGTGTTCTTCCTCTTCTCCAGCCGTCTGGGCTGCCTCGGCTCGCTCGCCGTCTCCGCCCTGCTCACCCTGCTCCTGCTCGTGGCCTTCGACGTGCTGTGAGCCGCCCTACCGGGGACGGCGTCACGGCGACTCCTCGGCGTTCAAATAGGTGCAGCGGTACCGCGCGGCGGCCATCGCCTCGGTGAACCGGGCCTCCCAGGCCGGGTCCTGCGCCGGGAAGGTCTCCAGCACCCGCTCGTCGAGCACCGCCGGCAGACCGTCCAGCCCGGTGTAGGTCCGGCGCACGAGCACCCGGGTGGTGCCGTCGACCTCGTCGTGGGCCGGCACCCAGCGCGCTCGGGCCACAGCGGCGGCGAGCTCGGCGCGCTGCCGGCCGGGCAGGGTCGACCCGGGGTCACGCGGGCGCACGGCGGTCCAGATCGTCCAGCCGAGGATCCCGAGGATCCAGAGGACGGCGAGGACCAGCACCAGTTGGAGCAGTCCGAGGACCATGCGCAGACGCTAGGCCTCGCCGCCGGGTCCGAGGGCGTGCTCGATCCCCGCGCGGGCCGCGTCCTGCCTGGTGGGGGAGCGCCGACGGCGGGTGGGGCCGGCGGCGTATCGACCGGTCGGCGGCTCGGGCGACGCGCTAGCCTCGCAGCGGGGCGCAGGGCCGCAGATGTCTCACGGCGGTGTCCGTGGGGCCTCCGGAGGCTTCTGCACCTACCGGGGCCTCTAGCTCAACTGGCAGAGCAGCGGACTTTTAATCCGCGGGTTGTGGGTTCGATCCCCACGGGGCCCACGTAACACGGCACCTGACCAGCATGTTTCGTCAGCCAGGGGCCGATCTAGGTGTGGAGTCCGGGGGCTGATCCCTCACAAACCCCTCACTTTGCTTCTCGGGGCGGGCTCGGATCAGAGGACGAGAGCCTGTCTTGCGGGTTAGGTGCGCCGCCACTCATGTCCCTGAAGGCGGCTTCAGGGACACCCTGAGGGCCCGCTCAGTCCACAGTGACGTCGGCCAGATCAGACAGGCTGGCAAGTGAAACCGCGACGCCTTCTTCCCCGGCGAAGACCTCAAGCTCGTAGACGCGGCCCTGGATGACATGCAGGACCACCTGCACGTCGAGCAAGTCCGGGGTGTGGCCGAAACCGTTCACTTGGAAGTAGTCCGGGCGGTCGTCCTGGGACAACTCCACGACCCGAGGCTCGGGGATGGGCTGCTCATCAGAGTTCAAACGAATCGAGGAGCACCCGCAGCGGCACACCGCCGCCACGGTGGCTGAGGCCGCCTGGCGGTGCAACAACGGCTCATCGACGGCAGTCGCTAGTCGCGCAATGACCCGGCACTCCGCCTGCGAGAGGGCACGTGGCCTCTCAAGCATCTGCCAGACCGGGTCGTCCATCTGCACCTCTGCATTGTTCCAGGTCAGCCCCGGACTGGGGTGTCCCATAGTGGGCCGTTCAGGGACAGCGGTACCAGTGATGGCCACATGCGCTACAGGTCGTGCAGGCACCCGCGAGGCGGAACCGCATGGAGCACTCCTGCGCAGAGGGTCATGTCTCCGCAACCTGCGGCGGCCCCTTGCCCGGGAACCACCGCTTCAACCAGCGAGGCGGACGTGGCCAGCGACCTTCCCACTCCATCCGCAGGATGTCGTTGGCGAAGGCCACCAGGTCGCCCACTTCCTCCGGACCGCCGACAGCGCGTTGGTGAGCGCGCAGACCAGCCATCAGTGCGGGCAGGTCTTTCCGGTTCGTCCGTCGCAGGATGACCCGCTCATCTGCGGTCCCAAGCTCGATCACAGTGCCGTCGTGGAGGTAGGCGGCCGCGTACTCGCCGTCGTCGACGTCGATGGCCTCCATCCATCCAGCAGCGTGGTCCTCGGATGCGAACACGTTCATGTCACCGCTGGTGTCGAAGACGAAGACCGCGCTCATGCGCGAAGTCTTTCCCGCCTATCGGCCAAGGCGTTGCAGCCCATCGAAAACCCCTCACTTTCAGCGGGAGTCGCCGTGAGTCTCGATGAGCCGCGAGTGACACTTCCCGGAGCTGACCAGCACGGTCAGTGCTCAGCGTGAAAGCGCGTGAGCCCCTGCCAACTAATCCGTGGGTTGTGGGTTCGATCCCCACGGGGCCCACCGCGCAAGACTCCGACCAGCATGTTCACTCGTAGACGTCGATCCAGGTGTGGAGTCCGGGGGCTCGGATCAGAGGACGGGAGCCGCCTTGCGGGTTGGTGCGCCGTCACCTATGACCCTGAAGGCGGATCCACGGACAGGAGGCTGACCCGGCCTGCTCAGGGCGGAACCACTGCCAAGTTGCTCCAATGATCTTGTCGGCTGAGCATGGCTCGCGTGGTGGTAGGGGGCGTCACACGCTGGACTTTCGAGGCGTGGGGTGGAGCTGGGCGGTTGGAAAGCCAGATGACCAGCGTGCTGTCTGCGCCGATCCCGAGTGGTGGCCCGGAGTGGCCGGTGTGGGCGCAGGTCCTCTTCGTGATCGCCTGGGTGACGCTCGTTGTCCTCGGGGTGAGGCACAACAGACGTCGGAAGCGCGACAGGTAGGAAGAGGCCGGCTGTCAGCGGTCCCGCGCCCAGCGCCTCCCACCGAGGAGTGACACCTGTCCGAACGCCTGGCCAGGGCGTACATGGCTGTGGTCATGGTCATCTGGCTCGCCCACGTCGTCTTGCTCGGGCTCGGGCTGACGACCGACGCGCGTCCTGGACGACGACGATCCGCGGGTTGTGGGTTCGATCCCCACGGGGCCCACCCGCGCTGACCCGGCACAAGGTCGGGGAACAGCCACCGCGGACGGTCAGACGGCGATGACCGCGCTCGGGACGACCAGGCCGCGCGGTTCGAACTCCTCCATCACCGGCTGGCTCGCCGGCGCACGGTCGCCCGAAACCGCCTCCATCGCGGGGAGCACGACCTCACCGAAGAAGCGCTCGAACTTCTCCTTGGACTCCCAGATCTCCAGCATCTGGAAGCCACCGGTCGTGGCCCTGCCGACGTGCAGCAGCAGGCCGTCGGCGGTACCCGCGCTCCGGTGTTTCACCTCGGCGTGCAAGGCGTCGTAGAACTCTATCGGTCCCGGGGAATCCACGACCAGCCCGTAAGTCATGACGAACTCCGCATCCGTCCGGGCCCGCCCGGCGGGCTCGCCGGACGGGCGGCCGACGCTAGTCCGACGGCGCGGCGCCGGATGGGTTCGCGCCGCGCGAGGGGGCGGCCCCGGCGTGTCCGCACCCTGCGTCGACGGCCGCGCGCGACGCCCGTCGTCGAGGCCGACGGCCGCGGGAGCGGCGCGCGGGCCGCTCGGTGGCCCATAGTGGGGGGAGCGTCGCGCGTACGGCTTGAATCGCCCCGGTGCGCGGCCGAAGCTCGGGACGCGGGGCACCCCGCTCGTCACGGCCCGGATCGAGGAGAGACCGATGAACTACCTTCGCCGCCTCCAGGCGGAGAGCCCGGTGCTGTTCATCCTGGTGCTCTTCGTCGGCATCTTCGTCGGCTTCCAGCTGCTGTTGTTCGTCGCCGAGCTGCTCCTGGGGCAGTTCGGCCTGCCGGGCTGGGCGCCGCTGGCGCTCGTGATGATCGTGCTCGTGGTGGTGGCGCGCCGGCAGCAGAACTCCCGCTGACGCCGGCGCGGGAGGTCAGTCGCGCGAGCTGCCCGGCGCCGGCGGGACCACGAGCGCCCGGCGGATGCGCAGCCGCCCCGGCAGACGTGGGGCGGACACGGGCGGGTGGACGATCGCTGACCGGTCGGGACGTACGGGCATCTCGGAACCAACTCTCCTCGGTGCTGCGGTGTACCGGAAGCCTCGCGCGAGGGTCTGACAGTTCCTGACCGGCGAGCTGGCAGCTTCCTGTCGACCACCGGCGCCGTGTCCCCAGCACGGGGGAAACGCCCGCTCAAGGAGCCGGCGAAAGCTCCCGATACGCAACCGTGCGATTCCTCCGGACGACCGAGCAGGGCCGGCGACGCGGTGCGCCCCTGTGGCGGTACCTCACGGCCCTCGTGCTGCTGCCCCTGATCGGCGTGGCCGTGCTCGCCACCACGGCCGCGCAGGCCCGCGCCGCCGAGGCGGCCGGCGCCGAGCGCGCCGAGTCGGCCGTGCGCACCCTCGCGCTGCTCGACGTCGCCCGGCGGGGGGTGGAGCAGGAGATCCTCCCGATGTTGTCGGTCCGCGCGATGGAGAGCCCGGAGGTCCTGGCCAGCCTCCACGTTCCGCAGCAAGTGCTCGACGCGCAGCGTGCCAGCGCGGCGGAGCAGGCAGTGGAGATCCGCGGGGTGATCGACGACGCCCTGACCCGCATCCAGGCCGGCTCCATCGCGGTCGAGACGGCGCGGCAGGCAACCGCGGACCTCGCCGAGCTGCGGGCCCCGGACGCCCTCGACGAGCTCGACATCGAGAAGATCTACTACGGCTTTCTCGCGGTCTCGAACAACCTCATGACCGCCCAGGAGTCGGTGGCCGCGGCCTCGATGTCCGAGGGCATGCCCGCCGTCACGCTGCGATCGATCCAGGACGTCCAAGCGGTCGCACACCTGGCCCAGATCGCCAGCCGGCAGGCCCCGCTGTACCTCGGCTCGCTCTTCATCCCCAGCGACGACAGCCTCATCGGCGCGCGCGGCGCGTGGCAGACCGCCTGGCTCGACTACGTCGACGCCCGGAACGAGATGCGGAACCTCTCGCAGGCCTCGCTCCGCACCCAGTGGGAGGCGATCGACGCGACCCCGGCCGTCGCGGAGGTCGACGCCCTGTTCTCCGCAGGCTTCGCCGACAGCAGCGACACGAGGCCGACCGCCGGGATCATCGCGGACGTCCTGAAGGTGATGACGGGCACGCAGGAGCGCGGCGTCGCCCTGGCCGGACTCGTGGACTCGGCCGTCGAGGAGAGCCGGGAGCTCGTGGCGCAGGACCGCGAGCGCGCGCACGGTGCCCTGCAGGCGGTCCTGATCCTGGGTGCCGGCCTGCTCGCAGGATCCCTCGTGGGCGCCGTGGTCCTCGGACGCAGCGTCGCGCGGTCGCTCCGACAGCTCGCCGGGCAGGCCACCGAGATCAGCGAGGGCTCCCTGGTGGAGGTCGAGGTGGCCGGCCCGCGCGAGGTGCGCACCGTGTCCGCCGCCCTCCGCTCCGCCGTCGCCGGCCTGCGCCGCATCCAGGACCAGGCCCACGCCGTCGCCCGCGGCGACCTGGACGACGCCCTGCTCGACCAGCCGCTGCCGGGCCCGCTCGGCGAGGTCGTGCACGCCTCGGTCCGGCAGATCGTGCACTCGGTCCGCCAGCGCGAGGAGCTGCAGTTCGCGCTGGCCCACCAGGCCACGCACGACGCGCTCACCGAGCTGCCCAACCGCGCCCAGGCCGTCACGCTGGTGACCGCGGCTCTGCACCGCGGCCGGCGCTCCGGTGAGATGACCGGCCTGCTCTTCGTCGACCTCGACGGCTTCAAGGCCGTCAACGACGGGCACGGGCACGCCGCCGGTGACGAGGTGCTGCGCCAGGTCGCCCGCCGGCTCTCCTCCGGCGTCCGCCCCGGGGACGTCGTCTGCCGGCTCGGCGGCGACGAGTTCGTGGTGCTCGTCGAGCAGGTGGACGACGAGCACGGCCTGCTCGAGCTGGCCCACCGCCTGGTCGCGACGGTCAGCGAGCCGATCGCGGTCGGTCGCACCCGCGTCCGGATCGGCGCCAGCATCGGGGTGGCCGTCAGCCGGGACGGCGGCACGGACGCCGACGCCCTCTTCGCCGAGGCCGACACCGCCGCCTACCGCGCCAAGGCGCACGGCCGGGGCCGCGCCGAGATGTTCGACGAGGTCCTGCGCCTGCAGCTCAACCAGCGCGCCGAGCTGGAGGCAGCGATCGCCTCCGGCCTGGCCGACGGCGAGATGCAGGTCGCCTACCAGCCCGTCGTCGACGTCGCGACCGGCCGGGTCACGGGGTACGAGGCGCTCATCCGCTGGGAGCGGCCGGGCGTCGGGTTCGTCCCGCCGGACCAGTTCATCCCCGTCGCCGAGGGCTCCCGCCTGATCGGCGACGTCGACCGGTGGATGCTGCACGCCGCCACCCGCCAGCTCGCGCAGTGGCGGGCCGAGTCGCCGGCCGCGCCGGGTGAGCCGGACCCGACGATCGCGGTGAACATCTCCGGGCGCCACCTGGCCGACCCGCGGGTGATCACCGACGTCGCCGACGCGCTGGCCTCCTCGGGGCTGCCCCCGGAGCTGCTCGTCCTCGAGGTCACCGAGACGGTGCTGGTCGACGACCCGCTCGCCTACGAGCACCTGACCGAGCTGCGCGCCCTGGGCGTGAGCATCGCCATCGACGACTTCGGCACCGGCTACACCTCGATCGGCCAGCTGCGGCACATGCCCGTCGACACGCTGAAGATCGACCGGAGCTTCGTGGCCTCCACCGAGCCCGCCCACCGCGAGCTCGTGGCGCTGATGATCCGGGCGGCGCACACCTTCGGGCTGACCGTGGTGGCCGAGGGCGTCGAGGAGTCCGACCAGCTGGCCTGGCTCGAGGCGCAGGACTGCGACCAGGCCCAGGGCTACCTGCTGCACCGGCCGATGCCGGCCACCGCGGCCGGCGCGCTGCTGCGCCGGCCCGAGACCGCCGGCACCGTCTGACCGGCGACGCGCCGCGCACGGCCCGAGATCGCCGGCCTGACCACCGCCTTCCCGGGCGGGCGCACGCTCCGGGCGGCGGGCCGTGTCGACATGTGACCCCTGCCCGAGGCGGGTCACCGGCTCCCGCGGCGGTCTCCGCAACGATCCGGACACACGGCCTCCGGAACGCGCCGCCGCGGCGTCGTGTCGGCGCCGCGAGCACCTACCGTTCCTCCATCGCGCCGCCACGGCCGGCGACGCGGTGCCCGCCTCACTTCCCCGGGGTCGGGACCTCCATGGATGGATGGAACTGCGATGAGCGTCATGGGTGGCTTGCCCGGTAGTGGAGTCGTCGCCGACAACGGCGTCGTCGGCTGGTGGCTGGTCGACGGCGGGGACGACGTCCCCGGCCGGGTGCTCGCCGGGCCCTTCCCCGACCGTGCCGCGGCCGGCTGGTCGGGCGCGGCCCTCGCCGACGGCGCGGCGGCGCGCCCGGCCTACGGTGCCCGCCGAGCGGACGGGACGCTGCGCCGGCAGCCCTCGCCGCAGGAGTGGGCGTGGCTGGACCACCTCACCGCCCAGCTGGACCGGCTGCCCGAGGACTGGGCGCCGCTGCTGGCGGAGGAGGACCCGCTGACCACCCTCGTGGTCGAGGTGACGGCGGCGCTGAACGAGGCGGGGATCCCGCTGCACGACGCCACCGGCGCGGGCGGGGCGCTGGGCGGCGCGTGCCTGACGCCGACGCCGGACCTCGACGGCGTGGTCGTCGCGTGGCGCCAGCACGATCGGATGAGCGTGGACCAGGTGCACGGCGCCATGGCCGACTCCGCCGTGCAGCAGGCGATGAACCGCGCCCTGGCCGAGGTGCTGGCCATCCGCGGCCTCGCGCCCGAGGCCTGGGGCGGGGCCGTCGTCGTCCGCCGGGAGGTGTGAGCGGTCAGCGCACCGGCGGGAGCCGCTGGACCCGTTCGCGCACGGCCATGAACAGGGCGGGGACGCCGAGCGCGAGGCCGGCACCGAGCAGCGCGCCCGCCACGGTGTCCGACAGCCAGTGCGCCCGCAGGTAGACCCGCGACATCGCCATCGCCGCGCCGAACAGGGCCGCGCGCACCTCCCAGCGCCAGCGCGCGGGCCCCGGCGGGGCGAGGACGAGCACCAGTCCGACGGCGGTGACCGTGCCGGCGATGGCGTGCCCGGACGGGAACGACGCCGCCGTGGTCTCGATCAGCGCGCCGGGCGGGCGCGGTCGGTCCACGGCGTCCTTTACCGGCCCGATGAACAGCTCGCTGGTGACGACGGCGAGCGCGAAGGCGGCCAGCCGCAGCCAGTGCTGGCGCCACGCGATGAGCAGCAGCGCGGCGATGCGCAGCGGCCAGTTGACGTACGCGCTCCCCAGCACCGCGAACGCCTCGGCCAGCCAGGTCGTGGGCCCGTTCTGCACGTCCCCGGCCCACCGCCAGACGGCGTCGTCGACCGCCTGCACCCCCGGCCGGGTGGCCGGCAGGACGACCAGGGTCCCCACCAGGACCGCGCCGCCCAGCAGCAGACCGCTGACCACCAGCCCCCGTCGCGCGTCGACCAGCATCAGGCGGACCGCCCCAGCGCGAGCCGGGTGGCGCCCGCGGCAGCCAGCCCCAGCCCCGCGCCGGCGACGACGTCCAGAGGCAGGTACGCCCCCACGTACACCCGGCTGAGGACGACGGCGGCCGCCAGCGCGCTGCAGACGATCCGTCCGCGCGGGCCGAGCGCGGGCCAGGCCACGGCGAGCAGCGCGGCCACCACGGCGGCGTGCCCGGAGGGGAAGCCCCGGCCGTGCGCCTCGGCGCCGCGGATGACGACGTCCTCGAGCAGCCCGGCGGGGCGGCCGCGCGGCACCAGGCCCTTGACCACCTTGGCCAGCCAGTAGGCGGCGAGCCCGGCCACCAGCAGGCTCGCCGCCAGGCGCACCCGGCGCAGCGCCAGCGCGAGCAGCGCCGTGGCCGGGACGACGAGCAGGTTGCCCAGCTGCATGACCGGCCAGACGAGGGCGAAGGGCAGCACGTCGGTGCCGTTGAGCACGCGGTAGACCGCCGCCTCCCCGCCGCCCACCCGGGCCGCGTCGACCGGCAGCGCGGCGAGGCCCAGCAGCACCAGCCCGCCGGCCAGCAGGGCCACCTCCGCGCGCCCCCGGCGGACCGCGGGCGCCGTGCTGGTCACACCGACTCCGGCACCAGCGCGGTGCGCGGCGCCGAGTTGGGCTCTCGCCGCCAGGAGCGGTTGTGCCGCCAGAACAGGTAGGTGCCCAGGCCGATCGGGATGGGCAGCACGTAGGTCAGCGCCCGGAACACCAGCACCGCCGCGGCCACGTTCGCCCGGGGCCCGCCCGCGGCCGCCATGCCGGTGATCAGCGCCAGCTCGATGACCCCGAGCCCGCCCGGGGTGAACGGGACGGCGGTCAGCAGCCGGGCGAAGGCGAACACGGCCAGCGCCTCGACGACGCTCACCTGGTCGCCGTCCACCCCGACGAAACGCAGGCACAGCAGCAGGACGAGGAACAGCGACAGGTGGCTGACCAGCGTGGCGAGGGTGATCCAGTGCCAGCGGGCCCGCAGCAGCAGCGCCGTCCGGTCGCGGAACTTCGTCGTCGCCCGCTCCCAGCCGGTCACCGGGCCGCGCCCGAGCGGGCGGCGCAGCGCCGAGGCCACCCGGCCGGCGACGCGGCCGATCCGCTCGGCGCCCTCCCGGCTGCGCAGCAGCGCGCCCAGCAGGACGACGGAGGCGACCAGGGCCAGCAGCCCGAGCAGCCCGGCGGTGATCCGGCCGGCGCTCGGCGGCGCGCTCAGCGCGAGGAGGGCCAGAGCGAGCACCGGGAGGCCCAGCTTGGCGAAGTTGTTCCACAACCCCGAGACCAGCAGGGCCACCGAGGTGCGCGACCGCGAGAAGCCCCAGGACGAGTTCATCGCGTAGGTCAGCCCCAGGGAGATGGCCGCGCCACCGATCACCGTGTTGGAGACCGCCGTCGTCGTCTCGGTGGAGACGAACGCCTGCCGCAGCCGCAGCCCGGGCGTCGTCGCGACCATCACGAACTGGTAGGTGGCCAGGTTCCAGCCCGCGGCCACGGCCAGCACGGTGAGCTCGAGCCAGCTCATCGCGCGCACCGAGGAACAGACGGCCGACAGGCTGGTGAACTGCGGCAGGAACCAGAAGAAGACGCCCGCGACGAGGGCCACGGAGAGCAGCCCGCCCAGCGCCCGGCGGCCGCGCCGGTGCGCCGGCCGCGCGGTCCCGGTCACGGGTCGAGCTCCAGGCGGCCGTCGGTCTGCTCGCGGACGGCGGCGCGGACCGCGTCCCGCGGGACGGCGCCCAGTCCTTGGGTGGCGAAGCCCAGCGGCTCCGCCCGGTTCTCCCCGGAGAGCCGGAAGACCACGCTGATGCAGCCTCCGGTGAAGAGGTAGTAGCGGGTGCCCACGTACTCCGGGGTCACCTGCTCGACCCGCTCCCACCGCTGCATCCCCTCGCGGTCGCTGGGGATCTGCGTGGCGCCCGCGGTGTCGCAGCTCGCGTCCAGCCGGATCTCCACGGCGCGCACGCCGTCGCGGTTGGAGTCCAGCCAGAAGCGCGCCTCCTCGTCGGTCGCCTCGAGGCCGGCGACGTCCCAGCCGAGTGGGATGACCTCGAGGCACGGCACCCAGCTCGCCGACGGCACCGACTGGGCCAGCAGCACCACTCCGTTCGCCGGCGTGCCGTCGTCCCCCTCGCGGCAGGCGACCACCTCGGAGTCCAGCACCACCGGCCGCACGCACCCGGCGAGCAGCAGCAGGAGCAGCAGCGGGAGCACCGCGCCGGGCCGGCGCCTCACAGCGGCGACCCGATGAGCCCGACGGTGACGACGGCGGCCACCGCGGCGGCGGCGACGGTGAAGACGGTGAGCCCGGCCCGCCGCCAGGTCCAGCGCTGGATGTGCACCGGCGGCAGCTGGAAGGGCAGCAGCCGGAGGAAGTCGGCGTGCAGGTCGCGCCCCTGCTGGCGGAGCATCCGGCGCAGCTGGCTGGGCATGGTCAGCCCGCGCGTCGCGGCGAAGGCCTCGGCGATCTCCTCGTCGGAGAACTGCCGGCGGGCGCGGGCGTAGACCCGCTGCGCGTCGGTGCGCAGCGCGAGAACCAGCATCATGTTGGCCAGGTCGACCGCCTGCCGCCACGGGCTGGGCCGCACCTCGGCGAACGCGGAGTCGATGAGGAACAGGTCGCCCCCGCGCACCAGCAGGTTCGCCGGCTTGATGTCGCGGTGCGCCATGCCGATGTCCCACATCCGGCGCACGGCGGCCAGCCCCTGGTCGATGATCGAGTCGTCGATCTCGGCCTCGCCGGCCTCCGTCGCGCCCGCGATGAACTCGGTGACCAGCAGGTACTCCCGCTCCGGGGTGATCTCCACGATCCCGAGCGGGTGCGGCACCGGCAGCGAGGCCTCCCAGAACAGCCGGAGGATGTAGTCCTCGTACTGCACGAGCCGGCGGACGCTGTGGAACGGCTTCTCGTCCTCCAGCCGCCCGTACAGCAGCGCGCGGCCGAGCTTGTACCAGCGGTCGGACCGCACGTGGGTGATCGCGTACAGCTTGCCGAAGACGTAGCTCTCGTCGTCGGGCGCCGAGGAGTGCGCCTTGACGGTGATCCTCAGCGGCGTCGACCCCCCGGACCCCTCGAGGGCGAATGGCTTGACGGCGGTGGCGAGCAGGCCCAGCTGGTCCTGCAGCGCCCGGATGATCGCGTCGCCGCGCTCGCCGGAGACGTCCAGGTGCGCCGGCCGGCCGCGGCTGTAGCGCACCGGGTAGACCGAGTTGGGAGTGAGCAGCCGGAAGGCCGCCAGCGGCGCGGCCACCCCGAGCACCACGCCCGCGACGATGCCCGAGGGGTGGTCCTGGGCCAGGTACAGCCGGGAGAGCGCGGTGATCACCAGCAGCCCGCAGACCACCCACTTGCCGACCGTGCGCTTCGAGCCCGGGGGCACCAGTGCGTAGACCGTGCTGACCAGGAACGCGGCCAGCACCGTCATCGGCAGCGACGGCATCGAGAACCCCGACCACGCTCCGAGCAGCTCCACTTCGAACGGCCGCGGCCGCTGCAGGGTCGTGGCCATCACCGCGGCCACGTTCACCACGACCAGGACCACTCCGAACCAGACGAACAGGTGCCGCCACCGCCGGAACGCCACGAGCAGCACGAGGTTGGTCAGCCACATGACGTGCAGCGCCCGCTCGGTGGCCAGCAGACCCGCGACCTGCGCGACGTCGGTGGCCAGCGGGGAGCGGAGCTCGGCGAAGGCCTGCAGGACCCTCGTGTCGGCCACGTCGAAGTAGCGGATGGTTCCGGTGACGACGACGACCACCCAGGCCAGCACCACGGCGACGCTGAGCCCGAGCCACCACTTGCCGGAGGCGCGCAGCTGGCGGGGCAGCGCGGGCGGCTCCCCGGACGGACGGCGCCGGCGGCGGACGCGCGCGATGGCCGGCGGGCCCGGACGGACGGACGGACCCGCCGTGCCCGCTGAAGGCAGTGCCTGCGGCACCGGCGCCATGCCGGGCAATGGTGCCCGCCGGGCGGGACCGCGACCATCCCCTTTCGTCCCGCGTCCGTTCTACGGTGACCTCTCTCCGCGCGGAGCGGGAGGTGGCGTGATGCGGGCACGGACGGCGCTGCTCGCCGTGCTGGTGCTCCTGCTCGCCGCGTGCGGCAGCGCCGCCGAGCAGCCGACCGCCCCGCCCTCCACCGTGCGGTTCGCCTCCTACGACTTCCCCGAGAACCAGATCCTGGTCGAGGTCTACGCCGAGGCCGTCCGGCGCGAGGGCCTGCCGGTCTCGGTGCTGCACGGCATCGGCACCCGCGAGGTCGTGTCGCCGGCGCTGCAGCAGGGCGTCGTCGACGTCGTCGTGGACTACCCTGGGGACGGCGCTGTCGTTCGCCCGCCCGGGGTTCCCCCGCCCGCCGGCCACGCCCGAGGAGATCCACGCGCTGCTCAGCCGCACGATGGGCGGGCGCGGGGTCGACGTCCTGGATCCTGCGGCGGCCGAGGACCAGAACGGCTTCGTCGTCACCCGCGCCTTCGCCGCCGAGCACGGCGTCCGCACGCTGTCCGACCTCGCCCCGCTGACCCCGCAGCTCGCCTTCGGAGGGCCACCGGAGTGCCCGGACCGCCCGTTCTGCCTGCTCGGCCTCGAGCGGGTCTACGGCATGCGCTTCCGGGAGGTGCTCGGCATGCCCACGCGGGCCGCGACGCTGGAGGGGCTGCTCTCCGGGCAGGTCGACGTCGGCATGCTCGAGACGACCGACGCCCGGCTCGCCGTCGCCCCCGTCGTGCTGCTGGCCGACGACGGCGCGCTGCAGCCGCGGGAACAGGTGGTGCCGATGCTGCGGGCCGCGGCCGGTGACCGCTGGGGGCAGCGGCTGCGCGCGGCGCTGGACCGGACCAGCGCCCGGCTGACCACCCGTGACCTGGTCGAGCTCAACCGCGCGGTGGAGCTGGACGGCCGGACCCCGGCGCAGGCGGCGGCGTCCTGGTGGGACACCCAGTAGCGGTCAGGCGTCGAGGAACTCCTCCACGACCGGTGCGAGCTCGGCCGCCTCGGTGACCAGCGCGATGTGGCCGCCGCGGTAGAGATGCAGCCGGGCGTCGGGGATCAGCCGGGCCATGAGCCGGGCGTTGACCGTGGGCACGATGGGGTCGTCGTCCCCGGCCAGCACCAGCGTCGGCTGCCGGATCAGCCGCAGGAACGGCAGGCTGCTCCAGCCGGTGCTCGCGGCCAGCTGGTAGTAGTAGCCGCGCCGCGGGCCGAGGCGGGTCTCGGCGTGCAGCGCCCGGGCCGCCCGCTCCGGGGCGTCGCGCATCGTGCCGCCGTAGATCTGCCCGGCGATGCGGCGCGCGTAGTCCGGGTCCCGGTGCCTGCGGGGCGTGAGCATCCGGCCGAGCACCCGGGGGTGGGCCGGCACCATGAGGGCACCCGTCCCCGTCGCCGCGAGCACCAGCCGGCGGCAGCGGCGCCGGTGCTGGACGGCGACGTGCTGCGCCAGGGCGCCGCCCCAGCTCAGCCCCAGGACGTCGACCTGCCCCGGGACGCTCAGGCGGTCGAGCATGCCGACGACGACGGGGCCGAACGTGGCCAGGGTGTAGGGCACCACGGGGAGAGGGGACCCGCCCACGCCGGGGACGTCGAAGCGGATGACGGTGCGCCGCCGGTCCAGCGCGTCGACGAAGGGCTGCAGCACCTCGAGGCTCGCGCCGATCCCGTTCATCAGCAGCAACGGCGGCACGCCAGCGTCGGTGCCGGGGCGGACCGACGTCCGCAGCGTGCGGCCGAACGCGGTGACCGACCGGACCCGCTCGCGGTTACTTGTCGAAGACATACGTTCCCGGCGCGTCGCCCAGGACCTCCAGCCCGCCGCCGAGGTCGGTGGGGGCCGGTACCTCGTCCCCGCACCGCTCGCCGAGCCAGGCGGTGAAGTCCGGCCACCAGGAGCCCTTCTCGGTACGGGCCGAGGCGAGCCACTCGTCGGCGTCGGGCGGGGTCTTGTCGGCGACCTGGAAGGTGGACTTCGGGTTCCCCGGCGGGTTCACCAGCGAGGCGATGTGGCCGCTGGTGGACAAGATGAACCGGCTGTCCCCGCCCAGCAGCTGGGTGCTCCGGTAGCACGCCTGCCACGGGCAGAGGTGGTCGGCGATCCCCGCCGTGACGTAGCTGTCGACGGTGACCGTGGACAGGTCCACCGGGGTGCCCAGCATCGTCGCGGCGCCGGGCTCGGTCAGCTGGTTGCCCAGGGCGACGTCGATGAAGTCCCGGTGCAGCCCGGCGCTCATCCGGGTCGTGTCGGCGTTCCAGAACAGGATGTCGAAGTTGGGCGGCGGCTTGCCCTGCAGGTAGTTGTTGACCCAGTAGTTCCAGATCAGGTCGTTGGGGCGCAGCCAGGCGAACACCTCGGCCAGCTGGGCGCCGTCCAGGTAGCCCTTCTGGCGCGACCGCTCGGTCGCCGCGCGCACCGACTCCTCGTCCATCAGCGCCGAGACGGTGCCCGCCCGCGACCAGTCGAGGACGGTGACGGCGAAGCTGGCCGCACTCACCCGGTCCTGGCGGCCGGTCGCGGCCAGGTGGGCGAGTACCATGGCGGCGATGATGCCGCCCGAGCAGAAGGCCTGGAGCGCCACGCGCCGGCTGCCCGACGCCTGCTCCACGGCGTCCATCGCGTCCAGCAGCGCCTGCCCGTAGGTGTCCAGGTCCCAGTCGGCGTGCCGGGCGTCGGGGTTCCGCCAGGAGATCATGAAGACCTGCTGACCGGCGGCCAGGTAGTGCTCGACGATGCTGCGGCCCGGCGCGAGGTCGGTGATGTAGTACTTGTTTATCGTCGGCGGGACGATCAGCAGTGGCACCTCGCGCACGGTGTCCGTCGTCGGCCGGTAGCGGATCAGCTCGAACACGTCGGTGCGGAACACGACCGCGCCCGGGGTGACGGCGAGGTCCTCGCCGACGGTGAAGGCGTCCGGTTCCACCATCGAGGGCACCCGCGGCGGGGCGGCGAGATCGGCCGCCATGCGCCGCAGCCCCTGCACCACGTTGCGGCCCCCGGTGTCGATCAGCGCCTTCCAGCCCAGCGGGTTGAGCACCGGCACGTTGGACGGCGCCAGGGCGTCGACGAGGTTGGTCGCGGTGAAGCGGATCCGCTCGTCGTCCTGCCAGTCGAGGTCGGCGTCCTCGATCAGTTCCCAGGTGGTGCGGGCCGTGGCCAGGTGGGTCTGCATCGCCCGGCGCAGCAGCGGGTTGCCCGACCACGCGGGGTCGGCGAACCGCTTGTCCTTCGTGCCCGGTGCCAGCTCCGAGCGGCCCACGGTGATCCGGCTCAGCTCGGCGGCCAGCTCACCGGTCCGGCGGGCGACCGTGCCCGGCCGGCGGGCCAGCGCGGCGCCGAAGCGCAGCGCCGTGCCGGCCGGGGGCACGAGGCGGCGCAACGGCCCCCGGGCGGCGTCCACCAGCACCATGTCCAGCCCGAGCGCCCCCTCGGCGGCGGCGTCGGGAACGTCTGCCTGTCGTGCCGTCGTGGTCATCGCGTTTCCTCCGCGGCAGGTGTGACTCAGCTCACTAGAGCACACGCACCGCGGTCCGGCAGGAGACGCAGGTCAGACGATCGCGCTGCTCCCGGTGACGGCGCGACCGACGATGAGGGTGTTCACCTCGCGGGTGCCCTCGTAGGAGTAGATGGCCTCCGCGTCCGCGGCGAAGCGGCCCACGTGGTTCTTCAGCAGGATGCCGTTGCCGCCCATCAGCTCGCGGGCGTAGCCGACGGTCTCGCGCATCCGCATGGTGCAGAACGCCTTCGCCAGCGACGCCTGCTCGTCGGTCATCGCGTCGGCGTCCTGGAGCTGGGAGAGGCGGGCGCACATGGCCGCCGAGGCGGTGATGTTGCCCAGCATCCGCACCAGCAGGTCCTGGACGAGCTGGAACTCGGCGATGGGCTGGCCGAACTGCTCGCGCTCGGTGGCGTAGCGCAGCGCGTGCTCGTAGGCGCCGCGCGAGCAGCCGACCGACGACCAGGCGACCCCGGCCCGGGTCATCTTGAGCACCTTCGCGGTGTCCCGGAAGCTGCGCGCCTCCTGCAGCCGGTTGGCCTCGGGCACGCGCACGTCCTTGAGGGTGATCAGCGCGTTCTGCACCACCCGCAGCGCGATCTTGTCCTTGAGGTCCACGGCGGAGAAGCCCGGCGTCCCCTTCTCGACGACGAAGCCGAGCACCTGGTCGGAGTCCTCGTCCTTGGCCCAGATGATGACGAGGTCGGCGAAGCTGGCGTTGCCGATCCACTTCTTCTCGCCGTTGAGGATCCAGGTGTCGCCCTCGCGCCGGGCGGTGGTCTGCGCGCCGCGGGCGATGTCGGACCCCGCCTCGGGTTCGGTGAGGCCGAACGCGCCGATGAGCTCCATGCGCGCCATGGCCGGGAGCCAGCGCTCCTTCTGCTCCTCGGAGCCGCACAGGTAGATCGAGCCCATCGCCAGGCCGCCGTGCACCCCCATGAAGGTGGAGATGGAGGCGTCGCCGCGGGAGAGCTCCATGGCGACCATGCCGTCGAACAGCGACGAGCGGCCGGGGCAGCCGTAGCCGCTGTAGGGGTTGCCGGCGATGCCCAGCTCGGCCAGGCCCGGGACGAGCTCGTGCGGGAACTCCCCGCGGGTCCAGTACTCGTTGATGACCGGCTCGACCTGGGTGTCCATGAACGCCCGCACCCGGTGCAGGAGCGCCCGCTCGTCGTCGGGCAGCAGCGCCTCGAGGTCGTAGAAGTCCGAGGTCACCGGCGGGGCGTCGCTCATCTGTTCCGTGTCTCCCTGCAGTCGGTGGTCGTCGGGGACCCCTACCCGAGGAGCGGCCCCGGCAACGTGACGTATGGCCGTGCACCCCATCGGGCCTCCGGCCGCCCAACTGCAGGCACAGTGGCCTCCGCGCCGCCGGAGGAAGGCCGACTTCCCCGCAGTTGGGCAAGCCCGCGCAGTCGAGGACGCGCTGAAGGCCCCCTCCCGGGTGGGGAGAGGGCCTTCAGCGGGCGGTCATCCAGCGATCAGGTGGTCTGCTTGTCCTTCGGGTCCTCGCGGGCGTCGAGCTGGATCTCCTTGTCCGCCCTCGGCACGCCCTCCTTCAGCTCCTTGGTCCGCTCGATCTCGGCGTCCAGCTCGATGCCGAAGAGCAGCGCGACGTTCGTCAGCCAGAACCAGATCAGGAAGATGATCACGCCGGCCAGGGCGCCGTAGGTCTTGTTGTAGCTGCCGAAGTTGCCCACGTAGAAGGCGAACAGCGCCGAGGCGATGCCCCAGACCAGGATCGCCACGCCGGCCCCGGGGCTGACCCACTTGAAGCCGCGCAGCCGCACGTTCGGCGTCGCGTAGTACAGGACGGCGATCATCAGCGCGACCAGCACCACGATGACCGGCCACTTCGCGATGTTCCAGATGTCGATGGCGGTGTCGCCCAGGCCGATGCCCTGGCCGACGGCCTCCACGATCGGGCCGCTGAGCACGACCATGGCGGCGATCACGGCGGCGGACAGCACGCCGATGAGGGTGATCAGCAGCTGGAGCGGCTTGAGCTTCCAGACCTTCCGGCCTTCGGGCGTCTCGTAGACGACGTTGGCCGCCCGGGTGAACGCGCCGACGTAGCCCGACGCCGACCAGATGGCGCCGGCGAGACCGAGGATCAGGCCCAGCCCGGCGGCCCGGTTGCTGGCCAGCTGGTCGACGACGGGTCCGACGGTGTCCGCCGCGCCCTGCGGCAGGACCGCGGTCAGGGCGTCGGTCATCTCCCGCGGGTCCATGATCAGGCCCACGATGGAGAGCAGGGCGATGAGGGCGGGGAACAGCGCCAGGACGCCGTAGTACGTGAGCGCAGCTGCCCAGTCGGTGAGGTTGTCCTCGCTGAACTCCTTGAGCGTGCGCTTGATCGTGCCGCCCGTGGTGGGCTTCGGGTCGGCGCCGACGGGCGCGAAGTCGGCGCGCGTGCCGCTGATCACGTCGTTGTCCGGCGCGGGGTCGGCCGAGCGGCGGTTGCCCTCGGAGCGCGCCTCGCTGGTGGAGTGGCTCGCGTTGCTGGACGAGCCGGTGGGTCGGGTCATGGAGTCCTCCGGGTCGGGGGAAAGGCGCGGAGCCCTCGATCGGGGAGGGGAGTTCCCCGGGCCGTCCGGTTCCATGCCGCCCCCCGCGCGCCGTTGCGAAACGGAGATGGCCGGGAGCCGGTCCATGACGCTCGTCACACACGGTCAGGGGAAGTTCACGATTCGACGATTGGAATGCGCCGGGACGGGGGACAGAGCCCCTCGAGAACGTGCCGCCGTCCCTGACCCGACGGCGGGCTGGAAGCTGTGGGGAGAGAACAACGATGGTGATGTGGCCGGCCGTGACGCTGATCGGCTTCCTGGTTCTGACCGCCCTGGTGGTCGCCATGGGCATGCAGTCCACCGCCCGCTACGAGCGCGAGCGCGCCGAGGGCACCGCCGGTGCCCGGCACGCCAGCCCGGAGCCGGTGGGGGCAGGGCGAGCTGCCTGAGAAAGGACCCCGCTGCCCCCCACCGCTCGCACGCTCGCGGCGGGCCCCTGCAGCGGAGCCGACTCCGACGCCCCGTCCTCCTTCGGAGGGCGGGGCGCTGTCATGTCACAGGACGGCGGGGTCGACGTCGAGCACCGTGCGGTCCAGCGCGGCGAGCAGGTCGAACTGCGCGCCGGTGCGGGGCAGCTCCCAGCGCCAGAAGTAGCGGGCCGCGGCGCGCTTGCCGTCGTAGAAGGCCCCCGTGCCGCTCCCCGTGGCCAGCGCCTGCTCCAGCCACAGCCAGGCGACGACGACGTGGCCCGCCGCCTCCAGGTAGACGTGCGAGTTGGCCAGCGCCAGGTCGGGGTCGCCGGTGCCCCACACCGTCGCGGTGACCGACCCCAGCCGGCCGAGCGCCGCGTCGAGGTCGGCGGCGAACCCCGCCCACTCCGTGCCCGCGGCCCGCGCCGTCGTCGCGGTGATCGTCTCCGTCAGCAGCACGAGGCCCGCACCGCCCTGCTGCAGCACCTTGCGGCCCAGCAGGTCGAGGGACTGGATGCCCTGCGTGCCCTCGTGGATCGGGTTGAGCCGGTTGTCCCGGTAGAACTGCTCGACCGGGTAGTCGCGGGTGTAGCCGTAGCCGCCGTGCACCTGGATGGCCAGGTCGTTGGCGGCCAGCCCCCACTGCGACGGCCACGCCTTGGCGATCGGCGTGAGGGTGTCGAGCAGGAGGTGCGCCCGGTCCCGCTCCTCGGCGGTGTCGGCCGTCTGCTCCTCGTCGACCAGCCGCGCGCAGTACAGCCCCAGCGCCAGCCCGCCCTCGGCGTAGCTCTTGGCGGCCAGGAGCATCCGGCGGACGTCCGGGTGCTCGACGAGCGGCACCATGGGGGAGGCGGGGTCCTTGGCGCCGGCGGGGCGGCCCTGCGTGCGGGTGCGCGCGTAGTCCAGCGCGTGCAGGTAGCCGGTGATGCCGAGCACCGACGCGCCGACCCCGACGCCGATCCGCGCCTCGTTCATCATGTGGAACATGTAGGTGAGGCCGCGGTTCTCCTCGCCCACGAGGTAGCCGACCGCTCCGGCGCGGCCGCCGGGTGTGTGCACGCCCTCGCCGAAGTTGAGCAGCGTGTTCGTCGTCCCCCGGTAGCCCATCTTGTGGTTGAGCCCGGCCAGGACGACGTCGTTGCGCTCCCCGAGCGTGCCGTCGTCCTCCACCAGGAACTTGGGGACGACGAACAGCGAGATGCCCTTCACGCCGGCCGGACCGCCCGGGACCTTGGCCAGCACCAGGTGGACGATGTTCTCGGTCAGCTCGTGGTCGCCGCCGGAGATCCACATCTTGTTGCCGGTGAGCCGGTAGCTGCCGTCGTCCTGGCGCTCGGCCCTCGTGGTGATGTCGGCGAGCGAGGAGCCCGCCTGCGGCTCGGACAGCGCCATCGTGCCGAACCAGCGGCCCTCGACCATGGGCGCGACGAAGGTGTCGATCTGCTCGCGGCTGCCGTGCGCGAGGAGCAGCCGGGCGTTGGCCATGGTGAGGAACGGATAGGCCGACGTGCCGATGTTGGCCGCCTGGAACCAGGCGAGGACGGCCTGCCCGACGGTGTGCGGCAGCTGCATCCCGCCGAACTCCTCGTCGAAGGAACCGGCCATCAGCCCGGTCTCCGCGAAGACGGAGAGCGCCCGCGCGACCTCGGGGACGAGCACGACGCGGCCGTCGACCATCCGCGGCTCGTTCTCGTCGGCGGTGCGGTTGTGCGGCGCGAAGTGGTCGGCGGCCACCTGGGCGGCGAGGTCCAGCACCGCGTCGAACGTCTCCCGCGAGTGCTCGGTGAACCGGGGGCGCTTCGTCAGCGCCTCGACGTCGAGCCACTCGTGCAGCAGGAAGTCGAGGTCACGGCGGGACAGGATGAGCGAGGAACCGGGCACCATCACATTGTCGTCCTCCGGACGACACCGCGGCCACGAGCCGTCCCGATCGGCATGAGCGTGTCCGTCGCGCCTGCGCGGACCCCTCCGGGGCCCACTCGGCGCGACCAGACGGATGAACGCTCAGCGCGGGGTGTCGCCCGGGCGGGCGGCCGGCGGCGGGGTGGACGTCGGAGCGGCGGCGCCCGCCCCCTGCATCGCCTGCTGGCCGGCGTCGTCCTGGTCGGGAACCGCCGACTCCCGGGACTCCTGCAAGGCCTGGAGGCCCGACTTCTCGCCCAGCGTCAGCTGCGGCAGGAACAGGAAGACGAAGAACCCGATCGCGACGACGCAGGCCGCGATGAGCAGGACCAGGTCGATCGTGTCCGAGAAGCCCACCTTGAACGGCTGGGCGAGGAAGTCGGGCAGCTGCTGGATGAACGAGGTGTCGGAGAGGTCGCCCCCGCCCTGCAGCTGCCCGCTCTGCACCGCCTGCTGCACCCGCGGGTCGGTGCTGGCGCCGATGGCGTTCCCGATGTCGCTCGGCAGCCGGGTGAACAGCACGGACAGGAAGGCGGCGGTGCCGATCGTGCCGCCCATCTGGCGGAAGAAGGTGACCGACGACGTCGCCACCCCGATCTCGCGTGGGGAGACGGCGTTCTGCACGGCGAGGATGACCGGCTGGAAGTTGAAGCCCAGGCCCAGGCCCAGCATCAGCATGAACGGCACCATCTGCCACACCGAGGTGTCGGCCTTGACGACCAGCGACAGGGACACCAGCGCGACCACCATCAGCGCGACGCCGACGAGCGGGAACGTCTTGTACCGACCGGTCCGCGAGATCGTGGTGCCGGAGATGATGCCGCCGGCCATGATGCCGACCACCAGCGGCGTCATCTGCAGTCCGGCCACGGTGGGGCTGGAGCCGTGCACGATCTGCAGGTACTGGGGCAGCAGCAGCAATCCGCCGAACATGCCGGCGCCCATGACGACCGAGCCGATCGCGCTCACGGTGACGGTGCGGTTGCCGAGCAGCCGCAGCGGCAGCAGGGCGTCGTCCCGGTAGGCCCGCTCGGCCGCCAGGAACAGCAGGAAGCCGACGGCGCCGATGGCGTAGCAGACCAGCGCCCGGCCGGACGTCCAGCCCCAGGTCCGGCCCTGCTCGGCGACGACGAGCAGCGGCACGAGGAACGTGACCAGCGCCAGGGCGCCGGGCCAGTCGATGCGGTGCTCGCGGCGCTCGTGCGGCAGGTGCAGCACCCGCCAGATGGTCGCGAAGGCGACGACGCCCAGCGGCACGTTGATGTAGAAGATCCAGCGCCAGCCCTCGACGCCCAGCAGCGCGGACTGGCCGGCGAAGAACCCGCCGATCACGGGCCCGAGCACGCTCGAGGAACCGAACACGGCCATGAAGTAGCCCTGGTACCGCGAGCGCTCCCGCGGCGGGACGATGCTGCCGATGATCACGAAGGCCAGCGACATGAGGCCACCGGCGCCGATCCCCTGCACCGCCCGGAACGCGGCCAGCTGGTACATCGACTGGGCCATGCCGCACAGCACCGAGCCGACGACGAAGATGCCGATCGCGAACAGGTAGAACGGCCGCGGGCCGTAGATGTCGGAGAGCTTCCCGTACAGCGGCGTCGCGATCGTCGAGGTGATCAGGAACGCCGTCGTCGCCCAGGCCTGGAGGTCGTAGCCCTGCAGGTCGTCGGCGATCGTGCGGATCGCGGTGGAGACGACGGTCTGGTCGAGCGCCGCCAGGAACATCGCGACCATGAGGCCGACGAGGATCGTGACGATCTGCCGGTGGCTGAACGAGCCGTCGGCCCCGGGCCCTCCGGCGTCGCGGCCCTTCCGGGCGGCTGCGGTGGTCTGGCTCATCGGAGGACTCCTGGTGGGGCTGCGGTGGCCGCGTCGCCCGGCAGGGCGGCGGCGAGGTCGTCGAGGAACCGGCCGAGCAGGCCGGTGAAGGTGGCGAGGTCGTCCTCGGTCCAGTCCGTGGTGACGCGCTCCAGGACGGCGGCGCGGTCACGGCCGAGCTGCTCCAGCGCGGCCAGGCCGGCGTCGGTGACGACCAGCCGGGTGGCCCGGCCGTCGGACTCGTCGGCCACCCGCCGCACCAGGCCCTCATCGACCAGGGCGGCGACGTGCCGGCTGACGGTGGAGGGGTCGGCCTTGAGGTGCTCGGCGAGCGCGCCCTGGCGCAGCGGACCGAGGCGGACGAGCGGGTGGAGCAGCACGAGGGCGGCCCGGTCACGGGTGTCGGAGGCGAAGTGCACCTTGGCCGCGGTGACGAGCCGCAGGAAGCGCGGCAGCTGCTCCGACAACGTCTCCACCGAGGGCCCGCGCGGCGCGGGGACGCGCGGCGAGCGGCCGGCGGGAACGGACACGACAGTCCTTCGGTTGCACAACGGGAACGGATGCAGCGTAGAAGCAGTTGGTAGATGCAAGCAATCAGTTGCACGCTGCACCGATGTGATCCTCACGACGGATGCGGACGACCGGGCCGCCGATGGGATCCTGATGTCCGGTGGCGCGTGGCCGCCGAGTACCCCTGACACCCCGAGAGGAACGCGAGCGCCCGGTGAGTTCTCCGCACGACGATCTCCGCGCGCGCCTCGCGACCCTGACGATCGCCGACGAGCACCGGCTGCGCCGGCGCCTCGACGGCCTCCGCACGACCCGGGACGCCGGCGCGCGGGAGCGGCAGCGCGAGCGGATCGCCGCCGAGGTCGCCGCCGCCGAGCAGCGCATCGCCCGCCGGCGGGCGGCCGGGCCGGTCATCTCCTACCCCGAGGACCTCCCGGTCAGCGCCCGGCGCGACGACATCGCGGCCGCCCTGCGGGACCACCAGGTCGTCGTGGTGGCGGGCGAGACGGGCTCGGGCAAGACGACGCAGCTGCCCAAGATCGCCCTGGAGCTGGGCCGGGGCGTCCGCGGCCGGATCGGGCACACCCAGCCCCGGCGGATCGCGGCCCGCAGCGTGGCCGAGCGCATCGCCGAGGAGCTCGACACCCCGCTCGGCGAGGTCGTCGGCTTCAAGATGCGCTTCACCGACCAGGTGTCGGACTCGACGCTGGTCAAGCTGATGACCGACGGCGTGCTGCTGGCCGAGATCCAGCGCGACCGGCTGCTGCGCCAGTACGACACGATCATCCTGGACGAGGCCCACGAGCGGAGCCTCAACATCGACTTCCTGCTGGGCTACCTCGCGCAGATCCTGCCGCGGCGCCCGGACCTGAAGCTGGTCATCACCTCGGCGACGATCGACGTCGAGCGGGTGGCCGCCCACTTCAGCGGCGCCCCGGTCGTGGAGGTGAGCGGGCGCACCTACCCCGTGGAGGTGCGCTACCGCCCGGTGGTCGACCCCGACGATCCGGAGGCCGACGAGGACCGCGACCAGGTGACCGCGATCCTCGACGCGGTCGACGAGCTCACCGCCGAGGGGCCGGGCGACATCCTGGTGTTCCTCGCCGGTGAGCGGGAGATCCGGGACACCCAGGACGCGCTGGCGGACCGCGAGCTCCGCAACACCGAGGTGGTCCCGCTCTACTCGCGGCTGTCGGCCGCCGACCAGCACAAGGTCTTCGCCCCGCACTCGGGACGGCGGATCGTGCTGGCCACCAACGTCGCCGAGACGTCGCTGACCGTGCCGGGCATCCGCTACGTCATCGACCCGGGCACCGCGCGGATCTCCCGGTACAGCCATCGCACCAAGGTCCAGCGGCTGCCGATCGAGCCGGTCAGCCAGGCCTCGGCGCGGCAGCGGTCGGGCCGGTGCGGGCGGCTGGGACCGGGCATCGCGATCCGGCTCTACACCGAAGCCGACTTCGAGGCCCGGCCGGAGTTCACCGATCCGGAGATCCTGCGCACCAACCTCGCGTCGGTGCTGCTGCAGATGGCCGCGCTGGACCTCGGCGCGGTCGAGGACTTCCCGTTCGTCGACCCGCCGGACCGCCGCGCCGTCGCCGACGGCCTGGCGCTGTTGGAGGAGCTGGGCGCCCTCGACCAGGGCGGGAACCTGACGCCGACCGGCCGGTCGCTGGCGGCGCTGCCCCTGGACCCTCGCATCGCCCGCATGGTGGTCGAGGCGGACCGGCGCGGCGTGCTGGAGGAGGTCCTGGTCATCGCCGCCGGGTTGACCATCCAGGACCCGCGCGAGCGCCCGACCGAGCACCAGCAGGCCGCCGACGAGCTGCACCGCCGGTTCGCCGACGAGAACTCCGACTTCCTGGCCCTGCTCAACCTGTGGCGCTACCTCGGCGAGCAGCAGGAGGCCTTGAGCGGCAACCAGTTCCGCCGCACGGTGAAGCGGGAGTTCCTGCACTACCTCCGCATCCGCGAGTGGCAGGACCTGCACGGCCAGCTCCGCGGGACCGCGCGGCGGCTGGGCATGGACCTGGGCGGGCCGGCGATCGAGCCCGACGAGCGGGGCATCACCGCCTCGCTGCTGTCCGGGCTGCTATCGCACATCGGCATGCAGGCCGAGCCCGCGAAGAACCGGGACGGCAAGCCGGGGCGGCCCGGACGCGAGTACCTGGGCACCCGCAACACCCGCTTCGTGCTGGCACCGGGGACGCCGCTGGCGAAGAAGCCCCCGCGCTGGGTGGTCGCCGCGGAGCTCGTGGAGACCAGCCGGCTGTTCGCCCGCACGGTCGCGCGGATCGACCCGGAGACGGTCGAGAAGCTGGCCGACCACCTGGTCAAGCGCCAGTACTCCGAGCCCCGGTGGGACGCCCGGCGCGGCTCCGTCGTCGCCACCGAGCGGGTCACGCTGTACGGGCTGCCCATCGTCGTCGGCCGGCGGGTGCAGTACGGCTCGATCGACCCGGAGGTCTCCCGCGAGCTGTTCATCCGGCACGCCCTCGTGCAGGGGGAGTGGACGTCGCACCACCGCTTCTGGGCGGACAACCAGCGGGCGATCGAGCAGGTCGCCCAGCTGGAGGAGCGCGCCCGTCGCCGGGACATCGCCGTGGACGACGAGACGCTGTTCGAGCTCTACGACGCCCGCATCCCGGCCGACGTCGTCTCCACCCGGCACTTCGACAAGTGGTGGAAGCAGGCCCGGCACCGGACGCCGGACCTGCTCACCTTCACGCCGGAGATGCTGACCAACGCCGCGGCGGCCGGTCAGATCCGGGTGGAGGACTTCCCCGACGAGGTGCCGCTCTCGCAGGGGCTCACCCTGCCCCTGTCGTACGCGTTCGCCCCCGGCACCCCGCAGGACGGCGTCACCGTCGACGTGCCGCTGGGCGTGCTGGACGCGGTGGCCCAGCGGACGTCGGACACGTCGCTCTCCTTCACCGTGCCCGGGCTGCGCGAGGAGCTGGTCACCGCGCTGCTGCGCACCCTGCCCAAGCAGACCCGCCGGGCGCTGGTGCCCATCCCGGACCGCGTGCGCCAGGTGCTGCTGCAGATCGACCCCGGCGAGCCGCTGCTGCCCGCTCTGGAGCGCGAGCTGCGCCGCGCCGCGGGCGTCGTCGTCCCGCCGGACGCGTGGCAGCCCGGCCAGGTGCCCGACCACCTGCGGGCCACCTTCCGGGTGCTGGACGACCAGCAGCGGCCGCTGGCCACCGGCAAGGACCTCGCCGCGCTCAAGGCGCAGGTGGCGCCGCAGGCGCGGGCCACGCTGGCCGCCGCGGCGGCGTCGGTCGAGCGCAGCCGGATGACCACCTGGGACGTCGGCACGCTGCCGCGGACGGTGGAGGTGCGCCGCGGTGACCACCTGGTCACCGCCTACCCCGCGCTGGTCGACGAGGGTGAGACGGTCGGTGTGCGGGTCGTCCCCACCGAGGTGGAGGCCACCCGGCTGACCTGGCGGGGCGCGCGGCGGCTGCTGGTGCTCGTCGCCGGCTCACCGACCAAGCAGGTGGTGAAGAGCCTGGGCCCGCGCACCCGGCTGGCCCTGCAGTTCAACCCCGACGGGGAGATCCCGGCGCTGGTCGACGACTGCGTCGACGCCGTCGCCACGGAGCTGATCGCCGCCGCCGGAGGCCCGCCGCGCGACCAGGCGGCCTTCGACGCGCTGGTCGCGACGGCGAAGCGGGAGCTGCACCCGCTGACCGTGGACGCCGTGCAGAAGGTGGAGGCGGTGCTGACCCAGGCGCGCGAGGTCGCCGTCGCCATCGGGGCGGCCCCGGCCCGCCGGGTGCCCGAGGCGGCGATCGCCGACCTGCGCCGCCAGATGACCGGCCTGCTGCACCGGGGCTTCGTCGCCGCGGCCGGCCGGCGCCGGCTGCCCGACCTCGTCCGCTACCTGCGGGCCATGGCGTACCGGTTGGAGAAGCTGCCCGCCAACGCCGTCCGCGACGAGCTGTGGACCGCGCAGGTGGCGGCGGTGACCGCCGAGTACGAGCAGCTGCGGGCGCAGGTGCCCTCCACCGGGGCGCCGGACGACCCGGTGGTCCGGGTGCGCTGGATGATCGAGGAGCTGCGTGTAGGGCTCTTCGCGCAGGGCATCGGCACGCCGCGCCCGATCAGCGAGCAGCGCGTCTACAAGGCCATCGACGCGCTGATCTGAGGTCCGCGCCGGTGCTCAGCCGGCCGGGTCGGCACGGTCGGTCCCGTCGGCCTGCTCGGTCTGGTCGGTCTCGCGGAGCAGCGCGGAGATGCGCTGCCGGGTGACGCCGAAGAGGGCGGCGATCCGGTTGATGCTGATCTGCTCAGCCTGCAGCGCCGCCGCCTGCTCGCGGCGCCACCGGTGCCCGGCGGCCGAGAGGGTCGCGAGCACGGTGGAGATGCGCTCGACGATCAGCGGCCGGGCCTCGCTGGTCACCACGTCGACCCACGCCTCGCCGTCCCGCCGGTACCGGCTCAGCGTCTCGGCCCGGGCCCGGGCCTGCCGCAGCTCGTCGACGCAGCGGTCGATCTCGGTGACCAGGTCGGCCAGGGCGCGGTCGGCCGCGTCCTGGGGCGGAGTCGCTCCGGCCTCGGTGGGCATCAGACCTCTTTCACGGCGGACAGGTCGCCCACAATTTACCTGAACAGCCGTTTCGTGCAAGGGCCGTTGCATGCAATGACCATGACACGCAATGGCCCTTGCGTGATCCGGACGATCGTGGTTTGTTGTGCGCAACGCAGTCGGCTGACCCCCGCACCCGGCCGCGACCAGCCGCAGATCGGAAGCCATGTCCAGCCGCAATGCCGTCCTCGATCTCCCTCCGATGCCGCGCAGCGTGCGTACCGCGCGTCGCCTGCTCCTGGAGCTCATGCAGGTCTGGCGCCTCCCGCACGACCCGGAGGACGGCGCGCTGGTCACCGAGCTGGTCTCGAACGTGATCGACCACGTCGAGGGCCGGTCCGAGCTGACGCTGGAGATCTCGGCCGCCGACGACTGGCTGCGCATCGCCGTCGTGGACGGGTCGGCGATCCGGCCGGTCGTGCGGGAACTGTCCATGGACCAGCCGCGTGGCCGGGGCATGCGGATGGTGGAGGAGATCGCCGACCGCTGGGGCGTCGAGGACCACCGCGGCGGCAAGCGCGTGTGGTGCGACCTCCGGCCACCGGGGATGTGACGAGGCGGCTGGTTTGCCGTCGTCCCCGATCGGGGACGGGTCGGGGGCACACGACCGAGAGGAAGGACGGCGATGAGCGAGCCGAACAAGACTTCTGCCGCGGGCGAGGGCATCTCCGACGAGGAGATGATCAAGACCGTCGCCGAGCAGACCGACAGCGCCTCCGAGCACGCCGACGTGGCGGGCAAGGACTGGGACGGCGACCCGTCCCAGGCGCCCGCTCCGACCAGCGAGGCCTGAGCACCCACGCATCCGGTCCCGGCAGCCCCTCAGGGGGTTGCCGGGACCGTTCGCGTTCAGGGGGCGACGAGCATCCCCGCGCCGACGGTGGCGTTGGTCGCCTCGTCCACGAGGATGAACCGCCCGGTCGCGCGGTTGCGGGCGTAGTCGTCCACGAACAGCGGCTGGGTCGTGCGGAGCTTCACCCGGCCGATGTCGTTGAGGCCGAGCTCGGTGGCGTCGGGATCGCGGTGCAGCGAGTTGACGTCGAGCCGGTATGCGACGTCCTTCACCATGCCGCGCACCGAGCGGGTGGTGTGCTTGATCGCCAGGCGCTGGCGCGGGCGCAGCGGCTCGTCGGTCATCCAGCAGACCAGCGCGTCGAGGTCCTGCGTGACCTGCGGGGCGTTCGCCGGCCGGCAGATGAGGTCGCCGCGGGACACGTCGAGGTCGTCGGCCAGCCGCACGGTCACCGACATGGGCGGGAACGCCTCGTCGACCGGCCCGCGCGGGCCGTCGATGCCGGCGATCGTCGTGGTGAGCCCGCTGGGCAGCACCTGCACCTCGTCGCCGGGGCGCAGGACGCCGCTGGCGACGGTGCCGGCGTAGCCGCGGTAGTCGTGGTGGGCGTCGGACTGCGGCCGGATCACGTACTGCACCGGGAATCGGGTGTCGACCAGGTTGCGGTCGCTGGCCACGTGCACGTGCTCGAGGTGGTGCAGCAGCGAGGAGCCCCCGTACCAGGGCGTGTTCTCCGAGCGGGTGACCACGTTGTCGCCGTTGAGCGCCGAGATGGGGACGACGGTCAGGTCCGGGATGTTCAGCTTCGCGGTGAACGCGGTGAACTCCTCGCGGATGGACTCGTAGGCCACCTCCGACCAGTCGACGAGGTCCATCTTGTTGACCGCCACGACCAGGTGCGGCACCCGCAGCAGCGAGGCGAGGAAGGCGTGCCGCCGGCTCTGCTCGAGCATCCCCTTGCGGGCGTCGACGAGCACGATGGCGAGGTCCGCGGTCGAGGCGCCGGTGACCATGTTGCGCGTGTACTGCACGTGCCCGGGGGTGTCGGCGAGGATGAACGTGCGCCGCGGCGTGGAGAAGTACCGGTAGGCGACGTCGATGGTGATGCCCTGCTCGCGCTCGGCGCGCAGGCCGTCGGTGAGCAGCGCGAGGTCGACGTAGTCGCCCTTGCTGGCGCGCTCGACCGCCTCGTACTGGTCCTCGAAGACGGCCTTGCTGTCGTACAGCAGCCGGCCGATCAGCGTGCTCTTGCCGTCGTCGACCGAGCCGGCCGTGGCGATCCGGAGGATGTCCTTGCGGGCGACGGCGATGTCGTGGGCCTGCTCCGCGGCCGCGGAGTGCAGGTCGACGGGCACATCAACGGGGGTCATCGGTCGATCTCCTGGCAGCGGACGGCGGGGCGGCGCACCCTGGGGCGCAGACCCCGGGAGAGGTGCGCATGTTCGTGTTCGCGGTGGCCGCGCCCGCGCTGCTGGTCGTCGTCCTCGGCTACGCCGTGGGCTACGCGGCGGGCGCGTGGGTCAGCGGGCTGTTCGGTCCGTCGTCGCCGGTCGTGGCCGAGCGCGTGGGCTGGACCACCGGGCTGCTGCTGCTCGCCGCCGTGGTCCGCGTCCTGCTGCTGCTCCGGCGCCGCCGCCTCCGGCGTCTGGCGGGCCATCAGAAGTAGCCCTCCTTCTTCCGGTCCTCCATGGCGGCGTCGCTGACCTTGTCGTCACCGCGCGTCGCCCCGCGCTCGGTCATGCGGGTCACCGCGATCTCGGCGATGACCTCCTCGACGGTGGTGGCCTCCGACCGCACGGCGGCGGTGAGGTTGGCGTCGCCGACGGTGCGGTAGCGGACGGTCTCGCGGCGCACCTGCTCGCCGTCGCGCGGCCGGATGAACTCGTTGACCGCGTAGAGCATCCCCTGGCGCTCCACGACCTCGCGCTCCTGCGCCAGGTACAGCGACGGGATCGCGATCTCCTCGCGGAGGATGTACTGCCAGATGTCGAGCTCGGTCCAGTTCGACAGCGGGAAGATGCGGATCGACTCACCGAGGTGGATCCGGCCGTTGTAGAGGTCCCACAGCTCGGGCCGCTGGTTCTTCGGGTCCCACTGGCCGAACTCGTCGCGGAAGGAGAACATCCGCTCCTTGGCCCGCGCCTTGTCCTCGTCCCGCCGGGCGCCGCCGAACAGCGCGGTGAAGCCGTGCTCCTCGACCGCGTCGAGCAGCACCGGCGTCTGTATCCGGTTGCGGGAGCCGTTGGGCTCCTCCTTGACGGTGCCGGCGGCGATGGCGTCGGGCACCGAGGCCACGACCAGCTCCACGCCCAGCTCGGCGACGCGCTTGTCGCGGAACTCCAGGACGTCGGGGAAGTTCAGGCCGGTGTCCACGTGCATCACCGGGAACGGGATGCGGGCCGGGGCGAAGGCCTTGCGGGCCAGCTCCAGCATCACGATGGAGTCCTTGCCGCCGGAGAAGAGCAGCACCGGCCGCTCCAGCTCGGCGACGACCTCGCGGATCACGTGGATGGACTCGGCTTCCAGCGTCTCCAGCTGGCTGAGCCGGTAGTCGGGCGTGGTCACGGGGTGAGAACTCCGGGGTTCGGGGACTGGCACGTCCTGGGCACCAACCCCATCGGAGCGGTGCGGATTCCCCCAGTGTCCGCTATCGCCCCGCGCGGGCCGCAGCCAGGATGGGTCCTGCCAGCTCCGGGCGGCAGACGACCAGGTCCGGCAGGGAGAGCCCGGCTGAGTTGTAGACCAGCGGCGTGCCGTCGATCCGGGACGTCGCCAGGCCGGTGGCGCGGGCGACGGCGACGGGTGCCGCGGAGTCCCACTGGTACATGCCGCCGGAGTGCACGTAGGCGTCGACCTCGCCGCGCACCACGGCCAGCACCTTGTAGCCGGCCGATCCCATCGGCACGAGCTCGCCGCCCAGGGCGGAGGCGACGGCATCGGCCTCCGCCGGCGGGCGGGTGCGGCTGACCGCGATGCGGACCGGTCCGTCCCGGCGCGCGGGCGGGGCCGGCGCGGGGTCGGTGACCAGCACCTGGTCCAGCGCCGGCAGGGCGACGGCGGACGCGCCCAGCTCGCCCCCGGCCCACAGCGCCACGTGCACCGCCCAGTCCGTGCGACCGGCCTCGCCGTACTCGCGGGTGCCGTCGAGGGGGTCGACGATCCACACGCGGTCGGCCGACAGCCGGCGCTCGTCGTCGGCGGCCTCCTCGCTGAGCACGGCGTCCCCCGGGCGCTCGGCGGCCAGGACGGCGCTGATCGCCTCCTGCGCGGCCGCGTCGCCGGCGTCGCCGAGGGCGCGGCCGGTCAGTGCGCCGTCGGCCCGCAGCGCCAGGAGCACGCGGGCGGCAGCTCGGGCGGCGGAGGCGGCGACGGCGACGTCGTCCACGGGGTCAGGCCAGCCGCAGCGCGGTGGCGTCACCGGGACGGCGCGGCGGTGCGGAGTTGCCGCTCGCGTCGGTGATGGCCCCGAAGTAGGCAGCCTGCTTCTCGGGGCGGGGCATCACGAACAGCCCGCGCGCCTCGACGAGGACCGTGTCCGGCTCGGCGGCGCGCGCGATGGTCCCGGTGATGAAGGCCTTCCGGCCCTCGTGCGACTCCACCCGGGCGCGCAGCACCAGCGGCGTCTCCAGCGGCAGGGGCCCGCGGTAGTCCAGCTCGAGGTGGGCGGTCATGCCCCACAGGCCCGCGGCACCGGCGGCGCTGCCCAGCATCTGGTCCATGAACAGCGCGCTCATCCCGCCGTGCACGAAGCTCGGCGGGCCCTCGTAGGCCAGCCCCAGGGTGGCCTCGGCGACGACGCCGTCGCCGTCGGTGCGCACCACGAGCGGCGGCGCCATCGGGTTGGCGATGCCGGTGACGGGGTTGAACACCCGGCGGCCCTCCGACGGGTCGTCCAGGCGGGGCAGCTGCGAGGCGGGGCGCCGGCCGGCGCCGATGCGGGCGGTGGCGGCGCGGACCAGCTCGGCCGCGGCCGCGACGTCACCGGCGGCCGCGGTGGTGACCACCGAGGTCTCGATCAGCTCGCGGAGGGCGTCGCCCAGCTCGGTCGTCGCGGTCAGCAGCTCGGGGTCCGGCGCGGCGCCGCTGTCGTTCGGAGTCACGTCCGAATGGTGACAGGCGGCCTCAGCCGGGCCGGTCGGCGGTCCCGTCCGCGGCGCTGCCGGCCGGTGGCCCGCCGCGGTGCAGCCCGACGGTGAAGGTGGCGCCGCGGCCCGGTGCGGTGTCCAGCGCGATCGTGCCGCCGTGCGCCTGGACCAGCGAGGCGACGATGGCCAGCCCGAGTCCGCTCCCACCCGCCTCGGCGCCCTCGCCGCTGCGGGTGCGCGAGGTGTCGGCCCGGTAGAACCGCTCGAAGGCCCGTGCCGCGTCGGCGGCGTCCATGCCCGGCCCCTCGTCGCTCACCCGCAGCAGCAGCACGTCGCCGTCGCCGTCCTGGCCGATGGAGACGTTGACCCGCGTGCCCGGCGGGGTGTGGGTGAGGGCGTTGGTCACCAGGTTGCCGATCACCTGGCGCAGCCGGCCCTCGTCGCCGATCACGACGGGGACGTCGGTGAGCGACTCGTCCAGGTGCAGGGTGATCGGCCGGTCGGGCTGCACGGCGCGGGCGTCGTGGACGGCGTCACCCGCGAGGGCCGCGAGGTCGACCGGGGTGAGGGAGAGCGGACGGCGCTGGTCGAGCCGGGCGAGCAGGAGGAGGTCCTCCACCAGGACGCCCATCCGGGAGCCCTCGGCCTCGATGCGGGACATCAGCCGCGCGACCTCCTCGTCGGAGCCGACGGCGCCCTGCCGGTAGAGCTCGGCGAACCCGCGGATCGACGTCAGGGGGGTGCGCAGTTCGTGGCTGGCGTCGGCGACGAAGCGGCGCATCTTCTCCTCGGAGCCGCGGGCCTCGGCCTCGGACGCCTGCTGCGCGCGGAACGCGCTCTCGATGCGGGCCAGCATGCCGTTGAGCGCGGTGGACAGCCGGCCCACCTCGGTGCGCTGGTCGCCCTCGGGCACGCGCTGGGAGAGGTCGCCCGCGGCGATCGCCCGGGCGGTGCGCTCGACCTCGGCCAGCGGGCGCAGGCTGTTGCGGACCAGCAGGTACCCCGCGACGCCGAGCAGAGCGAGGACGGCGAGGCCGACGATCACCTCGATGCGCACGAGCCGGCTGATCGCCTTCTCGTCGTCCTCCAGGTCGATGCCGACGACCAGGGTGTAGCCGTCAGGGAGCTGGCCGGTCATGAGCCGCCAGCTCGTCCCGTCCTCGGCGCGGACCGTGACGGCGTCGTGCCGGTAGTTGCCGGCGTCCATGCGCGACGGGTCGACGTCGGGGATGGCGTCCGGGTCCCGGGGACCCTGGAGGTCCACCACCTCGTCCGCGCCGGGGCCGTAGCACCCGTAGTACGCAGCGCGCGGTCCCGGTGACGAGTACCCGCCCTCGCGGCACGCCCGGTACTCCTGCACGCCCACCTGGCTGACCGCCGACCGCAGGGCGTCGTCCTGCTCGTCGGTGAGGTAGTCGCGCAGCAGGGACGTCGTGGCGAACCCGGTCGCGAGCAGGGCCAGGGCGACCAGCGCGACGAGCAGGGCGACGAGGGTGACCCGCAGCGGCACGTGGCCGCTGCGGACCGGGGTCGGAGCG
The DNA here is from genome assembly GCF_003319105.1 of Blastococcus sp. TF02-09. Taxonomy (GTDB): domain Bacteria; phylum Actinomycetota; class Actinomycetes; order Mycobacteriales; family Geodermatophilaceae; genus Blastococcus. The sequence goes on along the minus strand of NZ_QOHH01000002.1, from coordinate 421,220 downwards.
GCTGCGGTCATGCTCCCCGCGGCAGGCGGAGCGTGTAGCCGACCCCCCGGATGGTGTGCAGCAGGCGGGGTTCGGTCGTGTCGATCTTGCGGCGCAGGTAGGAGATGTAGGACTCGACGACGTTCGCCTCGCCGTTGAAGTCGTAGTTCCACACGTGGTCGAGGATCTGCGCCTTCGACAGCACCCGCCCGGCGTTGGCCATCAGGTACCGCAGCAGCTTGAACTCCGTCGGCGACAGGCTGATCAGCGTGCCCGCCTTGATGACCTCGTGGCTCTCCTCGTCCAGCTCGATGTCGGCGAAGGTCAGCCGCGGCGCCTCGGCCGCCTGCTGGGCGCCGGTGGTGCGCCGCAGCACCGCGCGGATGCGGGCGATCACCTCGTCGAGGCTGAACGGCTTGGTCACGTAGTCGTCGCCGCCGAGGGTCAGCCCGGACACCTTGTCCTCGGCCGCGTCCCGCGCGGTCAGGAAGACGACCGGGGTGCGCCGTCCGGACTCCCGCATCCGGCGGACGACGCCGAAGCCGTCGAGCCCGGGCATCATCACGTCCAGCACGAGCAGGTCGGGCCGGAAGGACTCCGCCAGGGCGAGCGCCTGCTGGCCGTCGGCGGCCGTGGCCACCTCGAAGCCCGCGTAGCGCAGGCTCGCCGAGAGCAGCTCGCGGATGTTGGGCTCGTCGTCGACCACGAGCAGTCGCGCCTCGGGTGCGCGGGTCTGCGAACTGCCGGGCACGGATCCTCCGGTGCTGCGCGCGGGTGCCGTCATGACAAGGAGCGTGCCGGTGCCTGCTGAGGTCGTTCTGGACGCTACCTGTGAATCGGCTGGACGGCTGCGCGTCAGCGGAGCTCCGCGAGCAGGCCGCGGACGCGCGCCTCGATCTCGTCGCGGATGGGGCGCACCGCCTCGACCCCTCGGCCGGCGGGGTCGTCCAGCTGCCAGTCCAGGTAGCGCGTGCCGGGGAAGACCGGGCAGGCGTCACCGCAGCCCATGGTGATGACGACGTCGGAGGCCTCGACGGCGTCGGTGGTGAGCACCTTCGGTCGCTGGTCGGAGATGTCGATCCCGACCTCGGCCATGGCCTGGACGGCGGCCGGGTTGACCTGGTCCCCGGGCAGGGACCCGGCGGAGCGGACCTCGACGGCGTACCCGGCCAGGTGCCGCAGCCAGCCCGCGGCCATCTGCGAGCGGCCGGCGTTGTGGACGCAGACGAACAGGACGCTGGGGGTCATCGGGCACTCCGCAGGGTCGCGGGGACGGTGGGATCGCCCGGGAACCAGCGCCGGGCCGCCCGGAGGGAGACGTGCACGAGCGCCACCAGCACGGGCACCTCGATGAGCGGGCCGACGACGCCGGCCAGCGCCTGACCGCTGGTGACGCCGAAGGTGCCGATCGCGACCGCGATGGCCAGCTCGAAGTTGTTGCCCGCGGCGGTGAAGGCGAGCGTCGCGGTCCTGGCGTAGCCGAGGCCCAGCCGCATGCCCAGGAGGAAGGAACCGCCGAACATGAGCGCGAAGTACGCCAGCAGCGGCAGTGCGATGCGGGCGACGTCCCACGGGTTCGACGTGAGGGCGTCGCCCTGCAGCGCGAAGAGCATGACGATCGTGACGAGCAGGCCGTAGAGGGCGACCGGGCCGATGCGGGGCAGGAACGTGCCCTCGTACCAGGCGTGGCCGCGGCGCCGCTCGCCGATGGACCGGGTGAGGCAGCCGGCGACCAGCGGGATGCCGAGGAAGACCAGCACCGACACGACGATCGCGCCGACGCTGAACTCGGCCGACGTCGTGGGCAGACCGAGCCAGCCGGGCAGCACCTGCAGGTAGAACAAGCCCAGCGCGGCGAAGGCGACGATCTGGAAGACCGAGTTGAGGGCCACCAGGACGGCGGCGGCCTCGCGGTCGCCGCAGGAGAGGTCGTTCCAGATCAGGACCATGGCGATGCAGCGCGCCAGCCCGACGATGACCAGGCCGGTCCGGTAATCCCCCTGGTCGGGCAGCAGCGCCCAGGCCAGCGCGAACATCAGCGCCGGACCGACGAGCCAGTTGAGCGCCAGGCTGGCGAGGAGCAGTCGCCGGTCGCCGGTCACGCGGTCGAGTTCGGAGTACCGGACCTTGGCCAGCACCGGGTACATCATCAGCAGCAGCCCGACCGCGATCGGCAGACTCACGTCGCCGATCTCGACGGCGGACAGGGCGTCGTCCAGACCCGGGACCCACCGGCCGAGCGCCAGTCCCAGTGCCATCGCCGCCAGGATCCAGACCGGCAGGAACCTGTCCGGCGTCGACAGCCGCTGCAGGACGGGTGCGTCGGCGGGGACGTCGGAGCGGGCCGTCTCCCGGACGGCGTCGCTCACGCGGGCGCCATGGCGCGCCCGCGCCGCCAGTAGCCGATCGCGTGGTGCTGGGCGCGCCCCAGCCCCCACCGGCCGCGCAGGTCCGCCCGGATGGCGCGGACGGCGGCGGACTCCGCGCCGACCCAGGCGAACACGTCATCGGTGGCCGGCGGCTCGAGAGCGGCCACGGCATCCACCAGCAGCGTTCCCTCGCCCGGGGGCGTGCCGTTCCGGTGCAGCCAGTGCACCGCGATCCCTGGCGGTGCGGCGAGCGGCTGCTCCTCCTCCGGGCCCGCGACCTCGAGGATCGCGACGCCCGTCGTCCCCGGGTCGGCGCCGGCCAGCAGCCGGCTGATGGCCGGCAGCGCGGTCTCGTCACCGGCCAGCAGCAGCCAGCCGGCCGGGCGCTCGGCCAGGGACGCCGCGCCCGCGACGGCGAGCAGCGAGCCGGGAGCGGCGGCAGCGGCCCAGGCGGCGGCCGGGCCGTCGCCGTGCAGCACGAAGTCGATCTCGATCTCCCCGGCCGCGGGGTCCTGGCGGCGTGCGGTGTAGCTGCGCAGCGCGACCCCGTGGCTGCCCTGCGGCCACACGATGCGGCCGTCGCGCTGGATGCGCGGCCAGCTGGGCTCGGCGTCGCCCACCCGCGGCACGAGCAGGTTGACCGTGGGCCCGGCGGCGGCGACGGCGTCCGGGTGCCCGGTGAGCAGTACCCGGCGGACCGAGGGCGTGACGTCGGTGACCGCGGCGACGGTGAGGACGTCGACGGCACGCAGGCCGTCGTCCAGGGGTCCGTCCAGGGGTGGGCCGGCGGGGGAGGACACGCCTGGAGGTTAGTGCGGGGCCGACCCGGCCGTCCCCGGGGGAATGGGGTCGACCGGGCCGGCGATCGCGGACGGCGCGCGTCACGCAGCGTGAGGGGCGATCGGCCTGCCTGCACGCGGCGACGGCGCGTTCTCCGTCGATGACCACGCTAGGTGACCGCGGACGCCGTGACAGCGCCCGCACGGGTGAGCCTGCGTCCCGAACGGGTGATCGAGCGGGCGCGCCGGCGCATGTGTGTCGCAGACCCGCGGCGGGCACGAGCAGCCCAGCACCGTCCACGAACGCGAGGAGCCGGTCATGGCAGACGAGTTCACGAAGGGTGACCACGTCACCTGGAAGAGCCACGGGGGCGAGGCCGAGGGCACCGTCCAACGGAAGATCACCTCGGACACGGAAGCGGCCGGCCGGAAGGTGAAGGCCAGCAAGGACGACCCGCAGTACGAGGTCAAGAGCGAGAAGAGCGGCGGCACCGCGGTGCACAAGCCCTCCGCGCTGCACAAGGACTGATCTCCCCGGCACCGCCGGGGCAACAGACAGGAGACGACGTGACCGAGTCCGATGACGCCTTCGCCGGCGTCAGCGCACGGAGCACGAAGCACAACCCCCGGGTCGACGAGGAGCTCGAGCACGAGATCCAGGGGATGCTCAAGGGGGAGCGGGCCACCCGCTCCGAGGAATGGCGCGAGGTCGAGCCCACCGCCGAGGGGGAGCCGGACCTGACCGCCGACCCGACCGGCACGCTGGTCGGCGGGACGCCGGTGGGCATGGACGCCGGTGCGGTGGCCGCCCGCGCCGAGCTGGCCCGGTGGCTGGACCGCGCGGACTTCCCGAGCACCGGCGCCGGGCTGGTCGAGGCGGCGCGCGACCACCGCGCTCCCGACGCCGTCGCGGCCGAGCTGGAGAGGCTGCCCGAGGGTGACGTCTACGAGCGCATCGGCGACGTCGTCCGCGCGCTGGGCTACCCGACGGAGACCGGCCCCGGCGCCGGCGACTGAGCGCTACTGCCCGTCCCGGGCTTCCTCCTCGGCGATCTCCTCCGCCCCACGGCGGCGGAAGAGGCGAGAGCCCGGGAAGCCCTTCACGACCTGGCGCATGTCCTGGACCGTGTCGACCAGGTCGGCCAGGTTCGGGCCGACGTCCCCGAGGGACTCGAGGACCGGCAGGATGTCCTCGTCCAGGTGCGTGATGAGCTGGGGCAGCCGGTCGATCAGGGTGACCATGGCCTCGACCTCGTGCGGCTCGAGGCTCGCGGCCAGCCGGCGCATCGACGGGGCGAGCGCGGTGAGCACCGGCGTGTAGTCGTCGACGATCGGCTCCACCCGGCCGACCATGCCCTCCGCTCGGCCGACGAGGGCGTCCGCGCGGGACGACGTCCCCTCGACCTCGCCGATGGCGGCGTCGGCCCTGTCGTTGGTCCGCCCGACGGCCTCGATGGCCGCGTCCGCCTTGGTGTTCGTGCTGTCGACGGCCTCGATCGCGGCGTCGGCCTTGTCGTTCGTGCGGCCCACCGCATCGATGGCGGCGTCGGCCTTGTCGTTGGTGCGGTCCACCGCCTCGATCGCCGAATCGGCCTTGTCGTTGGTACGGGCGACCCCCGCGATCAGCGCGTCGGCGCGGTCCACCACGCCGTCGACCCGGGCCAGCAGCGACGACACCTGGTCGAGCAGCTCCTCCACCCGGCCCAGCACCGAGGCGGCCCGCGGGACCAGCGCCAGGGCGTCGGCGACCCCGTCGCGCGCACCGGTGACGGCGGCGACGACGTCGGAGGGGCCGGGGATCGAGGGCAGTCTCACCTCCAGCACGCTACGCACGTCCCCGGTCGCGTACACCTCGGTGGCACCCCATCGGATGGGGCAGCCGGGCCCGCTGCGTTGCGCGCGTCGGGCGGTCGAACCGCCCGGCATCCGTATCGTGGAGGGCTGCCGCCCCCGGGCGGGACCTGAGCCAGACCACGAACAGAGGTGTCGACACCGGTGGGGGACGAGCCGACGGCCGACTACGCGGGTGCCCGCGGCGTTCCCGACGGCTCCCGGCGAGAGCGCGGCGCAGCGGAGCCGCTCACCGTCGAGCAGCTGCTGGCCCGTCCGGGCAGCACCACGGGCGGTCGGCGCGCCGCGCGCCGCCAGGGCGGGCAGCCCTCGGCACCGTTCGCGCCCCCGCCCGGTGTGCGCAACGGGCTGCCGCCGGTGCCGCCGGGCAGCACGACACCGCCGCCTCCGTCCCAGGCCGGGCTGCCGCCCGTGCCCGGCGCCGCCCGCCCCGGCCTCCCCCCGGTCCCCGGAGCGCCCGCCGACTGGCGGCCCGACGCCCGGCCGTCACGGCGCAGCGGCCCGATCCCGCCCCTGCCCGGCACCGTTCCCCCGCCGGTCCGCACCGGCAGCACGCGGGTGCGCCCGCCCCGCCCCGCGCGACGCGAGCTGAGCCCCGGCCGGCGGCGGCTGCTGCGTGCGGGCGTGGCGCTCGCGGCCGTCGCCGGCGTGGTGCTGCTCTACCACCTGGGCCTCTACTTCTACGTCGACCAGAAGATCGGCCGGGTCGACGCGCTGGCCACCGACGGTCCCGAGATCCTCGCCGCCCAGCTGCAGGAGACCTCGGAGACCTACCTCGTCGTCGGCACCGACGTCCCCGGTCAGGAGGGGCCCGCCTCGGTGGCGACCCTGCTGGCGTCCGTGTCGGACGACGGCGAGCGCGCCGCGCTGGTGGGCTTCCCGCCCTCGGCGCTGGTCGACAGCCCGGAGTGCCGCTCGGCCGACGGCGATCTGCGCGCACCCACGACCGAGGCGTTCGCCCGCTCGCTGCTCGACGGCGGCCCCTCCTGCATGGTGCGCGCGGTGCAGCAGCTGTCCGGCGTCCAGGTCGACCACTACCTCGAGGTGGACCTTGCCCGGCTGCCCGACATGGTCGACGCGCTCGGCGGCGTCCCGATGTGCGTCGTGCCCTCGCGGGCGACGGCGGCGGCCGCGGACCCCCCGCCGGCCGGTGCGTCGGAGCTCTCCGGCGAGGCGGCGACCGGCTACCTGCGGCCCGGGGGCGAGGGGAGCGACGCGACCGGCACGGCGGTGGCCGAGCGCACCCAGCGGCTGCTCACCTCCACGCTGCGCGCGGCGATGTCGCGGGACACCCTGCTGGACCCGAGCGCGCTGGCCCGCTTCCTCAGCCGCGCCGCCGACGCCCTGACGGTCGACGAGCAGACGACGCTCGGGGACCTCCGGGCGCTCGCGACCTCCCTCGGCAGCGTCTCCGGGGACGCCGTGGTGCGCACCGCCCTGCCGGTCGCCCAGGTGGGTCACGTCCCGGCCGGCGGGGAGGAGGCCTTCGTGCTGCTCGACGGGGCCGGCACCCGCACCCTGTTCGACGCCGTGATCGACGGCAGCCGCGTCCCGGACGGCTTCGCCACCGAGAGCGACGCGGCGCCGGAGGAGCCCGGGGAGACGCCCCCCGCGGAGGCCGCCGTCGCCCCGGACCCGGGCACCGAGCTCGTGGCGCCGGGCGGGGTGGTCGTCGACGTGCTCAACGGGACCGGCACCCGCGGGCTGGCCGCCACCGTGGCCGACGAGCTGCGGGGTGTGGGCTTCGGCGTGGGGGCGGTCGGCAACGCCGAGGGCACCGTCAGCCAGTCCGTGGTGCGGCACGGGCCGGCCATGGTGGCGCAGGCGCGCACCGTCGCCGCCGCCGTCCCCGGTGCGGTGCTGCAGGGGAGCGACGCGATCGGCGAGACCGTGCAGCTGGTCATCGGCCCCGGCTACGAGTCGGTGGTCCCCGTGCCGCCCCCGGCCCCCGCCCCTGCGCCGGAGCCGGAGGCGGAGGCCGACACGGCAGCGGCCCTCTCGGAGGCGGCCGCCGTCCGCTGCTGAACGGCGCGCTCGACAGCTGGGTCGGGCAGGTCACCGCCTGCCCACTGCGGGCTGACCTCCGGGACCTCGAGGGTCCGGCCGTCCCGGGTCGAGCGGCCAGGGATCCTCGCCACCCGCTCGGGCGTCCACGTCCCGGTAGGCGTGGGCCAGCCAGCTGCCCTTGTCGCGGGTGTAGTCGTCGTAGTCCTCGTCGTCGGCGTGCGCAGCGGCCGCCGCCCGCTTCATCCGCTCGTAGCCGCGCCGCAGTCGTGGGTCGGCGCGCAGGTGGTCACGGAAGCGAACCACCCGGCGAGCGAAGGGCGAAGCGGTCAGGCGGACGTGCAGGATGGCCGGCCGGACCGGGTCCGGCGCGACGAGCAGCCGTTTGGTGAACACCTCATCGGGGGCTGTGTCGTCGTCGTGGCGGAGATCGCGGTGCACGCCCGGCGAGTCCGGCCGCGCCCCGACGGCCGGCGCCCAACCGAGGGGCGCCAGTGCCGCGGCGAGGGCGGCGGGGTCGGGCAGCCGGTCGAGGGTGACCTGAAGGTCCAGGAACGGTTTGGCGTCCAGGCCCGGAACGGCGGTGGAGCCGATGTGGTCGATGCGCCGCAGGCTCAGTCGGTCGGCCGCGTCCAGGCCGGCCAGCGCCTGCCGCAGCGCCCGGATGCGCCGGTCCGCCGTGACGGCCCAGCCGGGGTCGTGCGCGAGCAGGTGCGGGGGTGCGGTCACGTCCGGCCGTGCCGAGGCCAGGGACTGCGCCCACGGCGCCAGGCGAGTCCGGTACAGCCGGCGTGCTGCCTCGGCTGCCGTCTGCCGGTCCTCCGCGACGAGGACGACGTCGGCCGCGTCGGCGCCGGCTTCGCCGGCGGTCGTGCTGACCGCGATTGCGAGAGCCACCGGCGCGCTGCGGTCGCAGCACACCTCGATCCCGTGGCTCCGCAGGCTGTCGGCAGCCGCCTCGGCGAGGGGCTCGGTGGACAGCCCGCCGACGCGCAGCACGGGCACAGCCTGGCACGCACTCCCGCCCACGTGCTGCCGTACAGGCGAGCGTTTCCTGTCAGCCGAAGCGGCCGGAGATGTAGTCCTCGGTCGCCTTCTGGTCGGGGTTGCTGAAGATCTTCTCGGTCGGGTTGAACTCGATCAGCCGGCCGGGCTGCCCGACGCCGTTGAGGTTGAAGAACCCGGTGGACTCGCTCACCCGCGCGGCCTGCTGCATGTTGTGGGTGACGATCACGATGGTGAACCGCTCCTTGAGCTCGGCCATCAGGTCCTCGATGGCCAGCGTGGAGATCGGGTCCAGCGCTGAGCACGGCTCGTCCATCAGCAGCACGTCGGGCTCGACGGCGATGGCGCGGGCGATGCACAGCCGCTGCTGCTGGCCGCCGGAGAGGCTGGAGCCTGGGCGGTCGAGGCGGTCCTTCACCTCGTTCCAGAGGTTGGCGCCGCGCAGCGACTTCTCCACGAGGTCGTCGCTCTCGGACTTCTTCATCTTGGTGTTGTTCAGCCGGTTGCCGGCGATGACGTTGTCGTAGATGGACATCGTCGGGAACGGGTTCGGGCGCTGGAAGACCATGCCGATCTGCCGGCGCACGTTGACCGGGTCGACGTCGGATCCGTAGAGGTCCTGGCCGTCCATGACGACCTTGCCCTCGACGCGGGCGCCCGGCAGCACCTCGTGCATCCGGTTCAGCGAGCGGAGGAAGGTCGACTTCCCGCAGCCCGAGGGGCCGATGAGCGCGGTGATGCTGCGCGGCTCGATGGAGGTGTTGACGCCCTGCACGGCGAGGAAGTTGCCGTAGTAGATGTTGAGGTCGGAGACCTCGATGCGCTTGGCCACGTGATGTCCTCCTGAGCGGGGCCGGTCAGCGACCGGTCTTGGGAGCGAAGAAGCGGCTGATCAGGCGGGCGACGACGTTGAGCGCCATGACCAGGATGATGAGGACGAGGGCCGCCGTCCAGGCCCGGTCGAGGAACGCCTGCGTCGCGGTGCCGGGCTGGGTCAGCTGGTAGAAGGCGAAGACCGGCAGGGTCGCCATGCGCCCGTCGAACGGGTTCAGGTTGGTGCCGGTGATGAGGCCGACGGTGATGAGCAGGGGGGCGGTCTCGCCGACGACCCGCGCGATGGCCAGCGTGACGCCGGTGCCCAGGCCCGCGATGGCGGTGGGCAGGACGACCTTCACGACCGTGCGCCACTTCGGGACGCCGAGGGCGTAGCTGGCCTCCCGCAGCTCGTTCGGCACGAGCTTGAGGACCTCCTCGCAAGACCGGACGACCACCGGGATCATCAGCACCGAGAGGGCCACCGCGCCCATCACCCCGGCGCGGAAGTCGTTGCCGAACAGCAGCGTGAACAGGGCGAAGGCGAAGAGGCCGGCGACGATCGACGGGATGCCGGTCATGACGTCGACGAAGAACGTGATGCCGCGCTTGAGCCGGCCGGTGCCGTACTCCACCAGGTAGATGGCGGTCAGCAGGCCGATCGGCACCGAGATCGCCGTCGCCAGCAGCGTGATGATGACCGTGCCGAGGATGGCGTGGTAGGCGCCGCCGCCCTCGCCGACGATCCGGAACATCGACATCCCGAAGAAGTCGCCGTCCAGCCGCGCGAGGCCCTTGCTGAGCACGGTCCACACCAGCGACACCAGCGGGACCATGGCGATCCCGAAAGCCGTGGTGACCAGGCAGGTCACCAGGCGGTCGGTGGCCTTGCGGCGGCCCTCGACGGCGCGCGACGTGACGTAGACCGCCAGCGTCCCGAGGATCACGCCGTAGACGACGGTCGAGGTGACGGCGAACCCGGTGAGAGCCGACAACCCGGCGCCGAGCGCGATGCCGGCCAGGTAGAGCCCGACGGTGGCCGACCGCGAGAGCCGCCGCTCGACGCGGACGGTGTCCTGCGGCGCGGAGGTCCCGGACGCTGACCGGGTGGCGGTGCTCATCAGTTGGCTCCGGAGAAGTCGGCGCGCCGGTTCACGATCCACCGGGCGAGCATGTTGACGGCGAGGGTGATGACGAAGAGCACCAGGCCGCTGGCGATGAGCGTGTTGACGCCGACGCCGGTGGCCTCGGGGAACCGCAGCGCGATGTTGGACGCGATCGTGGACGGGTTGGAGCTGCTGATCAGGTTGACCGTGGCACCCGCACCGCCGGAGAGGATGATCGCCACGGCCATCGTCTCGCCGAGCGCCCGGCCCAGGCCCAGCATCGCGCCGGCGATGACGCCGGACTTGCCGTAGGGCAGCACCGCCATCCGGATCATCTCCCAGCGGGTGGCGCCCAGGGCGAGCGCCGCCTCGCGGTGCAGCGCCGGCGCCTGGCTGAACACCTCGCGGGCGATGGCGGAGATGATCGGCAGGATCATGACGCCGAGTACCAGCCCGACGGTGAGCATGGTCCGGCCGCTGGCCGACGTCGGGCCGGCGAAGAAGGGGAGCCAGCTCAGGTGCTCCGCCGCCCACTCGTGGAACGGGACGAGCGCGGGCGCCATGACGGCCAGCCCCCAGAAGCCGTAGACGACGCTGGGGATGGCGGCCAGCAGGTCGATGACGTAGCCCAGCGCGGCCGCGATCCGCCGTGGGGCGTAGTACGTGACGAACAGCGCGATGCCGACGGCGAGCGGGGTGGCGACCACGAGCGCGATGACCGCGGCCAGCAGCGTGCCGAGGACGAGCGGCCCGATGTAGCTGGCCAGTCCCTCACCGCCGGGGATGTCCTCGGCGGGGGCGGTCAGCGCGGGGATGGCCTCGCTGATCAGGAAGGCGGCGACTCCCGCCAGGACGACCAGGATGAAGATGCCGGAGCCCTTGGCGCTGCCGGCGAAGATGCGGTCGCCCGGGCGGCGTACCGCGCCCTGCTTCGCCGGGCGTTCGGTCGGGGCCTTCGTGGCGGTCACCGCTACTCCGTGGATGTCGTTCGTGGGTGCATGTGCCCGGGTGCGGGCGGTGCGATGGCCCGGGACGCCGTCAGGACGTCCCGGGCCATCGTGGCGCGTCGGTGTCAGCCGGCGGCGGTGATGGCGTCGACCGCGCCCTGAGCCTGCTCGCGCAGCGAGTCGGAGATCTCGGCGTTGCCGGCGTTCTCCGCGGCGGCCGCCTGGCCGTCCTCGCTGATGACGTAGTTCATGAACGCCTTCACGTTGTCGGCGGTCTCCTGGTCGTCGTACCCGATGCAGCCGATGTGGTAGCTGACCAGCACGATCGGGTACTCGCCGGACCCCTCGGTCACGCGGTTGACCTCGATGGCGAAGTCGTGCTCGCCGCGCCCTTCGACGGCCGGGGAGTTCTCGACGACGGCAGCGGCGGCCTCGGCGCTGGGGGCGACGAAGTCCTCGCCGACCGCGACGCTGGCCACGCCGAGGTCACCGGCGCGGCTCGCGTCGGCGTACGTCACCGCACCGTCGGTGCTGGTCACGACCTCGACGACGCCGGAGGTGCCGTTGGCGGCCTCGCCGCCCTGGAGCGGCCAGACGCCGTCGGGCTCGGCGGTCCACACGTCACCGGCGGCCTGGTGCAGGTAGTCGGTGAAGTTCTCCGTGGTGCCCGAGTCGTCGCCGCGGTGCACGGGGGTGATCGTCGTCCCCGGCAGGGTCGCGTCCGGGTTGTCCGCGGCGATGGCCGGGTCGTTCCAGGTCGTGATCGCGCCGCTGAAGATGCCGGCGATGGTCTCCGGGGTCAGGTTCAGCTCGTCGACGCCCTCGAGGTTGTAGACGACGGCGATCGGCGAGATGTAGTTGGGCAGCTCGAAGATCTCCCCGCCCGCGCAGCGCTCCTCCGCGGCGGTCAGCTCCTCCTCGTCGAGGGCCGCGTCCGAGCCGGCGAAGTCGGCGGAGCCGTCGATGAACTGCTCGCGGCCCGCGCCCGAACCGGCCGGGTCGTAGCTGAACTGGACGTCGGGGAACTCGCCCTGGAAACCCGCCTGCCAGGCCTCCATCGCGGACTGCTGGCTGCTCGCGCCCGCGCCGACGAGGTTGCCGCTGAGCTCGGCGCCCTCGCCGCTGCCGCTCCCGGTGCCGCCGGAGTCGGTCTCGTTGGACGCGCCGCATGCGGCCAGCGCGAGAGATCCGGAGAGCGCGAGCGCCAGGGCGGTCGCGCGGGGCTTGCTGCTGAGCTTCAACCCAGTGCCTCTCGACAGCGGCCCGGACCCGTTCCGGGCAGCGTTGTGTGACCTACGAGAGGGGACGGTAGGCAGCCGAGGTGGCCGCATCCGGGTTCCTCGGTGAACGCACGGTGAACGCCCATCGAGGTCTGGGCACCGCTGTGGCGGCCGTCATACGTCCGACGGGTGAACGGCCGCGCGACCTCGTCCGGGCGGGGGCGTCAGGCCGCTCCGCGCCGCCAGGAGACGTCGACGGCGTACCGGGCGAAACCGCGGCGTTCGTAGAGGCGCACGGCGGCCTCGTTGTCCTCCTCGACGTAGAGGAGCACCGAGCCCAGGCCCTGCCGGCGCAGGTGGGCCAGCCCGAGATCGGTGAGCGCGCCGCCCAGTCGCAGGCCCTGGGCGTCGGGGTCGATGCCCAGCACGTAGACCTCGCCCACGGGGTCCGGGCCGGCGTCCCCGGCGGGGTGCACCTTCGTCCAGTGCGAGCCCAGGAGCGTGCCGTCGGCGTCCGGATCCCCGCGCCAGGCCATCAGGAAGCCCGCGGGGTCGAACCACGGCTCGCCCTCGCGCAGCGCCAGGTCGGCCGCCGTCATGCGCCCCTGCTCGGGGTGCCAGTCGAAGGCGCGGGCGTTGACCGCCAGCCAGGCCTCCTCGTCGCGGCCCGGGCGGAAGGGCAGCACCCGGACGTCGTCCGGCAGGTCGGGGCGGGGATCGGCCTCGACGCCGGCCAGCGGGCGGCGCATCTGGAGCAGCACGCGGGCCCGGGTGAAGCCGTGCGGCGCCAGCAGCTCCGCCGAACCGGGCAGGTCGCCGTGCGCCCAGACGTCCAGCGGCCGGTCGCCGGCCAGGTCCAGCAGCTGCCGCAGCAGCGCGCGCCCGTGCCCGCGCCGGCGGAACGCCGGGTGCACGACCAGTTCGGCCACGCCGTCGTCGTAGCGGGCGTAGCCGGCCAGCGTGCCGGCGTCGTGCACCACCAGGTCGGCGCCGTCCCCGGTGCCGTGCTGCAGCCGCAGCTCGGTCTCCTCCGACACCGGGCGGACCCCGTCGGCGGCCGCGGCGGCGCGCAGCAACGACAGGACGGCGTCGACGTCCGGGCGGGGCTCGGGGCTCACCGCCCCATCAGACCAGCTCGGCGTCGCTCTCCACCTGCGGGGTCCGGGCCGTGGCGTCGGCGACCTGCTGGTCCAGCTTGTAGCCGACGTTGCGCACGGTGCCGATGAGCGCCTCGTGCTCGGTGCCGAGCTTCGCGCGCAGCCGGCGCACGTGGACGTCGACGGTGCGGGTGCCCCCGAAGTAGTCGTAGCCCCAGATCTCCTGCAGCAGCTGGGCGCGGGAGAAGACCCGGCCGGGGTGCTGCGCGAGGTACTTCAGCAGCTCGAACTCCTTGTAGGTGAGGTCGAGCGGACGGCCGCGCAGCTTCGCCGAGTAGCTGTGCTCGTCGATGACCAGCTCGCCGGCCTGGGTGACGCCCTTGTCGGCGCCGTCGGCGGGGGCGGTGGCGGCCAGCCGGCGGGCGGTGGCCCACTTCAGCCGGGCGTCGACCTCGGCGGGACCCGCGGTGTCGAGCAGGACGTCGTCCACGCCCCAGTCCGCCGACAGCGCCACCAGGCCGCCCTCGGAGAGGACGGCGACCAGCGCGGCGGCCACGCCCGTGGAGGAGAGCAGGCCGCACAGCGTGCGGGCACGGATGAGGTCGTGACGGGCGTCGACCAGGACGACGTCGCCGGAGTCCCCGTCGAGGAGGCTCGAGAGCTCCGGGGCCACCACGCGCACCTGGTGCCCGAGCAGGCCCAGCGCGGGCAGCACCTCCGTCGTCGCCTGCCGCGCCGAGGTCATGAGGACCAGTCGCATCTGTCGTCTCCTCGCATGGTTCCCACGACGCGCAGCCGTGGCAGCAGTCGACGACGCTGTCGAGGTGAGACTGCACGATAACCGACGAGCCCCCTGCCGGGCAGGCCACGACCCGCAACCCTCTCGCGGCGGTGAGCTCCCGGAGGCCTCGCGTCTGCCACCATCGGGACCGTGAGCACCGCCGCGCCGATCTCCCGCCTGAGCGCGCGGGAGCACCACCTGCCCGCGGCGGCCGTCGCGGTCCTCGCGGTCGCGCTGCTCGTGGGCCTCCCGGAGCTGCTGGGCCAGACCGGTCGGCTGGCCGCCGTGCTCGTGCTGCAGCTGGGGCTCGTCCTGTGCTGGGTGCTGGTCACCGGGGCCCAGGGGTTCGCCGGCTCGCTGGCCGTGGGCGCCGGGGCCGCGGTCGCCGCGGACCTCGCCCTCGTGCTGCCCCGGGACCCGGAGCTGGGCGAGCTGCTGGCCGTCATCGGCGTCGGGTTCCTGGCGGTGGTGGTGCAGCAGATGGTCCGCCGTCCCCGGCAGGAACTGGTGGCCTTGCTGTCGGTCGTCGTGCTGCTGCTCGTCGCCGTGGCCGCGCTGGCCGCGCTGCTGCTGCTCGGGCGGACGGACGAGGGCTCCGAGCGCGCCCTGGTGGCGCTGCTCGCCGTCGGCACGGCGCTGGTGGTGGGGCACCTCGTGGACTGGCTCCTGCCCCGGCCGCAGCTGGCCGACGGCGTTCCGCGCGGGCTCGTCGGCGCCGTCCTCGCCGTGCTCGCCGGGACCGGCGTGGCCGTCCTGGCCGCGGGTCTGGCCGGCGACGTGCTCGACGAGCGGCGCGCCCTGGTCCACGGGGCCGTGGTGGCCGGGGTGGCGGCGCTGACCGCGCTGGTCGCCAGCTACGTCGTCGTCGGCGCCACCGCCGAGGACGACGACCCGGCCGGCGAGCCGCGGTTCTCCCGGTGGGTGCTGCCGGTCGTGCAGGTGGCCCTGCCCCTCGCCGCCTGCGCGCCGGTCGTCCTGGCGCTGCAGGCCACGCTGTGACGGCATGCCCGTGAGGGCGCTCCTCGTCGTCCTCCTCCTGCTCGCCGGTCTCACGCTGCTGGCCGACCGGGTGGCCGTGGGCATCGCGGAGGACCGGGTCGCCGACCAGCTGGCCGGCAAGGGCGGCCTCGTGGGCACCCCGGAGGTCGACATCACCGGCTTCCCGTTCCTCACCCAGGTGGTCGCCGGACGGTACGAGGACGTGCGGGTCGCGCTCGACGCCGACGAGCTGGGCCAGCCCGCGGGGACCCGGGCCGACGTCTCGCTGCGCGGCGTGCACGTGCCCCTGAGGACGGTGCTGTCCGGGTCGGTGCAGGAGGTGCCGGTGGAGGACATCGACGGCACCGCGACGCTGGCCTACGACCTCCTGGCGGCGGAGCTGGGCAGCGACGCCACGGTCACCCGGGAGGGCGACGGGCTGCGGATCGGCCGGACCGTCGAGGTCCTCGGCCTGACGCTGCCCGTCTCGGCCGCCGGGACCGTGACCCTGGACGGCGACCAGCTGGTCGTCGACGTCGAGGACGCCGCGGGAGCCGGTGTGGACATCCCCGACTTCCTGGTGGACCGGGTCAGCGACCTGCTGGACCTGCGCTACACCGTGCCGGAGCTGCCCCTCGGCCTGCAGCTGACCAGCGTCACGCCCGGAGCCGAGGGCGTGGAGGTGCAGGTGGAGGCGACGGACGCGGTGCTCACCGCCCGGTGACGGAATAGCCGGCCGCCCCGACCGGCTTGTGCGGTCGATGAGCACGATCGGGATCGTCGTCCTCGCCGTGGCACTGGTCGTCACGGCGGCCGCGGCGTGGTGGCAGCGCACGCGGGACGGCGCCGTGCGGCCCCGGTCCCCGGAGGAGGAGCAGGTGACCGCGCCCTCGGAGTCGGCGGCCTTCGCGCGCCTCGGCGTGCGCCCGGGGGAGGCCGACCTCACCGTCGTCCAGTTCTCCACCGCGTTCTGCGGTCCCTGCCGGGCGACCAAGGCCCGGCTCGCGCAGCTGCAGACCACCCGGCCGGGCCTGGCCGTGGTCCAGGTGGACGCCGAGAGCCACCTCGACGAGGTGCGCGCGCTCGACGTCCGCCGCACCCCGACCCTGTTCTACCTCGACCGCTCCGGGGCCGTCGTCGCGCGCAGCAGCGGCGCCCCGCGGCCGGACGAGCTGACCGCCCTGGTGGACGCTCATGCAGGGGTGTCCCGATGATCGGCTACCCTCGCGCCGTGGGCATCCTGCTGACCTCGCGCCGCACAGTCGACCTGTGCCGCGTCGGCAGCTGCCTCTGTCCGACCTCCTGAGGTCGGCACCCGACCGACCAGACGCGCCCTGTCCGCCGTCCGAAGGTCCTCATCCGCGATGACTGCACCATCCCCGCAGATCGACGTGCGTGCGCCGCGGTTCGCCGCGGCGCTCACCTCCGTCGTCCTCGCCGTCGCGCTGCTCACCGGCAGCGGCTGGCTGGTCGCGGCCCAGGCGGTCGTGTTCGCGATCGGCGCGTTCGCGGGTCTCCGCTCGGCCCCCTACGGTCTGCTGTTCCGCACCCTCGTCGCGCCGCGGCTGGGCCCGGTGCGGGAGCGCGAGCCCGAGGCGCCGCCGCGGTTCGCCCAGCTCGTCGGCCTGCTGTTCACCGTCGTCGGGGCCGCCGGCTACCTGCTCGGCGCCCCCCTGCCCGGCGCCGTCGCCACGGGTCTCGCGCTCGTGGCGGCCCTGCTCAACGCGGCCACGGGCTTCTGCCTCGGCTGCGAGCTGTACCTGATCGCCCGGCGGGCGCTGCCCGCCCGCACCGCCTGACCGACCGACCACCGAACCACCGACCAAGGGAGCTACCCATGAGCCGCAACGACGTGCTCGTCACCGTCGACTGGGTCCAGGAGAACCTGGGCCAGCCCGGCATCGTCCTCGTCGAGGTGGACGAGGACACCAGCGCCTACGACGGCGGCCACATCGAGGGCGCCGTCAAGCTCGACTGGAAGCAGGACCTGCAGGACCCGCTGCGCCGCGACTACCTCGACAAGAGCGCGTTCGAGGCGCTGCTCTCCTCCCGCGGCATCAGCAACGACGACACCGTCGTGCTGTACGGCGGCAACAACAACTGGTTCGCCGCCTACGCGTACTGGTACTTCAAGATCTACGGCCACCGCGACGTCAAGCTGATGGACGGCGGCCGCAAGAAGTGGGAGCTCGACGGCCGCCCGCTGTCCAAGGACGCCGTGCAGCGGCCCGCCACGCAGTACGTGGCCAGCGAGCCCGACCTCTCCATCCGCGCGTTCCGCGACGAGGTCGTCGCCGCGATCGGCAACAAGAACCTCGTCGACGTGCGCAGCCCCGACGAGTTCTCCGGCAAGATCCTCGCGCCGGCGCACCTCCCGCAGGAGCAGTCGCAGCGCGCCGGCCACGTGCCCACCGCGATCAACATCCCGTGGAGCAAGGCCGCCAACGAGGACGGCACCTTCAAGAGCGACGAGCAGCTCACCGAGCTCTACGGCGAGCAGGGCTTCGACGACAGCCGGGAGACCATCGCCTACTGCCGGATCGGCGAGCGCTCGAGCCACACCTGGTTCGTGCTCAGCGAGCTGCTCGGCAAGAAGAACGTCAAGAACTACGACGGCAGCTGGGTCGAGTACGGCTCGCTCGTCGGCGTCCCGATCGAGAAGTGAGCTGACCCATGTGCGGAGCCCCCAAGCAGGGTGGTGCCCTCGCGGGCATCGACCTGAGCACGCAGACGGTGATCCAGGGGTCGGTCTGGCACGACGGCGCCCCGGTGGCCGGTGCCTACGTCCGGCTGCTGGACGGCACCGACGAGTTCACTGCCGAGGTGGTGACCAGCCCCGAGGGTGAGTTCCGGTTCTTCGCCGCCCCTGGGAAGTGGAAGGTCCGGTCGCTGGCCGCCGTCGGCAAGGGCGAGCGCGTCCTCGACGCCGAGGTCGGGCTGAACGAGACGACCATCGTCATCGAGTGAGCGCCAGCGCCCGTCCGGTATCCGCCGGGCGGGCGCTGTCGTCACTCCACCCCGGGCGGGAGGACGTTCGGGCCGGCCTCGGGTGGTCGCGGTCGGTCCTCGGGGTAGGCGCGCACGGCGACGACGGCGACGTCGTCCTGGCCCGCGACCGGCACCAGCCGTTCCAGGACCGTGTCCAGCAACGTGTCCAGGGGCTCTCCGGCGAGATCGCGTACGGCCTCCTGCAGCCGGGCCATGCCCTCGTCCAGGTCCGAGCCCCGGCGCTCGACGAGCCCGTCGGTGACCAGGAACAGGGTGTCCCCGGGCTCCAGGTCGACGGTGTGGTCGTGCCTCGGCGCCGTCGGGTCGACACCCAGCATCCGGTCCGGCGCGGTCTCCAGCACCCGTGAGCTGCCGTCGGGCGAGAGCAGCAGCGGGGGCACGTGGCCGGCGTTGCTCCAGCGGAGGACGCGGCGGCCGAGCACCGGGACGTCGGGGTGGCGCTCCACGCGGGCCAGGATGGCGGTGGCCAGCGTCGCGACGGCGAGGCCCTGGGCGGCCCGGTCGGTCCGGCTCAGCGTCGCCGCCGGGGTCTCGTCGTTGTCGTAGGCCAGCGACCGCAGCAGCCCGCGGAGCTGCCCCATGGCCGCAGCGGCGTCGCTGCCGTGGCCCACGACGTCGCCGATGACGATCATCGTGGCACCGTCGGGCTGCAGGAACGCGTCGTACCAGTCGCCGCCGACCTGGGCCTCGTGGCCGGCCGGCTGGTAGCGGACCACGACGTGCAGGTGGTCGGGCTCCGGTGGCGGGGTCAGCAACGCCTGCTGCAGCCGGTCGGCCAGGGCTCGCGAGGTGGCGGCCTGCCGGGCCAGGCGGTCGATCTCCGCCGCCCGCTGCTCGGCCTCGCGCTGGTCGGTGAGGTCGCGGAAGGAGACGATGACGCCGGTCACGGCGCCGTTCTCCACGGTCGGCACCGCGATCAGCCCGACCGGTACCGCTGTCCCGTCCTTGCGCCAGAACACCTCGTCGTCGGCGGTGACCGTCCGGCCGGTGCGCAGGGCCAGCCACACCGGGCACTGGTGCCGCGGGTAGGGCGAGCCGTCGAGGCGGTGGTGGTGCAGCAGCTGGTGCTGGTCGGCGGCGCGCTGCTCCTCCAGCGGGTAGCCGGTGATGCGGAGGGCGGAGGGGTTCACGAACTCGACGCGGCCCTGGGCGTCCAGGCCGTAGATGCCGTCGGCGACGTTGGCCAGCACCCACTCGTAGCGGGCGACGACGCGTGCGAGCTCCTCCTCGGGGGTCCGCACGCCCACCTCCGCTCCACCGTGCCGACCGGCCGGCCGGGCACCTCCAGCCTAGAGGGGAAGCGGGGGCCGGGCCGGGGACGGCGGTGGGGGCCGACGACGGCGCCCGCCCCGGCCGGTGACCGGAGCGGGCGCCGTGTGGTGTCAGGCCTCAGTCGCAGCGGCCTGGTGGGTTGGAGGTGTCGCACCGGTTGTCCTCGAAGAGGACGGTGCCGCCGGCGACGAGGTCGAACGGCGTGTTGTCGCGCACCTTGTTGTCCTCGACCGTGCCGCTGGGCTCGATGCCCGGGGCGCCCTCGGGTCCGGGGAAGCCGGGAAGCGCCACGATGCCGCCCTGGGCGACGCTCTCGAACGCCGGATCGGAGCTGTGGCCCCGCACCTTGTTGTCGCGGACGTGGACGTCCTGGGCGCCGAACAGCACGATGCCGGCGCCGCTGAGTGCCGGGATGCCCTCCGCCGGGCGGGCCGGGCACTCCTTGTTGTTCGCGATCACCTTGTTGTCGCGGATCAGCCAGTCCGTCGCCGGGCCGGGAGCGCCGGCGAGGATCAGCACGCCGAAGCAGTTGCCCTCGGCCACGTTGCCCCGCGCCTCGCCGTTGCTCGCGTTGCGGAAGAAGAAGCCGAACTCGTTGCCGGCGGAGTAGTTGCCCCGCACGTCCGCTCGGGAGTCGGGGCTGTCGCCGACGTAGAAGCCCGCCTCGTCATTGCCGACGGAGACGTTGTCCTCGAACGTCGTCCGGTGCGTGACGAAGCTGGCCGCGCCGTAGCCCCGGTTGTCCTCGAACCTGCTGTCCCGGACGCTGAGGTCCTCCGTGCCCAAGGCGACCAGGCCGTCACCGGAGAAGCCCTGCACCGTCACGCCGCGGATGCTGACCCCGCGCACCGCGTCGTTGACCACCGGCGGCGCGTCGTCGGAGAACACGACGTCGTCGATGATGCAGATCCCCGACACCCGGGCCACGTCGTCGTCGTCGCAGGGCGTCGGCTCCGGAGTGGCGGGCGGGACGATGACCACCTTGTCCCCTCGGAGCGAGATGCCGTCCTCGTGGATGGTCACCGACTCGCGGTAGGTCCCCGGCGGGATGTGGATGGTGTCGCCCGGCTGGGCGGCGTCCACCGCGTCCTGGATGCTGGCGAGGGGTGGAGCGGGGTTCTTGCCGTGCCCGCCGTGCCCGTCGTCCCCGCCGTGCGCGGCGGCCGGACCGGCGGTGCCGAGGGCGATCAGCGTGGCGGCGGACGCCACGGCCAGTGTTCGTGCCCTGTTCCTCTGCATGGGTGCTCCCGTGTCCCGGGCGCCGGCCCCCCCGGCCGGCGGACGTCCGTATCCGCCGCCGCCGCCGCTGAGGAGGGCAGCCTGCCCTCGGGCGGCGCCGGCGCAGAACCCCCAGCCGGGGGGTCAGGGGCGGCGGCGGCGGACCTGCCAGGCGACGGCGAGCAGGGCGGTCGCCGCGATTGCGGCACCGCCACCCCACGTGGCTCCCAGCCAGGCGGCCCTGCGGATGTCGGCCGCGGTGAGGGCCCCGGCGATGCCCGCCAGCAGCCCTGCCCCGGCGATCCCCGACCAGACCGGCCAGGCCGCGGGCCGGTCCGGGAGCGGTGCCCGCGGGGAACGGCGCCACCAGCGCACCAGCCAGACGAGCAGGATCGCGGCGCCGACGACGCTGCTGGCGTACTGGGCCCACCGATAGCCCTCGACCGGGCCCCACATCCGGGCGAGCGCCGGCAGGTGGTCGGTGCCCCAGCGGCCGGCGTGGGTGAACTCGTCCCACAGCACATGGGTGGCGGCGCCGACGACGAGCGCGAGGACGGTCCAGGCGAGACCGCGCACGGAGCGGACGCGCACGGCCGGCCCGAGGGGGACGCCGCTCAGCCGCGCCCGGACGCCACCCGGTGCCCACGCCAGCGCGGGCTCGGCCAGCAGCGCGTGCCACACCGCCCAGGCGATCCCGCCGAGCAGCAGGTCGGTGGTGACGACGGCGAGCGCGGAGTGCGTCTCCCACGACAGGTCACCCGGAAGGTAGTAGGGCAGGTCGGGAGCGACGCTGCCGGCGACCAGCGCGGAGGCGGGCAGCGGCGTCCGGAGGAAGGGCAGCACCGCCGCCGCGTGGCTCGGGGTGAACGGCACTCAGAGCCCGATCAGCGCGGCGAGCTCGGTCATGGCGCGGTCGAAGTACCGGTCGCCGTCCTCGACCGACCCGACGAAGTGGCCGAACAGCTCGAAGCTGACCGTGCCGTACACGGCGCTCCAGGCCATCAGCGCCCGCACCCGCACGGTGTCGTCGATGGCCGGGTGGTCCCCGCCGAGGACGGCCGCCGCGTCGTCGCTGACCAGCGAGGGATCCCGGTCGCCGCTCGCTGCCGGCAGCAGGCCGGACCGCGCGGCGTCACCGAGGATCCGGCCGAGCACGACGGCGACCCGGGACGCGGCCGGCACGGTGTCCCGCGGCGCCGAGTAGCCGGGCACGGGGGAGCCGTAGAGCAGGGCGTACTCGTGCGGATGGGCCAGCGCCCACGCCCGGACCGCGCGGCACACCGCCAGCCAGCGAACCCGTGGAGCCTCGCCCGGGCGGTCGGCGGCCTCGGCGGCCGCGCCCAGGGCGTCGTAGCCGTCGATGATCAGCCGGGTCAGCAGCTCGTCGCGGCTGGGGAAGTAGCGGTAGACCGCCGAGGAGACCAGCCCGACCTCGCGGGCGACGGCGCGCAGCGAGAGGGCGGCGGCTCCGACCTCGGCCAGCTGGCGGCGTGCAGCGTCGGTGATCTCCGCGGTCAGCTCGGCGCGGACGCGCTCCCGTGCGGTGGTCACGTGGTCGAGGATGCCTTTCGAGAGCACAGGTCGCAACCGAGAGCATTGCTCTTGACAGTCGTGTGCCAAGCGTCGGAGCATCGCTCCCGAGCGAGAGCGCCGCTCTCGCCAGACAGCAGGGAGCGAGCCATGGCACTGCACGTCATCGTGGGCAAGGGGCCCGTCGGCACCACGACCGCCGAGGAGCTGGTCGTCCGCGGCCGCACCGTGGTGGTGCTGTCGCGCAGCGGGGGCACGTCCACCGCCGCCGTCGAGCACCGCGTCGTCGACGCCGCGGACGCCGAGGCCCTGACCCGTGCGGCCAGGGGTGCCGCCGTCCTCTACAACGCGGTGAACCCCGCCTACCACCGCTGGCCGACCGACTGGCCCCCCGTCGCCGCGGCGCTGCTCACCGCGGCGGAGCGCACCGGCGCCGTCCTGGTGACCATGGGCAACCTCTACGGCTACGGGCGGCCCTCGGCTCCGATGACCACGGATACGCCGCTCGCCGCCACCGACGTCAAGGGCCGGGTCCGCAACCGCATGTGGGCCGACGCGCTGGCCGCGCACGAGGCCGGCCGGGTGCGGATCACCGAGGCCCGCGCCGCGGACTTCGTGGGTCCGCAGGTCCCCGCCGGCCAGTCCCACCTGAACCGGCAGCTGCCGGCGCTGCGGGCCGGGCGGCGGGCCTGGGTCGTGGGGGACCCCGACGTCGCCCGCAGCTGGGCCTACCTGCCCGACGTCGCCGCCACGCTGGCCACGCTCGGCACCGACGAGCGCGCGCTGGGCCGCGCCTGGCACGTGCCCACCACCGCCCCGCGCAGCCAGCGGCAGGCGCTGACCGATCTCGCCGCGGCGATGGGCGCGCCCGCGGCGCGGGTCAGCGGCCTCCCGTGGCCGGTGCTGCGGGCGGTCGGCGTCGCCGTCCCGATGATGCGGGAGGTCGTGGCCGTCCGGCACCAGTGGGACCAGGAGTACGTCTCCGACGCCCGGGCCACCACGGCCGCCTTCGGGCTGACCGCCACCCCGTGGGACGACGTGGTGCGCGCGACGGTCGCCGGGGTCCGCGAGCCCGCCTGAGGCCACGGGGCCTGCCCGTCACTACCGTGGCCGGCATGGTTGCTGCCTGGGTCCTGGTCGCCCTGACGGCGCTGGCCGCGCTCTCCTGCGGCTACGGCGCCGTCCGGTTGTCGCGTCGCCCGAAGGCGGGCCGGCGATGAGCGCGCCGACGGAGCTGCCCGTCCCCGACACCGTCGACGTCCGCAGCGGACCGGAGGTCTCCGACCAGCTGCTGTCGGTCCTGCCGCTGCTGGGGGAGTGGCACGGTGAGGGCCAGGCGGCGGGCACGGGCGGCGACCACCGGTTCGGCCAGTGGGTGCGGTTCAGCCACGACGGGCGCGGCTTCCTCGCCTACGACTCGCGCACCTGGCGGCTCACCGACGACGGGAAGATCGTCGGCCCCGACGTCCGGGAGACCGGGTTCTGGCGCCCCCGCGGCGACGGTGACGACGTCGAGCTGATCGTGGCCGGCGCGGACGGCGTGCTGGAGATCTACGTCGGCGCCGCCCGCACGACGACGAGCTGGGAGCTGGCCACCGACGTCGTGGCCCGCACGCCCGACGCTCCCGAGGTGACCCGCGCGGTCCGCCTCTACGGCATCGTCGAGGGCGCGCTCATGTACGCCGTCGACCGCGCCGTCGGGGGCGGGGAGCTGCGGCCCACGATGTCCGCCCGGCTGGAGAGGATCCGATGAGCGACGCGCCGGCCACCCCGAGGCAGGTGGCGGACGCCTACGTCGCGGCCGCCTGCGAGCTCGACCCGATCCTCGCCACCTCGCTGGGCGCCCGACCGGGCGACGACCGGCTGCCCGACCTCTCCCCGCAGGGGCTGGAGGACGAGGTGTCGCTGATCCGCGACACCCTGGCCGAGCTCGACCGCGTGCTGGCGGAGGACCCGGCACTGGACGACGACCCGGTGGAGCGGCGGTGCGCCCGGCTGCTCCGCGAGCGGCTCTCCGCCGAGCTGGACGCGCACTGGGCGGGGGAGGGCTTCCGCTCGCTGAACATCCTGTTCAGCCCCATCCACGCGGTCCGCCAGGTGTTCACCCTCATGCCGACGGCCACCGACGAGGACTGGGCCGTCATCGCCCGCCGCATCGCCCGGGTCCCCAAGGCCTACCGCGGCTACCGGGAGACGCTCGAAGAGGCGGTGCGCCGCGACCTGCTCGTCGCGCCGCGCCAGGTGCGCACCGTCGTCGAGCAGCTCGACGAGTGGCTGGCCGGCCCGTTCTTCACCTCGTTCGTCGCCTCGGGGCCCGAGGCGCTGCAGCCCGAGCTGCTCGCCGCCGCCGCGGCCGCCGACGCCGCCGTGGCCGACATCCGCGACCACCTGCGCGACGAGTACGGCCCGCGCACCGAGGGGGTGCCCGACGCCGTCGGCCGCGACCGGTACGCCATGGCGGTGCGCCGCTGGACCGGCTCGGACCTGGGGCCGGACCGGGGGCTCGAGGAGGCCTACGCCTGGGGCTGGGCCGAGCACAAGCGGATCCTGGCCGAGCAGCGCACCGAGGCCGACCGGGTGCAGGCCGGCGCGACGCCCATGGAGGCCATGCGGCTGCTGGCCACCAGCGGGCCGGCCGTCGAGGGCGTCGAGGAGATCCGCGCCCGCCTGCAGTCGATGATGGACGAGGCGATCGCCGAGCTGGACGGCACGCACTTCGACCTCGCCGAGCCGCTGCGCCGGGTGGAGGCGATGATCGCCCCGCCGGGCAGCGCGGCCGCGCCGTACTACACGCGCCCGGCGCAGGACTTCTCCCGGCCGGGCCGCACCTGGCTGCCGACGCTGGGCCGCACCCGCTTCCCGCTGTGGGACCTGGTGTCCATCTGGTACCACGAGGGCGTTCCCGGCCACCACCTGCAGCTGGCCCAGTGGGCCTACGTCGCCCAGCAGCTCTCCACCTACCAGACCTCGGTGGGCTCGGTGAGCGCCAACGTCGAGGGCTGGGCCCTGTACGCCGAGCGGTTCATGGACGAGCTGGGCTACTTCGGCGACCCGGGCACCCGGCTGGGCTTCCTCGACGCCCAGCAGCTGCGCTCGGTGCGGGTGGTCATCGACATCGGCATGCACCTGCAGCTGCCGATCCCGGACGACGCCGAGGGCGCGCTGGCCGAGCACCGCGGGCAGCCGTGGACGCCGGACCTGGCCCGGGCCTTCCTGGGCGAGAACTCGGGCGCCTCGCTGGCCTTCCTCGACAGCGAGCTGGTGCGCTACCTGGGCATCCCCGGGCAGGCGATCGGCTACAAGCTGGGCGAGCGGGCCTGGCTGGCCGGGCGGGAGAAGGCGCGGCAGGCCCGCGGGGAGGCGTTCGACCTCAAGGCGTGGCACATGGCCGCGCTGTCCCAGGGCTCGCTGGGCCTCGACGACCTCGAGGACGAGCTCGCCGCGCTCTGAACGCGCTCAGCGCGCGCGGGGCTGCGGGTTGCGCGTGTCGGCTGTGAGCGCGATGGAATCCTCCGGGGCGGCGGTCATGGCCTCCAGCCCGGGCGTGCGCAGCACCTGGGCGATGCAGTCGGCCGACCCGCCCACGTAGGTGCTGGTCAGGTCGATGTCGGTGACGACGCACCAGGCGCGGTCGCCCGGCCACCAGAGGTTGGCGCTCTGCTCGTGCGGCTCGGGCGCGAGGTTGCGGACGGCGTCGGTGACGGCGCCGCGGACCAGGACGACGTCGTGGTTGCCGCGCAGCAGCAGCCGGGGCGGCTGCTCGGGATCGGGGAGGTCGAAGCCGAAGCCGTCCCACCGGCCGAGGATGCAGTCCCCGGGCGTCGCGGTGTGCCGGCTCAGGACGGCGGCGAGCCGGGCGGCCACCGCCACGGGCAGGTGCCCCTCCGCGGGGCCGTCGTCCCAGAACTCGGCCTGGTGCTCGGAGGGCTGGGCGTCCCAGCTGCCGGTGATCGTGTGCCACTGCATGAGCGGGTGGGCGGTGGTGCCGTTGTAGGCGGCCACCTCGGCCCAGCTGACCTCGATGTCGTCGTCCCCGTCGTAGCGGACCGCGGGGTGGAACACCCGGGCGTAGGCCGCGAACGTGGCAGGGAGGAGGGCCGCCACGGTGGCCGGATCGCCGCGTCGGCGGGCGGCGGAGATCCAGACGCCGCAGGAGACGTCGGTCTCGACCGGCAGGCCGCCCAGGTGCATGCAGCGCAAAGTACCTGGAAAACGGACAACCCCCGGGCTGTTCCGCGGCGCTGTCCTCCGGAGAGGGAGCTGCACGCGGGCCGACTGGACAAATGTCGGCGGCCCGGGGGTCGGGTGACTGTCCGGTTCTCGCTCGCCGCCGTACGACGGACGGGCGATCTGCCGTCGTTCGGACTGTCGTCTGAACGGGCGGCCCATCTGGACGGCGGCTAGCGGACAGCCACCTCACGAGTCCTGTAGCTCAGCAAAGTTACGGACCACCTCCTCTCTCGTGTACGACGACGGTACGTCGGCGCGAGACGACCCGGCAACCGAAAAGGTCAGCTGTCGGCGAACGGCGGACGGCGCCGCGCCGCCGGGGGCGGGCCGACGTCCTCCCGGGCCTCGTAGACGTCGGGGATGCCGTCCTCGTCGACGTCGAGCCGCTCCTGCGCGGCGATCTGGCGGTAGCGGCGGTTGCGCAGCCGCAGGATGGCCGCGGCCAGCACGGCGGCGAGCACCGTGCCGGCCAGGATGCCGACCTTGGCGGAGTCGTAGCTCTCGCTCTCCGCGCCGTAGGCCAGCTCGGTGATGAGCAGCGACACGGTGAACCCCATGCCGCCGAGGACGGCGAGGCCGACGACGTCGGGCCAGCCCAGGTTCTCGTCGAGCTGCGCGCGGGTGAATCGGGAGACCAGCCAGGTGGCGCCGGTGATGCCGATCGTCTTGCCGGCGACGAGTCCCACCACGATGCCGAGGGCGATGCTGTCGCCCAGGGACTCGCCGAGCCCGGAGAGGCCGCCCACGGCGACCCCGGCCGAAAAGAAGGCGAACACCGGGACGGCGAACCCGGCCGACAGAGGCCGCAGACGGTGCTCGAGGTGCTCCGCCAGCCCCGGCCCCGCGTCGGGTCCACCGGCCGCCTCGCTGCGCACGACGGGCACGGTGAACGCCAGCAGCACGCCGGCGACCGTCGCGTGCACGCCCGACTCGTGCATGAGCACCCAGGTGAGCACGGCCAGCGGCAGCAGCAGCCACCCTGCTGCCCGCCCGCCCCACCACCCCGACGAACGGATGCGCTTCTGGACCAGCACGCCGAACACCGCCAGCGGCAGGACGGCCAGCAGGAGGTGCACGGGGGAGAGGTCGTCGGTGTAGAAGATCGCGATGACCACGATGGCCAGCAGGTCGTCGACGACGGCCAGGGTGAGCAGGAACGTGCGCAGCGCCGTGGGCAGGTGGGTGCTGATCACCGCCAGCACGGCGAGGGCGAAGGCGATGTCGGTGGCCGACGGGATCGCCCAGCCCCCGAGCGCCCCCTCGCCGCCCCCCAGGTTGAGCAGCACGAAGAGCAGCGCCGGCACCGCCATCCCGCCGACCGCCGCGGCGACGGGCAGGACCGCGCGCCGCGGCTCGCGCAGGTCGCCGGCGACGAACTCCCGCTTGAGCTCCAGCCCCGCGACGAAGAAGAAGATCGCCAGCAGCCCGTCGGCCGCCCAGGTCCCGAGCGTCAGGTCCAGGTGCAGCGCCGACGGCCCGACCCGCGTGTCGCGGAGGGCCTCGTAGCTCGCCGCCCAGGGCGAGTTGGCCCACACCAGCGCGACGGCCGCGCCGACGAGCAGCAGCGTGCCGCCGACGGTCTCCTTGCGCAGGACCGCCGCGATCCGCTGGGCCTCGGGCCACGAGCCGCGGGCGAGGAGGCGGGTCGAGCTGGTGCTGGGCACGGGGGCGGCTCCTGGGGAGGGGTCGGCAGAGACGTTGCCGACCAGACTTCCCGGCGCACCGCAGGTCAGGCTAGCGGGACAGCAGCTCCTGCACCCGTCCGCTGAAACCGGCGTCGGCGCGCCGCACTCCGTCCAGCGTGTGCACCGTGGCGGCGCCGCGCACCCCGGAGAGCAGCCACACGGCGTCCGCGGCGTGCAGGTCGTCGACGGTGCCGCGCGTGCGTGCGGTGGGCCAGCCGGCCTCCTCCGCCCGCTCGAACAGCCGGGCCACGGTGGTGCCGGGCAGGATGCCGGTCTCGACCGGCGGGGTGTGCAGGGTGCCGCCGGCCGCCCAGACGACCGTCGACGTCGGCCCCTCCAGGAGCTGGCCCTCGAGCGAGGTGAGGACGACGTCGTCGGCGCCGAGCCGGTGCGCGTGCCGGTAGGCGGCCATGTTGACCGCGTAGGACAGCGTCTTGGCCCCGCCCAGCAGCCACGGCGCCTGCGCGCGCAGGTCGGCCGGGACGCCGAGGGAGAGGCTGACCACCGAGATGCCGGAGGTCCGCTGCCGGACGGTCTCCGCGGGCACCGGCGCGACCAGGGCGAGGGCCGTCGGGGGTGCGTCCCCGCCGGGCCCCCGGGTGAGCAGCAGGCGGATTACGCCCTCGGTGCCCGCCGGCCAGTCCGCCAGCACCGCGTCGACGAGGGCGTGCCAGACGTCGTCCCCGGGGTGCGCGAGCTCCAGCAGGGCGGCCGACCGCTGCAGCCGCGCGAGGTGCGGGGCCAGGTGCGGCGTCCCCCGGTCGACCACGGCCACGGACTCGAAGACGCCGTCGCCGCGCACCAGCCCCTGGTCGGCCGCGGTCAGGACGGGCTCGTCGGCGGGGACGGCCACGGCGGCGCCGTCCCGCCAGATGGCCACGCTGCGCTGCTCGATCACCGCCCCAGCCTGCCCGATGCCGGGCATAGGGTCGCGTCATGGGGCACGACCACGATGCAGGGCACGCCGCCGTCGGCGTGACCGGCGACGGCGGCGCCCCGCTGGCCGAGCGGCTGCGCGCCCGCGGCCTCCGGCTGACCGCGCAGCGGCGCCGGGTGCTGGCGGCCGTCGAGGCCCTGGAGCACGCCACGCCGGAGGCGATCGGCGCCCGGCTGCGCGCGGAGGCCGGCGCCGAGGGCTCGGCGCCGGACGCGTCGACGGTCTACCGCAACCTGGAGCTGCTCGAGCGGCTGGGCCTGGTGTGGCACACCCACCTCGGCAAGGGGGCGCCGGTCTACCACGCCTCCGAGCACCCCCACGTGCACGTCGTGTGCGCCTCCTGCGGGGAGATCGCCTCGGTCGCGCCCGACGTCCTGGACAGCGCCGCGGAACGTCTGGCCGCCGATCTGGGTTTCACCGTCGACGTGGGGCACGTCGCCCTGTCCGGGACGTGCCGCGCGTGCCGCGAACGAGCATCGGAGACCCCATGAGTTCCACCCTGCTGTCCCGCCCGGGCGCCGTCGCCGTCGAGGACCCGGCCGACGCCGCCGTCGCGGTGGCGGCCCACTACGGGGAGCCGCTCCGGGAGCAGCGGCTGCTCGCCGAGGGCGCGGGTCTGGTGGACCGCAGCGACCGCGACGTCCTCGCCGTCCCCGGCGCCGACCGGCTCTCCTGGCTGCACAGTCTCACCAGTCAGCACCTCGACCGGCTGGGCGACGCCACCGGCAGCGAGGCGCTCGTCCTGTCCCCGCAGGGGCACGTGGAGCACCACCTGGTCCTCGCCGAGCTCGACGGGACGACGTGGGCCGACGTGGAGCCCGGCACCGGCGCCGCGCTGCACGCGTTCCTGGAGAAGATGCGCTTCCTGCTCCGGGTCGAGCCGCAGCTGCTGACCGCGCAGTGGGCGGTGCTCTCCCTCGTCGGTCCGCGGGCGCTGGACGTGCTGGGCGCCGCCGGGCTGCCCGCCCCCGCCGAGGAGTACGCGGTCGCAGCCCTGCCCGACGGCGGGTTCGTGCGCCGCATGCGGCCGATCGGCGACGGCACGGCGCTCGTCGTCGACCTGGTCGTGCCACGGGAGTCCGTCGACGCCGTCGCCGACCGGGTGCTCGCGGCCGGGGCGCGGCTCGCCGGGATCCAGGCATACGAGGCGCTGCGCGTCGAGGCCCGCCGTCCCCGGCTCGGGCGGGACAGCGACCACCGCACCATCCCCAACGAGCTCGAGTGGCTCACCAGCGCCGTCCACCTGGACAAGGGCTGCTACCGCGGCCAGGAGACCGTCGCCCGGGTGCACAACCTGGGCCGGCCGCCGCGCCGGCTGGTGCTGCTGCACCTGGACGGCGTGAGCGAGGACCTGGCCGAGCCGGGTGCCCCGGTCCTGGCCGGCGCCCGCGAGGTCGGCCGGGTCGGCACGGTCGTCCGGCACCACGAGCTGGGCGTCGTCGCGCTGGCGCTGGTCAAGCAGTCGGTGGCGCAGGACGCCGCCCTGACCGTGGGCGGATCGGTCGCCGCGATCGACCCCGACGACGCCGTCGCGGAGCTGGACGACACCCGGGCGGCGGCGCGGGACCGGATCCGGGCGGTCCGGTCTGCGACGATGCCCCGGGCGTGACGAGACGACGACCGATGGAGGACGCACCGTGAGCCCCAAGACCAGTCCCGCCGGCGGTGCCGCCGTCGACGCGCTGCTGGAGCCGGCGTTCCTGGAGGACGCCACCCGGCGCCCCATGGCCGAGGTGCGCACCCTGCGCCGCCGCGCCGAGCAGGAGGAGGTCAACCTCTCCTACACCCGGCGCCTGCTGCAGGGACGGCTGGACATCGTGCGCCGCGAGCTGCAGCGCCGGGCCGAGGACGACGGCCGGTCGCTGGTCGAGCTGCTGCCCGAGATCCTGGCCGAGAAGGGCCGCGGGCCGGCCCACGGCCTGGGCCGGCACCAGACGGTGCAGCCGGCCAACCCCGACGCCTACGAGTCGTGGGTGAACGGGCTGACCCCCGGGGTGGATCTGTCGTCGATCACCGAGCTGACCGACAGCGAGCTGGAGCGGGCCGCCCGCGCGCTCGCCGAGGCCGAGGTGGGGCTCTCGGAGCGGCGCCGGGGCGTGCAGCAGGTCATGGACGCCCTGGCCGCGGAGCTCGGCCGCCGGTACCGCGACGGCGAGGCCGACGTCGCCGCCTTGCTCGCCGACGAGGGGCGTTGAGCAACCCCGTCCTGGTCGAGGTCGAGCGGTCGGGGTTCCTGGAGTCGGTGCACCGCGGGTCGCTGGTGGTGCTCGGTGCCGACGGCGAGGTGCTGCTGGCCGCGGGCGCCGTGGACCGGCCGACGCTGCCGCGCTCGTCGAACAAGCCGGTGCAGGCCACCGCGCTGCTCGCGGCCGGCTGGCAGCCCCGCTCCGCCGCCGAGCTGGCCATCGGTGCCGGCTCGCACACCGGTGAGGACGGCCACCGGGAGCGCGCCGCGGCGATCCTCGAGTCGGCCCGCCTGACCCCCGAGCACCTGGGCTGCCCGCCGGCGCTGCCGGGGCACGAGCCGACCCGCGCCGCGTGGCTGGTCGAGGGCCGGGCGCCCGAGCGGCTGGCCATGAACTGCTCGGGCAAGCACGCGGCCATGCTCGCCGCCTGCGTGGCGGCCGGCTGGCCCGTCGAGGGCTACCTGGACCGCGACCACCCGCTCCAGCAGGCGATCGAGGAGCGGCTGGGCGAGGCCGGCGAGGAGCCGGTGTCCGCCGTCGTCGTCGACGGGTGCGGTGCTCCGCAGCACGCCCTCTCGCCGACCGCGCTGGCCCGCGGCGTCCTCTCGCTCGTCCAGGCCGAGCCGGGCACACCCGGGCGTGCCGTGGCCGACGCCATGCGGGCCGAGCCGTGGTTCGTGGCCGGCACCGGCCGCGACGACACCGAGCTGATGGCGGCCGTCCCGGGGCTCTTGGTCAAGGGCGGTGCCGACGGCGTGCACGTGGCCGCCGTCCCCGGCGCCGGGGCCGTGGCCCTCAAGCTGGACGACGGTGGCGACCGGGGCCGGATGCCGGCGCTCGCCGCGGGGCTCCGTCGACTCGGGCTGCCCGACGACCGGCTCGCGCCCTGGTTGCAGCAGCCGGTGAGCGGCGGCGAGGGTGTGGTGGGTGCGGTCCGCCCGGCCGCCTTCCTCACCTCCTGACCTGCGGCGACAGGTGTGACGATGCCCTCACCGCCGTGCTAGCAGCTCCGCTTGCAGGAGCTAGCACCGGCGCCTAGGGTCGGATACGTGCAGACACCGGGAGAGTTCGTCCGTGAGCAGGTGAACACGGTCCGCGGCAAGGTGGACCGGGTCGCCGGCAGCGTGGCGGAGTCGGTCGCCGAGGCCACGAGCGCCTCGACGAGCAACGTCACCGCGGTCGGCTCGCAGGTGGGCAACTACATCCGCGAGCAGCGCAGTGCCGCCCAGGTGTCCCTGCGGGAGCTGGCCCGCAGCGCCGGCGTCAGCAACCCCTACCTGTCCCAGGTGGAGCGGGGCCTCCGCAAGCCGTCGGCGGAGATCCTCGCCTCGATCGCCCGGGGCCTGAAGATCTCGGCCGAATCGCTCTACGAGCAGGCGGGGATCCTCGACCGGCGTTCCGGGAACCCGGACACCGTGGCGGCGATCCGCTCGGACGACGCGCTGTCCGAACGGCATAAGGCCGTGCTGCTGGAGCTCTACGAGACCTACGTCCGCGAGCACCGCGCCAGCACCGCACCGCAGGTAGCACCCGGCAACTCCCCGTCCTCCCACCCCTCGAAGGAGTCCGCATGAGCACCACCCAGACCGTGAAGCAGTACGGCGAGCTCGCCGTGGCCCAGGGCCGCACGCTGGCCGAGCAGGCCCGCACCCCGATCCTCGCCGTCGTCGGCGCCGGTGACCTCGCCCTGGAGCAGGCCCGCACCGTCCTCGGCCAGTTCCGCAGCAAGGCCGAGGCCCTGCCGGGCGAGGCGCAGGTCCAGGCCGACCTCGCCGTCCGCGAGGCCCGCACCCGGGCCACCGAGGCCGTCGACAACGCCCGCACCACCGCGCACCAGCTGGCCGTGGCCGTCCGGCCCGAGGCCCTGCGCAGCACCGTCGCCGGGTACGCCGAGCTCGCCCGCACCCAGGCGACCGCAACCCTGGAGACCCTGGCCGAGCGCGGTGCCGAGGTCGTCGAGGACCTGCGCCGCCAGCCCGGCTTCCGCCGCGTCGTCCGTCGCGCCGAGAGCGCCGTGGACGCCGTCGAGGACACCCTGGACGACATCCTCGAGGAGACCGCCGAGGCGGTCGTCGAGGCCTCCAACGAGGTGACCTCGGTCGTGCAGAAGACCGCCGCCAAGGCCACCAAGGTCGCCGCCCAGGCCGAGAAGTCGGTCGACGCCGCCGCCGAGGCCGCCAAGGATGAGCTGGAGGACGCCGTGGAGGCGCCGAAGCCCGCCAAGAAGGCGACCGGTAAGAAGAACAGTGCCGCCCGCACGTCGGCGAGCAAGACGACGACGGCGCGCGTCACCCGGGCCCGGACCGCGAAGCGGACCGAACCGACGGCTGTGCCGGCCAAGCGCAACGGCTGACGCACCACCCCACGAACCAGGGCCCCGGAGCTGCGCGAGCGCTCCGGGGCCCTGTCGCGTCCGGGGTGGGCGCCGAACGCGGCGGGGCGGGGCGTTCCGGCGGGTAGGCTCGGACCATGGCGGAGTTCGAGGGGCTGTTGTTCCTGCTGCTGTACCTCGCTGCCCAGGGGCTCACCGTGTGGGCCTTCGCCGACTCGCTGGTCCGCCCGGCGGGCGCGTTCGTCGCCACCGGCAAGCTGACCAAGCCCGCCTGGGTCGCGATCACCGCCCTGGCCGCCATCATCATC
Organism: Blastococcus sp. TF02-09; assembly: GCF_003319105.1. Classification (GTDB taxonomy): domain Bacteria; phylum Actinomycetota; class Actinomycetes; order Mycobacteriales; family Geodermatophilaceae; genus Blastococcus. Next base: position 387,584 of record NZ_QOHH01000002.1, on the reverse strand, counting down.
TTCCTCACCCAGAACCCCATCGCGCTGCTGGGCCTGCCGGCGGTCATCGCCGCGGTGGTCTACCTGGTGGACGTGCGCCCCGCCGTCCGGGGGCTGCCGCGCGGCAACACCTGGTGAGCTGACCGCTCCGGCCTCAGCGGGCGAAGACGCCCTCCGGCGGCTCGGGTGAGGGCTCGGCGTCGGTGTCCGTGACCGGTTGCGCCCGGCCCACGAAGCGCTCCAGGTCCTCCCCGTCGACCACCCGCGAGGGCATCGGGTCGCGGGCGCACGCCCGGGTCAGCCCGGCCAGCGGCAGCTCGGCGTCCGAGGCCACCGCCACCAGGTTGCCGAACCGCCGGCCGCGCATCGTGCCCGGCTCGGCCAGCAGGCAGACGTGGGCGAACACCTGCCGGAGGGTGGCGACCTGGCTGCGGGCGAACCGCAGCGGCGGCCCGTCGGCCACGTTGGCCGCGTAGACCCCGCCGGGCCGCAGCACGCGGGCCACCTCGCGGGCGAACTCGACGGTGGTCAGGTGGGCCGGGGTTCGGGCGCCCGCGAACACGTCCGTGACGACGGCGTCCGCGCTCGCCGGGTGCAGCGTGGTGAGCGCGGCCCGCGCGTCGCCGGCCCGCACGCGGATCCGGGCGTTGCGGGGCAGCGGCAGGTGCTCGCGGACGAGGTCGGTGAGCGGCTGGTCGATCTCCACCACGCGCTGCCGGGACCCGGGCCGCGTGACGGCGACGTACCGGGGCAGCGTCAGCGCGCCACCCCCGAGGTGCACCACGTCGAGCGCAGCGCCCGCGGGCGCGGCCAGGTCGAGCACGTGGCCCATCCGGCGGACGTACTCGAACTCCAGGTGGGTGGGGTCCTCGAGGTCCACGTGCGACTGGGGTGTGCCGTCCACCATCAGCACCCACGACCCGTCGCGGTCGGCGTCGGCCAGCAGCTCGGCGGTACCGCCGGCGACGGGGAGCGGCCCGGGCGGGGTCCGCATCAGCTCCCGCCCACCGCGACGATCCTCACCGGCCGACCCTAACGGCGGGCGGCCGGCCGCCCGCGGGCCGCGGTGGATAGGGTCCGGCCGGACGGCGGAGGGAACCGCCGGCACACCCGGGAGGCACCGTGTCCGCCGCACCGCCGGAACTGCCCGCCGACGGCCTGCCCGCCTCCGCCGTGCTCGCCGAGCTGCGCGCCAACCGGCACGACGACGCCGACTGGCGCAACGGCCGCATCTTCGGGCTGATCTTCCACCCGGACGACGACGAGCTCGAGGAGCTGCTGGCCGACGTCAGCCGCGAGTACCTGGCGGAGAACGCCCTCAACCCGGTGCGGTTCCCCAGCCTGGCCCGGCTCGAGCGCGAGACGGCCGACATGGTGGCCGGCCTGCTGCACGGCACTCCCGGCGCGGGCGGGCTCACCAGCGGCGGCACCGAGTCGATCTTCCTGTCCGTGCTGGTGGCGCGCGAGACCGCCCGTGGGAAGGGCATCGCCGACCCGGTGCTGGTCACCGCCGTCACCGCGCACCCGGCGTTCGCGAAGGCCTGCCACCTGCTCGGCGTGCGGCAGGTCCGGGTGCCGGTCGACGAGGGCTACCGGCTCGTCGTCGAGGAGCTGCGCGCCGCCGTCGGCCCGGAGACCGCGATGGTCGTGGCCAGCGCGCCCTGCTACCCCTACGGCGTCATCGACCCGGTGGAGGAGGTCGCGGCGGTCGCCCGGGAGGCGGGCGTGCTCTGCCACGTGGACGCCTGCCTGGGCGGCATGATGCTGCCCTTCTGGGAGCGGCTGGGCGAGCCGGTGCCGCCCTGGGACTTCCGCGTCGAGGGCGTGACGAGCATCAGCGCCGACCTGCACAAGTACGGCTACGCCTTCAAGGGCGCCAGCGTCCTGCTGCACCGCGACGTCGCCCAGTACCGGACGCAGTGGTGGTTCGACGACGGCGCGTGGGGTGGCGGGCGCTACGGCTCGCCGACCGCCGCAGGCACGCGGCCCGCCCCGCCGATCGCCGGCGCGTGGGCGGCGCTGCGGTACCTGGGCGAGGACGGCTTCCTGCGCCAGGCCACCAAGGTGCGTGACGCCACCCGCCGGCTGATGGCCGGGGTCGAGGCGATCGACGGGCTGTCCGTCACGTCGACGCCGGACCTGTGCGTCTTCCAGTTCGGCAGCGACGTCCTCGACATGGCGGTCGTGGCCGACGCCCTCGCCGAGCAGGGCTGGTACCCCAACCGGCAGCCGGGCGGGCTGCACCTGATGGTGTCGCCCTTCCACGTCCGCGTGGCCGACGAGTTCCTCGCGGCGCTGGCCGTCGCCGTGGACCGCGCCCGCGGCGGGGCGACGTCCGTCAGCGGCGACGCCGTCTACGGCGCCGCCCTCCCGGACCGCTCCGTCTGACCGGGGGGCGGCTGGACCGGGGCGACGGCTGACCAGCGCACGGTGACCTCGCCGTGCCGCCACCGCCGGGACGAGCCGACCAGCGGCCAGCCCTGCTCGGCCAGCGCCTCGACGGCGGCGACCCAGCGCTGCCGCGGCCCGAACGCCGACATCCCGGCCGCGGTGGCCCAGGCGGCGTCGAAGGCCTGCAGGAAGTCGTGCACCGGCTGACCGGGCACGTTGTGGTGGATGAGCGCCTTGGGCAGCCGCTCGGCGAGGTCGGAGGGCCGGTCGATGTCGGAGACCCGCACCGACAGCGTGAGCGTGAGCGGCCCGTCGGCGTCCAGGGCGACCCACGCCGCGCGCCGTCCCCACTCGTCGCAGGTGCCCTCGACGACCAACCCGCCGGGCGCCAGGCCGGCGCGCATGGTGTCCCAGGCGCGGGCGGCGGACTCCTCGTCGTACTGGCGCAGCACGTTGAACGCGCGCACCAGCAGCGGCTGCAGGCCGGCCAGCTCGAAGCCGCCCACGCGGAAGTCGACGCGCGGCGGGTCCCGGTCGGCGGCGACCGCGGCGACCCGCTCCGGGTCGATCTCCAGCCCGACGACCTCCAGCCCCTCCACCTCGGGGCCCAGCCGCTCGACCAGCTCGAGCGTGGTGACGGCGGAGGCGCCGTAGCCGAGGTCGACGACCAGCGGGCGGGGGGAGTCCCGCAGCCGCGGCAGCTGGGTGGCCAGCAGCCAGCGGTCGACCCGGCGCAGCCGGTTGGCGTTGGTGGTGCCCCGCGTCGGCAGCCCGAGTGCGCGCGCCCGTCCGGCGGCCAGCCGGGGTGCCTTGCGCCGGGGCTGCGGTGACAGCGACGCCCGCTTCTTGTGCTCGCTGCCCGCCTCGCTCACCGGTGAGGAGCGTAGTCCGCGCTAGCGTGGGGCCGTGCAGGTTCGACGCGACGTCCGGCTGGCGGACCTCACCACCCTCGCCGTGGGCGGCCCGATCGAGCGGTTGCTGGAGGTGGCGACGGCCGAGGAGCTGGTCGCCGCCGTCCGCGACGCCGACGAGTCCGGGCGCCCCCTGCTGCTGCTCGGCGGCGGCTCCAACGTGGTCGCGCCCGACGAGGGCTGGCCCGGCGACGTCGTCGCCGTCCGCACCCGCGGCATCCGCCGGGACGGCGACCGGCTGACCGTGCAGGCGGGGGAGGACTGGGACGGGCTGGTCGCCCGCACCGTCGCCGAGGAGCTGGCCGGCGTGGAGGCGCTGTCGGGGATCCCCGGCTCGACCGGTGCCACGCCCGTGCAGAACGTCGGGGCCTACGGCCAGGAGGTCGCGCAGACGATCACCGCCGTCCGCGTGTTCGACCGCGCCGAGAAGCGCGAGCAGCTGCTGACCCCGGCGGAGTGCGGGTTCGCCTACCGCGACAGCCGGCTCAAGCGGGAGCCCGGGCGCTTCGTCGTCCTCGAGGTGGAGTTCGCCCTGGACGCCGGACCGCTGTCCCGGCCGGTGGGCTACGCGGAGCTGGCCCGCACGCTCGGCGTCGAGATCGGGGAGCGCGCCCCGCTGGGCGAGGTCCGCGAGGCGGTGCTCGGGCTGCGCCGCGGCAAGGGGATGGTCTGGGACCCCGCCGACCCGGACTCGCGCAGCGCCGGATCGTTCTTCACCAACCCGATCGTCCCGGCCGAGCGCGCCGTCGAGGGCTGCCCGAGTTGGCCGGCCGGGGAGGGGCAGGTCAAGCTCAGCGCGGCCTGGCTCGTGCAGCACGCCGGCTTCGGCCGCGGCACCCGCGAGGGGCACGTGGGGACGTCGTCGCGGCACAGCCTCGCGCTTACCACCGAGGACGGCGCGACCGCCGCCGAGCTGCTCGCCTTCGCCGACCGGATCATCGCCACCGTGCGGGAGCGGTTCGGCGTGACGCTCGAGCGCGAACCCACCGCAGTGGTGCCTGGTCGCGCCGAGTGGGCCCCGGAGGGGTCCGCGCAGGCGTGACGGACACGCTCCGTCCGACGTGAGGAGCTACCTGGCCGCGGTGTCGTCCGGAGGACGACGATCGACTTTGTGCTGGGCGGCCTGGGCGCGGGGGCGCACGATCATGAGGTCGACGTTCACGTGGTGCGGGCGGGTGAGCGCCCAGGCGATGCAGTCCGCGACGTCGTCGGCGACCAGCGGCTCGCGCACGCCCTGGTAGACGGCGTCCGCGCGCTCCTGCGAGCCCAGCCGGTTGAGCGAGAACTCCTCGGTGTGCACCATCCCGGGCGCAATCTCGATGACCCGCACGTGCTGTCCGACCAGCTCCAGCCGCAGCGCCCCGGCGAGGGCGTGCTCGCCGTGCTTGGCCGCCGTGTAGGAGCTCCCGTTCTCGTAGGTGACCAGGCCCGCGGTCGAGCCGACGAACAGCACGTCCCCGGCGCCCGAGGCGATCAGCGCCGGGAGGAGCGCCTTGGTCAGCCGCACGGTGCCGAGCACGTTCACCTCGTAGGTGCGGGCCCAGGAGTCGAGGTCGGCCTCGGCCACCGGGTTGCCGTCGAACGCCCCGCCGGCGTTGTTGACCAGCACGTCCACCCGGTCCAGGGCGGCCGCGAACGCCTCGACCGACGCCTGGTCGGTGACGTCCAGCGGCAGCGCCCGCGCCCCGATCGCGTCGGCCAGCTCGCTCAGCCGGTCCATCCGCCGCGCACCCAGCACGACGTCGAAACCCTCGGCGGCCAGCCGGGTCGCCGTGGCCGCGCCGATGCCGCTGGAGGCACCGGTGACGACGGCGGTGCGCCCCGCCCCGGGCTGCTGGGGGGAACCGGACCGGGTGAGAGGTGGCACACCTGACATGTGGTCATCCTGGCCCTGATGCAGGATGGGAAGCAGGCGGGGGTGCGCGTGCGTTCCACCGCCGGAAGCCCTGACCACGACACACGGAGAGCGGGAGGTCGCGCGTGCCCGCTCCCCGCTCGTTCCGCAGCGGCATGCCGCGGCGGGTGGCGACGCTCTCGGTGCACACCAGCCCGCTCGACCAGCCCGGCGCCGGCGACGCGGGCGGCATGAACGTCTACATCGTCGAGGCCTCGCGGCGGCTGGCCGCCCGCGGCATCGAGGTCGACATCTTCACCCGCGCCACCTCCAGCGACCTGCCGCCCGTGGTCGAGATGAGCCCGGGCGTCACCGTCCGGCACGTCAGCGCGGGACCGTTCGAGGGGCTGGGCAAGGAGGAGCTGCCGGCCCAGCTGTGCGCGTTCACCGCCGCCGTCCTGCGCGAGGAGGCCCAGCACGAGCCGGGCTTCTACGACGTCGTCCACTCGCACTACTGGCTCTCCGGCCAGGTCGGCTGGCTGGCGCGGGACCGGTGGAGCGTGCCGCTGATCCACACCGCGCACACCCTCGCCAAGGTCAAGAACGAGGCGCTGGCCGCCGGGGACCGCCCGGAGCCGCGGGCCCGCGTCATCGGCGAGGAGCAGGTGGTGGCCGAGGCCGACCGGCTCATCGCGAACACCGACGAGGAGGCCCGCCAGCTGGTCCGCCTCTACGGCGCCGACCCGGCCCGCACCCTCGTCGTCCCGCCCGGCGTCGACCTCGAGCGGTTCTCGCCCGGCGACCGGAGCGCCGCCCGCCGCGCCGTCGGCATGCCGCAGGACGCGATCGTGCTGCTGTTCGTCGGCCGCATCCAGCCGCTCAAGGCGCCCGACGTCCTGTTGCACACCGCCGCCCGGCTGCTGGCCGACGACCCGTCGCTGCGCCGTCGCCTGCGTGTCCACGTCGTCGGCGCCCCCAGCGGCTCCGGGCTCGACGCCCCCGAGCAGCTGCAGCAGCTGGCCACCACCCTCGGCATCGCCGACGTCGTCACGTTCTTCCCGCCGCAGCCGCCCGAGCGGCTCGCCGACCACTACCGCGCCGCGGACGTGACCGTCGTCCCCAGCCACAACGAGTCCTTCGGCCTCGTGGCGCTGGAGTCCCAGGCCTGCGGCACGCCCGTGGTGGCCGCCGCCGTGGGCGGCCTGCTGACGGCGGTGCGCGACGGCGTCTCCGGGGTGCTGGTGGCCGGGCGCGATGCGGGCGACTACGCGGCCGCGGTCCGCGCGGTGCTCGCCCGGCGCGAGCTGCTCGCCGTCGGTGCGCGCCGGCACGCGGCCCGCTTCTCCTGGGACCGCACCGCCGACGCCCTCGTCGACGCCTACGCCGCGGCGGCCCGCGACATGGCCGCCGCCCCGGCCCGCCTCCCGCACGAGCGGCTGCTCGGCCCGCTGCGTGTGCTGCCCGGCGTCCAGGTGGCGCGATGACCAGGCGCTCGGTGGCGGAGCTCGACGCGGTCATCGACCAGACCCTGCGCGAGGCCGAGCTGGTTCACGAGCACCCGGGCCCGGGCATCTGGCTGGTCGATCTGCCCGGCACCAAGAAGCTCAAGACGGTGTGCGGGCTCAGCGTCGGCGAGCACGCGCTGCGGGTGGAGGCGTTCGTCTGCCGCCAGCCCGACGAGAACCGCGAGCAGCTGTGGACCTTCCTGCTGCAGCACAATGCCCGCATGTACGGGGTCTCGTACTCCATCGACAACGTCGGTGACGTCTACCTGACCGGCCGGCTGCCGCACGCCGCGGTGACGCCGGAGGAGCTCGACCGCATCCTCGGATCGGTGCTCAGCTACGCCGACGACCACTTCAACACCATGCTGGAGATCGGCTTCGGCACCTCGATCCGCCGCGAGTGGGACTGGCGGGTCAAGCGAGGGGAGTCGCTGCGCAACCTGGAGGCGTTCGCCGCCTTCGCCGACCCCCGCCGCCGCGCCGCCGACGGCACGACCGGCGAGGAGTGACGACGGACAGCACCACGGCCGAGGACGCCCCCGTCGGCTACGCCCGCCGCTGGTGGGTGCTGGCCACCATGACGGTGTGCCTGCTCGTGGTGATCATGGGCAACACGATCCTCAACGTCGCCCTGCCGACGCTGCAGCGCGATCTCGGCGCCACCCAGGCGGAGCTGCAGTGGGCGGTGGACGCCTACATCCTCGTGTTCGCCGGGCTGCTGTTCTCCTGGGGCGTCATCGGCGACCGCATCGGCCGGCGCCGGGTGCTCATCATCGGCCTGTCGGTCTTCGCGCTGGGCTCGGTGCTCGCCGCGCTGAGCGACAGCCCGGCCGAGCTGATCGCCTACCGGGCGCTCATGGGCGTCGGGGGTGCCGCGGTCCAGCCCACGACGCTCGCCGTCATCACCAACGTCTTCCCCGGCCCGGAGCGTGGGCGCGCGATCGGCGTCTGGGCGGGCACCGCGGGCATCGCCGTCGCCGGCGGGCCGCTGGCCGGAGGCGCCGTCCTCGAGCACTTCTGGTGGGGCGCGGTGTTCCTCGTCGGGGTGCCGGTGGCCCTCCTCGGCATCATCGGGGTGCTGACGATCGTCCCCGAGTCGAAGGACCCGGCACCCGGCCGCCTCGACGTCCCGGGCGTGCTGCTGTCGATCGTGGCGCTGGCCGGGCTGGTCTACGGCATCATCCGCGGCGGCGAGGGTGCCGGCTGGACGACGCCGGGCGTGCTGGTCCCATTGCTCGGCGGGATCGCGCTGCTCGCCCTGTTCGTCCAGCTGCAACGGCGCTCGACGCACCCGGCGCTGGACGTCTCGCTCTTCCGCAACCCCGCCTTCTCCGCCGCCGCGGGCGCGCTGGGGCTGAACTTTTTCGCGCTGCTGGGGGCGACCTTCTACGTCGTCTTCTACCTGCAGGGCGTGCTGGGCTACAGCCCGCTGCAGGCCGGCGCGACGCTCATCCCGGTCGCGCTGGGCATGGCGATCATGGGGCCGCGCAGCTCCGTGCTGGCCGAGCGGTACGGCGCCAAGGCGGTCTGCGCCGTCGGGTTCGCGCTCATCACCTCGTCGTTCCTCGGCTTCCAGCTGCTGGACGCCGACTCGCCCGCCTGGCTGCTGATCGTGATCCTCTCGGTCCAGGGCACGGGCATGGGCATGGTGATGGCCCCGGCGACGGAGTCGATCATGTCCGTCGTCCCCCGCGAGAAGGCCGGCGCGGGCGCGGCGGTGAACAACTCCGTCCGGCAGGTGGGCGGCGCGCTGGGGGTGGCGATCCTCGGCTCGGTGCTGGCCGGGGTCTACACCGCGAACCTCGGCGATGCCACCGACGTGCTGCCGGCCGACGTCCGCGAGCAGGCGGGGGAGTCCATCGTCGGCACCCTCGCGGCGGTGGGCCGGGTGCAGGCCGGGGACGACCCGGAGGCCGCGGCGGCAGCGGCCGGGCTGGTGGAGCCGGCCCGCGAGGCCTTCGTCGACGCCATGCACGTCACCGCGGTGGGCACGGCGGCCGCCGGCGCGATCGCGGTCGTCGTCGTGCTGGTGTGGCTGCCGGGACGTCGCGATCGGGTGACGGCCCCGACGGGCGCGGGCACCGGTCGGGCAGGATGACGCCGTGACTTCTACGGGAACCCTCGTGCTGCTCCGCCACGGCGAGAGCGAGTGGAACAAGGCCAACCTGTTCACCGGCTGGGTCGACGTCCCGCTGTCGGAGAAGGGGCGCGCCGAGGCCGCCCGCGGCGGGCAGCTGCTCGCCGAGCACGGCCTGCTGCCCGACGTCCTGCACACCTCGCTGCTCAAGCGGGCGATCAGCACCGCCGAGCTGGCGCTGGGCGAGGCCGACCGGCAGTGGATCCCGGTGCGGCGCTCCTGGCGGCTCAACGAGCGGCACTACGGCGCGCTCCAGGGCAAGGACAAGGCGGCCACCCTCGCCGAGTACGGCGAGGAGCAGTTCATGATCTGGCGCCGCTCCTACGACACCCCGCCGCCGCCGATCGAGGCCGGTAGCGAGTTCTCCCAGGACGGCGACGCGCGCTACTCGTTCCTCCCGCCCGAGGCGCGCCCGGCGACCGAGTGCCTGAAGGACGTCGTCGTCCGGATGCTCCCCTACTGGTACGACGCGATCGTGCCGGACCTGCGCGCGGGGAAGACCGTGCTCGTCGCCGCCCACGGCAACAGCCTGCGGGCGCTGGTGAAGCACCTCGACGACATGGGGGACGACGAGGTCGTCGGCCTCAACATCCCGACCGGCGTGCCGCTGCGCTACGACCTGGACGACGACCTGCGCCCGCTGAAGACCGGCGGCGAGTACCTCGACCCGGAGGCCGCGGCCGCCGCCATCGAGGCCGTCAAGAACCAGGGCAAGAAGTAGGCCGGACGCCGCAGGCCATCGCCGACCCCGCGGCCGGACCTCGACCTCGGGGTGTGGCAGCCGGGTGCGCGGTCGACCGCGAGCTTCGCCGCCACCCGGCGCGGTCGAGCGCGCGAGGCGTCTCGTTGCGCGGTCGTCCACCCCTCAGCGGGCTCGTGACGTGGACGGCCGCGCAACCGCGCAAGCTCAGATCGGGGTGCTGGCCTCGGGTACGTGGCGCTCGCCGGTGACCAGGTAGACGACCCGGCGCGCGACGCTGACGGCGTGGTCGGCGAAGCGCTCGTAGTAGCGGCCCAGCAGCGTCACGTCGATCGCGGTCTCGACGCCGTAGGGCCAGCTGTCGGCCAGCAGCTCGCGGAACAGCCCGCGGTGGATGCGGTCCATCGCGTCGTCGTCGGTCTCCAGCTCGCGGGCCTTGTCGACGTTCTGCGTGCCGATGACGGTGGCGGCCTTGGTCACCAGCATCTCCGCGACGTGCCCGGCCTCGAGGAACGCCGGGCGCACCTCCTGCGGGACGGCGTGGTCGGGGAAGCGCATCCGCGCCACCTTGGCGATGTGCTCGGCGAGGTCGCCCATGCGCTCGAGGTCGCTGGCGATGCGGGTGGCGACGACGATGGTGCGCAGGTCGGTCGCGACCGGCTGCTGACGGGCCAGCAGGGTGAAGCAGCGCTGGTCGATGCTCTCCCGGGTGGCGTCGATCTGCTCGTCCCCCGCGATGACCAGGTCGGCGAGGGCGACGTCGGCGTCCAGCAGCGCGGTCGTGGCCGTGCTCATCTGCGAGCCCACGGAGTTGGCCATCTCGACCAGGCACCCGCGGATGTCGTCGAGTTCCTCGTGGTAGCTGTCGCGCACGTCGTCCTCCCCGGTGTCACGGCGCCTCGCCGCGACGATCCTGCCCGACAGTAGGCCGGTACCGGGGGTGCCCGGCCTCCTGGAGGTGAACGCGGACCTACGCCGGCGTGAACACTCCCTCGTCCGGGGCCCCGATCAGGTGTTCGAGCCGGACCGGGCACCGGCGGCACCTAGCATCGGCAGCGTGAGTGCGTCGGTCGCGCTGGTGGTGGGCCTGGTCCTGGGGGGGATCGTGGCCCTCACGATCGTGCTCGGCTCCCGCCGCGACGTCGACGGGCCCGCGGTCGACCCGCAGGTCGTCCCCCCGCCGGAGGCGGTGATGGCCCGCCGGCTGCTCGACCTGATGGACCCGGCGGTGCTCGTCGTCGACGCCGACGACGCCGTGCTGCTGGCCAACCCGGCCGCCCGCGCGCTCGGCATCGTGCGCGCCACCCGGTTGCTCGTGCCGGACCTGCTGGAGCTGGTCCAGGCGGTGCGCTCGGCCGGCAGTCGGCGTGCCGACGTGCGGCTGCCCGGCAACCTCGTCGGCACCGGCCCGCGGATGATGAGCGTGCACGGGGTCCGCCTGGACAGCGGCACCGTCCAGCCGCCCGGCCCGGTCGCGCTGGTGCTGGCGGACGTCACCGAGACCCGGCGCACCGAGGCGGTGCGCCGCGACTTCGTCGCCAACGTCGGTCACGAGCTGAAGACGCCGGTCGGCGCGCTGTCGCTGCTGGCCGAGGCCATCGAGGGCGCGGCCGACGACCCCGAGGCCGTGCAGCGCTTCGCGGCCCGGATCGCCCACGAGGCCGACCGCCTCGGCCGCCTGGTCCGGGAGCTGATCGACCTGTCGCGGCTGCAGGGCGGTGAGCCCCTGCCCGAGCTGGTCCCCGTGCCGGTCGACCAGGTGCTGGCCGAGGCGGCCGACCGCACCCGCACCGCCGCCCGGGCCAAGGAGCTCGACATCGCCGTCGGCGGGCAGCCCGGCCTGGTGGTGCGCGGCGTGGAGAACCAGCTCGTCACCGCCGTCACGAACCTGCTGGCCAACGCGGTCGCGTACAGCACGGGGCAGTCGCGCATCGCCGTCGCCGCCCGGGCGCGGTCGGGGTTCGCCGAGATCACCGTCACCGACAGCGGGATCGGCATCCCGCGCCAGGACCGCCAGCGGGTGTTCGAGCGCTTCTACCGGGTGGACCAGTCGCGGGCCAGCAGCACCGGCGGCACGGGGCTGGGCCTGGCCATCGTCAAGCACGTCGCGAGCAACCACGGCGGCTCGGTGTCGGTGTGGAGCGAGGAAGGCCTCGGCTCCACCTTCACCCTCCGCATCCCGCTCGCCGCCGCCCCTCCCGAGACCACGCAGGAATCTGCCGGCGACGCCCTCGCCGCCGACCCCGGAAAGGGGACCCCATGACCCGCGTCCTGGTCGTGGAGGACGAGGAGTCCTTCTCCGACGCGCTGTCCTACATGCTCCGCCGGGAGGGCTTCGACGCCGTCGTCGCCCCCACCGGCCCGGACGCGCTGGCCGAGTTCGACCGAGGCGGCGCGGACATCGTGCTGCTGGACCTCATGCTGCCCGGGCTGCCCGGCACCGAGGTCTGCCGGCAGCTGCGTGCGCGCAGCGGCGTCCCCATCATCATGCTGACCGCGAAGGACGGCGAGATCGACAAGGTCGTCGGCCTGGAGCTCGGCGCGGACGACTACGTCACCAAGCCGTACTCCGCCCGCGAGCTGGTCGCCCGCATCCGCGCGGTGCTCCGGCGCCGGGGCGAGTCGGGCGAGACGGCGTCGTCCGAGGCGGTGCTGGAGGCCGGTCCGGTCCGCATGGACGTCGAGCGGCACGTCGTCACCATCGACGGCGAGCCGGTCGCCCTCCCGCTCAAGGAGTTCGACCTGCTCGAGTTCCTGCTCCGCAACGCCGGCCGGGTGCTCACGCGCGCCCAGCTGATCGACCGGGTGTGGGGATCGGACTACGTGGGCGACACCAAGACCCTCGACGTCCACGTCAAACGGCTGCGGGCCAAGCTCGAGCCCGACCCCGCGAGCCCGACATTCCTGCTGACCGTGCGGGGCCTGGGCTACAAGCTCGACGCGTGATGACGGACGTCCCGGCTAGCTCTTGAGCTCGTCGATTTTCTCCGAGGCCTCGGCCTTGGTGAGGTTCTCGGTGTCGACGTCCTCGTCGGTGTTCCGGGACAGGGTCTCCAGGTAGCTCTTCTGCGCGCCGGTGGCCGGCTCGTCACCGGTCACCCAGGTCGACGGGTCCTTCTCGGCGGTGGGGTCGGACTGCTGCGATTCGCTCATGTGTTCGACTCTAGGCCGAGGTCGGCGTCTGCGCTCGTCGAACGGCGATCTCGAGGGCGGCGCTGCGCCGAGCCTCCTCGAGACGGCGGCCGGTGCGGTGCACGTGCACCTCGCCGCACACCGGGCAGCTCACCCGGACCGCGATCGCGTCGGGATGGTTCGTGACCGAGCGGACGGCGTCGAGTGACACCAGCACGCGGGCCCGGGTGGTCGGGCAGGTGATCAGCATCATGCGGGCAGCCTGCGCGCGGTCCTGCGCCCGGACGAGTGGCAGGAGTGACCGTGGCCGCAGGTTTTCTGCCATCATGCCGCCATGACGCTGCCCGACCGCCCTCTCGTCGTCAGCGCCGTCGTCGCTGACGGGCTCATCGGCAGCTTCGGCCTCGGCGTCTGTCACGAGGTGTTCGCCTACGACCGCCGGCACCTGGGGCTGCCGCGGTTCGACTTCGCGGTGGTCGCGGAGACGCCCGGGATCCTGCGGACCGACACCGGCCTCGGGGTGCTGGTCGAGCACGGCCTGGACCGCCTCGACCGGTCCGACATCGTGCTGATCACCGCGTGGGAGCTCTTCGACCACGTCCCCTCGGACGCCCTGATCGGGGCGCTGCGCGCCGCGCACGCCCGCGGCGCAACCTTGATCAGCTCCTGCACGGGCGTCTTCGTGCTGGCCGCGGCGGGGCTGCTCGACGGCCGGCGGGTGACCACGCACTGGCGGTGGGCCGGTGAGCTCGCCGCCCGCTTCCCGGAGATCGAGGTCGACGCCGGGGTGCTCTACGTCGACAACGGCCGGATCCTCACCGGGGCGGGCACCGCTGCCGGCGTCGACACCCTGCTGCACCTGGTGCGCCGGGAGTGGGGCGCCGGCGCCTCCAACGCGCTGGCCCGGGAGATGATCGTGCCGCCGCACCGCGACGGCGGGCAGGCGCAGTTCATCGACGCACCGGTGGCCCGCTGCGAGGACGACCTGCTCGGCGTCGTCCTGGAGTGGGCCGGCCGACACCTCGCCGACGACCTGAGCGTGGAGATCCTGGCCCGCCGGGCGCTCATGAGCCCGCGCACGTTCGCGCGGCGGTTCAAGGCCACGACCGGCACCACTCCGCACGCGTGGCTGCTCGCCCAGCGGCTGTCGGCGGCCGAGACGCTGTTGGAGGAGAGCGACGCCCCGGTGGAGGAGATCGCCCGGCTGGTCGGCTTCGGGACGGCGGCCGGCCTGCGCGAGCAGTTCGCGCGCCGCCGCGGGGTCTCCCCCCGCGCCTACCGCCAGACCTTCCGGTCAGGTGGGGCGGCGCCGGTGCAGCTGGACGGGCACCGGGCTGGCGGGGTGGGGCGCGATCAACCCCTGGTCGAGGCGCAGCTCGGTGAGCCGGCGTAGCTCGGCGTAGGCCGGGGCCCCCACGAGCGCGATCAGCTCCGCGGCGTAGGTCTCGACGAGGGGCTCGGGGGAGACGTGCGCGGCCGGCGCCCCGGTGCACCACCAGTGCAGGTCGTGCCCGCCCGGGCCCCAGCCCCGGCGGTCGAACTCGCCCACGGTGTCCACGAGCACGCGGGTGCCGTCGGGACGGTCGACGTGCTCCTGCTCGCGGCGCACGGGCAGCTGCCAGCAGACGTCGGGCTTGGTCGTGAGCGGGTGCAGGTCGTGGTCCAGCGCCATCCGGTGCAGGGCGCACCCGCTCCCGCCGGGGAAGCCGGGCCGGTTGAGGAAGACGCAGGCCCCGTCCACCGTGCGGGTGCGCAGCGAACGGGCGCCCTCCTCGGCGTCGTCGGCGTCGTCCTCCTCGGTCCAGGCGCCGCGACCGACCGGGGCCAGCTGCCACTGCTCGTCGGTCAGGTCCGCGACCGCGGCGGTCACCCGTGCGAGGTCGTCCTCGTCGGTGAAGAAGGCGCCGTGGCTGCAGCACCCGTCGTCGGGCCGCCCCTCGACGACGCCGGCGCAGCCGCGACCGAAGATGCACGTCCACGCCGACGACAACCAGGTCAGGTCGGCCCGGACGACGTGGTCGGGGTCGGCGGGGTCGGGGAACTCCACCCACTCCCGCGCGAAGTCGAGGTCCACCTCGGGCGGCGGGGCGTCGGGCACTCGCCCAGCCTAGGAGACGCACCCGCACTCGACGTGAGCCTCTGAAGGGGGCCACCGCGCCCGACGTGAGCCCCGGGAGGCGGCCGGGCAGACTGGCCCCCATGCGGCTGGGTGTTCTCGACGTCGGTTCCAACACGGTGCACCTCCTCGTCGTCGACGCCCACCGCGGTGCGCACCCGACGCCGATGCACGACGACCGGTGGCCGTTGCGCCTCGCCGAGCACGTCGGCCCGGACGACGTGCTGTCGCGCGTGGGGGAGAAGGCCCTGCTCCAGGCCGTGCAGGAGGCCTGCGACCAGGCGGAGAAGCAGGGCTGCGACGACTTCATGGCGCTGGCCACCTCGGCGGTCCGGGAGGCGCGCAACGGCGAGGAGGTGCTCGACCGCGTCCGGCAGTCCACCGGGGTGGAGCTGCAGGTGCTCACCGGCGAGGACGAGGCCCGGCTGACCTTCCTGGCGGTGCGCCGCTGGTTCGGCTGGAGCGCCGGCCGGCTGCTCGTGCTGGACATCGGCGGCGGCTCGCTGGAGATGGCCGTCGGCATCGACGAGCTCCCCGACGTGGCGCTGTCGCTCCCCCTGGGGGCCGGGCGGATGACCCGCCGCTACCTCCCCGACGCGCTGGCGGGCGGCCGCCCCGACCTGGCCGCGCTCGAGGAGCTCGACGCGCACGCCACCGCGCTCCTGGAGCCCGCGGTCGCGAAGCTGAAGAAGGCCGGCGCCCCCGATCTGGTCGCCGCGACCAGCAAGACCTTCCGCACCCTGGCGCGGCTCAGCGGTGCGGCGCCGTCGTCGGCCGGCATCCGGACGCCGCGGCAGCTCTCGCTGACCGGGCTGGACCAGGTGGCGCGCTTCGTCTCCCGCATCGAGTCCGGTGCGCTGGCCGAGCTGCCGGGCGTCTCGGCGGCCCGCGCGCACCAGGTTCCTGCAGGAGCGACTGTCGCTGCCGCGTCCATGCGCCTGTTGGACGTACCGTTCGTGCGGATCTGCCCGTGGGCCCTGCGCGAGGGAGTGATCCTGCGCAGGCTCGACTCGTTGGAGGGAGCGTGATGGCCGAGCCGGACTGGAACCCGGACACCGGCGGGCGCCCGCTCGCGGAGATCCTGCGCGAGGCCGGGATCGACACCTCGCGGGCGGCCAAGCGCCGCCGCTGGGACGAACCCGAGGAGCCCGTCCGGCAGCGCCGGCCCGACGCGCAGCCCCCTGCCGACCGGCCCTTCGGTCGCCGGCGCGGTGACGTGGCGGAGCAGGAGGCCGGTGCCGCGGCCCGCTCCGGGGCGACCCGCAACGGCTCCCGCCCGCCCGGCCCCTCGCGGTCGGCCGCCCCCGCCGGTTTCCCGCCGGTCCGCCCCTCCGAGGACCGCCGTGCGGTGGCCGGCCCCTCCACCGCCGCGATCCCCGGGCTCCGGCCCGACCGCTCCCCGGGGGTGCCGCACCCGTCAGCCCCGCTCCCCGACATCCCCCTGGGCGCCCTGCGCGGCGACCGGCTCGCCGAGCGCGTCACCGGCCGGGACACCGGCCGGGTGGCCGACCGCTCCGTCGGCCGGGACACCGGCCGGGTCGCCGACCGCTCCGTCGACCGCGACACCGGCCGCACCGGCGTCCGTGCGCCCCGTTCCGCGCAGCGGGCGGCACCGCGCGACGAGATGACCTCCACCGGCCCGATCCCGGTGGTGCGGGCCGAGGTCGACGACCTGGACGGCGAGGCCAGCCCGCTGGCCTGGCTGCGCTTCGTCGGCGAGCTCGTCATCGCCCTGGTCGTGGGCATCGGCGTGTTCTTCGCCGCCACGCTGCTGTGGGAGATGGCCGCCTACGTCGCGCTGCTGCTCGTCCCGCTCGCCGTCACCGGCCTGGTCGCCGGGGTGGGCATGTGGCGGCAGCGGCAGGGGGCCGAACCCGTCGGCCCCCGCCTGCTCGCCCTCCTGGTCTTCGCCGGCACCCTGCTCACCATCGTCCCCGCGGCCCAGCTGCTCGCCACGCGCTGAGCCGCGGGGCGGCGGTCACGCGGTCGCGTCGACCGCCTCGTCGTCCTCGGACTTCGCGAACTCCTCGACGATCGCCGCGCCGAAGGCCTCCAGGTCGTCGGGGTTGCGGCTGGTGATCAGGTTCCCGTCGACCACGACCTCCTCGTCGACCCACGTCGCACCGGCGTTGCGCAGGTCGGTCTGCAGCGACGGCCACGACGTCATCCGCCGGCCACGGAGGACGTCGGCCTCCGCCAGCACCCACGGCGCGTGGCAGATCGCCGCCACCGGCTTGCCCGCCTCGAAGAACGCCTTGACGAACGCGACGGCGTCGGCATCGGCCCGCACGAAGTCACCGTTGATCACCCCGCCCGGCAGGACGAGCGCGGCGTAGTCGTCGGGGTCGGCGTCGGCGACCGTGGTGTCGACCTTCTTGGTGGCGCCCTTGTCGATGTGCTCGTAGGCGGTGATGCTGCCCGGCTCCAGCGACACCAGCTCCGGCTCGGCGCCGGCGTCCTCGAGCGTCTGCCACGGCCGCTCCAGCTCGACCTGCTCGACGCCGTCGGTCGCCAGGACCGCCACTCTCATCCCGTCCAGTTCTCCTGCCATGTCGGCGCCGCTACCCGGGGCTCCGACGGCACACACACCGGCCCACTACGGTTCGGTCGTGTCCGTACCGCCCCGTCCCCCGGCGCAGCGGGCGGTGGAGCACCCCCTGGTGGCCCGCCTGCTCGCCGGCCGGCTGGTGGCCGGGGTGCGGGTCGAGGACGGCCTCCGCGTGGCCGCCGCGCTGGCGGCCGACGGGCACCCCGTGGCGCTCGAGCACCGGCCGGGCAGTGCGGACGACGCCTGGCCGGCGGAGCTGGTCGACCGGGTGCGGGCCACGGGAGCGCCGGGGGACTGCGAGCTCACGGTGCCCGTGGCGCGGCCGGCCCGGGCCCGCGAGGTCGCCGCTGGCGCCGCCGCGGTGGGGTTGGGGGTGGTGTTCGACGGCGCGGCCGACGCGGTGGACCCGCTGCTGGACGACCACCCCGACGCGCGGGTCGTCGTCCGGTTGGACGAGCCCTCCGCGGAGGCGCGCTGCCGGTTCCTCGCCGGCCGGCGGGTGCGGCTGCGGGCCGGCTCGCGCCGGGCGGCGCGGCTGGCCTTCGTCCGCTGCGTCGACGTCCTCCTCGCCGGGGACGGCCGCCCCGCCGTCGCCACGGCCGATCCGCGACTGATCGCCATCACCGGAGAGCGAGCGGCCTGGCGCGGCCGCACGCCCGACAGCTGGGAGCACGTCATGCCCTGGAGAGTCCGAACCGCGGAGCAGCAGCAGCTGGCGGCCGCCGGCGCGACGGTGCGGGTGGCCGTCGTGTCCGGGCCCGGGGCCGTGGCCGCGCTCGTGGGGCGCCCCGGGGGCGCCCGGTGAGCGCTCCGGGGCGCCGCGGCCTGGCCGTCGTCGGCGGTGGCCGGATGGGGGAGGCGCTGCTGGCGGGAATCGTCCGGCGCAGCGGGCCGGACGACGTCGTGGTGTGCGAGCGCAGCGCCGAGCGCGGGGCGCAGCTGGCGGAGCGGTACGGCGTGGACCTGGCCGACCTGCCCGGGGCGGCCGCCCGGGCCCGCGTCGTCCTGCTCGCGGTCAAGCCCCAGGACGTCGACGGCCTGCTGGGGCTGCTGGCCCCGCACCTGGACCGCGACCACCTCGTCATCTCGGTCGCGGCGGGCGTGACCACCGCCCGGATCGAGGCGGCGCTGGCCCCCGGGGTCCCCGTCGTGCGGGTCATGCCGAACACGCCGGCCCTGGTGGACGAGGGGATGAGCGTCCTCTCGGCGGGTGCTCACGCGGCCGACGCGCACCTGGACGAGGCGGAGGAGCTGCTGGCCGCCGTCGGCCGGGTGCGACGGGTGCCCGAGGAGCAGCAGGACGCCGTCACCGCGCTGTCGGGCAGCGGGCCGGCCTACTTCTTCTACCTCGTCGAGGCCATGGTCGACGCCGGTGTGGAGCTCGGCCTGTCCCGGGAGCTGTCCACGGACCTGATCGTGCAGACGGCGCTGGGGGCGGCGGTGATGCTGCGCGACTCCGGGGACGACGCACAGACGTTGCGGGCGGCGGTGAGCAGCCCGGGCGGGACGACGGTCGCCGCCATCGCCGAGCTCGACCGGCACCAGGTGCGGGCGGCGATGGTGGCGGCCGTGGCGGCCGCGCACGCGCGCTCGCTGGAGCTGGGCGCCCGGCGCGACTGAGGCCTACGGGTCCACTGACGGCGCAGGGACCGCTGATCCGCCTGTCGTCTCCCCGTGCTCACTCCGTGCAAGCGGGCGAACACGGTAATGCTCGAAGGGGCCCGGGTCCAGCACGCTGCGTTGTCTTCTCGTCACCCGTTCGGATGACACGCTGATCCCCTTGTCGATCGGTCGACATATATGCAGATGTGCCCAGGACGGATCGGTCCGTCTGTTCGATTCATCCATCGCTCCTGTCACGCCAGTCCCCTTACGCTCTGTTGCAGCACGTGCGTGTTCAGTTGCCGGTGGGGAAGCCGGCGCCACGACGCGAGCTAGGTCCGGAGACGAAGACATGACCATGCCCCAGCGCCACCACGCCGCCACCGTCGTCCGCCCGGGTGTGCCCGCCCAGCGTCCGATGGGCCGTCCGATGCAGGCCTCCGCCGTGGCCCGCCCCGTGCCCGCCGCCCACCCGGCCGCCATGCCCCTGGGCCGCCCGAGCGTCCCGGCCCCCCGCGCCGCCGTCACCTTCCTGACCGTCGCCGAGGTCGCCGCGATGATGCGCGTCTCCAAGATGACCGTGTACCGCCTCGTCCACGCCGGCGACCTCTCCGCCGTCCGCGTCGGCCGCTCGTTCCGCGTCCCGGAGCGCGCCGTGCAGGACTACCTGCGCGACGCCTACACCGACATCGCCTGAGAAAGGACCCCGTCCCTCTCACCCCTCGCACGCTCGGGGTGAGCCTCCGGACGGGGCCGAAGGCCGGCTCCACCCGACGGGAGCCGGCACGTGGCCGCGGTGTTGCCCGGAGGGAGCCGGCACGTGGCCGCGGTGTCGCCCGGCCGGCACGTGGCCGCGGTGTCGCCCGGAGGGCGACGGTGTGATGGGGTGGCTCGGGTACGCTCGGTCGCCGAGCGACACGGGGTAGGGCCCCGCTGTCGCGTACGGGCTGATCATCTGCGGACGAAGTCGGGAGCACCACGTGGGTTCTGTCATCAAGAAGCGGCGCAAGCGGATGGCGAAGAAGAAGCACCGCAAGCTGCTGAAGAAGACGCGCGTCCAGCGTCGCAACAAGAAGTGAGCTGACGCTCGTGCCGCCCGCGGTCGTCCTCGTCACCGGTGTGAGCCGGTGGCTGGGTGGAGCGCTGGCGGCCGAGCTCGCGGCGGACCCCTCGATCGGCCGGGTCATCGGCGTGGACACGGTCCCGCCGTCCCCGGAGATGCTTCGCACGCTCGGGCGCACCGAGTTCGTGCGGGCCGACATCCGCAACCCGCTCATCGGCAAGGTCATCGCGGCGGCGTCGGTCGACACCGTCGTGCACATGAACATCAGCTCGACCCCCGCCGGCTCCGGCGGGCGCGCACCGATGAAGGAACTCAACGTCATCGGCACGATGCAGCTGCTGGCCGCGTGCCAGGCAGCGCCGTCGGTGCGCCGGTTCGTGCTCAAGTCGACGACGGCCGTCTACGGCGCCTCGCCGCGCGACCCCGCGGTCTTCACCGAGAAGATGCAGGCGCGGCTGGTCCCCTCCGGCGGCTTCGCCAAGGACAGCGTCGACATCGAGGGCTACGTCCGCTCCTTCGCCCGCCGGCGTCCCGACGTCGACGTCGCCGTGCTCCGGTTCACCAACTTCATCGGGCCGCGGATCGACTCGCTGCTCACCGGGTTCCTGCGGATGCCCGTGGTCCCGACGGCGATGGGGTACGACGCCCGTGTCCAGCTGCTGCACGAGGACGACGCCCTGGCCGTCCTCGTGCGCGCCACGACCGGCGACTGGACGGGCACCGTGAACGTGGGGGGTGAAGGCACGTTGCTGCTCTCGCAGGCCATCCGGCGGCTGGGCCGCATCGAGGCCCCGCTGCCCACCCCTGCGCTGGGCTCGGTGGGCCGCATCTCGCGCCGCTTCGGCTTCGTCGACTACTCGCCCGAGCAGATGCGCTTCCTCAACTTCGGCCGCGTCGTCGACACCACCGTGCTGCGCACCGAGTTCGGGCTCGTGCCGCGCTACACCACCGAGGAGGCGCTGGCCGACTACGCGCGGACGGTGCCGCCGGTGGTCTCGCCGCGCCTGGTGGGGACGGCGTCCACGCGGCTGCGCACGGTGCTCGGCCGGGCCGGTGACGCTGCCGCGGCCCTCGGCGAGCGGTGGAAGCCGGCGCCCCCGACTACCGGACTGCGGGCGGTGCAGGATGCCTGAGGCCCGCGTCATCCCGCTGCGGCCCGACGACGACGAGCCGTTCGTCCCGCCGACGCCGCCGCCCGGCTGGGAGGACCACCTCCTCGAGGCGGTGGAGTTCCTGCGCCGCCGGGTCACCGGTGAGTACGAGACCGACGAGTTCGGCTTCGACCCCGACCTGACCGACCACGTCCTGCTGCCGATCCTGCGGCCGTTCTACGAGAAGTGGTTCCGGGTCGACGCCCTGGGGCTGGAGAACGTGCCGAGCAGCGGCGGCGGGCTGGTGGTCGCGAACCACTCCGGCACGCTGCCGGTCGACGCGCTCATGACCACGGTGGCGCTGCACGACGAGCACCCCGCGCACCGGCGGCTGCGGCTGCTGGGCGCAGACCTGGTGTTCGACGTCCCGTTCATCGGGTCGCTGTCCCGCAAGCTCGGCACCACGCTGGCCTGCAACGAGGACGCCGAGCGGCTGCTCACCGAGGGCGAGCTCGTCGGCGTCTTCCCCGAGGGCTTCAAGGGCATCGGGAAGCCGTTCTCCGAGCGGTACACCCTGCAGCGGTTCGGCCGGGGCGGTTTCGTCAGCGCCGCCCTGCGCACCGGGGCCCCGATCATCCCGTGCGCGATCGTCGGCGCCGAGGAGATCTACCCGATGCTGGGCAACGCCCGGACGGCCGCGCGCCTGCTCGGGCTGCCCTACTTCCCGATCACGCCGACGTTCCCGCTGCTGGGCCCGCTCGGCCTGGTGCCGCTGCCGTCGAAGTGGCTGATCGCGTTCGGGGAGCCGATCGAGACGGCGTCCTACGGTCCGGCCGCTGCGGAGGACCCGATGCTGGTCTTCAACCTGACCGACCAGGTGCGCGAGAACATCCAGCAGTCCCTCTACCGCCTGCTCATGCAGCGCAAGGGCGTCTTCGGCTGACGCCCGCCGCCGCGCCCACCCGGTCGGTACCGAGCAGCTGCACGCGGGCAGTGTGGACGGCGAGGAACTCTCGTCGGCATCCCGCCGGTGACTCGGTCAGCCGCCGGTAGCTGTACCGGAGCGTCTGCCAGCCGATGGTCGCGACCAGGCCGTCCCGCCGGATGTCGGCCTCGCGCTGGGTCTGCGAGCCGTGCCAGGCGGCGCCGTCCATCTCGACCGCCAGCATCGACTCCTCGCAGGCGGCGTCGAGGAGGAACGTCCGGCCCGCCACGGTGACCGGCAGCTGCAGGGTGAACGCCGGCATCCCGGGTGCGCGGAGCACCCGCAGGCACCCCCATATCTCCAGCTCGCTCCGGCACCCGGCGAGCAGCAGGTCGACGAGGGAACGCAGCTCCGCACGACCGGGCAGACGGATGTGGCGGTCCAGCTCGCGGGAGAGCTCCCGTGGCGTGCAGAGGCGGCGCCGGACGGCGGTGATGGCGGCGGCCCGGATCTCCGCCCGGTGTGCACGCGTCGTCGTCCCCCAGCTCTCGACGATCGCGCGGGCCGGCGGGCTGCTGGCCACCCCGCCGGCCTGCATGCTCGTGAGCCGCGCCGGTGTCCGGTGCACCACCACCCCCGGTGAGCCTCGCCCGCTCGAGCCGCGGGGCACCGTGACGTGGACCGGCCCCGGCGGGTGCTCGAGCAGATCCCAGAGGGCCAGCGCGGTCACATGACTGGTGATCGCGTCCCGTCCGTGCACCGCAGCTGCGGCCCGCACCCGCCAGTCCGGAGCGGACGCGGGCAGTGCGAACAGGGCGGGCGCCAGCCGGATGAGCGCGCCGGTGGAGATCCAGCGCTGCACCGTGCTCCTGCTGACCGCGTCGAGCAGTTCGGGGCCGGTGATCCATCCGGCCTCGCCCACCAGCTCGGTCGGGTTGTGGACCATGCCGCCAGCGTCGAGGAAAGCGGGCTGCTGCGGTCAGCGTCCGTCACATCTGTGGACGGCGGCCGACCGGGTGCGCCGATGTGTCAGACGGCGGCCCGGGATGACGCATCCGCGCACCAGGTCGGGGCGGCTCCCGGGGTCAGGTCACCAGGGGAGCTTGTTGCGGCGGCGGAGGGCGAGCGTGCCGCCGACGATCCCGCCGGACAGGGCCGCAGCCGCCACGGTGGGGACGCCGATCTTCGCGGCCTTGCGGCCGGTGCGGAAGTCGCGGACGGTCCAGCCGCGGGCCTTCGCGACCGACCGCAGCTCGGTGTCGGGGTTGACGGCGACCGCCGTGCCGCAGAGGGAGAGCATCGGCAGGTCGTTCGCGGAATCGCTGTAGGCGGCGCAGCGGGTGAGGTCCAGCCCCTCGCGCTCGGCCAGCGCCAGCACCGCCTCCGCCTTGGCCGGGCCGTGCATCAGCTCGCCCACGAGCCGGCCCGTGTAGCGCCCGTCGACCACCTCGGCGACCGTGCCCAGCGCCCCGGTGAGCCCGAGCCGCTGGGCGATGATCGAGGCGAGCTCGACGGGGGTGGCGGTGACCAGCCAGACGCGCTGCCCGTTGTCCAGGTGCTGCTGGGCCAGCGCCCGCGTGCCGGCCCAGATCCGGTCGGCCATCAGCTCGTCGTAGATCTCCTCGCTGTGCCGGACGATCTCCGAGACCTCGCGCCCGGCGACGAACGCCAGCGCGTTCTCCCGGATGGTCAGCATGTCGTCGGGGTTGCCCTCGTTGCCGCCGATGCGGAACTTGGCCTGCTGCCAGACGAAGCCGGCCATGTCACGGGTGGAGAAGTACTTGCGGGCGGCCAGGCCACGGGCGAACCAGAAGAGCGAGGCGCCCATCATCATCGTGTTGTCGACGTCGAAGAAGGCCGCGGCGCTGGGGTCGGGCCGGACGGCCGGCGGCGGTGCGACCTCGGCGGCCGCGGCGGACGCGGCACCGGCCACGTGGGCCCGGCTGTCCTCCTCGCTGGGCGTGGAACCGACGTCCTTGCGGCTGCGGAGGGGCAGTCGCGGCACGGGCGTCCTCCCTGGATCCGGCCCGCCCACGTGGGCGGGTCACCGACGGAAGCGACCCTAGTCGGGCGCGTGGGCGCGGGCGATGCGGCCGCTCAGCACGTGCCGATCCGGACCAGGGGCGGCACCTCCACGCAGCCGTTCTCGTCCAACGGCACCTCGAGCAGCGAGTCGTCGGTGCCGGTCGGCGGCGGAGCGGGGACGGCCGGTGGCCCGGACGTGCCGGAGGGCACGGTGGGCAGGGGCAGGTCCGGAAGACCCCCGGGCAGGTCGAGCTCGGGGGTGGTCGCCGTCGGGGGGACCGGGAGCCCGGGGGTCTGCGGCGGCAGGGGGCCCTGCCCCGGCTGCTCGGCGCCCGGGTCCGCGGGCGTGGCCGGGTCGCCGGGCGTGGCCGGGTCGCCCGGGGTGGTCGGGACCGCCTGCGGCGGCGTGCCCTCCGGCGCCGGCTCGACCGGGGCCGGGGACCCGGGCGGCGTCACGGCCTGGACCGGGGGACCGCACTCCCCGGGCACGGGACCGAACCGGTCGGTGCCGGTCAGCACCGGATCCCCGGGGCAGTCGAGGGCCGTGCGCAGCCCGTCGGCGCGTTCGGTGAGGGCGTCCAGCAGGTCGAGCGACGCCGCGACGTCGTCCGTCGCGCCGGCCGGGACGTCGGCGCCCGCCGCGTCCAGCCGCGCGGACTGGGCGCCGGCCCAGCGGGACAGCGTGTCCAGGGGTGCGGGGTCGGCGGTGTCCACCGCCCGCGCCAGGTACCAGGAGGCGCCCTCGGTGGTCTGGTCGTCCATCGTCGCGAGCGTCGAGCGGACCAGCCCGGTGTCGCCATCGACGTCGTCGAGCTCCTCGAGGCGGGTGCGGGCGAGGTCCAGCAGCGCCCGGCCGCGGGAGTCGCCGGCCAGCGCCAGCTGCGTCTGCTCGGTGCCCCGCTTGACGCCGTAGAGGACGTCGCCCGGGCCCGCACCGGTGGCCAGGGCCACGAGGGTGGCCACCGAGGTGACGGTCAACGCGGCGCCGGCCAGCCCGGCGGTGGCCCGGGTGCGCCACCGGCCCGCGGGCGCGTCGACCGCGCGGGCGGCCAGCAGGCGGCGCAGCGCGGAGGGGCGGACGGGCTCGGGGGTGCGGACGGCGGCCATCGCCACCAGCCGCTGGCGGGCGGCGCGCCGGTACTCCGGGTCGGGCTCGACGTCGAGCCGTGGCGCCAGGTCCTGCAGCATCGTGACGACCCGGGCGTCCTGCTCGTCCCCACGACGCGCAGCACCGCGGAACGGCGCCGCATCGCTGTCGTGCGTGGTCACGGGGTTCCTCCGGTCGCTCGGGCGGGGCCGCCGGTCGTCGGCACGCTCCCTCGCCCCCGGCCCAACGAGGATGCCCGATGCGGAGATACGGCCCCGGGGCGAGGAGTCGCGCTCATCGCACGCCCTCCGGGAGCAGGCCGGCCAGCCGGCGCACCGCCCGGTGCTGCAGAGCCTTGATGGCGCCGTCCTTCTTGCCCATGATCGCGGCGGTCTCGGCCACCGAGAGGCCGTGGATGAACCGCAGCACGATGCACTCCTGCTGCTCGCTGCCCAGCTGCTGCACGCAGGCCAGCAGCTCGCGGTTGGTGAGGTGGGCGACGACGGCGTCCTCGGGGCCGTCGGTGGCCCGGTCGGCGTCGCGCATGTCCGCGGTCGCGACCTCCAGCCGGTACCGGCTGCTCTTCACGTGGTCCAGGACGATGTTGCGCGCGATCGTGACCAGCCAGGCGCCGACGTCGCGGCCCTGGAAGCTGAGCGAGTCGATCCGGCGCAGCGCGCGGACGAAGGTCTCGCTGGTCACGTCCTCGGCGGTCGCGCGGTCGCCGACCCGGTTGTAGACGTACCGGTAGACCAGCGTGACGTAGTGGTCGTAGAGCTGGCCGAACGCCTCGGCGTCGCCCTCCTGCGTCCGCCGCACCCACTCCCACACGTCCGGCCCCTCGGCGGGGGGCGGGGGAGCGGCCTGCCCGTCGTCGGGGAGAACGACCTCGGCGGCGACGTTCGGCTCGGGGGGCTCCGGCACGACGGCGTCGGCCGCGGCGCCGCGCTCGACGGGGGCCTCGGTGGCGACCGCCTCGGCGCTGGCGCGCGGGAACGGTGTCGGCCGGGGTCGCGGGCTCGGCCGCGGACGCCGGGCAGCGGCGGGCGCCGACTCCTCGGCGTCGAGAGGGTGCGGCATTGCGGGCGATGACCTCCTCGTCGGCCCGCCGTTCCTGGACCGTCTCCTCCCCGACGCGGAGCGCGCTCAGGGCGCGTGAGCTGCGGGGCTGGCCCCATGGTGACAACATCGCCCCTGCCCGTCCACGCCAGCCGCCCACCGGAGGAGATGTGTCGGACCAGGAGGCAGGGAGGTCCCTGGCCGCGCTCGTGCGGTCCGCGGCCCGTCAGCGGCCCGACGCACCGGCCGTCGTCACCCGTGAAGAGCGGCTGACCTGGTCGGAGCTCGACGCCGCCGTCGACCGCGCCGCCGCGGGGTACGCGGCGCGCGACCTGGCGCCCGGCGACCGCGTGGCCGTGCAGCTGCCCAACGGCCTGCCATGGCTGCGCGCGGTGCTCGGGGCGCTGCGCGCGGGGCTCGTGGTGGTGCCGGTCAACACCGCCTACACCGAGCCCGAGCTCGAGTACGTCCTCACCGACTCCGGCGCCGCGCTGCTCGTGGCACCGGCGGAGCGCGACGAGATCGCCGGGGTGCCGGTCTGCCCGGGCGCGCCCGAGGCCGACGGCGCGCCGCCCGCGGTCGCCGACGACCCCGCCGAGCTGGCCTTCCTCTGCTACACCAGCGGCACGACCGGCCGCCCGCGCGGCGCCATGCTGACCTCCGGTGCGCTGCGGGCCAACCAGGAGCAGTGCCTGGCGATGGAGCCGCCGCCGGTGCGCCCGGACGACCGCGTCCTCCTCGTGCTGCCGCTGTTCCACGTCTACGGCCTCAACGCCGGCTTCGGCCTGGTCGCCGCCACCGGCGCGTGCGCCGTGCTGGAGGAGACCTTCGACCCGCGCGGCACGCTCGCCGTCATGACCGAGGAGCACGTCTCCGCGGTCCCCGGGGCGCCGCCGATGTACCAGGCCTGGCTGGCCGTGGCCGACGCCGCCGGCAGCGACGCCGACCTCCGCCGCGCCTTCGCGGCGGTCCGGCTGGCCTCCTCCGGAGCGGCCCCGCTGCCCGAGGAG
This sequence comes from Blastococcus sp. TF02-09, assembly GCF_003319105.1. Classification (GTDB taxonomy): domain Bacteria; phylum Actinomycetota; class Actinomycetes; order Mycobacteriales; family Geodermatophilaceae; genus Blastococcus. Next base: position 360,469 of record NZ_QOHH01000002.1, on the reverse strand, counting down.
GTGTGGACGGCGATGCGCGAGCGGGCCGCCGTCACCGTGTGGGAGGGCTACGGGCTCACCGAGGCCGCGCCCGTCGTCGCCAGCACCCTGGCCACCGGCCGGCCCAAGCCCGACTGCATCGGCGGAGCGCTGCCGGGCATCGAGGTCGCCCTGCGCGACACCGCCGACACGGCGGACCCGGCCGACGTCGCGGACGCCGCCCCCGGAAACGGGGAGCGGGCCGCGGGCACCGAGGAGGACGGCCACGACGACCTGCCCGGTGAGGGACCCGGCGAGCTGTGGATCCGCGGGCCCAACCTGTTCTCCGGCTACTGGCCCGACGGTGCCGACGGCCCCGACGCCGACGGCTGGCTGGGCACCGGCGACCTCGCCTACCGGGACGTCGAGGGCGACCTGCACCTGGTCGACCGCCGCAGCGACCTGATCCTGGTGAGCGGCTTCAACGTCTACCCGGCCGAGGTGGAGCGGGTGCTCGACACCCACCCGGCGGTCGCGGAGAGCGCCGTCATCGGCGTCCCCGACCCGCGCACGGGCGCCGCGGTGCGCGCGGTGGTGGCCCTGGAGCCGGGCCGGCAGCTCACCGTCGAGGAGCTCCGCGAGCACGCCGCCGGCTCCCTGGCCCGCTACAAGGTGCCCACCTCGGTGCACTTCCTGCCGAGCCTCCCGCACTCGCTGACCGGCAAGGTGAGCCGCGCCCGGCTGCGCGAGCTGGGTCTGACCGGCGCCGCGACCGACGAGGACGCCGATGACCGGTGAGGGCGCCCCGCGGCTGCGGCTCATGACCCGGGCCGGCTGCCACCTGTGCGAGGTGGCCGCCGAGACCCTGGAGCGGATCGCCGCCGAGGCCGGGCTCCAGCCGGAGGCGGTCGACGTGGACGCCGACCCCGAGCTGCAGGCGGAGTTCGGCGACCGCGTGCCCGTGGTCCTGCTCGACGGTCGCGAGCACTCCTACTTCACCGTCGACGTGCCCCGGCTGCGCCGCGACCTGGGCCTCGGGGGCGGCTGACCGAGGCGGGGACGGCCGGCGCGGGGGCCTCCCCGGCGTGGTCTCGGACACAGCGCCACCCGTTCGGGCCGGTCAGCGCGGTGTGACCGCGTCGCGGACTTTGTTCCGGCGTTCACAAGCGGCTACCGTGGCGACCGCGGGTACCCCGGTGCCCGCGCCACCGAACCTTGTCGTCGTCGTTCTGCGTGTCGTCGCACCGCCCGGCTGCTGCCGGCCCCGGGCGCGGCCGCTGTGGAGAGCCCGTTGATGCAGCCGCGGCCCCGGTCCATCCCGGAGGCCACCGTCGCGCGCCTGGCCGTGTACCTCCGGGTGCTCGCCACGCTCGCCGACGGCGGCCGGAGCACCGTCTCCTCCGGTGAGCTCGCCTCGGCCGCCGGCGTGAACCCGGCCGGCCTGCGCAAGGACCTCTCCCACCTGGGCCCGTGCGGCGTGCGGGGCGTGGGCTACGACGTCGACCTGCTGCGCGACCGGCTCACCCGCGTCCTGGGCGTGGGTCGTGCCCGGGCCTGCGTCCTGGTCGGCATCGGCAACCTGGGGTCGGCGCTGGCCGACTACGCCGGCTTCGGCACCCGCGGCTTCGAGTTCGTCGGGCTGTTCGACGCCTCGCCCGCCCGCATCGGCCAGCGGATCGGCGAGCTGCAGGTCCGCCCCCTGGACGAGCTGGAGGACGTCGTCGCGGCGACCGGCGCGTCGATCGGGGTCATCACGACGCCGGCCGAGGTGGCGCAGGGCATCTGCGATCGCCTCGCCGCAGCGGGGGTGGGCAGCATCCTGAACTTTGCGCCCGTGACGCTCGCGGCTCCGGCCGGGGTCGACGTCCGCAAGGTGGACCTGTCGGTGGAGCTCCAGGTGCTGGCCTTCCTCGGCCAGCAGCGGGTGCCCGCCGAGGTGGGGGAGTCGGCATGAGCCTGCTGGCAGTCGGCATCAGCCACCGGACCGCGCCGGTCGCGCTGCTGGAGCAGTTCGCGATGACCCACGACGACCGGGTCAAGGCCCTGCACGAGCTGGTCGACGGCGACCACGTCGCCGAGGCCCTGGTGCTCGCGACCTGCAACCGCATCGAGGTCTTCGCCGAGGTCGAGCGATTCCACGGCGGCGTCACCGACGTGAGCCGCGTCCTCGCGCGCCAGGCCGGCGCCTCGGTCGAGGAGCTCTCTCCTTACGTCACGGTCCACTACGAGGACCAGGCCGTCACCCACCTGTTCACCGTCGCCGCCGGGCTGGACTCGATGGTGGTCGGCGAGACGCAGGTGCTGGGGCAGCTGCGCGCCGCCTACGCGCTGGCCCGCGAGGAGGGCACCGTCGGCCGCGCCCTGCACCCGATCGCCCAGCGGGCCCTGCGGGTGGGCAAGCGCGTGCACTCCGAGACCGGCATCGATCGCGCGGGGGCCTCCCTGGTGTCCGTGGCGCTCGACCGCGCCGAGGCCCGCATCGGCGACCTCGCCGGCCGCCGGGCGCTCGTGGTGGGCGCCGGTTCCATGGGCGCGCTGGCCGCGACCACGCTGGCCCGCCGGGGTGCCGACGTCGTGATCGGCAGCCGCACCCACGCGTCGGCGCAGCGGCTGGCCACCACCCTGGGCGGCCGGGCCATCGAGCTCGCGGACGCCCCGGAGGAGCTGGTCGACGCCGACGTCCTCGTCTCGTGCACCGGCGCCACGGGCGTCGTGGTGAGCACCGAGTCGGTGGCCACCGCGATGCGCCGTCGCCCGGGCCAGCCGATGGCCGTCGTCGACCTGGCGCTGCCGCGCGACGTCGACCCCGGCGTGGCCGCCCTGCCCGACGTGCACCTCGTCGACCTCGCCCTGCTCCAGGGCGAGCGGGTCGCCGCCCGCGACGCCGGCGCGTCGCCCGCGGGCGGGGTCGCCGCCGACGACATCGCGGCCGCGCACGCGATGATCGAGGCCGAGGCCGCGCTGCTGCGCGCCGAGCAGCAGGCCGCCGCGGTCGCGCCCACCGTGTCGGCCCTGCGCAGCCAGGCCGCCGACGTCGTCGACGCCGAGCTGCTGCGGCTCTCCACCCGGCTGCCCGACCTCGACCCGCGCTCGCGCGCCGAGATCGCGCGCACCGTCCGCCGGGTCGTGGACAAGCTGCTGCACGAGCCCACGGTCCGGGTGAAGGAGCTCTCCGCCGTGCCCGGGGGCACCGACTACGCCGGCGCCCTGCGCGCCCTCTTCGGCCTCGGCATCGACGCCGACGTCCCCGAGACCACCAGCCTGGCCGACGCCGTGACGGCCGACCCCGAACGCACCGGAGGTGTCGCGTGACCGCCGTGCGCACCTCGGCCGAGACCGCGTCGGGCACCGCCGTCCTCCGGCTGGGCACCCGCGCCAGCATGCTGGCCCGCACCCAGTCGCAGACCGTGGCCGACGCCATCACCGCCGCCACCGGCACCCCGGTCGAGCTGGTGCACATCACCACCGACGGCGACCGGTCGCAGGCCGCCATCGCCCAGCTCGGCGGCACCGGCGTCTTCGTCACCGCGCTGCGCGAGGCGCTGCTCGCCGGCGAGATCGACCTGGCCGTGCACAGCTACAAGGACCTGCCCACGGCGCCCGCGCCCGGCCTCATCCTCGCCGCGGTGCCGCCGCGGGAGGACCCGCGCGACGCGCTGGTCGCCCGCGACGGGCTGACCCTCGGCGAGCTGCCCCCCGGCTCGACCGTGGGCACCGGGGCCCCTCGCCGCGTCGCCCAGCTGCGGGCGCTGGGGCTGGGCCTGGACGTCGTGCCGATCCGCGGCAACGTGGACACCCGCCTGGGCCGCGTCGCCGGCTCGGCCACCGGCCCCGGTGACCTGGACGCCGTCGTGCTGGCCAGAGCCGGGCTGTCCCGGCTGGGGCGGCTCGCGGTGATCACCGAGACGCTCGACCCGCTCCAGGTGCTGCCCGCTCCCGCGCAGGGCGCCCTGGCCGTCGAGTGCCGCACCAGCGACGCCCGCACCCGCGAGCTGCTCGGCCGGCTCGAGGACTTCCGCACCCGCGCCTGTGCGCTGGCCGAGCGGACCACCCTGGGCACCCTCGAGGCCGGCTGCAGCGCGCCCGTGGCCGCCTACGCCGAGGTGGCCGAGGGCGAGCACGGTCCCGAGCTGTTCCTGCGCGCGTCGGTCACCGCGATCGACGGCAGCGACGGCGTCCGCGGCTCGCTGAGCAGCCCGCTGGACGACGCCGCGGCCCTGGGCCGCAGGCTCGCGGCCGAACTGCTCGACCGCGGCGCGGCCGAGCTCATGGCGGTCGGTCGGTGACCGAGCTCGCGACGTCCCTCCGGGGCGCAGCACCCGCCCCCCAGAACCCAGCAACAAAGGCCCTCCGGGCCAGGATCAGGAGCACGCGATGACGCGCTTCCGCAAGACCGTCGGCAGCACGGGCCGGGTCGTCTTCGTCGGCGCAGGACCGGGCGACCCCGGCATGCTGACCGCACGCGCCACGGCGGCGATCGCCGAGGCCGCCCACCTGCTCGTCGACGTCGACGTGCCCGCCGCCGTCCAGGACGTCGTCCGCGGGATTAACCCTGGGGTCGAGCTCGTCCCCGTCTCCGGCGAGCCGGCCGAGGTCGCCAAGGGCGCCGTCGCCGCGGCCAAGGGCGGCGCGGTGGTCGTCCGGCTGATCGCCGGCGACCCGTACACCGACGACGCCGCCGTGAAGGAGGTGCAGGCCGTCGGCCGGACCTCCGTGGGCTTCGACGTGGTGCCCGGCGTCGCACCGGCCACCGCCGTCCCCGCCTTCGCGGGGGTCGCCGCCGGCAGCACGGCGCTGACCGCCGACCTGCGCAGCGGGGTCGACCTCGCCGCGCTGGCCGCCGCCACCGCCGCGACCAGCGGCACCCTGGTGCTGCGGGCCACCGTCGAGGAGCTCCCCGACGCCGCCGGCCGCCTGGTCGAGGGCGGGCTGGCGGGCAGCACCCCGGTCGTCGTCACCACCGGCGGCTCGTCGACCGCGCAGAAGAGCGTCGTCGCCAAGCTGTCCGCGGTCGCCGAGAAGGCGGCCGGCCTGGACTCCCTGACCGGGCCGGTGGTGGTCACCGTCGGCGCGGCGGTCGACAAGCGCGCCCGCATGTCGTGGTGGGAGAGCCGCCCGCTGTTCGGCTGGCGCGTCCTGGTGCCCCGCACCAAGGACCAGGCCGGCGAGATGAGCGACCGGCTGCGCGCCTACGGCGCCGTCCCGGTCGAGGTGCCGACCATCGCCGTCGAGCCGCCCCGCAGCCCCGCGCAGATGGACCGCGCGGTGAAGGGCCTGGTCACCGGCCGCTACGGCTGGATCGTCTTCACCTCGGTGAACGCGGTGAAGGCCGTGCGCGAGAAGTTCGCCGAGCTGGGCCTGGACGCCCGCGCCTTCGCCGGCGTGAAGGTCGCCTGCGTCGGCGAGCAGACCGCCGACGCGGTCCGCGCGTTCGGCATCGTGCCCGAGCTGGTGCCCGCCGGCGAGCAGTCCAGCCAGGGCCTGCTCGCCGAGTTCCCGGACTACGACGACGTCCTCGACCCGATCGACCGCGTGCTCCTGCCGCACGCCGACATCGCCACCGAGGTGCTCGCCGCCGGGCTGGTCGAGCGCGGCTGGGAGGTCGACGACGTCACCGCCTACCGCACCGTGCGCGCGGCCCCGCCGGCCGCGTCGGTGCGCGAGGCGATCAAGGGCGGCGGCTTCGACGCGGTCTGCTTCACCTCGTCGAGCACCGTGCGCAACCTGGTCGGCATCGCGGGCAAGCCGCACGCCAAGACCGTCGTCGCCGTGATCGGCCCCGCGACGGCCGCCAGCGCCCAGGAGTTCGGCCTGCGCGTCGACGTGCAGCCCGAGACGGCCGCCGTCGCGCCCCTCGTGGACGCGCTGGCCGAGTACGCCCTGTCGCTGCGCGAGTCGGAGGACGGCGAGGGCAAGTGAGTGGCGGCGGGGGTGCGAACCCCGGCTTCGCGCGCGGGCGGCGGCTCCGGTCGACGCCCGCGTTGCGGCGGCTGACCGCGCAGACCCGGGTGGCCCCGGCCGACCTGGTGCTGCCGGTCTTCGTCAAGCAGGACCTCGCCGAGCCGGTGCCGATCGGCTCGATGCCCGGCGTCGTCCAGCACTCGCTGGACTCGCTGCGCAAGGCCGCGCACGAGGCGGCCGAGGCCGGCATCGGCGGGCTGATGCTCTTCGGCATCCCCGCCGAGAAGGACGCGATCGGCTCGCAGGCCGACGCCGCCGACGGCATCGTCAACGTGGCGCTGCAGCAGCTGCGCGGCGACCTCGGTGACGCGCTGGTGCTCATGGCCGACCTCTGCCTGTGCGAGTACACCGACCACGGGCACTGCGGCGTGGTCACCCCCGCCGGCGTCGTCGACAACGACCCGACGCTGGACCGGTACGCGGCCGTGGCCATCGCCCAGGCGCAGGCGGGGGCCCACCTCGTCGCGCCCAGCGGGATGATGGACGGGCAGGTCGCGGCCATCCGCGCCGGCCTGGACAGCGCCGCGTTCACCGAGGTCCCGATCCTGGCCTACGCCGCCAAGTACGCCTCGGGCTTCTACGGGCCGTTCCGCGAGGCGGCCGAGGGTGCGCCGCAGTTCGGCGACCGCTCGACCTACCAGATGGACCCGCCGAACGCCGACGAGGCGCTGCGCGAGGTGGCGCAGGACCTCGCCGAGGGTGCCGACGCCGTCATGGTCAAGCCCGCGCTGCCCTACCTGGACATCGTGCGGCGGGTCGCCGACGCGGTGCAGGTGCCGGTGAGCGCGTACCAGGTCAGCGGCGAGTACGCGATGCTCGAGGCCGCCGCGGCCAACGGCTGGGTGGACCGCGAGCGGGCGATCCTCGAGACGCTGACCGCCATCCGCCGTGCGGGTGCCGGGCAGGTGCTCACCTACTGGGCGGTCGAGGCCGCGCGCTGGCTCGACCGCGGCTGAGATGGCCGAGTACGTCGAGCCCGGCGGGTCCTGGCGGCCGGTCGGGATCGCCGCCGGGGCCCTCGGGCTCTTCCTCGTCCTGGACCTGGTCCTGCCCGGTCCGGACGTCCCGCTGTGGCTGTGGGCGGTGTCCATCGTGGGCGTCCTGGGCGCCACGGCGATCGGCTGCGTGTCGGCGCGGCGGCTCTGGACGGTGCGGGTGAGCCCCGACGGGCTGGCCGTCGGCCTGGAGGTCGTCCCGCTTCGCGACGTCGACGCCGCGCACCTGGCGGTCGTCGAGGGCGGCGTGGACGCCGGGGCGCCGGTCCTCGGCGGCGGGTGGGACTTGCCGCCCGGTCGCACCGGGCTGCCGCTGCGGCTGACCGACGGGCACACCGTGCTCGTGCCCACCCGGGACCCCGTCGCCCTCCGCGCCGCCCTGCTCGCCGCGGTGTCCGACGCCACCGACGGGCGTCCAGGAAGAGAAGGGACACTGGGGTCGTGACCTCGTCGGACAGCTCACCCTTCCCCTACGAGGCGCCCGTCTCCGCGGAGCTCTTCGCCCGCGGCCGTGGCGTCACGCCGGGCGGGGTCAACAGCCCGGTGCGTGCCTTCCAGGCCGTCGGCGGTACCCCGCGGTTCATGGTCGAGGGCTCGGGCCCGTGGCTCACCGACGCCGACGGACGGCGCTACGTCGACCTGGTCAGCTCGTGGGGCCCGCTGATCCTCGGGCACGCGCACCCCGCCGTCGTCGAGGCGGTCACCGCCGCGGCGCGCCGGGGGCTGAGCTTCGGTGCGCCGACGGAGCGCGAGATCGAGCTCGCCGAGGAGATCCGCGAGCGGGTCGCGCCCGTGCAGCGGGTCCGGCTGGTCAACTCCGGCACCGAGGCGGTGCTCTCGGCGGTGCGGCTCGCGCGCGGCGTCACGGGGCGCCCGCTGGTCGTGAAGTTCGCCGGCAACTACCACGGGCACGTCGACGCCCTGCTGGCCGCCGCCGGGTCCGGCGTCGCCACCCTCGGGCTGCCCGACACCCCCGGCGTCACCACCGGGGCGGCCGCGGACACCGTGGTCCTGCCCTACAACGACGTCGCCGCGGTCGAGGCGGTCTTCGCCGAGCGCGGCCCGCAGATCGCCTGCGTCATCAGCGAGGCCGCGGCGGGCAATATGGGCGTGGTCCCGCCCGACCCCGGCTTCAACGCCGCGCTGCGTCGCATCACGGCCGCCGCCGGCTCGCTGCTGATCCTGGACGAGGTCATGACCGGGTTCCGGGTGTCGCGCTCCGGCTGGTACGGCCTGGACCCCGTCGACGCCGACCTGTTCACCTTCGGCAAGGTCATGGGCGGCGGGCTGCCCGCCGCGGCGTTCGGCGGCCGCGCCGACCTGATGGACCACCTCGCCCCGGTCGGCCCGGTCTACCAGGCGGGCACGCTGTCGGGGAACCCGGTGGCGGTCGCCGCCGGCCTCAGCACGCTGCGGCACTGCACCGACGACGTCTACGCGCACTGCGACGAGGTCGCCGCGGTCCTGCGCGGTGCCGCGAGCGCCGCGCTGTTCGCCGCCGGGGTGCCGCACCGCGTGCAGCAGGCGGGCAACATGTTCTCGGTCTTCTTCGTGCCCGACGAGCGCCGGGTGCGGAACTACGACGACGCCCGCACCCAGGACGTCGCCCGCTACACCGCCTTCTTCCACGCCATGCTCGCCCGCGGGGTGTACCTGCCGCCGTCGGCGTTCGAGTCCTGGTTCGTCAACGCCCAGCTCGCAGGCGAGGCGCTGGACCGCGTGCTCGAGGCCCTGCCGGCGGCGGCCCGCGCGGCCGCCGCGGCCGGTGACGGCGCGGGTGCCGGTCCCGTCCTGAGCGAGCGGTCGTCGTGAGCGAGCTTGCGAGCTCACGCATGAGCACAGCAGCGCCGCTCGCGGTGTCGACGAGCGCTAGCGAGGAGACATCGTGAGCGAGCGGACGACGGTCCACCTGCTGCGGCACGGCGAGGTCCACAACCCGGGCAAGGTCCTCTACGGCCGGCTGCCCGGGTTCCGGCTGTCGACCACCGGCGAGGCGATGGCGGTGGCCGCCGCGGAGTGGTTCGCCGGGCGGGACGTCACCCACCTGGTGTCCAGCCCGCTGGAGCGCGCGCAGCAGACCGCCCGCCCCCTCGCCGAGGCGACCGGCCTGCCCGTCGCCATCGACGACCGGCTGATCGAGGCGGGCAACGCGTTCGAGGGCATGGTGGTCGGCGGGGCCGGTGGGGTGTTCCGCGCGCCGCGGAACTGGTGGAAGCTGCGCAACCCCTTCCAGCCCTCGTGGGGCGAGCCGTACGTCGAGATCGCCGCCCGCATGCTCGCCGCGGTCGAGACCGCCCGCGACAATGCGCGAGGCCAGGAGGCCGTCCTGGTCAGCCACCAGCTGCCCATCTGGACCGTGCGGCTGCACCTCGAGGGCCGCAGCTACCTGCACGACCCCCGCCGCCGCGAGTGCGCCCTGGCCAGCGTCACCTCGGTGACCTACGAGGGCGACCGCTTCGTCGGCCTGAGCTACGCCGAGCCCGCCGGCGCGACCCCCTCCGACGCGGTGCCGGGCGCATGAAGCGCCTCCTGGCCCTCCTGTCCGCCGGCGCGCTCGCGCTGACCGGCTGCAGCACGGGCGACGACGCCGTCGACGTCAACAACGGCGGCGAGTTCCGGTTCGTCGAGGGCACCCCGCGCGGCGAGGTCATCCCCCTCGACGAGCGCGCCACCGCCCCCGAGTTCGGGGGCACGCTGCTGGACGGCGACCAGTTCTCCTCGGCCGAGCTCGCCGGGGACGTCGCCGTCGTCAACTTCTGGGGCTCCTGGTGCGGGCCCTGCCGGGTGGAGTCGCCGGAGTTCCAGGAGGTGTACGCCGACGTCCGGGACGAGGGCGTGCAGTTCCTCGGCATCAACGTCAAGGACACCGAGCAGCTCGCCCGCGCCTTCGAGGAGCGGTTCGGCATCGAGTTCCCCTCGCTGTCCGACCCCCGCGGCGAGGTGGCCCTGGCGTTCCGGGACTACCCCGCCAGCGCCATCCCGTCCACGATCGTGCTGGACCGGGAGAGCCGGGTCGCCGCGGTGTACACCGGAGCGGTCGAGGAGCAGGACCTGCGCGACGTGCTGGGCATGCTGACGGCGGAGGAGGACTGACGTGGGGGAGACCTTCGCCGACCTCGTCAGCGACGGCCCGCTGCTCGTGGCCGCCGCGGTCGCGGCGCTGGTCGGGCTGATCAGCTTCGCCTCGCCCTGCGTGCTGCCGCTGGTCCCCGGCTACCTCTCCTACGTCACCGGCCTGGTCGGCTCGGGAGCGCGGACGACGGCGGCCGCGCCCTCCGGCGCCGGCGGGACGGCGACGGCGGTGCGCACCGACGAGCGCGCCCCCCGCGGCCGCATGGTGCTCGGCGCCTCGCTGTTCGTCCTCGGCTTCACCGCCGTCTTCGTCGCCATCTCCACCGCGTTCGGCGGGCTGGGCCGGCTGCTCCTCGTGCACAACGAGGAGATCACCCGCGTGATGGGCGGGGTCACCGTGCTGGTCGGCCTGGGCTTCCTCGGCTGGCTGCCACTCCTCCAGCGCACCAAGCGGCTCAGCGTGCGCCCCACCCTCGGGCTGGCCGGCGCCCCGCTGCTGGGCGTCGTCTTCGGGCTGGGCTGGACCCCCTGCCTCGGTCCGACGCTGGCCGCTGTGCAGAACCTCGCCTTCGCCGAGGCGACCGCCGGGCGTGGGGCGCTGCTCGGGCTGGCCTACTGCCTCGGGCTCGGCGTGCCGTTCGTCCTGGTCGCGCTGGGGGCCCGCTGGGCCGTCGGCGCCATGACCTTCCTGCGGGTGCACGCGCAGGCGGTGACCCGCTTCGGTGGCGCCGTGCTCGTCGTCGTCGGGCTGCTGCTGCTCACCGGCGCGTGGACCGACATGATGCGCTGGCTGCAGGGCTGGCTGGCGGCCAACGGCCTCGCGGAGAGCTCGCTGTGACCACGACCGCGCCCGCGCCCACCCCGGCCCCGCCGCCGCCCGCGCGCCCCTCGGCCGGCCGCCGCGTGACCGCCCGGCTGCTGGCCTGGTGGCGCCGGCTCACCGCGATGCGCACGGCGATCGTGCTGCTCTTCCTGCTGGCGCTGGCCGCCGTCCCGGGCTCGCTGCTGCCCCAGCGCTCGCTGTCGCAGACCAACGTCCGCCAGTACTTCGCCGACCACCCGGACCTCGCACCGGTGCTGGACCGGCTGTACCTGTTCGACGTCTTCAGCTCGCCCTGGTTCGCCGCGGTCTACCTGCTGCTGTTCATCTCGCTCATCGGCTGCGTGGTGCCGCGCGCGGTCGAGCACGCCCGTGCGCTGCGCGCCGCACCGCCGCCGGCCCCGCGCAACCTGCTCCGGCTGCCCGACTCCGGCCAGGTGTCGACGCCGCTGGCTCCGGCGGCTGCGCTGGACGTCGTGGAGGAGGAGCTGCGGGTCCGGCGCTACCGCGTGGTCCGCCGGGGCTCTGCCCACTCCGCCGAGTCCAGCGGCACAGACCTCTCCGCCGAGAAGGGCTACCTCAAGGAGACCGGCAACCTGCTGTTCCACCTGTCCCTGATCGCGCTCCTGCTGGGCCTGGCCGGCGGCAAGCTGTGGGGCTACGAGGGCAGCATCCTGGTCACGGAGGGCGATGGCTTCTGCAACTCCTTCCAGCAGTACGACACCTACTCCTCCGGGCCGCTGGTCGACTCCGGTGACCTGTCGCCGACCTGCGTGACGCTGGAGGACTTCCGGGCCGAGTACGAGCCCGACCTCACGGCGTCGTCCTTCACCGCCGACATCCGCCACGGCGGGCCCGGCGAGGAGGGCCGGCGGGCGACGATCGGGGTCAACGACCCGCTGCGCTCCGACGGCGACCGGCTCTACGTCACCGGCCACGGCTTCAGCCCGATGTTCAGCGTGACCCTGCCCGACGGGCAGACGTTCGAGGACATCTCGGTGCCCTTCCTGCCCTCGGACCTGCAGACGATGGCCAGCGAGGGCGCGCTCAAGCTCCCCGACGTCGGCGGTGACACCCAGCTGGCGCTCGAGGGGTTCTTCGCCCCCACCGGGCTGGTGCAGGGCGGCGTCCTCACCTCGATCAACCCCCAGCCGCTGAACCCGACGGTCGCGATCGTCGCCTACCAGGGCTACCTCGGGCTGGACTCGGGCATCCCGCAGTCGGTCTACTCGCTGGACGCCAGCCAGATCGAGCGCGGCCGGCTGGTCGAGGCGGGGTCGGCGAACCTGTCGGTCGGGGAGTCGTTGACCCTCGAGGACGGCACGGTCATCACCTTCGGCGGCTTCGAGGAGTTCGCCGCCATGCAGTACTCGCACGACCCGGGCCAGGTGTGGGTGCTGGTGTCGGCGATCTCGCTGCTCACCGGGCTGCTCGCGCTGCTCCTGCTGCGCCGGGAGCGGGTCTTCGCCCGGGCCGCGCCCGCTGCCGACGGCGGCGGTACCGTGCTGACGCTGGCCTCGCTGACGCGGGGCAGCGGCGAGAGCGCCCCCCGCTTCGCCGCCCTCACCGACGACCTGAGGGCCGCGCTCGCCGCCCGCACCGCACCGCACTCGGAGGTCCCGCCCCGTGACTCCTGACCAGTCGCTCCTCGACCTGTCGGACACCTTCTTCTCGATCGCCGTCGCGCTGTACTCGGTCGCGCTGGTCGCCTTCTGCGCGGAGCTCGCCTTCGGGCGGCGCCCGCAGCGGGCCCGCGAGCTGGTCGCGGCCGGAGGCGGCTCGGTCGCCGTCGACACCGGGGACGACGCCGCGGAGGTTGCCGACCGGGCGGCGCAGCGCCGGGCGCAGCGCTGGGGCGCCCTGGCCATCGGCGTCACCGTGCTCGCCGCCCTGGCGCACGCCGCCGTCCTGGTCTGCCGCGCACTGGCCCTGCATCGGCTCCCCTGGGGCAACATGTACGAGTTCGCGACCGCGGTCGTGCTCGTCTCGGTCGTCGCCTACGTCGTGCTCGCCGTGCGCTCCCCGGCGTTGCGGCACATCGGCGTCTTCGTGCTCGCCCCCGTGGTCCTGGGCATGGTCGCCATCGGGCTGTTCCTCTACGTCGAGGGCGCGCCCCTGGTCGCCGCGCTGCGGTCGGCCTGGCTCGGCATCCACGTCACCGCCGCCATCCTCGGGTTCGGCATCTTCCTGGTCAGCGGCATCGCCAGTGTCCTGTACCTGGTGCGCAGCAAGGACGAGGCGAAGCCGGCCGAGGAGCGGGGCACCGGCTTCGTGTCGCGGCTGCCGTCGTCGGCCGTGCTCGACCGGCTGGCGCACCGCACCGCCGTCTTCGGCTTCCCGATCTGGACCTTCGCGGTGATCGCCGGCGCGATCTGGGCGGAGAGCGCCTGGGGCCGGTTCTGGGGCTGGGACCCGAAGGAGACCTGGTCGTTCATCGCCTGGGTGATCTACGCCGGCTACCTGCACGCGCGGACGACGGCCGGCTGGCGCGGCCGCCCCGCGGCATGGGTCAACGTCGTGGGCCTGGTCGTCATGGTCTTCAACCTGACCTTCGTCAACCTGGTGTCCAGCGGCCTGCACAGCTACGGCGGGAAGTAGCGCCGCGTCCGCTCACGGAGAGTGAGGCCCGGCCCGGCCGGGGCGGCGTGTCGGTGACGGATGCGCCGGTGACGTGCTTCCATGCAGCCATGACGGCGCCCCGAGCGAGGTCCTCAGCAGGTCACCGTGGGTAAGCACACCGCGGCCGACGACGAGACGGTGCACCCGCTGGTCGCCGCAGCGCTCTCCCGGCGCTCCGGTGCGGCCGCCGGCGCGCACGGCGAGCACTCCGGAGGCAGCACGGGCTGGCCCCTGCCCGAGCGTAAGGGCGGCGGAGCCGTCGGCTGGCCGGGCGACCTCGACGCGGCGCCCGAGGCGCACCCGCAGGAGCCCGCGGCCGATCCGGTGCTCGCACCTGCGGGGCGGACCACCCCCGTGCCCGCCCGGCGGGGCTGGCGGCGGCTGTTCGGGGCACGCCCCGCCGCGTAGCGCCCGGTCCTGCCGGGCGGGGCCGGAGCGGAGATCAGGCGGGCGTGCCGTCGTCCCTGCGGGCGCGCCGCTCGAGCTCGCGGAGGAACTCCGGGTCGTCGTCGGGCGCCAGCGGCCGGGTGGGCCGCTGCGGCCGGGGACGCCGGGGCGGACGGGGGCCACGCAGCCCTCCACCGGGGCCGCCCGGATTGGCTGCGGCCCGCATGACCAGCGCGATCACGACGATCGCCGCCACGAGCACCACCAGGAAGATCATGGTCACACCCCCTCGTCCCGACCCAGCGTACGACCGCGGCGATACTCGGTGCCGGACGAGTTGCGCGGGCGAACCGGGGAACCGGCCGCCACGAGGACGGAGAGCACGCCATCGACGCCGTTGACCGGCACCTGATCGAGCTGTTGCGGGCCAACGGCCGGGCCAGCTACGCCGAGCTCGCCCGGCAGGTCGGCCTCTCCTCGCCCGCGGTGCACGAGCGCGTCGGCAAGCTGGAGGCGGCGGGCGTCATCACCGGCTACCGCGCCGTCATCGAGCCCTCCTCGGTGGGCCTGGACGTCACCGCCCTCATCGGGGTGATCGAGAGCGACTCCGTCGACGACACCGGCCTCGAGGCCGCGATGCGCGAGGTGCCCGGCATCGAGGACTGCTGGCGGGTGGCCGGCAGCGAGGGCTACGTGCTCAAGGTGCGTGTGGCGGACATCCCGGCACTCGAGGGCACGGTCAACGCGTTGAACCGGATCAGGGGCGTGGCACGCACCCGCACCACCGTGGTGCTGTCGACGAAGTGGGAGGGCCGGCATGGCTGAGCACGAGACCCCGGCGAGCCCGGCCGGACCCACCGGAGGAACCGCGACGCCGCCCAAGGTGCTGCCCTGGCTGGTCCTGCACACCGTCGGCCGGCTGGGCATCTTCGCCCTGCTGACCCTGCTGCTGTGGTGGTTCGGCGGACTCGACTTCTGGTCCGGGCTGCTGTTCGGCCTGCTGCTGTCGATGCCGGTCTCCTACGTCGCGCTGCGGCCCTCGCGGGAGCGGCTCAGCGAGGCGCTCGTCGCCCGCAACCTGGCCCGCCGCGCGCAGAAGGAGCAGCTGCGCTCGCGGCTCAGCGGCGAGCAGCCGCCCGCCTGACCGTCAGCCGCTGAGCGCCAGCCCGGCGGCCAGCAGCACCCCGGTCACCAGCGTGAGCCGGCCGGTGCCGCCCAGGGCGGCGATGAGCGCGGGGCCGCGGCCACCGCCCAGCACGGTCCGCAGCGGCGGCACGCCCAGTGGCACCGCGAGCAGCGTAATGAGCACCCAGGGCCGGACGACGCCCACGGCCAGCACGACCAGCAGCGCGACGACGAACAGCCCGGCGAACGCCCACCGGGTGCCCCCCTCGCCCAGCAGCACCGCCAGGGTGCGCTTGCCGACGAGCGCGTCGCCGTCGATGTCGCGCACGTTGTTGACCACCAGGATCGCCACGATCAGCAGCCCGACGGGGACGGCGACGGCCCAGGCCAGCCCCGGCAGCGTGCGGGTCTGCACGTAGGTGGTGCCGACGACGGCGACGAGCCCGAAGAACACGAAGACGAAGACCTCGCCCAGCGCCCGGTAGCCGTAGGGGATCGGCCCGCCGGTGTAGGTCCAGGCGGCCAGGATGCACACCGCCCCCACCGCCACGAGCCACCAGCTGGTCAGCGCCGCCAGCACCAGCCCGGCCACCGCCGCGACGGCGAAGGAGAGCATCGCGGCGACCAGCACCGCTCGCGGCGACGCGGCGCCCGAGCCCACCAGCCGCATGGGCCCGACCCGGTCGGCGTCGGTGCCGCGCCTGCCGTCGGAGTAGTCGTTGGCGTAGTTCACCGCGACCTGCAGCGCCAGCGCGACCACGAGCGCCAGGAGCGCGGTGGCCGGGCGGAACCCGTCCAGCGCGGCGGCGGCGCCGGTGCCGACGAGCACCGGCGCGACCGCGGCCGGGAGCGTGCGGGGCCGGGCACCGGCCAGCCACTGTGCGGGGGTGGCCACTCAGACCTCCGGGATCAGGGCGGCGACCGCGCGGCGGTCGGGCTTGCCGGTGTGCAGGGTCGGGACGGCGGCCAGCACGTGCAGCTGCCGGGGTGCGGCCGGTGCGCCCAGCCGGTCGCCCACCCAGCGACGCAGCTCGGCCAGGTCGGGGGCGCGGTCACCGGACGGGACGACGGCGGCGACGACCCGCTGGCCCCACTCCGGGTCCGGCCGGCCCACGACGACGGCGTCGGCGATCCCCGCGTGCTCGCGCAGCACCGCCTCCACCGCCGCGGGCGCGACGTTCACTCCGCCGCTGATGACCACGTCGTCGAGCCGCCCGCGCACGGTGAGCCGGCCCGCGTCGTCCAGGTCCCCGGCGTCGCGGGTGCGGAACCAGCCGCCCTCGAACGCGGCGGCGGTGGCGGCCGGGTCCAGCCGGTAGCCGGTGGCGAGGACGGGGCCGGCGAGCTCCACCCCGCCGTCGGTCACGCGGACCCGGACGCCGTCCAGCGGGGTGCCGTCGTAGACGCAGCCGCCCGCGGTCTCGGTCATGCCGTAGGTCGTGACGACGCGGACGCCGTCGGCGCGGGCGCGGGACAGCAGCGCCGGGTCGGTGGCGGCTCCGCCGACCAGGACGGTGTCGAACGCGCGCAGCGCGTCGGGCTCGGTGTCGAGGAAGCGGACCAGCTGGGTGGGCACCAGGGCGGTGTACCGGCGGTCGCCGGCCGGCATCCGGGCGAGGGCCGCCGCCAGGGCCTCGCCCTTGTCCAGCACGACCGCCTCGCGGCCGGCCAGCTCGCTGCGGCAGAGCACCTGCAGACCGGCGATCGCCGAGACGGGCAGCGCGAGCAGCCAGCTGCCCGGCCCGCCGAGCCGGTCCAGCGTCGCCGTCGCGGACGCGCGGAGGGCGTCGACCGTCAGCAGCACGCCCCGGCCGGTGCCGGTGGAGCCGGAGGTGACGACGACGAGGTCGGCGCCCTCCTCCAGGGGGACCTCGGGCCGGAGCACCGCGCGGGCGGCCTCGACGGCCGCGGGCGGGCCGGCCGGGAGGACGGCCAGCGGCCGGTCGCCGTCCAGCGCCGCGCGCACGTCGGCCTGGCTCACCTCGGCCGCGGGGACGAGGGTCAGGTGCCGGGCCACGAGGGACGAGCGTACGTCGGAGGGGAGGCAGGACCCGACGGGAGAGGGCGTGTCCAGCCCCGGTGCAGGCTCCCGCCGCGAGCGGGCGAGCGGTGGGGGGCAGCGGGGTCCTCCTACTGTGTCGGCCATGAGCTCGAACTCCGCGACGGGCGGTGGGCCGTCGACGGACGCGTGGGTCTACTCGGTCCGGCTGCGCAACCGGTTCCGCGGCATCGACGTGCGCGACGGCGTGCTGTTGCGCGGCCCGGCCGGCTGGGGCGAGTTCTCCCCGTTCTGGGACTACGACGTCGCGGAGAGCCGGCGCTGGTGGGCCGCCGCCGTGGAGGCCGCCACCGTCGGCTGGCCCGCCCCGGTGCGCGACTCGGTCCCGGTGAACGTCACGGTGCCCGCGGTGGACGCCGAGCGGGCGCACGCCATCGTCGCCGCGTCCGGGTGCCGCACGGCCAAGGTCAAGATTGCCGAGCCGGGGCAGACCGAGGCCGACGACCTCGCCCGCGTGGAGGCCGTGCGCGACGCCCTCGGCCCGTCGGGCGCGGTGAGGGTCGACGCGAACGCGGCCTGGGACGTGGACACCGCCGTCACCCGCATCCGGGCGCTCGACGCCGCCGTCGGCCTGGAGTACGTCGAGCAGCCGTGCGCCACGCTGGAGGAGCTGGCCGCGCTGCGCCGCCGCATCGACGTCCGGGTGGCCGTCGACGAGGGGGTGCGGCGCTCGGCCGACCCGCTGGCGGTCGACCTGCGCGAGGCCGGGGACGTCGTCGTCCTCAAGGTGCAGCCGCTGGGCGGGGTGCGGGCCGCCCTGCGCGTCGCCGAGGCGCACGGCCTGCCCTGCGTCGTCTCGTCGGCGCTGGAGAGCTCGGTCGGCATCGCCGCCGGGGTGGCGCTGGCCGCCGCCCTCCCGGACCTGCCGTTCGCCTGCGGCCTGGCCACCGTGGCGATGTTCACCGAGGACGTGTCGAGCACGCCGCTGCTCCCGGTCGACGGCGCCCTGCCCGTCGCCCGGCCCGAGCCCGACCGGCAGGCCGCGGTGGCCGCCGACGCGGAGACCGAGCAGCGGTGGGCCGCGCGGATGACCGCGGTGATCACCGCATGAACCCCTCGACCGCCTTCGCCCGGGTCGTGGTCGACGAGCTGCTGCGCGGGGGCGTCACCGATGCGGTGCTCGCCCCCGGCTCCCGCTCGGCGCCGCTGGCCCTGGCGCTGGCCGCCGGGGAGCGCTCCGGCCGGGTGCGGCTGCACGTGCGCATCGACGAGCGGACGGCGTCGTTCCTGGCGCTGGGCCTGGCCAAGGCGTCAGGCCGGCCGGTGCCGGTGCTCACGACCTCGGGAACGGCGGCGGCGCACCTGCACGCGGCGGTGCTGGAAGCCGACGCCAGCGGGGTGCCGCTGCTGGCGCTCACCGCCGACCGGCCACCGGAGCTGCGCTCGACCGGCGCCAACCAGACCATCGAGCAGGCGCAGCTCTTCGGGGGTGCCGTGCGGTGGGCGGCCGACGTCGGCGTGCCCGAGGAGGGACGCGAGGCGGCGCAGAACCGCTACTGGCGCTCCGTCGTCGCCAGGGCGCTGATCACCGCCACCGGGGCGCTGTCGGCCGACCCCGGCCCGGTGCACCTCAACCTCGCCCTGCGCGACCCGCTCATGCCGGGGGACGACGACGGCGGCGCCCTGGACGGACCGTGGGCCGGCCGCCCCGACGGCGCTGCGTGGACCGCGGCCCAGCCCCCGCCCGGATTCGCCGCCACCGCTCACCGGCTGCCCCCGCGCACGCTGGTGATCGGCGGCGACGGTCCCGCGCACGCGGCGCCCGCACTCGACGGCTCCTCCCGATGGCCGGTCGTGTCCGAGCCCAGCAGCGCCGCCTGGGCGGGCAGCCTCCGCGGCGGCGTGCTCCTGCTGGGCGCTCCCGACTGGCTGGCCGCGCACCGCCCGGACCACGTCGTCGTCGTGGGTCGGCCGACGCTGTCCCGGCCGGTGAACGCGCTGCTCGCCGATCCGGGGATCACGGTCGAGACCGTCAGCGCGGTCCCGCGCTGGGCCGACGCGGTGCGGAGCAGCACCCGCGTGACCCGCATCCTCGCGGGCTCCGAGGGTGACGGGTCCGACGAGGACTGGACCGCCTCGTGGCGGGCGGCCGCCGACCGGGCCGGGGCCACCGTCGACGCGGTGCTCGACGCCGCGCCGGAGCTCACCGCCGCCCGACTGGCCCGCGACGTCGTCGCCGCGCTGCCGGCCGGCGCGCTGCTGGTGCTCGGGTCGTCGACGCCGGTGCGCGACGTCGATCGGCTCGCCGTGCCGCGGGCGGACCTGACCGTGCTGGCCAACCGCGGGGTCGCCGGCATCGACGGCACGATCTCCACCGCCGTCGGCGCGGCGCTCGTGCACGGCGGTCCCGCGTTCGCGCTGATGGGCGACCTCACCTTCCTGCACGACCTCACCGGGCTGCTGACCGGCGAGGGCGAGCGCGTCCCCGATCTGACCGTCGTGGTGCCGGACAACGACGGCGGCGGCATCTTCGCCCAGCTCGAGCCCGGTGAGGACCGTTACGCGGAGGGCTACCGCCGGGTGTTCGGCACGCCGCACGGCCGCGATCTGGTCGCCGTGGCGGAGTCGCTCGGCTGGGCCGCGACGCGGGTGTCGACGGCGGACGAGCTGCCGGCCGCTCTGGGGCTGGGCGGACCGCACGTGGTCGTCGTCCGCACCGACCAGCGCGCGGAGGCCGCTCTCGCGCGCGACCTCCGTGCCGCCGCTGCGGCTGCCCTGCACGGCTGACGGCGCCGCGCCGCCGTCCACAGGGAGGTCTCGCCCGGACGGCGCGGACCCCTAGGGTGACCCGCGAGCACGGCGCGCGCCGTCACTTCTGGGGAGAGCACACATGACGGACCGCATCTGCGGCGCCTGCGGGGCTCCGGTGGGACCCGACACCGCCTTCTGCGGCTCGTGCGGCAGCCCGGTGGCGCCGGTGCAGGCCCCGGCCGCGCCCCATCCGCAGGCGCACGGCGCCACCTCCGTCCAGCACGGCGCCTCCTACGGCGGGCCGCCGGCCGGCGGCCCGTACGGGGCCCCCGGCCAGGGCGGTGCCCCGTGGGGGTCGGCGACGCCGCAGGGCGGTCCTGCGGCGCGCGGTGCGATCGACGCCCTGCTCGGCGGTGACTGGCGGGGCGCGCTCAAGGCCGCCGGGTTCTCCGTGCTGGCCATGCTGGCGCTCGCGCTGGTGGGTGTCCTGCTGTTGGCCGCGGGCGAGCTCGGCGTCCGCGAGGTCGTCGCCCTCACCGCGGGTGCGGTGTGCACCGCCGTGGGTGGCGACGTCTTCGTCGAGAGCTCCGCCGACATCCTCGGCGACGACGAGTTCTTCGACAGCGGTGGCGAGCCGTTCTTCGACGGCGTCGTCAGCGGCTCCGGCAGCGTCGGTCTGCTGCCCCTCACGCTGACCTTCACCGGCCTGGGCCTGCTGGCGTGGCTCTTCCTCCGCTCGCTGCGCGCCCGCGGGGTGCACGGCGGCCGCGACCTGCTGCTCCAGGGCGCGCGCACGACGCTGGTGTTCGCGGTGCTGTTCCTCCCGCTGGCCCTGCTGACCCGCTACCGCATCGACGAGGTCGACGCGGAGTTCGCCCCCATCGACAGGGTCGGGGTGTCGGTCTGGTCGACGCTGATCGGCGCGGTGCTGTTCGCCGTCGCCACGACCGGCCTGGTGTGGCTGTTCTCCCGGCAGACCCGCGGCGGGCTGCCGGCGCGCCTCGCCGCCGTCCGCGCCCAGGCGGTGGCCCCGCTGCTCGGCGCGCTGGCGGTCCTCGCCGCCGGGCTGCTCGGCGTGGTGGCCTTCCTCGTCTGCAGCCTCGTCCAGAACGACGAGCGCGTCGCGCAGCTCGGCGTCCTGGTGCTCGGCGCCGGCAACGGCGCGCTGGCCAGCGTCCTGTGGTCGGCGGGTGTCCCGCTGGGTACCGACACCGGGCTCGGCGGCCTCGGCATCGACCTCGGTGCCACCGCGGACAGCGTCGATCTCTTCACCTTCACCGAGGAAAGCGCGTGGGTCTGGCTGGCGCCGGTCGTCCTGCTGCTCGTCCTGCTGGTGGTGGCGACGGTGCTCACCGTCCGCCAGAACTCCGTCGCCGAGGCCCGCCGCGAGGCGTTCCGCTTCGCCGGCGCGCTGGCGGTCGTGGCGTTCGCCGCGGCGCTGCTGCTGCGCATCTCGTCCGAGTTCTCCGGCGGGGTCGCGTCCTTCGGTGCCTCCGGAAGCGCCTCGGCGACGTTCAACCCGGTCATCGCCGCGGTCGCCCTGGGGCTGTGGGGTCTCGTCGCCGGCCTGCTCGGCCCGGTGATCGCGACGCGGATCTCCAGTTCGCTGGTCACCCGGCTCCGCGGCCGCTTCGGCGTCGCGGCGCCCCGTCCCGTCGCTCCGGCCACGGGCGCCGCCCAGGGCTGGCAGCAGCCGGGCGGTCAGCAGCCCACGCAGCAGTTCGCGCAGCCGCCCCAGCCGCACCCGTACGCGTACGGGCAGCCGCCTCCGCCTCCGCCGCCCTACGAGCAGCAGGCCTACCAGCCCCAGCCCTACGAGCCGCAGCCCTACGCGCAGCCGCCGCACGAGCAGCCGCCCTACCCGCAGCAGCAGCCGCTCCCGCCCGTTCCGCCGCCCGGCCAGTAGGAGTTCCCCGATGAGTCGCGACGAGGACGGCGGCGCGGCGTGAGGTACTGCGGTGCCTGCGGGGTGCAGGCCGGCGGCGCGCAGCGCTTCTGCATCACGTGCGGGGCGAACCTGCAGCCGACCTCGTCGTCCGGGCGGGGCACGGCCGCGGAGCCGGCCTTCTCCTACCCCGTCCCGTCGGTGGCGTGGCCGTCCGCCCAGGCCACGCCGTCCGCCCCGGTCACGCCGCTGGCCGAGGTCGCGCCCGCGGTCCAGGAGGCCGGGCCGCGGCACGCGCGCCCCGCCCGCGACCCCGGCCGACCGCTGCGGGTGGCGACGCTCGCCTGCGCCGGCCTGCTCGTCGTCGGTGGCGGCTACCTGGTCGGCGACCGTCTGCTGCTGGCCGACGACGACCCGGCGGCGGCGCAGGCCGTCCCGGGCACCGTCGACGCCGCCGCGGCAGTCGACCCCTCGTCGACCGCGGGCTCCTCCACGGCGACCGCCACGGCCGCCCCGCCCGTCGCCGGACCGCTCCTGCCCGTGTCGGTCACCGCCTCCTGCTCGGCCCCGCCGGCCGTGGACGCCGCCGGTGCGCCGGTCACCTTCGACCCGGCGAACACCCTGGACGGGGTCGGCGGCACAGCCTGGCGCTGCGCGGGCTCCGCCGTCGGTCAGCGCCTGGTCTTCGACTTCGGCCGGCCGGTCGTCGTCTCCTCGGTCGCGCTCGTCCCGGGCTACGCCAAGACCGACCCGGTCGACGGCACCGACCGCTTCGGCGAGAACCGCACGGTCACCGCGGTCGCGTGGGGCTTCGACACCGGTGCGGTCCACCGGCAGGACGTCGCCGCGCCGAGCCGGGACCTGGCGGAGGCGCCGCTAGACCAGCCGGTGACGACGACGCGGGTCGTGCTGGAGATCGCCGGCACCGGCAACGACGGCGCGATCCGGGACTTCACGACGATCAGCGACGTCGCGTTCGCCGGGTCCGGCTGACGGCTCCTCAGCCCTCGAGCGCGTCCTGGAAGGCGGCGAACTTCGCCTGGGTCTCGGCCAGCTCCGCGGCGGGCTCGGAGCCGGCCACGATGCCGCAGCCGGCGAACAGCCGCGCCCCGCCGTCGGCAGTGAGCTCGGCGCACCGCAGCGCGAGGCCGAACTCGCCGTCGCCCCGGGCGTCGAGCCAGCCGACCGGTCCCGCGTAGCGGCCGCGGTCCATGCCCTCCAGCTCCCCGATCAGCGCGGCGGCAGCGGGCGTGGGCGCCCCGCACACCGCCGCGGTCGGATGCACCGCGCCGACCAGCTCCAGCAGTCCGGCCGAGCCGCGCTGGGTGCCGGTCACGTCGGAGGCCAGGTGCCGCACGTTGGCCAGCGTGAGCAGCGCGGGCTCCTCGGGCGCGGTGAGCTGGCTGCAGTAGGGCGCGAGCGCGTCGACCAGGGAGTCGACGGCCCAGGCGTGCTCCGCGCGGTCCTTGGCCGAGTCGAGCAGCGCGGCGGCCAAACGGTCGTCCTCGGCTCCGGCGCCGCGCGCCGCCGTCCCGGCCAGGACGCGGGAGGACAGCTGCCGCCCGGTGCGCCGCAGCAGCAGTTCCGGGGTGGCGCCCAGCAGCCCGTCGACGGCGAAGGTCCAGCAGTCCGGGAACCGCGCGGCCAGCCGGCGCAGCAGCTGCCGCGGGTCGAGCGCCGGCTCGGCGGAGACCAGCAGGTCGCGGGCGAGCACCACCTTGTCCAGCTCACCGGCGTCGATCCGGGCGACGGCGGTGGCGACGGCGGCGCACCAGGTGGCCGGGTCGAGGGCGCCGTCGGCGTAGCGCAGCCGGGGCGCGGGGCCGTCGGCCGGAGCGGGGGAGCCGCCCGCCTCGGGAGGGACGCCGTCGCCGACCGTGGTGATCCAGCCGACGCCGTCCCGCCGGCCGACCACCACCTCGGGGACGACGAACACCGACGTCCCGGCCACCGGGTCGAAGGCGATGCTGCCGAACAGCACCGGGCCGGAGCCGGGGATGCCGAGGTCGTCGGCGACGTCGAGCCCGGCGGTGTACCGCTCCCACCAGGCGGCGGCGTCGGCCAGCGCGGTGGGGCCGGTGACCTCCAGGCGGGCGGCCTCGCCCCAGCCGACCAGCCCCTCCCCGCGGCGGACCCAGGACAGCCCGGGACCCCCCGGCAGGAGGTCGAGCAGCTCGCCGGCGTCGTCGGTGCGGACGGTCGTGACGGTGCGCGCAGCCGCTGCCGGAGAGGTCAGAGCGGGCGCGGCCACGCCCCCAGCCTAGGAGGCCTTGTAGCGTCGTCGCCGTGGCCGACCGGCGAGACACCCAGCACACCGCCGGACTGCGGGCCGATCTGGACAAGCGACCGGCCGAGGTCGCGGCCATGTTCGACCGGGTCGCGCAGCGCTACGACGTCACCAACACGGTGCTCTCGGGCGGTCTGGACGCCTCCTGGCGGAGGGCGACGAGGCAGGCGCTCGGCGCCCGGCCGGGGCAGACGGTGCTCGACGTCGCCGCCGGCACGGCCGTCTCCACCGTGGAGCTGGCCTCGGGCGGGGTGCGCGCCATCGCCTGCGACTTCTCGCAGGGCATGCTGCGCGCCGGTGCCGCCCGCGCGGTGCCCAAGGTGGCCGGCGACGCCATGGCGCTGCCGCTGGCCGACGCGAGCGTCGACGGCGTCGTCATCTCCTTCGGCCTGCGCAACGTGGCCGACCCCGACGCCGCCCTCCGCGAGTTCTCCCGGGTGACCAAGCCCGGCGGCACGCTCGTGGTCTGCGAGTTCTCGCGGCCGACGTGGGCGCCGTTCCGCACCGTGTACCTCGAGTACCTGATGCGGGCGCTGCCGCGCATCGCCCGGGCGGTCAGCAGCAACCCCGAGGCCTACGTCTACCTGGCCGAGTCCATCCGGGCCTGGCCCGGTCAGCCGGACCTCGCCGGGCGGCTGCAGCAGGCCGGCTGGGCCGACGTGGCGTGGCAGAACCTCACCGGCGGCATCGTCGCCCTGCACCGGGCCCGCCGTCCCGCCTGAGTCAGGCGCGCTCCAGCACGCAGAACTCGTTCCCGTCCGGATCGGCCAGCACCACCCACGGGACGTCGCCCTGGCCGACGTCGACCCGCGTCGCGCCCAGGGCCAGCAGCCGGTCCACCTCCGCCTGCTGGTCGCCGTCGGCTGCGAGGTCGAGGTGCAGCCGGTTCTTCGGTGCCTTCTGCCGCACCGGCGGGCCGCCCCAGGTGATCTTCGGTCCGCCGTGCGGCGAGCGGATGGCGGTCTCCTGGTCCTGGTCCCACACCAGCGGCCAGTCCAGGGCCCGGCTCCAGAAGTACCCGACCTCCTGGGTGCCGTCGGAGGCCAGCGCGCCCACGAAGCCGCAGTCGGCGAGGAAGGAGTTGCCCGCCTCGATCACGCAGAACTCGTTGCCCTCCGGATCCGCGAGCACCACGTGGCCCTCCTCGGGCCGCTGGCCGACGTCGATGTGCCGGCCACCCAGCTCCAGCGCCCGCGCCACCATGCGCCGCTGGTCCTCCGGCGAGGAGCTCGTCAGATCAGGGTGCATCTGGTTCGGCACGGACTTCGGCTCGTCGGTCGGGGCGAAGCGGAACACGAACCCGGTGTCGTCGTCCGGCAGCAGCGCGATACCGCCGCGGGGGTCGTCGGTGATCTCCCAGCCCAGCAGCCCGCCCCAGAAGCGGGCGAGGCGGGCGGGGTCCTGCGCGTCGACCGTGAGCGCGACGAGGGAGCACGACATGGGCGTCAGATTCCGTGGCCGGAGAGGCCCGCGCAAGGCACTTTCCGGCCTAGCGTCGGTCCATGACGAGCCCGCCGTCCCCGCAGCCTCCGTCGCCGTCCCCGTCGCCGACCGACCCGATCGCCCCGCCCGAGCCGGCCCCCTACCCGGTGCCCGATCCGGGCGACCCGGTCGCGCCGCCGCCCACGGGGCCGCAGCCGGTCTGACCGTGCGCCGGGCAGCCTTCGCCGACCGCCGCGACGCGGGGCGGGCGCTGGGTGCCCGGCTGGCCGGGACGCTGACCGGCGACGTCATCGTCCTCGGCCTGCCCCGTGGCGGTGCGGTGGTCGCCGCGGAGGTGGCCGCCGCGCTCGGCGCCCGGCTGGACGTGCTGCTGGTGCGCAAGCTGGGCCTGCCCCGGCAGCCGGAGCTCGCGATGGGCGCGGTGGCCGCGATCGGCGACGCGGTCGAGACCGTGCGCTCCGCGGAGGTCCTGGCGGCCGCCGGGATCGACGAGGCCACGTTCGCGGGGGTGCGCGACCGCGAGCTGGCCGAGCTGCGCCGCCGCCAGGCCGCCTACCGGGGTGCCCGGCCGGCCGTCGACGTAGCCGGCCGCACCGTCGTCCTCGTCGACGACGGCCTGGCGACGGGGGCCACCGTGCGTGCCGCGCTGCGGGTGCTGGCCGGACGACGTCCCGCGCGGACCGTCGTGGCGGTTCCGGTCGGCTCACTCACCGTGGTCCGCGAGCTCGAGGCCCTCGCCGACCAGGTGGTCTGCCTGCTGACGCCGTCGTCGTTGCGTGCGGTCGGCGGCGCCTACCGGGACTTCGCCCAGACCTCCGACGACGAGGTCCGCCGCGCCCTCCGGGACGCCGCCGCGGATCACTGATGCATCCCGATTGCAGGGGACGCTGTCGTGTTGGTCACACCTCGGCCTAGAGTGGGGACCGAGCCACTTTGTGAATCAATTCACAAAGTCGGGACGAGGGAGTGGACGCAGTGCCAGGGACGACCGACCGGAGCGCCGACGTCATCGTCGTCGGCGCCGGCCCGGCCGGGTCCGCCGCGGCATGGCGCTTGCGGCAGGCCGGCCGAGAGGTCGTCGTGCTGGAGAAGGCGGACTTCCCGCGCGAGAAGGTCTGCGGTGACGGGCTCACCCCCCGCGGCGTGAAGGCGCTGCAGGACCTCGGCATCGACACCTCCCCGCGGGCCGGCTGGGTGCGGCACAAGGGCCTCCGGGTGCACGGCGGCGGCGTGGTCACCGAGGTGGACTGGCCCCGCCTGGAGACGTGGCCCGATCACTCCCTGGTCCTGCGGCGCAGCGAGCTCGACGCCCGCCTGGCCGCCCACGCGCAGACCGCCGGCGCCCGGGTGCACACCGGGGTCACCGTCACCGAGCCGCTGCTCGACGACGCCGGACGGGTGGCCGGCGTCCACGCCCAGGCCGGGCCCGACCGGGAGCCGCAGGTGTGGCGGGCGCCCCTCGTCGTCTCCGCCGAGGGGCTCTCCGGCCGGCTCGCCAAGGCGGTGGGCCTGGTCCGCCGCGAGGACCGGCCGCTCGGTGTCGCCGTCCGCCGCTACGTCCGCTCGCGCCGGGCCGCCGACGACTACCTCGACATCTCCTTCGACCTGACCGCGACCGGCCCCTCGCGCGACTCGATGCCCGGCTACGGCTGGATCTTCGGGATGGGCGACGGCACCGCGAACGTGGGCTACGGGCTGCTCGACACGCGACGCGGCACCGGCGCCGACCACCGGGCCGTGCTGCGCACCTGGCTGGACACCTTCCCGGCCGAGGAGGGTCTGGGCGAGGAGGACGCCGTCACGCCGCTGCGTGGGGCGGGTCTGCCCATGGCGCTCCACCGGGGGCCGGCCTACACCCGCGGCCTGCTGCTGGCCGGTGACGCCGCCGGCACGGTGAACCCGGTCAACGGCGAGGGCATCAGCTACGCGCTGGAGACCGGGCTGATGGCGGGGGAGACCGCCGCCGACGCGCTGTCCCGGCCGGAGGGACCGGTCCGGGAGTCGGTGCTCCGTCGCTACCCGGAGCGGCTGCGGGCCGCCTACGGCCGCCACCACCGGCTGGGCATGGGGTTCCTGGCCCTGCTCGCCCGTCCCGAGGTGGTCCGGTTCACGACCGCCCACGGGCTCACCCGGCCCGCACTGGTCGCCGCCGCGCTGCGCCTCATGGGCAACCTGACCGACGGTCGGGACGGCGACGCCGTCGACCGCGCCGTCGCCGTCCTCACCCGCCTGGCCCCGGCGGTCTGACGTGGGCGACGACGTGCTGCGCGCCGCGGTCGACACGGCGACGACCCGTTCCGGATGGGCACGGAACGTGACCGTCCTCACTCTAGGGTGGCGCTGATGCTGTCGACCTACGTGCCGATCCTGGGGCTGTTCGCGCTGGCCGCCGCGTTCGCGCTGTTCTCGGTCGCCGCGGCGCCCTACGTGGGGCCGCGCCGGTTCAACCGCGCCAAGCTCGACGCCTACGAGTGCGGGATCGAGCCGGTCGACCAGCCGCTGACCGGCGGCCGGTTCCCGGTGAAGTACTACCTGACCGCGATGTTGTTCATCATCTTCGACATCGAGATCGTCTTCCTCTACCCATGGGCCGTGCACAACGAGGCGCTGGGCGTCTTCGGCCTGGTCGAGATGGTCGTCTTCATCGCCACGGTCTTCATCGCCTACGCCTACGTGTGGCGCCGCGGCGGGCTCGAGTGGGACTGAGGGAGGGCTGACGGTGGGTCTCGAGGAGAAGCTGCCCAGCGGCGTGCTGCTGACCAGCGTGGAGAAGCTGGTCAACTGGACGCGCAAGTCCTCGCTGTGGCCGGCCACGTTCGGGCTGGCGTGCTGCGCGATCGAGATGATGGCGACCGGTGCGGGCCGCTACGACCTGGCCCGGTTCGGCATGGAGGTCTTCCGGGCCTCGCCCCGCCAGGCCGACCTGATGATCGTCGCCGGCCGGGTGAGCCAGAAGATGGCGCCGGTCCTGCGGCAGATCTACGACCAGATGCCCGAGCCGCGGTGGGTGCTCGCGATGGGCGTCTGCGCGAGCTCGGGCGGGATGTTCAACAACTACGCCGTCGTCCAGGGCGTGGACCACATCGTCCCGGTGGACATGTACCTGCCCGGCTGCCCGCCGCGGCCGGAGATGCTCACCGACGCGATCCTCAAGCTGCACCACAAGATCATGAACGAGCCGCTGGGGGCCAAGCGGGCCCGTGAGCTGGAGCGCGAGCGGGCCGAGGGCACCGCGCCGGACCTGCTCGTCGAGATGCCCTCGACCGTGCGCGTGGACAAGGAGGCGCGGCGGGCCTACGAGGCGGCCGCCGCCGAGGGGCGCGCCGGGCAGTTCGCCATCGAGCGGCGCAACGGCAACGCGGTGCTGCTGCCCGAGGAGCGGCCCAGCGGCATGGGGAAGGCCTGGCGATGACGGGGCCGGGAGACCTGGAGCGCGACGAGGCGGGCCACGACGAGGCCACGGCGCCGTCGGGCGGCTTCCGGAAGGGCGCGTTCGGGGTCAGCGGCAGCGGCGACACCTCCGGCTTCGGCGGGCTGGTGCGGGTGGAGCCGGGTGGCGCGGTGGCGCTGCACTCCACCGAGCGCCCCTACGGCGGCTGGTTCGACGAGGTCACCGACGCGCTGATCGACGCCGTCGGGCAGTCCACCTACGACGCCGCCGTGCAGCGCGTGCTGGTCGACCGGGGCGAGATCACCTACTTCGTGGCCCGCAAGCACCTGCTCACGCTGGCGCACGCGCTGCGTGACGACGAGGCGCTGCGCTTCGAGCTGTGCAGCAGCGTCTCCGGCGTCGACTACCTCGACAGCGGCGGCCCGGCCGTGGCGCCGCACCGGCCCCGGCTGCACGTCGTGCTGCACCTGACGTCGATGACCTACCGGCGGCGGATCCGGCTCGAGGTGGCCGTCACCGCCGAGGACCCGCACGTCCCGTCGGTCACCGGCATCTACCCGACGGCGGACTGGCACGAGCGGGAGACCTTCGACATGTTCGGCATCGTCTTCGACGGCCACCCGGCGCTCACCCGGATCCTCATGCCCGACGACTGGGACGGGCACCCGCAGCGCAAGGACTACCCGCTCGGCGGCGTCCCGGTCGAGTACCACGGCGCGACCATCCCGCCCCCGGACACCCGCCGGGCCTACAGGTGAGGGGCGCCCACCGATGAGCACCACCTACGACCCGTACGCCGGCTCGCGGGAGACCACCGAGGGCCGCGTCTACACCGTGACCGGCGGCGACTGGGACCTCACCTTCGCCGACGCCCAGGACCAGGACCGCCTCGTGGTCAACATGGGGCCGCAGCACCCCTCGACCCATGGCGTCCTGCGCCTGGTCCTCGACCTCGAGGGGGAGACGGTCACCAAGGCCCGCGTAGTCATCGGCTACCTGCACACCGGCATCGAGAAGAACACCGAGTACCGCAACTGGGTGCAGGGCACGACGTTCGTGACGCGGATGGACTACCTGTCGCCGCTGTTCAACGAGACCGGCTACTGCCTGGCCGTCGAGAAGCTACTGGGCATCGAGGCGCCGCAGCGGGCGCAGACCATCCGCGTGCTGGTCATGGAGCTCAACCGGATCGCCTCGCACCTGGTGGCCCTGGCGACCTTCGGCATGGAGATGGGCGCCCTCACGGGCATGACCAACGGCTTCCGCGAGCGGGAGATGGTCCTCGACTTGCTCGAGGAGATCACCGGCCTGCGGATGAACCACGCCTACGTCCGTCCCGGCGGCCTGGCGCAGGACCTGCCCGAGGGGGCGGTCGACAGCATCCGCGAGTTCCTGCGGATCTTCCCGAAGCGGGTGGCCGACTTCCACCGGCTGCTCACCGGCCAGCCCATCTGGCAGAACCGGCTCAAGGACGCCGGCTACCTCGACGTCACCGGCTGCGTCGCGCTCGGCGTCACCGGGCCGGTGCTGCGCGCCGCGGGCCTGCCCTGGGACCTGCGCAAGGTGGAGCCCTACCTGGGCTACGAGACCTACGACTTCGAGGTGCCGACCGCCGACACCAGCGACGCGTGGGGCCGCTACCTGGTCCGGATGGCCGAGGTCAACGAGTCGCTCAAGATCGTCGCGCAGGCGCTGGACCGGCTGGAGCCGGGGCCGGTCATGGTCGAGGACAGGAAGATCGCCTGGCCCGCGCAGCTGAGCCTCGGGCCCGACGGCATGGGCAACTCCGCCCAGCACGTCGCCCACATCATGGGGCAGTCGATGGAGGCCCTGATCCACCACTTCAAGCTGGTCACCGAGGGCTTCCGGGTGCCGGCGGGCCAGGTGTACGTGCCGATCGAGTCGCCCCGCGGCGAGCTGGGCTACCACGTGGTGAGCGACGGCAGCACCCGCCCGTGGCGGGTCCACGTGCGCGACCCCAGCTTCGTGAACCTGCAGGCCACGGCGGCGATGAGCGAGGGCGGCATGATCGCCGACGTCATCGCCGCGATCGCCTCGCTCGACCCCGTGATGGGAGGCGTGGACCGCTGATGAGTGCACTTCCCGGATCCGCCGAGGGGACCGCCGTCACCGGTCTGGACTCCTCGCCCGTGCAGCCGGCCCCGGCCGACCTGCCGCCGCTGACCGAGCAGACCCGGCTCGAGGCGCGGGAGATCATCGCCCGCTACCCGAGAGCCCGGTCGGCGCTGCTGCCGATGCTGCACCTGGTGCAGAGCTACCAGGGCTACGTGTCGCCCGAGGGCGTCGCGCTCTGCGCCGAGGAGCTGGGCCTGACCAAGGCCGAGGTCGGCGCGGTCGCGACGTTCTACACGATGTACAAGCGCCGCCCCACCGGCCGGCACATCGTGAGCGTCTGCACCAACACGCTGTGCAGCGTGCTGGGCGGCCAGCGGATCATGGACGCGCTCTCGGCCGACCTCGGGGTGCACCACGACGAGACCGCCGCCGACGGCTCGATCACCCTCGAGCACGCCGAGTGCCTCGCCGCCTGCGACTACGCGCCGGTGGTCACCGTCGACTACGAGTTCTACGACCAGCAGGACGTCGACAGCGCGCGGGCCCTGGTCGCGGCGCTGCGCCGCGGGGAGAAGCCGCTGCCCACCCGCGGCGCACCGCTCACCGACTTCCGGGGGATCTCCCGCCAGCTGGCCGGTTTCTCGCAGTACGGCGACGCCGCGGCAGCCCGCGACGCCGTCGACGCGCCGGGCGCCCTGGAGCCGACGCTGGCCGGCCTCCGGCTGTCCGTCGAGCGCGGCGAGTCCGCCCCGCCGATGCCCGCCGGCACGCCGTCGGCGTCGGAGGACGACGGGGAGCCACGGGAGACGGTGCGCCCCTCGGGCAGAACCGGCGAGACCCCGGAGAAGGAGGCCGGCGACGCCCGCGTCGCGGCCGCGGACAACCCCGCCGAGCGCGCCGGTGCGGCGCAGACCCACCCGGACGCCGGCAGCGAGTACGGCCGCGACCGGTCCCGCGAGCGACCCGGCACCGGCACCGACACACCTGCGGGCACCGAGCTGGGTGCTGGCTCACAAGGTCCCGCCACCCCACCCCCGGCCAGCCCGGGTCCCGGGAAGGCCTGACATGCCGCTGACCCCCGTCCTCACCACGCGCTGGGGCGCCGACCGGTCCTGGCGGCTCTCGACCTACGAGTCGATGGAGGGCTACGCCGCCCTGCGCACCGCGCTGTCCATGCAGCCCGACGAGCTGGTCTCCCTGGTCAAGGACTCCGGGCTGCGCGGTCGCGGCGGCGCCGGCTTCCCGACCGGCATGAAGTGGAGCTTCATCCCGCAGCCCACGCCGGGGGAGACCCCGACCGGGCCGGCGGCCATGCCCAAGTACCTGGTGGTCAACGCCGACGAGGGCGAGCCGGGTACCTGCAAGGACCTGCCGCTGATGATGGCCGACCCGCACTCACTGGTGGAGGGCGTGATCATCTCCGCGTACGCGATCCGGTCGCAGTTCGCCGTCATCTACGTCCGCGGCGAGGCCGTGCACGCCCACCGACGGCTCGTCGCCGCGGTCGAGGAGGCCTACGCGGCCGGCTACCTCGGCACCGACATCCTGGGCTCGGGCTACGACCTCGAGCTGGTCGTGCACGCCGGCGCGGGTGCCTACATCTGCGGCGAGGAGACCGCGCTGCTCGACTCGCTCGAGGGCTACCGGGGCCAGCCCCGGCTCAAGCCGCCGTTCCCCGCGGTCGCCGGCCTCTACGGCGCCCCGACGGTGATCAACAACGTCGAGACGCTGGCCAGCGTGCCGTTCGTCGTCCGCGGCGGCGCGGAGTGGTTCAAGGCCTTCGGCCCGGAGAAGTCACCCGGCCCGAAGATCTACTCGCTGTCGGGCCGCGTCGTCCGCCCCGGGCAGTACGAGGCCCCCATGGGGACGACGATGCGCGAGCTGCTGGAGATGGCCGGTGGCGTGCGACCCGGCCACGAGCTCAAGTTCTGGACGCCGGGTGGCTCCTCGACGCCGTACTTCACCGCGGAGCACCTCGACGTCCCGCTGGACTTCGACTCGGTCGCCGCGGCGGGCTCGATGCTCGGCACGACGGCGCTCATGGTCTTCGACGAGACCGACTCGATCGTCGAGGCCACCCTGCGGTTCACCGAGTTCTACGCGCACGAGAGCTGCGGCAAGTGCACGCCCTGCCGCGAGGGCACCTACTGGCTGGTGCAGATCCTCGACCGGATCGCGCACGGCCGCGGCACCGCCCAGGACCTCGACCTGCTGGTGGACACCTGCGACAACATCCTGGGCCGCTCGTTCTGCGCGCTCGGCGACGGCGCCACCAGCTGCATCTCCAGCTCGCTGAAGTACTTCAAGGACGACTACGTCGCCCTGCTGCCCCCGGAGGAGCAGGCCCGGCTGGGCCGGTCGCTCCGCATCGAGCCCGTCGGAGTGGCTTCATGACGCTGACGACCCCCGGCCCGGCGCCCGCGGTCCCGCCGGGCACGCCCGGGCCGCACACCCCACCGGACGCCGTCCACTGCACCATCGACGGCTTCGAGGTCGCGGTGCCCAAGGACACCCTGATCATCCGGGCCGCCGAGCAGGTCGGCGTCTTCATCCCGCGGTTCTGCGACCACCCGCTGCTGGAGCCCGTCGGCGCCTGCCGGCAGTGCCTGGTCGAGGTGGAAGGCCAGCGCAAGCCCGTGGCCTCCTGCACCATGCCGGTCACCGAGGGCATGGCGGTGCGCACCCAGCTGTCCAGCCCGGTGGCCGACAAGGCGCAGCAGGGCACGATGGAGCTGCTGCTGATCAACCACCCGCTGGACTGCCCGACCTGCGACAAGGGCGGCGAGTGCCCGCTGCAGAACCAGGCGATGGGCCACGGCCGCACCGAGAGCCGGTTCGTCGACGAGAAGCGCACCTACCCCAAGCCGCTGGCGATCAGCACCGAGATCCTGCTCGACCGCGAGCGCTGCGTGCTCTGCGCCCGCTGCACCCGCTTCTCCCAGCAGGTGGCCGGCGACCCGTTCATCGAGCTGTTCGAGCGCGGGGCGCTGGAGCAGGTGGCGATCAACGAGGACGAGCCGTTCGAGTCCTACTTCTCCGGCAACACCACCCAGATCTGCCCGGTCGGGGCGCTCACCAGCACCCAGTACCGGTTCCGCGCCCGGCCCTTCGACCTGCGCAGCGAGGCCAGCGTCTGCGAGCACTGCGCCTCGGGCTGCGCGATGCGCACCGACTTCCGGCGCGGCAAGGTCACCCGCCGCCAGGCCGGCGAGGACCCCGCGGTCAACGAGGAGTGGACCTGCGACAAGGGCCGCTACGCGTTCCGCTACGTCACCTCCAACGAGCGGCTGACCACGCCGCTGGTCCGGGACGCGGACGGCATGCTGCAGCCGGCGTCCTGGCCCGAGGCGTGGGCCGCGGCGGCCGCCGGCCTGGCCGCGGCGCGCGAGGCGGGCGGGGTCGGGGTGCTGCCCGGCGGCCGGTTGACCGTCGAGGACGCCTACGCCTACGCGAAGTTCGCCCGCCTTGCGCTGGGCACGAACGACGTCGACGCCCGCGCCCGCGCGCACTCCGCCGAGGAGCTGGCGTTCCTCTCCACCGCGGTCGCGGGCACCGGTCCCGGCCGCGGCGGGGTCACCTACGCCGAGCTGGGCGCCGCGCCGGTCGTCCTCCTGGCGGGCCTCGAGCCCGAGGAGGAGTCGCCGATCGTCTTCCTGCGGCTGCGCACGGCGGTGCGCAGGAAGCAGGCCCAGGTCTTCGACCTCGCCCCGTTCCCGACGCGGGCCGCGCAGAAGCTGCAGGCCACCGTGCTCACCACGCTGCCCGGCGCGGAGGCCCGGTCGCTGGAGGCCCTGGCGCTGGGCACCTGGGGCGGCCCCGCCGTCGCCGCGCTGCGGCAGCCCGGCGCCGTCGTCCTCGCGGGGGAGCGGCTGGCCGAGGTGCCCGGCGCGTTCACCGCCCTCGTGCAGCTGGCGCAGGCCACCGGCGCCCGCATCGCCTGGGTGCCCCGTCGCGCCGGGGAGCGCGGCGCCGTCGAGGCCGGCGCGCTGCCCGCCCTGCTACCCGGCGGCCGCAGCGTGGACGACGCCGCGGCGCGCGCCGACGTCGGCGCCCTGTGGGGTGCCGAGGTGCCGGCCGCGCCCGGTCGCGACACCACCGGCATCCTCACCGCCGTGCGGGACCGCCGGCTGGCCGGGCTGCTCGTCGGCGGCGTCGACCCGGCCGACCTGCCCGACCCCGTGCTCGCCGGGAACGCCCTGGCGGAGGCGCGCTTCGTCGTCAGCCTGGAGATGTTCCCGACGGCGGTCACGGAGTGGGCCGACGTCGTCCTCCCGGTGGCCGCCGCCTCGGAGAAGCCGGGTAGCTACCTCGACTGGGAGGGCCGGGTCCGGTCCTTCGACGCCACGCTGCACGACACCGGCCGGCTGAGCGACGCCCGCGTGCTGCACGGCCTGGCCGACTCCATGGACGTCGACCTGCGGCTCCCCACCCCCGAGGCCGCCCGCGCGGAGCTCGCCGCGCTGGGCACCGCCCGGTCGGCCGGGGTCGCCGGCCCGGACGTCCACGCCGTCGGGGCGCCGTCGATGCGCGCGGACGAGGCGCTGCTGGCCTCCTGGCGGCAGCTGCTCGACGCCGGCACGCTCCAGCGCGACGAGCCCGAGCTCTCCGGCACCGCCCGCCGCGCCGTCGTCCGGCTGGCCGCGGAGGCCGCCGCCCGGCTGGGCGCCGTCGACGGCGATCCGGTGACCGTGACCGGGCCCGCCGGCTCGGTGACCCTGCCGCTGCTCGTCACCCCCATGCCCGACCACGTGGTCTGGCTGCCGATGCGCTCCGCGGGCAGCCAGGTGCGCACCGACCTCGGCGCCGGGCCGGGCGCCGTCGTGCGGCTCACGGCGTCGGCGCCCGCCCTCGGCCCGGCCGGAGGTGCCGCATGATGCCGCTGGCCAGCCCCGAGCAGCCCACCCTCGAGGACTTCGGCAACGACGTCTGGTGGATCGTGCTGATCAAGGTGCTCGGCGTCTTCGTGGTCCTCGTGCTCATGACGCTGTTCGCGATCGTCTTCGAGCGCAAGGTCGTCGCCCGCATGCAGCAGCGGATCGGCCCGAACCGGGTCGGCCCGCGCGGCTACCTGCAGAGCCTCGCCGACGGGCTCAAGCTGGCGTTCAAGGAAGACATCATGCCGGCGCTGGCCGACAAGCCGGTCTACTTCCTCGCCCCGGTGCTGGCGACGGTCCCGGCGTTCCTCGCCTTCTCGGTCATCCCGATGGGGCCGACCGTCAGCATCTTCGGCGAGCGCACCCCGCTGCAGCTGACCGACGCCCCCATCGGCGTGCTGGTCGTCCTCGCCTGCTCGGCGATGGGCATCTACGGCATCGTCCTGGGCGGCTGGGCCTCCGGCTCGGCCTACCCGCTGCTCGGCTCGCTGCGCAGCGCCGCCCAGATGGTCAGCTACGAGATCGCGATGGGGCTGTCGATCGTCGCGGTGTTCCTCTACGCCGGCTCGATGTCGACGTCGGAGATCGTCGCCGCGCAGGCCGACGGCAACGAGGTCTCCTTCTTCGGCTGGGAGTTCACCGGCCCCAGCTGGTTCGCCGTGCTGCTGCCGGTCTCCTTCGTCATCTACGCGATCGCGGTGGTGGGCGAGACCAACCGCGCGCCCTTCGACCTCCCCGAGGCCGAGAGCGAGCTCGTCGGCGGCTTCCACACCGAGTACTCGTCGCTGAAGTTCGCGCTGTTCTTCCTGGCCGAGTACATCAACATGGTCACCGTCTCGGCCCTGGCCGCGACGCTGTTCCTCGGCGGGTGGCGGGCGCCGTGGCCGCTGTCGATCTGGGACGGCGCCAACTCCGGCTGGTGGCCGATGCTCTGGTTCTTCCTGAAGGTCGTCGCCGCCCTGTTCGTCTTCATCTGGCTGCGCGGCACGCTGCCCCGGCTGCGCTACGACCAGTTCATGAGCTTCGGCTGGAAGGTGCTCGTCCCGACCGCGCTGCTCTGGATCCTCGTGGTCGCGACGATGCGCACGGTCTCCCGCGAGACCGACCTCTCCACCGGAGCCGTGGCGCTGTACGTCGGCGTCCCGGTCGCGCTGCTGGTGCTCGCCGGGCTGCTGGTGGCCAGCCGGGCCACGCACCGCGACACCCGGCTGATGGCGGCCGACGCCGCGGCCGGTGAGGTGCACGCCGTCGACCCCGGGGCCGAGGTCCTGCCCCCCGTCGGCCCCTCGCGCCGTCCCACCGGCGGCCCCACCCGCGCCGAGGGCGGGTTCCCCATCCCGCCGATGGACCTGGTCGTGCCGCCGTCGCCGCGGCTGCGCCGCGAGCCCGCCGGTGGGGAGGGCGGCGCGGTCGTCGCCAGCGGCCGGCGCGGCACCACGACCGTCGAGGAGGACAGCAGCGATGCCTGACCGCACCCCCGCGAACCGGAACGGGAGCGAGGTGGCCCGTCCCTCCACCGACCACGTCGCCCGGCCGACCGTCCGCGACAGCCTGGTGCCGGCTCCGCTCCAGGGCTTCGGGGTCACCTTCGCGCAGATCTTCCGCAAGGTGACCACCGAGCAGTACCCGTTCGAGCCCAAGGTGACCAAGCCGCGCTACCACGGCCGGCACGTGCTCAACCGGCACCCGGACGGCCTGGAGAAGTGCGTCGGCTGCGAGCTGTGCGCCTGGGCCTGCCCCGCCGACGCGATCTACGTCGAGGGCGGCGACAACACCGAGGAGGCCCGGTACTCGCCGGGTGAGCGGTACGGCGCGGTGTACCAGATCAACTACCTGCGCTGCATCTTCTGCGGGCTGTGCATCGAGGCCTGCCCCACCCGCTCGCTGACGATGAGCAACGACTTCGAGCTCGCCGACGACAACCGCCAGGACCTGATCTACACCAAGGAGCAGCTCATGGCGCCGCTGCTGCCCGGCATGGAGCAGCCGCCGCACCCCATGCGCCTGGGCGACGACGAGAAGGACTACTACCTGCGGGCGCCCGGCGGGGTGGTCGACGGGACGGCGCCGTCCGCCGGAGCCACGGCCTCGGGAGCGGGCGCGTGAACGAGATCGTCATCGGCGGGGGCGAGACGGTCGCCTTCTGGGTCCTCGGACCGGTCGCGCTGGCCGGCGCCCTGGGCATGGTGTTCAGCCGCAACGCCGTCCACTCGGCGATGTGGCTGGTCACGACCATGCTCTCGCTGGGCGTCTTCTACGTGATCCAGGAGGCGCCGTTCCTCGGCGCGGTGCAGATCATCGTCTACACCGGCGCGATCATGATCCTCTTCCTGTTCGTGCTGATGATGGTCGGCCGGGACTCCTCGGACTCCGTCGTCGAGACGCTGCGCGGGCAGCGGGTCGCCGCCGGCGTGCTGGGGCTCGGCTTCGCCGGTCTCGTCGGCGCGGGCATCGCCCGGGCGACCGAGGGACTCCTCGGGGTGGGCCTGGCCGACGCCCAGCCCGAGGGCAACATCCCGGCGATCGCCGAGTCGCTGTTCACCGACTACCTGCTCGCGTTCGAGGTCACCAGCGCGCTGCTGATCACCGCCGCGCTCGGCGCGATGGTGCTCGCGCACATCGAGCGCGAGCCCGGCAGCCGGCGGACGCAGAAGGAGCTGTCCCGCGCCCGGTTCCTCACCGAGCGGCCGCAGACGCTGCCCGGCCCCGGCGTCTACGCGCGGGCCAACTCGGTCGCCGCGCCGGCGCTGCTCCCGGACGGCCGCACCGCGCCGGACAGCCAGGCGACGGGGATCGAGCCACAGGTGGCCGAGCAGATGCCGCGGCCCACCGGGCGCGAGCAGCT
Organism: Blastococcus sp. TF02-09; assembly: GCF_003319105.1. Classification (GTDB taxonomy): domain Bacteria; phylum Actinomycetota; class Actinomycetes; order Mycobacteriales; family Geodermatophilaceae; genus Blastococcus. Next base: position 321,981 of record NZ_QOHH01000002.1, on the reverse strand, counting down.
GGGCTCGCCGGACGACGCGCTCGGCACCCTCGACCCCGCCCCCCTCGACGGCCCGGACGGTGCTCGGTGACGCTCACGTACTACCTGGTGCTGGCCGCGATCCTGTTCACCATCGGCGCCGTCGGCGTGCTGGTCCGCCGCAACGCGATCGTCGTGTTCATGTGCATCGAGCTGATGCTCAACTCGGTGAACCTCACGCTGGTCACCTTCGCGCGCGCCACCGGCACGGTCGACGGCCAGATCATGGCCTTCTTCGTCATGGTGGTCGCGGCGGCCGAGGTGGTCGTCGGCCTCGCCATCATCATGTCGATCTACCGGACCCGTCGGTCCGCCTCGGTCGACGACGCCAACCTGCTGAAGTACTGACGGGGACCGGGGAATGGCTGAGGTACTGCCCGCCGAGGGCCTGCTGGCGACGTCCTGGCTGCTGATCGCGCTGCCCCTGGCGGGTGCGGCGGTGCTGCTGCTGGGCGGCCGGCGCACCGACCGGTGGGGTCACCTGCTCGGGACCGGGACCGTCGTGGCGGCGTTCCTGCTGGCGGTGCTGTGCACCGTCCGCCTGGCCGACGTCGAGGGCCGGTCGGTGGACGTCGACCTGTTCACCTTCATCTCGACCGGTGAGCTCGACGTGCGGGCCGGCCTGCTCTACGACCCGCTGTCGGCGGTCTTCGTGCTGCTGATCACCGGTGTCGGCGCGCTGATCCACGTCTACTCGATCGGCTACATGGCGCACGACCCCGCCCGCCGTCGCTTCTTCGCCTACCTCAACCTCTTCGTCGCCGCGATGCTGCTGCTGGTCCTCGGCAACAGCTACGTCGCGCTCTACGTGGGCTGGGAGGGCGTCGGTCTGGCGTCCTACCTGCTCATCGCCTTCTGGTACACCCGCCCGGGCGCCGCGACGGCGGCCAAGAAGGCCTTCATCATGAACCGGGTCGGCGACGTCGGCCTGGCCCTGGCGATCTTCGTGATGTTCGCCCAGCTGGGGACGACGTCTTACGAGGGCGTCTTCGGCGCCGTCGGCACCCTGGCCGGCGGCACGGTCACCGCGCTGGGTCTCCTGCTGCTGCTCGGGGCGTGCGGAAAGTCGGGCCAGTTCCCACTGCAGGCCTGGTTGCCCGACGCCATGGAGGGCCCCACCCCGGTCTCGGCGCTGATTCACGCCGCCACGATGGTCACCGCGGGCGTCTACCTCATCGCCCGCTCCGCGCCCATCTACGACCTCAGCGAGACGGCCCGGACCGTGGTCATGGCCGTCGGTGCGCTCACGCTGCTGATCGGGGCCATCGCGGGCTGCGCCTTCGACGACATCAAGAAGGTGCTGGCCTACTCCACGGTCAGCCAGATCGGCTACATGTTCCTGGCCGTCGGGCTCGGACCGGCCGGCTACGTCGCCGCGCTCGCCCACCTGCTGGCGCACGGCTTCTTCAAGGCCGGGCTGTTCCTGGGCGCCGGCTCGGTCATGCACGCGATGCACGACCAGGTGGACATGCGCCGGTTCGGCGGCCTCTGGAACAAGCTGCCGATCACCTTCGGCACCTTCGGCCTGGGCTACCTCGCCCTGATCGGGTTCCCGTTCCTGTCGGGGTTCTTCACCAAGGACGCGATCATCGAGGCGACGCTCGACCGGGACGACTGGCTGGGATGGACCACCGGGGGCGTCGCCGTCCTCGCCGCCGGGCTGACCGCCTTCTACATGACCCGGCTCATGCTCATGACCTTCTTCGGCCGGCCCCGGTGGGAGGACGGCGTGCACCCGCACGAGGCGCCACCGGTCATGACGGTGCCGATGGTCGCGCTCGCCGTCGGCTCGGTGTTCTCCGGAGCGCTGCTGGTGGCGGTCTTCCCGCTGTCGGACTGGCTGGAGCCGGTGTTCGGCGAGCCCGAGGAGGCCGAGCACGTGATCGAGCCGTTCATCATCGGCATCGCGCTCACGGTGATCATGGCCCTGGGTGTCCTGGCCGCGTGGCTGTTCGTCGGGCGCCGCGAGGTGCCGGTCACCGCACCCGTGCGGGTCTCGCCGGTGACCCGCGCCGCCCGCAACGCGCTCTACGCCGACACGATCAACGAGTCGCTGTTCATGCGCCCGGGCCAGTGGCTGACCCGCGCCCTGGTCTGGGTGGACAACCGCGGGGTGGACGGCGCGGTCAACGGCCTGGCCGCCGGGCTCGGCGGCTCGTCGTCGCGGCTGGGCCGCACGCAGACCGGGTTCGTGCGCACCTACGCCCTCGGCATGCTCGGCGGCGCCGTGCTGGTGGCCGGGGCGCTGCTGGCGGTGACGTCGGGATGAGCGCAAGCCTGTCGATGAACGGAGAGCCCGAGCATGAGTGACTTCCCGTTCCTCGTGACGATGATCGCCGTGCCCGCGGTGGGCGCTGCGGTGGTCGCGGCGCTGCCGAAGGGCCGCGAGCTGCTCGCGCGGCAGCTGTCGCTCGGTGTCAGCCTGGTCGTGCTGGTGCTCGCCGTCCTGGCCGCGGTCGCGTTCGACACCGGCGGGGAGCGGTTCCAGCTGACGACGTCGGTGGCGTGGATCCCCGACTTCGGCGTGGAGTTCGCCCTCGGCGTCGACGGCATCGCGCTGGTGATGCTGCTGCTCGTCGGCCTGCTGGTGCCGCTGGTCATCGGCGCGTCCTGGGAGGACGGCCCCGGGGGCACGCCGGAGGAGCGCCCCGTACGGTTCTTCTTCGCCTGGCTGCTGCTGCTCGAGGCGATGATGGTCGGCGTCTTCGCCGCCACCGACGTGTTCCTGTTCTACGTCTTCTTCGAGGCGATGCTCGTCCCGATGTACTTCCTGATCGGCCGCTTCGGGGGGCCGCGCCGGCAGTACGCCGCGGTCAAGTTCTTCCTCTACAGCCTGGTCGGCGGGCTGGTCATGCTCGCCGCGGTCATCGGCCTGTACGTGGTGAGCGCCAGCGAGCTGGGGGAGGGCACCTTCGCGTTCGACGCGCTGCGCCAGCTGGAAATCGACCCGGGCGTGCAGAAGCTCTTGTTCCTGGGCTTCTTCGTCGCCTTCGCCATCAAGGCGCCGCTGGTCCCGCTGCACACCTGGCTGCCCGACTCCGCTGCGGAGGTGCCGATCGGCGGCGCAGTGCTCCTCGTCGGCGTGCTCGACAAGGTGGGCACCTTCGGGTTCCTGCGCTACTGCCTGCCGCTGTTCCCCGACGCGTCGCGCGCCTTCGCCCCGCTGGTGCTCGTCCTGGCCGTGGTCGGCGTCCTCTACGCGGCGCTGCTGGCGATGGGGCAGAGCGACATGAAGCGGCTCGTCGCCTACACCTCGATCTCGCACTTCGGCTTCATCGCGCTGGGCATCTTCGCCTTCACCACCGAGGCGGCCTCCGGTGCGGTGCTCTACATGGTCAACCACGGCATCGCGACCGGCCTGCTGTTCCTCGTCGTGGGCATGCTCATCGCCCGCGGCGGCTCCCGACAGATCGGCGACTACGGCGGCGTGGCCGCGCAGGCGCCGAAGCTCGCCGCGGTGTTCCTCGTGGCCGGGCTGGCCTCGCTGGCGCTGCCGGGCACCAACAGCTTCGTCAGCGAGTTCCTCGTGCTGCTCGGCTCGTTCCCGGAGCGCCTGGTGTACGCGATCCTGGCCACCGTCGGCATCATCCTGGCCGCCCTCTACATCCTGCTGATGTACCAGCGGACGATGCACGGCCCCGCCCGGGGCGTGGTCGCGCCCGCCGAGGGCGCCGGGTCCCCACCGGGCGGGACTGCGGACGGGGCGGGTGCCACCGCGGTGCTCACGGCGCCGGCCCGCACCGCCGTGCGCTTCCACGACCTCAGCGTCCGGGAGATCGCGGTGGTGGCGCCCCTGGTGGTGCTGATCATCGTGCTCGGCGTCCAACCCCAGCTGCTGCTGGACATCATCGAGCCGGCGGTCGTCGCGACCCTGGACGACCTCGGAGCGACCCGATGATCGACGCCCCCGACCTCTCGCTGGCGGCCCTGGCACCGCTGCTGTTCGTGTTCGGTGCGGCCTGCATCGGCGTGCTCGTCGAGGCGTTCGCGCCGCGGGAGGTGCGGCACCCCGTGCAGGTCGCCGTCGCCCTCGTCGGCACGGGCGGCGGCCTGGCCGCCACGATCGTGTACGCGGCCACCCACGAGTGGGGGGGCGGCGCCGGCTCGGTCACCGCGGCCGGCGCGCTCGCCGTCGACCGGGCCGGGCTGTTCCTGCAGGCCACCGTCGCCGGGCTCGCCGTGCTGGCGGTGCTGCTGTTCGCCGAGCGCAGCCTGGACCCGGCCCGGTCGGCCTTCGTCGCCTCGGCGGCCGTGCCCGCGGGCAGCCCGCGCGACCGCGATCAGCTGACGGCCACCCGGGTGCAGACCGAGGTCTACCCGCTGGCGCTGTTCGCCGTCGGCGGCATGATGCTCTTCGTCACCGCGAACGACCTGCTCATCATGTTCGTCGCGCTCGAGGTGCTCAGCCTCCCGCTCTACCTGATCAGCGGGCTGGCCCGGCGCCGGCGGCTGCTGTCCCAGGAGGCGGCGGTCAAGTACTTCCTGCTGGGTGCCTTCGCCTCGGCGTTCTTCCTCTACGGCCTGGCCCTGGTCTACGGCGCCACCGGCAGCGTCCGGCTGGGGGAGATCCGCCAGTCCCTCGCCGCCAACGACGGCGACGTGCTGGTCGTGCTGGGCCTGGCGCTGCTGGTCGTCGGGCTGCTGTTCAAGGCCAGCGTCGCGCCCTTCCACAGCTGGACGCCGGACGTCTACCAGGGTGCCCCGACGCCGGTCACCGCGTTCATGGCGGCCTGCACCAAGGTCGCGGCGTTCGGCGCGATCCTCCGGCTGCTGTACGTCGGCTTCGGGACCGAGGAGTGGACCTGGCGGCCGCTGGTCTACGGCGTGGCCATCGTCTCGATGGTCGTCGGCGCGGTCCTCGGGCTCACCCAGACCGACCTCAAGCGCATGCTCGCCTACTCCTCGATCGCCCACGCCGGCTTCCTGCTCACCGGCGTCCTCGGCCTGGGTGCCGACGGCGAGGGGTCGGGGCTCGCGGCCACGATGTTCTACCTGCTCACCTACGGTCTGACCACGATCGGCGCCTTCGCGGTCCTCACCCTGGTGCGCGACGGCGACGGCGAGGCCGGGCACCTGTCGCAGTGGGCGGGGCTGGCCAGCAGGTCCCCGCTGACGGCCGCGGTGATGGGCCTGTTCCTGCTCGCTCTGGCCGGCATTCCGCTGACCGCGGGCTTCACCGGGAAGTTCGCCGTGTTCCGCGCGGCCATCGAGCAGGGTGCCTGGCCGCTGGTCCTGGTCGCGGTGCTGGCCAGTGCGGTGGCCGCCTTCTTCTACCTGCGCGTCATCGTGCTCATGTACTTCTCGCCGCCCGCGGCCGACGGCCCGACGGTGGGCGTGCCGGGGGTCCCGACGACGGTCGTGCTGGCCGTGACCGCGACCGCCACGCTCGCGCTGGGCATCCTTCCCGGGGCGGTGCTGGACCTGGCCGAGCAGGCGGCTAGATTCGTCGGCTGATGACCGGAGCCCGTGCCGCAGCCGACGGCACCACCACCGAGGTCTGGCACCGGATCTCGACGCCGGCCTCCACCATGGGGCCCTGGCTGCCCGACGGTCCCCTGGGCACCGCTCTCGCCGAGGGGCTGGCGCGCGTCGAGTCGGCGCTCTCCACCGCCGTCGGCAGCGAGCACCCCTTCGTGCGCGAGGCGGCCGGTCACCTCATGGCCGCCGGGGGCAAGCGGTTCCGCCCCATGCTGGCGCTGCTGGCCGCCCAGCTGGGCGACCCGGAACGCCCCGAGGTCACCTCGGCGGCCGTGGTCTGCGAGCTCACCCACCTGGCGACGCTCTACCACGACGACGTCATGGACGAGGCCTCCGTGCGCCGTGGGGCCCCGAGCGCCAACAGCCGCTGGACCAACAGCGTCGCTATCCTCACCGGCGACCTGCTCTTCGCCCGCGCGTCGGACCTGCTGGCCGACCTGGGCCCCGAGGCGGTCCGCATCCAGGCGCGCACGTTCGAGCGGCTGGTCACCGGCCAGATCCGCGAGACGGTGGGAGCCCAGCCCGGTGACGACCCGGTGGGCCACTACCTCGAGGTGCTGGCGGACAAGACCGGCTCGCTGGTCGCCACCTCCGCCCGCTTCGGCGCCCGGTTCGCCGGGGTCGACGCCGACCTGGTCGAGGCGCTCACCGCCTTTGGCGAGGAGGTCGGGGTGGCCTTCCAGCTCTCCGACGACCTCATCGACATCGTCAGCGTCGCCGGTGCCTCCGGGAAGTCGCCGGGCACCGACCTCCGCGAGGGCATCGCCACCCTCCCGGCGCTGTTCGCGCTCGGCGGGGACGACCCCGCCGAGGCGCGGCTGCGCGAGCTCGTCGCGGCCCCCGTCACCGACGACGCCGAGCACGCCGAGGCGCTGGCCCTGCTGCGCTCGTCCCGGTCGCTGGAGCGGGCCACCGGCGTGCTGCGCGAGTACGCCGACCGCGCGCGGGCGCAGCTGGCCGTCGTCCCGGCCGGCGACGTCCGCGACGCCCTGTCCGCCCTGTGCGACTACGTGGTGACCCGCACCTCCTAGCGGCATGCTGGAGGGGTGCGCCGCGCCCCGCTCGTCCTGGCCGCCCTCCTCGTGCTCCCCGGATGCGGGGGTGCCGACGACGACGGCTCCCCGGCGCCGTCCGCGAGCGCGCCGGCCGGGGCGCCAAAGCTGCAGGTCGAGGTGGTCACCGACGGTCTGCAGAACCCCTGGGACGTCGTCCAGGCGCCCGAAGGCACGCTGCTGCTCGACGAGCGCGCCGGTGGGCTGACCGCCGTCCTCCCCGACGGCACGGTGCGCGAGGTGCGGGCCGACTTCGGCGACCTCTTTGCGGTCGGGGAGACCGGCCTCATGGGGCTCGCCCTGGACCCCGCCTTCGACGACGACGACCGGCGGCTGTACAGCTGCCAGGGCGACGAGGACGGGGCGATCCAGGTGGTGGCGTGGACGGTCGCCCCCGACTGGTCCTCGGCCACCCGGACGGCTGATCCGCTGGTCGACGGGCTGCCGCTCAACGAGGACATCGGGCGGCACGGAGGCTGCCGGCTCCAGTTCGCCCCCGACGGCGCCCTGCTCGTCGGCACCGGCGACACCGCGAACGGCTCACTGCCCCAGGACCCGGACTCGCTCGGCGGCAAGGTCCTCCGGGTCGACGCGGCGACCGGGGCGGTGGAGGTGTGGACGCTCGGGCACCGCAACGTGCAGGGGCTGGCCGTGCGCCCGGGCACCGACCAGGTGTTCTCGGTGGAGCACGGGCCCGACCGCGACGACGAGGTGAACCTGCTCCGGCAGGGGAGCAACTACGGCTGGGACCCCGACGGCGACGGCGACTACGACGAGAGCGTGCCCATGACCGACCCCGACATCCCGGGCGCCGTCCCAGCCGTCTGGTCCTCGGGCGTGCCCACGCTGGCCACCAGCGGCGCGACCTTCCTCGACGGCCCGCAGTGGGGTGAGTACGACGGGCTGCTGGTGATCGGGCTGCTCAAGGCGCAGGGCGTGCTGGCACTGCGGCTCGACGACGCCGGCGAGCTGACCGAGCAGTTCCTCCTCCCCGAGCTCGACGGAACCCAGGGCCGCATCCGGTCGCTGCACCAGGGCGTCGACGGCGCGCTGTACGCCACCACCGACAACGGCACCGACGACCGGCTGCTCCGCGTCACGGTGCGGGACTGAGCGCCCGTCCGGCCACCCGGACCGCGGTCACGTGCCGGTCGGCAGCTCCACGGTGACGACCAGTCCGCCGTCGGGACGGGCCCGGGCGTCGATGAGACCTCCATGAGCAGTCGTGATGGATCGCGCGATGGTCAGTCCGAGCCCGGCACCGCCGGTGTGGTCAAGGCGATCGCCACGAGCCCGGCGGAACGGCTCGAACAGTCCGGGTACCGACTCAGCAGCCACCACAGGGCCGCTGTTGGTGACCGTCAGCACCGGCTGTCCCGGATGCACCTGCACGCACACCTCGCCGCCCGCCTGGTTGTACTTGATGCCGTTGGACACCAGGTTGGCCAGCAGCCGCTCCAGCAGAGCCGCCTCACCCGCCACCGTCACCGGCGCCAGGTCGCTGGACAGGACGACGCCGACCTGCCGGGCCGCGTCGGCGTGCAGCGCGACGGCGTCCGCGGCGATCTCGTCCAGTCGCTGAGGGGTCCGCGAGCGGAGGCCCTGGTCGCTCTCGGCGAGCACCAGCAGGCCCTCGATCAGGCTCTCGTTGCGCTGGTTGGCCGCCAGCAGCTGGCGGGCGAGCAGTTCCAGCTGCTGCGGCGTCGGGTCCCCTGCCAGCCCCACCTCGACGAGCGTCCGCTGGACGGCGAGCGGCGTGCGCAGCTCGTGCGAGGCGTTGCCGGCGAACCGGCGCTGGCCTTCGTAGCCCGCGGCGACCCGGTCCAGCATCGAGTCGATCTCGCCCGCCAGCCGGGACAGCTCGTCACGGCGGCCCCGGGACCCGGTGCGCTCGACGAGGTTCTGCGGGCCGAACCTGCCGACCGCCCGGGTCATCTGCCGCAGGGGAGCCAGGGTCCACCGTCCGAGCAGCACGAGACCGAGGACGACGGCGGCGCTGACGACCAGCAGCAGTGTCAGGGCGTACGGGCCGGTGAACTGCGCGTTGTCGCAGCTGTACCCCCAGTTGCGCCAGTCGCCGCTGCACAGGACGTAGTCGTCCACGACGTGATGGTGGATGCTCCGGACCAGCTGATCGGCCCAGGTGAGCCACAGCGAACCGACGACGAGGACGGTCAGCACCGTCACGACCAACCGGGGTCGCAGGGCGGTCCGCACGATCAGGCGTTGCCGAGCCGGTAGCCGACCCGGGGCACGGTGTGCAGCACGGGCGGGTCGCCCAGCTTGCGTCGCAGCGTCATCACCGCGACCCGCACGGCGTTGGTGAACGGGTCGGCGTGCTCGTCCCAGGCCTGCTCCAGCAACTGCTCGGCGGTCACCACCCGTCCTTCGGCGCGCATCAGGACGGTGAGGACCGCGAACTCCTTGGGGGTGAGCGACAGGACGGCGCCTTCCCGGGACACCGTGTGCCGGGGGATGTCGAGCACGATGCCGTGCTGGTCGAGCACCGGCGGGGTCGCCTCGCGCGAGCGGCGGCCCAGGGCCTGCACGCGCGCGGCCAGTTCGGCGAAGGCGAAGGGCTTGGTGAGGTAATCGTCCGCGCCCAGCGAGAGACCGTCGACCCGGTCGCGGACCCCCGCGGCGGCGGTCAGCATCAGCACCCTGACGCCGTCCCGTCGGGCCGTGAGGTGCCGGCACACCTCGTCGCCGGTACGGCCGGGCATGTCCCGGTCGAGAACGGCCACGTCGTAGCGGTGGACCGAGACCAGCTCGACCGCAGCCGCGCCGTCGTAGCAGACGTCGACGGCCATCGACAACCGGCGCAGTCCCTCGGCCACCGTGTCGGCGAGCAATCTCTCGTCGTCGGCCACCAGCACGCGCATCCCTGCCTCCTCCCGGCCCTCCGGTCCTCGGACGATCGGTCCTCCCACCAGGATGCCTGGCGCGGGCATAAGGAAGGCATAAGGGAACGGCTGACGTCGGTCAGCGCCGCCGGCGCGCACTCTTCCGGCGTGCCGCCTCCCTCACGCCCGAGCGCGGGCTCCCCGGTGCAGCGACCGCTCCCTCCGGTCCCGCCGCCGCGCCGCGCGACGTCTGCGCGCCCCGCGTCGCGGCCGACCCGCCCTCCGCATCCCGCGGACGGGCACCCACGCCCCCGCAGTCAGGGCGCCCGCACGACGTACCGGCACGGCCGGGTGGTGCGGCGTCGCCCGGTGCGCCGGCGCAGCACACCGGTCGTTCTTGGCGTCCTCCTCGCCGTGCTCCTCGGGTACGTCGGCCTCGGCCGGGTCCAGGAGGGGCCGGTGCCGGTCACGGCGGGGCCGGCCATCGCGTGGCCGGTTCAGGGCCAGGCCGCCTACACGACCTCCGTGCTCGACGCCATCCGTGCCGACGGAGTGGAAGGCCCGGTCCCCATCGCGAGCGTCACGAAAGTGATGACCGCCTACGTCGTCCTCCAGGAGCGCCCCCTGGAGCAGGGGGAGGCGGGGGCGACGATCCCGGTCACCGGCGCGGACGTCGCCGACATGCAGCGCCGGCAGGCGAACGGTGAGTCCGTCGTCGCGGTGGCGGCGGGCGAGGACCTCACCCAGCTGCAGGCTCTGTACGCGCTCATGCTGCCCTCGGCCAACAACGTCGCCGTGCTCCTGGCCCGGTCGACCGCCGGCTCCGTGGACGCCTTCGTCGAGCTGATGAACCGTGCGGCCGACGACCTGGGCATGGACGACACGGTCTACACCGACCCGAGCGGTATGGCCGACGACACCGTCTCCACAGCGGCCGACCAGGTGCGGCTGTTCGACGCGGCGCTGCGCGATCCGGTGTTCGCCGCGGTGGCCGGAGCCACGGCAGCCGAGCTCCCGGTGGCGGGCACCGTGGTGACGACCAGCCGGCTGCTCGGCCAGGACGGCTTCGTGGCCGGCAAGACGGGCTCGCACGACGCGGCCGGGGGGTGCTACGTCTTCCGGGTGGTGCGCACGGTGGCTGGCCGGGAGGTCGTGATCACCGGCGCCGTGCTGGGGCAGCGCGGCGGTCCCTACATCGAGGCCGCCCTGCGAGCCGCTGAGGCGCTGACCGCTCAGGTCGCAGCGAGCCCCGACGTCCGGGCGGGATGAGCAGTCGTCACCATCGCCGTCCGGAGACGCGGGCCGGGACGGCGATGCCGGGCGGCAGCAGCGGGCACGGCTCCGGGCGGCCCAGCACCGACGTGATCGGCAGGACGCCGGCCCACACCGGGAGGGAAAGGTCGCGCTCGTCGTCGCCGGGCGGTCCGGTGCGGATCTTGACGCTGGCCTCGGTGAGGTCGAGGGCGAGCACCGCCGTCGCGGCCAGCTCCTTGCGGTCGGGCCGGCGGGTGGCGTCCCACGAGCCGGGCGCCAGCTGCTCGGTGAGTACGCGGAGGCCGAGCACCTGCTCCTCCGGGTCGGTCACCGGGCGCATCGCACCGTGGACTACCGCGCACCGGTAGTTCACGGAGTGGTGGAAGGCCGACCGCGCGTACACGACGCCGTCCAGGTGGGTGACGGTGAAGCAGACCGGGGCGCCGGCCCGGGCCGCGCGCAGGGTCGCGGCGCCGGTGGAGCCGTGCAGGTAGAGCGTGTCCCCGTGCCGGCCGTACCCCGTGGGCAGGACGACGGGGGCGCCGTCGAGCACGACCGCCAGGTGGCCCACCAGCCCGGCGTCGAGGACGGCGTGTAGGTCGGCGCGGTCGGTGCGGGCCCGCTTCGCGCCCCGGCGGACGGTGCTGCGGGCGGTCGGTGACAGGGGTGGTGCGGCGTCCATGTCTCCATGCTGACCCCGCAGGTGGCCCTCCGGAACAGCCAATCCGCTAGCGTTCCGCCAGGCCACTCGATCAGGAGGTGCGGTGAACGGGATCCCGCCGGTGGTGCTCGACCGGACCGCGGCCGCGCCACTATCGGCGCAGCTCGCCGACGCGCTGCGGGCGGCAGCCGCCGCCGGGGCGCTGCGGCCGGGGGACCGGCTGCCCTCGACGCGCGAGCTCGCGGTCGCGCTCCGCGTCAGCCGCACGGTCACCAGCGCCGCCTACGACCAGCTGCTGGCCGAGGGCTGGGCGGGCGGCCGCCGGGGCGTGGGGACCTTCGTGCTGGGTGCGGCGCCCGCGACGCCGGCAGCGCCGGCACCCCGGCGGGCGAGCGGCGGGCCCGCGCCCGCGCTGGTGGACCTCCGGGCCGGCTCGCCCTGCCTGGAGGTGCTGGACCGGGCCGCGTGGCGGCGGGCCTGGCGTGCGGCGGGTGACCAGCTCCCGGACCCCCGGCCTGAGGACGCCGGCGACCCGGGTTTCCGGGCGGCGGTCGCCGAGCACCTGCTCCGCCACCGCGGGCTGGTGGCCGGCCCGGACGACGTGCTCGCCACCGCCGGGACCTCGGCCGCCGTGGGCGAGGTGGCCCGCCTCCTGCCGCCGGGCAGCCGGGTGGCCGTCGAGGACCCCGGCTACTCCCGGGCGGTGGCGGCGCTGCGCGACGCGGGCGTCGAGGTGGTCCCCGTGCCGGTCGACGACGACGGGCTGGTCGTGGACGCCCTCCCGGCGGGTCTCGCGGCGGTGTACTGCACCCCGGCCCACCAGTTCCCGACCGGCCGGCGGATGACCGCGGCGCGCCGGCTCGCCCTGGTCGCCCGCGCTCGGGCGGAGGGCTGGTGGGTCCTGGAGGACGACTACGACGGCGAACTGCGTTTCGACGTCGCCCCGCTGCCGCTGCTCGGCGCCCTGGGGCCCGACGTCGTCGTGCACCTCGGCACCTCGAGCAAGATCCTCAGCCCGACCCTCGGGGTGGGGTGGCTGGTCGCTCCACCCACCGTCCGCGCGGGCCTGCTGGCCCGCCGCGCCGCCACCGCCATGCGGCCGGCGCGCGCCGGCCAGCGCGTCCTCGCGGCGCTCGCCGGGTCCGGCGACCTGTCCCGGCACCTGCGCCGGCTGCGGCGGGAGATGGCCGCCCGCCGGGAGCTGGTGCGGGCGGCGGTCACCGCCGCCGGGCGCCCCGTCGAGGGCGACCCCGCCGGCGCGCACGTCCTCGTGCCGCTGGAGGACGTCGCCGCGGAGGAGGCGCTGATCGCCGGTGCGGCGCGGCAGGGGCTCGCGCTGGACGGGCTCGGACGGCACCACCTCGCCGACGTCCCCGGCCGCGGCGCCGGGCTGGTGCTCGGCTTCGCCGCGCCCAGCCGCGCCGAGCTGGACCGGGCGCTCCCGGTGCTCACCGCGCTGCTGCGCCGGTAGACGACGACGGGCCCGCCTCCCGGGGGGGAGACGGGCCCGTCGGGGCGTCGAGGTCCTAGGCCACGGACCAGGTCTCGCCGCCGCCGAGCAGACCCTGCAGGTCGGCGCTGCCGCTGACCCGGGCGACGTCGAGCTGCTCGGCCATCATGCCGTCGTAGGTCGGCTTCTGGACGGAGCGGAAGACGCCCATGGGCGTGTAGCGCAGGTCCTGCGACGAGAGGCGGGACAGCGCGAACGCGTACGCCGGGTTCTCGCGGGTGGCGTCGTGGACGACGATGTCCTCGGCGGCGACCTGGTTGGTCTCGGCGATGCGCAGACCGCCGAAGTCGTCGCGCACGACGCAGGAGGCACCGTCGGGCCCGAAGACCAGCGGCTTGCCGTGCTCGAGCGGGATCGACCACTGGGTGCCCGTCATCGGGTCCTTGAGCAGCTCGAAGGCGCCGTCGTTGAAGATGTTGCAGTTCTGGTAGATCTCCACCAGCGACGTCCCCTTGTGCTCCGCCGCCTGGCGCAGCACGTCGGTGAGCCCCTTGCGGTCGGAGTCCATCGCCCGGCCCACGAAGGTGGCGTCGGCGCCGAGCGCCAGCGAGACGGGGTTGAACGGCGCGTCGATGGAGCCCATCGGCGTGGACTTGGTGACCTTCCCGACCTCGGAGGTGGGGGAGTACTGGCCCTTGGTGAGCCCGTAGATCCGGTTGTTGAACAGCAGGATCGTCATGTTCACGTTGCGGCGCAGCGCGTGGATCAGGTGGTTACCGCCGATGGACAGCGAGTCCCCGTCACCGGTGACGACCCACACCGACAGGTCCGGCCGCGAGGCGGCCAGGCCGGTGGCGATCGCCGGGGCGCGCCCGTGGATCGAGTGCATCCCGTACGTGTTCATGTAGTACGGGAAGCGCGACGAGCAGCCGATCCCCGAGACGATCACTATGTCCTCGCGGGCGATGCCGAGGCTGGGCAGGAAGCTCTGGACCGCGTTGAGGATGACGTAGTCACCGCACCCGGGGCACCAGCGAACTTCCTGGTCGGTCTTGAGGTCCTTGGCCTTGAGCTCGGACTTCTTCTCGCCCGACAGCTCGACCGAGGCGGCGACCGCGGCGGAGATCGGGTTCCCGGGCATGCCCAGGTCGTGCACGTGCGTATCGAGCGTGGTCACTGCATGGCTCCGTTCACGGCGGCCCCGGCGGGGACCGCGTCGGTGCTCGTGGTGTCGGTCGTGCTGGTGTCGATGGCGTCCTGGATGACCGCGGCCAGCTCGGCGGACCGGAAGGGCATCCCGCTCACCTGCGTGTGGCTCTGCACGTCCACCAGGAACTTCGCGCGCAGCAGCAGGGCGAGCTGCCCGAGGTTCATCTCGGGGCAGACCACCCGGTCGTACCGGGCGAGGACCTCGCCGAGATCGGCCGGGAAGGGGTTGATGTGCCGCAGGTGGATCTGCGCCACCTTGCGGCCCGAGGCCCGGATCCGCCGGCAGGCGGCCCCGATGGGCCCGTAGGTCGAGCCCCAGCCGATGACGGCCACGCGGGCGTCGCCGTCCGGGTCCTCCACGTCGGTCGGGCCGATCGAGGCGGCGATGCCGTCGATCTTGGCCTGCCGGGTGCGGACCATGAAGTCGTGGTTCGCGGGGTCGTAGGAGATGTTGCCGCTGCCGTCGGCCTTCTCCAGCCCGCCGATGCGGTGCTGCAGCCCGGAGGTGCCGGGCACCGCCCACGCGCGCGCCAGGGTCTCCGGGTCGCGCTTGTAGGGGTGGAACTCCGGGCTCCCGTCGGTGGCCTCGGCGTTCGGCCCGGTGGCGAAGCCGACCGCCTCGCTCAGGTCGGGCAGCGAGTCGACGTCCGGGACCGCCCACGGCTCGGCACCGTTGGCCAGGTAGCCGTCTGAGAGCAGCATGACCGGCGTGCGGTAGGTCAGCGCGATCCGCGTGGCCTCGATGGCGGCGTCGAAGCAGTCACCGGGCGACCGGGGCGCGATGACCGGCAGCGGAGCCTCGCCGTTGCGGCCGAACATGGCCTGCAGGAGGTCCGACTGCTCGGTCTTCGTCGGCAGACCGGTGGAGGGCCCACCGCGCTGCACGTCGATGATCAGCAGCGGCAGCTCGGTCATGACCGCGAGACCGATCGTCTCGGCCTTGAGCGCGATACCCGGGCCCGACGTCGTCGTCACGCCCAGGGCGCCGCCGAAGGAGGCGCCCAGCGCGGCACCGATGCCGGCGATCTCGTCCTCGGCCTGGAAGGTGCGGACGCCGAAGGCCTTGTGCTTGGACAGCTCGTGGAGGATGTCCGACGCCGGGGTGATCGGGTAGGCGCCGAGGAACACCGGCAGGCCCGAGCGCTGGCCGGCCGCGACCACGCCGAGCGCGAGCGCCTGGTTGCCCGAGATGTTGCGGTAGGTGCCCGGGTCCATCGGAGCCGGCTTGATCTCGTAGGAGACCGCGAAGGCCTCCGTCGTCTCGCCGTAGTTGTAGCCCGCCCGGAACGCGGCGATGTTGGCGGCGGCGATCTCGGGCTTGCGGCGGAACTGCCGCTCGAGGAAGCGCACCGTGCCCTCGGTGGGCCGGTGGTACATCCAGCTGAGCAGGCCGAGCGTGAACATGTTCTTGCTGCGCTCGGCCTCCTTCTTGCCCAGGCCCGAGTCGGCGAGCGCGTCGAGCGTCATCGACGTCAGCGGCACCGGCACGGTCTGCCAGCCGTCGAGGGAGCCGTCCTCCAGCGGGTTGGTCGCGTAACCGACCTTCGCCAGGTTCCGGGAGGTGAACTCGTCGGAGTCCACGATCAGCAGGCCGCCGCCGGGCAGGTCGGCGAGATTCGACTTCAGCGCCGCCGGGTTCATCGCCACCAGGACGTCGGGGGCGTCACCCGGGGTCATGATGTCGTGGTCGGCGAAGTGCAGCTGGAAGGACGAGACACCCGGCAGGGTCCCCGTCGGCGCCCGGATCTCGGCGGGGAAGTTCGGCAGCGTCGACAGGTCGTTACCGAAGGACGCCGTCTCGCTCGTGAAGCGGTTGCCGGTCAGCTGCATGCCGTCACCGGAGTCGCCGGCCAGGCGGATGACGACGCGGTCGAGGGCGACCACGCTCTTGACGAGCCCGCCGGTCGCGGCGTGCGTGGCCGTCGCGGAGACCTCGTCGTCGGGCGCGCCGATGGGGGGCGGGGTGCTGGCAGTCATCAGTGGTGTACCTCCACCGGCCGAGGTTACGTGCGCGATACACCGCGGGGTACAGAGACCCGAAGGTGATTCCACATTCTGGAAGGGCAACCACCCGAGGGGGCGAGGCATTCCGGCCGTGGTGGTGCGGGAACGGTCACTCGCGCGGCGCCGTTGAGAGGGGCGTGCAGCGCTGGAACAACGGACTCAAGACCGCCGTCCTCCTCGGCCTCATGGGCGGGCTCATCCTCCTCGCCGGCGCGCTGATCGGCGGACGGGGCGGGCTGTTCATCGCCCTGGTGATCGCGTTGGGCGTCAACGGCTACGCGTACTTCAACTCCGACAAGCTCGCCCTGCGGGCGATGCGCGCCTTCCCGGTCACCGAGACCCAGGCGCCGCAGCTCTACGCGATGGTGCGCGAGCTGGCCACGGAGGCCCGCCAGCCCATGCCGAGGCTCTACGTCAGCCCGACCGACCAGCCCAACGCCTTCGCCACCGGCCGGAACCCGCGCAACGCCGCCGTCTGCGTCACCCAAGGCATCCTCGAGCTGCTGGACCGCCGGGAGCTGCGCGGCGTCCTCGCCCACGAGCTCTCGCACGTCTACAACCGCGACATCCTGATCAGCTCGGTGGCCGGCGCCATGGCCACGGTCATCACCTACCTGGCGCACATGGCGATGTTCGCCTCGCTGTTCGGCGGTCGCGACGGCGACGACCGGAGCGGAGGCAACGCGCTCGGCGGGCTGCTGCTGGTGTTCCTCGGCCCGCTCGCCGCCGGGCTGGTGCAGATGGCGGTGAGCCGGAGCCGCGAGTTCCAGGCCGACGCCACCGGTGCCCAGCTGTCGCAGGACCCGCTGGCGCTGGCCTCCGCGCTGCGCAAGATCGAGCGGGGGGCCAGTGCGCGCCCGCTGCCGCAGGAGGACCGGCTGGTCACCCAGAGCCACCTGATGATCGCCAACCCGTTCCGCGGGCAGGGCATGGCATCGATGTTCGCCTCGCACCCGCCGATGCCCGAGCGCATCGCCCGCCTCGAGGCGATGGCCCGCGACCTCGGACAGCGCTGACGAGCGGTCGAGTCGCGGCTCAGCGGATCCCCGACAGCAGGTTGCGCAGGAGGTCGTCCGCGAACCCGTCGGTCAGGGGTTGGTCGGGCAGCAGCAGCCGGTGGTAGCAGGCTCCCCACAGCTGGTCGATGACCACCTCGGGGTCGACGTCGGCTCGGATCTGACCGCGCTCCTGCCCGCGCCGCAGCGCGTCCACGGCGAGCGCGCGGCGCGGCCCGGAGTACCGCTCGCGGTAGGCGCGGGCGAGCTCGGGGTCGGTCTGCGCCGCGCCGATGAGCTCCGCGATCACCCGCCCGGCGGGGGTGTCCCGCAGCGTGCGCACGAAGGTGTGCAGCTGGGTGGCCAGGTCGGCGGCGACGTCGCCGGTGTCGGGGAAGGCCAGGGCCGGTTCCATGCCGGCGAAGTAGCCGTCCAGCGCCAGCGCGCCCTTCGACGGCCACCACTTGTAGATCGTCATCTTGCTGGCGCCGGCCAGCTCGGCGACCCGCTCGATGGTGAAGCCGCCCATCCCCTCGGTCAGCAGGATGCGTCCCGCGGCCAGCAGGATCTCCTCCCGCACCTCGGCGGCCGGCCGCCGGCCGCGCCCGCGCCGGGGTGGGGCGGTCAGGGGGTCGCGGGCCGCCGCTGACGCGGTGCCGTCCTGCTCGCGCGCGACGTCGCTCATCGATGTCCTCCCGGTCCGTGATCGTCCAGCCAAGTATATGGACAACTCGTCCATGTCGATTATCATGGACGCTGCGCCCATATCCGACGCGGACGCGCACCCATCCCATCCCTGAGGGGGACGCCCACATGACCAGCACGCTTCCCACCACCGGCGACCGGGTGGCCGTCGTCACCGGCGCCTCGGGCGGCATCGGCCGCGCCGTCGCCCAGCGCCTCGCCGAGGCGGGCATGACCGTCGTCGTCCACTACGCCGGCAACGCCGCCCGGGCACAGGAGGTCGTCGACGCGGCCACGGCGGCGGGCGCGAAGGCGACCGCCGTCCAGGCCGACGTCGCCGACGAGGCGCAGGTGGCTGCGCTCTTCGACACGGCCGAGCAGGCCTACGGCGGGGTCGACGTCGTCGTCAACACCGCCGGCATCATGCTGCTCTCGCCGGTGACCGAGCTGTCGCTCGACGACTTCGACCGGATGCACCGCACCAACGTGCGCGGCACCGTCGTCGTGAGCCAGCAGGCCGCCCGGCGGCTGCGCCCCGGCGGCGCGCTGGTGAACTTCTCCAGCTCCGTCGTCCAGCTCGCCCTGCCCACCTACGCCGCGTACGCGGCCACCAAGGGCGCGGTCGACGCGATGACGCTGATCCTCGCCAAGGAGCTGCGCGGCCGGGACGTCACCGTCAACGCCGTCGCTCCCGGCCCCACGGCCACCCCGCTGTTCCTCGACGGCAAGCCGCAGGACGCCGTCGACCGGCTGGCCTCGATGGCTCCGCTGGAGCGCCTCGGCACGCCCGAGGACGTGGCCGAGGTCGTCGCCTTCCTCGCCGGCCCGGCCCGCTGGGTCAACGGCCAGGTCCTCTACGCCAACGGCGGCGTCATCTGAGCCGCCGCGACACGCACCCGACCCCACCGCAGGAAGAGGAGCAGACCATGAACAGGACCATCGTCGTCACCGGCGCCTCCAGCGGCTTCGGTGCCATGACCGTCCGCGCCCTGGCCGACGCCGGGCACACCGTCTACGCCGGCATGCGCGGCACGACCGGGCGCAATGCGTCCGCCGCCGCCGAGGCCACGCGGTACGCCGACGAGCACGGTGTCGACCTGCGCGTCGTCGAGCTGGACGTCGCCGACCAGGGCTCCGTCGACGCGGCGGTCGCGCAGATCGTGCAGGACGCCGGGCGGCTCGACGTCGTCGTGCACAACGCCGGCCACATGGTCCTCGGCCCGGCCGAGGCGTTCACCCCCGAGCAGCTGGCGGAGGTCTACGACACCAACGTGCTCTCCACCCAGCGGGTCAACCGCGCGGCGCTGCCGCACCTGCGCGCCCAGGGGGACGGGCTGCTGGTGTGGGTCGGCTCGAGCAGCACCCGCGGCGGCACCCCGCCCTACCTGGCGCCCTACTTCGCCGCCAAGGCCGCCGAGGACTCGCTCGCCGTCAGCTACGCCGCCGAGCTGGCCCGCTTCGGCATCGAGACGACGATCGTCGTCCCCGGGTCCTTTCCCACCGGCACGAACCACTTCGCCAACGCCGGGCACCCGGACGGCACCGCCGTGGCCGAGGCCTACGAGAGCCGGTACGCCGGCCTGGTGGAGCAGGTCGGCGAGCGGCTGGCCGAGCTGGCGCCGGCGGACGCCGACCCGGCCGAGGTCGCTCGCCGGATCGTCGAGGTGGTCGACAGCCCGAAGGGGCGGCGACCGTTCCGCGTCCACGTCGACCCCGCCGACGACGGGGCCGAGGTCGTGAACGTCGTCGGCGACCGCATCCGGGCCGAGTTCTACCGGCGCATCGGCCTGGACGACCTGCTGCGGCCGGCCGCCACCTGATGCCCGCCACGGACGGGGGCTGCTGCGCCCGAGGGCGGTCGGCCCCCGTCCGTGCCGGCTGCTAGCGGTAGTTGTCGAACTGCAGGGCGACGTCGAGGTCGGCGCCGCGGAGCAGCTGCTGCACGGCCTGCAGGTCGTCCCGCTTCTTGCCGCTGACCCGGAGCTGGTCACCCTGGATCTGCGCCTGGACGCCCTTGGGGCCCTCGTCGCGGATGAGCTTGGAGATCTTCTTGGCCACGTCGGACTCGATGCCCTGCTTGATGCGGGCGGAGATCTTGTAGCTCTTGCCCGAGGACTGCGGCTCGCCGGCGTCGAGGACCTTCAGCGAGATGTTCCGCTTGATCAGCTTCTCCTTGAACACCTCCAGGGCGGCCGAGACGCGCTCCTCGGTGTCGGCCTGGAGGGTGACGCCCTCCTCGCCCGCCCAGGCGATGGTGGCGTTGGTGCCGCGGAAGTCGAAGCGCTGCGACAGCTCCTTGCCCGCCTGGTTCAGGGCGTTGTCGACCTCCTGCCGGTCCACCTTGCTGACCACGTCGAAGGACGCGTCGGCCATGGGTTCTCCCCTCGTCGGGCGGGCGCCCCTCGGGGGCCCGAGGTCGGCGTCCGCCGTCTTGTATTCTGCTCTGGTACCACTGCACGGCGGGTTGCCCGAGTGGCCAATGGGAGCGGACTGTAAATCCGTCGGCTTAGCCTACGAAGGTTCGAATCCTTCACCCGCCACGCCCGGTACGACGGCCCCCGACCCTCCAGGTCGGGGGCCGTCGCCGTTTCGGCGGCGGTCGGTCAGCCCAGCGTCGGCGCCCGCGCGCTGGCGGTGGCGGTGCGCTTGAGCTGCTGCCCCCCGAGGAACAGCCAGCCGAAGGCGATGTCGACGAAGCGGGTGCAGCGCACCGTCACCTCGGCACCGTCGGTCTCGGTCGACCAGGCGTCCAGCGCCGACGCGCCCGAGTCCAGCTGGTCGGCGACCGCCGCCTGCGCGCTGGCGCGGGTGAGCGGCAGCTCGGTCCCCACCCCGTCGGCGTAGAGCGCCGCCTCGTCGGCCTGGTTGGCGGCCGCCAGCGCCGCACCGTCGCAGACCGCCTGCACCTCCTGCTGCTCCAGGAAGGCGTCCGAGGCGGCGATGGCGCCGAACACCATGAGGGCCGCGACCAGCCAGCAGACGAGCACGAACGGCAGGGTCGAGCCCCGCTCGGAGTCGTCCCGGCCGGTGCGCACGCGGGGAGCGTAGGTGGCCATGGGCGTTGTCCACGACCTGTGGACACTGCCTGTGGATGCTGTGGACACCCGATCGGGTGGTGGCCGTGTGCCCCGATCGGCCTGTGGACGACGCCTCGCGGGGGCCGCCCGCACGGACAGACTGCGCCGATGAGCATCGAGATGCCTGCCGAGCAGGTCAGGGCGCTGGGCCGTTCGTTGGTGGGGCGGGCCGCGACGGCCGACGACGTGCGTGCCCGCCTGATCGACGAGGGCGAGGTGGAGGGGCCGCTGCGGGTGCCGGTCGCGCTCTTCCTCGACTGCCACCACACCCTCGCGGACGCGCTGGCCGGCGAGCTCCGCTGGCTCGGCACGACCGTCATCGGCATCGCCGACGCGTGGGTGCGGTTCGACGGCGGCCTGCTGGCGTCCTCCCGCCGGGAGCCGGCGCCGTGACCCTGCCGCTGCCCGATCCCGTGCTGCTCGACCCGCCGCCGGGGGATCCGCACGCCTTCGCCGTCCTGGGCACCCGGCTGGACGCAGCTGCCGCCTTCCTCGGCGACCTCGGGGAGCAGCTGGCCGGCGCCCCGGCGACCGCGTGCGGATGGACCGGCGCGGATGCCTCCGCCGCCGACGCGCAGGTGGGTCGCACCGCCTCGCTCGCCCGTGACGCGGCAGCGGCTGTGCGCGACGCGGCGGCGCGCATCGTGCGGCACGGCCAGCTGGTGGCGGACACCCGACGGCGCCTGGCCCAGCTGCGGGAGGCGCAGACCGACGACTACCTCGCCACCGTGGGGCGGGTGGGCGCCGCGACGGGTCCGACCGGCCTGCCAGGCCCCGGGGCCACGGCGGCCATCGACGAGCTGTACGCGGCGGAGGCGGAGCGCGGCCGGCTGCGCGCCACGCTCCTCGCCGAGGTCGAGGACGACGCCCGGGCCACCGCGAGCGTGCTGGCCCGGTGCAGCGTGGTCGCCGGCGGTGGGACGGGCGAGGGCCGGTCGATCGTCGTCCGGCACCTGGAGGACCTGCTGCCCGGATGGCACGCGCACGCGCTGGGGGAGCGCGGTGCGGCCTTCGCGGCCGTGCTCCGGGCCGGCGGTGACCCGTTCGCGCTCGAGCAGGCAGCCCGCGACCTGCTGCCGGTGGCGGGCAACGGCGCGGTCGCGGCGGCGGTGCTCACCGGGCTCGGTGCCGAGGGGCTGCAGGAGGTGCTGCGGCTGCTGGGCGACGGCACGCTCTCGGCCGACAGCGCGCTGGCGGGGGTGGTGGCCGCCGTCCTGGGCGCCTCCGTGCCGACTGGTTCGGCCGCCGCGGTGGCCCAGGTGCGCGACGTCCGGCACGTGGACCCCGACGACGTCCGCACCCTGGACGCCGACCACGTGGCGCTGGGCATGGGTGTGGTGCTCGCCGCGGCACGACGTCAGGGGCTCGGTGGCCCCCCGGTGGCCACCGTCCGCGAGTGGGGCCGGCAGATCATCGCGCGCGAACGGGCGCTGGGCGGGGAGTGGATCACGGCCGCCCGACCACAGGCGTCGCCCGGGCGGCCGGGCGATCCGCTGATCGAGGTGCTCGACCGCCTGGCCCGGCCCGACGGCGGCGCGCAGGCCGCTGAGCTGCTCGGCGGCGAGCCGACCTGGAGCCATCTGCTCTCCCGGCAGTGGGAGGACGACGGAGCCGCCTTCGCCGCGGTCGTGGACCGGGCCGCCGCGGAGCCGGGCAGCGACGGCGAGATCGCCGTGCGCTCGGGGTTGCGGGCGTTGGGCATCGGGCTGGCCGACGACGGCGATCCCGCGCGGTGGAGCGTCGACCGGACCACGGCCGCTTCGATCGCCCCGGCTCTGGCCGACGCCGTCGCCGCCCGGCCGGAGCTGATCGCCGAGCCCATGGTGCGGGCCGCCGCCTGTGACGGGCACGCCGACCAGGTGGTGCTGCGTGGACTGGGCTACCTGACGACCGACCCGGCCGCCGCGGCGGCGCTGGACCGGGGAGTCGCGGACGCCGCGGCCCGGGCCGACGCAGCCCCGGCGGCGGTGCTCGCGGCCGGTTACGCGGCGGTCCGGGAGTACGGGGTGCGTCTGGAGTACGCCCTGACCGAGTTCGAGGCACAGGAGCGGGCCCAGTACCGGGCGCACTTCGTCGACCTGGTCCAGGACGCGCTGGAACTCACGAAGCGCGGAGAGGCGCTCGTGCCGGTGCTCTCGGGGCTCGCGGTCGTCGCGGACCTGGACGGGACCTGGGATCCGTCGGTGGACGAGGGGCGGCACGTGTCGATGGAGGTCGCGGTGCGCACGGCCGGCGGTTCGCCCGAGGCGCAGAGCGCCTACGCCGGGGTCATGGGCGTCGTGGGCGACCCGACGGCGCCCGTTTCTCCGCCGACCGACTGGCAGGGACTGGCGCTGGATTCCCTGCCAGGCGGCGACCGCGTGAGAGCCCTGCTCCGGCGCACGGGTGACGGGGTGGGCCCGGCCCGGGACGACCGCTGGTCGGACATCGTCGAAACCGGGTTCGGTGAGGTGGTGGAGATCTTCGAGGACGATGACCCCGATTCGGAGTGACGTTCCCCCAATCGGTTGACGTTGCGTCCATCTGTCTGCACGCAGAGTCACGACACTCAAGATCGTCACTCCGCCGTGATCGTCGGTGCTTGCCTCGTAAGGGTGACGGGCAGCAATGTCCCCTGTGCGGTCCGTACCGAACGACGCTCTGTCCCCGCGCGTGAGTGCCTGCCGCACACCGCAGTCAGTCATTCATTGCTGAAGGAGACGTCAATGGCCAGCAACGAGCAGCGTGGTTTCCGGTGGGGTCGCGGTTTCCGGTGGGGTCGCTGACCTACCACTGAGGTCCGGGCGTCAGTCCGGCTTCTCGCCTACCTCTACGGGGCAGCCGGTCATCGACCGGCTGCCCCGCAGCTTTTCCTGCATCGCCCGGTTCTCTGCCCCGTCCGGGTCAGAGAAGGGCGCTTTGCGCGGTCTCCGCTGTTAGCCTTCGCGCGCCCATCTCCCCAGGGAATCGCAGGTGACAGTTGGCCGAGCAGGATGCCCGCGTGCAGGAACGGTCGCCGGTGCTCGGGAGTACCTGGGCCCTGGCCTGGGTCGCGCTCGTCGTGGCTGTGCCGCTGAGCGTCCTCGTGCTACCCGACGGCCCTGCTCCGGCGTCGGTGCTCGGGATCCTCGTCGTCTTCCTCGCCTTCGTCGCCGCCGAGTCCGTCGCCCTCCACTTCGAGATCCGTCGGCAGAGCTTTGACTGCTCGGCCAGCGAGGTGGCCTTCGTGATCGCCCTGGCCGAGATCGGAGGGGTGTGGACGGCGGTGGCCCGGGCCGTCGCGGTGGCGGTGGTGCTCGTCGTCCAGCGCCTGCCGCAGGCGAAGATCGTCTACAACGTCGCGGTCGCCACCATCGAGGTCTGCGTCGCCGTCGCCGTGCTGCGCGTCCTGCCCGTCGGTGACATCGACGAGCCGGCCGCCTGGCTGTCCTACCTCGTGGCGATCGCGGCTGCCAACGTCGCGGGCGCGCTGCTCGTCGTCGGTGCCATCACCGCCACGCACGGCAACCCGGGCCGGTCGGTCTGGACGGCCGTGTTCGCGCCGATCGTCCTGATCGGCCCGGTCGCGGTCCTGGCCGGCCTGTCGATCCTCCTGCTGGTCGACGCGACCGCCTGGACGTGGCTGCTCATCGTGCCGCTCACCGCGGCCCTGGTGCTGGTCTACCGGCGGTTCGCGTCGGTGACCCGGGAGGGGCAGTCGCTCGAGCGCGTCTACGGCTTCGCCCGGCAGGTGGAGCAGGTCGCTGCCGACGAGGCCGGCACCATGCAGATCGTCGAGTCGCTGCGCGAGCTGCTCAACGCGGAACGGGTGGCGATGTGGCTGCCCCCGTACCTCGACGAGCCGCCCCGGCTGGTGGTGGCCACCGAGAGCGGCGCGGCCTGGTACGACGGCCCGGGCGATCCCGACGACGTCTTCCGCCGGGCGGTCCTCGCCGCCAACGGCCCGATCCTGGTGTCCGCCGGACGCGCCGACGAGCAGGAGGCCGCCGGTCTGGCCCGTCGCGGTGTCTCGGAGCTCCTGGCGGCGCCGCTGACGACGGCCGCCGGAGAGCCGGGCTACTTGGAGATCTGCGACCGCAGCAGCGACGTCGTCTCCTTCGCCGACGGCGACCGGGCCGCGCTCGACTCGATGCTGACCCACGTCAACGCCGCCATCCGGCACCAGCAGCTGCTCACCCAGATCCGCTACGACGCCGACCACGACCGGCTCACCGGGCTGCCCAACCGCCAGCGGCTGGCCGTGGAGATCGACGCCCTGCTCGCGGGCGGCCCGGCCGATCCGGCCGACCCCGCTGCTGGGCGGGCGGGTCTCATCCTCGCGGCGCTGGGCAACTACACCGAGGTCACCGACACCCTGGGCCATGCCGCCAGCGACGAGTTGCTCCTGGTGACCGCCGGGCTGCTGCGCGAGCATGCGCCGCCGCAGGCGCTGCTCGCCCGCATGGAGAGCGAGCGGTTCGCCGTCCTGCTCCCGGGGCTGTCCCTCAGCGCCACCGAGCGCGCCGCGCGCCGCCTCCGCGAGGCCGCTGCCACTCGCGTCCGCGTCGCCGGCCTGGACCTCGAGGTCACGCTGACCATCGGCGTCGCCTCCGCGCCCGTGCACGGCACCGACTCCGGCACGCTCATGCAGCGCGCCGACGTCGCCCTGCTGGCCGCGGCCGACTCCGGCGGGGTGGCCAGCTACCACCCGGTCCTGGACCAGCAGAGCCTCCGCCGGTTGCAGCTCGGCACCGAGATCGAGCAGGCCATGGCCGACGGGCAGATCAGCGTGGTCTTCCAGCCGATCATCGACGCGCAGACCTCCGACATCGTCTCCGTCGAGACGCTCGTCCGATGGGCGCACCCGCGCTACGGGTCGATCCCGCCGGACGACTTCATCCACCTGGCCGAGCAGATCGGCCGCATCGGCGCGGTCACCGACCACGTGCTGGACCTCGCGCTGGCCCGGTGCCGGCGCTGGCTGGACCAGGACATCGCGCTCTCGGTCGCGGTCAACCTCTCCGTGCACTGCCTCACCGAGCCCGACCTGGTCGCCCGTGTGCGCAGCGCGCTGCAGCGGCACGGCGTCCCCGGCGAGCTGCTCACCCTGGAGCTGACCGAGGGCAGCGTGGTCGACGACTCCGTCCGCGACAGCACCGTGCTCGCCGACCTGCACGACCTGGGTCTGCGGTTGTCCATGGACGACTTCGGCACCGGCTACTCGTCGCTGTCGCAGCTGCGCCAGCTGCCCATCGACGAGGTCAAGATCGACAAGTCGTTCGTCCTGAGCATGTCGACCAGCCAGGGCGAGTCCTTCATCGCTCGCTCGATCATCGAGCTGGCCCACAACCTGGGCCTGCGGGTGGTGGCCGAGGGTGTCGAGGACGAGATGACCCGGAACCTGCTGACGGAGATGGGCTGCGACAAGCTGCAGGGCTTCCTGGTCAGCCGGCCGCTGCCCGACGACCGGCTGGAGAACTGGCTGCTGGCCCGCACCGGCGTGCGCACAGCGGCCCCGGGGGCGGCCCACCGGCGCCTGTTCGTCCGCGGCTGACGGCGCGGTGCCCCGGCACGTCGGAGGGCTCGCGGCGGGTCCCTGCAGGGGGCCGACGACGGTCAGGTACAGTTCTGCACGGCTCTTCGAGCAGGCCCCTTTAGCTCAGTCGGCAGAGCGTCTCCATGGTAAGGAGAAGGTCTACGGTTCGATTCCGTAAAGGGGCTCTGGAACAAGCAAGCTGACCTTCCGGTCCAGTCGCGAGACCGGGCCGCAGGTCGTCCCGGCGGTGTAGCTCAGCCTGGTAGAGCAAGCGGCTCATAATCGCTGTGTCACCGGTTCAAGTCCGGTCACCGCTACTCCCGACGGACCCCGCACCCCGGGGTCCGTCGTCGTGTCGGCTCCGGCGGGCACGACAGCAGGACCCGGACCCGGGTCCTGTCCCACAAGGCTAGGAGCGCTCCATGGCAGCCACCGACATCCGTCCGAAGATCACCCTGGCCTGCCAGGAGTGCAAGAACCGCAACTACATCACCCGCAAGAACCGGCGGAACGACCCCGACCGGCTCGAGCTGATGAAGTACTGCCCGCGCGAGCGGAAGCACACGCTGCACCGCGAGACCCGCTGACCCAGCCGGTCGACGACGCGAGAGGGCGGGAGCATGGCGCTGGACCGGGAACTGGTCGGGCGCAGCTACCCGCCCTCCGCCGTCTACGAGGTCGGCCGCGCCAAGATCGCCGAGTTCGCCTCCGCGATCGGTGACCCCTCCCCGCTGTACCGGGACGCCGACGCCGCCCGCGCAGCCGGCCACCGCGACGTGATCGCGCCGCCGACGTTCGCCATCGCGGTCACCCTCGAGGCGGCCATGGTCGTGCTCCAGGACCCCGAGGTCGCGATCGACTACTCCCGGGTGGTCCACGGCGAGCAGCGCTTCGCCCACCACCGCCCGATCCGGGCCGGGGACCGGCTCGTCGCGACGACGACGATCGACGCCGCCCGCACCGTCGCCGGCAACGACCTGCTCACCGCCCGCGTGGACCTCACCACCGAGGACGGCGAGGCGGTCTGCACCGCGACCTCGATGCTGGTGGCCCGCGCGTGAGCGGCCCCGTGCGCCTGGCCGACGTCGCCGTCGGCACCGCGCTGCCCGAGCAGCAGTACCGCGTCTCCCGCGCCGACCTGGTCCGCTACGCCGGGGCCTCGGGCGACTTCAACCCGATCCACTGGAACGAGCGGGTGGCCACCCAGGTGGGGCTCCCCGGGGTCATCGCGCACGGCATGTTCACGATGGCGCTCGCCGGACGGGCGGTCACCGACTGGACCGAGGACCCGGCCGCGCTGGTGGAGTTCCAGGTCCGGTTCGGCCGGCCGGTGCCCGTCCCGGACGACGACGACGGAGCCGAGATCACGGTCCGCGGCAGCGTCGCCGCCCTCCTGGACGACGGGCGGGTCCGCGTGGACCTCGCCGTCACCAGCGGCGGCGAGAAGGTGCTGTCCCTGGCCCGCGTGGTCCTCCGGCTGCCATGAGCACGCCGCGCCGCACCGCCGCTCTCCTCGGCGCCGCGGCGCTGCTGCTCGGCGGGTGCACCTCCTTCGCCGAAGGCGTGCGCGACGCCGATGCCCCGGCGGCGTCCCCGTCGTCCCGCGAGGCCGGGCCGGCCGGCTGCGACGAGCGCGCCGAGCCCGATCCCGACCGCCCGCGGATCGCGCTGGACTTCCGCCTGGCCGACGACCTGCGCACGGTGACCGGGACGGAGACCGTCGTCTTCACGCCCGACCTGGACGTCGAGGAGCTGGTCTTCCGGCTGGTGCCCAACGCTCCCGAGCTCGCCGCCACCGGCGCTCGGCTGGTCGTGGACGCCGTCCGGGGCGAGGACGTCGCCGGGTCGGGCTACGAGCCGCTGGCGGCCGCCGACCCCGGGGGCGCGTACGTGGTGACGTTGGACGAGCCGCTCGCGGCGGGGGAGAGCACCGAGGTGGAGCTGGACTTCACGCTCACCCTCGGGTCCGCCGGTTTCGACCGGGTCGGCGCCGACGACGGCGTCTCGTGGTGGGCCAGCGGCTTCCCGCTGCTCGCCTGGGAGCCGGGCGCCGGCTGGGCGCGCGACCCGTTCGTCGAGGTCCCCGGCGAGACGACCACCAGCCCCGCCGCCGACACCACGGTGCGGGTGTCGGCGCCCGCCGACCTCACCGTGCTGATGACCGGCGACCAGGACGAGCCGACCCCGGCCGACGGCGAGGGACGGCGCACCTGGACCTCGGCGGAGCCGGTGGCCCGCGACGTGAGCGTCGCCGCCGGGCGGTTCACCACCGCCGAGGCGACGACGCCCGACGGCGTCCGGGTCACCGTGGGGGTCCTGCCGGAGGCCGAGGCGACGCCGGAGGAGCTGCTCGGGGCCACCCGGGAGGCGATCGCCGACCTCGAGGAGTTTCTGGGGCCGTTCCCGTTCGGGACGCTCACCGTGCCGCTGCTGCCCGACTACGGCGGGGGCATCGAGTACCCCGGCTCGATCTTGCAGGCCTCACCCAGCCGCGAGGTGCTGGTGCACGAGGTGGCGCACATGTGGTTCTACGGGATGGTCGGCAACTCCCAGTTCCGCGACCCGTGGCTGGACGAGGCGTTCGCGACGTGGGCCGAGGCCGTCGTCGACCCCGGGTCGGCCGAGGCCCTCGAGGGGGCCCGCGGCGTGCAGGGCGATGTCGGCGGGGCCATGGACGAGTTCCGCAGCCAACGGCAGTACGCCGCCTCCGTCTACGGCAAGGGCGGCGCGGCGCTGATGGAGGCCCGCGAGGCGGCCGGGGCCGAGGCGTTCGACGCGGCCATCCGCTGCTACGTCGAGAGCTCCGCGTGGAGCATCGCCACCCCCGACGACGTCGCCGACGCCCTCGCCGATCTCCCCGAGGCACGCGTGGTGCTCGAGGAGGCCGGCGCCTTGGATTAGTCGGCGCCGGCCAGCAGGCGCTGGATCCGGCCGACGCCCTCGACCAGGTCGTCGTCGCCGAGGGCGTAGGACATCCGCACGTAGCCCGGGGTTCCGAACGCCTCACCTGGCACGACGGCCACCTCGGCCTGCTCCAGGATCAGCTCGGCCAGCTCCACGCTGGTCTCCGCCGTCCGCCCGCCGATCGACCGGCCGAGCAGTCCCTTGACCGAGGGGTAGACGTAGAACGCGCCCTGCGGCTCGGGGCAGGCGACCCCCGGGATCTCCCGGAGCATCGAGACGATCGTCCGGCGGCGCCGGTCGAAGGCCTCCCGCATGGACGCCACCGCCGAGAGGTCGCCGGTGAGCGCCGCGATCGCCGCGGCCTGCGACACGTTGGCCACGTTGGAGGTGGCGTGCGACTGCAGGTTGGTCGCGGCCTTGACGACGTCGGCCGGCCCGACGACCCAGCCGACCCGCCAGCCGGTCATCGCGTAGGTCTTGGCCACCCCGTTGACGACGACGCAGCGGTCGGCCAGCTCGGGGACGACGACCGGCATCGAGGGAGCCGTGGCCCCGCCGTAGGTCAGGTGCTCGTAGATCTCGTCGGTGAGCACCCAGAGGCCGGCCTCCAGCGCCCAGCGGCCGATCTCCTCGACCTGCTCGGGCGGGTAGACCGCACCGGTCGGGTTCGACGGGGAGCAGAAGAGCAGCACCTTGGTGCGCGGCGTGCGGGCCGCCTCGAGCTGCGCGGCAGACACCAGGTAGCCGCTCTGCTCGTCGGCCACGACCGGCACCGGGACGCCGCCGGCCAGCCGGATCGCCTCGGGGTAGGTGGTCCAGAAGGGAGCGGGCAGCAGCACCTCGTCGCCCGGGTCCAGCATCGTGGCCAGGGCCTCGTAGACGGCCTGCTTGCCGCCGTTGGTCACGAGCACCTGCGCGGGGGTGACCTGGAGGCCGGAGTCGCGGGCGGTCTTGGCGACGATCGCCTCCTTGAGGGCCGGCAGGCCGCCGGCCGGGGTGTAGCGGTGCATCGCCGGCTTCCGGGCGGCCGCGACGGCCGCCTCGACGATGTAGTCCGGCGTCGGGA
The DNA here is from genome assembly GCF_003319105.1 of Blastococcus sp. TF02-09. GTDB lineage: Bacteria > Actinomycetota > Actinomycetes > Mycobacteriales > Geodermatophilaceae > Blastococcus. Next base: position 291,792 of record NZ_QOHH01000002.1, on the reverse strand, counting down.
AGTCCGGCTCCCCGGCGCCGAAGCCGATGACGGGCTTGCCTGCGGCCTGCAGCGCCTTGGCCTTGGCGTCGACCGCGAGCGTCGCCGACTCGGCGATGCCAGCGATGCGGCGGGAGATGCGCCGCTGGGCGGGCGGCAGCTCGGAGGAGGACAGGGCGGAGTCCGGCGACACGGCGGTCATGGCCCCATCGTGTCAAAGTCGGCGGGCTCGCACCCGTCCTCGTGCGCCTCGGGTGGGACGTTGGCTGCACCCCGCCGCGGTCCCGTACACTGGCCGTCCTGGGGCAGCTGACCCCGCCACCGGCGTGCCTCGGAACCTCTGCGAGGCCCCGCGCTGCCGTGGTGAGGCAGGCGGCCCCGGGCCCCGTCCAGGGGCAGAGGGGTGTAGCTCAATTGGCAGAGCAGCGGTCTCCAAAACCGCAGGCTGCAGGTTCAAGTCCTGTCACCCCTGCCACCGCACGGCAGGAACCGACCGACCACCGGTCGCTCACCCGAGCGACCGCCACCACGAGGCGAGCGAGGCGCAGTGAGCGACGAGAAGCCGGGACGCGAGGACGACCCTCGCGACCCCGAGCTCACCGACGAGCAGCTCGACCGCGAGGCCCCTGGTGTCGACGACGCCGCGGAGCTCGAGGCGGCCGAGGACGCGGTGGCCGCCGACGCCGCGACCGAGGAGGACAAGGTCGTCGCCACCCCGGCTCGTCGCCGGGGTGGGCGGATCACCGCCGAGGACGACGACGAGCCGGAGGGGTCGGGCAGCCGCCGTGCGGCGCGCTCGGCCTCCCGGCCCGCGGGTCGTGAGGGTGCGGGCACCCGGTCGCGGGCCGCGGCCGAGCGTGCGCGCGCCGACGAGATCCGGCGCAAGCGCTCCATCGGCCGGTTCCTCCGCGAGGTCATCGCCGAGCTGCGGAAGGTCATCTGGCCGGGCCGGCGGGAGCTGATCACCTACACGACCGTGGTCATCGTCTTCGTGGCGTTCATGGTCGCGCTGGTCGCCGGGATGGACCTGCTCTTCTCCCGGGGCGTGATCGCCGTCTTCGGCTGACCTCCGCCCGCGCCCGCACGCCATCCGACAAGGAAGAGAAACCTGTGACCGACCCCCGTGAGCCCTTCGAGACCGACAGCGCGGTCGAAGGCATCGACCTGGACGACGCCCGCTTCGAGCAGCGCGGCACCGCCGACGTCGAGACCGGCGTGGGTGAGACCGGCTCCGCCGAGGGCTCCAGCGACACCACCGACCTGGCGATCGACGACGACGCCGAGATCGTGCCGACCACCGAGATCGCCGACGCGACGCCCGAGATCGAGTCCGGCGACCCCGACACCCTGGCCAGCGACCCGCTCACCGAGCCGGACACGTCCTCGGACGTGCCCGCCGTCGAGGAGGACGAGGACCCGGCCGAGGCGATGAAGAAGGCGCTGCGGATCGCGCCTGGCGACTGGTACGTCGTGCACAGCTACGCCGGCTACGAGAACAAGGTGAAGACCAACCTCGAGGCGCGCATCCAGTCCCTCGACGTGGAGGACTACATCTACCAGATCGAGGTGCCCACCGAGGAGGTCACCGAGATCAAGAACGGCAAGCGCGCCCAGGTCAACCGCAAGGTGCTGCCCGGATACCTGCTGGTGCGCATGGAGCTCAACGACGAGTCGTGGGGCGCCGTGCGCAACACCCCCGGGGTCACCGGGTTCGTCGGCGCCACCTCCAAGCCCTCGCCGCTCACCCTGGACGAGGTCGTCAAGATCCTCGTCCCGGCCACCGCCCCGCAGGCCGCCCGCGCCTCCGGCGGCGAGGCCACCCCGGCCGCGGCCGCACCCGCCGCGCTCGTGGACTTCGAGGTCGGCGAGTCGGTCACCGTCATGGACGGGCCCTTCGCGACGCTGCCCGCCACCATCAACGAGATCAACGCCGAGCAGCAGAAGCTGCAGGTGCTCGTCTCCATCTTCGGCCGCGAGACGCCCGTCGAGCTGTCGTTCAACCAGGTCTCCAAGATCTGAGCGCCCCGGCGCGCCAGCTGATCCACCACCGATAGAAGGAAGTCATGCCCCCCAGGAAGCGGTTGACCGCGGTCATCAAGCTCCAGATCAACGCCGGTGCGGCCACCCCCGCGCCGCCCGTGGGTCCGGCGCTCGGCCAGCACGGCGTCAACATCATGGAGTTCTGCAAGGCCTACAACGCCGCGACCGAGTCGCAGCGCGGCAACGTGATCCCGGTCGAGATCTCGGTCTTCGAGGACCGGTCGTTCACGTTCGTCACCAAGACCCCGCCGGCCGCGCGCATGCTGCTCAAGGCCGCCGGTGTCGAGAAGGGCTCGGGCGAGCCCCACAAGACCAAGGTCGCCACGGTCACCCGGGACCAGGTCCGCGAGATCGCCACCACCAAGATGGCCGACCTCAACGCCAACGACCTCGACCACGCCGAGAAGATCATCGCCGGCACCGCCCGGTCGATGGGCATCACGGTCGTCTGAACCAGCTCCACCTGAAGCAGTGGGAGGGCCCCGCCAGGCCCGTTCACCACACGATCGGGGTCACTGACCCCGCGAGAGGAACCACCATGGCGAAGCACGGCAAGAAGTACCGCGCGGTGGCCGACAAGGTCGACCGCGCCACCCTGTACAGCCCGCTCCAGGCCGCCGCGCTGGCGAAGGAGACGTCGACGACGTCCTACGACGCCACCGTCGAGGTCGCGATGCGCCTCGGCGTCGACCCGCGCAAGGCCGACCAGATGGTCCGCGGCACGGTCAACCTGCCCCACGGCACCGGCAAGACCGCCCGCGTCATCGTCTTCGCGACCGGTGACAAGGCCGCCGAGGCCGAGGCCGCCGGCGCCGACGTCGTCGGGTCCGACGACCTGATCGAGCGCATCCAGGGCGGCTTCCTCGACTTCGACGCCGCCATCGCGACACCGGACCAGATGGCCAAGGTCGGTCGGATCGCCCGCATCCTCGGCCCCCGCGGCCTGATGCCGAACCCGAAGACCGGCACCGTGACCCCCGACGTCACCAAGGCGGTCAACGACATCAAGGGCGGGAAGATCAACTTCCGCGTCGACAAGCAGGCCAACCTGCACCTGGTCATCGGCAAGGCCTCCTTCGACCAGGAGAAGCTGGTCGAGAACTACGCGGCCGCCCTCGACGAGGTGCTGCGCGCCAAGCCGTCGTCGGCCAAGGGCCGCTACGTCAAGAAGGTCACCATCTCGACGACGATGGGCCCCGGCATCCCGGTCGACCCGAACCGCACCCGCAACATGCTGGCGGACGAGCCTTCCGCGTAAGGAGGACCGCCTTCCCAGCACCTCACGACGGCCCCGCTGCGCACCTGCGCGGCGGGGCCGTCGTCGTATCGCGTACCCTTGTCGTCGTTCCCCCCACGACCGCTGGTCGTCGCACGTCCGCGTGCGATCGAAGGTCCCGGAGTTCCGGGCGGCCCGCGCAGGAGGACGGTTCGATCGGCGGGCCCGTGCGCCCGCCTCTCGCCCCGTGCGCCTGCGCCGGGGCGTTCCTCGTCTCCGGGGCACCCGATCGCCCGCGCTCGTGCGATGGCCAGTGGTCGCCCGACAGACGAGAGGAGGCCCATGCCCACGCAGGCGAAGGCCGCGGTGATCGACGAGATCACCGAGCGGTTCCAGAACTCGAGTGCGGCGGTGCTCACCGAGTACCGCGGGCTGACCGTGGCGCAGCTGACCGAGCTGCGTCGTTCCCTCGGTGCGGGCAGCAGCTACGCGGTCGTCAAGAACACCCTGACGAAGCGGGCGGCGGACTCGGTCGGCTTCACGGAGCTGGCCCCGCTGCTCACCGGTCCCACCGCGATCGCCTTCATCGAGGGCGACCCGGTCGAGGGCGCCAAGGCCCTTCGCGACTTCGCGCGGGCCAACCCGCTGCTCGTCGTCAAGGGCGGCGTGGTCGACGGCCGACCGGTCGACGCCTCCGAGGTCACCCGCCTCGCCGACGTCGAGCCCCGTGAGGTCCTGCTGGCCAAGCTGGCCGGCGCGATGAAGGGCAACCTGACCAAGGCTGCCGGGCTCTTCCAGGCCCCGCTGTCGCAGGTCGCCCGCCTCGCCGCTGCGCTGCAGGAGAAGAAGGCCGCCGACGCCCCGGCTGCCGAGGCCGCTCCTGCCGCCGACGACGCACCTGCTGCTGACACCACCCCCGAGACCGACGCTGCCGCCGCCGACGCGGCCAGCGACGACTGACCCAGAAGGAGATCGACATGGCCAAGCTTTCCAGTGCAGAGCTGCTCGACGCGTTCAAGGAGATGACCCTCCTCGAGCTGTCCGACTTCGTGAAGCAGTTCGAGGAGACCTTCGAGGTCACCGCTGCTGCTCCCGTGGCCGTCGCGGCCGCCCCGGCCGCCGGTGGCGGCGGTGGCGGTGCCGAGGCCGCTGCCGAGCAGGACGAGTTCGACGTCATCCTCGAGTCCGCCGGTGACAAGAAGATACAGGTCATCAAGGAGGTGCGCGGCCTGACCTCGCTCGGCCTCAAGGAGGCCAAGGACCTGGTCGACAACGCGCCGAAGCCGGTCCTGGAGAAGGTCGCCAAGGACGCTGCGGACAAGGCCAAGGCCGCCCTCGAGGGCGCCGGCGCCACCGTCACCGTCAAGTAAAGGACCCCGGCGCCCCCCAGCCCTCGCTCCGCTAGGCCCGGGTCCCTGCGCCGCGGCCGTTCCATGGCGTCGCCTCGCGGCTTCGCCGCACAGGGGCCGTCCTCCTTCGGGAGGGCGGCCCCTGTCGCGTCCCCTGAGCGAGGGAACGCCGAGCACCGCCGGAGGAACTAGATGGAGACCCGGGTCACGTAAAAGGCGTGACACACGTAACCTGTCGCCGGCGTGGTCGTTATCGACGAGTTGCCAGAGTGCGCACGACGTTCCGGATGCGTGTCCGGCTGTGGTGCAGCACACTGCCGGGGCTCGTCGATGCGGCGGGGCGGGGACCCGGTACTAGTACCGGAACGGGGAGGCGGGGATCGTGGGCGTCGCAGTCGAGGTCGAAGGTCTGTCGAAGTCGTTCGGCAGCCAGAACATCTGGAGCGACGTCACCCTGACCCTGCCGCCGGGGGAGATCTCGGTCCTGCTCGGACCCTCCGGCACCGGCAAGTCGGTGTTCCTGAAGTCGCTGGTCGGCCTGCTGAAGCCCGAGCGGGGCTCGATCGTCATCAAGGACACCGACATCGTCCGGACCAGCGAGCACAAGCTCTACGAGATCCGGAAGCTCTTCGGCGTGCTGTTCCAGGACGGCGCCCTGTTCGGGTCCATGAACCTCTTCGACAACATCGCCTTCCCGCTGCGGGAGCACACGCGGAAGAGCGAGTCCGAGGTCAGGTCCATCGTCCTCGAGAAGATGGACATGGTCGGCCTGCAGGGTGCCGAGGGGAAGCTCCCCGGTGAGATCTCCGGCGGTATGCGCAAACGCGCCGGCCTGGCCCGGGCCCTGGTGCTCGACCCCGAGATCATCCTGTTCGACGAGCCGGACTCCGGTCTCGACCCCGTCCGCGTGGCCTACCTCAACCAGCTGATCGTCGACCTGAACGCGCAGATCGACGCCACCTTCCTCATCGTCACCCACGACATCGGCACGGCCCGGACGGTGCCGGACAACCTCGGGCTGCTGTTCCGCAAGAACCTGGTCATGTTCGGCCCGCGCGAGCAGCTGCTCACCTCGCAGGAGCCCGTGGTCCGGCAGTTCCTCAACGGCCGCCGCGAGGGGCCGATCGGGATGAGCGAGGAGAAGGACGTCGCCCAGGTCGAGGCCGAGATGGCCGCCCTGGAAGCCCGCGGCGGCGACTCGCACAACGGCGTCGGCCCGAAGGGGGCCAGCGGTGGCGACGCCGTCCCGCCGCAGCTGATCCCGTCCGAGGGGCTGCCCGAGCGCAAGGCCGAGCGCCGCCGGCAGGAGCGCGTCGCGCGAATGCTGCACGAGTTCGACGAGACGACGCAGGCCGCGATCCGCCAGTCGCTGCCCGAGGAGCTGCTCGCGCAGGCCGACGCCGGCGTCTTCGAGCCCACGGCGGGCCAGGGCGGACGGCACTGGGCGCCCGAGGCCGGCGCCTCCGCCACCGCCGTGCTGCCCCGGTCGGGCGGCGGCTCGTGAGCACCACCGAGGAGCCGAAGGCCCCCGGCCTGCTCGACGGGCGGTTCTCGCCCACCCGCCCGCTGGCCGCCAGCGGCGATCTCTTCGCCTTCGCGCTCGACGTCCTCAAGGCCCTGCCCAAGCGGCCGTTCCAGCTGCGCGAGTTCATCCAGCAGGCCTGGTTCGTCGCGAGCGTGACGATCATCCCCACGGCGCTGGTGGCGATCCCGTTCGGCGCAGTGATCGCCCTGCAGCTGGGATCGCTCACCCGGCAGCTCGGCGCCCAGTCGTTCACCGGGTCGGCGTCGGTCCTCGCCGTGCTGCGCGAGGCCAGCCCCATCGTCACCGCCCTGCTGATCGCCGGCGCGGGTGGCTCGGCCATCTGCGCCGACCTGGGCGCCCGCAAGATCCGCGACGAGATCGACGCGATGGAGGTGCTGGGCATCAGCCCCATCCAGCGCCTCGTCGTCCCCCGGGTGCTCGCCGCCATGCTGGTGGCGGTCCTGCTCAACGGCCTGGTCAGCGTTGTCGGCGTCGCCGGCGGCTACTTCTTCAACGTGGTGCTGCAGGGCGGCACACCGGGCGCCTACCTGTCGTCGTTCAGCGCCCTGGCCCAGATCGAGGACTTCTGGGCGTCGGAGACCAAGGCGCTGGTGTTCGGGCTCATCGCCGGCATCGTCGCGTCCTACAAGGGGCTCAACGCAGGAGGCGGCCCCAAGGGCGTCGGTGACGCGGTGAACCAGTCCGTCGTCATCACCTTCATCCTGCTGTTCGCGGTGAACCTGGTGATGACGGCGATCTACTTCCAGCTCGTCCCACCGAAGGGGTCGTGATGGCGCTCTTCTCCCCGGTGGACCGGGTCCGGGTCGGCCTGCGGCGGCTCCGGCGCGCAGGCAGGCAGCCGCTGGACTCGCTCGAGAACCTCGGCGACCAGCTCGGCTTCTACGGCCGCGCCCTCGCGTGGACCCCGCGCACGCTGCGGCGCTACAAGAAGGAGGTCATGCGGCTGCTGGCCGAGGTGACCTTCGGGACCGGTGCGCTCGCGGTCATCGGCGGCACGGTCGGCGTCATCGCGGCGCTGTCGTTCTTCACCGGCTCGGCGGTCGGCCTGCAGGGGTACGCCGCCCTCGACCAGCTGGGCACCTCGGCCTTCACCGGCTTCCTGTCGGCCTACTTCAACACCCGCGAGATCGCCCCGCTGGTCGCCGGGGTGGCGCTGTCGGCGACGGTCGGCTGCGGGTTCACCGCCCAGATCGGCGCCATGCGGATCAACGAGGAGATCGACGCCCTCGAGGTCATGGGCGTGCCCTCGCTGCCGTTCCTCGTGACCACCCGGATCATCGCCGGCTTCATCGCGGTCGTCCCGCTCTACGTGCTGGGGCTCCTGACCAGCTACTTCGCCACCCGGACCATCGTCACGCAGGCGTACGGGCAGTCGGCCGGCACCTACGACCACTACTTCAACCTGTTCCTCCCGCCGGAGGACGTGCTGTGGTCGTTCCTCAAGGTGCTCGTCTTCGCCGTGGTGGTCATCCTCACCCACTGCTACTACGGCTACCGGGCCAGCGGGGGACCGTCGGGCGTCGGCATGGCCGTCGGCCGGGCCGTGCGCTTCTCCATCGTGGCGATCAACGTCATCGACCTCTTCCTGTCGCTGGCCATCTGGGGCTCGACCACGACCGTCCGGATCGCGGGGTGACCGACCGATGAGCAGGAGCAAGGTGATCCGCACCCGTCTCCAGGGCGTGGCGTTCCTCGTCGTCCTCGCCCTGCTGCTCGGCCTGGCGGTCGCGCAGTACAACAAGGCGTTCGCCGACGTCGTCCGGGTGACGCTGGAGTCCGACACCGCGGGCAACCAGCTCCAGGCGGCCTCCGACGTGAAGCTGCGCGGCGTCATCGTCGGCGAGGTGCGCGAGGTCGAGGCCGGCGTGGACGGCGCCGTGATCGAGCTGGCGCTCGACCCGGAGCAGGTCGACCAGATCCCTGCCGACGTGACCGCGCGGCTGCTGCCCAAGACCCTCTTCGGCGAGCGCTTCGTGTCCCTCGAGCTGCCGGAGAACCCGAGCGGGGAACGGCTGGCCGAAGGAGACGTGATCGGCCAGGACCGGACGAGCAACGCCATCGAGCTGCAGCGGGTCATCGACGACACGCTGCCGTTGCTCCAGGCGGTACAGCCGGAGGATCTCGCCTTCACCCTGGGGGCCGTCGCGGACGCCGTCCGGGGCCGCGGCGACGACCTCGGCGCGAACCTGGCCGCGACCGGTGAGTACGTCGGGGAGATCAACACCGTCCTGCCCGAGTTGCAGGCCGACATCTCGGGCATCGCCGACTTCGCCGAGACCTACGACGGCGCCGCCGACGACCTGCTCGCCGTCCTGGACAACCTCGCGGTCACCAACACCACCGTGGTCGACCAGCAGGAGCAGCTGCGCCGCACGTTCAGCGTGGGCACGAGCTCCGCCAACGTGGCCGCGGGGTTCCTGGAGCGCAACGAGCGGAACCTCATCTCGCTGGCGGAGACGTCGCGGCCGGTGCTCGGTCTCTTCGCCGAGTACTCGCCGGTCTACCCGTGCCTGCTCGACGGGCTCGCCTCCTCGGTGCCCCGCATCGGCGAGACCTTCGGCACCGACGGAGACCCGGCCCTGAACCTGAACATCGTGTTCACCCTGCCGCCGCGGAACCCCTACGCGCCGGGTGACCAGCCGATCTACGCCGAGACGGCGCCGCCGGACTGCCGCGGTCTGGACGACATCGACGGGGAGATCGCCCAGGCCCAGGCGGGGGAGTACTACTGCCCCTACCCGCCCCTCGACGGCATCGAGTCGCCGGAGAGCGAGCTGCGGGACGAGCCCGCCTGCTACGAGGGCGGCGCCGACGACGGTGGCAACCCGAACAACGTGCCCGGTGGCGCGCGGGAGGGGCGGTCGCTGCCCGACGTGCTGGCCGGCTCCTCGGCCGAGCTCGACTTCGTGCGCAGCATCCTCGCGTTCCAGACCGGCGACGAGCCCGGTGACGTGTCCGACCTCGGCGCCGCGACCCTGGCGCCGGTCCTGCGGGGGAAGAACGTGATGTTCCGATGAAGGGCCAGCTCAGGGGCCTGGGCGGACCGCTGGTCAAGCTGCTCGCCTTCGCGCTCGTGACCATCCTGGCGGCCTACGTGCTCATCACGACCATCACGAACGCCGGCTACGGGGAGCAGCTGACCTACCGGGCCCAGTTCACCGACGTCGCCGGGCTGGTCGAGGGCGACGAGGTGCGCATCGCCGGCGTCCGGGTGGGCCAGGTGGTCGGCATCGGGCTGTCGGACGAGACCGACCGCCCGGTCGCGGAGGTGGAGCTGGAGGTCGGCGAGTCGGTGCCGCTCCCGAGCAGCGTCGAGGCGACCATCCGCTTCCGGAACCTCGTCGGCCAGCGGTACATCGCCCTCACCGAGGGGGAGGGCTCCGGCGGCGACACGCTCGAGTCCGGAGCGGTGATCCCGGTGGCGCAGACGACGAACGCCCTCGACCTCACCGTCCTGTTCGGGGGCTTCCAGCCGCTGCTGCAGGCCCTCTCGCCGGAGGACGTCAACCGGGTCTCCTTCGAGATCATCCAGGTCTTCCAGGGTGAGGGCGGGACCGTGGAGAGCCTGCTCGGGCACGTCGGCTCGCTCACCAACAGCCTGGCCGACCGCGACCAGGTGATCGGCAGCGTCATCGACAACCTGACCACCGTCATGGGCACCCTCGCCGCCCGCGACGAGCAGCTGTCCGGGCTGGTGGTCAGCCTCCAGGAGTTCGTCACGGGTCTGGCCGGTGACCGGGAGGTCATCTTCGACTCCCTGGCCACCATCGACCAGCTGGCCACGAGCACCAGCGGCTTCCTGGAGGACGCGCGGGCTCCGCTGACCGCCGACATCCAGGCGCTGGACGACCTCTCGCGCAACCTCGGCGACACCGGGGACGTGGTGGAGCGCTTCCTGCAGACCGTGCCGGCCAAGCTCGACCTCACCACCCGGACCGCCATCAACGGCAGCTGGTTCAACTTCTTCCTGTGCCGGGCCGGGGGCACGGTGACGCTCCCCGCGACCCCGCTCGGTGGGGCACCCGCGGCCCAAAAGTTCGAGTTCGAGAGCGGCGCGGAGGGGTGCAGCTGATGGCTCGCCGGTCCACGAACTTCCGAGACCGCAACCCGGTGATCATCGGGGCGGTCAGCCTGAGCGTGATCGCCGCCATCGTGCTGCTCGCCTTCAACGCGCAGTCGCTGCCGCTGATCGGCGGGGGGACCGTCTACAAGGCGCAGTTCTCCGAGGCCGCCGGCCTGCGGGCCGACGACCCGGTCCGCGTCGCCGGGGTCAAGGTGGGCAACGTCGAGAGCCTCTCCCTCGAGGACGGCGCGGTGACCGTCGAGTTCCGGGTGAAGGACGCCTTCGTCGGGGACCGGTCCGAGGCGGCGATCAAGATCGAGACCGTGCTCGGCGCCAAGTACGTGGCGCTGGTCCCCCGCGGGTCGCAGGAGCTGGACCCCGACGAGCGCATCCCGCTGGAGCGGACGGCGTCGCCCTACGACGTCGTAGAGGCCTTCGCCGACCTCTCCACGACCGTGCAGGACATCGACACCGGTCAGCTCGCGGCCAGCTTCGAGGTGCTGGCCGACACCTTCGCCGAGACCCCCGAGGAGGTGCAGACCTCGCTCCAGGGCCTCGCTCGGCTCTCGGACACGATCGCGTCGCGGGACGCCGAGCTGCGCGAGCTGCTGTCCTCCACCCGCGAGGTCACCCAGGTGCTCGCCGACCGCAACGGTGAGTTCACCCAGCTGATCATCGACTCCAACACCCTGCTCACCGAGGTGCAGGAGCGGCGGGAGCTCATCGACTCGATCCTGGAGAGCACCCAGCAGCTCGCCGTGCAGCTCTCCGGCCTCGTCGACGACAACCGCGAGGTGCTGACCCCGGCTCTGCAGCAGCTGTCCCGGGTCACGGACATCCTGTCCCGCAACCGGGCCGCGCTGGGCGAGACGGTGAAGGAGCTGGCGCCCTTCGTCCGCGTCTTCACCAACACCCTGGGCAACGGGCGCTGGTTCGACAGCTTCGTCAACGACCTCATCCCCACCGTCGTCGGTGCGGCCGTCTGCGGCGGCGCCGACACCCCGGTGACCGGCTGCGAACCGACCGAGGGAGGTCGCTGATGAGTGGCAGCCTGCAGCGCGCCGTGGCCATCACGGCGGCGCTCGTGCTCCTCGCCGCGGTGGGGTGGACCGTCCTGCGCCCGCCTGGGCAGTACCGGGTGACCGCGTTCTTCGACGAGACGGTCGGCCTGTACCCCGGCTCGGACGTCCGGGTGCTCGGCATCCCCATCGGCACGATCGACGAGGTGGTGCCCCTGGGCGACCAGGTCCGCGTCGAGATGAGCATCGACGAGGACTACGACGTCCCGGCCGACGCCGACGCGATCATCCTGGCGCCCTCGCTGGTCTCCGACCGCTACGTGCAGCTCGCCCCGGTCTACGACGGGGGTCCGACGATGGAGGACGGCGCCGAGATCCCGCTGGACCGCACCGCCATCCCGGTGGAGCTCGACGCGGTGTACGGCGCGCTCGACGAGTTGTCGGCGGCCCTCGGCCCCACCGGTGCCAACGCCAACGGAGCCCTGTCCGACCTCGTCGACGTCGGGGCGGCCAACCTGGAAGGCAACGGTGACGAGCTGAACCGCACCCTCACCGGCTTCTCGCAGGCGGTCGAGACGCTCGCCGAGAACCGCGACGACCTGTTCGGGTCCCTGGAGAACCTCCAGACCTTCACCAGCGCGCTGGCCACGATCGATGCGCAGGTCGGCCAGTTCAACGACAACATGGCCGCGGTCGCCGACCTGCTCGAGGGCGAGCGCGCCGACCTCCAGGAGGCGGTGGTCCTGCTCAGCGACGCCCTGGGTGACGTGGCCGGCTTCGTCCGGGACAACACCGCGCTGCTGACGACGAACGTCGACCGGCTCGCGGACGTGACCCTCGTGCTGGTCCAGCAGCGCGCCAAGCTCGCCGAGGTGCTCGACGTGGCACCGGCGGCGCTGAGCAACCTGGCCCGCGCCTACAACCCCGACTACGGCACGCTCGACACCCGGGACAACGGGGTCGGCTCGCTCAACGCCGAGGTCGTCGTCTGCGGGCTCCTCGCGCAGGCCGGGCGGATCGAGCTCGAGCTGCCGGTGGCGCTCCCCGACCTCACCGGCCCGCTGCGCGACAGCGTCCAGGACGTCTGCTCGCGGCTGCTGTCCGGTGACGCGAACGCCGACGGCGCCGCCGACGACCTCAACAACAACCGCATCCCCGACTACGAGGAGCTGCGCGACGCGCTCCTCGGGGGCGGTGGCAGCGGTGGCGGTGTCCACCTCCCGGGCCTGCCCGCGGTCACCCTGGCAGGTGCCAAGTGACCGCCCGGTGGCAGCGGGCCGGTGCCCTCGCGGTCGGGGTGCTGCTGCTCGGCGGCTGCGGCTTCCGCGGCGCCTACTCCGTGAGCCTGCCCGGCGGTGCCGACCTCGGCGACGACCCGTACACGGTGGAGGTCGAGTTCCTCGACGTCCTCGACCTCGTGCCCCAGTCCGGCGTGCGCGTCGCCGACGTGCCGGTGGGCCGGGTGGACGGCATCGAGCTGGACGAGGAGGACTGGACCGCGGTCGTGACGATCCAGGTCAACGGGGACGTCGACCTGCCGGCCAACGCGGTGGCGGCGATCCAGCAGTCCTCGCTCCTGGGGGAGAAGTACGTCGAGCTGGCCGCCCCGGGGAACGAGGAGGCGGAAGGGCGCCTGGAGGACGGCGCGCGGATCACGCTGGACCGCACGAACCGCAACGTCGAGGTCGAGGAGCTCCTCGGGGCCCTCTCCCTGGTGCTCAACGGTGGTGGGCTGGCCCAGCTCCAGACGATCAACCGCGAGCTCGGGGACGCGCTGGAGGGTCGCGAGGCCGAGATCAAGGACACCCTGGGCCAGCTGGACACCTTCATCGGCGGTCTGGACGAGCAGCGGGCCGAGATCAACCGTGCCCTGGACCGCTCCGACGAGCTCGCCCGCACGCTCGCGGAGCGCACCGCCACCATCGAGACGGCCCTCGACACGATCGGCCCGGGGCTCGACGTCATCAACGAGCAGCGCGGGCTGCTGGTGTCGATGCTCGAGGGGCTGGCCCGGCTCGGGGACGTCGGCACGCGGGTCATCAACGCGTCGGCGACCAACACCATCGAGGACCTGAAACTCCTGCAGCCGATCCTCAGCCAGCTCGCCGCGGCCGGCCCGGACCTCGCGAACTCGCTGGAGCTGCTGCTGACCTATCCGTTCCCCGACAGCTCCCTGTCGGCGCTGAACTACCGCCAGGCGCAGACCGGTGGCACGGCGCTGTTCACCAACATGACCGCGACGGTCGACCTGGACCTCACCCAGCTCCTCTGCCGCTACGTCGTCGACCAGAGCGGCGCGCTCCGCGAGCTCCCGCTGACGGAGGCCCTCAGCCAGGGCAAGTGCGGCGCCGAGGGCGGCGGCACGGTGTCGCCGGCCGGCGAGGAGTCGACCGCCGCGGCGCAGCAGTCGTCGCAGTCGTCGGAGAGCCGGCCGGCCGGGCTCGGCGACGCCACCGGGCAGGTCATGGACCAGTTGCCGGAAAGTGACCCGGCGGCGAGCCGCGCGGGGCTGCCCCTCGTGTCGGAGGTGGGACCGTGATCGCTCGCGCGACCAAGTTCAAGCTGGCGGCCTTCGTCACCCTGTCCGTCGTGGCGATGGCCTACCTGGGCTTCACCTACGTCGGCCTCGACCGCGTCCTCCTCGGGGGCAGCTACGAGGTGGCGGCCGACTTCGAGCAGTCCGGCGGGATCTTCGTCAACGCCGAGGTGACCTACCGCGGAGTCGCCGTCGGCCGGGTCACCGACATGCAGGTCGTCGAGGACGGCGTCCGCGTGGTCCTCCGCATCGACCCGGACGCCGAGCCCATCCCCGCCGACACCGAGGCCACGGTCGCCACCCGCAGCGCGGTGGGGGAGCAGTACGTGATCCTGCGGCCCACCAGCGAGGGCGAGCCCTACCTCGAGGACGGCTCGGTCATCCCGAAGGAGCGCACCAGCACCCCCGTGCCGGTGGAGCAGATGCTGCTCAACCTCGACGGGCTCGTGGGCTCGATCGACCAGGACAACCTGCGGATCGTCATCGAGGAGCTCGGGCGGGCCTTCGAGGGTGCCGGGGACGACCTCGGGCGGCTCATCGACAACGGGGACCTGCTCCTGGCCCGGGCCACCGAGTCCCTCCCGCAGACCCTGGCGCTGATCACCGACGGCCAGACGGTGCTGGACACCCAGCGGGACAGCCGCTCGGCGATCCGCGCGTGGGCGGCGGACCTGCGGCTGGTCACCGACACGCTGGTCGACCTGGACCCGGACCTGCGCGAGATCGTGGTCAACGCGCCCGACGCCGGGGAGGCCCTGCAGACGCTGGTGGAGGACGCCGGCCCGGGCCTGGGCTCGCTGGTCCGCAACCTGGACATCCTGAACGGGGTGACGATCCCGCGGCTCGACGGCGTGCGCCAGATGCTGGTCACCTACCCGGACGCCGTGTCCGGCGGGTTCACCGTGGTGCGCCGCGACGAGGACGGCGTCCTGCGCTCGCACTTCGGGTTCGTGCTCAACGCCGGGGAGCCGCATCCCTGCACCACCGGCTACGTGCCCAGCTCCACGACCCCCACCCAGGGCGCGGTCGAGGCCGTCGACACCGACGCCGTGCGCTGCGACGTCATCAACGGTGTCGACCCGGCGCCGGGCGATGCCTACGACGAGAACGGGTCTAACATCCGCGGCGAGCAGAACATCGGCCGGGACGGCGGCCAGGCCGGCGCCTCACCGGAGGGTCCGGCCGGCGGTGGGGGTCTCCCCGCCGCGCCCGGTCCGCTCGCGCCGCTCACCGACCTGCTGGGCGGGCTGGTCTCGGCCAGCCCCTTCTCCAGCGTCGCGGGATGAGCGGCATGCCGACGGTCGACGTCGCCCATCGACGAGGAGGAGTGCCCGCGTGACCAGCGATGCGCGGACCGGTGCGCGAGCCGGGGGAGCGACCGCTGCGGCACCCGGCGACGACCCCTCCCTCGTGCCGGCCGACGACCCGGTCCCGGGTGCGGCTGCCGACTCCGGCGACGACGCGGAGCCCGGTGGCGAAGCGCCGCCGCGGACGCGACGCCGCGTGCGGCTGTCCGTTCCCCTGGTGCCCGCGCTCGCGGTCCTCCTCGTGCTGCTGCTGGCCGGGGTGGGTTTCCTCTGGTTCACCCGGCCCGGGGAGTCCCCCGTCCGCACCGGCGAGTACGCGGAGGCGCTGCAGGCGGCGCGCTCCGGCGTCGTGGACCTGACGTCGTTCGACTACCTGACCCTGGACGACGACATCGAGCAGATCCGCCGGGTCGCGACCGGGGACCTGCGCGACGCCTCGGTGTCCGAGCTGGAGGACCGGCGGCAGGAGATCACCGAGCTGGAGGCCGTCGTCAACACCGAGATCATCGGTGCGGGCGTCACCCGGGCCGACACCGAGGAGGCGACGGTCCTGCTGGTGATCCAGGCGACGCAGGAGAGCACGGCCAGCGAGCAGGTGCAGATCTCGCGGTACCGCCTCGAGGTGGCCTTGGAGAAGTCCGGCGACCGGTGGCTCCTCTCCGGGATCACGGGAACGGGGTCCGCGGGCGATGAGTGACGACCAGGACGACCGCCTGCCCGAGGGGCGCCCGCGCCCCACGCCGCGCGCCCGCCCGGCGGCCGCGCGCCCCAGTCCCGGGCCCCGGGCCCGGGTGGCCGGCAGCCGCCGCGACCGGGAGGAGCCCGTGACGCCGGCAACTGCTCCGGCGACGGTCGAGCTGCCCGCGAGCGACGACGTGCGCGAGGACGCGACGCCACGGGCGCGCACGAGGCGTACCCCGTCGTCCGCCGGCGCGGGTGCAGCCACCGGCACCGCCCGGCGTCGCCTGCCCGCCGCCCTGCTGGTGCTCGCGCTGCTCTGCGTGGCCGCCGCCGCCGGCGGGGGAGTGCTGCTCTGGCAGCGGCTGCACCCCACGCACGTCGACCCGGAGATCCTCGCCGCGGCCCGCAGCGGCATCCAGGCCGTCTACGCCTACGACTACGAGGACTCCGAGGGCAGCGTGCAGGGCAAGCTCGACGCGCTCACCGGCGACCTGCGCGACCAGTACGAGCAGGACCTCACCGACGGCGGCATCATCAGCTCCTACGAGCAGGTGTCGGCGACGACCCGCTACGAGGTCCTCGACGTCGGTGTGCAGCAGGTGGACGAGTCGCAGGAGTCCGCGACGGTCGTCGTCTTCGGCCAGTACGTGCTGAAGTCGGTCAACAGCGGCACCCAGCCGGCCCCCGAGGGCTCGGAGTGCACGGTGACGCCCGAGGGCGCCCAGTCCTGCGTGCAGACGGTCCGGGCGACGCTCGTCGACGTCGACGGCGACTGGAAGATCAGCGAGCTCACGGTGCTCACCACGAGCTAGGCCCCGCACGGAGGGGTGCGGAGTCGATCGGCGTGGCGGTCGGACAGCGGCCGGGCGGCTGGCATCATGGCTGCACCGCCCCGGCGCGCGGACCGTGTCCGCCCGGTTGTGGCGCCGGTCGCACCGGTACCCCTGACGTGGACATCGCGCAACAGCAGGGGTAGGGTCTCCTGTTGCGCTGCCCTCTGACTGCCTGCCCGCTGAAAAGGGGTCACGCCGGGTGCCCGGGAACCTACCGGGTGGCCCCGCGTCGACCGTCGATCCGGGCGTTCCCGGCCGTCGCGGACAGCCTCGCCATTACCGACGACGACCCAGGACGACCCGCACCCACCGCCCGCACGTCGTGAGGTCCTTGGAAGGACGCATCTTGGCAGGCTCTCGCCCCACCAGCATCAACCCCAGCACCACCGAGTCCGGCACCACCCGCACCACCCCGACGCCGCAGGACGGCCCCCGCACCGGCGAGGCCGACCAGGCGAAGATCCCCGGCGCGCCGCTGCGCGTCTCGTTCGCCAAGATCTCCGAGCCCCTCGCGGTCCCGGACCTGCTGGCCCTGCAGACGGCGTCGTTCGACTGGCTGATCGGCAGCCCCGAGTGGCGCGCCACGCTCGCGCCCGAGGAGCAGGAGTCCGCCGTGGGCGGCCTGGCCGAGATCCTCGAGGAGATCTCGCCGATCGAGGACTTCAGCGGCTCGATGTCGCTGTCCTTCTCCAACCCGCGCTTCGAGGACGTCAAGGCGTCCCTCGAGGAGTGCAAGGACAAGGACATGACCTACGCGGCGCCGCTGTTCGTCACCGCGGAGTTCATGAACAACACCACCGGCGAGATCAAGTCGCAGACGGTGTTCATGGGCGACTTCCCGATCATGACGAACAAGGGCACCTTCGTCATCAACGGGACCGAGCGCGTCGTCGTCTCTCAGCTGGTCCGCTCGCCCGGCGTCTACTTCGACAAGACGCTGGACAAGACGTCGGACAAGGACGTCTTCAGCGCCAAGGTCATCCCCAGCCGCGGTGCGTGGCTGGAGTTCGACGTCGACAAGCGCGACACCGTCGGCGTCCGCATCGACCGCAAGCGCCGCCAGCCGGTCACCGTGCTGCTCAAGGCGCTGGGCTGGACCGAGGACCGCATCCGCGAGCACTTCCAGTGGTCGCCCACGGTGCTGGCCACCCTCGAGAAGGACCACATCGCCGGCACCGACGAGGCGCTGCTCGACATCTACCGCAAGCTGCGCCCGGGCGAGCCGCCGACGCGTGAGTCCGCGCAGGCGCTGCTGGAGAACCTGTTCTTCAACCCGAAGCGCTACGACCTGGCCAAGGTCGGCCGGTACAAGGTCAACAAGAAGCTGGGCGTCTCGGTGCCGCAGGGCACCAGCACGCTGACCGAGGACGACATCGTCGCCACCATCGAGTACGTCGTGCGTCTCCACGCCGGCGAGCCCGAGCACGGCGTCGACGACATCGACCACTTCGGCAACCGTCGCCTGCGCACCGTCGGCGAGCTGATCCAGAACCAGATCCGGGTCGGCCTCTCCCGCATGGAGCGCGTGGTCCGCGAGCGGATGACGACCCAGGACGTCGAGGCGATCACGCCGCAGACCCTGATCAACATCCGTCCGGTCGTCGCCTCCATCAAGGAGTTCTTCGGCACCAGCCAGCTGTCGCAGTTCATGGACCAGACCAACCCGCTCGCGGGCCTGACCCACAAGCGCCGCCTGTCGGCGCTGGGTCCGGGTGGTCTGTCGCGTGAGCGCGCCGGCATGGAGGTCCGCGACGTGCACCCGAGCCACTACGGCCGGATGTGCCCGATCGAGACCCCGGAAGGCCCGAACATCGGCCTGATCGGTTCGCTGTCCTCGTTCGGCCGGGTCAACGCCTTCGGCTTCATCGAGACCCCGTACCGCAAGGTCGAGAACGGCCAGGTCACGACGCAGATCGACTACCTGACCGCCGACGAGGAGGACCGCTTCGTCGTCGCGCAGGCCAACAGCCCGCTCGACGCGCAGGGCCGCCTCGCCGAGGAGCGCGTCCTGGTCCGCACCAAGGGCGGTGAGGTCGACTACCTCGCCCCCGAGAACGTGGACTACATGGACGTCTCGCCGCGGCAGATGACCTCGGTCGCGACGGCGATGATCCCGTTCCTCGAGCACGACGACGCCAACCGCGCGCTCATGGGCGCGAACATGCAGCGGCAGGCCGTCCCGCTGCTCCGCAGCGAGGCGCCGCTGGTCGGTACCGGCATGGAGCTGCGTGCCGCCGTCGACGCCGGCGACGTCGTCGTGGCGGAGAAGGCCGGTGTGGTCGAGGACTCCACCGCCGACTACGTCACGGTCATGGCCGACGACGGCACGCGGCAGACCTACCGGCTGCTGAAGTTCCGCCGCTCGAACCAGGGCACCTCGATCAACCAGACCCCCGTCGTGGACGAGGGCCAGCGCGTCGAGGTCGGCCAGGTCATCGCCGACGGCCCGTGCACCGACCAGGGCGAGATGGCGCTGGGCAAGAACCTGCTCGTCGCCTTCATGCCGTGGGAGGGCCACAACTACGAGGACGCGATCATCCTGTCGCAGCGCCTCGTGCAGGACGACGTCCTGTCCTCGATCCACATCGAGGAGTTCGAGGTCGACGCCCGCGACACCAAGCTCGGTGCCGAGGAGATCACCCGGGACATCCCGAACGTCTCCGAGGAGGTCCTCGCCGACCTCGACGAGCGCGGCATCATCCGCATCGGTGCCGAGGTCGTGCCCGGCGACATCCTCGTCGGCAAGGTGACGCCCAAGGGCGAGACCGAGCTGACCCCCGAGGAGCGCCTGCTGCGCGCGATCTTCGGCGAGAAGGCGCGCGAGGTGCGCGACACGTCGCTGAAGGTCAAGCACGGTGAGTCCGGCAAGGTCATCGGCGTCCGCGTGTTCTCGCGCGAGGACGGCGACGAGCTGCCCGCCGGCGTCAACGAGCTGATCCGGGTCTACGTCGCCCAGATGCGCAAGATCTCCGACGGCGACAAGCTCGCCGGGCGCCACGGCAACAAGGGCGTCATCTCGAAGATCCTGCCGCAGGAGGACATGCCGTTCCTCGAGGACGGCACCCCGGTCGACATCGTCCTCAACCCGCTCGGCGTCCCCGGCCGCATGAACGTCGGCCAGGTGCTCGAGATGCACCTGGGCTGGATCGCCAAGCAGGGCTGGAACGTCGAGGGCACCCCGGAGTGGGCGGCCAACCTGCCCGAGGCGGCCCGCTCGGCCGCGCCGGGGACCCGCACCGCGACGCCGGTGTTCGACGGCGCCAAGGAGGACGAGCTCATCGGCCTCCTCGGCTCGACGACGCCGAACCGCGACGGCAACCGGATGGTCAAGGAGACCGGCAAGGCGCGCCTGTTCGACGGCCGTTCGGGGGAGCCGTTCCCCGAGCCGATCGCCGTGGGCTACGTGTACATCCTGAAGCTCCTCCACCTGGTCGACGACAAGATCCACGCCCGCTCGACCGGCCCGTACTCGATGATCACGCAGCAGCCGCTGGGTGGTAAGGCGCAGTTCGGTGGCCAGCGCTTCGGTGAGATGGAGTGCTGGGCGATGCAGGCCTACGGCGCGGCCTACGCGCTGCAGGAGCTGCTCACCATCAAGTCCGACGACATCCTCGGCCGGGTCAAGGTCTACGAGGCGATCGTCAAGGGCGAGAACATCCCCGAGCCGGGCATCCCGGAGTCGTTCAAGGTGTTGCTCAAGGAGCTGCAGTCGCTCTGCCTGAACGTGGAGGTCCTCTCCAGCGACGGCAACGCGATCGAGCTGCGCGACACCGACGACGAGGTCTTCCGGGCCGCGGAGGAGCTGGGCATCGACCTGTCCCGCCGCGAGCCGTCGTCCGTCGAGGACGTCTGATCGTCCCCGCCGGCCGGCCCTGAGCCGTCAGGGCCGGCCGGCTCCCGACTTCCGACAGTCATTGAGATCTAGCCCCTGAAAGGGGTCACACCTTGCTCGACGTCAACTTCTTCGACGAGCTCCGCATCGGGCTGGCCACCGGCGACGACATCCGCCAGTGGAGCCACGGTGAGGTGAAGAAGCCCGAGACCATCAACTACCGGACCCTGCGTCCGGAGAAGGACGGTCTCTTCTGCGAGAAGATCTTCGGTCCCACCCGGGACTGGGAGTGCTACTGCGGCAAGTACAAGCGCGTCCGCTTCAAGGGCATCATCTGCGAGCGCTGCGGCGTCGAGGTCACCCGCGCCAAGGTGCGTCGTGAGCGGATGGGCCACATCGAGCTGGCCGCGCCGGTCACCCACATCTGGTTCTTCAAGGGCGTGCCGTCTCGCCTGGGCTACCTGCTCGATCTGGCGCCCAAGGACCTCGAGAAGATCATCTACTTCGCGGCCTACATGATCACCTCGGTCGACGACGAGGCGCGCCACCGCGACCTCCCGACCATCGAGGCCGAGATCAGCGCCGAGAAGTCGAACCTGGAGGGCCAGCGCGACGCCAACGTCGAGGCCCGCCAGCAGAAGCTCGAGGCCGACCTGGCCGAGCTCGAGGCGGAGGGCGCCAAGTCCGACGTCCGCCGCAAGGTGCGCGAGGGCGGCGAGCGCGAGATGCGCCAGCTGCGCGACCGCTCGCAGCGGGAGATCGACCGCCTCGACGAGGTGATGGACACCTTCCGCAAGCTCGAGGTCAAGCAGCTCATCGCGGACGAGAGCCTCTACCGCGAGCTGCGCGACCGCTTCGGCGAGTACTTCGAGGGCGGCATGGGCGCCGCGGCGCTGCAGAAGCTGCTGGCCGGCTTCGACCTCGACGCCGAGGCCGCCTCGCTGCGCGAGACCATCCGCAGCGGTAAGGGACAGCGCAAGCTGCGGGCCCTCAAGCGGCTGAAGGTCGTGGCTGCCTTCCAGCAGACCCGCAACTCGCCCATGGGCATGGTGCTGGACTGCGTCCCGGTCATCCCGCCGGACCTGCGCCCGATGGTGCAGCTCGACGGTGGCCGCTTCGCGACCAGCGACATGAACGACCTGTACCGCCGCGTGATCAACCGGAACAACCGGCTGAAGCGTCTGCTGGACCTCGGCGCCCCCGAGATCATCGTGAACAACGAGAAGCGGATGCTCCAGGAGTCCGTGGACGCGCTGTTCGACAACGGCCGTCGCGGCCGTCCGGTCACCGGCCCGGGCAACCGTCCCCTGAAGTCCCTGAGCGACCTGCTCAAGGGCAAGCAGGGCCGGTTCCGCCAGAACCTGCTCGGCAAGCGCGTCGACTACTCCGGCCGTTCGGTCATCGTCGTCGGCCCGCAGCTGAAGCTGCACCAGTGCGGCCTGCCCAAGCAGATGGCGCTGGAGCTCTTCAAGCCGTTCGTCATGAAGCGGCTGGTCGACCTCAACCACGCGCAGAACATCAAGTCCGCCAAGCGGATGGTCGAGCGTGCGCGCCCGGTCGTGTGGGACGTGCTGGAAGAGGTCATCACCGAGCACCCGGTGCTGCTGAACCGCGCGCCGACGCTGCACCGTCTGGGCATCCAGGCCTTCGAGCCGCAGCTGGTCGAGGGCAAGGCCATCCAGATCCACCCGCTCGTCTGCACCGCGTTCAACGCGGACTTCGACGGTGACCAGATGGCGGTGCACCTGCCGCTGTCGGCCGAGGCCCAGGCCGAGGCCCGGATCCTGATGCTGTCGTCGAACAACATCCTGTCGCCGGCCGACGGTCGCCCGATCACCGCGCCGACCCAGGACATGGTGCTGGGCCTGTACCACCTGACGACCCTGGTGCCCTCGCGGCACGAGGCCGACGGTGGCCAGCCGGCGGCCTTCGGGTCCGCGGCCGAGGCGGTCATGGCGTTCGACAAGGGCGCCCTGGCGCTGCAGGAGCGCGCGCTGATCCGCCTCGACGAGGTGTTCGGCGTCGACAACGGCAAGGTCAACGAGGCCTGGACGCAGCCCGAGGACTGGACGCCGGGTGCCCCGGCCCTGGTGGAGACCTCGCTGGGCCGCATGCTGTTCAACGAGGCCCTGCCCGAGGACTACCGCTTCGTCAACTACCAGGTGCCGAAGAAGGAACTCGGGGCGATCGTCAACGACCTCGCCGAGCGCTACCCCAAGGTCCAGGTGGCCGCGACGCTGGACGCCCTCAAGTCGGCCGGCTTCCGCTGGGCGACCCGCTCGGGCGTCACGATCGCGATCGACGACGTCGTCACCCCGCCGGCCAAGCGCGAGATCATGGACCGGCACGAGGCCGAGGCCGCCAAGATCGAGAAGCAGTACGAGCGCGGTGTCATCACCGACTCCGAGCGTCGTGGCGAGCTGATCGAGATCTGGACCCGCGCGCGGGCCGAGGTCTCCCAGGCGATGGTGGACAACTTCCCGACCACCAACCCGGTCTGGGTCATGGTCAACTCGGGTGCCCGAGGCAACATGATGCAGATCAGCCAGATCGCCGGTATGCGCGGTCTGGTGGCCAACCCGAAGGGCGAAATCATCCCGCGGCCGATCAAGGCCAACTTCCGGGAGGGTTTGTCCGTGCTGGAGTACTTCATCTCCACGCACGGTGCCCGCAAGGGTCTCGCGGACACCGCCCTGCGTACCGCCGACTCCGGGTACCTCACCCGTCGTCTGGTGGACGTCTCGCAGGACGTCATCATCCGCGAGGAGGACTGCGGCACCGAGCGTGGCGTGGTCATGCCGATCGGCACCCTGGTGGACGGCGTCGTCACCCGTGACGCGCACGTCGAGACCAGCGTCTACGCCCGCGCCCTGGCCGCCGACGTGGTGGCCGAGGACGGGACGGTCATCGCCCCGGCGAACGCCGACCTGGGTGACGTGCTGATCCAGACGCTGATCGACGCCGGTGTGGCCGAGGTCAAGGTCCGCTGCGTGCTCACCTGCGAGTCGCTGCTCGGCACCTGCGCCACCTGCTACGGCCGCTCGCTGGCCTCCGGCAAGCTGGTCGACGTCGGTGAGGCCGTCGGCATCATCGCCGCGCAGTCCATCGGCGAGCCCGGCACCCAGCTGACGATGCGCACCTTCCACACCGGTGGTGTGGCCGGTGCCGACATCACGCACGGTCTGCCGCGTGTGGTGGAGCTCTTCGAGGCCCGCGTCCCCAAGGGCAAGGCGCCGATCGCGGAGCTCGCCGGCACCGTCCGGATCGAGGACAGCGAGCAGTTCCGCAAGCTGACCATCACCCCGGACGACGGCTCGGACGAGGTCGTCTACGACAAGCTGTCGCGTCGCTCGCGGCTGCGGGTCGAGGACGGCGCGCACGTGGAGGTGGGCGAGCAGCTCACCGAGGGTGCGGTGGACCCGCACGAGGTGCTGCGGATCATGGGCCCGCGCGAGGTGCAGCTGCACCTGGTCCGCGAGGTCCAGGAGGTCTACCGGTCGCAGGGTGTGTCGATCCACGACAAGCACATCGAGGTGATCATCCGCCAGATGCTGAAGCGGGTGACCATCATCGACTCGGGCGCCACGGAGTTCCTGCCCGGTGCGCTGGTCGAGCGGACGCTGTTCGAGACCGAGAACCGCCGCGTCGTCGCCGAGGGCGGCGAGCCGGCCTCGGCCCGTCCGGTGCTCATGGGCATCACGAAGGCCTCGCTCGCGACCGAGTCGTGGCTGTCGGCCGCCTCCTTCCAGGAGACGACCAAGGTCCTCACCGACGCCGCGATCCAGGGCAAGAGCGACAGCCTGCTCGGGCTCAAGGAGAACGTGATCATCGGAAAGCTGATCCCGGCGGGTACGGGCATCAGCCGCTACCGGAACATCACGGTCGAGCCGACCGAGGAGGCGCGGGCCGCCGTCTACACCATGGCCGGCTACGACGACGGGCAGTACTACAGCCCGGACGTCTTCGGTCAGGGCACCGGCGAGGCCGTGCGTCTCGAGGAGTACGACTGGCGTCAGTGACGCCAGATAAGCAGTGACGAAAGGGCCCCCGAGTCATCCGACTCGGGGGCCCTTTCGCGTCCGGGGGACTTTCGGTACCGAAAGTTCGGGGGTGGGTCAGCCGGCGAGCTTCTTCATGGTCTCGACGGTCCGCAGGCGCCCCTCCGGGCTGCCGTCGAGCGGCTGCAGCATCAGCGTGGTCACGCCGGCCTCGGCGAACGCGGAGACCCGCTCGGCCACGTGCGCCTCGGGCCCGATCAGCGACGTCGCCCGCACCAGCTCGTCGGGCACCTGGCCGGCGGCCTCGTCCTTCTTCCCGTCGAGGTAGAGGTCCTGGATCTCCTTGGCCTCCGCCTCGAAGCCGTAGCGGACGGCGAGGTCGTTGTAGAAGTTCTTCCCGCGGGCACCCATGCCACCGATGTACAGCGCGAGCTGCGGCCGCACGCGGTCCAGGAGGGCCGACTCGTCCAGGCCGTCCCCGATCGCGACCGGCACCCCGGTGATGATCTGCAGGTCCCCGAGCGCCGCGTCGCGCTTGGCCTTGCCCGCGGCGAGGGCGTCGCCCCACACCGACTGCGCGCGCTCGGGCATGAAGAAGATCGGCTCCCAGGCCTCGGCGATCTCGGCGGCGAGCTCCACGTTCTTGGGGCCGAGCGCGGCGAGCATGACCGGGATCCGCTCCCGCACCGGGGTGTTGATCAGCTTCAGTGGCTTGCCCAGCCCGGTGCCCTGGTCGGCCGGGAGCGGGACGTCGTACTTCTTGCCGTGGTGCTCCACGCGCTCGCGGCGCCACACCTGGCGGCAGATCTCCACGACCTCGCGGGTGCGCTGGAGCGGGGCGTCGTAGGGGACACCGTGCCAGCCCTCGATGACCTGCGGGCCGGACGCGCCCAGGCCGAGCGTGAACCGGCCGTCGGACACGAAGTCCAGGCCGGCGGCCGTCATGGCCGTCAGGGTCGGCGTGCGGCTGTAGATCGGGAAGATCGCGGAGAGCAGCTCGACCCGCTCGGTCACCGCCGCCAGGTAGCCGAGCTGGCTGACCGCGTCGAACGTGTAGACCTCGGCGACCGCCGCGAGGTCGAGCCCGGCGGACTCGAGGTCGCGGAGCTCCGCCGCGCTCTGGGTGAACCCACCGCTGTAACTGACCTGGGTGCCGATGCGCACGTTGCCCTCCTTCGGTTCCGGACGCACGTCGCGGCGCCCTGGGGGCACGCTAGCGGTCCCGCTAGGCGGGCCGGACCACGCCGATCACCTCGGTGACCACCCGGACGCCGTCGACGTCGCCGGGCACGCGCGGGGCGGCGTCGGGATCGGCGAGGTTCACCTTGAGCACGTACCCGTCCTCGCGGCGGGCCAGCCCGATGCCGACCACGCCGGGATCGGCGGAGAGCCGCGCGGTGAGCGCGCTCTTCGCGGCACGCGCGGCGGCCCGGTCGGTCATGCCCCCATGGTGCCCCTCCGGGCGGCCCGACGACAGTGGAGGGCCGCGTCCTCCTCACCCCTCGCACGCTCGGGGCGAGCCTCCGGACGGGGCCGTACTACTCGGCCAACCAGACGGCTCC
This sequence comes from Blastococcus sp. TF02-09, assembly GCF_003319105.1. Classification (GTDB taxonomy): domain Bacteria; phylum Actinomycetota; class Actinomycetes; order Mycobacteriales; family Geodermatophilaceae; genus Blastococcus. The sequence goes on along the minus strand of NZ_QOHH01000002.1, from coordinate 265,831 downwards.
CAGGAGCTGGAGGACCGTGGCCAGCGGGTTGGCGAAGGTGACGCCGGAGCCGTCGGACCCGCCGGTCGTGCTGCCGGCGAAGAGCAGCGCGACAGGAGCCCGGTCCCGGCTGCGCCAGATGACCGAGCCGCTGTCCCCACCGGCGCTGAAGCCGCCCGCCGTCCCCTGGATCTCGATCTGGTCGTCGAAGCGGTGCACCACGTCGTCGTACTGGACGGCCACCCCGTCCACCTCGACCGCGGTGACCAGACCGCGGGTGTGCCCGGTCGTGCGGCCGATCTTCTCGACGGTGTCGTCCGGGTCGATCTCGAGGGCGTCGGGCACCACGCCGCCCAGCGGACCGCCGGGCACGTCGCCGGGCTCGGCCCCGACGCCCGCGTCCAGGACCGCGACCGCGGCGTCCACCAGGTTGGGCAGGCCCTCGCGGAAGCGCTCGAACGCGGTGAGCGTGGCGACCCGGTCGCCCGGACCGCCGCCGTCGGCCGGCCCCGGCTGGAGCACCGCGTCGCCCACGGCCGCGGCGTCGCTGGCGGCCAGCACGTGGTTGTTCGACAGCATCGCGGTGCCCCCGGCGACGCGGACGAAGCCGCCCAGCGTCCCGGCCGTGACGCTCGGGTGCGCCACGGAGATGCCGGGACGCAGCGGGCGGACGCGCTGCTGGAGCTCCTCCGGGGCGGGGGAGCGGAGGGCCCGGACGCGGCCGATGACGCGGACGTCCAGCTCCTGCTCGGCCGCCCGGCCCAGGTCGGGGATCAGCGCCCGGTCCCCGTCCCGCTGCAACCGCACGGCCACCCGGGCGCCGGCCGTGCCCGCGGGGGTCAGGCCCACCGCCACCCAGGGCCAGGGGGCGTCGCTGCCGGCGTCGGCGGCGACGACGGGCGCCGACGGGAGCTGCTCGAGGATGCGGGCCTTGAGCTCGCGGGCGGAATCGGGGTGCACGGGACCTCCGGGGGACGGGAGCGGACGTGCGGGACGCTAGGCAGCGGGTACGACGGAACCGGTGCGGTCGGTCGCGGAGATCGGTCCGCGGGACGCCCGCGCCACCGCCCGCCTACTCCCGCCCGGCCGCCGCGGGCGGTAGCGTGCGGTCCGCTCCGGCGAGGGCGTGCAGAAACGCCTGCCGCGCCGGGGAAGAGGATCGGGCAGCCCGCGGTTGCCCGTGATGTCATCCGCCCCGGTGGGTGGCGCCCGGCCACGGGCCGTGCGTGTGAGGGACCCGGCTTTGACCGGTTCTCCGGGCGCGGGTATCGTGGTCAGCCGTGCCCAGGGTGCCCTGGGCCAGCTCCCGTTCGCGGTGCGCCTGGGTGGCCTCATCGGCCACCGGGGATCGCCCTCCGGCCCCCGGCCGGAAGGTGGCGGCGCCGAGTCGCGAGGGGCAACCGAGTTCGGTCCGGCTGCGGACCGGTCCCGGGAAGGGCGACACGCCCGACCGCGGGGGCCGGACAGCGGCCGGCGGCCGAGTCCGGGTGGACTCCTCCGGGGTCCGGCAGCCCGCGCACGACCGACGAGCACCACGACATCAGCACGAATCGCAAGCACCACCCAGCGCAGGTAGGAGATCCAGGCCACCCATGCCCACGATCAACCAGCTGGTCCGCAAGGGCCGCGAGGACAAGGTCGAGAAGACCAAGACTCCGGCGCTGAAGGGTTCGCCCCAGCGCCGCGGAGTCTGCACGCGCGTGTACACGACGACGCCGAAGAAGCCGAACTCGGCGCTGCGCAAGGTCGCTCGCGTCCGCCTGACGAGTGGCATCGAGGTGACCGCCTACATCCCGGGCGTCGGCCACAACCTGCAGGAGCACTCGATGGTGCTCGTGCGCGGTGGTCGTGTGAAGGACCTGCCGGGCGTGCGCTACAAGATCATCCGCGGCTCGCTGGACACCCAGGGTGTCCGCAACCGCAAGCAGGCCCGCAGCCGCTACGGCGCCAAGAAGGAGAAGAGCTAATGCCGCGCAAGGGCCCCGCTCCCAAGCGTCCCCTGGTCGTCGACCCGGTGTACCAGTCGCCGCTGGTCACCCAGCTGGTGAACAAGGTGCTCGTCGACGGCAAGCGCTCGGTCGCCGAGGCGATCGTCTACGGCGCCCTCGAGGGCGCCCGCGCCAAGACCGACACCGACCCGGTCGTCACGCTCAAGCGCGCGCTGGACAACGTCAAGCCGGCCCTTGAGGTCCGCAGCCGCCGCGTCGGTGGCGCGACCTACCAGGTCCCGGTCGAGGTCCGCGCCTCCCGGAGCACGACCCTCGGGCTGCGCTGGCTGATCCAGTACAGCCGGGCCCGTCGCGAGAAGACGATGACCGAGCGCCTCATGAACGAGCTGCTCGACGCGAGCAACGGCCTCGGCGCCGCCGTCAAGCGGCGCGAGGACACCCACAAGATGGCCGAGTCGAACAAGGCCTTCGCGCACTACCGCTGGTAACCGCAGGGCACCAGCGCCCGCCGTCGGCGGGACTCCCGGGACGCTTCACGAGAGCACGGGCCCGGTACCCGCACACGGACGAGAACCAAGAGGGGAAGCAATGGCCAGCAACGAGGCCCAGCTCCGCAAGACCCGCAACATCGGGATCATGGCGCACATCGACGCCGGCAAGACCACGACGACCGAGCGCATCCTCTTCTACACCGGTATCACGTACAAGATCGGTGAGGTCCACGACGGCGCAGCCACGATGGACTGGATGGAGCAGGAGCAGGAGCGCGGCATCACCATCACGTCGGCCGCGACGAAGTGCTCCTGGAACGGCCACGACATCAACATCATCGACACCCCCGGGCACGTCGACTTCACCGTCGAGGTGGAGCGCTCGCTCCGCGTGCTCGACGGCGCCGTCGCGGTCTACGACGGTGTCGCCGGTGTCGAGCCGCAGACCGAGCAGGTCTGGCGTCAGGCCGAGAAGTACGGCGTCCCGCGCATGTGCTTCGTCAACAAGCTCGACCGCACCGGCGCGGACTTCTTCCGCTGCGTCGACATGATGGTCGAGCGGCTGGCCGCCAACCCGCTGGTGCTGCAGCTGCCGATCGGCGCCGAGGCCGACTTCATCGGCGTCGTCGACCTGGTCGAGATGCGTGCGCTCACCTGGCGCGGTGAGACCAAGATGGGCGAGGACTACGCCGTCGAGGAGATCCCGGCCGAGCTCGCCGACCAGGCCGCCGAGTACCGCGAGAAGCTCCTCGAGAACATCGCGGACTTCGACGACTCGCTCATGGAGGACTACCTCGGTGGCGAGGAGATCGCGGTCGACCGCCTGAAGGCGGCCATCCGCAAGGCCACCATCGGCGGCCAGGTCAACCCGGTCCTCACCGGCACCGCGTTCAAGAACAAGGGCGTGCAGCCCCTGCTCGACGCCGTCGTGGACTACCTGCCCAGCCCGCTGGACATCGAGGCCATCGTCGGCACCGCGCTCGACGGCGAGACCGAGGTCCTGCGGCACGCCGACGAGGACGAGCCGTTCTCGGCCCTGGCGTTCAAGATCCAGACCGACCAGCACCTGGGCAAGCTGACCTACGTCCGGGTCTACTCGGGCAAGCTCGACGCGGGCACCGCGGTGCTGAACAGCACCAAGGACCGCAAGGAGCGGATCGGCAAAATCTACCAGATGCACGCCAACAAGCGCGAAGAGCGCGCGGGCGTGGGCGCCGGCCAGATCGTGGCCGTCAACGGGCTGAAGCAGACGACGACGGGTGACACCCTCTGCGACCCGCAGAACCCGGTGATCCTCGAGTCGATGTCCTTCCCCGCGCCGGTCATCTCGGTCGCCATCGAGCCGAAGACCAAGGGCGACCAGGAGAAGCTCGGCACCGCGATCCAGAAGCTGGCCGAGGAGGACCCGACCTTCCAGGTCAAGCTGGACGAGGAGACCGGCCAGACGGTCATCTCCGGTATGGGCGAGCTCCACCTGGAGATCCTCGTCGACCGCATGCGCCGCGAGTTCAAGGTCGAGGCCAACGTCGGCAAGCCGCAGGTCGCCTACCGCGAGACCATCCGCAAGGCGGTCGAGAAGGTCGACTACACCCACAAGAAGCAGACGGGTGGGTCCGGCCAGTTCGCCAAGGTGCAGGTCACGATCGAGCCCCTCGAGGTCTCCGGCGACGGACCGACCTACGAGTTCGAGAACGCCGTCACCGGTGGTCGCATCCCGAAGGAGTACATCCCCTCGGTCGACGCGGGCATGCAGGACGCCATGCAGTACGGCGTCCTGGCCGGGTACCCGATGGTGGGCGTCAAGGCGACCCTCATCGACGGCCAGTACCACGAGGTCGACTCCTCGGAGATGGCCTTCAAGATCGCCGGCTCGATGGTCTTCAAGGAGGCCGCGCGCAAGGCCAGCCCGGCCCTGCTCGAGCCGATGATGGCCGTCGAGGTCGTCACGCCCGAGGACTACATGGGTGACGTCATCGGCGACCTGAACTCCCGCCGCGGGACCATCCAGGCGATGGAGGAGCGCTCCGGTGCCCGCGTCGTCCGGGCCCTGGTGCCGCTGTCGGAGATGTTCGGCTACGTGGGCGACCTGCGCAGCCGCACCCAGGGACGGGCGAGCTACACCATGGTGTTCGACTCGTACGCCGAGGTCCCGGCCAACGTCGCCAAGGAGATCATCGCCAAGGCGACCGGCGAGTAACGGCAACACCGGTCGCGGGCGGAAGCCCGCGGCCGGCGGGCCTCGCCCGCAACCCCCAGAGCACGCACCACCTGCGTAACCACGAGGAGAGGAACCCAGTGGCCAAGGCCAAGTTCGAGCGGACCAAGCCGCACGTCAACATCGGCACCATCGGGCACATCGACCACGGCAAGACGACGCTGACCGCGGCGATCACCAAGGTCCTGCACGACAAGTACCCGGACCTCAACGAGGCGTCCGCCTTCGACCAGATCGACAAGGCGCCCGAGGAGAAGGCCCGCGGCATCACGATCTCGATCGCGCACGTCGAGTACCAGACGGAGAACCGTCACTACGCGCACGTCGACTGCCCCGGGCACGCCGACTACATCAAGAACATGATCACCGGTGCGGCCCAGATGGACGGCGCGATCCTCGTGGTCGCGGCGACCGACGGCCCGATGCCGCAGACCAAGGAGCACGTCCTCCTGGCCCGCCAGGTCGGCGTCCCCTACATCGTGGTGGCCCTGAACAAGGCCGACATGGTGGACGACGAGGAGATCCTGGAGCTCGTCGAGCTCGAGGTCCGCGAGCTGCTCAGCGAGTACGAGTTCCCGGGCGACGACGTCCCCGTGGTCCGCGTCTCGGCGCTGAAGGCCCTCGAGGGCGACGCCGAGTGGGGCGACAAGCTCATGGAGCTGATGAACGCCGTCGACACCGCGATCCCGGAGCCGGAGCGCGACATCGACAAGCCGTTCCTCATGCCCGTCGAGGACGTCTTCACCATCACCGGTCGTGGCACGGTCGTCACCGGCCGCGTCGAGCGTGGCATCGTCAAGGTCTCCGAGGAGATCGAGATCGTCGGTATCCGCGAGGGTTCGACGAAGACCACGGTCACCGGCGTCGAGATGTTCCGCAAGCTGCTCGACCAGGGCCAGGCCGGTGACAACGTCGGTCTGCTCCTCCGCGGCATCAAGCGCGAGGACGTGGAGCGCGGCCAAGTCGTCGTGAAGCCCGGCTCGATCACCCCGCACACCAACTTCGAGGGTTCGGTCTACATCCTCTCGAAGGACGAGGGTGGCCGTCACACGCCGTTCTTCAACAACTACCGTCCCCAGTTCTACTTCCGGACGACGGACGTCACCGGTGTCGTGACCCTGCCCTCGGGCACCGAGATGGTCATGCCCGGCGACAACACCGAGATGACGGTGGAGCTCATCCAGCCCATCGCCATGGAGGAGGGCCTCAAGTTCGCCATCCGTGAGGGTGGGCGGACCGTGGGCGCCGGCCGGGTCACCAAGATCCTCAAGTAACACCCCCGGTGGGCGGCGGCCGTACCCGGCCGCCGCCCACCACCGGGTCCCGCTCCCGGGACCCCCCCGGGTCAGCAGACCCACTCGAACTTTCACAACCGATCGGCAGGAGCAGAAGACAGCGATGGCGGGACAGAAGATCCGCATCCGGCTGAAGGCCTACGACCACGAGGCGATCGACGCCTCGGCGCGACGCATCGTGGAGACGGTCACGAAGACCGGAGCCCGAGTGGTCGGCCCCGTGCCGCTGCCGACGGAGAAGAACGTGTACGCGGTGATCCGGTCGCCGCACAAGTACAAGGACTCGTTCGAGCACTTCGAGATGCGCACGCACAAGCGGCTCATCGACATCCTCGACCCGACGCCGAAGACGGTCGACGCGCTCATGCGCATCGACCTGCCGGCCTCGGTCGACGTCAACATCCAGTAAGGGCAGTCAGCAGACATGGCGAGCACATTTCGTGGTCTCCTCGGCGAGAAGCTGGGGATGACCCAGGTCTTCGACGAGAACAACCGCCTCGTGCCGGTGACCGTCGTCAAGGCGGGCCCCTGTGTGGTGACCCAGGTCCGCACCCCTGAGGTCGACGGCTACTCGGCCGTCCAGCTCGGGTTCGGCGAGATCGACCCGCGCAAGGTGAACAAGCCCGAGGGCGGGCACTTCACCAAGGCGGGCGTGACGCCGCGGCGGCACCTGGTCGAACTGCGCACGAAGGACGCCGGCGAGTACACGGTCGGCCAGGAGCTGACCGCCGAGGTGTTCGACGGCGTGGCCAAGGTCGACGTCATCGGCACCAGCAAGGGCAAGGGCACCGCCGGTGTCATGAAGCGGCACGGGTTCCGCGGCCTGGGCGCCGGGCACGGCGTGCAGCGCAAGCACCGGTCGCCGGGCTCCATCGGTGGCGCGTCGACCCCCGGTCGCGTGTTCAAGGGCCTGAAGATGGCCGGCCGCATGGGCCACGTGAAGACGACGACGCTGTCGCTGGTCGTCCACAAGGTGGACACCGAGCGCGGTCTGCTGCTGATCAAGGGCGCGATCCCCGGCCCGAAGGGCGGCCTCGTGCTCGTCCGTTCGGCCGTCAAGGGCGGCCCCGTGGGGAGTGACACCAAGTGACCCAGTCCACCGAGACGCGCACCGACCGCCAGGTCGACGTGCGCACCCCGGCGGGGGAGACCTCCGGCAGCGTCACGCTGCCCGGTGAGCTCTTCGACGCCGACGCGAACGTCTCGCTGATGCACCAGGTCGTGGTGGCCCAGCTGGCCGCCGCGCGCCAGGGCACCCACTCGACCAAGACCCGCGCCCAGGTTAGCGGTACCGGCGCCAAGCCGTACCGCCAGAAGGGCACCGGTCGCGCCCGCCAGGGCTCGCTGCGTGCACCGCAGTTCTCCGGCGGCGGTGTCGCGCACGGCCCCGTGCCGCGCGACTACACCAAGAAGACGCCCAAGAAGATGAAGGCCGCCGCCCTGCGCGGAGCCCTCTCCGACCGGGCGCGCGAGGGCCGGGTCCACGTCGTGTCGGCGTTCGTCGACGGCGACGCCCCGAAGACCAAGTCCGCCCTGGCGACGCTCACCGCCGTCACCACGGCCGCCAAGGTCCTCGTGGTCCTCGACCGCGACGACGTCCTCAACTGGGTGAGCCTGCGCAACCTGCCGCAGGTGCACCTGATCGAGGCCGGCCAGCTCAACACCTACGACGTGCTGGTGTCCGACGAGGTCGTCTTCACCGAGACGGCGCTCGCCGAGTTCGTGGCCGGACCGGCCAAGGGCAAGCGCACGGGCGCCGAGGTCGAGAAGCCGGACCTCCGCACGCCGCACATCCCCGGTGCCATCCCGTCGGTCGAGCCGGACCACGGCACCACCGACCTCGACACCGACGACACTGAGGAGCAGGCATGAGCGTCCGCGACCCCCGGGACGTGCTGCTCTCCCCGGTCATCTCCGAGAAGAGCTACGGGCTGCTGGACAGCAACCAGTACACGTTCATCGTGCTGCCCGAGGCCAACAAGACGCAGATCAAGATCGCGGTCGAGCAGATCTTCAACGTGAAGGTCCTCGGCGTGAACACGATCAACCGCCAGGGCAAGCGCAAGCGCAGCCGGGGCACGCGGATGGGCAAGCGCAAGGACACCAAGCGCGCCATCGTCTCCGTCGCCCCCGGCGACCGCATCGAGATCTTCGGGGGCCCGGGCGCCTGACGGCACCCGGACCCCCTCCACGGACCAGAGAAATAGACAGGGACTGAGTCAGCAATGGCTATCCGTAAGTACAAGCCGACGACGCCGGGCCGCCGCGGCTCCAGCGTCGCCGACTTCGCCGAGGTCACCCGCGACCATCCCGAGAAGTCGCTGGTCCGGCCGCTGCACGGCCGCGGTGGGCGCAACGTCCACGGCAAGGTCACCGCTCGTCACCAGGGCGGTGGGCACAAGCGCGCCTACCGGCTCATCGACTTCCGCCGGGCGGACAAGGACGGCGTGCCGGCCAAGGTCGCGCACATCGAGTACGACCCGAACCGCACCTCGCGGATCGCGCTGCTGCACTTCGCCGACGGGGAGAAGCGCTACATCATCGCCCCGGCGCGGCTGAAGCAGGGCGACACCGTCGAGTGCGGCCCCGCGGCCGACATCAAGCCGGGCAACAATCTGCCGCTGCGGAACATCCCCGTCGGCACCGTGGTTCACGCCATCGAGCTCCGTCCCGGTGGCGGGGCGAAGATCGCCCGGTCCGCAGGCACCAGCGTCCAGCTGGTCGCCCGCGAGGGCCGGTTCGCCCAGCTGCGCATGCCGTCGGGCGAGATCCGCAACGTCGACGTGCGCTGCCGCGCGACCGTCGGCGAGGTGGGCAACGCCGAGCAGTCGAACATCAACTGGGGCAAGGCCGGCCGCATGCGGTGGAAGGGCAAGCGCCCGACCGTCCGTGGTGTCGCCATGAACCCGGTCGACCACCCGCACGGTGGTGGTGAGGGCAAGACCTCCGGTGGTCGCCACCCGGTGAACCCGAAGGGCAAGCCGGAGGGCCGGACGCGCAAGCGGAAGGCCAGTGACGCCCTGATCGTGCGCCGCCGGCGCACCAACAAGAAGCGCTGAGTCGGGTAACCCGGCGGTAAGAGGAGAGCTCGACAGACATGCCACGCAGCCTGAAGAAGGGCCCCTTCGTCGACGACCACCTGCTCAAGAAGGTGGACGCTCAGAACGAGAAGGGCACCAAGAACGTGATCCGCACCTGGTCACGTCGTTCGACGATCATCCCGGACATGCTGGGTCACACCCTCGCGGTGCACGACGGCCGCAAGCACGTCCCGGTGTTCGTGACCGAGGCGATGGTCGGGCACAAGCTCGGCGAGTTCGCGCCCACCCGCACCTTCCGTGGGCACATCAAGGACGACCGCCGCTCGCGGCGGGGCTGACCAGGTAGAGAGAGATTTCGATGACTTCCCAGTTGGGACAGGAGGCACCGGTCGCGCGGGCTACCGCCCGCTTCGTCCGCGTGACCCCCATGAAGGCGCGCCGGGTGGTGGACCTCGTCCGCTACCTGCCGACCGACGAGGCGCTGGCGCTGCTGCGCTACGCCCCCCAGAGCGCCAGCGAGCCGGTGGCGAAGGTGGTCGCGAGCGCGGTCGCCAACGCCGAGCACAACCTGCAGCTCGACCCGGCCGCCCTGGTCGTCAGCGCCGCCTACGTCGACGAGGGCCCGACGCTCAAGCGGATCCGTCCGCGTGCGCAGGGCCGGGCGTTCCGCATCAACAAGCGGACCAGCCACATCACCATCGAGGTGAGCGAGGTCGCCAGCAGCGACGTCCTCGCGCAGAAGTCGCGCAAGGCGCGCCGGGAGACCGGCCAGTCCGGCCCGGCCACCCAGCAGAACAACACGAGGGGAGGGACCCGCTAGTGGGTCAGAAGGTCAACCCGCACGGGTTCCGGCTCGGGATCACCACCGACTACAAGTCCCGGTGGTACGCGGACAAGCTGTACAAGGACTACGTCAAGGAAGACGTCGCGATCCGCAAGCTCATGTCCAAGGGCATGGAGCGGGCCGGCATCTCCAAGGTGGAGATCGAGCGCACCCGTGACCGGGTCCGCGTCGACATTCACACCGCGCGTCCGGGCATCGTCATCGGCCGCCGCGGCGCCGAGGCCGACCGCATCCGCGGCGAGCTGGAGAAGCTCACCGGCAAGCAGGTGCAGCTGAACATCCTTGAGGTCAAGAACCCCGAGTCCGACGCGCAGCTGGTCGCCCAGGGCGTGGCCGAGCAGCTCTCCTCCCGGGTGAGCTTCCGGCGCGCCATGCGCAAGGCCATGCAGTCGGCCCAGCGCAGCCCGCAGGTCAAGGGCATCCGCGTGCAGTGCTCGGGTCGCCTCGGCGGCACCGAGATGAGCCGCTCGGAGTTCTACCGCGAGGGTCGCGTCCCCCTGCACACGCTGCGGGCGAACATCGACTACGGCATCTACGAAGCCCGCACCACCTTCGGCCGCATCGGCGTCAAGGTGTGGATCTACAAGGGTGACGTCAGCGGATCGCGTGCCGAGCGCGCCGCCCTCGAGGCGCTCGCCGAGCGTCAGGGCCAGCGTCGCGAGCGCCCCCAGCGCCCCCGCCGTTCGGGCTCCTCCGGCACGACCGCCGGTGGGACCGAGGCCGGCCGCGCCGCGGTGGAGTCCTCGACCGGGCCCGCCGCCGACACCGCCGAGAGCACCGTCGCCGTCACCTCCGGCGACGTCGCTCCGGAGACGACCGTCGCCGAGGTCGCCGGCCCGGAGGCCACCGCGGCCGCCGAGACCGCCGCCACCGAGACGACCGAGAACACGGAGAGCTGAGCCATGCTCATCCCACGGCGCGTCAAGCACCGCAAGCAGCACCACCCGAGCCGCTCGGGCCGGGCCAAGGGTGGCACCGAGATCAACTTCGGTGAGTTCGCCATCCAGGCCCTCGAGCCGGCGTACGTCACCAACCGGCAGATCGAGTCCGCTCGTATCGCGATGACCCGGCACATCAAGCGTGGCGGAAAGGTGTGGATCTCGATCTACCCGGACCGTCCGCTGACCAAGAAGCCGGCCGAGACCCGCATGGGTTCCGGTAAGGGCTCGCCCGAGTGGTGGGTGGCCAACGTCAAGCCCGGCCGCGTGCTGTTCGAGCTGTCCGGTGTCGCCGAGCCCGTGGCCCGCGAGGCCATGCGCCGCGCGATCCACAAGCTGCCGATGAAGTGCCGCTTCATCACGCGTGAAGGAGAAGTGTGATGGCCGCCGGTCTGACCGCTCCCGAGCTGCGCGAGCTCTCGGCCGACGAGCTCGCCTCGCGGCTGCGTGAGTCCAAGGAAGAACTGTTCAACCTGCGGTTCCAGGTGGCCACCGGCCAGCTGGACAACAACCGGCGACTGCAGACCGTCCGCCGCGACATCGCCCGGATCTACACGATCATGCGCGAGCGCGAGCTGGGTCTCTCGGTCGCCCCGAACGAGGGTGTGGCATGAGCGAGACCCAGGAAGCGTCGGGCCCCGGCCTGGCCGGTCGCGGGTACCGCAAGGTCCGCGAAGGCCTCGTGGTCAGCGACAAGATGGAGAAGACCGTCGTCGTCGAGGTGGAGGACCGCGTCAAGCACGCCCTCTACGGCAAGGTCATCCGTCGCACGACCAAGCTGAAGGTCCACGACGAGCAGGGGGTCGCCGGCGTCGGTGACCGCGTGCAGATCATGGAGACCCGGCCGCTGTCTGCCACCAAGCGGTGGCGGCTCGTCTCGGTCGTCGAGAAGGCCAAGTAAGAGGCGGCCCTCCGGGGCCGCAGGGGTAGGAGTACCCTGGACGACTGGCGCGCAGCCCACCGCTGTGGGTGCTGCGCGCTGCATCCCGGTACCCGTGCTCATGACGCACCGGCGGCCCAGGCCGCCGGTGCGTCCGCACGAGGTGCCGGACAGCCGGTTCACCGTTCCGGCCCGGCTGTCACCACAAGTATTTGGGAGTAGCACGTGATCCAGCAGGAGTCGCGACTGCGTGTCGCCGACAACACCGGTGCGAAGGAGATCCTCTGCATCCGGGTGCTCGGCGGCTCGGGGCGACGCTACGCGGGCATCGGCGACATCATCGTCGCCACCGTGAAGGACGCGCTGCCGGGTGCCGGTGTGAAGAAGGGTGACGTCGTCAAGGCCGTCATCGTCCGCACCGTCAAGGAGCGCCGCCGTCCGGACGGGTCCTACATCCGCTTCGACGAGAACGCCGCGGTCATCATCCGCGACAGCGGCGACCCCCGCGGGACCCGCATCTTCGGGCCCGTCGGCCGGGAGCTGCGCGACAAGCGCTTCATGCGGATCATCTCGCTCGCCCCGGAGGTGCTGTGATCATGGCTGCCAGCAGCAACGGCAAGGCGCCGTCCATGAAGGTCAAGAAGGGCGACACGGTCCTCGTGCTCGCCGGCAAGGACAAGGGTGCCAAGGGCCGCGTCATCGCCGCCTACCCGAAGCTCCAGAAGGTCCTGGTCGAGGGCGTGGGGCGGGTCAAGAAGCACACCCGCATCAGCTCGAACCAGCGCGGCGCCCAGCAGGGCGGGATCGTCACGCAGGAGGCTCCCATCCACGTGAGCAACGTGATGGTGATCGACTCCGAGGACAAGCCGACCCGGGTCGGCTACCGCAAGGACGAGGAAGGCCGCAACATCCGGGTCTCGCGGCGCACCGGTAAGGACCTCTGAACATGAGCGCACCGTCCCGCGAGCTGCCCCGCATGCTCGCCAACTACCGCGAGAACATCGTCCCCGCGCTGCAGAACGAGTTCGGCTACGACAACGTCATGCAGATCCCGCGCCTGACCAAGATCGTGGTCAACATGGGCGTGGGCGAGGCCACCCGCGACGCCAAGCTGATGGACGGCGCGGTCCGCGACCTCACCGCCATCACCGGCCAGAAGCCGGCCGTCGTCCGGGCCCGCAAGTCCATCGCGCAGTTCAAGCTGCGCGAGGGCATGCCCATCGGCGCGAAGGTCACCCTGCGCGGCGACCGCATGTGGGAGTTCCTCGACCGTCTGCTGTCGCTGGCCCTGCCCCGCATCCGTGACTTCCGCGGCCTGAACGCCAAGCAGTTCGACGGTCACGGCAACTACACGTTCGGGCTGAACGAGCAGTCGATGTTCCGCGAGATCGACGTCGACAAGATCGACCGGCAGCGCGGCATGGACATCACGCTGGTCACCACCGCCACCACCGACGAGGAGGGTCGCGAGCTGCTCCGCCAGCTCGGCTTCCCCTTCGCCGGCCAGCCCGTCATCCAGACCGTCCGCTGAGCCGGGCAGGAGAGAAGCAATGGCCAAGAAGGCGCTGATCAACAAGGCGGCCCGCAAGCCGAAGTTCGCGGTCCGTGGCTACACCCGCTGCCAGCGGTGCGGGCGTCCGCACTCGGTGTTCCGCAAGTTCGGCCTGTGCCGGATCTGCCTGCGGGAGATGGCGCACGCCGGGGAGCTCCCCGGCGTGAAGAAGAGCTCCTGGTAGCAGAAGGACCACGCTGCCCCCCACGCCTCGTACCTCGGCGCGGGACCCTGCAGCGAGGCCGTTCCAGAACGTCACCCACGCACCACTGATCGCCGAGAGGCCCGGCGCCAAGTCCCCGAGACCCGGCGCACGAGGAACCGCGGCGAGAGAGGCACCACCTGACATGACGATGACCGACCCGATCGCGGACATGCTCACGCGGCTGCGGAACGCCAACCAGGCGTACCACGACAGCACGGTCATGCCGTCCTCGAAGCTCAAGACGCACATCGCCGAGATCCTCCAGCAGGAGGGCTACATCGCCGGCTGGAACGTCTCGGACGTCGAGAAGGACGGCAGCACCTTCAAGCAGCTGCAGATCGACCTGAAGTACGGCCCCAACCGCGAGCGCAGCATCGCCGGCGTCCGGCGCGTGTCGAAGCCCGGTCTGCGGGTCTACGCGAAGTCGAACTCGCTGCCCAAGGTCCTCGGTGGCCTCGGCGTGGCCATCATCTCGACCTCGACCGGGCTGCTGACGGACAAGCAAGCGAACAAGAAGGGCGTGGGTGGGGAAGTCCTCGCCTACGTCTGGTAAGGGAGCGAACGAGCCATGTCACGAATCGGACGACTCCCCATCGCCGTCCCGAGCGGTGTCGACGTCACCATCGACGGCCAGGCCGTCAGCGTGAAGGGCCCCAAGGGCTCGCTGACCCACACCGTCGCCGCGCCGATTACGGTCGAGCGGGACGAGGACGGCACGCTGCGCGTGCAGCGTCCCAACGACGAGCGCCAGAACCGGGCCCTCCACGGCCTCTCCCGGACGCTCATCGCCAACATGATCACCGGCGTCACCGAGGGCTACACCAAGACCCTCGAGATCGTCGGCGTCGGTTACCGCGTCCAGGCGCGCGGCTCCGACCTCGAGTTCGCGCTGGGCTTCAGCCACCCGGTGCCGGTGAAGGCCCCCGAGGGGATCACCTTCGCGGTCGAGTCGCCCACCCGCCTGCGGGTCACGGGCATCGACAAGCAGCAGGTCGGCGAGGTCGCCGCCAAGATCCGCAAGATCCGCAAGCCCGACCCCTACAAGGGCAAGGGCGTGCGGTACCAGGGCGAGGTCGTCAAGCGCAAGGTCGGGAAGACGGGTAAGTGATGGCAACCGCAGAGAAGTCCGCTCGGGTGCACAAGCCCGTCGGCACCGACATCAGCACGGCCCGCCGCACCTCGCGGCTGCGTCGTCACAACCGCCTGCGCAAGCGCGTCACGGGCACGCCGGAGCGTCCGCGCCTGGTGGTCAAGCGCTCGTCGCGGCACATCCACGTGCAGCTCGTCGACGACACCGTGGGCCGCACGCTGGCCAGCGCCTCGACGATGGGGCTCCGCGGCGAGGAGGGCGACAAGTCCGCCCTGGCCCGCCAGGTGGGTGCCCAGATCGCCGAGCGCGCGAAGGCCGCCGGCGTGACCGCCGTCGTCTTCGACCGCGGCGGCAACCGGTACGCCGGGCGCATCGCCGCCCTGGCCGACGGTGCACGCGAGGGTGGGCTGGACTTCTGATGACCACCCACACCAGCAGCACGAGCGAGCAGATCGAGAGGGACGTCTGATGCCAGGACCACAGCGACGCGGCGGTGGCGCCGGTGGCGCGGGCGGCGGCAACGACCGTCGTGACCGTCGCGACGGCGGCCGCGGCCCCGGTGGCGCACCGGCCGAGAAGAGCAACTACATCGAGCGCGTGGTCGCCATCAACCGGGTGTCCAAGGTCGTCAAGGGTGGTCGTCGCTTCAGCTTCACCGCCCTGGTGATCGTGGGCGACGGCGACGGCACCGTGGGCGTCGGCTACGGCAAGGCCAAGGAGGTGCCCGCGGCGATCGCCAAGGGTGTCGAGGAGGCCAAGAAGCACTTCTACAAGGTGCCGCGCATCGCCAGCACCATCCCGCACCCGGTGCAGGGTGAGGCGGCGGCCGGCGTCGTGCTGCTCAAGCCGGCCAGCCCCGGTACCGGTGTCATCGCCGGTGGCCCGGTGCGCGCCGTCCTCGAGTGCGCCGGCATCCACGACGTGCTCTCTAAGAGCCTCGGGTCCTCGAACCCGATCAACATCGTGCACGCCACGATGCAGGCGCTGAAGGACCTCGTCCGTCCCGAGGAGATCGCGGCCCGCCGCGGTCTGCCCCTGGAGGACGTCGCCCCGGCGGCCATGCTCCGTGCCCGTGCGGGCCAGGGGGTCTGACATGGCGCAGCTGAAGGTCACGCAGATCAAGTCGGGCATCGGCACCAAGCCCAACCAGCGTCAGACGCTGCGGTCCCTGGGCCTCAAGCGGATCAACGACTCGGTCGTCCAGGAGGACCGTCCCGAGATCCGCGGGATGGTCGCGACGGTGCCGCACCTCGTGCGCGTCGAAGAAGTCTGAGGGAAGACACACCATGACTCTCAAGGTCCACCACCTGCGTCCCGCCCCGGGCGCCCACACCGCCAAGACCCGCGTGGGTCGCGGTGAGGGCTCCAAGGGCAAGACCGCCGGTCGCGGCACCAAGGGCACCGGCGCGCGTGGCAACACGCACGCCCGGTTCGAGGGTGGGCAGACCCCGCTGCACATGCGGCTGCCCAAGCTCTCGGGCTTCACGTCCCCGAACAAGGTCGTGTTCCAGGTCGTCAACCTCGACCGGATCGCCGCGCTCTTCCCGCAGGGCGGGACGGTCGACCCCGACACCCTCGCCGACGCCGGAGCGGTCCGCCGCAACCAGCCGGTGAAGGTGCTGGGCACCGGTGAGCTCGGCGGTATCAAGGTCGACGTCTCGGCGCACGCCTTCTCCTCGTCCGCGGCCGAGAAGATCGGCGCGGCCGGGGGCAGCACCACCGTTCTCTGACAGCGGACCTCCCTGCCCCCGCCGCTCGCACGCTCGCGGCGGGCCCCTGCAGGGGGCCATCACGGGCCCGTCCCGCATCGCGGGACGGGCCCGTTGCTAATCTCGGTCGACCGACAAGGGGAGGGCTCGTGCTGCAGGCGTTCGCCGCGGCGTTCCGGACGCCAGATCTCCGGCGCAAGCTGCTGTTCTCCCTGGCGATCATCGCCGTGTACCGGCTGGGCGCCCAGGTGCCCGGGCCAGGGGTCTCGGTCGAGGCGATCAACAACTGCCTCGAGCTGGCCGAGGCCGGCTCCCAGCGCGACATCTACTCGCTGGTCAACCTCTTCTCCGGGGGCGCGCTGCTGCGCCTGTCGGTGTTCGCGCTCGGCATCATGCCGTACATCACCGCGAGCATCATCGTGCAGCTGCTGGTCGTGGTCATCCCGCGCTTCGAGCAGTTGAAGAAGGAAGGCCAGTCCGGTCAGGCCAAGCTGACGCAGTACACCCGCTACCTCACGATCGCCCTGGCGGTCCTTCAGAGCACCGGCATCATCGCCCTGGCCCGCAGCGGCCAGCTGTTCCCGGGCTGCTCCGAGCCGATCATCCCCTCGGATTCCGTGTGGACGACGATCGTGCTGGTGGTCGCGCTCACGGCCGGCACCGCGCTGATCATGTGGCTGGGCGAGCTGCTGACCGAGCGGGGGATCGGCAACGGTATGTCCGTGCTGATCTTCACCTCGATCGCCGCCCGCATCCCCGCCGAGGGCGGCTCGATCCTGCAGAACCGCGGCGTCCTCGTGTTCTCCGTGGTGTGCGCCTTCGCGGTCCTCATCATCGGCGCGGTCGTGTACGTCGAACAGGCCCAGCGGCGCATCCCCGTCCAGTACGCCAAACGGATGGTGGGCCGGCGGATGTACGGCGGGACGTCCACGTACCTGCCGCTGAAGGTCAACCAGGCCGGCGTCATCCCGGTCATCTTCGCCTCGTCGCTGCTGTACCTGCCGCAGCTCATCAGCCAGCTCCAGGGCGACGACACGGGCTCGGTCCGCCAGTTCTTCGAGAACTACATCATCGACCAGAGCAGCCCGGTGCACGTCGCGCTCTACTTCGCGCTGATCGTCTTCTTCACGTACTTCTACGTGTCGATCACGTTCAACCCCGAGGAGCGGGCCGACGACATGAAGCGCTACGGCGGCTTCATCCCCGGGATCCGGCCGGGCCGCCCGACGGCGGAATACCTGCAGTACGTGCTGTCCCGCATCACGCTGCCGGGCGCGCTCTACCTCGGCATCGTGGCCGTGCTGCCGAACTTCTTCCTCGCGGTGACGCAGGAGGGGCAGAACCAGAACTTCCCGTTCGGCGGGACCGCCGTGCTGATCATGGTCGGAGTGGGGTTGGAGACGGTGAAGCAGATCGAGACGCAGTTGAACCAGCGCAACTACGAAGGGTTCCTGAAGTAGTGCGCGTCGTCCTGCTGGGGCCCCCCGGAGCGGGCAAGGGCACCCAGGCGCAGTTCATCGCCGGCCGCCTCGCCGTCCCGGCGATCTCCACGGGAGACATCTTCCGGGCGAACGTCAGCGGGCAGACCGAGCTCGGGCTCAAGGCCAAGGTGTTCATGGACGCCGGTGACCTGGTCCCCGACGAGGTCACCGTCGCCATGGTCAAGGACCGTCTCGCCGAGCCCGACGCCAAGGCCGGGTTCCTGCTCGACGGCTTCCCGCGCACCATCGCGCAGGCCGAGCAGCTGGCCGAGTCCCTCGCCGACCTCGGCCACGGGCTGGACCGGGTGCTGGAGCTGGTCGTCGAGGAGGAGGAGCTCGTCCGCCGGCTGTCCGGTCGGCGCATGCTCGTCGACGGGCAGATGGTCCAGCGCGACGACGACAAGCCCGAGACCGTCCGGCACCGCCTGGAGGTCTACCGGGAACAGACCGCACCGCTGTCCGGGTTCTACGAGCGGGTGGGGCTGCTGTCGCAGATCGACGCGATCGGCTCCGTGGAGGAGGTCACGGCCCGGGCGCTGCACGCACTGGGCGTCGACCCCGAGGACCCCGACACCAGCGCGGCCCCGGCCGACGCCTGAGCGAGGCCGGCAGTGCACGGCGACCGTCGCTCGGCGCTGCTGGCGCGGGTGCCGCTGCTGGCGAAGTGGAGTGGACGGATGATCCAGATCAAGACGGCGCAGGAGCTCGAGCTCATGCGCGCCTCCGGGCTCGTGACGGCCGGAGCGCTGGCCGCGGTGAAGGCCGCCGTGCGTCCCGGGGTCACGACCGGTGAGCTGGACGCGATCGCGGCCGACCACATCCGGTCGCACGGAGCGGTGTCGAACTTCCTGGGCTACCACGGGTTCACCGGGACCATCTGCGCGTCGATCAACGACGAGGTGGTCCACGGCATCCCGGACCCGGAGCGGACGCTCGCCGCGGGGGACAACATCTCCATCGACTGCGGGGCGGTCCTGCAGGGCTGGCACAGCGACTCCGCGGTGACCGTGACGGTGGGGGAGCCCTCCCCGGAGGACGCCGCCCTGCTGGAGGTCACCGAACGGTCGATGTGGGCCGGCCTGGCTCGTGCGATCGCCGGCGGACGGCTCACCGACATCAGCGCCGCCGTCGAGGAGTCGATCCGGGCCCACGAGCACCCCTACGGGATCGTCGACAACTACGGCGGGCACGGCATCGGCACCGAGATGCACCAGGACCCGCACATCCTCAACTACGGGCGTCCCGGCCGCGGGCCCAAGCTGGTGCCCGGGCTCGCGCTCGCGATCGAGCCCATGGTGACCGTGGGGGACCCGGCGACCGTCGAGCTGGACGACGGCTGGACCGTCGTCACCAAGGACGGGTCGCGCGCAGCCCACTTCGAGCACACCGTCGCCATCACCCCGGAGGGCCCGTGGGTCCTCACGGCCGAGGACGGCGGGATCGCGGGGCTCGCGCCGTTCGGCATCACGCCCCGTACCTGAAGACCGCTCCCCGGGGTGTCCCAGCCCTCACGGGGGCCGGTTGGTGACTGGTGTGCCGTCAGGTACGATTCCCTGTGGCGCTAGCGCCGTTCTTTCGTCGTGCTGTGGCCGCGTGACGGGGAACGCCCTCTGCGACAGCGCCTGCACCACCTGTTCTGCAATCACCGCGCTCGTCGTCCCGGGTCCACCCGTGGGCGCCGGAGCGAGGTACGAGTACCACCGAGTCAAGGAGCGCGTGTAGGGCATGGCGAAGAAGGACGGGGCCATCGAGGTCGAGGGTCGCGTCGTCGAGCCGCTGCCCAATGCGATGTTCCGGGTCGAACTGCAGAACGGGCACCGGGTGCTCGCCCACATCAGCGGCAAGATGCGTCAGCACTACATCCGCATCCTGCCCGAGGACCGCGTGGTCGTGGAGCTCTCGCCCTACGACCTGACCCGCGGTCGCATCGTCTACCGCTACAAGTAACCGCTCGGCTGCACCTGCCACCGGCAGGGACCGCGGCCGGCACACGATCGAGGAATGAGGGGCGGCACCGGTGAAGGTCCAGCCGTCGGTGAAGAAGATCTGCGACAAGTGCAAGGTGATCCGCCGGCACGGCCGGGTCATGGTCATCTGCGACAACGCCCGGCACAAGCAGCGCCAGGGCTGAGGGAGTACCTGAACATGGCACGACTGGCAGGCGTCGACCTCCCCCGCGAGAAGCGGTTGGAGGTCGCGCTCACCTACATCTACGGCATCGGCAAGACCCACGCCAAGGAGACCCTGGCCGCGACGGGCGTCAGCCCCGACCTGCGCGTCAAGGACCTCGGCGACGAGGACCTGCTGAAGCTGCGCGACTACATCGACGAGCACTTCCGCGTCGAGGGTGACCTGCGCCGCGAGGTGGCCGCCGACATCCGCCGAAAGGTGGAGATCGGCTGCTACCAGGGGCTGCGTCACCGTCGTGGACTGCCCGTCCACGGCCAGCGCACCAAGACCAACGCGCGCTCGAGCAAGGGCCCGCGCAAGACCATCGCGGGCAAGAAGAAGGCTCGCTGATCCCCAGCACGCCGGGGCGCCGTCACGGCGACCCGTGAGGGCGGGAGTGACCGCACCCGGCGTGCGCTGCCTCGAGGCAGCACCCCCAGGCCACAGCAACTGAAGGAAACCGGAGAGACATGCCTCCCAGGGCTCGCACCGCGGCTGGTGCCAAGAAGGTCCGCCGCAAGGAGAAGAAGAACGTCGCCCACGGCGCCGCGCACATCAAGAGCACGTTCAACAACACGATCGTGTCGATCACCGACCCGAACGGCAACGTGATCAGCTGGGCCTCCGCCGGCCACGTCGGCTTCAAGGGCTCGCGCAAGTCCACGCCGTTCGCGGCTCAGATGGCTGCCGAGAACGCGGCGCGCAAGGCGCAGGAGCACGGCATGCGCAAGGTCGACGTCTTCGTGAAGGGCCCTGGCTCCGGTCGCGAGACGGCCATCCGTTCCCTGCAGGCCACCGGCCTCGAGGTCGGGCAGATCCAGGACGTGACGCCGCAGCCGCACAACGGCTGCCGCCCCAAGAAGCGCCGCCGGGTCTGACCGGTCACTGACGAGACGAAACTGGAGAACTGACGTGGCCCGCTACACCGGAGCCGACTGCCGCCTCTGCCGGCGCGAGAAGATGAAGCTGTTCCTCAAGGGCAGCAAGTGCGAGTCCGCGAAGTGCCCGATCGAGATCCGGCCCTACCCGCCGGGCGAGCACGGCCGCGGCCGCACCAAGGACAGCGAGTACCTGCTGCAGCTGCGCGAGAAGCAGAAGGCCCGCCGCATCTACGGCGTGCTGGAGAAGCAGTTCCGCGGCTACTACGAAGAGGCCAACCGCAAGAGCGGCAAGACCGGTGAGGTCCTGCTCCAGATCCTGGAGTCGCGCCTGGACAACGTGGTCTACCGGGCCGGCTTCGCCGAGTCCCGCGACATGGCGCGCCAGCTGGTGCGCCACGGCCACATCCGGGTCAACGGCCGCAAGGTCGACATCCCGTCCTACCGCGTGACGGAGAACGACATCGTCGAGGTGGCCGAGAAGTCGCGCACGATGCTGCCGTTCGAGGTCGCCCAGGCCCGCGCCGGCGAGCGCCCCGTGCCCCCGTGGCTCGAGGTCATCAGCAGCCAGCTGCGCGTGCTCGTGCACAACATCCCGGCCCGTCAGGTGATCGACACCCCGGTTCAGGAGCAGCTGATCGTGGAGCTCTACTCCAAGTAAGCGCACCACGGCGGGGCGGTCGGACAGATGTCCGCCCCGCCTGCACCACCCACCTCACGGCGTCATATGGCGGTCGCCGGAGGACTGTGAAGGAGAACCACCGTGCTCATCGCACAGCGCCCCACGCTCACCGAGGAGACGATCACCGAGTCGCGGTCGCGATTCGTCATCGAGCCCCTCGAGCCCGGCTTCGGCTACACCCTCGGCAACTCCCTGCGGCGCACGCTGCTGTCCTCGATCCCCGGCGCTGCTGTCACCAGCATCCGCATCGAGGGCACCCTGCACGAGTTCACCACCGTGCCGGGCGTCAAGGAGGACGTCACCGAGCTCATCCTCAACCTCAAGGGCCTGGTCGTCAGCTCCGACTCCGACGAGCCGGTGACCATGTACCTGCGCAAGCAGGGCCCCGGTGAGGTCACCGCCGCGGACATCGCGCCGCCGGCCGGTGTCGAGGTGCACAACCCCGACCTGCACATCGCCACGCTCAACGGCAAGGGCCGCCTCGAGGTGGAGCTCGTCGTCGAGCGCGGTCGCGGGTACGTCCCGGCGCCGCAGAACAAGCAGCCCGGCCAGGAGATCGGTCGCATCCCCGTCGACTCGATCTACTCGCCGGTCCTCAAGGTCACCTACGCCGTCGAGGCGACCCGCGTCGAGCAGCGCACCGACTTCGACCGCCTCGTGGTCGACGTCGAGACCAAGCCCTCCATCGCCCCCCGCGACGCCATCGCGTCGGCCGGGTCGACGCTGGTCGAGCTCTTCGGTCTGCTGCGCGAGCTCAACGTGGACGCCGAGGGCATCGAGGTCGGGCCCAGCCCGGCCGAGGCCGCCGACATCGCGAACTTCTCGATGCCGATCGAGGACATGGACCTCACCGTCCGGTCCTACAACTGCCTCAAGCGCGAGGGCGTGCACACCGTCGGTGAGCTCGTCACCCGTTCCGAGGCCGACCTGCTCGACATCCGCAACTTCGGCGCGAAGTCGATCGACGAGGTCAAGATGAAGCTCGCGGCGATGGGCCTGGCCCTCAAGGACAGCCCGCCCGGATTCATCCCGACCTCGATCGAGAGCTACGACGAGGGCTACGAGACCGACGCCTACCAGGGCACCGGCGAGTTCGCCCCCGGCTACGAGCAGGGCCAGTACGACGAGGGCTCCTACCAGGAGACCGAGCAGCTCTGAACAAGGACCTCTCCCTCCCCGCCCGGCGCCCTGCGCCGGGCGGGGCCCGGGGAGGGGGCCCACAGCACGTCACCATCGCAGCCGCCCCTCGCACCGGCCGGCAGCCTGAGGAAGGACCGACATGCCCACCCCCACCAAGGGTCCCCGTCTCGGCGGATCCCCCGCGCACCAGCGGCTGATGCTGGCCAACCTGGCCACGTCGCTGTTCGAGCACGGGCGGATCACGACCACCGAGGCCAAGGCCAAGCGGCTGCGTCCCCTGGCCGAGAAGCTGGTGACCTTCGCCAAGCGCGGTGACCTGCACGCCCGCCGCCAGGTGATGACGACGATCCGCGACAAGGACGTCGTGCACACCCTCTTCGCCGAGATCGGTCCGCGCTTCGCGAACCGGCCGGGCGGCTACACCCGCATCACCAAGATCGGCCCGCGCAAGGGCGACAACGCCCCGATGGCGGTCATCGAGCTGGTCGAGGCGCTGACCGTCGCGCAGCAGGCCGTCGGCGAGGCCGAGCGGGCCCGCGGCACGCGGTTCGCCGCCGGCGCCGGCGCGGCCGCCGCCTCCGGTGAGGTCACCGCCGACGCCGTCGAGCCGGCCCTGGCCGACGAGTCCGCGGACGCCGACGCCGTCGCCACCCCGGACGAGGCCGACGCCGCCGCTCCCGACGAGGCCGCCGCCGACGCGCCGGCCGATGAGGCCGAGGCGGTCGCGGAGGCCGAGCCCGAGACGGACGCGAAGTGACCAGCTCCACGGGTACCGGGCCCGAGCCCGGTGCCGGCGCCGCGGGCGTGCAGGCCGGCGGCGGCGACCAGGGGGCGACCTTCGAGGGCGAGACCACCGGCCCCGGCGGGGACACCTCCCCGGCCGTGGTCGACGGCAGCGTCACCGAGGAGGCCCGCCAGGTCGTCACCGACGTCTTCACCCCCGACGGCGAGCGTCAGGACGACGGTGACGTCGAGCGCCAGCCCACCGCGGAGAACGGCGTGGTCGTCGAGGGCGACGACATCTCGCCGGAGCTCGCCGAGGCGGCCGCGGCCGAGGTGAACGCCGCCGAGCAGGGCGACGCGGCCACCGCGGGCCTGCACGCCCCCGGCGGCGAGTCGGCTCCCGACCCGCGCTGACGCTGCACACCGAGCACCCGGGCGAGCCCGTCACCGACACCGGTGGCGGGCTCGTCCGTCTTCGTCTCTCGGTCAGCTACGACGGCACCGCCCTGCACGGCTGGGCCCGCCAGCCCGCGCAGCGCACGGTCCAGGGGGACCTCGAGCACGCGCTCGGAACGGTGCTGCGGACCCCGGTCGAGCTGACCGTCGCCGGCCGTACCGACGCCGGCGTGCACGCCACCGGCCAGGTCGCGCACTGCGACGTCCCCCGTGAGCTGTGGGACGAGCACCGCGACCGGCTGGTGCGGCGGCTGCGCGGGGTCCTGCCCCCGGACATCGCCGTCCCCGCGGTGGTGGCGGCGCACCCGGACTTCGACGCGCGGTTCGGGGCCCTGGGGCGGCACTACGTCTACCGGCTGACCGACGCGGTCTGGGGGCCTCCGCCGCTGCGGCGGGCCGACACGGTCGCCTGGCCGCGCACCCTCGACGCCGGTGCCATGGCGACGGCGGCCGCGCTGCTGCTGGGCGAGCACGACTTCGCCGCCTTCTGCCGCCGCCGCGAGGGCGCCACGACCATCCGCACCCTGCTCGCGCTGGACGTGGCCCGCACCGGCGAGCTGGTGACGATCTCCGCCTCGGCCGACGCGTTCTGCCACTCCATGGTGCGCAGCCTCGTGGGGGCGCTCACGGCGGTCGGTGAGGGGCGGCGGGCGCCCGACTGGCCGGCCGGCCTGCTGGCGCGCGAGGAGCGGGCCAGCGAGGTGCCGGTGGCCCCGGCCGGGGGGCTGACGCTCGTCGGTGTCGACTACCCGCCCGACGACATGCTGGCCGACCGCACCCTGCTCACCCGCGCCCGCCGCGGCTGAAGGGAACCGCGCCTCGCTCAGGGCACGCCAGCGACCGCCTCATCAACGGGAGTGTCGCCGGCGACCAGTTCCACGACGGCGCCGTCGCGGCGGGCGTCGATCAGGGCCACCAGCACGGCGGCGACGTCGTCGCGCGGCACGCTGCCGTAGCCGATCCCGTGGCCCAGGGTCACCCGCCCGGTGCCCGGGTCGTCGGTGAGCCCACCCGGGCGCAGGATCGTGGTGGCCAGCGCCTCCCGGGGGAGGATCTCGTCCTCGGCGCGCAGCTTGGCCTGCAGGTACACGGCCATCACCGGGTCGACGCCCTGCGGCGTCCCCTCGCGGGCCCGCTCGACGCCCATCGAGGAGACCAGCACGTAGGGCCGCACCCCCGCCCGTTCCGCGGCGTGGGCGAGCAGTACGGCGGCGGCGTGGTCGACGGTGTGCTTGCGGGCCTCGCCGCTGCCCGGGCCCGCGCCGGCCGCGAACACGACGGCGTCGGCGCCGCGGACCACGTCGGCGAGCTCGTCGACGGTCGTGGACTCGAGGTCGAGGGCCACCGGCAGGACGCCGTCGCTCTCCAGGTCCGCGGCGTGGTCGGGGTTGCGGATGACACCGACGACGGCGTCCCCGCGGCCGGACAGCAGGCGGCCGAGCCGACGGGCGACCTGACCGTGGGCGCCGGCGATGACGATGCGCATGACCGCCCCTCTACCCGTCGAGGTCCGCCGCTACCGCCCGGGCGCGCTCCAGATCGGCCGGGGTGTCGCAGTCCAGCCATGGTGGGGGTGCGCCCGGGAGGACGGTCGGGCGGAGGCGGTCGACGGCCAGCGGAGCCAGCACCTGCCGCAACGACGTCGGCCCGCCGGGGGCGGGCAAGGCCGCGCGCAGGGCCGCCGTCCGCCACACGCCGAGCAGGAACTGGTCGCGGCCTCCGTCGTCGACGACCAGGACGCCGTCGCCGGCCAGCGCAGTGCGGAGCTGCCCGAGCAGCGCGGCGGACAGGAAGGGCAGGTCGCCGGCCAGCAGGGCGACGACGTCGCTGCCGACCGCGGGGAGGCCAGCCCGCAGCGCCGCCACGGGCCCGCCGCCGGGTGGCTGCTCGCGGACGACGACGACGTCCTCGGGGACCGGCTGCGGAGGGCCGACCACGACGCGACGCTCCGCGTCGGCGACCGCGCCGAGCACGGCGGCGAGCATGGTGCGACCCCCGACCTCCAGCTGCGGCTTGGCCTCGCCGCCCAGGCGGACCGCGCGACCACCCGCCAGCACGAGGGCGGCGTACGGGGGGAGTTCGTCCACGGCGTCACGGTAGGGGTCGCGTGGGTACCGTCGCTGCCGTGGGACGAGTCACCAGCCGGACGCCGGTGCTGCGCATCCGAGGAGCGCAGCACACCACCCGACCCGACACGGTGGCCGCCGAGGAGCCGCTGGAGATCCGGCTGGCCGGCGCGCCGCTGGCGGTCACCATGCGCACGCCGGGCGACGACTTTGACCTGGTGCACGGCTTCCTGGCCACCGAGGGCGTCATCGCCGGCCCGGACGACGTCGCCGGCCTGCGCTACTGCGACTCGGTCGACGACGACGGCCGCAACACCTACAACGTGGTGGACGTCGATCTCGCGCCGGGCGTCCCGATCCCGGACACCGGGCTGGAGCGGAACTTCTACACGTCCAGCTCCTGCGGCGTCTGCGGCAAGGCGAGCATCGACGCGATCCGCACGAAGACCGTCCACGACGTGGCGGCGGACGCCGTCCGGCTGCCGCTGGACACGCTGCTGACGCTGCCGGACCGGCTGCGGGCGCAGCAGGAGGTCTTCGAGAAGACGGGGGGCCTGCACGCCGCCGGCCTGTTCGGCGCCGACGGGGAGCTCGTCGCCCTGCGGGAGGACGTCGGTCGGCACAACGCGGTGGACAAGGTCATCGGGGACGGCGTCCGGGCGGGCCGCCTGCCGCTGGCCGGGCACGTGCTCATGGTCAGCGGGCGGGCCAGCTTCGAGCTCACCCAGAAGGCGGCGATGGCCGGCATCCCGGTGCTCGCAGCGGTGTCGGCGCCGTCGTCCCTGGCGGTGGAGCTGGCCCGCGAGGTCGGCATCACGCTCGTCGGCTTCCTGCGCGGCGACGGGTGCAACGTCTACACGCACACCGAGCGGATCGCGCTGGACTGACTCAGTGGTCGCCGCCGCGGAGCTGGCTGACCACGTGGGGGAGCAGGGGGCCCAGCACCGCCAGGCCGTCCGTCACCCCGCCGGTCGAGCCGGGCAGGTTGACGATCAGGGTGCGCCCGGCGGTGCCGGCCAGGCCGCGGGAGAGCACGGCCGTCGGCACGCCGTGCTCGGCCCCGTAGCGGCGGACCGCCTCGGCGATGCCGGGGGCCTCGCGCTCCAGCACGCGGCGGGTGGCCTCCGGCGTGACGTCGGTCGGGGAGAGGCCGGTGCCGCCGGTGGTGAGGACGACATCGAGGCCGGCGTCCACCGCCGCGCGCAGCACGTCCTCGATCTCGACGGCGTCGTCGGGCAGGACCTTGGGACCCTCCACGCCGAACCCGAGCCCGGCCAGCCCGGCGGCCAGCGCCTGCCCGCTGCGGTCCTCGTAGACGCCGGCCGCGGCGCGGTTGGAGGCGGTGACCACCAGGGCGCGGGCCCCGGCCGGGAGCTCGCTCACCGGGTCCACTCACCCTTCTTGCCGCCGGACTTCCGGAGCAGCCGGACGTCGGTGATCGAGGCCCGCGGATCGACCGCCTTGACCATGTCGATCATCGTCAGGCCGGCGACGGTGACCGCGGTCAGCGCCTCCATCTCCACCCCGGTGCGGTCGGCCGTGCGCGCCGTCGCGGTGATCTCGACGGCGTCGTCGGCCACCTCGAGGTCGACGGTCACCCCGTGCAGCGCGATCGGGTGGCACAGCGGCACGAGGTCCGGGGTCCGCTTGGCCCCGGCGATGCCCGCGATCCGCGCCACCGCCACGGCGTCCCCCTTGGGCACGCCCGTGCCGCGCAGCAGGGCGACCACCTCGGGGCTGACGAGCACCCGGCCAGCGGCGGTCGCCTCCCGCGCGGTCACCGCCTTCGCGCTGACGTCGACCATGCGCGCGGCGCCGGTCTCGTCGACGTGGGTCAACCTGGGCCCGGTCATCGCAACGCTCCCTCGATCAGCACGACGTCGACCTCGGCGCCGGCAGCCAGCTCGGTGACGTCCTCCGGGACGACGACCAGACAGTTCGCGCGGGCCAGGTGGGCGACCAGGTGCGAGCCCGGCCCGCCGACCTGCGACACCTCGCCGCCCTCGACGTACCCCCGCAGGAACTGCCGGCGGCCCGCGGGCGAGCGCAGCGGCCCGGTGAGCCGGGCCGGGACGCGCAACCGGTCCGGGGAGGCGTGCCCCAGGGCACGGCGCAGCGCCGGCCGCACGAACACCTCGAAGGAGACGAAGGAGCTCACCGGGTTGCCTGGCAGCGTGACCACCGGGACGCCGTCGACGGTGCCCGCGCCCTGCGGTCCGCCCGGCTGCATCGCGACCTTGCCGAACTCGACGGTGCCCAGCCCGCGGAACGCGTCCTTGACCACCTCGTAGGCGCCGGCGCTGACGCCGCCGCTGGTGATCAGCAGGTCTGCCGTCGCCAGCTGGGCGCGCACGGTGGTCAGGAACTGGTCGACGTCGTCGGGCACGAAGTGCAGCCGGCGCGGCAGGCCGCCGGCCTCCTCGACGGCCGCGGCGAGCAGCAGCGAGTTGGACTCGTAGATCTGACCGGGAGCCAGCGGCTCGCCCGGGGCCACCAGCTCGCTGCCGGTCGACAGGACCAGCACCCGGGGGCGGCGGCGGACCGGCAGCTCGGTCAGCCCGACCGCCGCGGCCAGGCCCAGCTGGGCGGCGCCCAGCGGCGAGCCCGCCGGCAGGGCGACCTCGCCGGCGGCGATGTCCTCGCCCGCGCGCCGCAGGTGGGTGCCGGCGGCGGGGGAGTCGCGGATCTTCACCAGGTCGGTCCCGCCGTCGGTGAGCTCGACGGGGACGACGACGTCGGCGCCCGGGGGCAGCGGGGCCCCGGTCATGATCCGGTGCACCGTGCCCGGCGCGAGCGGGACGACGTCGCCGCGTCCGGCCGGGATGTCCTCGGCCACCGGCAGCCGGACCGGTCGCTGCGCGGCACCGCCCACCTCGGCCCAGCGCGCGGCGTAGCCGTCCATCGCCGAGTTGTCGAAGCCGGGCAGCGCGACCGCGGCGGGGACGTCGCGGGCGAGCACCCGGCCGTGGGCCGCGGCCAGCGGCACCGACTCCTCGGGCAGCAGCGGGAGCAGGGCGGAGACCGCCGCCTGGTGTTCCTCGACCGTCCGCACGGACCCATCCTGGCCGATGGCGCGGCGGCGGGGTCGTGGCGGCCCGGCTAACCTGCCTGCGACCGACAGGGCGAGGAGGACGTGTGGCCGAGATCGACCGGATGCTCGAGGCGAACCAGCGGTGGGCGGAGCAGTTCCCGGGCAGCAAGCCGGTGCGACCGGCCCGGCAGGTGGCCGTCGTGGCCTGCATGGACGCCCGCATCCCGCTGTTCGGCGTGCTCGGGCTCGAGATCGGCGACGCCCACGTCATCCGCAACGCCGGCGGCGTGGTGACCGAGGACATCATCCGGTCGCTCACCATCAGCCAGCACGCCCTGGGCACCCGGGAGATCGTGCTGGTGCACCACACCCAGTGCGGGCTCCAGTCCACCGACGACATCTCCTTCGCCGACGCCGTCGAGAAGGCCACCGGCCGGCGTCCGCCGTGGGCGGCCCGCGCCTTCACCGACGTCGACCAGGACGTGCGCGAGTCCATGCGGCTGATCCGGGAGAGCCCCTACCTGCTCTCCCACGAGGTCCGGGGCACGGTCTACGACGTCGACACGGGCCGGCTGCGCGAAGTCGAGGAACCCGCCGCCTCCTGAGGGCGGGAGGGGTCCGCAGCGGGCCGGGAAGCGGCAGCGCGGCGGCTGGTATCGTGCTCGGTTGGCGCGTGTGCCGGCTGGTGCCGCGCGTGCAGCTCCGTCTCCCGTACTCGGTGGGGCGATCCGACCAGCCTTCCCGACAACGACGGAGGACACGAGCGCCGTGCGCACGTACACCCCCAAGCCCGGAGAGATCGACCGGGCCTGGCTCGTCATCGACGCCACCGACGTGGTGCTCGGCCGACTGGCCAGCCAGACCGCGCAGCTCCTGCGCGGCAAGCACAAGCCGCAGTACGCCCCGCACGTCGACGTCGGTGACTTCGTCGTCATCGTCAACGCCGGGAAGGTCGCCCTGACGGGCAGCAAGCGGGACGACAAGCGGGCCTACCGCCACTCCGGCCACCCCGGTGGTCTGAAGACCATCAACGTCGGCGACCAGCTGCGCACGCACCCCGACCGCGTCATCGAGCGCGCCGTCAAGGGCATGCTGCCGCACAACAGCCTGGGCCGTCAGATGATCAAGAAGCTCAAGGTCTACGCGGGCCCCGAGCACCCCCACGCTGCGCAGCAGCCCCAGAACTACGAGATCAAGCAGGTGGCCCAGTGACCAGCGCTCTGACCGTGACCGACGCCGACGGGCGTCCGATCCAGACCGTCGGTCGCCGCAAGGAGGCCATCGTCCGGGTGCGCCTCGTGCCCGGCTCCGGCCAGTTCTCCCTCAACGGCCGCACGCTCGAGCAGTACTTCCCGAACAAGGTGCACCAGCAGCTCGTCCGCGAGCCGTTCGTGACCCTGGAGAAGGCCGAGCAGTACGACGTCATCGCGCTGCTCAAGGGTGGCGGCGTCACCGGGCAGGCCGGCGCGCTGCGCCTGGCGATCGCCCGCGCGCTGATCGAGGTCGAGGCCGAGGACCGTCCGGCCCTCAAGAAGGCCGGCTTCCTCACCCGTGACCCCCGGGTCAAGGAGCGCAAGAAGTACGGGCTCAAGAAGGCCCGCAAGGCGCCCCAGTACTCCAAGCGCTGACCCCTCCCTTGGGTCGCCTGTTCGGTACCGACGGCGTCCGCGGGAGGGCCAACTCCGACCTCACGCCGGAGCTGGCCCTCTCCGTGGCGCGCGCCGCCGCCGGAGTGCTCGCCGACCGCGACGGGACCTCGCGTCCCGTCGCGGTCGTCGGCCGTGATCCCCGGGCGAGCGGGGAGATGCTCGAGGCCGCCGTCGTGGCCGGGCTGTCGAGCGCCGGGGCCGAGGTCCTCCTCGCCGGTGTGGTCCCCACCCCGGCCCTGGCCCACCTCACCGGGTCGACCGGCGCCGACCTCGGCGTGATGATCTCGGCCAGCCACAACCCCATGCCCGACAACGGCATCAAGCTGTTCAGCCGGGGTGGGCACAAGCTGCCCGACGCCGTCGAGGTGGCGATCGAGGAGTCCCTGGCCGACGGGCACGCCACCGGCCACCGGCCCACCGGGGCCGGCATCGGCCGCGTGCGCGCGCTCACCGGCGCGGTCGCCGACTACGAGGCCCACCTGCTGGCCGCGGTCGACCAGCCGCTGCGCGGGCTGTCCGTCGTCGTCGACGGCGCGCACGGCGCCGCGGCCGACGTCGCCCCCGAGGTGTACCGCCGCGCCGGCGCCACCGTGCACGCCATCGGGTGCGCCCCGGACGGCTGGAACATCAACGACGGGATCGGCTCGACCCACCTGGAGCCGCTGATCGGGGCGGTCCGGGCCCAGGGCGCCGACCTCGGCCTCGCCCACGACGGGGACGCCGACCGCTGCCTGGCCGTCACCGCGGCCGGTGACGTCGTCGACGGCGACGAGATCCTCGCCGTGTGCGCGCTGGCGATGCACGAGCGCGGCGCGCTCACCGACGACACGGTCGTGGCCACCGTCATGAGCAACCTCGGCTTCCACCACGCGATGCGCGACGCCGGCATCGCGGTGCAGACCACCGCCGTCGGCGACCGCTACGTGCTCGAGGCGCTGCGGGCGGGGAACCTGAGCCTCGGCGGCGAGCAGAGCGGCCACCTTGTCTTCCTCGACCACGCCACCACCGGCGACGGGCTGCTCACCGGCCTCGCGCTCATGGCGCGCATGGCGGCGACCGGCGCCTCGCTGGCGGAGCTGGCCGCGGTGGTGCAGAAGCTGCCGCAGATCCTCATCAACGTGCCGGTCGTCGACCGGACCGCGGTGGCGGGCAGCGCGGAGGTCGCCGAGGCCGTCCGTGCGGTCGAGGACGAGCTCGGCGACACCGGCCGGGTGCTGCTGCGCCCCTCGGGGACCGAGCAGCTGGTCCGGGTGATGGTCGAGGCCCCGACGCAGGAGCAGGCCGACGCCGTCGCCGGCCGGCTCGCGGACGTCGTCGCCGGCGTCGGCTGAGCCCCACGCCGCCGGCTGCCCCGTGCGGGGTGGACCGACCGCGAATGCCCCGATCGGGCGGCAACCGCCGGTACCCTCGTGCAAATGTGCGGAATCGTGGGATACGTCGGCCCGCAGGATGCCCGGGACGTCGTCCTGGAGGGCCTGCGCCGGCTCGAGTACCGGGGGTACGACTCCGCCGGGATCGCGGTGCTGGCCGACGGTGAGCTGACGACGGCGAAGAAGGCCGGCAAGCTCGCCAACCTGGAGAAGGTCCTGGCCGAGCGGCCGCTGCCCGCGGCCACCACCGCGATCGGGCACACCCGGTGGGCGACCCACGGCGGCCCCACCGACCGCAACGCGCACCCGCACGTCTCCGCCGACGGCCGCGTCGCCGTCGTCCACAACGGGATCATCGAGAACTTCGCCGTGCTGCGCGCCGAGTGCGAGCGCGCCGGCATCGAGTTCACCTCGGAGACCGACACCGAGGTGGCCGGGCACCTGCTGGCCGCCGCGTACGCCGAGGCGCCCGAGGGCGAGGGCCGGCTGGCCGAGGCGATGCGGGCGGTGTGCCGGCGCCTCGAGGGCGCCTTCACCCTCGTGGCCACTCACGCCGCCGAGCCGGGCACGCTGGTCGCCGCGCGGCGCAGCAGCCCGCTGGTGGTCGGCATCGGCGAGACGGCCGACGGCACCCCCGAGTACTTCCTGGGCTCCGACGTCGCCGCGTTCATCGGCCACACCCGCAACGCCCTCGAGCTCGGCCAGGACCAGGTCGTCGAGATCGACCGCGACCGGGGCGTGACCGTGACCGACTTCGCCGGTGCCGCCGTCGAGCCCACCGCCTACACCGTCGATTGGGACGCCGCCGCCGCCGAGAAGGGCGGCTACGACTGGTTCATGCTCAAGGAGATCGCCGAGCAGCCGCAGGCCATCGCCGACACGCTGCTGGGCCGCCTGGGCGAGCACGGCAACCTGGTGCTCGACGAGGTGCGGCTGTCCGACCAGGAGCTCCGCGACATCGACAAGATCTTCGTCGTCTCCTGCGGCACCTCGTACCACGCCGGGCTGATCGCCAAGTACGCCATCGAGCACTGGACCCGTATCCCGGTCGAGGTCGAGGTGGCCAGCGAGTTCCGCTACCGCGACCCGGTACTGGACCGCTCGACGCTGGTCATCGTCATCAGCCAGTCGGGCGAGACCATGGACACCCTGATGGCGCTGCGGCACGCCAAGGAGCAGAAGGCCCGCGTCCTGGCCATCTGCAACGCCAACGGCTCCACGATCCCGCGCGAGTCCGACGCCGTCCTCTACACGCACGCGGGCCCCGAGATCGCGGTCGCCTCGACCAAGGCGTTCCTCAGCCAGATCGTCGCCTGCTACCTGGTGGGGCTCTTCCTCGCCCAGGTGCGCGGCATGAAGTTCGAGGACGAGATCGCCGCCATCGTCGACGACCTGCGCAAGCTGCCGGACGCCGTCGCGCGGGTGCTGGAGAGCATGGACGAGGTCCGCGCGCTCGGCCGCTCGCTCGCCGACGCGGGCACCGTCCTGTTCCTGGGCCGGCACGTCGGCTTCCCGGTCGCGCTGGAGGGTGCGCTCAAGCTCAAGGAGCTGGCCTACATCCACGCCGAGGGCTTCGCCGCCGGTGAGCTCAAGCACGGGCCCATCGCGGTCATCGACCAGGGGACGCCGGTCGTGGTGATCGTGCCCTCGCCGCGCAGCCGCGAGTCGGTGCACGGCAAGGTCGTCTCCAACATCCAGGAGGTCCGGGCCCGCGGTGCGCGCACCATCGTGATCGCGGAGGACGGTGACCAGGACGTCGTGCCCTACGCCGACCACCTCATCCGGGTGCCCCGCACCCCGACGCTGCTGGCGCCGGTCGTCACCACGGTCCCGCTGCAGGTGCTGGCCTGCGAGATCGCCGACACCCGCGGCTACGACGTCGACCAGCCGCGCAACCTGGCCAAGTCCGTCACCGTGGAGTAATCGCGGCTGGGATCAGGTCACCTGATCCCAGCGCGTCCTCCCTCACGGCGCACGGTGAGGGAGGACGCGCTGCGGTGAGGGAGGACGGCGGTGGGCGCCCGACCGGACGTCGCGGGAGACTGACCGGGTGATCATCGGGATCGGGATCGACGTCGTGCCGGTGGAGCGGTTCGCCGCGTCCCTCGCCCGCACGCCCGGGCTGCGGGACCGGCTGTTCACCGCCGCCGAGCAGCTCACGCCCTCGGGGACGGCGCGCACCGCCGAGTCCCTGGCCGCGCGGTTCGCTGCCAAGGAGGCGATCGCCAAGGCCCTCGGCGCGCCCGGCGACCTGCGGTGGCACGACGCCGAGGTCATCGTCGGCGACCACGGCCGGCCGCACCTCGACGTCCGGGGCAGCGTCGCCGGCCGGGCCGCGCAGCTCGGCGTCAGCAGCTGGCACGTGTCGCTCAGCCACGACGGCGGGATCGCCTCGGCGGTGGTCGTCGCCGAGGGCGTGCTCCGTGGGGACGCCGGATGATCGGGCTGTACGCCGCCGCGGAGGTGCGGGCCGCCGAGGAGCCGCTGCTGGCCGCGACGCCCCAGGGCACCCTGATGCAGCGCGCAGCCGCGGGGCTGGCGACGGTCGGCGGCCGACTGCTCGGCACGGTCTACGGCCGTCGCGTCGTGCTCCTCGCGGGCAGCGGCAACAACGGCGGCGACGCGCTGTTCGCCGGGGCGCGCCTGGCCGGCCGCGGCGCCCGCGTGACCGCCGTCCTGCTGGCTCCCGACCGGACGCACGCCGCGGGTCTGACCGCCCTGCGCCGGTCCGGCGGGCGCGCCCTGACCGCCGGGGATCCGGGGGTCGGGGCGCTCGTCGGGCGGGCCGACCTCGTGCTGGACGGGATGCTCGGCATCGGCGGCCGCGGTGGCCTGCGCGCGGACGCAGCCGCGCTCGCCGAGGCGGCCGCGGAGGGAGCCGGCATCACCGTCGCCGTCGACGTCCCCAGCGGCATCGACGCCTCCACCGGCGAGGTCGACGGCGTCGCGTTCCCGGCCATGCACACGGTGACCTTCGGGGCGGTGAAGCGCGGCCTGGTCGTGGGGGAGGGCCGGGGCCACGCCGGGAAGGTGCACCTGATCGACATCGGGCTGGACGCGCACCTGCCACCCGCGACCGCCTGGCAGCTCACCGACGCCGACGTCGCCGCCCGCCTCGCGCCGCCGTCCGCGGGCGACGACAAGTACTCCCAGGGCGTCGTCGGCGTGCTCGCCGGCTCGGCCGCCTACCCGGGCGCCGGCGTGCTGTGCACCGGCGCCGCGCTGCGCACCCGGCCGGGTCTGGTCCGCTACGCCGGCGGGGCGGCCGACGGCGTGCGCGCGGCCTGGCCGGAGGCGATCGTCACCGACGGCGGGCCGGGCGACGCCGGGCGGGTGCAGGCGTGGGTCGTCGGGCCGGGCGGCGGCACCGACGACGCCGCGCGCGCCGTGCTGGCCGAGGTGCTGGCCACGGACGTCCCGGTGCTGGTCGACGCCGACGCCCTCACGCTGCTGGCCCGCGAGCCCGGCCTCGTCCAGGGACGCAGCGCACCCACGGTGCTCACCCCGCACGACCGCGAGTTCGCCCGCTTCGGCAGCGACGTCGGCGGTGACCGGATCGGCGCGGCCCGGCGGCTGGCCGCGGAGCTGGGCGCCGTCGTCCTGCTCAAGGGCGACGCCACCGTCGTCGCCGATCCGGACGGGACGACGTTCGTGAACGGCACCGGGACGGCCGACCTGGCCACCGCGGGCACCGGCGACGTCCTCAGCGGGATCGCCGGCGCGCTGCTCGCCACCGGCCCCACCACCGGCCTGCCCGCGGTCGAGGCCGCCGCGGTCGCCGCGCACCTGCACGGCCGCACCGGCCGGCTCGCCGCGCAGCGCGGGCCGCTGCTCGCCGGGGACCTCGTCCGGCGCCTCCCCGAGGCGGTCGGGCGGGTCCGCGGGCTCGGGCCGGCCGTCCTGGGAGACTCGGGCGCGTGAGCACACCTGGAGCCGGCCGCGCCGAGGTGGTCGTCGACCTCGACGCGATCGCCGCGAACACCGCCGTGCTGCGCGAACGGGTCGGCCGCCCGCTCATGGCCGTGGTGAAGGCCGACGGCTACGGGCACGGCCTGGTGCCCGCGGCCCGCGCCGTCCTGGCCGGCGGGGCGGACGCCCTCGGCGTCGCCATCGTCGACGAGGCGCTCGCCCTGCGGGCGGCCGGCGTCACCGCGCCGGTGCTCGCCTGGCTGAACGGCCCGGGCACCGACGTCGCCGCGGCAGTGGCCGCCGACGTCGAGCTGTCGGTCAACGCCGGCTGGGGCCTGGACGAGGTGGTCGCCGCCGCGCGCGCCGCGGACCGGCCCGCCCGCGTGCACCTGGCCGCCGACACCGGGCTCTCCCGCGAGGGCGCGACCCCCGACCTCTGGCCCGCGCTGGTCGACGCGGCGGCGCGTGCCGAGGCCGACGGCGACGTCGCCGTGGTCGGGCTGTGGAGCCACCTGGCCTACGCCGACGCGCCCACGCACCCGACGATCGGCGCGCAGGTGCGGGTCTTCGAGGAGGCCGTCGCCGTCGCGCGGGACGCGGGGCTGACCGACGCCCGGCGGCACCTCGCGAACTCGGCGGCGACGATCGCGCTGCCGGACACCTGGTTCGACATGGTGCGCCCCGGCGTCGCCCTGTACGGGCTGGACCCGCTGGGCGGCGACCCCCGCCGGTACGGCCTGCGCCCGGCGATGACCGTGCGGGCCCAGGTGGCCCACACCAAGCGGGTGCCGGCCGGCTCCGGCGTCTCCTACGGTCACACCTACACGACCGACCGGGAGACGACGCTGGCGCTCGTGCCGGTCGGCTACGCCGACGGCGTCCCCCGCGCGGTGGGCAACCGGGCGCCGGTGTGGGCGGCGGGGGCGCAGCGGCGGATCGCCGGCCGGGTCTGCATGGACCAGTTCGTGCTCGACCTCGGGGACGACGCGATAGCCGCGGGGGACGACGTCGTGCTGTGGGGCCCCGGCGATGACGGCGAGCCGACGGCGCAGCAGTGGGCCGATGCCGCGGACACCATCCACTACGAGCTGGTCACCCGGGTCGGTGGGCGCTTCACCCGCCGCTACGTCGGCACGCGCGGTTCGGTCTGATGGGCCGCGCACCGCAGCTCCCGCACTCCAGCGCGCACACCGTCGGCGTCGTCGGCGCCCTGGTCGGGCTCGCCGCCGCCGGCACGGCCGCCGGGGTGGCGCTCACTCGCATCGCCCGGCGCCGGCTGGACATCGGTGGGCCCCGGCCGGCCGACCTCGCCGCCGTGCCCGACGCCGAGCTGCGGGCCAACGACCCGCTCGGCCCCGACGCGCGGCGGGCGGACCGCACGGCCTCAGTCCGGGCCGACGACGGCGTGCTCCTGAACGTGGAGGAGGTCGGGCCGCTGGACGCGCCCCTGACGGTCGTCTTCGTGCACGGGTACACGCTGTCGATGGGCTCGTGGGCCTTCCAGCGCCGGACGCTGGGGGCGCAGCTCGCGACCGCCAACGGGCACCGGCCCGAGGCCCGGCTGGTCTTCTACGACCAGCGGGGGCACGGCGGCTCGGGACGCGGGCCCAGCGAGCACTCGACGATCGAGCAGCTGGCGCGCGACCTGGCCGCGGTGCTGGAGGCGCGGGTGCCGCGCGGCCCGATCGTGCTCGTGGGCCACTCCATGGGCGGGATGACCGTCATGGGGTTGGCCGCGCACCGACCCGACCTGTTCGGCACCCGGGTGGTCGGAGCCGCCCTCATCTCGACCTCCAGCGGCAACCTGGCCGACCTGAACTTCGGGCTGCCGGAGTTCCTCACCCGCGTGCGGGCCGCGGTGCTGCCGATCGCGGCCTGGACGATGCGCCGCCGGCCGGCCATCGCCGAGGGCACCCGGCGGGCAGCCGCCGACCTCATCTCGGTGGTCACCCGGGCGCTGTCGTTCGCCTCCGCCGACGTCGACCCGGCGCTGGTGCACTACGTCGACGCCATGATCGCCGGGACGCCGGTCGACGTGATCGCGGAGTTCTACCCGGCGCTGGCCGGGCTGGACGAGACCGGGTCGCTGGAGCCGCTGCGTCGCATCCCGACGCTCGTCCTGACCGGCGACGCGGACCGGATGATCCCCAAGGAGCACAGCGAGCTCATCGTGCAGCGGCTGCCCGACTCGGAGTTCGTCGTCGTGCCGGGCGCCGGGCACATGGTGCTGCTGGAGCGGCCGGACGTCGTCGACGAGGCGCTCACCGGCCTGCTCCGCCGGGTCGCGGCCGCGCAGCCGGTGGGGCGCTGACCGTGGCCCCGCGCCCACCGCGCTTCGACGCGCCCGCCGAGGAGGTGGCCCGCGCCGCGGCCGCCGCAACGGACTGGAGCGCGCTGGCCACCGCTGCCCGCGGCTGCGTCGCTTGTCCGGAGCTGGCGGCCACCCGGCAGCACGTCGTCGTCGGCGACGTGCCCGCGTCCGGCCGGCCGCGGCTGGTGCTGGTCGGTGAGGCGCCAGGGGCCACCGAGGACGAGACGGGACGGCCGTTCGTCGGGAGGTCCGGGCAGCTGCTCGACCAGCTGCTTACCGAGGCGGGGCTGGACCGCGACCGGGCGGCGGTGCTCAACGTCGTGAAGTGCCGCCCGCCGGGCAACCGGACGCCGCAGGCGCCGGAGGTGGCGCGCTGCAGCGGCTGGCTGCGCCGCCAGCTCGAGCTCCTCGGCGCGCCGGTCGTGGTCGCGCTGGGGCTCTCGTCGGCGAAGTGGTTCCTCGGCCCCCGCACCGTGCTCGCCGCCGTCCGCGGCCGGCCGCACGAGGTGGACGGGCGGGCGGTCTGGGCCACCTACCACCCGTCGGCGGCGATCAGGTTCGGCCCGAAGGGCGCGCCGCGGGCCGGTCTGCTGGCCGATCTGACCGCCGTCGCCGCAACGCTGGAGAGGACGTCGTGAAGGCCGAGCACCTGCTGCCCACCGTGGAGGACACCGAGCAGCTGGGCGCGGCGCTCGCCGACGTCGTCGTCCCCGGTGACCTGGTGATCCTGGTCGGCCCCCTGGGCGCCGGGAAGACCGCGCTGACCCGCGGGCTGGGCCGGGGGCTGGGCGTCACCGAGCCGGTCACGTCGCCGACCTTCGTCATCGCGCGCGTGCACACCGGCGGGCGGCTGCCCCTGGTGCACGTGGACGCCTACCGGCTGGGCGGTGCCGCCGACGTCGACGACCTGGACCTCGACGTCACCGTCGCGGACTCGGTGACCGTCGTCGAGTGGGGGCAGGGGCTGGTCGAGCAGCTGACCGACGAGCACCTCGAGGTGCGGCTGGACCGTCGCGACGACGACGTCCGCACCGCCGTGCTCGTGCCGCACGGCCCCGGCTGGGCGCACCGCATCGGCTGAGCTTCGCGCCGGTCAGCCGGAGTAACAGCCGATCGAGTCGGAGCGCACCTGGATCAGAGCGAACGTGGTGCCGTCCGCCGCCTGGAGGCCGGTCAGCTCCAGCTCGCCCGACACCGATCCGCAGCCCGTCGGGTCTAGGCCCGGTGGCACCGGGTCCAGGCGGATGGTGCCCTCGCCAGCGACGGCCTCCTGACGCTGCCGAGGCTCGGCGGCCCCGTTGATGGCGTCGGTGCAGAAGTTCTGCTGCATGCCCCGGCCCGCCAGCACCTCCACCGAGACGGCCGCGTCCGGGAGGACGAACTCCTGGGCCAACGCGTCCACGGGGGATCGGCCTCTTGCGTCGATCGAGATCGTCACGGCGACGTCGCCCGACGCCGTGGCCGCCCAGAAGAACGCATCGCCGCAGCCGTCACCCGCCGTGAGCTCGACCGGAGGGCGCGACCGGTCGGCACGCTCGATCGGAGGACTCGACCGGTCGGCGCGCTCGACCGGCGGGCTCCACCGGTCGCCGCCGCCGCAGGCGACGAGGCCGGTCAGGACGACGGCTCCGAGCGCGGTTCTGGCCAGCAGCCTCATGCCCACCCGACGACCGAGCGGACCGCAGTGTTCCCGCTGGTTACGTTCCGGCGGCGCCCGAGGAGGCCGCTCAGTGCCGGAAGACGACCAGGCGGAGCATCACGAAGTTCCACGCCGTGCCCAGCCCCTGGGAGATCGCCCAGGCGAGCGTGATCTTCCACGACGAATCCGGCAGGACGACCAGGGCGAGCGCATTGACGCCGAGGATCAGGAAGAACGTCGTCCCGTAGAGCAGGGCGAAGCCGCCCGCCCGGCGGGCCCCGCCCTCCACTTGGAACGCCCAGCGCCGGTTGAGCGCGTACGCGGTGGTGGTGCCGGCGATGAAGCTCAGTGCCCTCGCGACGTAGGTGGACAGCCCGAAGTGCAGGCCGAGGGAGTAGACGGTCAGGTCGACGACGGCGCTGAACCCGCCGACGACCGCGAACCGCAGGAGCTGGCCCAGCAGCCCCGGCCGGGCCGCTGCGGGGTCGTCCTGGACCACGACCACATCCTCCCGCTGAGCCGCGCCAGGACGCACCGCCCCAGCTCCGGCCCCTCGCCGGTCCCGGGCATTCTGCCCGGCCGCTCCGGTGACCTCGCAGCAGGTGTTCCGGCTACCGTGCCTTCCGTGACCGACGGCGGTGGTGCGCCAGCCGGGCGGGTGACCGTGCACCACGTCGTCGCAGGCGTGCTCGTGCAGGACGGCCGGGTGCTGCTGGGGCACCGATCGCCCTCCCGCCGCTGGTACCCCGACGTGTGGGACGTCGTCGGGGGGCACGTCGAGCCGGGCGAGGACGAGCGCGCCGCCCTGCTCCGCGAGCTACGCGAGGAGATAGGCGTCGAGGCGACGGAGGTGGACGACGAGCCGGTGCTGAGCGTCCGGGACGGCGACCTCTCGCTGACCGTCCACGTCGTGCGGGCCTGGCGGGGAGAGCCGCGCAACGTCGAGCCGGAGGAGCACGACGAGCTGCGCTGGATCTCTGCGACGGAGGTGCGCTCGCTGCGCCTGGCGCACCCGTCCTATGCCGACCTCGTCGAGCGGCTGGTCGGGTCCGGGGCGGACGCCGACTAACCTGGCCTCTCGTGCTCGTCCTCGTGCTCGACACGGCCACCCCGACCCTCGTCGCGGGCGTGGCCCGGTGGTCGCCCGACGGCGCCGAGGTGCTGGCCGAGCAAGCCGTGCCGTCGGGCACCAAGCACGCCGAGCTGCTCACCCCGGCGATCCGGGCGGCGCTGGACGACGCCGGTGCCGCGCTGGCCGACGTCGAGGCGGTGGTCACCGGGCTCGGCCCCGGTCCGTTCACCGGGCTGCGCGTCGGCATCGTGACCGCGGCCGGGCTGGCCGACGCCCGGGGCCTCCCGGTGGTGGGCGTCTGCTCGCTGGACGCCGTCGGTTCCGGTGCGCGCACGGTGGTCACCGACGCCCGCCGCAAGGAGGTCTACTGGGCCGCCTACGACGCCGCCGGTGCCCGCGTCGAGGGGCCGGCCGTCGTGCGCCCCGAGGAGCTCCGGCGTCCCGGGCCGTTCGTGGGCGACCCGGCGTTCGCCGAGCGGCTCGGCGCGGCCGTCGAGCGGGCCGAGGTCACGACGGCGGGGCTGCTGCGCGCCGCGGCCGCGCAGCTCGCGGACCCGTCGTCCGCCGCGCCCCTGGTGCCGCTGTACCTGCGCCGCCCGGACGCCGTGCCGCCGACGGCGATCAAGGCCGTGACGCAGTGATCGTGCTGCGGCCGATGCAGCGGGCCGACCTGGGCCGGGTCATGGAGCTCGAGGAGGAGCTCTTCGCGCCGGACACGTGGACCCTCGCGATGTACCGCGAGGAGCTGGCGCTCACCGACACCCGCCACTACCTGGTCGCCGAGGACGACGGCACCGTCGTCGGCTATGCCGGGCTGATCGCCTACGACGACGAGGCGCACGTCGCCACGATCGGCGTCACCGCATCGCGGCAGGGGGAGGGCACCGGCGCCCTGCTGCTGGACGCGCTGCTCGCCGAGGCCGACCGGCGCAGCCCGGTGGTGCTGCTGGAGGTGCGGGCCGACAACGAGCACGCGCAGGAGCTGTACCGCCGCCGCGGCTTCGCCGAGATCGGCCGCCGCCGCGGCTACTACCAGCCGAGCGGCACGGACGCCGTCGTGATGCGGAGGGAGAAGCCATGAGCGAGCCGCTGGTGCTGGGGTTCGAGACCTCCTGCGACGAGACCGGGGTCGGCAT
Organism: Blastococcus sp. TF02-09; assembly: GCF_003319105.1. GTDB lineage: Bacteria > Actinomycetota > Actinomycetes > Mycobacteriales > Geodermatophilaceae > Blastococcus. The sequence continues at coordinate 223,931 of NZ_QOHH01000002.1, read as the reverse complement.
CGTCCGCGGGCACACGCTGCTGGCCGACGCGCTGGCGACGTCGATGGCCGAGCACGAGCGCTTCGGTGGCGTGGTGCCCGAGATCGCCTCGCGGGCGCACCTGGAGGCGATGGTTCCGACGGTGCACCGCGCGCTGGCCGATGCCGGCATCGCCGCCTCGGACATCGACGCGGTCGCGGTCACGAGCGGCCCGGGCCTGACCGGTGCGCTGCTGGTGGGTGTCGCCGCGGCCAAGGCCTACGCGCTGGCGCTGGACAAGCCGCTCTACGGCGTGAACCACCTGGCCGCGCACGTCGCCGTCGACGAGCTGCAGCACGGCCGGCTGGCCGAGCCGTCCATCGCGATGCTCGTCTCCGGCGGGCACAGCTCGCTGCTGCTGGTGCCCGACCTCGCCCAGGACGTCCAGCCGCTGGGCCGCACCATCGACGACGCCGCGGGCGAGGCGTTCGACAAGGTCGCCCGCGTGCTCGGGCTGCCCTTTCCCGGCGGCCCGCCGATCGACAAGGCCGCGCGCGAGGGCGACCCGTCGGCGATCGCGTTCCCCCGCGGGCTCACCGGCCCCCGCGACCCGGCCTACGACTTCTCCTTCTCCGGCCTCAAGACCGCCGTCGCCCGGTGGGTGGAGGCCCGGCAGCGGGCGGGGGAGCCGGTGCCCCTGGCCGACGTCGCGGCGTCCTTCCAGGAGGCGGTCGCCGACGTGCTCACCGCCAAGGCCGTCCGGGCCTGCCGCGACCACGGCGTCGACCACCTGGTGCTCGGCGGGGGAGTCGCGGCCAACTTGCGGCTGCGTGCGCTGGCCGAGGAGCGGTGCGCCGCGGCCGGCATCGTGCTCCGGGTGCCCAGCCCCAAGCTGTGCACCGACAACGGCGCGATGGTGGCCGCGCTGGGCTCCCGCCTGGTGGCCGCCGGCGTCGCGCCGTCGGCACCGGACCTGGGCGCCGACAGCGCGCTGCCCATCGACGTCGTCAGCCGCTGACGTGCTCCCGCCGCCGGCGATCCGCCTCCTCGGGCCGGACGAGCTGACGGCGGCGCAGGAGATCGAGCTGGCCGCGGGGCGGGCCTTCGCCGACGTCGGGATGCCGGAGATCGCCGGGGACGAGCCGCTGCCGGTCGCCGAGCTCGACCGGTACCGGCGGGCCGGCCTGGCCTGGGCGGCGGTCGACGACGGCGACCGGCCGGTGGGCTACCTCCTCGCCGAGCCGGTGGACGGCGCGCTGCACGTCGAGCAGGTGTCGGTGCACCCGCGGGCCGCCCGGAGGGGAGTGGGGCGGGCGCTGCTCGAGCACGCCGCCGGCCACGCCGTCGCGACCGGCCGCGACGCGCTGACGCTGACCACCTTCGGAGACGTGCCGTGGAACGCGCCCTACTACCGCCGGTGCGGGTTCCGCGTGCTGGCCGAGGACGAGTGGACGCCGGGCCTGCGGGCGATCCGGGCCCGCGAGGCGGCGCACGGCCTGGACCGCTGGCCCCGGGTCTGCATGCGCCGGGACCTCGCGCCGGCTCTCAGCGGCTGAGGAACCGCTCCGCCGCCCGCGGACCGCGCAGCACGTGCAGCGTCGCGCCGGGGGCCACCCGGGCGACCGCCGCGAGGATCGCCGGGCGGTAGCGCCGCCGGTAGGCCACCACCCAGCGCCAGAAGTCGGCGCGCTCGCGCCCGCGCCGGGCGGCCCGCCAGGCACAGCGCGGCAGCGAGTAGTCGAGCAGCACCACCGTGTCCGCCCGCCGCAGCCGCACGTCCAGGACGTCGTACGGCCCGAGGTCGCCGTCCAGGATCCACTCCTCGGCCGCGGCCAGGGGTGCCTGCACCGCCGACCACCCCGTCCGGGACCGCGGGCGCAGTCTGTCCTGCCAGTACTCCCGGTCCAGCTCGACCACCGGCAGGCCGGCGCGGGCGCCGAGGCGCCGGGCGAACTCCGACTTCCCCGCTCCACCCCGGCCCAGGACGACGACCCGGCGCATCGACCCGGGATCCGCCGTCGGGCGGTCCCGTCGGCGAAGGCTCACGCGACGAGGGTGCCAGACCGCTCGGGGGCGACGACGTGCGACGTCGTCCGGTGCTGAGCTCGGCAGCGCCGGGTGACTACGGTGCTCGCGATGGCGCGGGTGCTGGTGACGGGGATGTCAGGCGCCGGGAAGACGACGCTCCTGACCGAGCTGGAGCGCCGGGGTCACCTGACGGTGGACACCGACCACGGCGGGTGGGTCCTCCCCGACGGCACGTGGGACGAACGGCGCATGGACCGGCTGCTGGCCACCCGTCCCGAGGTGGTCGTCTCCGGGACGGTGGACAACCAGGGCTCCTTCTACGACCGCTTCGAGCACGTCGTCCTCCTGAGCGCGCCGCTCGACGTGCTGCTGGAGCGGGTGCGCACCCGGCAGGACAACCCCTATGGCAGATCGGTCGAGCAGCAGGCCGAGATCGCCCGCTACCTGAACGAGGTCGAGCCGCTCCTGCGCCGGGGTGCCGGCCTGGAGCTCGACGGACGACGGCCGGTGGCCGAACTGGCCGATGTGCTGGAGGAACTCCTCACCGGCCGCTGACGCCGGGTGCGGTGCTCAGTGCCGCCGGTCCGGACGCAGGCCGAGCGGCGCGCCCCAGACGGTGAGCGGCGGATCGACCGCGCTCTCGCCACCGTTCATGTCCGGCATCCGGTTGAGCTGGACCGCCGGCATCAGCAGCTGCCCGTCGTCGTCGATCCACATCGCGTCGACCCACAGCAGCCGCGGATCGTCCACGAGCGTCTGCATCTCGCCGTCGGGCGAGATGGTCAGGACGGCGCTGCGGTCGGTGTCGCTGAGGTAGAGGGTCCCGTCGGCGTCCATCGCGGTGCCGCCGGTCGACGGGGTGTCCGCGAACGGCTCGACGTGCCGCTCGACGTCGCTCGGGTCGAGGGTCGGGTCGTCGAGGTAGTGCGTCCGGATCCGGGACATCCCGCCGCAGCACGGCTGGTAGTAGAACCACTGGCCGTCGGGGGAGACCTCCAGCTGATCGGCGTTGATCACCACCGGCTGCCCGTCCGGGTCCCGCAGCTCGCGGCCCTCGGCGCGCAGCGGCTTCTGCGACACGACCGACGGGTGGTCCTCCAGGAGGCGCCGGGTCGCTCCCGTCTCCAGGTCCAGCACGATCAGCGCCGGGTGCGTTCCGGCGTCGGTCAGGTAGGCCATGCGCCCGTTGAAGCGGACGTCGTCGACGAAGCTGCGCTCGCGGACCGCCGTCGACAGGTCGACGACCCGGACCACCCGGTCGCCGGCGAGGTCGACCACCACCAGCTTGGCGCCGCCGGGCACCTGCTCGGCCCCGACCTGTGGTGCGCCGCGGTCGACGATCCACAACCGACCCTCGGGATCGAGTCGGACCGCGTTGACGGCGACGAACGAGCGCGCCGGGTCGCCGCCGGAGTTCCAGGCCGCGTCGGGGAAGGGCACCGGCGTCCCGTCGCGCACCTCGACGACCTGCGGGTCGTCGGAGCCGGGCCGGGGCTGGACCGGGAGGAACATCCGGCCGCCGGCCGTGGTGGCCACGCCGTTCGTGTGGAGGTCGGAGGAGAGGACCGGCCGGAGTTCCGGCTCGGCCGTCGGGGGCGGCGGTTCGCTGGTCATCGGCTTCCCCGGGGGATCGGACGCAGCCGCGGCAGTGCTCACCGCACCGTCCATGATGGCGGCCCGCCGCCGCCTCAGGAAGAGTGACCGCCCCGCACGTCGCAGACCAGGACCGTCGGGGCACCGGCGACCCGGGTGACGACGACGGTCGCGGTCCCGCTGCCCGGGCCGCGCAGCTGACGGGCGAGCGCCTCGGGCTCGATGGGGGAGCCGCGCTTCTTCACCACGACCCGGCCCACCCCGCGCGCCCGCAGCAGCGCCTTGAGCTTCTTGAGGGAGAACGGCAGCACCTCGTCCACCCGGTACGAGCTCACCCACGGGGAGCCGGCGACGGCGTCGGAGCTCAGGTAGGCGATGGTCGGGTCGACCAGCGTCGCGCCGAGATCTGCGGCGACCAGCGACATCAGGCCCGAGCGGATGAGCGCCGGGTCGGGCTCGTGCAGCCATCCGCGGACCGGGCCGACCGGTGCGTGCCCCGGGTCGGCGTCCGCCGTCAGCTCGTGCACGGCGCCGTCGCGCACGAGGGTCGCCCGCCGCCAGGTGGCCGCGACCGCCGGCCCCCAGAGCAGCGCCTCGACGACGGAGCCGCCGGCCGACACCCACTCCGCCTCGATGCCGGTGGGCACGCGCTCGTGGTCGAGGCCGGGCGCCACCTTGACCACCGACGTGGGCACCTTCTCGAGGAGCATCGCCACGGTCGACCACGGGGGTGACCAGCGGTCGGGGTCGAGCTGCCGGCGTCCGCCGGCGCGGCGGGCCGGATCCAGGACGGCGGCGCCGCAGCCGGCCACCTCGCCGCCGCGGGCCGCCGCGACCAGTTCGGCGGCGTCGCCTGCGACCACCCACACGTCGTCGGCGAGGCCGAGCGCCTCGACGTTGGCCGCGGTCAGCTCGCGGGCGACCGGGTCGAGGTCCACGGCCAGGACACGGGCGCCGGCGCGGGCCAGCGCGATGGTGTCGGTGCCGGCCGCGCAGCCGAGGTCGGCCACCGAGTCCGCCCCGCCGGCCAGCAGCCGGGCCGCCCGCCGCGCGGCCAGTTCGGGGCGCCCGGCCTGCTCGAGGGCGTCGGAGGTGAACAGCATCCGGTCGGCGTCCGGGCCGAACACCGGCCGCGCCTTCCGCCGCTGCCGGGCGATGCCCCACGCGGGCCCCGCCAGGTCGGCGCCCACCTCGGCCCGCAGCCGGGTCAGCCCCGCCACTGGGTCGGCGCCGGCGTCGAGCAGCCGGCCCGCGCCGGCCAGCGCCGCGGCACCCTCGGGCGTGGCCAGCGCGCGGAGCTGGCGCACCGTCTCGGCGGCCTGCGCGTCGGTGTCCGGGTCCACGGGCACAGCGTGGCGCACGGCCCGCTGCGTCCGGCGACCACCCGCGCCGGACCGGGTTGAGCGGCTGGCACTCTCGTAGGTAGAGTGCCAACCGACACGGGCTGGCGCCCGACCCCCGCGACGGCGGGTGCCCGGATCCCGTGCCACAGCATCAGCACCACCTGCCCATCGCCGTCCTACCACCGAAGGGGGCGTCACCGACGTGACGACCGCGACCAAGGTCAGCATCAAGCCGCTGGAGGACCGCGTGGTGGTCCAGGCCAACGAGGCCGAGACCACCACCGCCTCCGGTCTGGTCATCCCGGACACCGCCAAGGAGAAGCCCCAGGAGGGCACCGTCGTCGCCGTCGGCCCCGGCCGCATCGACGACAACGGCAACCGCGTCCCGCTCGACGTGAACGTGGGCGACGTGGTCATCTACTCGAAGTACGGCGGCACCGAGGTCAAGTACTCGGGCCAGGACTACCTCGTCCTCTCCGCCCGCGACCTGCTCGCCGTCGTGGAGAAGTGACCGCAGGTCACTAGTTCCACCACGTAGCTCACCGACCGCCCCGGCGACCCGAGACACCGGGTCCCGGGGCGGTCTGCGTCGGGCCTGCCGCGCCCGACCCACCCCCGCACTCCCTCTACGAGAGGTTCCGGCATGGCCAAGATCATCAAGTTCAACGAGGACGCCCGCCGCTCGCTCGAGCGCGGCGTCGACAAGCTCGCCGACGCCGTCCGCGTGACGATCGGCCCGCGCGGCCGCAACGTCGTCCTCGACAAGAAGTTCGGCGCGCCCACGATCACCAACGACGGCGTGACGATCGCCCGCGAGGTCGACCTCGAGGACCCCTACGAGAACCTCGGCGCCCAGCTGGCCAAGAACGTGGCCACCAAGACCAACGACGTCGCCGGTGACGGCACCACCACCGCCACGGTGCTCGCGCAGGCGCTGGTCCACGAGGGCATGCGCAACGTCGCCGCCGGCGCCAACCCGATGGCGCTGGGCCGCGGCATGCGCGCCGCCCTCGACGCGGTGCACGCCGCGCTGGACGCCGCCGCCACCCCGGTCGAGGACCGCGCCGCCATCTCCGGCGTCGCCACCATCTCCGCCCAGGACGCAGGCGTCGGTGAGCTCATCGGCGAGGCCATGGAGCGGGTCGGCAACGACGGCGTCATCACCGTCGAGGAGAGCAACACCCTCGAGACCGACCTCGACGTGACCGAGGGCGTGCAGTTCGACAAGGGCTACCTCTCGCCGTACTTCGTCACCGACCAGGAGGCCATGGAGGCCGTCCTCGACGACGCCCTGGTGCTGCTGGTCAGCGGCAAGATCAGCGCCCTGGCCACCCTGCTCCCGCTGCTGGAGAAGGTGCTCGGCTCCGGCGCCCGGCCGCTGCTGATCGTCGCCGAGGACGTCGAGGGCGAGGCGCTGTCCACCCTCGTCGTCAACTCCATCCGCAAGACCATCAAGGTCGTCGCGGTGAAGTCGCCGTACTTCGGCGACCGTCGCACGGCGTTCATGACCGACCTCGCCGTCGTCACCGGTGGCCAGGTCGTCAGCGAGGACGTCGGCCTGTCGCTGGAGTCCGTCGGGCTCGAGGTGCTCGGCACCGCGCGCCGGGTCACCGTCACCAAGGACACGACCACGATCGTCGACGGCGGCGGGCCCTCCGACGCCATCGCCGACCGCGTCGCGCAGATCCGCCGCGAGATCGAGGCCACCGACTCCGACTGGGACCGCGAGAAGCTCCAGGAGCGCCTCGCGAAGCTGGCCGGCGGCATCGGCGTCATCCGCGTCGGCGCGGCCACCGAGGTGGAGCTCAAGGAGCGCAAGCACCGCATCGAGGACGCCATCGCGGCCACCCGCGCGGCGGTCGAGGAGGGGGTCATCCCCGGCGGCGGTTCGGCGCTGGTGCACGCGGCGGAGGCGATCGACGCCCTCGACCTGCAGGGCGACGAGCTGACCGGCGCCCGCGCCGTCCGCACCGCCCTGGACGCCCCCGCGGTGCAGATCGCGGAGAACGCCGGCTTCGAGGGCCGGGTCGTGGTCAGCAAGATCCGCGACGCCGGCAAGGGTCAGGGCTTCAACGCCGCGACCGGGGAGTATGGCGACCTCGCCGCCGAGGGCGTCATCGACCCGGTCAAGGTCACCAAGGCCGCCCTGGAGAACGCCGTCTCGATCGCGGCGATGATCCTCACCACCGACTCCGCCGTCGTCGAGGCGCCGGAGAAGGAGGACGACCCCGACGGTCCCGGGTTCCACACCCACGGGCACGGGGGCCACGGCCACGGCCACGCGCACTGAACGAGGCCGCTGGGATCAGGTGACCTGATCCCGGTGCGTCCTCCCTCATCGCGCACGGTGAGGGAGGACGCGCTGCGGTGAGGGAGGACGCGATCCGGCGCCCGCTCGCCGCGCCCGCCCCGAACACGCGAGAGGGCCCGGTCCAGGAATCCTGGACCGGGCCCTCTCGGCGTTCGTGGTGGGGACTAGACCCCGGCAGCGACGGCCGCCGGCTCGGCAGCGATCATCCGGGCCCGCTCCTCCTCGCTCATCCCGCCCCAGACGCCGTAGGGCTCGCGGACCGAGAGTGCGTGCTTGAGGCAGGCGTCGACGACCGGGCACCGCCCGCAGACCGCCTTGGCCGCGGCCTGACGCCGCGCCCGTGCGGGCCCGCGCTCACCGTCGGGGTGGAAGAACAGGGAGGTGTTCTCGCCACGGCAGGAACCGTGGAGCTGCCAGTCCCAGACTTCGGCGACGGGCGTCGGGAGTCTGCGGATGTCGGCCATGTCTCCTCCAGGCGTCGATCGAGCCGGAGGACCTTCCGGCTTCTAGCCGCCGGTGCCCGACGCCCGACATGGTCAAACACGTCGTGATCGCAACTTTTCGCTCCGGCATCCCGTCCGCGGCCCTCACCCCCGGGGGTGAGGGCCGCTGTTGCCCGCCCCTGGAGTCGATCAAGGTGGAACAGCGTCGTGCCGAATCCGGGAGGGGGAGAGACCCGGATCCGGCACGACGAGCGCGGAAGCGCGGGGCTCCCCCCGGTGGGAGCCCCCGCCGATGCGGCCACCCGACCGGGGTCAGCCCCGGCCGGTACGGACCCGGCACCGACCGCCGGGCTGAGCGAGGAGCTGGCGTGATCGACGACAGGATGCGCGCGACCGGGAACCCCGGCGCGACCGTGTGGGTGTACGACGAGCGCCGGCGGGTCCGGGACGACGTCGCGTCGCGCCTGGTCGCGCTGTCCTTCGTCGGCCGGGTGGAGGTGGTGGGAGACCCCGCCTCGCTCCTGTCGCGGCTGGACACCCGCACCCCCGACGTCCTCATCGTCGGCACCCAGCGCGCGGTCGACACCGGCCTGACCGCGGCCACCCAGGCGCTGCGCGCGCACCCCGGCCTGCCGGTGCTCGTGCTCGGCGCCCCCGACGACGCCGAGAGCGTCCGCGCGGCCGTGGCCTTCGGTGCCCGCGGCTACCTGCGCTGGGACGCCAGCCCGATCGAGATGGGGCTGGGCCTCTCCCGCGTCGGCCTGCGCCCCGAGGGGGCCCGCATCCCGCAGCAGCACCCCGGGCCGCAGCTGGTCGGCGCGTCGTCCTGGAGCGGAGCCACCCCGCTGGCCGGCTCCGCCCCGACCACCGTGCGCTCGACGGTCCGGGAGACGGCGCCCGCCGCCGCTCTGTCGATGCGCGAGATGCAGGTGCTCACCGGCATGAGCCAGGGCAAGAGCAACGCCCAGATCGGCCGCGAGCTCTACCTGTCCGAGGACACCATCAAGACCCACGCGCGGCGGCTGTTCCGCAAGCTCGGCGCCAAGGACCGCGCCGAGGCCGTCGCCATCGGCTTCCGCCGCGGCGTCATGAGCTGACACCGCTCCCACCCGCCGACCTCGCCCGGGTCCCGCTGCTGCGGGGCCCGGGCGACGTGCGTCCGTGGCCAGCGGCAGGCGCTCAGCCGCAGACGTGGTTCCAGTCGAAGCGGTCGGTCCACTGCGTGAGCACCACCCGCCCGCCGGGGGTCAGCGGGGCGGAGCTGCACAGCTGCTGGGCCTGGGCGACCGTGGACGGACCGGCCAGCCAGTTGGGCAGCCCCCGGAGCGGGCTGGTCGGCGACACCGACGTCCCGGTGATGACCGACCACTGGCGGGCGGTCGAGTAGATGCCGACGGTCGTGACTCCCGCCGCGCGCAGGGCCATGGTCATGCCCTCGAGCACGGCGGTGTTGCGGTCGGTGCCGCCCGCTGTGCGGTCCCAGGTGTTGCCCGTCCGGCCCGACTCGTCGATCTCCGCGTCCAGCCACCACACCAGCGACTGCGGCGCGGCCGAGACGCGGACCCAGGCGACGTCCTCTCCGGCACGGTTCCAGCCGTACTGCCAGGCGCACGCGGTGCTGTTGGAGCCGTCGCAGGCGCCGTACGGGGTCGCGCCGCTCCTCGGCCAGGTCGGCGTGTTCAGCCCGCCGGGGTTGGCCGTGTTCACGTAGACCTGCCGCCGCGGCTGGCCGGCACCACCCGAGGAGCCGGCCGCCCACGCGAGCTGGGCGGCCAGGCACGGGTTCGTCGTCGTCGGCATGCCCGCGTTGACCCCGACGATGCCGAAGTCCTGGCCGGTCGGGAGCGCCGCACCGCACTGCGGGTAGGAGACGTCGGCGCCGCGGTGCTGCACGTCGTACCAGCGGTGCAGGAAGACCGCCGTCGCCCGGCGGGTCATCTGCCCGGCCGGCCGGAAGGTGCCGTCGGCGTACAGCGGGGTGATGCCCTCCCGCACCATCGAGGTGATCGACGGGCAGTAGGACGACGAGACGGCGACGTCCGGCGCCGGCTTCCCGGTGCAGGCCGGGGGCTTCGGCCGTTCGGCGCCCAGCTTGTGGAGGTAGGCGGCCATGGACGCCCGGGTCATCACCGCCGTCGGGGCGAACGTGGTGCCGCCGGGGCCGATGCCCACGCTCTTCAGCCAGGCGATCGACGCGCAGGCGGACGAGCTCTTCGGCACGTCGCGGTAGGGCGCCGCCGTGCACGCGGGAGGCGGGGTGCTGCCCCTGGCTGCCCTGGTCAGGTACACCGCCATCTGCTGGCGGCTGACGGGCAGCGCGGGGGAGAACGTCCCCGTCGCGGTGGCCGGGACGATGCCCCGGTCGACCACCCACCGGACGTCGGCCGCGTACGCGGCGGACGCGGGCACGTCGGTGAACCGGGTCGCGGCCGTGACCGCGGACGGCGTGACCAGGACGGCGGCGGCCACGGCGATCGCCAGCCCGATGGACGTCGCAGCTCTGCGGCACAGTCCCACGGGTGATCCCGTCCTCGGCCGGACCGACCCGCAGGCCCGGACGCAGCGCCCGGCGTCCGGCGGGACGCGGCCCGCCGGTGCGGGCCGCCCCGTTCCTAGCAGCCGGGACGCCGCGGTCCCGGGCGCTCGGACGGGACGCGGGCCCGCCCGTCACACCGTTCCCAGCCGCCCCGGGGGACCGTCCCGGCGGCCAGGTCCGGCCGCCTGCTCAGTCGTCGTCGCGCGCGTGCCGGCCGGTGCCGTGACGGCCGGTGGGCTCGTCGTCCGCGGCGAGCGCGGCGACCCCGTCGGCGTAGCCGCTGGCGTAGTCCCAGCTGACGTAGTCGTCGGGATCGGGGTCGAAGGGCGGCTCGTGCCGGCCGGTCTGCCCCTCGTCGAGGAGCTGGCGCAGGTTGGCGGCCATGAGCGCCCAGTCGACGTGGTGCTCCTCGTCGCAGTCCGGGCAGTCGACGACGATGCCCTTCACCCCGGTGGGTTCCAGCAGGGTGCGGAAGACCTCGAGCTCGGCGAGGTCGTCGAGGACCCCCGCGCGCTCCTCGAGGGTGAGCGGCGGCGGACGCTGGTCGCCCGGGCCGAAGTCCGGGTCCGAGCCGCCGAAGCCGGGGCCGGAGCCGTCGTCGAACGCAGACACGGGGACCACGGTAACGGCCCGGCGGGCAGCGCACCGACCGTCGGGCGCCGCCGCCTACGATCGAGGCGGACTTCCTGCGCCCGGTCGGGGTGCCGGCCGGAGTCCGTTCCCGACCCTGGAGGGGTGGCGACCCACATGGCGCCCGACTTCGTGCCCGAGCTGCCGGCGAAGTTCGCACCGCTCGGCCTCACCTACGACGACGTCCTGCTCATCCCGGGCGCCTCCGACATCGTGCCGACGGAGGTCGACACCAGCAGCCAGGTCACCCGGCGCATCCGGCTGGCCGTGCCGCTGCTCTCCAGCGCGATGGACACCGTCACCGAGGCGCGCATGGCCATCGCCATGGCCCGCGTCGGCGGCATGGGCGTGCTGCACCGCAACCTGGCCGCCGAGGACCAGGCCGGGCAGGTCGACCTGGTGAAGCGGTCCGAGGCCGGCATGGTCACCAACCCGGTCACCTGCTCCCCGGACAACACCCTCGCCGAGGTCGACGCGCTGTCGGCCCGCTACCGCATCTCCGGTGCCCCGGTGGTCGACGCCGAGGGCGTCCTGCTCGGCATCGTCACCAACCGCGACATGCGGTTCGAGTCCGACCCCAGCCGGCTGGTGCGCGACGTGATGACGCCGATGCCGCTGGTCACCGCCCCGGTGGGCGTCGACGCCGACACCGCGCTGGCGCTGCTGTCCCAGCACAAGATCGAGAAGCTGCCGCTGGTCGACGACGCCGGCCGGCTGCGCGGGCTGATCACCGTCAAGGACTTCGTCAAGCGCGACCAGTACCCGCTGTCCACCAAGGACGCCGACGGCCGGCTCGTCGTCGGTGCGGCCCTGGGCGTTGGCGACGACGCCTACAAGCGGGCCGGGCTGCTGGTCGACGCCGGGGTGGACGTGCTCGTCGTCGACACGGCGCACGGCCACCAGCGCGCCGTGCTCGACATGGTCGCCCGGGTGAAGAACGACTTCGGCGGGGAGAACGGCATCGAGGTGGTCGGCGGCAACATCGCCACCCGCGCCGGTGCGCAGGCCCTGATCGACGCCGGTGCCGACGCGGTGAAGGTGGGCGTCGGGCCCGGCTCCATCTGCACCACCCGCGTCGTCGCCGGTGTCGGCGTCCCGCAGGTCAGCGCCATCTACGAGGCGTGGCTGGCGGCCGGGCCGGCCGGTGTGCCGGTCATCGCCGACGGCGGGCTGCAGTACTCCGGCGACATCGCCAAGGCCCTCGTCGCCGGCGCCGACACCGTGATGATCGGTGGGCTCTTCGCCGGCGTCGAGGAGGCGCCGGGCGAGCTCGTGTTCATGAACGGCAAGCAGTACAAGACCTACCGCGGCATGGGCTCGCTCGGTGCGATGCAGAAGCGCGGCAGCCAGTCGTTCAGCCGCGACCGCTACTTCGCCGACGACGTCCTCTCCGACGACAAGCTCGTCCCGGAGGGCATCGAGGGCCAGGTGCCCTACCGGGGTGCCCTGTCCGGCGTCGCCCACCAGCTCGTCGGCGGCCTGCGCGCCTCGATGGGCTACGCGGGCGCGGCCACCGTCACCGACCTCAAGGAGCGCGGACAGCTGACCCGCATCACGTCCGCCGGGCTGGTCGAGAGCCACCCCCATGACATCCAGATGACCGTCGAGGCACCGAACTACCGGGGACGTTGATGAGCGTGCGCGACACCGTCGAGATCGGGCTCAACCGCTTCGCCCGGCGCGGCTACGACCTCGACGAGGTCTCGATCGTCCCGTCCCGGCGCACCCGGGACGTCGACGACGTCTCCACCGCCTGGCAGATCGACGCCTTCCGGTTCGGCATCCCGCTGGTCACCAGCCCCTCGGACGCCGTGATCAGCCCGGCGACGGCGATCGCGGTCGGCGAGGCCGGGGGCCTCGGTGTGCTCAACGCCGAGGGCCTGTGGGGTCGCTACGAGGACCCGCTGCCGGTCTACCGCAAGCTGCGCGAGGCCGCCGGCGCCGACGCACCGCCGGTCGCCCTGCTGCAGCAGGTCTACGCCGAGCCGGTCAAGCCCGAGCTGGTCGCCGACCGGATCCGCGAGATGCGCGACGCCGGCGTCACCACCGCCGTCCGGGTCTCCCCGCAGCACACCGTGCAGCTGGCGCCGACGGTCCTGGCGGCCGGCGTCGACCTGCTGGTCATCCAGGGCACGATCGTCTCCGCGGAGCACGTGACCACCGGGGGAGACGCGCTCAACCTCAAGGAGTTCATCGCCGACCTCGACGTCCCGGTCATCGTGGGCGGGGCGGCGAACTACCAGACCGCGCTGCACCTCATGCGCACCGGCGCGGCCGGCGTGATCGTCGGCGTGGGCGCCGACACGTACTCCACCACCGACGCCGTCATGGGCATCCGCGTGCCCCTGGCCAGCGCCATCGCCGACGCCGCCGCGGCCCGCCGCGACTACCTCGACGAGACCGGCGGGCGCTACGTGCACGTCATCGCCAACGGCCGGATCGAGACCAGCGGCGCCATCGCCCGGGCGCTGGCCTGCGGTGCCGACGCCGTCCAGCTGGGGGAGCCGCTGCGCATCGCGGCCGAGGCGCCCGGTGGCGGCATCTGGTGGGACTCGGTGGCGGCGCACCCCCGCCTGCCGCGCGGCACGACCTCGGCGCCCGTCGAGCCGGCCGGCTCGCTGCACGACGTGCTGCACGGTGCGGCGGAGTCCGCCGACGGCCGCACCAACCTCTTCGGCGCCCTGGCCCGCACGATGGCCAAGACCGGCTACCGCGACCTCAAGGAGTTCCAGCGGGTCGACCTGGTCATCGGCGGGCACGCGGGCTGATGGACTTCCCGACCGTCCTCGTCGTCGACTTCGGGGCCCAGTACGCCCAGCTGATCGCCCGCCGCGTCCGGGAGGCCGGCGTCTACTCCGAGATCGTCTCGTCGGAGGTGCCGGCCGAGGAGATCGTCGCCCGCAAGCCGGCGGCGATCATCCTGTCCGGCGGACCGTCGAGCGTGTACGCGCCCGAGGCCCCGCAGATCGACCCGACCCTCTTCGAGTCCGGCGTCCCGGCCTTCGGCATCTGCTACGGCTTCCAGGCGATGGCGGCCTCGCTCGGCGGCACGGTCGCCCGCACCGGTGACCGCGAGTACGGCGGCACCCCGCTGACCCTCACCACCGGGGGCCGGCTGTTCGGCGACCTGCCGGTGGAGCAGAACGTCTGGATGAGCCACGGGGACGCCGTCAGCGCCGCCCCGCCCGGGTTCACCGTCACCGCCACCTCCACCGGCGCGCCGGTCGCGGCCTTCGAGGACGTCGACCGGAAGCTCGCCGGCGTCCAGTTCCACCCCGAGGTGCGGCACACCGCGCACGGGCAGACGGTGCTCGAGCACTTCCTGTTCGACATCGCCGGCCTCGAGCCGACCTGGACGATGGCCAACGTCGTCGAGGAGCAGGTCGAGCGGATCCGCGCGCAGGTCGGCGAGGGGCGGGCGCTGTGCGCGCTGTCCGGCGGGGTCGACTCCGCGGTCGCCGCCGCCCTGGTGCAGCGGGCCATCGGTGACCGGCTCACCTGCGTCTACGTCGACCACGGGCTGATGCGCGAGGGCGAGACCGAGCAGATCGAGCGCGACTTCGTCGCCGTCACCGGGGTAAACCTGCGGGTGGTCGACGCTCGCGAGCAGTTCCTCGGTGCGCTGGCCGGCGTCTCAGACCCCGAGGAGAAGCGGAAGATCATCGGCCGCGAGTTCATCCGGGTGTTCGAGCAGGCCGCGCTCGACGTCGTGGGGGACGCCAAGGAGCACGGCGAGAAGGTCGACTTCCTCGTGCAGGGCACGCTCTACCCCGACGTCGTCGAGTCCGGCGGCGGCACCGGGACGGCGAACATCAAGAGCCACCACAACGTGGGCGGGCTGCCCGAGGACCTGCAGTTCACCCTGGTCGAGCCGCTGCGGACGCTGTTCAAGGACGAGGTGCGCGAGGTCGGCCTGCAGCTGGGGCTGCCCGAGGCGATGGTGTGGCGCCAGCCCTTCCCGGGCCCGGGGCTGGGCATCCGCATCGTCGGCGAGGTGACCCAGGAGCGGCTGGACGTCCTGCGCAAGGCCGACGCGATCGTCCGGGCCGAGCTCACCGCGGCGAAGCTGGACCGCGAGATCTGGCAGTGCCCCGTCGTGCTGCTGGCCGACGTCCGCTCGGTCGGTGTCCAGGGTGACGGCCGCACGTACGGGCACCCGATCGTGCTCCGGCCGGTGTCCAGCGAGGACGCGATGACCGCCGACTGGACGCGGCTGCCCTACGACGTGCTGGCGCGGATCTCCACGCGGATCACCAACGAGGTGGCCGAGGTCAACCGGGTCACCCTCGACGTCACCAGCAAGCCGCCGGGCACCATCGAGTGGGAATAAGGACCCCTCGGTTCGCTCGGGGCGTCACCGAACGGTTCGGGCGTCCTCGGGGGGTGTGCCGAAGACGGCCGGGTCGTGGTCCGGTGCCGCTTCGGTGGTGAGGTCCGCCGCCTCGATCCGGTCCCACCGGAACCAGCGCGGCGCCTGGCGCTCGCGGCACCAGGCGGCCAGTAGCCAGTGAGCCCCGGGGCGGGCGAGGAACACCGGCTCCACCCGACGACGGGTCACCTCGCCCGAGCCGCTGCGGTAGCGGATGGCCAGGACGCGCCGACGCAGCACCGCCTCCTCGACGGCGGCGGCCGCGGGCGGCCGCTGGTGCTCCGGCCGGCGCACCCACACCCGGGCGCCGAGCCGCTCCGCGTCGGCCCGCGCGCCGGGGCCGAGCGTGTCGAGGATCTTCTCCAGCGCGGCCCGCGCGTCGACGGCGAACGGCGCGTCCGGTGCTCCGGCAAGAGCGACCGCGACGGCGATGGCCTGGGACGGCGTCAGGTTCACCGGGGGCAGCGACGCCGCCCCATCCAGGACGTAGCCGCCGCCCGGTCCGGCGGACGCCCAGATCGGGACGCCGGCCTGCTGCAGTGCGGCGACGTCACGCTTGATCGTCCGAGGTGACACCTCGAGCCATTCAGCCAGCCGCTGGGCCGTCCGTCCGCGCCGGCCCGCCCGACGCAGCTCCTCGGAGACCGCGTGCAGTCGGTCGGTGCGATTCACCGCGACATCGTGGCAGATACGGTGACAGGACGGTGTCACCAGAGCTGGGGCACAGTCCTCCCATGACTCAGATCGCGCTCTTCCACTCCGTCCTCGGTATCCGTCCCGGCGTCCTCGACGGTGCCGAGCGGCTGCGCGCCGCCGGTCACCAGGTCCGCGTGGTCGACCAGTACGACGGGCGGGTCTTCGACGACTACGAGGAGGCCGGCGCACACGTAGAGCGCGTCGGGTTCCCGGCTCTCATGGATGCCGCCCTCCAGGGGGTTGCCGACCTGTCCGACGGGTTCGTGGCAGCCGGCTTCTCGAACGGTGCCGGCATGGCCGAGCACGTGGCGCTCCAGGGGCGCTGCGCCGGCGTTCTGATGGTCTCGGGCGCGCTGCCGCTGGCGATGCTCGGGGCGGCCGCGTGGCCGCCCGCCGTTCGGGTGCAGCTGCACTCCGCGGAAGACGACCCGATGCGTCACCGGGAGTGGGACGACGACTTCCTGACCACCGCGCGAGCATCCGGGGCGCCGGTCGAGGTGTTCGACTACCCGGTGAGCGGTCACCTGTTCACCGACCCCAGCCTCCCCGGTGAGTACGACGCGCCGGCGACCGAGTTGCTGTGGACGCGGGCCCTGGTGTTCTGCGACAGGGTGGGCGCTCAGCCCGCGCGGTAGACCAGCCCGCGGCCGTCGGCCGCGGTGAGCGTGAGCCGGTCCTCGCGGAACTCGATCGCGGGGCCCGCCTCCAGCACCGCGGTCACGTGCACGTCCTCCGCGCCCAGCCCGGAAGCGCACGGCTGGTCGGTCAGCTCCCGCCGGGCGGTCCGCAGGGTGCCGCCGTCCCGCTGCCACGTCCCGCTCCACCGGGAGCACGAGGTGGAGCCGGTCGCCGTCCCGTCGGACGCCAGCTCCAGTACCGCCTCGCCCAGCACCGAGGACGCCGTCGGGCCGTCGATCAGCGACTCCAGCACCCAGCGGGTGCCCTCGAGCGGGCTCGGTGGCACGGCGGGCAGCGGCCCGAACCGGAGCTCGACGCCGTCGCCGGTGAGCACGAGCTCCTCACCGTCCAGCGCCGCGGTGTCGATGGCCGCGAGCGCGGTCAGGTAGGCGCTCTCGGCAGCCATCAGCTCGGGCGGGCAGCCCATCTCGGTCCGGCCGATCTCCGTCAGGGAGAGTGCGGAGCCGTCGAGCCGGGCGGTGGCGAACCAGGAGTTGCAGAACGCGGTGCCGCGCGCCTCGTCCCCGGCCAGCTCGAGGGTGGCCTGCGTGCCCGGCGGGGCCGGCAGCCCGGCGCCGTCCGCCGTCCCGCCGGTCAGGTGCCAGGCGCCGTCGACGTCGGCCGTGCCCCCACCGGCACCCGCCGGCGTTCCGCAGGCGGCGAGCGCCAGTGCGCCGAGCAGGAGCAGCACGGAGCGGCGCATGCCTCCAGGACGCCCGACGGCCGCGGACGGTTCCCGGACGCGGAAGGGCCCGGGGAGCGGATCGCTCCCCGGGCCCTCCGGCCTCGTCCTCTAGCGGCGCCGACGGCGGGAGCGGCGCAGCTCGCTGACCAGCAGGCTGACGCCGGCGACGATCACCACGATCCACACCAGCGTGCCGTCGAACAGCCCCTCCGGCAGGTCCACCGGGGACATGAGCACGATCGCCAGGGCCATGAACAGCAGCCCGGGGATCAGGGCGCCGAGGTCGGGACGGCGGCGCGGAGGCGTGCCGTCCTCGGTCGCCAGCGGGGTCACCTCCTGCCAGTCCTGGGCCTGCCGCTCCTGCCAGCCGGTGGGCGTCGTCGGGAACTCGCTGTAGTCAGCCACGGGTCACCTCCACGTCTCCCAGGCCGGAGTCGACGTCCAGCACGATCTCGGGCTCGTCGTCGCCGACCCACGAGCCCGCGCCGGTGCCCTCGAACGAGCCCTCGGTGAGCCCGTCGCGGCCGAAGATGCTCACCTCTCCCACTCCGACGTCGACGGCGACCTCCACGTCGGCGTCCCGGGGCAGGACGATCTCCACGTCGCCGAGCCCGTGCTCCACCGTCGTGCGGATCGGCTCGTCCAGGTCGGAGACGTCGACGGCGGACAGGTCGACGGTCATGTCGCCCACGCCGCCGTCGTAGGACGAGCGCACGCCCCCGGCGCTGGTCGGTGCGAAGGTCCGGTCGCCCAGGCCGCCGTCGACGTCGTCCCACGGCACCGACTCGGCCGCGATCAGCGCCAGGGAGAGCACCGCGCCCAGGGTGATGAGCGCGCCCCGGGCGGTGCGGCCGGTGCTGAACGAGGCGACGACGAGCCCGGCACCCACGACGAGCAGCGCGCCGCCGAGGACGACGGTGGCGTCGAGGTCCCAGCCGGTGAAGCGGCCGACCAGCGCGAGGACGCCGACCACGATCAGCAGCCCGGCGAGGGTCATGCCGGGGACGGGGGAGCGCGGGCCGGCCGGCCGCCGGGGACCGCGTGGCACGCCGTCCCCGGTGCCGGCCGGCATGAGCAGCCACAGCAGGAGGTAGACGAGGACGCCGGTGCCGCCGGCGAGCGCGAGGGCGACGAAGCCGACCCGCCAGAGCAGCGCGTCGATGCCGCTGTACTCGGCGAGCCCGCCGCCCACGCCGCCGATCACCTTGTCGCTGCGGCTGCGGCGCAGCTGCGGTCGCACCCAGGCGCCGGGGGGCGGCGGAGGAGGCTGCCAGGCCGGCGGCTCGAGCGGCGGGGCCGGCGGCGGAGGAGGGGAGGCCGATGTCATGGCGATCAGCCTGCCGAGCGCCGGGCCGGCCGACCATCAGGGAAGGCCCCCACCCGACCCTGGTTCCCTTTCCGGGGTGATCACCGGTTACGGCCCCGGTCCGTGCGGTGCGACGATCGGCATCGTGACCGGCACCGTGACCGCTGCGCCGCCGCGCCCGCCGCTGGTGCGCCCGCGGTCCGGGCGTGCGATCGCCGGGGTCGCGGTGGGCACCGCGGTGCACCTGCGGCAGGACCCGTTGCTGGTCCGGGTGGCGTTCGCCCTGCTGGCGACGACGGGCATCGGCATCGTGGCCTACGGGCTGCTGTGGCTGACGATGCCGGTGGCCGCACCGGGCGAGGAGCACGTCGAGCCGCTGCCTGGTTGGCGGCCCCGGGGCGCCCGGCAGTGGATCGCCACCGTGGTGCTCGGCCTGGTGGCGGTCAGCCTGCTCAGCGGTCTCTCGCAGTGGAACAACAGCGTCGTCCTCCTGCCGCTGGTGCTGGTCGCGGCCGGCCTGGCGGTCATCTGGCGGCAGCTGGACACCGACCGCACCCTCGCCGTCGCCGGCGCCCGCTGGACCCTCGCCGGCGGTGTGGTGCTCGCCGCCGCCGGGCTGGTGATCCTCCTGGCGACGACGGGGCAGCTGGCCAACGCCCGCAACGGCTTCGCCGCCACCCTGGTGCTCCTCACCGGCCTCTTCCTGGCGACCGCGCCGCTGTGGCGACGGCTGGTGGACTCCCGGGACGAGGAGCGCGCCGCCCGCATCCGCTCGGAGGAGCGGGCCGCCGTCGCCGCCCACCTGCACGACTCCGTGCTGCAGACGCTGGCGCTCATCCAGCGGCACGCCGACGACCAGCAGTCGGTCGGCCGGCTGGCCCGCAGCCAGGAGCGCGAGCTGCGGGCCTGGCTCTACGACCCCGAGGTGGTCCGCGAGGGCGGCACGTGGGCCGGGCTGGTGGCCGGCATGGTCGCCGAGGTGGAGGGCGACCACGCGCTCGTGGTCGACCACGTCGTGGTGGGCGACGCCCCGGTCGACGACGCGCTGAGGGCCCTGGGGGCGGCGACCCGCGAGGCGCTGGTGAACGTGGCCAAGCACTCGGGCGTCACCACCGCGGACCTGTACACCGAGGTGACGCCCGACCGCGTCTCGGTCTTCGTGCGGGACCGCGGCGCCGGGTTCGACGCCGACCTGGTGCCGTCGGACCGTCGGGGCCTGCGCGACTCGGTCACCGGCCGCATCGCCCGACTGGGCGGGACGGCGCTGATCCGCTCCGCCCCCGGAGAGGGGACCGAGGTGGAGCTCGACTTGCCCAGGGGGGCGGCGTCGTGACCCGCGTGTTCGTGGTCGACGACCACGCGATGGTGCGGGCCGGCGTGCGCGCCGAGCTCGGCGACGCGGTCGACGTCGTGGGGGAGGCCCCCGAAGTCCCCTCCGCGATCGAGGGCATCCGGGCCACCCGCCCCGACGTCGTCCTGCTCGACGTGCACCTCCCCGGGGGCGGCGGTCTCGGCGTGCTCCAGGCGCTGCGCGCGGAGCTGCCGGACGTGACCTGGCTGGCGCTGTCGGTCTCCGACGCCGCCGAGGACGTCATCGCCGTGATCCGGGCCGGCGCCCGCGGCTACGTCACCAAGACCATCTCCGGGCCCGACCTGCTCGATGCCGTCCGCCGGGTGGCCGACGGCGACGTCGTGTTCAGCCCCCGGCTGGCCGGGTTCGTGCTGGACGCGTTCTCGGCGGCCGGTGCCGCGCCGGCCGCGCCGGTCGAGGAGGCGACCGATCCGGGGCTGGACCTGCTGAGCGCCCGGGAGCGCGAGGTCATGCAGCTGCTGGCGCGCGGCTACACCTATCGGGAGATCGGCTCGCGGCTGTTCATCTCGGTGAAGACGGTGGAGTCGCACGCCTCGAACGTGCTCCGCAAGCTGCAGCTGTCCAACCGCAACGAGCTGACCCGCTGGGCGGCCACCAACCGGCTGCTCTGACGGGGCGGCCGCGAGGAGCGGCTAGCGGCGCGAGACCCCGGTCTCGATCACGGCCAGGTCCCGCGGGCTCCGGGGCGGGACCACCACGGGGAGCACCGCCGGGTGCGCACGCCTGACCGCGGTGGCCCGCGCGACCGTGTGCGGGGGCACCGCTGCGAGCGAAGCCGGACGTCGCCGGCCCAGGCGCATGGCCCGGCGCTCGACGAGGAACCAGGAGGCTGCCGCGAAAGGCACCGTGCCGGCGATCGACAGGATGACGTAGACGGCGAGCCCGTGCTCGGCGACGCCGAACACCCACAGCAGCGCCTGGACCGGACCGCTGTAGAGGTAGAAGCCGTAGGAGATGTCGTGTTTGCGGCCGAGCCGGACGGGGAGGACCGCGCCCAGCCAGAGCAGCACCCAGGCCATCGGGAAGGCGGTGAGCACGACGAACCGCGCACCGAGCGCGAGCGGGACGGCGACGACGAGGGCCGCTGAGAGTGCCGCCGTCCACCAGGTCGACGCCATCCGGTCCCGCACCTGGTAGGCCAGCGCGCCGGCGAGGAAGAAGGGGAGCAGGTCGACCATGTGCAGGAGGTCGGCGTTGCCGGTGTAGCTGCGCAGGGTGCTCTCGTAGATCTGCGCGAGCGAGACCAGAGTGAGCAGGCCGGCGGACACACGCCACGACCGGCGGAAGGCCGGCCAGAACGCTAGACCGGCCACGACGAGGTAGCAGAGGAACTCGTAGTAGAGCGACCAGAGCGTCACGGTCCACCCGTGACCGTTGGTCGGGGTGTTGGCGATGTGGGACCCGTTCATCCGCAGGTCCAGGCTGCTGGCTAGGTAGTCAAGCGGCGTGGTGCCGGTCGTCGCGTAGCCGTCGAGGGTCCCGTTCAGCTTCAGGTAGCCCAGCGGCGCGAACACCGCGACCGTCATCACCAGGCACGCGACGAACGCCGGGTACAGTCGGAGCAAGCGGCGCTTGAGGAAGTCGCCCAGCCCGCTGTTGAGCCGGCTCCCGGTGATGAGGTAACCGCTCAGGGCGAAGAAACCGTAGACGGCGAAGCCACCAGGGCTGCGGCCGGCCAGCAGCGGCTCGTCGCCGAGGTCGCCGAGGGGCCAGGCGTGGGACACGATCACGGTCATCGCCAGCAGGAGGCGCAGGAAGTTCAGGGAGTTGGCTCGCGGGTCGAGCCGCTGCCCCAGCGTGCTCGACAACGGATCCTGTCGCCGGCGACGGGCGATCGGCATGGACGTCCTCTCATGCTTGACGGTCACGAGAAGGTTACGACGCGTGATGGTCGTTGCGCGTCCGAGCCCGGCGTGGCGCGCCCCACGAGTCCCACTACGAGCGCGAGGAACTCCAGCTCACCCGGGACGACGAGAGGCGTGGTTCCCCGCGGTCGGTGTCACCCGAGGCCGGTGACGTAAGCGCGGGCCTCCTCGACCAGTTCGGCGGGGTCGGCCCGGTCGGCCAGCACGAGCCAGCCGTTCATGCGGCGGCCCTCCATGGGTTCGAACGGGCGCCCGTCGCCGGCCTCGACCAGCCCGTCCAGGCGGGCGGGCGGCAGCTTGACCACCAGCTGCTCGTGCCAGCGGATGGCGAAGAACCGCCGGCCCGTCCGCAGCCCCGCGCAGCCGAACATGTGCCCGGGGGTGACGTCCCCGTCGACGAACCGCTCGACCAGGTCGCCCCAGCTCTCGTCGGTCACGGCGCCCAGAAGATCACGCGGTGTGCACCACGTGGAAGGCCTCCGCCAGCCGGCCCTCGCCCAGCCCGAACCGCTGGGCCGTCTGGCGCATCCAGGCGGTGACGAACTCCTCGAGCGCGCCCGCGGGATGGTGGCTCACCTGCGTCACGTGACTGTGGAGCGCGGCGAACTTGCGGTCGACGACGTCGGTGACGTCGACGGCGTGGTCGGCCCGGGGGCTGGCGCCCAGCCACACCTCGGGCACCGTCCACGCCTCGAGGCCCTCGTCGGCGAGCAGCTCGGGGAAGGCGAACGGGTTGCGGGCGTCGGGGTAGACCGCCCGCAGCGTGGACTCCCCGACGGTCATGTGGTCGGGGTGGCTGGCGCCGATGCGCTCCCAGAACCGCTCCGGCGAGCTGGTGAGCACCCGCTGCGGCCGCACCTGCCGGATGACCCGGCTGATGTCGCGGCGCAGGTCGAGGGTGAGCTCCAGCCGGCCGTCGGGGTAGCCGAGGAAGCGGACGTCGGTCACGCCGACCTGCTCGGCGGCGGCCCGCTGCTCGGCCCGGCGCAGCGGCCCCATCTCCTCCCGCGGGGTCTCGTCGAAGCCCCCGGCGTCGCCGTCGGTGACGATGCAGTAGACGACTTCGGTGCCCGCGGCCGTCCAGGTCGCCACCGTGCCGGCGGAGCCGAAGTCGACGTCGTCGGGGTGGGCGAGGACGCAGAGGACGCGGTCGACACGGTCGGCCGGTCCGAGGGGGAGCGGTGCGGTCACCTGCGGCAGCCTAGGGTGACCGCAGTCATGCCCCAGCGATTGAAGGACACATGAAGCGCGCACTCGTCACCGGGATCACCGGCCAGGACGGGCTCTACCTGTCCGAACTGCTGCTGGAGAAGGGCTACGAGGTCTACGGCCTGATCCGCGGGCAGAACAACCCCAAGGCCGACCTGGTGCGCAGCGTGGTCCCCGACGTGCGGCTGCTCACCGGCGACATCACCGATCTGTCCAGCCTGATCCGCGCGCTGTCGACCGCCCAGCCCGACGAGGTCTACAACCTCGGCGCGGTCTCGTTCGTGGCGTACTCCTGGGAGAACGCGCGGCTGACTTCCGACGTGACCGGTCTCGGCGTCCTCAACGTCCTGGAGGCCACCCGGCTGCACGCGGGCCCGGACCTGTCGAAGGTCCGCTTCTACCAGGCCTCGAGCTCGGAGATGTTCGGCAAGGTGCAGGACGTGCCGCAGCGGGAGAGCACCCTGCTGTGGCCGCGCTCGCCCTACGGCGTCGCCAAGGTCTACGGGCACTACATGACCATCAACTACCGCGAGTCCTACGGGATGCACGCCTCGTCGGGCATCCTCTTCAACCACGAGTCCCCGCGCCGTGGGCCGGAGTTCGTGACCCGCAAGATCACCCAGGCGGTGGCCCGCATCAGCCTCGGGCTGCAGGACTCAGTCGCGCTGGGCAACCTCGACGCCAAGCGGGACTGGGGCTTCGCCGGCGACTACGTCGAGGCGATGTGGCTGATGCTCCAGCAAGAGAAGGCCGACGACTACGTCGTCGCCACGGGGGAGACCCACTCCATCCGCGAGTTCCTCGAGATCGCCTTCGCGCACGTCGGCATCGAGGACTGGCAGCACCTGGTGACCCAGGACCCGCGCTTCTTCCGGCCCGCGGAGGTCGACCTGCTGATCGGCGACCCGACCAAGGCCCGGGAGCAGCTGGGCTGGCAGCCCAAGGTCGGCTTCGAGGACCTCGTCCGGATGATGGTCGACTCCGACCTCGCGGAGCAGAGGAAGACCAGCGGCCGGTGAGCGGGGTGCGCGTCCTCGTGACCGGGGCCAGCGGCCAGGACGGCAGCTACCTGGTGGAGCAGCTGCTCGCCGAGGGGGCGGAGGTGCACGCCCTCGTCCGTCCGGGCGAGGCACCGGGGTCCGGCGTCCACCCGCTGCCGGATGAGGTGCACCGGCACGAGGGCGACCTGGGCGACGGCGAGGCGCTCGAGGCGCTGGTGGCCGAGGTGGCCCCGGCCGAGATCTACAACCTCGGCGGCCTGAGCTCGGTGGCCCTGTCGTGGGAGGAGCCGGCGCTCACCGCCCGGATCAGCGGTCTGGCCGTGGGGCACCTGCTCCAGGCGGCGCACGACCTGCAGGAGCGCACGGGGCGGCAGGTCGGTTTCGTGCAGGCCTCCAGCGCGGAGATCTTCGCCGGCACCTCCCGCGTCCCGCAGGACGAGACGACGCCGCTGCTCCCGCTGTCCCCGTACGGCGCCGCCAAGGCCTACGCGCACCACCTGGTCGGCGTCTACCGCGCCCGGGGCGTGCGAGCGTCCAGCTGCGTGCTCTACAACCACGAGTCGCCGCGCCGTCCCGAGACGTTCGTGACGCGGAAGATCACCGCGGGCGTCGCCCGGATCGCCCGGGGCCTGCAGGACGGGCTGGCCATGGGCAACCTCGACGCCCGCCGGGACTGGGGCTGGGCGCCGGACTACGTGCAGGCGATGGTCCTCGCCGCCCGTGCCGATCAGGGGCGCGACTACGTGATCGCCACCGGGGTGTCCCACAGCGTGCGCGACTTCGTCGCCACCGCGTTCGGAGCCGCCGGCATCGAGGACTGGGAGCCCCTCGTCAGCCTCGACGCGCGGTTCGCCCGTCCCAACGACGCGCCGCAGCTCGTCGGGGACGCCACCCGTGCCCGGGAGGTGCTGGGGTGGGAGCCGCAGGTGCGGTTCGAGGAGGTCGTCGCCCGGATGGTGCAGCACGACCTCGCGCTCGCCGACGGCGGCGCCTGACCGCTCCGGCGGCGAACGGACCGGTCCGTCGCGGGGGACTGAGACCTCCGGGACGCTTGTGACTGGTGGGCACGTTCCGGGGCGAAACGGTTCCGCGTTTCGGCTTCAGTGCGGGCGGAGAGCGACCGCGGACCTACAGTGAACGAGCCATGACAGAAGCCCAGGCACTGCCTCTCCCCGGGAATGCCGACTCACGTGTGGACGGTGAGGCCGTGCGCCTGCCCGTGCCCCGGCCCGTCCCTGACGACGCCCCGCCCCTCGCGCACCGCGAGTGGCCGGCCGTGTCGGTCGTCATGCCGGTCCTGAACGAGGAGAAGCACCTGGCTGCGAGCGTGGGCCAGATCCTCGACCAGGAGTACGGCGGTGAGCTCGAGCTCGTCATCGCGCTGGGCCCGTCCAAGGACGCCACCGAGCGGATCGCCCGCAAGCTCGCGTTCAGCGACTCGCGCATCACGCTGGTCAGCAACCCGACCGGCCGGACGCCTGCCGGCCTGAACGCCGCCGTGCTCGCCGCGAGCCACGACATCATCGCCCGGGTCGACGGGCACGGCGTCCTGCTGCCGGGCTACATGGAGAAGGCCGTCCGGCTGCTGGAGGAGACGGGCGCGGCCAACGTCGGCGGTCTGATGCTCGCCGTGGGGGAGACCCCGTTCGAGCAGGCCGTCGCGCGGGCCTACTGCTCCAAGGTCGGGCTCGGCGGTGGCAGCTTTCACGTCGGCGGCGACGAGGGTCCGGCCGAGTCGGTGTACCTCGGTGTCTTCCGGCGGGAGATCCTCGAGCGGCTCGGTGGCTTCAACGACCACTACCACCGCGCCCAGGACTGGGAGCTGAACTTCCGCATCCGCCAGGCCGGCGAGCTGGTCTGGTTCTCCCCGGACCTGGCCGTGACCTACCGGCCGCGCTCGTCGTGGCCCGAGCTCGTCCGGCAGTTCTTCCACACCGGCCGGTGGCGCCGCGAGGTCATCCGCCAGTACCCCCACACCGCCTCGGCCCGGTACCTGGCGCCGCCGGTCGTGACCGGCGCCATCCTCGCCGGGACCCTGGCCGGGGCCGCGGGTACCGTCGCGCGGGTGCCTCTGCTCCGCCACGGATGGCTGGCTCCGGTGATGTACGTGCTCGGGGTGCTCCTCGCGTCCTTCCGCGAGGGGCGTGGCCTCCCGTGGCGGGCGCAGGCGCTGCTGCCCGCGGTGCTGGCCAGCATGCACCTCAGCTGGGGCTCCGGCTTCCTCTTCGGACGCCGGCCCGTCGAGCGGTCCGGGCGCTCAGGAGCGGAATGAGCGTCGACGAGGCGGCCGTTCCCGCCGTGCTCGCCGCGAGGACTGGTGGCTCGGCCCGGCGTCGGGGGATGGTGGCCCGGCCGGTCGCCCTGTGGCAGCGGCGCCGGGCGATCCGGCTCCTGGTGGGCCGGGACCTCAAGGTCCGCTACGCGTCGTCGGCCCTGGGCTACCTGTGGTCGGTGCTCGAGCCGCTCCTCCTGGCCGGCATCTACTGGTTCATCTTCACCCAGGTCTTCACCCGGACGGTCGGCGCCGAGCCCTACATCGTCTTCCTGATCGCCGGACTGCTCCCCTGGACGTGGTTCAACGGCGCCGTCACCGACGCCGCCCGGGCGCTGCACGTGGAGGCGAAGCTCGTCCGCTCCACGAACGTGCCGCGCGAGGTCTGGGTGGTGCGCGTCGTCCTGTCCAAGGGCGTCGAGTTCCTGCTCAGCCTGCCGGTGCTGTTCCTCTTCGCCTTCCTCTACGACGCCTCGGTGGACTGGCAGCTGCTGCTGCTCGTCCCGGCGGTGCTGCTGATGGCGACGCTCGTGCTCGGTATCGGCCTCCTGCTCGCTCCGCTGGTCGTCCTCGTCCGCGACCTGGAGCGGATCGTCCGCATCGCGCTGCGGCTGGGCTTCTACGCCTCGCCGGTCATCTTCGCGGTGCAGGACGTCCCGGAGCCGTGGGACGCCGTCTTCTCGTTCAACCCGCTCGCCGGGATCTTCGAGCTGTGCCGCGCCGGGTTCTTCCCCGGCGTCGTCGACTGGGGCCACGTCGGCCTGTCCGTGGCCATGTCGCTGGGCATGCTCCTCGTCGGCTGGGCCGTGTTCGCCCGGCTGGAGCGCACCGTCCTCAAGGAGATCTGACCGGTGGCCGTGACAGAGCCGGTCATCGCCGTGCGCGATGCAGGAGTGCGCTTCCACCGAGGCAAACGGCACCGGAGCATGCGGGACTTCCTCATCCGGGGGGAGCGCGGCACGCGACCGGGCGAGTTCTGGGCGCTGGACGGCGTGAGTTTCGACGTCCGCCCCGGCGAGGCGATCGGGGTGGTGGGCCGCAACGGCGAGGGCAAGTCCACCCTGCTGAAGCTGATCGCAGGCGTCATGCTCCCCGATCGGGGCACCGTCGACGTCACCGCCGGCGTCGCGCCGCTCATCGAGATCACCGGTGGGTTCGTCAACGACCTGACCGTCCGGGACAACATCGCGCTGACCGCCGGGCTGCACGGGATGTCGAAGGCGGACATCGCCGAGCGCTTCGACGACATCGTGGCGTTCGCCGAGATCCCGGACTTCCTGGACACCCCGTACAAGCACCTGTCCAGCGGCATGAAGGTGCGCATCGCGTTCGCGGTGGTCTCGCGGCTGGAGGAGCCGATCATCCTCGTCGACGAGGTCCTGGCCGTGGGCGACAAGGCGTTCAAGCGCAAGTGCTACGCGCGGATCGACGAGCTGGTGGCCGCCGGCCGCACGCTGTTCCTGGTCTCGCACAGCGACGGCGACCTCCGCCGCTTCTGCTCGCGGGGGCTCTACCTCCGCGGAGGCCGGCTGGTCGAGGACGGTCCGATGGCCGACGTCCTCGCCCGCTACGAGACGGACGCGGGGACCTGACGTGCCACGTCCACACACGAGGGAGCTCGCATAGTGGCGCTGCCCATTAAGCAGGTCGGCCGGGAGATCGTCCGCGGAGTGCCGGCGCAGGCGGTCATCGGCGGCATCGTGGTCGGCGCGGTCGCTGGTGCGCTCGGCGCCCGCTGGGTGTGCCTCGTCGCCCTGACGGCGTCGGTGATCGGGGAACCGTTCCTGCACCGGCGGCAGCACCTCGTGGTGCGGGCGCTGCGCACCCTGTCCCTGGGCCTGACCGTGCGGATCGTGTTCCGGCTGCTGTGCGCCACGGCCGTCCTCGCGCACCGTCCGGCGAGCTCGCGCGACGTGTTCCTCCTGGTGCTGTCGTCGGCCCTCCTGGTCCTGGGCCGGGCCCTGTACGTCTTCACCTCCGGCCGGCTCACCGCACGGCGCAACCCCGCCGTGGAGACCCGGAACGTCCCGCTGGACGGGCTGGACGTGCCGAAGCCGCCTCCGGCCTGGCTGACGCGGTGGAGCGGGAGCGTCGTGTCCGCCGTGGAACTGCTGATCATCGTTCCCGCATGCCTGTCGTCGCGACCGGGGAGCCCGGTGGTGTGGCTGGCCCCGGTGGCGGTGCTCGCGATGTTCGCGGCGGCGATCTGGTGCGAGCTCGGAGCACGTCGCGCCGAGCGGACGCTCGGCCCGGCCGACGTGGTGGCCGTGGTCCAGCGCCACCTCGACGAGTCCCGCCCGGCAGTGGCCCTCTACTTCGGGGACGGGCCCCGCGCCGTCTACCAGGCGAACATGTGGCTCCCGGCGCTCGAGCGGCTGTCGCAGCCGAGCGTGGTGGTCCTCCGCAACCGGGCGAGCCTCGGCGCGCTCGGACCCACCCGGCTCCCGGTGCTGTGCGTGCCCTCGGCCGAGCACCTGATGGCCCTCGACCTCTCCACGGTCGCGGTGTCGCTCTACGTCGCCAACATCGGCAACAACATCCACATGCTCCGCGTGCCCGGGATCCGGTCCGCCTTCATCGGTCACGGCGACAGCGACAAGAAGGCGTCGTTCAACCCGTACTCCCGGGTCTACAGCCAGGTGTGGGTGGCCGGCCCCGCAGGCCGGCAGCGCTACCGCGAGGCCGCCGTCGGCGTGCACGACGGCGACGTCGTCGAGATCGGGCGCCCGCAGCTCGACGAGCCGGCCACCCCGGCCCGCGCGGACGACCACGTCCCGACCGTCCTCTACGCCCCGACCTGGGAGGGCTGGGACGACGAGCAGGCGTACAGCTCGCTCGCCACGCACGGGGTCGCGCTGGCCGCCAGCGCCCTGCGCGAGGGCAGCGGGGTCCGGCTTCTCTACCGGCCGCACCCGTTCACCGGTCGACGCGACCCGGCCGTCGCCGCGGCGCACGCGCAGATCGTGGAGATGATCGAGGAGGCGAACCGGCGGGACGGCGGCTCCGCCGAGCCGGTCCTCGAGCCGGCGACGGACAACGCGCTCACGGAGATCCACGACCGGTTCGAGCGCGCCGTGCGCAGCGGGCAGCTGGACGCTCCGCTCTCCGCCCTGGAGGCCGAGGCCCAGCTCCGGGCCGTCGAGGACCAGTACTGGCGCGCGATGGCACCCGGGCGGCACGCGGTGATGACGCAGCAGGGCCCGTCTCTGCTGTCGTGCTTCGCGCAGGCCGACGTCCTGGTGACCGACGTGTCGAGCGTGCTCAGCGACTTCGTGTCGACCGGGCGCCCGTACGTCGTGTGCAACAACTCCGGCGCGGCCGAGGACGACTTCCTCGCGGAGGTGCCCTCGGCCCGGGCCGGCCACGTCCTGGGTCCGGACCAGGACGTCGAGGACGTCCTGCGGCTCGTGCGCGGGGAGTCTCCCGATCTGCTCGCCGACGAGCGGCGCGCACTGAGGCGGGAGCTCCTCGGCCCCGATTCCCCCTCCAGCCAGTACCGGCTCGAGCGAGCCGTCGAGGCCCTGATCGCCAGCGCGCGCCCCGAGGTGCGCGAGGGAGTGCAGGCCTCGGAGTTCCACATCGAAGGAGTGACGGCTCGATGAGCCAGACCGATGGCGCTCGCGCGCTCGCAGTACGGGTGATCGGACAGGCGGTCGGCCTGCTGGCGACAGTGCTGTCCGTGGCGCGGGCCCGGATCCCGCGCCGGCGTCTCCGGGCGATCCACCGGCGGCTGCCGACGGGGGTGCAGCGGCGCCTGGCCCGGGTCATCCGGGTCCTCCGGCGCAACACCCGGGTGAAGGTCAGCGTCATCATCGCGGCCTACAACTCCGACCAGGCCGGGCTGGAGCGAGTGATCAGGTCGCTCGACGCCCAGACCCTGCCCCGCCGCGACTTCGAGGTCCTGTTCATCGACGACGGGTCCACCGACGACACCGCAGATCGCCTGCGCGCCTTCGCGCGGACCCGCCCGCACGTCGTCGTCCACACGATCCCCAACTCCGGGTGGTCCAGCCGGCCCAGGAACGTCGGCATCACGATGGCCCGGGGCACCTACGTCCTGTTCATGGACCACGACGACGAGCTCTACCCCGAGGCCCTGTCCCGCGCCTACGAGCAGGGGCGGATCGAGTCCGCGGACGTCGTCAACATGAAGGAGGCGCGCACCCGGGGCTGGTCCTGGGGGTGGCACGAGTTCGTGCCGGACCCGGCCGAGGGCGCGCGGGCCGGCGTCCCCCTGCTGCCGATGACGCCGCACAAGCTGTACCGGACGGCGTTCGTCCGGCAGCACGGGATCCGCTTCCTCGAGGGGAACCGGATCCTCTGGGAGGACATCTACTTCAACGTCGCCTGCCTGGCCCAGGGGGCGCGGGTGGCAGTGGTCACCGACTACCCCTGCTACCACTGGGTGGCGACCGACAGCAACAACTCCGCCACGTTCGGCCGGGACCCCGACGAGTTCTGGGCGCACCTGACCCGCCTCCTCGAGACGATCGACACCTCCCTCACCGAGGAGACCCACCGGCAGGCGCTGCTCACCCACCACGTCCAGGCCCGGGTGCTGGCCTTCACCGGGCCGTCGTCGCTGCGTCGCAGCGACGAGTACTACGAGCGGTCCATGGGCTACGTCCGCACCCTGGTCGACCGCTACGCGCCACCGCAGCTGGACGAACGTCTGCTGCCGGTGCACAGGGCGCGCGCGGAGCTGGTGCGGCTCGGTGACGAGAAGCTGCAGCGGCGGCTCGCCGAGTATGACCGCGGCGTCACCGCGACCCCGGAGGTCACCGAGCTCCGGTGGGAGGACGGGCTGCTCGTCATCAGCGCGTCCGCCACCCTGACCGACGCGGACGGTGAGCCCCTACGGTTCCGGAGGAGCGGGTCGGGCTGGTGCCGGGACCTCCCCGAGGATCTCCGGTCGGCGCTGTCCGCGGAGGCGCAGGACCTGACCGACGCGCTGGCGCGGGCCACCTTCTCGCTGAGCGTCAAGGGGAGGGACTCGCGGTCCACGTGGCGGGTCCCGAGCGAGGGTTCGGTCCGGATGGAGCCCGACGGTGACGGCGGGGGCCGGCTCGTCGGCACGGTCACGGGGCGGTTCGACATCGGCCGGACCGCGGAGCGGAACTGGGACACCGAGCGGGTCTGGGACTTCGCCGCCCGCTTCGAGGCGCTCGGCTACGTGGCTCATCGGGCGGTGCGCGGAGGCCACAACGCGGTGGCCCTCACCCGCGGCAGGTCCGCGATCGCGTACAAGAACCGCGACGGCGTGCTGAGCCTCGACGTGGCCAACGCCGTCCGCACCGTGTGCGGATCGGCCAAGCCGCGGGTCGACGACGTCGACGTCCGGGCCGCCGAGCGGCACGGGGTCGTGCGTCTCGAGCTGTCGGCGGTGCTCCGCGACGTGCACAACGACGGTGGTGGCCGGTTGACCGGCGAGGTCGTCCTGGGGTCCGGGCACCGGCTGCCCGCGGAGATCGTCGCCGAGGAGGGCCGCACCGTCCTCCGGTCCAGTGGTTCCGTGCCCCCCGGGGAGTACCGCCTCAAGACCCGGTTCAACGGCCGGACGGGCGAGACCGGACTCACCCTCGCCGTGACCGGCGATCGGGCGGAGGCCCGGGAGTCCTAGCGACGCCCGTTGCTCGGAAGAGCGGGATGCGCGTGATCGGCGGTCCCAGAACAGACCGACCGAGAGGAATGGACGCACATGGCAATCCGGAGCGCAGGGGAGCGCGGGACCGACACGGTGGTCGCGGCACGGACGCCCGCAGCACCGCCTGCGGCCGGGGCGCCGCTCCGCGCGCGGGGAGACCGGATCGGCGTCGCCCTCCTGGTCGGCGCTGCCGCAGCCGTGCTCACCGTGCTCCGCCTGGTGGTCGCCGGCCCGGGCCTGGACCGCGTCTGGGCCGAGGACGGCTTCGTCTTCCTCTGGGACGCCCGGCGCTACGGCCTGGAGAGCTTCGGGTACACCTACGCCGGCTACGCGCACACGGTGCCCCGGGCGTTCGGCCTGATCGGCGCGCAGATCCCGCTCGAGCACTTCGCGGTCTACGCCGTCCTCGCGACCGCGCTGGCGGCAGGCGCACTGGCCGCCGTGGTCTTCGTGGCTGCTCGCCGGGTCACCGGCTCGTGGGCCTGGGCGCTGCTGCCCGCGCTGTCGCTGGCGCTCGCGCCCGCCTTCCGGGGCTCGGCCGGGTCGCTCGCGAACCTGCAGTGGCTGCTGCTCGTCGCCGCGTTCTGGTTGGTGATCGACACGTCCGGCCGGCGGTGGCTCCCCGCGGCGGTCACCGTGCTCGCGGGCCTCACCACACCCCTGACCGTCTTCCTGCTGCCCGTGGCGTGGGTGGCACACCGGGCCGGGGTTCTCCGGTCACCGGCGGTCCGAGGTCTGCTCGCGGGGCTGGCGGTCCAGGTCGCGCTCATCGCGTTCGGCGGCGCCTCGGCCGACAACCCGGCCTCGCGCACCCCCCAGTTGCCCGGGAACCTGTTCGACATCGCCCTGACCGCGGCGGCCGGCCCCAACGTGGCGGCGTTCGAGCTCGGCCGGTTCGGCGTCCTCGACGTGTCGATGCTCATGGGCGCCGTCTTCGCCGGCGCGCTGCTGCTGGCCGTGTACGAGGCGCGCACGCACCGGACCCTGGCGATCGGTGCGGTGCTCACCGGCGCCCTGCTCTACTCCGCCATCTCGATCATGTCCGGTCAGCCGACCACCCGGTACGCGGCGGTGACCGGGATGTTCCTGATCTCGGCCCTGGCCCTTGCCGGCCCGTCGATCCCGACGGTGCTGGGCCGCGTGGCGCTCGCCGCGCTGGCGGTCAACGTCGTGCTGGCGTTCCCGGCCAGCGACTTCAGGATGTCGGGCCCGTCCTGGACCGACGAGGTGACGGACTACCGCGACAGCTGCGAGGCGACCGGCCGGGGTGCTCCGATCGCCCTCAGCCCCGAGGGCTGGGGCGAGATCGACCCCTCCTGCTCGTAGGCGGCGTCAGGGTCGCAGCCGCGACGACGTGACGATGGCGAGGAAGTGGCCGGCCACCGCCAGCAGCGCCGCCGGGAGCAGGACGGCCAGCAGCACCCGGGTGCCGGTGAGGTCGCCGGTGATCACGTCGACAACTGCCGCCGCGAGGACGAGCAGGCTCAGCTCGATGGAGTGGTAGAGCCGGTGGAACGGCACGAACCGGGCCAGGCGCCGCAACCGGGCCAGGGCGCCCGAACGCGGGGTCGTGGTCGCCTCGTCGTCGGCCGCCTTCGCGAGCCCCGCCGCGGCGCGGGACACGTGCACCATGTCGTTGAGCGACTTGTTCAGCACGATGACGACGGCCAGCAGGGCGCCCAGGGTCGTCCACCCGTAGCCCTCGGCCAGATCGTCGAGCCCGCCCGCGGCCCGGACGCCGAGCGCGATCGGGATGAGGCTCTCCGCCAGGTAGTGGCCCACCCGGTCGAGGAAGATCCCCAGCGGGCTGGACGTGCCGCGCCAGCGGGCGACCTCGCCGTCGCTGGCGTCCCACAGCATCTGCAGCTGGGTGAGCAGCACCGCCAGGAGCGCGCCGCCCAGGCCCGGGACGAGCAGGGCGACGCCGGACGCCGCCCCGGTCACGATCATCAGCGCGGTCACGGCGTTCGCGGTCAGGCCCGCCCGCAGCAGCAGCCGGGTCAGGTACGGGGAGATCCGGCGCATGTACAGGTCGCCGGTCCAGTGCTCGGCGGTCCGCCGGCCGCGGATCGCCGGGGGCTGGGTGATCTCCCGCAGCTCGGCGATGGTCGGCCGGGCCGGGCGGTCGACGGTCACGGGGCGACCCGGACGGCGTCCCGGGCGGCGATGACGTCGTCGCACGCGTCGAGGAAACGGGCCAGCGCCGCGTCCGGGTCGCCGCCTCCCAGGTAGTGGTCGACCAGTGCCGCGCGGGCGGACCGCTGTGCGTCGTCGGCCAGCTGCCGGCGCACCAGCTCGGCGGCGCGCTCGGCGTCGGCCGCGGCCAGGCGCGGGACCGCGTCGAGCAGCGGCGAGGGGGTGACGACGGCGGCCGGGTCGGCCGGCACGGTCACCACCAGCGGGCGGCCGGTCGGGAGCCACTCGACGGCCAGCGACGAGACGTCCGTGAGCAGCAGGTCGGCGTCGGCGAAGGCGTCCTGCAGCGGCCGGTCGAGATCGACGGTGCTGCCCGTGCCCACGGCCTCCGCGGTGCCCAGCAACCGCCGCAGTCCGGCGTCGGCAGCGGCGACGTCGCGCCGGTTGGCGCCGGTGCGCGGGTGCGGGCGGTAGACGACCCGGAGCCCTCCGGCGAGCAGCGAAGCGATCAGCGCCCGGCCGTGGGTGGCCACGGAGCTGTACGCCATCGAGGGCTGGGCCCCCTCCCACGTCGGCGCGTAGAGGACGGTCGGGACGGCGGGCACCGGCCGCGGGGACGACGCGGCCGCCTGCGGACGGCCGATGCGGACGAGCCGGCCGCGGTCGAACCACATCAGCTCGTCGAGGATGCGCTGCTCCGCCGCGGGGCCGGCCACGAACGCCCGGTCGTAGGCCTTGAGCTGGTTGGAGGCCGAGACCGCCTTGTCGCTCTCCCCGTGGCCGAGGTAGACGTGGGCGGCCGAGGGGTGACGCAGCATCTGGAAGTTCCTCGGGTGGTGGCTGACGTAGACCGCGAGGGCGACGTCGCTGCGCTGCAGGAGACCGTCGAGCGTCGCCGTCCGGCCCACGCACAGCACCGGGAGGGCGGTTCGACGGCGCAACCACGCGGTGGTCCGGCTGTCCTGCGTCACGACCGTCACGCCGTGCCGCTGGGAGAGCACCTCGAGCTGGGGCAGCCACTGGCCCAGCTGGTAGGCGTTGCGCGGGGGCTCCGGGAAGAACGCGACGACGCGTCCGTCCAGCGCGGCCCCGGTGAGCGTGGCGTCCTCGCCGAGGCCGTCGGGCTCGCCACCGGGCAGGAGCCCGAGCCGGCGCACCAGGCGACCGCCGCTCGAGCGCACGCGCGCGGGAACTGCGGAGAAGGGGAACGGCACTCGGAGGCTCCTCGGATCGGCCGGGAAGCACGCTACCTGTCAGACGACCGGCGGCCGCCCATGCCGGGTCATGCGGGCGATCGTGCCCCAGCGCAGGGTCCGGCGGGGGCCGGCGTCGGTGCGCCAGCCCTCGGCCCAGCCGCGGAACCACGGCACCAGGGTCGCGGGGGTGCGCACCGACCGCGCCACCTGCAGCGCCGTCCAGACGAGCACGTACGGGACGCCGAGCACCCAGGGCAGGTTCCGCTTGGCCAGCCAGACGCGGTTGCGGGCGTTGAGCCGGTAGAAGTCGCGGTGGCGGGTGAAGGCGGTCAACGGGTGCTCGACCGCGAGGTCACCGGCGTAGTGGACGACGGCTCCCGCGTCCCAGACGCGCCACGCCAGCTCGATGCCCTCGTGCGCGTAGAAGAACGGGTCCGGCCAGCCGCCGGTGCGCTCGAGGACGGCGCGGCGGACGACCACGGCCCCCTCCCACACGGAGAACACCGCGCTGCTGCGTTCCCGTTCGCCGACCCGCATGCGCGGGGTCCAGCGCCGCGGCCCGGGGACCCCGCCCGGCCCGTCCACCCGCGGCTGGAGCAGCCCGAGGTCGGGGCGGGCGTCGAAGAGGTGCACGGCGCGGGCGAGGAAGGACGGGTCGACGAGCGTCGCGTCGTCGTCCAGGAAGAGCAGCAGGTCGCCGGCGACGTGCGGCACCCCGGCGTTGCGTCCCGCGGGGATGCCCAGGTTCTCGGCCAGTCCGACGGCGCGGACACCGTCCGGCAGCCCGGTGGGCTGCCAGCCGTTGCCGACGACCACCACGTCGACGACGACGTTGCGCTGGGCGAGTGCCGAGCGCACCGCCCGGTCCAGCTCGGCCGGGCGGCGGCCCTGCGTCAGGACGACGACGCCGACGACCGGCGCGCTGGTCACTGGCTCTGGTCGACGCCCGGCAGGTGGTCCGCTGCGGCGTCGTCCGGCACCAGCTCGGCGGACACCGACGCGGCGACGTGGGAGGACAGCGCGTCCTCGCGGCGGACGTCGACGATGTGACCGGTGAAGGAGCTGATGAGGACGTCGAGCGAGGTCTCCGCGACCGCCTCCGACGTCAGCAGGCTGCCCTCGGGCTCCTGGCCGAACGCCTTGGTCCGCATGGGCGTGGCGGTCCGCTCGGGGTTGATGCAGTTGATCCGCACGCCGTCGGCAGCCCACTCGTCGGCCAGCGCCTGGGTCAGGTTGACCACGGCGGCCTTGGCCGAGGAGTAGAGGCTGTAGCCGCTGCGACCGCGGGTGTAGGAGCTCGAGGTGAACAGCAGCAGCGAGCCGTTGGTCTTCTTCAAGTGCGGCTGGAACACCTGCGAGATGTGGATCGGCGCGAGGTAGTTGACCTCGGTGGCCGAGTAGACGGTCTCCTCGCTGGTCTCGGCCAGCTCGCCGCGGTGCAGGATGCCCGCGGTGTTCACCACGTAGTCGATGCGGCCGGTGGCGGCCAGCACCTGCTCGCAGGCGGCGACGATGTCCGCGCGCCGCTCGACGTGGGTGTTGGTGGCCGAGCGGCTGAACACCTTGGTGATCGCGCCGTAGGACTCGGCCATGCGGGCGATGTCGGCGCCGATCCCGTAGGAGCCGCCGAAGACGACGACGGTCTTGCCGGCGAGGGCCGCCCGGTACTCCGAGTCGTAGCGGGGGCGCGGCGCCTCGTGGCTGTCCAGCTGGAAGAGCTTGTCGGCGATGTAGACGTCGATCGGCTCGGTGATCTTCATGTTGCGCTCTTCGCCGCGCACGACGGCGATCGGGACGTCGGGGGCGTAGCGGAGCACCACGGTGCAGTCGTCGGTCGCCTCGAACGACGCGTCCTGGGCCGCCTGGGCGTAGGCCCGGCGGATCACCGACAGGCGGAAGCCCTGCGGGGTCTGGCCGCGGCGGAGCAGCCCGCGCTTGAGGACGTCGTCGATGGTCCGGCCCGACTCGTCGACCTGGATGATCGTGTCGGCCGAGGGGATCGCGGTGTCCACCGCCTCGTACTGCTCGAGGGCGTCGACGCAGTCGGCGATCACGCGCTGGCTGAGCAGCGGCCGGACGGCGTCGTGGAACAGGACGTTGCACTCCTCGTCGCCCAGGGCGTCGAGTGCGCGCTGCGTCGTCGCGTTGCGGGTGTCGGCTCCCTCGAGCACCCGGGTGACCTTCGGGTACCCGCCGGGCCGGAGGAAGGCGTGGACGGCGTCCAGGTGACCGGGCGTCATCAGCACGATGATCTCGTCGATCTGCGGCGAGGCCTGCAGTGTGCCGATCGTGTGCTCGATGATCGGCTTGCCGGCGATCTTGATCAGCTGCTTGGGGATGGAGAGTCCCACCCGCGTCCCGGTCCCACCGGCGAGCACGACAGCCACGTTCCGCAATCTGGTCACGACGCAACGGTAAGCGGACCGAGCGGTCCGCCCGGGGACCCCGGCGCTCCCGGTGGGGTGTCTGTGACTGGGGGAGCACGAGTGGCGCGGACCGGTCCTTCACATCGACCCTGCTCACCCGGTGCCTGCCGGCCGGCCGAGCGCACCGGGCAGACTCGGCCCGTGCCCACCTTCACCGTCTACGTCGCGCTGCGGGCCGCCACCGCGGTGGACGACGCCACCGTCGACGCGGTCGCGGCCGGGCTGCGCCGGGGGGACGAGGAGCTCCGCGTCTGGCGGGAGCCGGACCGTGCGGTGCTGCGCGCCTCCACGGAGTGCGACGCCGACGACCTGGACGCCGCCCTCGGGCTCGCGCACGCCCTGGGGGAGCAGGTGCAGGAGCTCTGCCCGGGCGACGTGCTCGAGGCGGCGGCGCTGGGCGACGAGGACTCGCAGGTCTGGCGCGCCTGGCTCTGAGCAGCCGTCGGGTGATGCCTCATCCGTCACTCCGGGCGCGTCCAGCACAGGCTCACCGTCGGATCCGACGGTGCCGGCCGGCGAGGCCCTAGCGTCCGCCGCCACCCCGGTACCACGCGGAGGAGCCCGATGAGGTCCCGTCTCACGCCCCTGCTCGCCGTCCTCGGCCTGTCCGTGGCCCTCGGCGTCGTGGGTGCGCCCGCCGCGCGGGCCGACGTGCCGTGCGTCATCGACGGCGTCAGCCCGCGCTCCGTGGTCGTCGGCCTGACGCCGATCACCAGGACCTTCGCCGTGTCGACGTCCGGGTGCACCCTGGGCTACTGGAAGGCGGAGTCCGACGTCTTCTACGTCTACAAGGGATCGGCGGAGCAGACGTTCGGTCCCCGGTCCAACGCCGAGGCGGGCGTCCACGACGTGGCTGTCGACGCCTACGACGACTACTTCATGGCGAGCTCCCGTGACCTGCCGGCCTCGTTCTCGCTGCTCCGCCGCACCACGTGGCAGGACGGGTCGTTCAACGCCGCCCCGGAGCCGGCGCAGCGGGGCTCGGCGATGACGGTCACCGGCCGGCTGCTGGTCGTGGACTGGAGCAACGGCCGCTACGTCCCCTACGTCGGGCGGGCCGTGGCGGTGGAGTTCCGGACGGCGACCGGCGCCTGGACCCGGGTCAAGGCCGTCGCGACGGACGCGAGGGGCTGGGTCCGCACGACGGTGCCGGCCGAGGCCACGGGTACCTGGCGGCTGCGCTACGGCGGCAACACCCTCGCCGGTCCGGCGGTCTCGACGGGGGACAGCGTGCAGGTGGCCGGCTGAGCCCGGCCGCCCGCCGGGGGCTCAGAGGCGGCCGCGGCCCTGGCGCAGCAGCATCATCCCGAGCGCGGCGCCGTCGGGGCCGAGCGCGTCCTGGAACCGGGCGAGCACCTGCTGCTCGCGCGCGAGGTTCAGCCGGGTGCCGCCGCTGGCGCGGCGAACCGCGCCGATCTCCTGCGAGACGGCCAGCCGGCGCTGCACCAGCTCGATGATGGCGGCGTCGCAGGCGTCGATCTCCTCGCGGAGGGCGCCGATCCGGTCGATCTCGGAGCCGGTGACGGCGGTTGTGGCGGTGGTGCTCATGGGATGTCCTTCGGGGGAGGGAGCCCGTCCTGCCCCGGAAACGAAGAACGCCCCGGGGCTCTTCGGGCCCGGGGCGTCTGGTGCGGCTGTGCTCAGCCTGCGGTGACGGCGACCGGATCCCGGTAGCCGTAGTAAAAGCTGAGGCTGGCGAGCACGGGGGCAGTCTGCCACAGCCGCCGGGGACGCGGCCAGCACCGCGCGCGGGCCCCGCGGAGTCGTGGACGGCGCGGAATTTCTGTCCCCCGATCGGCTTACAGTGATGTAGTCATGAGCAGCGTCCAGCAGGCCCTCCCCGGTACCGCCGCACTCCAGCGCTCCGCGCCGGGGTCCCTGGGCCGGGAGCTGGACCGCATGCTCGCCGGGCTCAACGGCCCGCAGCGCCAGGCCGTCGTCCACGAGGGCGGGCCGCTGCTCATCGTGGCCGGCGCCGGTTCGGGCAAGACCCGCGTCCTGGCGCACCGCATCGCCTACCTGCTCGGCTCCCGGCACGCGTCGCCCGGCGAGATCCTGGCGATCACCTTCACCAACAAGGCAGCCGGCGAGATGAAGGAGCGGGTGGCCCAGCTCGTCGGCCCCCGGGCGCGGGCGATGTGGGTGTCGACGTTCCACTCGATGTGCGTGCGCATCCTGCGGGCCGAGGCCGCCAAGCTCGGCCTGAAGTCCTCGTTCACCATCTACGACCAGGGCGACTCGGTCCGGCTCATGACGATGGTGGCCCGTGACCTGGACCTGGACGCGAAGCGGTACCCGGGGCGCAGCCTCGCAGCGCAGGTGTCGAACCTCAAGAACGAGCTGATCGACGAGGAGAGCTACGTCCCGGGGACGGCGCCGGAGAAGGTGCTCGCCGAGGCCTACACGCTGTACCAGCAGCGGCTGCGCCAGGCGCACGCCATGGACTTCGACGACCTGATCATGAACACCGTCCACCTGCTGCAGGCGTTCCCCGACGTCGCGGAGCACTACCGCCGCCGGTTCCGCCACGTGCTGGTCGACGAGTACCAGGACACCAACCACGCCCAGTACATGCTGGTCCGCGAGCTGGTGGGCACCGGTGA
Source organism: Blastococcus sp. TF02-09 (assembly GCF_003319105.1). Taxonomy (GTDB): domain Bacteria; phylum Actinomycetota; class Actinomycetes; order Mycobacteriales; family Geodermatophilaceae; genus Blastococcus. The sequence continues at coordinate 183,631 of NZ_QOHH01000002.1, read as the reverse complement.
GGGCCCGGTGCCCATGGCCGAGCTGTGCGTCGTGGGCGACGCCGACCAGTCCATCTACGCCTTCCGCGGCGCGACGATCCGCAACATCGACGAGTTCGAACGCGACTACCCGCAGGCGACCACGATCCTGCTGGAGCAGAACTACCGCTCGACCCAGCGCATCCTCAAGGCTGCGAACACCGTCATCGCCAGGAACACCGGCCGGCGGCCCAAGAACCTGTGGACCGACTCCGGCGACGGCGAGCTGATCGAGGGCTACGTCGCCGACAACGAGCACGACGAGGCCGCCTGGGTCGCCGAGCAGATCGACAAGCTGGTCGACGACGGTGTGGCCCAGCCCAAGGACATCGCCGTCTTCTACCGGACCAACAACGCCTCCCGTGTTTTCGAAGAGGTTTTCATCCGGGTCGGCATGCCGTACAAGGTCGTCGGTGGAGTGCGCTTCTACGAGCGCAAGGAGGTCCGCGACGCGCTGGCCTACCTCAAGGTCGTCGCGAACCCGGCCGACGTCGTCAGCCTCCGGCGGGTGATCAACACCCCCAAGCGCGGCATCGGTGAGCGGGCCGAGGCCTGCATCGAGAACTTCGCCGACCGCGAGCGGATCGCCTTCGCCTCGGCGCTGCGCCGCTGCTCCGAGGTGGGGGAGCTCGCCACCCGCTCGCTCAAGGCGATCCAGGAGTTCGTGGCCCTGCTCGAGGAGTTCGAGCAGCTGGTCGAGACCGGTTCGGGCCCGGCCGCGCTGCTGGAGAGCATCCTCGACCGCACCGGCTACCTCGCGGAGCTGCAGGCCAGCACCGATCCGCAGGACGAGGGTCGGGTCGACAACCTCAACGAGCTCATCTCGGTAGCCGCGGAGTTCGAGGCGGCGAACCCGGGCGGCACGGTCACGGACTTCCTCGAGCAGGTGTCGCTGGTGGCCGACGCCGACCAGATCCCGGTGACCGGTGACGACGCCGGCGTGGTCACGATGATGACGCTGCACACCGCCAAGGGTCTGGAGTTCCCGGTGGTGTTCCTGACCGGCATGGAGGACGGCGTCTTCCCGCACCTGCGCGCCCTGGGCGACCCGCGCGAGCTGGAGGAGGAGCGCCGGCTGGCCTACGTCGGCATCACCCGGGCCCAGCAGCGGCTGTTCATCTCCCGGGCCACGGTGCGGACCAGCTGGGGGCAGCCGGCCTACAACCCGCCGTCACGGTTCCTCGACGAGATCCCGGCCGAGACCATCCACTGGGAGCGCCTCGACCCGACGCCTGCGCCGTCCACGGGGTACCGGTCGGCGCAGACGCGCGTGGCCGCGACCGGCCTGTCCACCGGCGGCCTCCGCGGCGGCGCCGGCAACCGCCAGGTCATCTCGGTGGACGTCGGCGACCGGGTCAGCCACGACGCGTTCGGTCTGGGCACCGTGGTCGAGGTGACCGGGGCGGGCGAGAAGGCGCAGGCCACCGTGGACTTCGGCTCCGGCGGCACCAAGCGCCTCGTCCTGCGCTACGCCCCGCTTGTGAAGCTCTGACACTTGTCCGCCTCCGGCGGACACCGCGGCCACGAGCCGTCCCCCCGTTGCGCTGAGCCCACCCTGCCGTTCGTCGGGGACCCTCCGGGCCCCACTCCTCGCGGCACCTCGCAGGGCGGCTCCAAGACCTTCGTCGGGAACCCTCCGGGCCCCGCTCCTCAGGCCTTAGACACCCACGCCGCGCTCGCCGAGCCAGTCCTGGGGGTCGATGGGCCGCCCGTACATGCCACCGCGGTGGATCTCGTAGTGCAGGTGCGGGCCGGTGGACTGGCCTTCGTTGCCGACCTTGGCGATCTGGTCGCCGGCGTGCACGATGTCGCCCGCGGAGACGTTGTAGTACCGCATGTGGCCGTAGATGTGGACGTCGCCGTCGGCGTCCTGGATGTAGAGCGCGTTGCCGTAGCCCGACGCGCTGCCGGCCCGGAGGACGACGCCGTCGGAGGCGGCCAGGATCGGCGTGCCGAGCGGCGCGGCGAGGTCCAGGCCCCAGTGCATGGTGCCCCAGCGCTGGCAGAAGCAGGTGGTGAGCTGGCCCCTGACGGGCAGCACCGTCTTGGGCTGGCGGGCGGCGCGGGAGGCGGCCAGCTCGCCGAGGCGGGCCTGGGCCTCGGCCTCGGTGATGCCGCGGCGCACGTCGGCGTCCTCGATCCCGCCGCTGAAGCCGTGATCCAGGCCGGTGCCGAGCCCGAGGTCTGACGCGGTGACGTCGACGCGCTCGGTGTCGCTCCCGACGATCGCGGGGGCGCCGGCGAGCAGGGCCCCGGCGACGAGGGCCGCGAACCACAGCGGGGCGCGCCGGCCGGGCGGGTGTGGGAGCCGGCGGCGCGTGGCCGGCGCGGGCTGTGCGGCGGCGGGCCGGCGCCCGCCGAACCGGGGGAGTCGACGGCGGGGGGCCGAGGACGCGTCGGTGGCGGGCCCGTCAGCGACGGCGGTCTCGTCGGCCACGGTGGTCTGCGCCGCGGCGGCCTCGGCGGCGGCCTCGGCATCGGCTGCTGCGGCGGCGCGCATGAGCGCGGTGGTCGACGGGCGCGGGACGGGGATCGCGGGGGTGCCGCGACCGAGCTCGATGCGGCCGGTGGCGCCGTCCTCGGGACCCGGCCGCTCGAGGAGCGTGGGCGCAACGGTGGAGGACACGGCGCACCTTCCCGGGGCAGTGCTCCGCGAGGGCTCGGTGCGACCCGTCGGGGGAGCGGCGGCGCCGCCGGTGGATACCGGCGCCGTGACCGAACCGTAACGAGGTGTGAGGGCCTCTCCAAGCACATCACGGTCTGTGTCGTGCGGTGTGCCTCAGGTAACGGAACGGCCTCCGACGGGCCGCCCGGGTCAGGCGACGGCGCGGACCGGCGGGCGCTGCCCGGCGTGCGTGCCGGCGCCGGCCAGGGTCAGTGCCACGTCGTCGAGCACGCCCCGGTCGATGGGCAGCGACATGTGCCCCACGCCCCGCACGAGGACGTTCCGCGCGCCGAGGTCGGGGTGGTCGCAGCGGCCGGCCGACGTCGGCAGCACCATCTGGTCGAGGTCGCTGTAGATCGCGGTGATGCGGGTGTCGCACCGGTCGACGGGCTCGGCGAGCTCCGTGAGCACCGGCGAGCCCGGCCGGAGCTGGCGCACCAGCGGCGTGGGCAGGAGGTGTGCGAGCACCGACCCCCCGTGCGGCGTCCCCAGCGTCACCAGGGCGTCGACCCGCCGGTCACCGCCCTGGCGCTGGACGTAGTAGCGGGCGATGAGCCCCCCGAGACTGTGCCCGACCACGTGCACGCGGTCGTGCCCCGTCTGGGCGCAGATGCGCTCGATGTGCGCGCCGAGGTCGTCCGCGGCCTTCGCGACGTCGCGCAGCAGGGGGCTGTAGTTCCACGAGCACACCGAGGCGAAGCCGCGGCGGCGCAGGCTGCGGCGCATCACGGCGAAGATCGAGCGGTTGTCGACCAGGCCGTGGACCAGCAGGACGGGGGTCCGGGCCGCCAGCGGGTCGGCGGCGAACAGTGCCCGGACGGCAGAGCTCCGGTCCGGGCGGTGCAGCACGTCGGGCTGCAGCCGCTCGGTCCAGGTGCCCAGCGGGTACATCAGAACGTGGGCACCCACCCAGGCCAGCTCGGTGAGGCCGCCGGTCAGCGTCGACGGGCGGCACAGGTCGCGGAGGGCACCTCGTGCCGCGGCGTCCGGAGCGGCGGTCGTGTGCGACGCTGGGTCGTAGCCCGGAGCGCTCGTGGGTCGCATGGCGGTTTCTCTTCCCCGTGTGTTCCGCCGGTGGCGCTGGGTTCGGCCGTGCCGGTGGGGGTGCACCCCTCGGTGCCCCGTTCACCCGACGGTAACGCTCCCGTGTGGCGCCCGTCACACCGACGTCCCCGATGGGCCGGCCGATCGTGGCCGGATCGTGACCGATGCGAAGGGGAACTGCGTGCCTGCCCGCGACGCCCGACCCGGGTCCGCCCGCTCCCGGACACCGCGCACCGCGACCCCGCCGGGCCCTCGTGGCCGGGCGCGTGCGGTGGACCAGCGGCCCGCTGCCGGCGAGGGACTGGTCATCGGGACCGTCCCGGCCGGCGCACGCGTCGCCGGGGCATTGCTCCTGCTCGCCGCCCTGGCCGGCCTGCTGTCGGCCTTCCCGACCTACCTCGAGGTGGACGGGCAGGACCTGGTCCTGGGCGGCAGCGCGCTCGGCGTCCTCGCCACGCTGCTCGTCCCGCTGGCCGGTGGTGCGGTGGGGGTGCTGCTCGTGCGCGGCGCCGTCCCCAAGTTCGGCCTGGCCTACGCGGCGGTCGCCGGCGCGCTGGCGCTCGGCAACCTGCTCATCGAGCTCTACCGCGGCCGGAGCTCCACCGACCGCCCCGCCGTCGAGGTGCTCGGCGGACGCCCGGTGCTGACCAGCGACCTGCACATCGGCGTCGGCTGGGTCGCGGGGGTGGTCGCCCTGTCGCTGACGGTGCTCGCCGGCTGCGTCGCGGTGGGCGCCTGGGGTCGCACGGTGATGGACGACCGGGGCACGCTCGACCCGGTCCGCGGGCTGCTGGCCGGCGCCACGGTGCTGCTGGGCGTGGGGACGGTGCTCTGCCTGGCCCTGCCGGCCGCCGACGTGCGCGACGACCTGGTTCTCGATCCGGCCACCGGGCTGCAGGTCGTGGTGACCCGCGAGGGCCCGCAGGCGCTGCTCGAACGGCCGGGTCTGGCGCTGCTGGGCGGGTTGCTGCTGGCCGGTGCGCTGGTGCTGTGCTCGGTGACCGCGCCGTCCCTGCGCCCGCGCCTGGCCGCCGTCGGCGGGCTGCTGGCGATCGCCGTGACGGTGCTCGCCGCCGGCTTCTCCGGCCTGCGCGACGCCGTCTCCTCCGACGAGCTGGACTGGACGCTGCCCGGCGTCGGGCTGCTGCTGGCCGGCCTCGGCTTCGCCGTCCTCACCCTGCTCGCCTGGCGGCTCCGCCGGTCCTCCTAGGGTCGCCGCGTGGACGAACGCATCCGGGTGGTCGTGGCCGGCCCCGGCCGCGGGGAGGGCGACCGCACCGCCGAGGTCCTCGCCCGCGCCCTGCGTGACGCCGGCATGGAGGTCGTCTACACCGACCGGCCGCACGCGCCCGGCCGGCTGGCCGCCACCGTCGTGCAGGAGGACGCCGACGCCGTCGGTGTCGTGCTGCCCCGGGACGGCGACCCGGCGCCGCTGGCCGGGCTCGCCGCCGCGCTGACCGGGCGGGGCGTCGACGACGTGCTGCCGTTCGCCGTCGCCGACGGCACCCCGCCCGGCGTCGCCCGGGTGTTCCCGCGCGACACCGACCCGGGCGACGTCGCCGGCTGGGTGCGCGCGGGTCTCAGCGGCTGACGACGGGGACGCTCAGCTGCTGCACGACACCCGGTCCGGTCGTCAGGGCGACCTGCTGGGGAGCGGTCGAGCCGCGGTAGGCGAGGTCGCCACCGGCGAGGACGACCGCCAGGCGGTGCCCCTGCTCGAACCGGTGCACGATCCCGGGGAGCTCGATGGTCACGGGCCGGGTGACGTCGGTGACGCGTACCGGTGAGATCAGCCGGTGCGGCAGCTCGACCGCGCCCTCCGGTCCGACGTCGTAGACCTTGGCGTAGGCGACCAGCTGCCCGGCCGGCCCGGCCTGCTGGCTGAGGGCCACGGCCGGGGCGGTCAGCTGCACGGTGAGCCGGGGCGACCCGACGACGTCCAGCGGTGCGGCGAGCGGCTCGGTGCTGAACCGGATCGACGTCCCGGGCGGGTCGGTGACCGCCCCGGTCTGGTCCAGGGCCGACGTCTCGGTGTAGTTCGGGCCGATCGGCGCGACGCTGCTGTAGGCGCTCGTGCCCCGGGCCACCTGCCGGGGCGAGGGGACGAGGGCGCCGCCGTCCGGGCCGGTGCTGGACAGGTGGTAGGTCCGCTCGGTGCCGACCGGGTAGGACGGCGCCACCGCGTAGGCCCGGGTGATGTCGCCGGTCGCCTCGTGGACCCAGTCGCGGTAGTAGGCGAAGCCCTGCGGCGGCGTCGGCCCGCGGTCGCGCACGTAGTGGTCGAACCAGGCCAGCGCCGCGGCGCCCTGCAGCGACCGGGCGGGGTGCCGCTCGTCGAGCTCACCCGGCTGCGGGGTGGAGCTGCTGTGGCCCCACGACTGCCACATGAGCGAGACCGGCGTGCCCTGCCGCTTGAGCGCGGTGTAGGTCGCCACCGACTCCTGCAGGTTGAACAGCGTGTCCGCCTGGCCCTGCCCGAGCAGCGTGGGCACCCGCACGTTCCTCATGTAGCTGGCCACCGAGTTCGACCGCAGGTACCGGATGGACGCCTGGCTCGGGTAGCCGACCGTGGCGACCTCACCGAGCGCGGTGCACACCTCCGGCTCGAAGTTCGCGCAGTTCCTCGACAGGGACGCGGCGGTGAAGAAGGCCTCGAACTGCGCCGGGTCGGCGAGCAGGGCCTGGTAGTCCTGGACGCCGTTGGCCACCCCGAGCGTGGTGAACAGCGCCGCCCACTGGTACTTGAAGACGCCGGTGCCCGACGCGCTCACCGAGCCGCTGCGCGCGGTGCCGCCGGGGAGGCTGCCGTTCTCGGGGGCGAGGGAGTAGGAGAGGTCGTTCCAGGTGATCTGCGGGACGATCGCGTCCAGCCGGTTGGTGCGTGCCTTGTTCTCGAACCCCGCCGTCGCGAACTGGATCTGCCCGCCGTAGGAGCCGCCGATCATCCCGACCTGCGGGTCGTGCCGGACGCCGGTGCGGGCGTCCTCGCGGACGACCTGGTCGACCCGCACCCGCTTCCCGGTCGCGTCGTCCACGGCGGAGATGGCGGGGTCGCCGCCCAGGAAGCGGAGGAGCTGGCTGGCGGCCGCGCCGTCGTGCTCGACGTCGTCCAGGGTGATCGGGCAGGTGTCGCCGTCGACGAACCCGAGGCCGGTGTAGGCCAGGGCGGCGTACCCGTGCTCGCCGAACCCCAGCGCGTAGTCGGCCTGATCCTCCTTGGTGCCGCCGAAGCCGTTGGTGGTGAGCAGCGCGGGGACCGGCCGGTGCTTGCTCGCACCGGCGGGGAGGTAGAGGTCGGCGTCGATCTCGCACGTGCGCTTCTCCGGCCCCAGGCCGGTCACCGTGATCGTCAGGTCGCGCACGGTGGGCTGCGTCGCAGCCGCCGGGGGCGCCAGGGTGACCAGGCCTCCCGCGGCCAGCACGGAGGACAGCAGGACGGTCGTGGCTCGGCGCACGGCGGGGCTCCTTCGGTGGGCGACACGCGGCGGGCCGGCACGTTCCCCCTGCGAACGGGTGAGATCGCCTGTGATGCACCCCACGCCGGGCCCGTCTCTCCAACGCCCGAGGGCGCGGGCAGGTTACGGGCGGTCTACGGTGCCTGTTCGTGGATCTCTTCGAGTACCAGGCCCGTGACCTGTTGGCCTCGCACGGCGTCCCCGTGCTCCCCGGCGGCGTCGCCGAGACGCCCGAGCAGGCGGAGGCGATCGCCCGCGAGATCGGGCAGACCGTCGTCGTCAAGGCGCAGGTGAAGGTGGGCGGCCGCGGCAAGGCCGGTGGCGTCAAGCTCGCCGACAACCCCGAGGACGCCAAGGCGCGCGCCCAGGACATCCTCGGGCTGGACATCAAGGGGCACATCACGCACCGCGTGATGGTGGCCCAGGCCAGCGACATCGCCGAGGAGTACTACTTCTCCTACCTGCTCGACCGGTCCAACCGCACCTTCCTGGCCATGGCCAGCGTCGAGGGCGGCATGGAGATCGAGCAGCTCGCCGTCGAGCGCCCCGAGGCGCTGGCCCGCATCCCCGTCGACGCCACCGTCGGCGTGGACGCCGCCAAGGCCGCCGAGATCGTGGACGCCGCCGGGTTCGCCCCCGAGGTGCGCGACCAGGTCATCGCCATCGCCGTGCAGCTGTGGGACGCGTTCTCCAAGGAGGACGCCACCCTGGTCGAGGTCAACCCGCTGGCCAAGGCGCCCGACGGCACCGTGCTGGCCCTCGACGCCAAGATCACCCTGGACGAGAACGCCGGCTTCCGGCAGCCCGCCCACGAGGCGCTCGAGGACGCCGCCGCCGCTGACCCGCTCGAGGCCGCGGCCAAGGAGAAGGACCTCAACTACGTCAAGCTCGAGGGCGAGGTCGGGATCATCGGCAACGGTGCCGGCCTGGTCATGAGCACCCTGGACGTCGTCGCCTACGCGGGCGAGGAATTCGGCGGGGTCCGCCCGGCCAACTTCCTCGACATCGGTGGTGGCGCCTCCGCCGAGGTCATGGCCAACGGCCTGGGGATCATCCTCAGCGACCCGGCCGTGAAGAGCGTCTTCGTCAACGTCTTCGGTGGCATCACCGCCTGCGACGCCGTTGCCAACGGCATCGTCGCCGCCCTGCAGCAGCTGGGTGACCAGGCCACCAAGCCGCTGGTGGTCCGCCTCGACGGCAACAACGTCGAGGAGGGCCGGCGCATCCTGGCCGACGCCAACCACCCGCTCGTGACCGTGGTCGACACGATGGACGGCGCCGCGCGCCGGGCCGCCGAGCTCGCCGCCGCCTGAAGCCCTAGCGAACAGGACCTGTAGAGATGTCGATCTTCCTCAACGAGAACAGCAAGGTCATCGTCCAGGGCATGACCGGCTCCGAGGGCATGAAGCACACCTCGCGCATGCTGGCCTCCGGCACCGCGATCGTCGGTGGCGTGAACCCCCGCAAGGCCGGTCAGAACGTCGACTTCGACGGCACCAGCGTGCCGGTGTTCGGCAGCGTCGCCGACGCGATGAAGGAGACCGGCGCCGACGTCAGCGTCATCTTCGTGCCGCCGCCGTTCGCCAAGGCCGCCGCGATCGAGGCCGTCGACGCCCAGATCGGGCTCGCGGTGATCATCACCGAGGGCATCCCGGTGCACGACTCCACCTACGTCTGGGCCCACGCCCAGGGTGGCGCGACGCGCATCATCGGCCCGAACTGCCCCGGTCTGATCAGCCCTGGGCGCAGCAACGCCGGCATCATCCCGGCCAACATCACCAAGCAGGGCAAGATCGGTCTGGTGTCGAAGTCGGGCACGCTGACCTACCAGATGATGTACGAGCTCCGGGACATCGGTTTCTCCACCGCCGTCGGCATCGGTGGCGACCCGGTCATCGGTACCACCCACATCGACTGCCTCCAGGCCTTCCAGGACGACCCGGAGACCGAGGCCATCGTGATGATCGGTGAGATCGGTGGCGACGCCGAGGAGCGGGCCGCCGACTTCGTCAAGGCCAACGTCACCAAGCCCGTCGTCGGCTACGTCGCGGGCTTCACCGCCCCCGAGGGCAAGACCATGGGCCACGCCGGCGCCATCGTCTCGGGCTCGGCCGGCACCGCGCAGGCCAAGAAGGAGGCCCTCGAGGCCGCCGGCGTCCGCGTGGGCAAGACCCCGTCGGAGACCGCGACGCTCATGCGCGAGATCATCGGCGGCTGACGCCGGACCACCAGCACCGCACCGCACTGCCCGGTGTCCGCACCCGCGGACGCCGGGCAGTGCTGCGTCCGGGGGTCGGTACCGGAGACGGCCGCCACGCCCGGGTGCCTTGCGCCGCTCCGCGGCGGGCGACCACGATCCCCCCTGGGCCGCCCCGTGTCCCGGTCCTGCCACGAACCACCGAAGAATGGCTCGCGATGACCAGTCAGCCCCCGCCGCCTCCGGGCGGACCCGGGCAGCCGGGGCCCGGCCAGCAGCCACCCCAGCAGCCGCCGTACGGCCCGCCGCAGCCGCCGTACGGCCAGCCGCAGCAGCCGTGGGGCCAGCAGCCCCCGCCGCCGCAGCCGTGGGGCCAGCAGCCCCCGCCGCAGCAGCCGTGGGGGCAGCAGCCCCCGCCGCCGTGGGGCCAGCCCCCGCAGGGCGGGTACGCCCCTCCAGGCCACGGCGCCCCCGGCGGCTCGAGGACCTCGGTCGACTTCTCGAAGGTCGGCCTCCTCGAGCGCCTGGTGGCGGGCTCGGCGCTGCTGTTCACCCTCTTCCTCCTGCTGCCCTGGTACGGCTTCGACGACGAGGGCCTCGAGGACGTCGACGCGTCCACCAACGGGTTCAGCGACGCCGTCGGCTTCGGGGACTTCACCTTCGAGATCGGTTACGCGACCTGGCCGGCGATCCTCGCCTGGTTGCTGCTGCTGGCCGCCGCGGTGTGGGTGCTGCTCCCGGCGTTCGCCACGGTGCGGGTGCCGGCGCCGCGCACCGTCGTCACCGCGGGGCTCACTGTGTTGGCCGCCGTGCTTTTCCTGTTCACCTGGATCGACCAGCTCGCACTGAGCAACGGCCCCTCCGAGGAGGCCGGGTTCAGCATCGTCGCCTTCCTCGCTCTCCTCACCGTGCTGGCCGCGGCGGTCCTCGCCGTGCTGCGGGCCCTGCCCGAGCTGCGGGCCCGGAAGGCCGGTGGCCCGCCGCCGCCCCCACCGCCCCCGTCACCGGGGCCACCGGGACCGGCCTGACCGGTTCCGCAGCACGGATCGACGAGGGTCGGCGGCTCGATGCCGCCGGCCCTCGTCGCTTTGTCGGGCTCGCCGGGCGCGTGCGCCGACCACGGGCGGCGCGGCCTTGGCAGAGTGGGGCACGTGGTCTCCCTCCTCGCACGCCTGCCCCGCGCGGGTCGGGACGGCGGAGGCGGGGTCGGGTCCTTCCCGGTGGGGTGGACGGCGCCCGCCGCGGCTGCGGCGGTGTCGGTGGCCGGGCTCGCGGTCCTCGCCCTGGCCGTCGGGGTGGTCTCCGCCCTCGATCCGGCCGGTGGCCCCGGGATCGGCGGCTCGGTGCTGCTGGCGGCCCGGCTCTGGCTGCTCGCCCAGGGCGCGGACCTCACGCTGGCCTCCGGCCCCGTCGCCGTCGCCCCGTTGCTGCTCACCCTCGGCATCGCGTGGGGCCTGGCCGGTACGGGCCGCGTCGTCGTCCGCGCCGCCGGCACCACCGGGCCCCGGGCCGCGCTGTGGGCTGCCGGCGTCCTGACCGGTGCGCACGTCGTCCTCACCGCCGTGCTGGCGCTCGTGGCCGACGGCCCGGGGGCCGCGGTGGGCTTGCCGCGTGCGCTGCTGGGCAGCGCGCTCCTGGCGGTCGCCGCGGCCGGCTGGGGAGTCGGCCGGGAGTCCGGCCTCGTCGACACCGCGCTCGACCGGCTGCCTCCCCAGACCCGCCCGGTGCTGCGGGGTGTCCTCGCCGGCCTGCTCACCGCGCTGGCCCTCTGCCTGGCCGTCGTCGCGGTCGCGCTGGCCGCCGACGCCGACGGGTACGCCGCGGTGTCCGGCCGGCTGGGGGGAGCGGGGGCGGGGGCGCTGGGCCTGCTCGGGCTCTGCGCGCTGCTCCTGCCCAACGCCGTCGGCGCCGTCCTCGGCCTGGCCGCCGGACCGGGCTTCTCGGTGGGCAGCGGCACCCTCGTCTCCGTGCACGGCGTGACGCTGGGCCCGGTGCCCGCGCTCCCGCTGTTCGCCGCGCTCCCCGACACCCAGGCCGTGCCGCTGCTCGCGTTCGCCTCCCAGGCCGTGCCCGTGCTGGCCGGGCTGGTGGCGGGCCGGGCGCTGGCCCGCCGCTTCGCGGCCGACGACGGCGGCTCGGTCGTCGCCGGGCTGGCCGGCGTGCTCGCCGGCGTCCTGCTGGGCGTGGTCTGCGGCCTCCTCGTGTGGGCGGCCGGCGGGTCGCTCGGCGACGGCGCCCTCGCCTCCGTGGGGGCACCGCCGATCGCCACGGGCGTGGCGATCGCCGCGCAGGCGGGCATCTCCGCCGCGTTCGCTGCCGCCGTCACCCGGTGGCGCTCCGCTCCCTGAGCGGTCCTTATAGGGTCGCGGGGTGGGCGGCCCCGGGCGATCGACGTCGCGGGCGAGGGTCGTGGTCCTCCTCTCCGGCACCGGCTCGCTGTGCGCCGCGCTGCTCGACGCGGCGGAGGACCCGGACTACCCCGCCGAGGTCGTCGCCGTGGGAGCCGACCGGGACGCCGCCGGGCTCGAGCACGCCCGCCGCCGGGGCATCCCCACGTTCGTGTGCGCCCTGCGGGACCACCCGGACCGGTCCGCCTGGGACCGCGCGCTGGCCGACGCGATCGGCGCCTTCGCCCCCGACCTGGTCGTGTCCGCCGGCTTCATGAAGATCGTCGGGCCGGCGGTGCTCGACGCGTTCGGCGGGCGGCTGATCAACACCCACCCGGCGCTGCTGCCCGCCTTCCCGGGCGCCCACGCGGTGCGCGACGCCCTGGCCGCCGGTGCGACCGTGACCGGGTCGACGGTGCACCTGGTCGACGCCGGCGTGGACACCGGGCCGGTGCTCGTCCAGCGCGAGGTGCCGGTCCTGCCCGACGACGACGAACCCCGACTGCACGAACGCATCAAGGCCGTGGAGCGCGAGCTCCTGGTGGAGACGGTGGCCCGGCTCGCGGCCACCGAACGAGAGGACGAGAGCTCCCGATGAGCGACCGCAGCCCGATCCGCCGCGCCCTGCTGGGCGTGTACGACAAGACCGGCATCGAGGAGCTGGCCCGCGGGCTGGCCGGTGCCGGGGTGGAGCTGGTCAGCACCGGTGCGACCGCGCGCCGGATCGCCGACGCCGGCATCCCGGTCACGCCGGTCGAGCAGGTGACCGGCTTCCCGGAGTGCCTGGACGGGCGGGTCAAGACGCTGCACCCCGCGGTGCACGCCGGCATCCTGGCCGACCGCCGCAAGCCCGAGCACGTCGCCCAGCTCGACGAGCTCGGCATCGCCGCCTTCGACCTCGTCGTGGTCAACCTCTACCCGTTCACCGAGACGGTGGCCTCCGGCGCCTCGCCCGACGAGTGCGTCGAGCAGATCGACATCGGCGGGCCGGCCATGGTGCGGGCCGCGGCGAAGAACCACCCGTCGGTCGCCGTCGTCGTCGACCCTGCGCGCTACGGCGACGTCCTGGCCGCGGTGGGGGAGGGCGGGTTCACCCTCGCCGAGCGGCAGCGGCTCGCGGTGGCCGCCTTCCGGCACACCGCGTCCTACGACATCGCCGTCGCCTCCTGGATGGGCAGCGTGCTGGCGCCCGATCCGGAGACGAACTTCCCGGAGTGGGTCGCCGCCAGCTGGGAGCGGGCCGACGTGCTCCGCTACGGCGAGAACCCGCACCAGGGCGCGGCGCTGTACCGAGGCCTGACGCCGGGGCTCGCGCACGCCGAGCAGCTGCACGGCAAGGCCATGTCCTACAACAACTACGTCGACACCGACGCCGCCTGGCGGGCCGCGCACGACCACGCCGACCCGTGCGTGGCGATCATCAAGCACGCCAACCCCTGCGGCATCGCCGTCGGCCCCGACATCGCCGCCGCGCACCGCAAGGCGCACGCCTGCGACCCGCTCTCGGCGTTCGGCGGGGTCATCGCGGCCAACCGGGAGATCGACCTGACCATGGCCGAGCAGGTGGCCGAGGTGTTCACCGAGGTCGTCGTCGCCCCGTCGTTCACCGACGACGCGGTGCAGGTGCTGACCGGCAAGAAGAACATCCGGCTGCTCCGCCTGCCGCACCTGCCGGGCGCGGCCGCGGAGCTGCGGCCGATCAGCGGCGGCCTGCTCCTGCAGGCGACCGACCGGATCGACGCCCCGGGCGACGACCCGACGACCTGGACGCTGGCCACCGGCGAGCCCCTGGACGCCGCGGGCCTCGACGACCTGGTCTTCGCCTGGCGCGCGGTGCGGGCGGTGAAGAGCAACGCGATCCTGCTGGCGCACGACCGGGCGACCGTCGGCGTGGGCATGGGCCAGGTGAACCGCGTGGACTCCGCGCGGCTGGCGGTCTCGCGGGCGGGGGAGCGGGCTACCGGCTCGGTCGCGGCCTCCGACGCGTTCTTCCCCTTCGCCGACGGGCTGCAGGTGCTGCTCGACGCCGGCGTGCGCGCCGTCGTCCAGCCGGGCGGGTCGGTGCGGGACGAGGAGGTCGTCGCGGCGGCCGCCGCCGCGGGCGTGCCGCTCTACCTGACCGGTACGCGCCACTTCGCGCACTGATGGCGGGACCGCGCCCGCACGTCGGCCCGCCGGAGGCCGGAGCGGTCGTCGAGGGCGAGGACTTCGCGCGGGTCGACTGGTGGGGTGCCGAGCTCGACGGCGTCACCTTCGTCCGCTGCCGGTTCGACGACGCCTCGCTGGAGGAGCTCGTCACCCGCCGGTGCGTGTTCGACCACTGTCTCCTCACCGGGGTGCGGCTCAGCGGGTCGCGGCACACCGGGACGGCGTTCCTGTCGTGCCGGTTCGACCGGGCCACCCTCCGCGACGTCACCTGGGCGGGCTGCAAGCTCACCGGCTCGCACTTCCCCGGGGCGCACCTGCGGCCCATGACGTCGACCGACTGCGACTGGAGCTACGTCAACCTGCGCGGCGCCGACCTGTCCGGGCTGGACCTGTCGGGCCAGCGGCTGCGCGAGGCCGACCTCGGCGACGCCGACCTGCGCGAGTGCGACCTGACCGGCGCCGACCTCGACCGGGCCCGGCTGCAGGGCACCAAGCTCCGCGGCACCGACCTGCGGGGTGCGTCGATGCAGGAGGTCAACTGGCGGTCCTTCGAGCTGACCGGCGTCCGGCTGGACCTCGTGCAGGCGGTGCAGGTCGCCCGCGCCCACGGTGCGCTCGTCGCCGACTAGCGGTAACGCCTCCCGGTGAGCAGGGCCTTGAGGCTGCCGAGGACACCGAGGACCGCGACGGCGATCGCGCACCAGAAGCCCGCGCCGAAGAAGTCGAGCTCCCACTCGGCGTCGGACAGCGGCACGACCACCGCCCACACGACCAGCCCGCTCACGACCAGCCCGAGCAGGCCGAGGAGGCGGTGCGACCGCGCCGGGAGCCACATCGCGATCCCGAGCAGCAGCAGGACGCCGCCGCCCAGGACGATCGCGATCGGTTGCCACAGGCCGGTGTCGATGATCGCGTCCAGGTCCTCGAACCCCGCGCGCACCAGGTCCCAGCCGGTGTCGTCGCGGTCGGCCAGCCACTCGAGCACGAGGCTGACCGCGGCGGCGACGCCCGCGAGGAGGAGCAGCAGCCCACCGAGGCTCTCGGGGCCGCGTCGCGCGACCGGCTCGGAGGAGTAGATCGGGGCCGTTCCTCCGGGCGGGGGGTCGGGCTCCATGGACCAGTCGAGGGGGCTCTGCTCGCGTTCGGTCATCGCGCACCTTCGGCCGGGGCGGGCGAGGAGGAGCCCGCCACGACGCGAGGGTAGGACCGCGCCGACCGGCGCGCGAGAACCTCGGGCACACTGTCCGCGTGCCCGCGACGATCCTGGACGGCAAGGCGACGGCGGCGGCGATCCGCTCGGAACTGACCGGACGGGTGGCCGCGCTCGCCGACGCCGGTCACCGCCCCGGGCTCGGCACGCTGCTGGTGGGTGACGACCCCGGCAGCCGCTGGTACGTCAACGCCAAGCACTCCGACTGCGCGCAGGTCGGCATCGCCAGCATCCAGCGGGAGCTGCCGGCCACCGCCACGCTCGCCGACGTCCTCGCCGTCGTCGAGGAGCTCAACGCCGACCCCGCGTGCACCGGCTACATCGTGCAGCTGCCGCTGCCCGCCGGCATCGACGAGAGCGTCGTCCTCGAGGCGATGGACCCGGCCAAGGACGCCGACGGTCTGCATCCGGTCAACCTCGGCCGGTTGGTGCTCAACGTCCCCGGCGCCCTGCCGTGCACCCCGGTCGGCATCATCGAGCTGCTGCGCCGCTACGAGGTGCCGATCGCCGGCGCCGAGGTCGTGGTCGTCGGCCGCGGCATCACCGTCGGCCGTCCGCTCGGGCTGCTCCTGACGCGCCGCACGGAGAACGCGACGGTGACCCTGTGCCACACCGGCACCCGGGATCTGGCCGCGCACGTGCGCTCGGCGGACATCGTGGTGGCCGCGGCCGGCGTCCCGGGGCTGATCACCGCCGACCTGGTCAAGCCCGGTGCCGCCGTCCTCGACGTGGGGGTCAGCCGGGTGGACGGGAAGATCGCCGGCGACGTCGCTCCGGACGTCCTCGAGGTGGCCGGGTTCGTGGCCCCCAACCCCGGCGGCGTCGGCCCGATGACCCGCGCGATGCTTCTGCAGAACGTGGTCCTGGCCGCCGAGCAGGCCGCTGCCCGCGAGGCGCTCACGGCGTGAACGGGGGTCGGCCGCCGCTGTACGTCCGGCGCCCGTTCGTCGCCGGGCTGGTCCGCCAGCTGCCCCTGCTGGCGGTGCTGGCCGGAGTCGCGGTCGGGCTGGCGCTGGTCGCCCTCGAGCACTGGCGCAAGGGGCTGACGGTCATGGGCCTGGCCCTCGTGGGGGCCGCGCTGCTGCGGCTGTTCCTGCCGGAGCGCCGGGTCGGCTTCCTCGCCGTCCGCAGCCGGCCGGTGGACGTGTTCCTGCTCGTGGCCGCCGGCGTGGCGCTCACGACCATCTCCCTGGCGATCCCGGGACTCGAGAACTGACGCGCAACCCGCTGAGGCGCGACGGCCTGCGCGACGCTAGGTTGGCGGCCATGGCAGACAAGCCTCGGAACGGCAAGGTCACCGTGGTGGGTGCCGGCTTCTACGGCTCCACGACTGCGCTCCGTCTCGCTGAGTACGACATCTTCGAGACCGTCGTCCTCACCGACATCGTCGAGGGCAAGCCCGAGGGTCTGGCCCTCGACATGAACCAGTCGCGGCCGATCGAGGGCTTCGAGACCCGGGTGGTCGGCGTCGGGGGCGGGTCCTACGAGGGCACCGAGAACTCCGACGTCGTCGTCATCACCGCGGGTGTGCCGCGCAAGCCGGGCATGAGCCGGATGGACCTCATCGAGACCAACGCGTCGATCGTCCGCGAGGTCGCCGAGAAGGTCGCCGCTGCCTCGCTGGACGCCGTCCTGATCGTGGTGTCCAACCCGCTGGACGAGATGACCGCGCTCGCCCAGCTGGCCAGCGGCTTCCCGAAGCACCGGGTCATGGGCCAGGCCGGGATGCTCGACACCGCGCGCTTCACCAACTTCGTGGCCGAGGAGGCCGGCGTCCCCGTCTCCTCGGTGCGCACCCTGACCCTCGGCTCGCACGGCGACACGATGGTGCCCGTGCCGTCCCGGTGCACCGTCGACGGCAAGCCGCTGACCGAGGTGCTCGCCGCCGACCGCATCGACCACCTCGTCGACCGCACCCGCAACGGCGGTGCCGAGGTCGTGGCCCTGCTCAAGACCGGCTCGGCGTACTTCGCGCCGTCGGCCGCCGCGGCCCGCATGGCTCGCGCGGTCATGGAGGACTCCGGCGAGGTCATGCCGGTGTGCGCGTGGGTCGACGGCGAGTACGGGATCAGCGGTGTCTACCTGGGGGTGGAGGCCGAGATCGGCCGAGAAGGAGTGCGGAAGGTCGTCGAGGGCGACCTCTCCGAGAGCGAGCTGGCCGCGCTGCGCGACGCAGCCGAGGCCGTGCGCGCCAAGCAGGCTGACATAGCCGACCTCTGAAATAGGACCCCGCTGCCCCCACCGCTGGCACTCCCGCGGTGGGGCCCTGCAGCGGGGCCGTGATGCAAGGAGAGCACGTGAGCAAGATCAAGGTCGAGGGCACCGTCGTCGAGCTCGACGGCGACGAGATGACCCGGATCATCTGGCAGTTCATCAAGGACCAGCTGATCCTGCCCTACCTCGATGTCAACCTGGAGTACTACGACCTCGGCATCGAGAACCGCGACGCGACCGACGACCAGGTCACGATCGACTCCGCCAACGCCATCAAGAAGCACGGCGTGGGCGTCAAGTGCGCGACGATCACGCCGGACGAGGCGCGGGTCGAGGAGTTCGGCCTGAAGAAGATGTGGCGCTCCCCGAACGGGACGATCCGCAACATCCTCGGCGGCGTCATCTTCCGCGAGCCGATCATCATGCAGAACGTGCCGCGCCTGGTGCCGGGCTGGACCAAGCCGATCATCGTCGGCCGCCACGCCTTCGGTGACCAGTACCGCGCCACCGACTTCAAGTTCCCCTCGGCGGGCACCCTGACGGTGACCTTCACGCCGTCCGACGGCTCCGAGCCGATCGAGCACGAGGTCTTCCAGGCCCCGGGCGCCGGCGTCTCGCTGTCGATGTACAACCTGGACGACTCGATCCGCGACTTCGCGCGCGCCTCGATGAACTACGGCCTGGACCGTAACTACCCGGTCTACCTCTCCACGAAGAACACGATCCTCAAGGCCTATGACGGCCGGTTCAAGGACATCTTCGAGGAGGTCTTCGAGTCCGAGTTCAAGGACAAGTTCGACGCCGCCGGCATCACCTACGAGCACCGGCTGATCGACGACATGGTCGCCGCCTCGCTCAAGTGGGAGGGCGGCTACGTCTGGGCGTGCAAGAACTACGACGGCGACGTGCAGTCCGACACCGTGGCCCAGGGCTTCGGCTCGCTCGGCCTCATGACCTCGGTGCTCGCGACCCCGGACGGCAAGACCGTCGAGGCCGAGGCCGCCCACGGCACGGTGACCCGCCACTACCGGCAGCACCAGCAGGGCAAGGAGACCTCGACCAACCCGATCGCGTCGATCTTCGCCTGGACCCGGGGCCTCGCGCACCGCGGCAAGCTGGACGGCACCCCCGAGGTCACCCGCTTCGCGGAGACCCTGGAGCGCGTCTGCATCGACACCGTCGAGAGCGGTCAGATGACCAAGGACCTCGCGCTGCTCATCTCCAAGGACAGCCCGTGGCTGACGACCCAGGACTTCCTGGCCGCCATCGACGGCAACCTCCAGAAGGCCATGGCCTGAGGTAGGCGATCCGCCTCCGGTTGATCAACGCCCGTCAGGGGCCCTCTCGATCCGGTCGAGAGGGCCCCTGACGCGTTCTCGCCCCTGTGGACGACGCCAGCGGGGTGCCCCTCGGTGCGGGCACCGTGTCCGGGTGCCCATCCGCGCTGCCCGGCCCGAACAGCTCCGTGGACGGGTGTTCCTCGGATCCGACGTCGTGCAGCGGGGGCTGCTGACACGCAAGCAGCTGCGGAGCCCGGCCTGGCGCCGGCTGCGTCAGGACGTCTACGCCGACGCCGCGCTGGAGGTCACCCACCGGCTGCTGATCAGCGCGGTCGGGCTGGTGCTCCCGGCGGGTGCCGGCTTCACGGGCCTGAGCGCGGCGGTGCTCTGGGGCGCGGCCGACGTCGCCGGCCCGCTCGATCCCGTCGAGGTGGTCCTCCCCAGCGGTCAGCGGTGGCATCCCGGCGCCGGTGTGCGCGTGCACCGCGCATCCCGCGCTGTTCGACTGGAACGGGTCGGGCGGTGGGAGTGCACCGATCGAGTGGCCACGACGGTCGGACTGGTGCGACGAGGCCCCGAGGACGACGCCGTGGTGCTGCTGGACCGACTGCTCGCCGGCGGCATGGTGCGGCTGGACGACGTCCGGGACGCCGTGGCGGACCTTCCCCGGGCGCGGGGCAGTGCGCAGGCACGACGGGTCGCGGACCTCGCCGTCGAGTTCGCCGACTCACCCCAGGAGACGCGTCTGCGACTCGTCCTCGTCCGAGCCGGTCTGCCGACGCCGGTGCCGCAGTTCCGGGTCTTCGACGCCGAGGGCTTCGTGGCGCGCGTCGATCTCGCCTACCCGGAGCTGCGCATCGCGGTTGAGTACGACGGCCTCTGGCACGCGGATCGCCGCGCCTTCCTGGACGACCGGCGGCGGGTCAACCGCCTCGTCGCTGCCGGATGGGTCGTGCTGCACGTGACGGCCGATGACCTCTGCCACCCCGAGGACCTGCTCGCGCGCCTCCGGGCACTGCGGGCCGGCCGCCTCGCGGAGATCAACGCCCGCTGAGCGCCCTCATGCACTGACGAACAGGGCGTCCGACGGGCGTTGATCTTGCCGAACGTGGCGGGGGTCAGGCGAAGAGCTGGGTCCACCAGGGGCCGCCGCCGCCGTCGGCGATGCCCACCCCGAGCCGAGTCAGGCTGCAGTCGAGGATGTTCGAGCGGTGCCCCGGGCTGCCCATCCACGAGGCCATGACCGCCGCCGCGTCGCCCTGCCCCCGGGCGATGTTCTCCGCCCGCGCCGACACGCCCGCTGCCTCGGCCCGGTCGAAGGGGCTCAGCCCGGCGAGGTTCACGTGGTCGAAGAAGCCGCGGTCCCGCATGTCGGCGCTGTGCGCGGCGGCGACGTCGGCCAGGCGGGCGTCGGCCGCCAGGGGTCGGCAGCCGGCGGCCGCGCGCTCCTGGTTCACCAGCGCCAGCACCTGACCGGCCCGGTCCGACCCCGCAGGGACGGCGGCCGGCGGCGGGGGAGCGGGGGCGGCGGGCAGCGCGGCCTGCGGCGCCGCGGTGGTCGCCGGCACCGGACCGGCGGGTGCCTCGGCGGCCCGCTCCGGCGCCGCCGGCTCCGGGACGACGGCCGACGGCGGCGGGGCCTCGACCGGCATCTCGACCGGCGCCGGCGCAGGCGCAGGGGCGGACGACGACGACGGGGGCGCGGACGACGACGAGGGCGCGGGAGCAGCAGCAGCCACCGGAGGCACCGCGCGCTCACCCCGGCTCGCCCTCTTCTCGACCCGCACCGTGCCGTCGGCGTCCATCGCCAGCGTCGCCGCGGCACTGGCGAAGGTCGCGGAGGTCGGGGCGCCGTCGAGCCCCATCACCACGAGTTCGTCCCCGGACGCCTCGTCGGCCGACGGCGGAGCATGCCCCGAGACCACGGGCGCTGCGAGCACGAAGCCGGTCACCACACCCGCCACCCCGAGGCCGCGCACCCACCGGCCGCGGCGCGGGCGACGGGCGGTGCGGGCCTCGGCCGCGTGGCGTGCGGACGACGACGGGCCGGTGGGGCGATGGCGCACGGGACTCCCCGGGGAAGATCACGATTCGTTATCGAGTCGAGACTAACCGTGAGCGCAAGGGCACCGACAGTCCTCGAGAGGCAGGTCACCCGGTGTCGCTGCGTCCGGCGACTGGACGGTCCCCTCCGGGCGGCGTCGTCCAGCAGGCACCATGGAGGCCCGCACCGCCCCCGATCCCCGAGGAGTACGCCGCCGGTGAGCGACGTCTGGCTCAGCATCGTCATGGTCGTCGTCTTCATCCTGATCGGCGGCGTGTTCGCGGGAGCGGAGATCGCCCTGGTCTCGCTGCGGGAGTCGCAGGTCCGCGGCATGGCCGAGAACGGCCGTCGCGGTCAGGCGGTGCAGAAGCTGCTCAGCGACCCGAACCAGTTCCTGGCCGCCGTGCAGGTCGGCGTGACGTTCGCCGGCTTCTTCTCCGCCGCGTTCGGTGCGAGCACGCTGTCCGAGCCCTTCGCCGACTGGCTCGAGGGCCGCGGCGTGTCCGCCGGGCTCTCGGGCACCCTCGCGCTGGTGCTGGTCACCATCGCGATCAGCTACGTCTCCCTGGTCGCCGGCGAGCTCACGCCGAAGCGGCTGGCCCTCCAGCGCGCCGAGGGTTTCGCGCTGCTGGTGGCTGCTCCGCTCAACGCCATCGCCAAGCTCTCCCGGCCCATCATCTGGCTGCTCTCGAAGTCCACGAACGCCCTGGTGCGGCTGTTCGGCGGTGACCCGACGCAGAGCGGCGAGTCGATCAGCCAGGAGGAGCTGCGCGACCTGGTGGCGGCGCACGAGTCGCTCAGCAGCGACGAGCGGCGGCTGATCGACGAGGTGTTCCGCGCCGGCGAGCGCGAGGTCCGCGAGGTCATGACGCCGCGCACCGAGGTCGCCTTCCTCGACGCCTCGATGACCACCAGTCGCGCGGCCAAGCAGGTCGCGGACTCCAACTGGTCCCGCTTCCCCGTGGCCGGCCGCGACCAGGACGACGTCGTCGGGTTCGTGCACGTCCGCGACCTGTTCTTCCCCAACCACCCCGCCGGCCGGGCCGCCACCGTGGGCGACCTCGCCCGCGAGGTGAAGCGCCTGCCGGGCACCGCCGGGGTGCTCACCGCGCTGAGCGAGATGCGGCGGGAGAACCAGCACCTGGCGATCGTGGTCGACGAGTACGGCGGCACCGACGGGATCGTCACGCTGGAGGACCTCATCGAGGAGGTCATCGGCGAGATCTACGACGAGTACGACGCCGAGGTCGCGCCCGAGGCCCGTCAGTCGCCGGACGCCCCGCGGGAGGTCGACGGGCTGCTCAACCTGGACGACTTCGCCGAGGCGACCGGGCTGCAGCTGCCGGACGGCCCGTACGAGACCGCTGCGGGCTACGTGCTCGCGAGCCTGGGCCGGCTGCCCGAGGTGGGCGACGCCGTCGAGGTGGAGGGACGGACGATCACCGTCGTCGAGCTCGACGGTCGGCGGATCGCCCGGCTGCGGGTCGAGCCGCCGCCCCCGGCCCCCGCGGACGACGACGGGACCTCGGCGGCCGGTTAGCGGGCCCGGGCGACGGCCCAGGCGTCCCGGACGATGCCGACCAGGTCCGTGTGCTCCGGCGCCCAGCCCAGGTCGGCCCGGATCCGGTCGCTGGAGGCCACCAGCTGCGCCGGGTCGCCGGCCCGCCGCTCGCCGTCGACGGTGGGGATGGCGTGCCCGGTCACCTCGCGGGCGGCGTCCACCACCTCCTGCACGGAGAAGCCGGTGCCGTTGCCGAGGTTGTAGATGCGGTGCTCGCCGGGGGCGGCGGCCGGCAGCGCCAGCAGGTGCGCGTCGGAGAGGTCCTCGACGTGCACGTAGTCGCGGATGCAGGTGCCGTCCGGGGTCGGGTAGTCGCGGCCGTACACGGTCAGCGCCTCGCGCTGCCCGGCCGCCACCTGCAGCGCGAGCGGGATGAGGTGGGTCTCGGTGGCGTGCCGCTCGCCCAGGCCGTAGGCCGCGCCGCCGACGTTGAAGTAGCGCAGGCTCACCGCCGCGAACCCGTGCGCCACCGCGTAGGAGGTCAGCATGTGGTCCACGGCGAGCTTCGAGGCGCCGTAGGTGTTGGTGGGCCGGGTCGGTGCGTCCTCGCGGATGGGCACCTGGTCGGGCTCGCCGTAGGTGGCCGCGGTCGAGGAGAAGACGATGCGGCGGCAGTCCACGGCGCGCATCGCCTCGAGCAGCGCCAGCGACCCGCCGACGTTGGTCGACCAGTAGTCCTCCGGCTGCCGCTGGGAGACGCCCACCAGCGACTTGGCCGCGAAGTGCAGCACCGCGTCGGGGCGGACGTCGGCGAGCACCGGAGCCGAGTCGTGCAGCGAGACCTTCGCCAGCGTGGCCCCCGACGGGACGGCGTCGGCGTGCCCGGTGGAGAGGTCGTCGAGCACGATGACCTCGTGGCCGTCGGACAGGAGGGCAGCGGTCACTACGCTGCCGATGTAGCCGGCACCACCGGCGACGAGGACACGCATGCCGCCACCCTAGGCGGACGAGGAGGCGACGACCCGTGGTGAGCCCACGCCCGGCCGTGCAGGCCCTGCCGGCGTACCGGCCCGGGCGCAACCCGGCGGACCTCGCCCGCGAGATCGGCGTCGACCGCGCGGTCAAGCTGGCGAGCAACGAGGTCGCCTTCCCGCCCCTGCCCGCCGTCGTCCAGGCCGTGGCCGCCGCGGCCGGCGAGACCAACCGCTACCCGGACAACGGGGCGGTCGTGCTCACCGCGGCGCTGGCACAGCACTACGGGGTGGACCCGGAGCAGATCGCCACCGGCGGCGGTGCGGTGACGCTGTGCCAGGAGCTCGCACAGGCCTACACCGAGCCCGGCACGAGCATCGCGTTCGCCTGGCGCTCGTTCGAGATGTACCCGCTGCTCGCCCGGGTGGCGGGCGCGCGGGCCATCCAGGTGCCGCTGGTCCCCGGTCGTGACGGCGGCCCGGCGGACACCCACGACCTCGACGGGCTGCTGGCCGCGATCGACGACACCACCCGCCTGGTCTTCGTGTGCAACCCGAACAACCCCACCGGGACGGCGGTCCGGCGCGCGGAGCTCGAGCGCTTCCTGGACGCGGTCCCCGCCACGACCCTGGTGGTGCTGGACGAGGCCTACCGCGAGTTCGTCACCGACCCCGACGTCCCCGACGGCATCGAGCTCATGCGCGGCCGCCCCAACGTCGCCGTGCTGCGGACCTTCTCCAAGGCCTGGGGCCTGGCGGGGCTGCGCGTCGGCTACCTCGTCGCCGAGGACCCCGCCGTCGCCGAGGCCGTCCGGAAGACGCACGTGCCGTTCAGCGTCTCGATGCTCGCCCAGGTTGCCGCCGTCGCGGCGCTGACCTGCGAGGACGAGGTGCGCCGGCGCTGCGCCGCGGTCGCGGCCGAGCGGTCGCGGCTCACCGCCGCCCTGCGCGAGCGCGGGCTGGACGTCGCCGACAGCCAGGCCAACTTCGTCTGGCTGCCGGTGGGGGAGCAGGCCGCGGAGCTCGCCGCGGCCCTCGAGGCGCGGGCGGTCATCACCCGCCCGTTCGCCGGCGAGGGGGTGCGGGTCACGGTCGGTGCGCCGGACGAGGACGACGTCTTCCTGGCCGCGCTGGACGCCGTGCGCGACGGTGCCCCGCCCCGTTGAACCTCCGGCTGGTTTGATGGCGGACGTGCCTCTTCCCCGTGTGCTGTCGGGCATCCAGCCGACGGCGGACTCCTTCCACCTCGGCAACTACCTGGGTGCGGTGCGGCAGTGGGTGAGCCTGCAGGACGACCACGACGCGTTCTACTGCGTGGTCGACCTGCACGCCATCACGATGGACTGGGACCCCGAGGTGCTGCGCCGGCGGACCCTGGTCTCCGCCGCGCAGCTGCTGGCCCTCGGCGTCGACCCCGCCCGCAGCACGCTGTTCGTGCAGAGCCAGGTGCCCGAGCACCTGCAGCTCTCCTGGGTCCTCGAGTGCATCGCCCGCTTCGGCGAGGCGAGCCGGATGACGCAGTTCAAGGACAAGAGCCAGCGGGAGGGCGCCGACGGTTCCTCCGTCGGGCTCTTCACCTATCCCGTGCTCATGGCGGCGGACATCCTGATCTACCAGGCCGACCAGGTGCCGGTCGGTGACGATCAGCGTCAGCACCTGGAGCTGACCCGTGACCTCGCCACCCGCTTCAACAACCGCTTCGGGCCGACGTTCACGGTGCCCTCCGGTTTCATCCCCGAGGCCGGCGCACGGGTCATGGACCTGCAGACGCCGGAGAAGAAGATGAGCAAGAGCCTCCCGCCGGCCGGCTGCGTCTTCCTGCTCGACGACCCGAAGGTCTCGGCGAAGAAGATCCGGTCCGCGGTCACCGACACCGGCCGGGAGGTCGTCGCCGACGCGGCGAACAAGCCCGGGGTGACGAACCTGCTCACCATCCACAGCGCCCTGTCCGGCCGCGGCATCGCCGAGCTGGAGGAGCACTTCGCCGGCCGGGGTTACGGCGACCTGAAGAAGGAGCTCGCCGAGGTCGTCACCGACTTCGTGACGCCGGTTCGGGAGCGCACGACCGAGCTGCTCGACGACCCTGCCGAGCTCGAGCGGATCCTGGCCGACGGTGCCGCCCGCGCGCGCGAGGTCGCGGCCCGGACCGTCGCCGAGGTCTACGACCGCGTCGGCTTCCTGTCCCCGGCCGCCGCACCCGGAGCGCCGGCGTGAACGACGACACCTTCGTGAGCCGGCGGCCGTCCCCGCCGGAGACCGCGGTCATCGGCGTCGTCGTCGCGATCCCGGAGCCGTGGGCCCAGCTGCTCGTCGACTGGCGCACCAAGGTGGGCGACCCCCAGGCCCGGCTCGTGCCCCCGCACGTCACCCTGCTGCCGCCCACCGAGGTGCCGGTCGCCGACCGCGCGGCGGTGGCCGAGCACCTGGCCGAGGTCGCGCGGGCGCACCCGGCCTTCGCCATGCACCTGGCGGGCACGGGCACCTTCAGCCCGGTGTCCGACGTGGTCTTCGTGACCGTGGCCCGCGGGATCGGCGACTGCGAGCTGCTCGCCACCGACGTCCGCCGCGGCCCGCTGGACCGGCCGCTGGCCTATCCGTACCACCCGCACGTCACCGTGGCCCACGACGTGCCCCCGGACATGCTCGACCTGGCCTACAGCGGGCTGGCCGACCTCTCGGCCGAGTTCCGGGTGGAGCACTTCACCGAGTTCGAGCAGACAGCGGACGGGGCCTGGGCCGTCGCCCGCGAGTACCCGCTCACCGGTCCTCCTCGCTGACGGCGCGGCGCGGCGGGGGCACCCGGCGCACCGCCCGCCGCCGGCCCACCACGGTGGCCACGACCACGACGACGGCGGCCACCGCCAGCGCCACGCCCACGACCGGCGACGCGTCGTCCCCGGTCGACGCCGCCGTCGCCGCCGGCTCGACCGCGCGCGAGGTCGTGCGGGGGGTCGTGCGGGGAGCCGCCTGCGAGGGTTCGGCGACGAGGTCGGCGGGCGTCACCAGCCGGCCCACGCCCTTGCTGCCCGGCGGCACGGTGAACCCCCAGTCGAGCAGCAGCGCGGCCTGGTCGGCGGCCCGCAGCGGCTGATTCTCGGTGTCGAGCACGCTCACCACCAACCGGCGGCCGTCCCGCTCGGCGGCGGTGACGAAGGCGTGCCGGGCGGCGTCGGTGAAGCCGGTCTTCCCGCCGAGCGTGCCGGGATAGCCCGCCAGCGGGTTCTGGTTCTGGATCTGGAAGCCCGGCGCCCGGCCGGGGACCTCGGGCACCTGCGCCGTGGGTGTGGTCAGCACCGCGGCGGTGACCGGGTCGGCAACCAGGGCGCGGAAGATCAGCGCCAGGTCGTAGGGCGAGGACGACTGCCCGGCGACGTCGAGGCCGGAGGGCCCGCCGACCACGGTGTCGTAGGCGCCGAGCGCCTCCGCCGTCGCGGTCATGGCGTCGACCACCGCCTCGGTGCCGCCCGCGGCGCGGGCCAGCGCGGTGGCCGCGTCGTTGCCCGACTGCAGGACCAGCGCCTGGAACAGGAAGCCGACGGGGTAGCTGCCGCCGGCGACCAGGCCGACCCGGCTGCCCTCCACCTGCTCGTCCTCGGGGGTGCCGACGACGACCTGCGCCGGGTCCAGGCGGTGGGCCAGGGTCAGCAGCGTCAGCGTCTTCAGCGTGCTCGCCGGGTAGTAGCGGCCGTGCGGGTCGCGCGCGGCGAGGACGGCCCCGGAGCCCGCGTCGGCCACCAGCCACCCCGAGGCGGCCAGCCCGGCGGGCAGGGGCGGCGCGTCGTCCGCCACCACGAGCCCGCGGGTGTCCAGGTCGTCGCCGCCCACGGTGCTGCCGTCGTGCGCGCTGCCCTGCGGGGGCCGCTCGGCGGGGGGAGCGGTCGGGGTCGGGGCGGACAGGTCCGCCGTCGGTCTCGTCGTCGAGCCGGTGGCCGGGGTGCCCGCGGCCGCCGTCGACGCCACGGGGAGCAGGACGAGACTGGCCGCCAGCAGCCCCGCCACCGCTCCCCGTGCCGCCCGCGCGAGTCCCATGCGCCGCACGGTAGGGGCCGGGCCGCCTCCGTGGGCCGCACGTGACCTCCGTCGCCGAACGCCGGGTCCTTCGCAACGATCGGGTCTCAGTCCTCCTCGCGGCCGGTGGAGGTCCGCGGCCCCGCGGTTAGCGTTCTGCGTCGTGTCGCGGCGGTGCGCTCCTGCGCCCGGCCGGCGGCACGGGCAAGCAACCCATCGGGACCAGCCGCCTCCGGGCGGCCGGGTCCCCCCAGAGAGGAGATCGTCTTGCGCCGAGCGCGGATGACGAAGACGGCGGCACTGCTGCTGGCCGGCGGCCTGGCCCTGTCGGCGTGCGCCAGCGACGAGGACGGCGGCGACAGCGGCTCGAACGGCGGGAACGGCGGCGGCGACCTGAAGGTGGGTGTCGCCTACGACACCGGCGGTCGCGGCGACAAGTCCTTCAATGACTCGGCCATCGCCGGCGTCGAGGCGGCCGTGCAGAGCCTCGGCGGCGACGTCGACGAGGACATCGAGGAGCTCTCGCCCAACGAGGACGACTCGAACCGCGAGGAGCTGCTCACCCAGCTGGCCGAGGCGGACTTCAACCCGGTCATCGCGGTGGGCTTCGCGTACGGCGACATCATCGCCGACATCGCCGCGGACTACCCCGACACCCAGTTCGCGATCGTCGACACCTCGGTCGAGGACCTGGGCGTGGACAACCTGACCGGGCTGATCTTCGCCGAGGAGCAGGGCAGCTTCCTGGCCGGCGTTGCCGCCGCGTCGAAGAGCGTGACCGGCCACATCGGCTTCGTCGGCGGCCAGCAGAGCCCGCTGATCGAGAAGTTCGAGGCCGGCTACGTCGCCGGTGCCGAGGCGGTCAAGCCCGACATCGTCGTCGACGTCACCTACCTCTCCCCGGCCGGCGACGGCTCCGGCTTCGGTGACCCCGAGGGCGGCAAGGTCGCGGCGCAGGGCATGTACCAGGCCGGTGCGGACATCGTGTTCCACGCCGCCGGCGGTTCCGGTGAGGGCGTCTTCGAGGCGGCCGTCGAGGCCGGTCAGCGCGCCATCGGCGTCGACTCCGACCAGTACCTGAGCGCCTCGCCCGACCAGCAGGGCGTGATCATGACGTCCATGCTCAAGCGGGTCGACCTGGCGGTGGAGGACTACCTCAACTCCTTCGCCGACGACAGCCTCGAGTCGGGCACGGACATCCTCAACGACCTCTCCACGGAGGGTGTCGGCCTGTCGGAGTCCGGCGGCTACATCGACGACATCCAGGACGTCATCGCCGACTTCCGTCAGCAGATCATCGACGGCGACGTCGAGGTCCCGACCACCCCGTGATCCAGGCGCGGGCCCGCGAACGGCGGGCCCGCGCTCACGGCGGTCCCACGGCGGGCCCGGGCGCACACGCCCGGGCCCGCCGTCGCCATGAGGGTTGCCCGACCGGCCGCCCACGGCGTGCGGGATCATCCGGACAGCACCAGCCGAGGTCCGCCCACCGGCGGACGCACCGGAGAGAGAGGCCCACCCATGGCCGAGGCACCAGCCGGCGCGCACCCCGCCGCTGCCGCGAACGGCGACGCCCCGTACGCCGTCGAGCTGCGCGGCATCACCAAGCGCTTCCCCGGCGTGGTCGCCAACCGCGACATCGAGCTGCGGGTCCGCCGCGGCGAGGTGCACGCCATCGTGGGCGAGAACGGCGCCGGCAAGTCGACGCTGATGAAGACGCTCTACGGCATGCACCGCCCCGACGAGGGCACGATCCTGCTCGACGGCCGCGAGACGACGCTGCGCAGCCCGGCCGACGCGATCGCCGCAGGCATCGGCATGGTGCACCAGCACTTCATGCTGGCCGACTACTTCACCGTCCTGGAGAGCATCGTCCTGGGCAGCGAGCCCACGTCCGGCGGCCGGCTGGACCGCGCCGAGGCCCGGCGCCGCATCCGGGAGATCTTCTCGCGGTACGCCCTCAACCTCGACCCCGACGTGCTCGTTGAGGACCTCGGGGTGGGCGACCGGCAGCGCGTCGAGATCGCCAAGGTGCTCTACCGCGGGGCGACGACGCTGATCCTGGACGAGCCCACCGCCGTCCTGGTCCCGCAGGAGGTCGACGAGCTGTTCGGCAACCTCGCCGAGCTCAAGCGCGAGGGCCTCACCGTCATCTTCATCTCGCACAAGCTCGACGAGGTGCGCAAGGTGGCCGACTCGATCACCGTGATCCGCCGCGGCACCACCGTCGGCAGCGCCGACCCGAGGACGACGACGGCGCGCCAGCTGGCCGAGATGATGGTCGGCTCGGAGCTGCCCTCGCCGCAGACCCGCACCTCGACCGTGCGGGAGACGCCGGTGCTGGAGCTGCGCGGGGTCACCGTCGCCTCGCTCACCGGCCGCCCGGCCGTGGACGGCGCCACCCTCACCGTCCGCGAGGGCGAGGTCGTGGGCATCGCCGGCGTCGAGGGGAACGGGCAGGCCGAGCTCGTCGACGCGATCATGGGGCTGCGGCCGCTCGCCGGGGGCACGATCTCGCTCGGCGGCGACGACATCTCCGCGTGGAGCACCCGCAGCCGCCGCGAGGCCGGCGTCGGCTTCATCCCGGAGGACCGGCACCGCCAGGGGATGCTGCTCGACGCGCCCCTGTGGGAGAACCGCATCCTCGGCCACCAGACCCGCCCGCCGGCGGTCAAGGGCGTGTTCATCGACCGCTCCGGGGCCCGCACCGACACCGAGCGGATCATGCGCGAGTACGACGTCCGCGCGCCCGGTGTCGACGCCCTCGCCGTCGCCCTGTCCGGCGGCAACCAGCAGAAGCTCATCGTCGGGCGCGAGATGAGCTCCGGCCCCCGCCTGCTGATCGCCGCCCACCCGACCCGCGGGGTCGACGTGGGCGCGCAGGCGGCGATCTGGGAACTGCTCAAGGACGCCCGCGCCGAAGGGATGGGGATCCTGTTGATCTCGGCCGACCTGGACGAGCTGATCGGTCTGTCCGACACGCTGCAGGTCATGCTGCGCGGCCGGCTGGTGGCCGAGCTGGACCCGGCGTCGCTCACGCCCGAGGAGCTCGGCGGGCACATGACCGGCGCCCACGACGGCTCGGGGAGCGCCGCGTGACCGCCGTCCGCCGGGTCGGCTCCGCGCTGCTGGCGCCGGCGATCGCGGTCGTCTTCGCCGTGGTCATCACCGCGCTGGTCATCCTGCTGATCGGCGAGAACCCCTCGACCGCGCTCCGGGTGCTGTTCGACTTCGGCGACACCCCGGCGCAGCAGACCCAGTCGATCGTGGTGATCCTCAACCGGGCGGTGCCGTTGTTCCTGGCCGGCCTCGCCGTGTCGGTCGCTTTCCGCATGGGGCTGTTCAACATCGGCGTCGAGGGCCAGTACCGGATGGCCACCGTGCTGGCCGCCGGCGCGGGCGCCGCGGTGGCGCTGCCCGCGCCGCTGCACGTCCTGCTGATCATCGTGGTGGCGATGGCGGTCGGTGCGCTGTGGGCCTCGATCGTCGCCATCCTCAAGGTCACCCGCGGCGTGAGCGAGGTGATCAGCTCGATCATGCTGAACTTCATCGCGCTGGGCATCGCGTCGTGGCTGCTCACCGGCCCGCTCCGGGGGAGCGAGGAGGGCGCGGCGATCATCACGACGGAGGACCTGCCGGAGTCCGGCCGGTTCCCCGCCATCAACGGCCTGTTCGACGTCGTGGGCCTCGCCCAGCCGCGTGGTGAGCTCTACGGCTTCCTGCTCGTCGCGATCGTCGTCGGCATCGCGATCGCGGTGCTGCTCAAGCGCACCCGCTTCGGCTTCGACCTGCGGGCCACCGGGCTCTCGCCCTCGGCCGCCACCGCCAGCGGCATCGACGCCCGCGGCATGGTGCTCAAGACGATGCTGATCTCCGGCGCCGTCGCGGGCCTGATCGGGCTGCCCGACCTGATGGGCCGCACCCACCACTTCGGCACCGAGTTCACCGCCGGACTGGGTTTCCTCGGCATCGCCGTGGCCCTGCTGGGCCGGAACTCGCCCGTCGGCATCGCGTTCGCCGCGCTGCTGTTCGCGTTCCTCGACCGGGCCGCGGTGCCGCTGCAGTTCGCCGACATCCCGGCCTCGGTGGTGACGATCATCCAGGGCACGATCGTGCTGGCCGTCGTCGTCGCCAACGAGATCGCCCGGCAGCTCACCCGCCGCCGGGCCGAGCGCGACACCGGCCAGGGTGGTCCGCCCGCCCCCGAGAGTCCGTCCCCGAACCCGACCGGCACGGCCGGCAGCCGCATCGACGAGCCCCAGGGGGCCGGAGCATGAGCGCCGCGACCACGACGACGACCAACCGCCCGGCTGCGAGCCGCGGCCCGCTCACCGACCTGCTCATGGGTGGTGGGCCCGCCCGTCGCGCCGCCTGGATCGTCGTCGGCCTGATGCTGCTGGTCTCGGTCGTCCGGACCGTCTCGGGCGAGCAGGCGCTGACGTCGTCCTCGACGTTCGCGACCGCGCTGCTGCTGGCGGTGCCGATCGGGCTGGCCGCCCTCGGCGGGCTGTTCTCCGAGCGCGCGGGCGTGGTGAACATCGGCCTCGAGGGCATGATGATCCTGGGCACCTGGGGCGCCGGGTGGGCCGGTTACCAGTGGGGCTGGGCCGGCGCCATCGTCGGCGGGGTGCTGTTCGGTGCGGCCGGCGGGCTGCTGCACGCGGTCGCCACCGTCACCTTCGGCGTCGACCACGTCGTCTCCGGTGTGGCGATCAACATCCTCGCCGGCGGCATCGTGCGGTTCCTCTCCGAGCTCGTCTACGTCGACAACAAGGCCGGTGGCGGTGTGACGCAGTCGCCCGCGCTGTCCAGCCGGCCGCCGAGCTTCTCGCTCCCGGTGCTCTCCGACGGGCCCGACCTGCTCGGCGACCTCGCCGACCGGCAGTGGTTCCTCGTCTCCGACGTCGCCGGGCTGCTCCGGGGCGTGACCAGCGGGGTCGGTGTCCTCACCCTGGTCGCGATCCTGCTGGTGCCGATCAGCTACCTGGTGCTGTGGCGGACGGCGTTCGGTCTGCGGCTGCGCGCGTGCGGGGAGAACCCGGCGGCCGCGGACTCCCTCGGCGTGCCCGTCTACCGGATGAAGTACATCGCGGTGCTCATCTCCGGGGGCCTGGCCGGGCTCGGGGGCGTGGCGCTGGTCTTCGTCGCCAACATCTTCAAGGAGGGGCAGACCGGTGGGCGCGGCTTCATCGGCCTGGCCGCGCTGATCTTCGGCAACTGGCGGCCCGGTGGGCTGGCCGCCGGCGCGGGCCTGTTCGGGTTCGCCGACGGTCTGCAGCTGCGCAGCCGCACCGCCGTCGTCGCGCTGCTGCTCCTGCTGGCCGTGCTGCTGCTGGTCGTGGCGGTGCTCCAGACCGTGCGCGGCAAGTACCTGCAGGCGGTGCTGGCCGCCGGCTTCGCGGCGCTGAGCCTGGTCGGCTTCCTCACCATCGGCGAGCTGCCCGAGGGCATCGTGTCGTTCACGCCGCACCTGATCACGCTGCTGGTGCTGTCGCTGGCCTCCCAGCGGTTGCGGATGCCCAAGGCGGACGGCCTGGTCTACCGGCGGGGGGAGCACTAGGTGGAGATCGACTGGGACGTCCTGCGCACGGCCGCCCGCGAGGCGATGACCCGTGCCTACGCGCCGTACTCGCGCTTCCCGGTCGGCGTCGCCGGGCTGGTGGACGACGGCCGGCTGGTCACCGGCTGCAACGTCGAGAACGCCTCTTACGGCCTGAGCCTGTGCGCCGAGTGCGGCATGGTCAGCGATCTCGCGCGCTCGGGCGGTGGCCGGCTGATCGCGGTGGCCTGCGTCGGCGGGGACGGGCAGCCGCTCATGCCGTGCGGCCGCTGCCGCCAGCTGCTGTGGGAGTTCGGGGGTGCCGAGCTGCTCATCGAGACGGTGTCCCTGGGGATCGTCCCGATGCGCGAGGTGCTGCCCGACGCCTTCGGCCCGGACGACCTGGTGGCCGCGGCGGAGCGGGGGCAGCGCTGATGGCCGACCACGACGCGATCGACGTCATCCGCACCAAGCGGGACGGCGGCGAGCTCACCGCCGACCAGATCCGCTGGGTCATCGACGCCTACACGCGCCGGCAGGTGCCCGACGAGCAGATGAGCGCGCTGCTGATGGCGGTGTTCTTCCGCGGCATGACCGCCGCGGAGCTCGCCGTCTGGACGCAGTCGATGATCGACTCCGGGCAGCGCAAGGACCTCTCCGCGCTGGGGCGCCCCACCGCGGACAAGCACTCCACCGGCGGGGTCGGCGACAAGATCACGCTGCCGCTCGCGCCGCTGGTCGCCGCCTGCGGTGTCGCGGTGCCGCAGCTGTCCGGGCGGGGCCTGGGCCACACCGGCGGCACGCTGGACAAGCTCGAGGCGATCCCCGGCTGGCGCGCCGACGTCGGCGAGGAGGCCTACCTGGCCCAGCTGCGCGACGTGGGTGCGGTCATCTGCGCGGCGGGGGAGGACCTCGCCCCGGCGGACAAGCTGCTCTACGCGCTGCGCGACGTCACCGGCACGGTGGAGTCGATCCCGCTGATCGCCAGCTCGATCATGAGCAAGAAGATCGCCGAGGGTGCCGACGCCCTGGTGCTGGACGTGAAGACCGGCTCGGGTGCGTTCATGAAGGACCCCGACGCCTCCCGCGAGCTGGCCCGCACCATGGTCGGCCTCGGCGAGGCGGCCGGCGTGCGCACCGTGGCCCTGGTGACGGCGATGGACCGGCCCCTCGGCCGCGCCGCGGGCAACGCCGTCGAGGTCGCCGAGTCGGTGGAGGTGCTGGCCGGCGGCGGCCCGGCCGACGTCGTGGAGCTCACCCTGGCGCTGGCCCGCGAGATGCTCGCCGGCGCCGGGCGCCCCGACGTCGACCCGGCCGAGGCCCTCGCCGACGGCCGGGCCATGGACGTGTGGCGGCGGATGATCGCCGCGCAGGGCGGCGACCCGGACGCGGCCCTGCCCAAGCCGGCCGAGACGCACGTGGTGACGGCGCCGGCGACCGGCACGCTCACCCGGCTGGACGCCTACGCGCTCGGGGTGGCCGCCTGGCGCCTGGGTGCCGGGCGGGCCCGCAAGGAGGACCCGGTGTCCGCCGCCGCCGGCGTGCTGTGGACCGCGGGCGTGGGGGAGCAGGTGACCGCGGGCCAGCCGCTGCTCGAGCTGCACACCGACGACCCCGCCCGCATCCCGCGGGCCCTGGAGGCGCTGGAGGGCGCCGTCGCCGTCGACACCGGTGACACACCCCTGCCCCTGGTGCTGGACCGCATCACGGCGTGAGCGGGGTCTCCCCGGCGCAGGTCACACACGGGGAGGGAGCAGACTGTGCACCCGTGCAGAAGGACCACCTCCTCCCGACCACTCGCGAGGTCGCGGCTGGACCCGGGAGGCGGCCGATGGAACCCGACCCGGAGGCCGCGATCTCCGTCCGGGGCCTGGTCAAGCGGTACGGCGACTTCACCGCGGTGGACGGCCTGGACCTGGACATCCACCGGGGTGAGATCTTCGCGCTGCTGGGCCCCAACGGCGCCGGCAAGACGACGACGGTCGAGATCTGCGAGGGCTACCGCGCGCGCGACGCCGGCGAGGTGCGCGTGCTCGGCGAGGACCCGGCCGAGGGCTCCCGGGCGTGGAAGGCGCGCCTGGGCATCGTGCTCCAGTCCGGCTCGGGCGACAGCCAGTTGACCGTGCGGGAGCTGGTGGCCGCCCAGGCGTCGTACTACGCCGACCCGCGCGACGTCGACGAGGTGCTCGCGCTGGTCGGCCTCACCGAGAAGGCCGGTGTCCGCGGCCGGTTGCTGTCCGGCGGGCAGCGGCGCCGGCTGGACGTGGCCCTGGGCATCGTGGGCCGCCCGACCCTGCTCTTCCTCGACGAGCCCACCACCGGCTTCGACCCGGAGGCCCGGCGGCAGTTCTGGTCGCTGATCCGGTCCCTGCGCGACCTGGGCACCACCATGCTGCTCACCACCCACTACCTGGACGAGGCCGAGGCCCTGGCCGACCGGGTGGGTGTCATCGCCGGCGGCCGGCTGGTCGAGGTCGCCGTCCCCGGTGCCCTGGGCGGCCGGGAGACCGCGCCGGCCGTCGTCAGCTGGAGCGAGGACGGCGTCCGCCGGTCGCAGGCCACCGCGACGCCGACCGCCTTCGTGGCCGAGCTCGCCGCCCGCTTCTCCGGCGAGGTCCCCGACCTCGCCGTCACCCGCCCGACGCTCGAGGACGTGTACCTGCAGATGATCGGCGACGCCCGATGACGGCTCCCGCCCGCGAGGCCCCGGCGCTGCCCCCGCTGGCGTCGGTCTACCGCTCGCGCGTGTCGGTGGAGCTCAAGGAGTTCTTCCGCCAGCGCGAGTCGGTGGTCTTCACGCTGCTGCTGCCGGTCCTGCTGCTCGTGGTCTTCGGCGCGGTGCTGAACTTCGACCTGGGCGACGGCGTCAGCTTCACCCAGTACTTCATGGCCGGGATCATCGCCGCCGGCATCCTGGGCGCCAGCCTGCAGAACATGGCGATCAGCATCGCCACCGAGCGCTCGGACGGGACGCTCAAGCACCTGGCCGGGACGCCGATGCCGCGCAGCGCCTTCTTCATCGGGAAGATCGTGCAGGTGCTGGCGGTGACGCTGGTCAGCATCGTCATCCTGCTGCTGGTCGGCGTCGTGTTCTACGGGGTCGACCTGCCCACGGGCAGCGACTGGCTCACCTTCGCCTGGGTGACGGTGCTGGGTGCGGCGGCCTGCACGCTGCTGGGCATCGCCATCTCCAGCATCGCGAAGAACGGCCGCTCGGCCTCGGCCACGGTGACGCCGTTCGCGCTGCTGCTGCAGTTCGTCTCCGGCGTCTTCTTCCAGTTCAGCGAGATCCCGCACTGGATGCAGGTGTTCGCCTCGCTCTTCCCGCTCAAGTGGATGGCCCAGGGCCTGCGCTCGGTGTTCCTGCCCGACGCCCTGGCCGCCGACGAGCCGGCCGGCAGCTGGGAGCTGGAACGCGTCGCGCTGGTGCTCGGCCTCTGGTGCATCGCCGGGCTGGTGCTGTGCATCCGCTCCTTCCGTTGGCAGGACAGGTGAACGATCCGGTGGACCTCGCATCGATCCGGCAGGCCCCGAAGGTCCTGCTGCACGACCACCTCGACGGCGGCCTGCGCCCGCAGACGGTGCTGGAGCTCGCCGCGGAGCACGGGTACCGGGAGCTGCCGGCCGACGACGCCGAGAGCCTGGGCCGCTGGTTCCGCCAGGCCGCCGACAGCGGCTCGCTGGTGCGGTACCTGGAGACCTTCGCCCACACGGTCGGCGTGATGCAGACCCCCGACGCCGTCCACCGGGTGGCGCGCGAGTGCGCGCTGGACCTCGCCGCCGACGGCGTCGTGCTCGCCGAGGTCCGCTTCGCGCCGGAGCTGGCCACGGCCGGCGGCACGGCGATCGAGGCCGTCGTGGAGGCCATGGTCGACGGCTTCGCGGTCGGCGCGGCCGAGGCGACCGCGGCCGGCACCCCGATCCGGGTCGGCGCGCTGCTGTGCGCCATGCGGCAGGCCGACCGCTGGGAGGAGGTGGCCGGTCTCGTCGTCCGCTACCGCGACGCGGGCGTCGTCGGCTTCGACCTGGCCGGCCCCGAGATCGGCTTCCCGCCCGACCGCATCCCGGCCGCGATCGACCTGCTGGACCGCGCCGGCGCGCACCGCACCATCCACGCCGGCGAGGCGGCCGGCACCGACAGCATCCGCGCCGCGCTGGACGGGGCCCGTGCCGAACGGCTGGGGCACGGGATCCGGATCGCCGACGAGGTCGCCGGCGACGGCGCGCTCGGGCCGGTGGTGCGGCGGGTGCTCGACGAGCAGGTGCCGCTGGAGGTCGCGCCGTCGTCGAACGTGCAGACCGGCGCCTACCCGTCGCTGGCCGGCCACCCGGTCGACCGGCTGCACCGGCTGGGCTTCGCCGTCACCGTGAACACCGACAACCGGCTGATGAGCGGCGTCTCGGCGAGCAGTGAGCTGGCCGACGTCGCGGCCGCCTTCGGATGGAGCTGGGACGACGTGCAGACGGTCACCGAGCGTGCGCTGGCAGCGGCCTTCCTCGACGACGCCGAGCGCGCGCGGCTGCTCACCGACGTGGTCCGGCCCGGGTACGCCGCCCTCCGGGGCTGACGGAGGGTGACCGTCCCCACCTCCGCGCGGGGAATCTCCGAGGGGCCTGCGCTGCTAGCCTGGGGGTACCGGCACAACGCCGGTCATCCTCCCGGACGGAACGTCCGGGCACGAGCGCATCCGTGCAGATCCCGCGTTCCACCCCTGGGCGCAAGCGATCGCCAGTAGGAACGCGGCGCCCCGCCGTGACTTCCTTTTCCACGGGACCGCGCTCCGAGCTGTATCGGAGCCCCACCCCGCATGACTGTGGTCAACCCTGTCTCGTTCGAGTCGAACGAGGCCGACCCCACCATCGAGAACACCACCACCACCGAGGCCGCCGCGGAGCCGACCGGCCCCACGTTCGGCCAGCTGGGCCTGCCCCAGCAGCTGGTGACCGCCCTCGAGCGGCGCGGCATCCACCGCCCGTTCGCCATCCAGACCTCCGCCCTCCCCGACGCCCTCGCCGGCCGCGACGTGCTCGGCAAGGCCGCCACCGGCTCGGGCAAGACCCTCGCCTTCGGCCTGCCGCTGCTCGCCCGCATCGGCGCGGAGGTGAAGCAGGGCCGCCGTGCCCCGCGCGGTCTGGTCCTCGTGCCGACCCGCGAGCTCGCCCAGCAGGTGCACGACAACCTGGCCCCGCTGGGCCAGGCGACCGGCGTGCAGCTCGCCACCGTCTACGGCGGCGCGCCCATGTACCGGCAGATCCAGCAGCTGCGCCGCGGCGTGGACGTCGTCATCGCCACCCCGGGCCGCCTGCAGGACCTGATCAGCCAGGGCGAGGCCACCCTCGCCGAGGTCGTCGTCACGGTCCTCGATGAGGCCGACTTCATGGCCGACCTGGGCTTCCTCCCGGTCGTCAAGGAGCTGCTCGACCAGACCGCCCCCGACGCCCAGCGGCTGCTGTTCTCGGCCACGCTGGACGGCGAGGTCGACGCCCTGGTGCGCCGCTACCTCAAGGACCCGGCCCGGCACGAGGTCAAGCGCGCCGGTGACGACGCCCCGCCGGCCGAGCACCTGGCGTTCACGCTGGCCTTCCGCGACAAGCTGCAGGTGGCCACCGAGCTGGCCTCCCGCCCGGGCCGGACGATCGTCTTCGCCCGCACGCAGCTGGGCGTCGACCGGCTCACCGAGAACCTGAAGGCCGCCGGCATCAAGGCCGAGGCGATCCACGGCGGGCTGCCGCAGTCGGCGCGCCGCCGGGCTCTCGAGGAGTTCACCGACGCCCGCTCGCCGGTGCTGGTCGCCACCGACGTCGCCGCCCGCGGCATCCACGTCGACGACGTCTCGCTGGTCCTGCACTACGACCCGCCGACGGACGCCAAGACCTACCTGCACCGCTCGGGCCGCACCGCCCGCGCGGGTGCCGGCGGCGTCGTCGTGTCGCTCCTGCTGCCCGACCAGGTCGGCCAGGCCAAGCGCCGGTTCCGCACGGCCAAGGTCGACCCGCCCCTGGACCGGACGCGGCCCGGCGACAAGCCGATCCTCGACCTGATCGCCACCGGCGTGCCGGTGGAGCCCAAGGAGCGCACGCACCGCGACATGCGCCGCGGTGGCGGTGGCCCCGGCGGCCGTCCGCGTCGCGACGGCGAGCGCCCCAGCGGGTCGCGCGGCGGCCCGCGTCGCTCCTACGGCGACCGCCCCCGGCCCGCCGGCGAGCGGTCCCACGGCGGCAGCGGCGAGCGGTCCTACGGCGACCGCGGTCGCCCGGGCGGGCGGCCCGGCCGCCCCTCGCGCCACGGCAGCTGACACCTGAACGACCGAGCGGCCGGTCCCGGGATCTCCCGGGGCCGGCCGCTCTGCGTCGTGCGTCGCCTCAGTGGCGGAAGACGAGCTTCCCGCTGACCAGGGTGACGATCTCGTCCCAGGCGGGGCGCACCGCTGCGGCGTCCTCGGGGCGCAGCACGGCATCGGGCTGGCGCTCGCCGATCGCCACGGCCCGGCCCAGCGGGGCGGTGGGGGAGAGCAGCTCCTCGACCCGCGGCAGCGACGCGTACTCGGCGAGGTCCCGCGCGCCCTCCACCGGCTGGGCGAGCGACGCGTGGCCGACCAGCCCGGCGGCGCCGTCGGCCACCTCGCCGAGCACCTCGGACAGCCCGGCCAGGTCGTAGCGGTCCTGCTCCGACGGCAGCGGCGGGGTGTCGGTGGCGGCGACCTCCGGCCAGGAGGCGATCTCGGTGAGGTCGTGGGCCTCGGTGCCCGCGCAGAAGCGGCGGAGCTCCGCCGGGGTGTCGAAGAGGAAGACCTCGCCGTCCCGCCCGAGGAACCGCGCGACGTCGTCGACGTAGCAGCGCAGGGTGAGGCCGGCCCCCTCGGGCACGACCACCTCGACCGGCAGGATGCCGACGCCCTCCCAGAACCCGGTCGCCTTGGCGACCGCGGCCGGGTCGTGCGCCAAGCGCCCGCCACCCCCGGCGATGGTCCGCACGCCGGCGGTGTCGCGCGCGTCGCCGGTCTCGAGGTCGTCGTCCTCGTCCTCGTCGTCGAGGTCGTCGTCCACGGCGATCGGGGCGGCCGCGGAGGCCGACGGGTAGTCGGTCACCGAGACGGTGGCCGCGCCGGTCCAGTCCAGGTGCTCGCCGAGCTCCTCGACGACGTCCTCCCACAGCTCGTCGAGGGCGGTGCCGACCCCGAGCCAGGCGTCCTCGCCGGAGCGGCCGACGAAGGCCTCGGCGCCCAGGCCCAGCGAGCCGATCTCGGGCTTGGCGACCAGCTCGGCGACGGCCTCGAACTCGGTGTCGTCCTCGTCCAGGTCGTCGTCGTCCTCGTCCGCGGTGTCGAGGCACTCGGCCAGCCGGCTGACGATGTCGATCGTGGCGGCCAGCTCCTCGACCGCCCAGCGGTCCGGGTCCTCGGCGGCGACGTCGTACACGCCGTCGAGGTCGAAGCGGTGGTCGTCGTCAGGGGTCAGATCGGCGGCACCGAGGCCGGCCACGACCGGCCAGACCGGGTGGTCGGCGAGGTCGTGGTCGGTGCTGGAGCGGCAGAAGGCGGCCAGGGCCGCGGGGGAGGGGAAGAGGTGGACGACGGCGGTGGGCACCGGGTTCTCCGGGTCGTCGTCGTTGATGTCGGCTCGGACCCCGACCGTGGTGCCGAGGAACGCCTGCCACTCCTCGCCGTCCTCCTCCCACGGGGGAGCCCACAGCGTGTAGCCGGTTCGGTCGTCGAGGGTCAGTGCGATGGGAACGATGCTGGGCCTGGCCACGGGGACACTTTTCCAGGTACCCCCGTGGTCGCGCGCGGCGGTTCAGACACCCATCGGATGCCACACCGTCTTGGTCTCCAGGAACGGGGTCATCCGGGTGAGCCCGGGGTCGGCGGTCCAGTCCGGCTCGGTGGCCGGCGGGCGCACGACGCGCTTGATGGTGCCGGCGGCCTCCCGCTCGAACTCCATCGCGCGCTTCGGCGGGGCGCCGGTGAGGTCGATGCCGTCGACGTCGGCGTGCTCGGCCAGCCAGGTGCCCAGCTCCTCGGCGTCCCCGGTGAGCAGGTTGGCCACCCCGCCCGGGACGTCGCTGGTGGCCAGCACCTCGGCCAGGGTGACCGCCGGCAGCGGCCGGTCCTTCGACGTGACGACGACGGCGGTGTTGCCCGTGGCGAGGACGGGGGCCAGGACGCTGACCAGACCGAGCAAGCTCGACTGCTGCGGGGCCAGGACCGCCACCACCCCGGTCGGCTCGGGCGTCGAGAAGTCGAAGTACGGGCCCGCGACGGGGTTGGCGCCGCCCAGCACGGCGGCCAGCTTGTCGGTCCAGCCGGCGTACCAGACCCAGCGGTCGATGGCGGCGTCGACGGCGGCCCGCGCCTTCGAGGAGCTGAGGCCCTCGCCGGCGGCGACCTCCTCGCAGAACTGGACGTGCCGGCCCTCCATCACCTCGGCCACGCGGTAGAGCACCTGGCCGCGGTTGTAGGCCGTGGCGCCCGACCACTTCGGGAAGGCGGCCCGGGCGGCGACGACGGCGTCCCGGGCGTCCTTGCGCGAGGCGCGGGCGGCGTTGGCGAGGAAGTGGCCTTTGGCGTCGGTGACCTCGTAGGTGCGGCCGGACTCCGACCGCGGGAAGGCGCCGTTCACGTAGAGCTTGTAGGTCTTGCGCACGGCGAGCCGGTCGTTCCCGATCACTGGTCTGCACCTTCCAGGTACGCGGCCAGGCCGTGGCGGCCGCCCTCGCGGCCGTAGCCGGACTGCTTGTAGCCGCCGAAGGGCGACGTCGGGTCGAACTTGTTGAAGGTGTTGGCCCACACCACGCCGGCGCGGAGCTGGTCCGCGATCCTCAGGATGCGCGAGCCCTTCTCCGACCAGATGCCGGCCGAGAGCCCGTAGGTGCTGTTGTTCGCCTTGGCGACCGCCTCGTCCGGCGTCCGGAAGGTCAGCACCGACAGCACCGGGCCGAAGATCTCGTCGCGGGCGATCCGGTGCGCGGGGGAGACGTCGGTGAAGACCGTCGGCGGGTACCAGAAACCGCGGTCGGGTAGGTCGCACGCCGGCTGCCAGCGCTGGGCGCCCTCGGCCTCGCCGATGTCGGAGAGCTCGCGGATGCGGGCGAGCTGCTCGGCGGAGTTGATCGCGCCGATGTCGGTGTTCTTGTCCAGCGGGTCGCCGACGCGC
This sequence comes from Blastococcus sp. TF02-09, assembly GCF_003319105.1. Classification (GTDB taxonomy): domain Bacteria; phylum Actinomycetota; class Actinomycetes; order Mycobacteriales; family Geodermatophilaceae; genus Blastococcus. The sequence goes on along the minus strand of NZ_QOHH01000002.1, from coordinate 141,797 downwards.
AGGGTGCCGATGCGCCGCTGCAGGCCGGCGATGACCTCGTCGTGGATCGACTCCTGCACCAGCAGCCGGGAGCCTGCGCAGCAGACGTGGCCCTGGTTGAAGAAGATCCCCTGCACGATGCCCTCGACGGCCTGGTCGATCGGGGCGTCGTCGAAGACGATGTTCGCCGCCTTGCCGCCGAGCTCCAGCGTCAGCTTCTTGCGGGTTCCGGCGACCGCGCGGGCGATCTGCCGGCCGACGTCCGTGGAGCCGGTGAACGCGACCTTGTCGACGTCGCCGTGCTCGACCACCGCCCGGCCGGTGTCACCGGCGCCGGTGACGATGTTGACCACGCCCGCGGGCAGGTCGGCCTGGCGGCAGATCTCGGCGAACAGCAGCGCGGTCAGCGGCGTGGTCTCGGCCGGCTTGAGGACGACGGTGTTGCCGGCGGCCAGGGCCGGGGCGACCTTCCACGCCAGCATGAGCAGCGGGAAGTTCCACGGGATGACCTGGCCGGCGACGCCGAGCGGCCGCGGCTTGGTGCCGAGACCGACGTGGTCGAGCTTGTCGGCCCAGCCGGCGTAGTAGAAGAAGTGCGCCGCGGCCAGGGGGACGTCGACGTCGCGGGACTCCCGGATCGGCTTGCCGTTGTCCAGCGACTCCAGGACGGCGAACTCGCGGGCGCGCTCCTGCAGCAGGCGGGCGATGCGGAAGAGGTACTTGCCGCGGTCGGCCGGCCGCAGAGGGCCCCAGGTCTTGTCGAAGGCGCGGCGGGCGGCGCGGACGGCGCGGTCGACGTCGGCCTCGCTGCCGGCGGAGACCTCGGTCAGCACCTCCTCGGTCGCCGGGTTCACCGTCTTGAACGACTCGCCGGTGCCGTCGACGAACTCGCCGTCGATGAACAGCCCGTAGGAGGGCGCGATGTCGACGATCGACCGCGACTCGGGGGCGGGGGCGTATTCGAAAACGCTCATGGGTCGGTCAGTCCACGCTCACGTAGTCGGGGCCGGAGTAGTGGCCGGTGCGCAGCTTCTGGCGCTGCAGCAGGAGGTCGTTGAGCAGGCTGGAGGCGCCGAAGCGGAACCAGTCGGGGTCGAGCCAGTCGGGGCCGACGGTCTCGTTGATGAGCACGAGGTGCTTGACGGCGTCCTTGGTCGTGCGGATGCCGCCGGCGGGCTTGAAGCCGACCTGGCGACCGGTGGCGGCGCGGAAGTCGCGGACCGCCTCGAGCATCACCAGGGCGACGGGCAGCGTCGCGGCGGGGCTCACCTTGCCGGTGGAGGTCTTGATGAAGTCGCCGCCGGCGAGCATCGCGATCCAGCTGGCGCGGCGGACGTTGTCGAGGGTGACCAGCTCGCCGGTCTCGAGGATGACCTTGAGGTGGGCGTCGCCGCAGGCCTCCTTGACAGCGACGATCTCCTCGTAGACCTCGAGGTAGCGGCCGGCGAGGAACGCGCCCCGGTCGATGACCATGTCGATCTCGTCCGCGCCGTTCTGGACGGCGTCGCGCACGTCGGCGAGCTTGACCGCCCGGCTGGCGCGGCCGCTGGGGAACGCGGTGGCGACGGCGGCGACGTGCACGCCGCTGTTGCCGAGCGCCTCGCGGGCGACCCCTGCGAGGTCGCCGTAGACGCAGACCGCGGCCACGCGCGGGCAGGTCGGGTCGGTGGGGTCGGGGCGGAGCGCCTTGGCGGCCAGGCTGCGCACCTTGCCGGGGGTGTCGGCGCCCTCGAGCGTGGTGAGGTCGACCATCGAGATGGCGGTGTCGATCGCCCATGCCTTGGACGTGGTCTTGATCGAGCGGGTGCCGAGCTGCGCGACGCGTGCCTCGGCGCCCACCTGGTCCACCCCCGGCAGGCCGTGCAGGAAGGCGCGGAAGGCGGAGTCGGAGCGGGTCACGTCGCGGTACGGGGGCAGCGGCACGGACAGCGCCCGAGCGTCGTCCGACAGTGCGTCGGGGTCGAGCACGTGGGTCATGCCGGCCATTCTCCCCTGTCCGCGGTCGTGCTTCCGCTCCCGCTCACCCCGACGGAGGGGGATGCGCTCCGACGCCGTGCTGGAGGTCAGGCGAGGTCCTTGTCCAGGTGGACGAGATCGAGGCCGGCGTGCACGCGTTCCCGCCGGGACTCCCGGTAGCCGTGCCGCTCGTAGAGCCGGAGGTTCGCCGTGCTCAGGTGCCCCGTGAACAGCGTCGCCCACGCCGTTCTCCTCCCGGGTGCGCACGGCGCGACGAGCCGGCGTCCGGCCTGCGCGACGAGGCACCGGACCAGCTCCGCCCTGAGTTCGTCGAGGGTCTGCACGAGCGCCGGTAGCCGGGCGTCGTCGTAGAGCTGGGCCTCGGTCACGTAGGCAGCGCGCTGGAGGGTGAGCAGCTCACCGGCAGCGCGGGCGGGCAGTGCTCCGATCTCGATGGCGGGCACGTCCGCATTCTTCCGTGCTCCGCCGGACGTTCCCGCGGGAACGTGCGCGCCTGCGACGCCGACTCCGTCCGGTGCTGGTTCGGGACCGTCAGTGCCTCGGGTCGCAGGTGCGGCGGCCGCCGCTGTCCCCGTGGCCGCGTTCCCGCTCACCGTGTTCCCGCGGGAACACCCATGCCTCGGGAATGTGGAGAAGCAGCAGCGTCAGCCCGAGCCCGTCCTCACCAGGGGGCACCCGGCAGACACCGCTCGGTGTAGCCGCGGGCTCTGTTGCGGCCAGGCTCCGGGCACGTTCCCGCGGAAGCGTCCCGCCGTCGGCGGCACTCCGAACTGTCAGACCCCACCCGTACCTTCGATCACACGTTCGAAGGAGGAGCTCGTGGCGGAGAGACCCTTGCCAGACCTGGCCCGTGAGATCACTGCGGGTGCCGTGCGGCTTGCGGCCGCGACGGCGGCGTGGCTGCGGCTGATCGCGGAGTTCGACCGGCGGGAGGGCTGGAGTGCGCACGGCATCGTCTCGTGTGCGCACTGGCTGGCCTGGCAGTGCGGCATGGCGCCCGTCACGGCTCGCGAGCACGTCCGCGTCGCCCGGGCGCTGACCGGCCTCCCGCGTCTGGCGGCAGCCTTCGCGGAGGGGCGGCTGTCGTACTCGAAGGTGCGCGCGGTGACCCGCGTCGCCGAGCCGGAGACCGAGCAGACGCTCCTGGACCTCGCGCTCGCGGGAACCGCGTCCCAGGTCGAGCGCGCGGTGCGGGCCTGGCGGCGGAGCGACCGGGTCGACGAGGGCACCGTCGCCAGGAAGAAGGAGTTCCAGTACTGGTGGGACGACGACGGCACGCTGGTCGTCCGCATGCGCCTCGCGCCGGAGGACGGCGCCGACTTCCTCGCGGCGGTCGAGTCGCGCACCGAAACCGTGGCCCGGCGCGACCGGGCCGCGGAGAAGCGCGCCGCGGCCGACCACGCGCCCGACGCAGCCGGGGACGACGCGGCCGGGTCGGAGCGGGAGGCGCTGGCCGCCGCTCGCGAGCGCACCACGGCCCGTCGGTGTGCCGCCGTGGTGGACCTCGTCCGAGCGGGCAGGCGTGTCGATCGCCGGCCCGGCGACCCGCCTCTCCGGGAGGTCGTGGTGCACGCCGACGCCGCCGTGCTGGCCGAGGACGGCGCGGCCGGCCAGGCCTACCTGGAGGGCGGCCCCGCGCTGCACCCGGCTCAGGTCCGACGGATGCTCTGCGGCGCGGCGGTCGTCACCATGCTGGAACGGGGCCGGGAGGTGCTGGGCGTCGGACGGTCCCGTCGGCTGCCCACCCGTGCCCAGCGGCGCGCGCTGATCCGGCGGGACGGTGGGTGCGCCCGGCCCGGGTGCACCGAGACAAGGATCGAACGGCTGCACGCCCACCACATGCGGCATTGGCTGTTCGGCGGCGGCACCGATGTCGACAACCTGGTGCTGCTCTGCGACGTCGACCACGGACTGGTGCACGACCAGGACCTCGTCATGTCGCGTCGGGACGGGCGGCTGGTGGTGCTCACGCCGGACGGTCGGCGGGTGTGGGGCGCCGCCGACGCGGCGTTCGTCCATGGCGTGAGTGCGGACGCCACCGGCTCCGGCGATGCCTTCATCGGCGTGCAGCCGATCGACGAGCTCGCCGCCCGACGGCCGGTCGCCGCAGCCGCCGTCGCGCCCCGGGTGGCGCCGGCGGCACCGTCGGGCACCCGCCCCGTCGGCGACCTGGAGGCGCTGCTGTTCCCGTCCGGTCCGCCGGAGCTGCCGGTGGCGATGCAGGCGAACGGTGAACGGATGGATCTCGACCACGTCGTGTGGGTGCTGCTCGCCAGCCGTGACTTCCAGCGGCGGCTGGCCGCGGAGGCGCGGGGCCGGCCGCTGGTCGCGGCGTGAGCGAGCGGGGGAGGCGGCCCTGCTGACCTGCGCCACGGGCCGCTACCGTTCCTCCCGTGCAGCTCACCGTCGTCGACCACCCCCTGGCCCGCGCCCGGCTGAGCCGGATGCGCGACGAGCGCACCGACAACGCCGCCTTCCGCGCGGCCCTCCGCGAGCTGACCCAGATGCTGGTCTACGAGGCCACGCGGGAGCTGGCGGTGGCCGAGGAGCCGATCCGGACACCGGTCGTGGAGACCACCGGCTACCGACTGGCGGCGCCGCCGCTGATCGTGCCGGTGCTGCGCGCCGGCCTGGGCATGGCCGACACCGCGCACGGCATGCTGCCGGAGTCGCAGATGGGGTTCGTCGGCCTGGCGCGCAACGAGGAGACCTTCCAGCCCGAGGCCTACATGGCCTCCCTGCCGGAGACGCTGGTCGACCGGCACGTGTTCGTGCTCGACCCGATGCTGGCCACCGGCGGCTCGCTGGTGCACTGCTGCGGCCTGCTCACCGCCCGCGGCGCCACGCAGATCACCGTGCTGTGCGCCCTCGCGGCGCCCGAGGGCCTCCAGCGGCTGCGGGACAGCGGCCTGCCGCTGCGGGTGTTCACCGCCAGCATCGACGAGGGGCTCAACGAGAACGCCTACATCGTCCCGGGCCTGGGTGACGCGGGCGACCGCCAGTTCGGCGCGGTCTGACCGTGCGCTTCGGCGTCCTCGGCACCGGCCCGTGGGCGCGGGCCGTGCACGCTCCCGCTCTCGCCGGGCACCCGTCGGCCGAGCTGGTGGGGGTGTGGGGTCGCGACCTGGCCCGGGCCAAGGCGCTGGGGGCCGAGTTCGAGGTGCCGGGCTTCGCCGCCGTCGATGAGTTGCTGGGTCAGGTCGACGCGGTCTCGATCGCGCTCCCGCCGGACGTGCAGGCGCCGCTCGCCGAGCGCGCCGCAGCGGCCGGCAAGCACCTCGTGCTGGAGAAGCCGATCGCGCTCAGCGCCGAGGCAGCCGACCGCGTCGTGGCCGCCGTCCACGATTCCGGCGTCGCCTCGGTCGCCTTCTTCACGCTCCGCTTCCAGTCGGCGACCACCACCTGGCTCACCCAGGCTGCCCGCACCCAGCTCGCCGGGGGCGCCGGTTCCTGGCTCGCGTCGATCGACGGTTCGCCGTTCGGTGCCTCGCCCTGGCGGCAGGAGCACGGCGCGCTCTGGGACGTGGGTCCGCACGCGCTGTCGGTGCTGGTGCCGGCGCTCGGCCCGGTCGTCGCGGTGCAGGCCGGGGCCGGGCTGCGCGACACGGTGCACCTGGTGCTGACCCACGAGTCGGGGGCGGCGTCGACGGTCACGCTGTCGCTCACCGTGGCGCCCATGTCGGGCGGCGTCGAGTTCTTCGTCCACGGCGACGCCGGACGGCTGGTGCTGCTGCCGGACTCCGATCCGCCGGTCGACGCGTTCGCCCTCGCGGTCGACGAGCTCCAGGCGGCCGCGCTCACCGGCGGCACGCACCCGTGCGACGTCGTCTTCGGACGGGACGTCGTCGTGGTGCTGGAGACGGCCGCTCGTGCCCTGCAGACCGGCCATCGGGAGCGCGTGCCGCGCTGAGGCCCGTGGTGGTCAGCGCTGTACTTCGTACCGCAGCATCACCACGCCGTTGGTGAAGGGCCGCGTCTCGACCAGCCGCAGGTCAGCGGGCATCCCTTCGGACTCGAAGAGCCGGCGTCCGCGGCCCACCAGCACGGGGTTGACGAAGATCCGGTACTCGTCGATAAGACCGTGCCGGCGGAAGGACTCGGTCAGCACGGGGCCGCCCACGACCATGTCCCCGCCGGGCTGTGCCTGCAGCGCCCGGACCTCGTCAGGGACCACCTCGCGCACCACCGTCGCGTTGGGCCCGGCGGTGTCGAGGGTCGTCGAGTAGACGACCTTCGGCATGCCCCGCCAGATCTTGGCGAACTCCACGACGGGCGGCGGCGCATCGGGGTCCTCGTCCGCCGTCGGCCAGTACTCCTCCATGAGCTCGTAGGTGACCCGGCCCTCGAGGAAGGCGCTGCTCGTGGCCAGGAGCTCGTTGAAGAAGGAGTGCAGCTCCTCGTCGACGCGGTGCCAGCTGATGTCGCCGTCCGGCCCCTCGAAGTAGCCGTCGAGCGAGATCCCCAGGTGCATCACGATCTTCCGCATGGCCGTCTCCTCCTGGGCCCGGTGGCCCTCGCGTCTCTGACCGGGATGAACAGGCCCACTCATCGGTATCAGTCGAACGGGTTGGTGAGGACGGGGCGGGCTTGGAGGACGTCGAAGGTGACCGGTGGTCCGTCGGTGGTGGTGCTGCCGGGGACGGGGACGGTGAGGCCGCCGTCGATGGTGAAGGTCGCGGTCCAGGTGGTGGTGAGGGAGGCGGTGTAGCTGCCGCTGGCGTAGTCGTGGGTGATGGTGTGGTCGGGGTAGGGGGCGCCGGGGCCGGTGGTGGTGAGGTCGGTGCCGTCGCCGGTGTGCCAGGTGAAGGAGGTGGCGGTGGCGGTGATGTCGACGGTGAAGCCGCGGATGTCGAGGGTGAAGGTCTGGGTGGTGGGTCCGTCGGTGAAGAAGATGACGGGGAGTCCGACGAGGCCGTCGCCGGGTGGTTGCTGCTGGGTGGGTAGCTGGGGGAGCGGGAGGGTCTGGAAGTAGCGGAACACCTCAGCCGGCGACGGCGGCGGGTCCAGCGCCGTGACATCCACGCACCGTCGACCGAAGTTCTCCCATTCCCCGACCGGCGTTCCTGGAGGCGGTGGCGGTCCGATCGGTACGAAGCCGTCGATGGTCGTGTTGTCGGGCAGCATGAGTCGTTGACGCTCGACGATGTAATAGTTGACGACCCGGTCCGGCGCAGCGTTGCAGTCTCGGAAGTCGCTCGGACGGCAGGCTTCAATCTGGGCGTCGCTCACGACGCACGGCACGAGCAGGCGGTAGCGGTAGGGATTTGCTGGCGGAGAGGACCGGTCGGCATACGAGGCGTCGCCTTCGCCTCCGAGGAAGGAGGCTTCGAGGGCTCCTTCGCCGTAGGAGACGTCGGAACAGAACCTCTCCTCACAATCTGAGCCGGCCGCGTGGGCCGTGGACGTCGGCAGAGGCATCACCAGGACCGCCAGAAGGACCAGCAGCGCCCTTCTCATTCGAGGGTGAGAGCCGTCATGAGCCATGAATCCGTCGACTCGTTCCACCGGACTGCAGCCCCTCCCGAGAGGCCGAGATAGGCGCCAGAGCTGTCCTCCTGGTCAATCGCACCGGAAGCGTCCAGGACATTCAGAGCCGCCTGATCGACCTGCAGTGCCATTGACGCGGTACCGGTTTTCATCAGCGGCTCGCCGACGCCCAGGACGGTGATCTCACCACCCGAATACGTCTTCCCCGCTGCCGCGTCCTGCTCGATGCTCCCGGCGATCCGATCGCAGTCTCGGCAGCCGTCGCTGAAGTCGCGGAGGGGCTGGGCGTCCATGACGGTCGAGGTCCGGTTGATCAGCTCGATGTAGTAGCGGACGAAGGCCTCGGCTCCGGCGGCGTCCTGGGTGCGCGCCTCGTCGGGCATCGGCAGATCCTCGGGACCCAGCGGTGGCAGCGCGTCCTCGGTGGGCTCCGCGCTGCTCGTCGTCGGCAGGCTCCCGCTGGCCGCCTGCTTCTCCGAGCAGCCGGTCAGCACGGCGGCGCCGGCCAGAAGACAGGCGGCCACGTGCAGCGCCCACCGTCGCGTCACGTCGACCCTCCCATGTTGATCACCGGTCGCCGGAGACTACGCAGACCCGCGGCCACGTCGCACACGCAGCCTGTGGATAACTGCCTCGACCGATCCGAGGTTCATGCCAGCGTGTGACTCGTTGAGCAGCTGCCATGAGGAGCAGCCGCCGGTGGCTGGTCAGGAGGACATGGTGAAGTTCTGGGACTGGTACGTGCCGCGCGGGAGGGTGTCGCGCCAAGAGTTCTGGCTCAAGTACGTACTACCGAGCATCTTGCTCAGCGTCCTGGCCGCATGGGCAGACGGCGCGCTGGGGCTCCCGACGACCTCCACCGTGTCCGAGAGCGGGGCCGTCATCGGGGATTCGAGCGGCCCGCTGTCCGAATTGGCCTCCGTCTTCCTGTTCGTGCCCGGGATCGCCTCATTCGTCACTCGCCTCCACGACCAGGGCGACTCCGCGTGGCTCCTCCTGCTCGCGCTCATCCCGCTCGTCGGCGTCCTTTTGCTGATCGTCTTCGTCCTGTTCATCCGCGGCGGGAACCTGCCCAACCGTTATGGGCCGGCTCCCGCACCGATGCGGTGGCCCTGGCTCGGGAGAGCCCTGCGGCGGGCGGATCCGTCACACGATGACGCGCTGGAGCTAGAGGCCCAGCGCCGCTGACATCTCGGCGCGCAGTTGGTCCAGCTCGTCCTCGCCCCGCCCGCGCGCGGCGATGATCCCGGCGTCCTGGTGCACCGGCACCACGGTCTCCAGGTACGCCTTGAGCTTCGGCTCGGTGCCGCTGGGCCGCACGATCACGCGGACGCCGTCGCCGAGCAGCCGCACCGCGTCGACCGGCGGCTGCTCGTTCGCCAGATCGGCGTACGAGACCTCCCGGCCGAGCAGCGTGGCCGGGGGATTCGCCCGCACCCGGGCCATCGCGTCGGAGATCACCGAGAGGTCGTCGACGCGCACCGACAGCTGACCGGTCGCGAACAGCCCGTGCTCCAACGCCAGCTCGTCCAGCCGGTCCAGCAGCGTCCGCCCCGACTCCTCGAGCTCCGCGGCCAACAGGGCGACGGCCAGCGCGGCGGAGATCCCGTCCTTGTCCCGCGCCACCGACGGCGAGACCGTGTAGCCCAGCGCCTCCTCGTAGCCGTAGACCAGCGGCGCGCTCTCCGAGCCGGCCCGCATGATCCACTTGAACCCGGTCGGGGTCTCCTCCGACGGCACCCCGTGCGCGGCGGCGATCACGTGCATGAGCGAGCCGCTGACCAGCGACGACGCGAACGTCCCGCGCACCCCGCGGCGCAGCAGCCAGTCGGCCAGCAGCGCACCGACCTCGTCCCCGGTCAGCTGCCGCCCGTCGCAGACCACGGCGCAGCGGTCGGCGTCCGGGTCCTCGGCGATCGCGACGTCCGCGCCAACCCGGGCCGCCAGCGCCTTCAGCAGGTCGGTCGCCCCGGGCTCCTCCGGGTTGGGGAAGGCCACGGTGCGGAAGGTCGGGTCCGGCTCGTCCTGCTCGGGCACGCTGATCGGCTCGGCCAGCCCGGCGGCGGCGAACACCGCCCGCGTCGTGTCGGCGCCCACCCCGTGCATGGCCGTGTAGGCCACCCGCAGCGACCCGCGCGAGGCCACCCGCGAGGGCTCCAGCGCGGCCACCACCGCGGCCACGTAGTCGGCCGCGACGTCGTCGCCGAGGGTGAGCCACTCGTCCGCCAGCGGCACCTCCCGCGCCGGCCCCACCGCGGCGATCGCGGCCTCGATCTCCCGGTCCGCCGGGGGAACCAGCTGCGCGCCGTCGCTCAGGTAGACCTTGTAGCCGTTGTCGTCGGGCGGGTTGTGGCTGGCGGTCACCATGATCCCGGCGGCGCATCCCAGGTGCCGGACGGCGAACGACAGCACCGGCGTGGGCAGCGCCCGGGGGAGCACCTGCACCGCGAACCCCGCCGCCGACAGCACCGCCGCGGAGATCCGCGCGAACTCGTCGGACCGCCGGCGCGCGTCGTAGCCGATGACGATCCCGCCACCGGCCGAACCGGCGTCGCGCAGCCACGCGCCCAGCCCCGCCGCGGCCCGGGTGACGACGGCGGCGTTCATGCCGGCCGGCCCGGCGCGCAGCGGCCCGCGCAGCCCCGCCGTCCCGAAGGTCAGCGGGCCGGCGAAGCGTGCGCCCAGCTCCGCGAGGTCCCCGGCGTCGACGAGCGCGGAGATCTCCGCGCGGTCGCCGTCGTGCGGATCGGCGTCGGCCCAGGCGCGGGCGGTGGCGAGGAGGTCGTCGGTCATACCGGGAAAGCCCTCACGCGTCGAAGTGCTCGGAGTCGTAGGCCGCCGTGGTGAACTCCCCGCCCACGCGGGCGTGCACCGGGTCGGTCAGGTCGGGCTCGCCGTGCACCGCGATCAGCGTCTCGGCGTAGCGCTCGGCGTCGTCGGCCGGCTCGTAGCCGAGCGCCCGGCCGGCGGAGACGTCCCACCAGTTCCGGGTGTTCGCCGAGACGCCCCACACGACCGCGAACCCGGGCGAGGGTGCCCGCAGCGCGGCGTCGACCAGCCGCACCGTGTCGCCGGGGGAGAGCCAGGTCGACAGGTGCCGGGTGGTCGTCGGCTCGGGGAAGGCGCTGCCGATCCGCAGGCAGACGACGTCGAGGCCGTAGCGGTCGGCGTAGAGCGAGCCGAGCGCCTCCATCGTCACCTTGGAGACGCCGTAGTAGGTGTCCGGCCGGGGCGGGGCGTCGGCCTCGCGCAGCAGCCCGCCGTCCGGACGCGGGGTGTAGCCGGTGGCGTGGTTGCTGCTGGCCAGGACCACCCGGCCGACGCCGGCCCGCCGCGCGGCCTCGAGCGCGCAGTAGGTGCCGTCGATGTTGGTGCGCGCGATCGCGGGCCAGTCCGACTCCGTGGCGATCCCCGCGAGGTGGACGACGGCGGACGCACCGCGGGCGGCCTCGGTCAGGGCCGCGAGGTCGGTGGTGTCGGCGACCAGGTGCTCCTCGCCCGGGCGCGGTTCGGGTACCGGGACGACGTCGAGGCTGCGCACCGCCCAGCCGGCCTCGGGCAGCCCGCCGCGCAGGACGGTGCCGATGAGCCCCGCCGCGCCGGTCACCAGCACCGGACCGCTCATGCCGGCAGCTCTCCGATGAACCGCACCAGGAACCGGCCCAGCCGACCCGCCGCCTCCCGGCCCGCGGCGATGACCTCGTCGGCGTCCAGCTTGTCGCCGGTGACGCCCGCGGCGGCGTTGGTGACCAGCGAGAGCCCGAAGACCTCGAGCCCCTCCGCGTGGGCCGCGATCGCCTCCAGCGCCGTGGACATGCCGACCAGGTCCGCGCCCATCGTGCGCAGCATCCGGATCTCGGCCGGCGTCTCGTAGTGCGGGCCGGGCAGCGCGGCGTACACGCCCTCGGTGAGCTCCGGGTCCAGGGTGCGGGCCAGTGCGCGCAGCCGCGCGGAGTAGAGGTCGGTGAGGTCGACGAAGGTCGCGCCCACGAGCGGGGACCGGGCCGTCAGGTTCAGGTGGTCGGCGATGACGACGGCCTGCCCGACGCGGTGCTCCGGCGCGAGGCCACCCGCTGCGTTCGTGAGGACGACGGTCTTGACGCCGGCCGCCGCGGCGGTGCGCACCCCGTGCACCACCGGGTCGACGCCGCGGCCCTCGTAGAGGTGGGTCCGCCCGAGGAAGAGCAGCACCTTGCGGTCGCCGACCCGCACCGACCGCACCTCGCCGCCGTGGCCGATCGCGGTCGGGGCCGCGAAACCGGGCAGCTCGCCGATGGCGACCGCGTAGTCGGCGGGACCGAAGGCGTCGGCGGCGGGCGCCCAGCCGGAGCCCATGACCACCGCCACGTCGTGCCGACCGCCGAGCGCGGTCACGAGGTCGTCGGCCGCGGTGGCGGCGATGGAGTGGGGGTCGGTTCCGGGCTGCTGGCTCACGGAGGGACGCTAACGCAGAGGGGGGTCCGGGCCGCGGTCCACCGCTCGGGTGATGGTGCGGCGCCGCCGGGTGGGCACCGCGGGACCTCCCTAGACTCCCGCAGGTGGAGATCCCCTTCCGGTCGTCCCAGCGGGCCAGCCTGGGTGTCGAGTGGGAGCTGCAGCTGATCGACCTCGACACGCGCGAGCTGGCGCCCGGCGCGACCGAGATCCTGGAGCAGCTGCGCCCGGAGGGTGCCGAGGAGCACCCCAAGGCCAAGCACGAGCTGCTGCAGTCGACCGTCGAGATCATCACCGGCGTCTGCACCACCGTCGCCGAGGCCAAGGCCGACCTCGCCGGCACGCTCGCCGAGGTGGCCGCCGCCGCGCAGCAGCGCAACCTGGGCCTGATGTGCGCGGGCACCCACCCGTTCACCGACTGGCAGAGCCAGCTCATCTCGCCCAAGGAGCGCTACCTCGAGCTCGTCGAGCGGATGCAGTGGATGGCCCGGCGGATGCAGATCTTCGGCGTCCACGTGCACGTCGGGGTGCGGGCCCCGGAGAAGGCCGTCCCGATCGTCAACGCGCTGTGCCAGTACATCCCGCACTTCCTCGCGCTGTCGTCGTCCTCCCCGTTCTGGGTGGGCTGCGACACCGGTCTCGCCTCGTCGCGGGCCAAGATCTTCGAAGGGATGCCGACGGCGGGGCTGCCCTACCAGCTGGCCGACTGGGCGGAGTTCGAGCAGTACATGGAGACGCTGATCTCCACGAAGTCCATCGAGAGCGTCCGCGAGGTCTGGTGGGACGTGCGGCCGCACCCGGACTTCGGCACGGTGGAGCTGCGCATCTGCGACGGCCTGCCCACCCTCGACGAGATCGGCGCGGTGGCCGCGCTCGCCCAGTGCCTGGTGGAGCAGTTCGATACCCAGCTCGACCGCGGCTACATCCTCCCGACCCCGGCGTCCTGGGTGCTGCAGGAGAACAAGTGGCGCGCCGCCCGCTACGGGCTGGACGCCGACATCGTGGTCGACGAGAAGGGCACCGTGCGTCCCGTGCGGCAGGCGATCATCGACCTGGTGGAGGAGCTGCGGCCCACCGCGAAGCGGCTGGACTGCGAGGCCGAGCTCGCCGACGTGCTCCGCGTGCTCGACGTCGGGGCGTCCTACCAGCGGCAGCGCGCCGTCGCCGCGGCCTCCGACGGCGCCCTGCAACCCGTCGTGGACAGCCTGCTGGCCGAGCTGCGGGACGGGCTCCCCGCGACCGGCCCGGTCGGCCGGCCCACGGAGCCCACGCCCGGACCGGGCGACTGCGCTGGGGGGCACGCGGCGTGACCGCCGTCGTCGGTGAGCTCGGCGCCGCGGTGGACGACTGGGTCGAGGCGCACGAGGCCGACCTGATCGCCACCCGCCGCCACCTGCACGCCCATCCGGAGCTGTCCTATGCCGAGGTGCGGACGACCGCCTACCTCGAGCAGCGGCTGCGCGACGTCGGGCTGGCCCCGCGGCGGCTGCCCCGCGGCACCGGGCTGGTCGTCGAGGTCGGGGACGGTCCCGGTCCCACGGTCGTCGTGCGCGGGGACATCGACGCGCTACCGCTGACCGACCTCAAGGACGTCCCCTACTCCTCCACCCGCGAGGGGGTGGCCCACGCCTGCGGGCACGACGTCCACACCACCGTCGTGCTCGGCGTGGCCCTGGCGCTGTCCGCCGTCGGCGGCCTGCCCGGCCGGGTGCGCTGCATCTTCCAGCCCGCCGAGGAGACGGTGCCCGGGGGTGCGACCGAGGTGGTGGCCGCGGGCGCGCTCGACGGCGCCACGCGCGCCTTCGCCCTGCACTGCGACCCGTCGGTGCCGGTGGGCAGCGTCGGGCTGCGCACCGGCGCGATCACCGCCGCCTGCGACCGCATCGACGTCACGCTGACCGGTCCCGGCGGGCACACCGCCCGCCCGCACCTGACCGTCGACCTCGTCGACGCGCTCGGCCGGCTGATCACCGGGCTGCCCGGGCTGCTGTCGCGCCAGGCCGACCCCCGGGCCGGGATGTCCCTGGTGTGGGGCTCGGTGGACGCCGGCGTGGCGGCCAACGCCATCCCGCAGCGCGGCACGCTGAGCGGCACCGTCCGGGTGCTGGACCGGGACGCCTGGCAGGGCGCCGAGGAGATCATCCGCGGGCTCGTCGACAAGGTCGGCGCCGCGACCGGTGCCGGCGTGGAGGTCGACTACGTGCGCGGCGTCCCGCCGGTGGTCAACGACCCGCTGTCGGTGGCCATGCTCCGGTCCGCCGCCCTCGGGACGGTGGGCGCCGAGGGCGTCCTGCTGTCCCCGCAGAGCATGGGTGGGGAGGACTTCGGCTGGTTCGCCGAGCGGCTGCCCATCGCGCTGGCCCGGCTGGGCACCCACGGCGGGGGAGAGCCGCTGGACCTGCACCGCGGGACCTTCGACGTGGACGAGCGGGCGATCGCCGTCGGTGTGCGGCTGCTGGCGCGGACGGCGCTGCACGCGCTGGAGGCCGACGCCGGGCACCCCGTCGGGCCGGCCCCTCAGCCACCCGGCCGCACGGACCCGCACGCGCCCGGAGACACTGCAGCCAGACGAGCTGACGAGGAGTCCCCCCGAGGATGAGTTCCACCGACCAGCAGAACAGCCACCCCGCCCCGGCGTCCGCCGACGCCGAGGTCCCCAGCGAGCACGAGGTCCCCGAGGACCTGGGGCTCGCCGCCGAGTTCCCGCGCGTCACGCGCGACGAGTGGCGCGAGCTGGTGGCCGGCGTCCTGCGCAAGGCCGGCCGGGAGGACCTGCCCGAGCCCGTCGAGGAGGCGCTGCGCCGCCCGGTCGCCACCGGCGTCACCGTGGCCCCGCTGTACACCGCGGCGGACGCCGCGGACCTGCCCACCGCGGTGGGCGTGCCGGGTCTGCCGCCCTTCGTGCGCGGCGCCCGCCCGTCGGGGGGACCGGCCGGGTCGGCGGAGGTCACCGCATCCGGCGGTGCCGACGGCGGCGCGCCCGGCGGCTGGGACATCCGCCAGCGGCACGCCCACCCCGACGTCGCCGTCACCGAGGAGGCGATCGCCGCCGACCTGGAGAACGGGGTCACCTCCCTGTGGCTCGTCGTCGGCGACGGCGCGGTGCCGGCCGACCGGCTCGGCGACGTGCTGGCCGACGTGTACCTCGACCTCGCCCCGGTCAGCGTCTCCGGCGGCCCGGCCGCGGCGGAGGCCTTCCTCGACCTGGTCGAGGGACGCGACGACCTCGCCCCCGGCGGCTCGCTCGGCCTCGACCCGCTCGGCGTGCACGCCGCCTCCGGTCAGTCGCAGGACCTGAGCGGTCTGGCCGACGTCGCCCGCCGCGCCGCCGCCCACGCCGGTCTGCGCAGCGTGGTCGTCGACGGCACGGTCTTCGCCGACGCCGGGGCGTCCGCCGTCGAGGAGCTCGGCTGCTCGCTGGCCGCCGGCGTGGCCTACCTGCGAGCACTGACCGACGGCGGGCTGTCGGTCGACGAGGCGTTCGGCCAGCTGGAGTTCCGCTACGCGGCGACCGCCGACCAGTTCACGACGATCGCCACCCTGCGCGCCGCGCGCCGGCTCTGGGACCGCGTGGGCGAGGTCAGCGGCGCCTCGCCGGAGGCCCGCGGCCAGCACCAGCACGCCGTCACCTCCTCGGTGATGACGACGAAGCGCGACCCGTGGGTCAACATGCTGCGCACCACGGTCGCCTGCTTCGGCGCGGGCGTGGGCGGGGCCGACGCCGTCACCGTGCAGCCGTTCGACGCCGCGCTGGGCCTGCCGGACTCCTTCTCCCGGCGGATCGCGCGCAACACCCAGAGCCTGCTGGTCGAGGAGGGGCACCTGGCCCGCGTCCTCGACCCGGCCGGTGGCTCCTGGTACGTCGAATCGCTCACCGACGAGCTGGCCCGGGCCGCCTGGGACTGGTTCACCGAGATCGAGCGGGCCGGCGGGCTGGCCGCCGCGCTGGACTCCGGCCTGGTCCGCGACCGCATCGCCGCCGCCTGGGACGCCCGGTCGAAGCGCCTGGCCACCCGCGCCGACGCGATCACCGGCGTCAGCGAGTTCCCCAACCTGACCGAGAAGCTGCCCGAGCGGCAGCCCGCGGCGGAGCTGCACCCGGGCGGCGGGCTGCCGCGGGTGCGGGCCGCGCAGGAGTACGAGGCGCTGCGCGACGCGGCCGACGCCGCCGGTGAGCGGCCGACCGTCTACCTCGCCACCATCGGCCCGATCGCCCGGCACACGGCGCGGGCGAGCTTCGCCGGCAACCTGTTCCAGGCCGGCGGGCTCGCGACGCCGGCCGGTGACGGCGCGAGCGGTCTGGCCGACGCGGGGACGACGGTGGCCTGCATATGCGGCACCGACAAGGACTACGCCGAGCAGGCGGCCGGGCTGGCCGCCGCGCTCAAGGACGCCGGCGTCACGCAGGTGTGGCTGGCCGGCAAGCCGAACCTCGCCGTCGACGGCGTGGACGGCTACGTGTACGCCGGATGCGACGCCCTGGACGTGCTCCGCACCGTCCACGCGCAGCTGGGCCTCGAAGGAGTGCAGGCATGACCGCGATCCCCGACTTCGGCGACGTCGAGCTGGGCCGCCCGGCCGCGACCGCCTCGGCCAAGGACTGGGCGGAGGCGTTCGAGGAGGCGACCGGACGCAGCGTCGACGAGGCGGCCTGGGAGACCCCCGAGGGCATCGCGGTCCCGCCGCTGTTCACGCCGGCGGACACCGACGGGCTCGACTTCCTCGAGACCCTCCCGGGCCTGCCGCCGTTCCTCCGCGGGCCCTACCCGACGATGTACACGACCCAGCCGTGGACGGTCCGGCAGTACGCCGGGTTCTCCACCGCCGCGGAGTCCAACGCCTTCTACCGGCGCAACCTGGCCGCCGGGCAGAAAGGCCTGTCGGTCGCCTTCGACCTGCCCACCCACCGCGGCTACGACTCCGACCACCCGCGCGTGGTCGGCGACGTCGGCATGGCGGGTGTCGCGATCGACTCGATCCTGGACATGCGGCAGCTGTTCGACGGCATCCCGCTGGACCGGATGAGCGTCTCGATGACGATGAACGGCGCCGTCCTCCCGGTGCTCGCGCTCTACATCGTCGCGGCGGAGGAGCAGGGGGTGAAGCCGGAGCAGCTGACCGGCACCATCCAGAACGACATCCTCAAAGAGTTCATGGTGCGGAACACCTACATCTATCCGCCCAAGCCCTCGATGCAGATCATCAGCGACATCTTCTCCTTCACCTCGAAGGAGATGCCGCGCTACAACTCCATCTCGATCTCCGGCTACCACATCCAGGAGGCCGGGGCGACGGCCGACCTGGAGCTGGCCTACACGCTGGCCGACGGCGTCGAGTACCTGAAGGCCGGCCAGGCCGCGGGCCTCGACGTCGACAGGTTCGCGCCCCGCCTGTCGTTCTTCTGGGCCATCGGCATGAACTTCTTCATGGAGGTCGCCAAGCTGCGGGCCGGCCGGCTGCTGTGGGCCAAGCTGGTCAAGGACGCCGGGGCGACCAACCCGAAGTCGCTGTCGCTGCGCACCCACTCGCAGACCTCCGGCTGGTCGCTTACCGCGCAGGACGTCTACAACAACGTCGTCCGCACCTGCCTGGAGGCCATGGCCGCCACCCAGGGGCACACCCAGTCGCTGCACACCAACGCCCTGGACGAGGCGCTGGCGCTGCCCACCGACTTCTCCGCCCGCATCGCCCGCAACACCCAGCTGCTGCTCCAGCAGGAGTCGGGCACCACGCGGGTCATCGACCCGTGGGGCGGCTCGGCCTACGTCGAGAAGCTCACCTACGACCTGGCCCGCCGCGCCTGGGCGCACATCCAGGAGGTCGACGAGCACGGCGGCATGGCGCAGGCCATCGACGACGGCATCCCGAAGCTGCGCATCGAGGAGGCCGCGGCCCGCACCCAGGCCCGCATCGACTCCGGCCGCCAGCCGGTGATCGGCGTGAACAAGTACCGGATGGACGCCGACGAGGCCATCGAGGTGCTCAAGGTCGACAACAAGGACGTCCTGGCGCAGCAGAAGGCCAAGCTCGAGCAGCTGCGCGCCGAGCGCGACGGCCGGGCGGTGGAGGAGTCCCTGCGCCGGCTCACCGACGCCGCCCGCGCGGCCGCCGAGGGACGCCGGGGGAGCGGGCTGGACGAGAACCTGCTCAAGCTCGCCGTCGACGCCGCCCGCGCCCAGGCCACCGTCGGGGAGATCTCCGACGCGCTCGAGGAGGTCTACGGGCGGCACGCCGGCCAGGTGCGCACGATCTCCGGCGTGTACCGCGACGAGGCGCTCGCGGGGGGCCGGGCGGGAGAGGGCAGCCCCTTGGACGAGACGCGACGGCTGGCCGAGCAGTTCGAGGAGGCCGAGGGCCGCCGTCCCCGCATCCTGGTCGCCAAGATGGGCCAGGACGGCCACGACCGCGGCCAGAAGGTCATCGCCACCGCGTTCGCCGACCTCGGCTTCGACGTCGACGTGGGCCCGCTGTTCCAGACGCCCGACGAGGTCGCCCGGCAGGCGGTGGAGGCCGACGTGCACGTCGTCGGCGTCTCGTCGCTGGCCGCCGGTCACCTGACCCTCGTCCCGGCGCTCAAGGAGGCGCTGGCCGAGCTCGGTGCCGACGACGTGCTGATCGTCGTCGGCGGCGTCATCCCGCCCGACGACGTCCCGACGCTCCACGAGATGGGCGCCGCCGCGGTCTTCCCGCCCGGCACGGTCATCGCCGAGGCGGCTCAGGAGCTGCTGCGCACCCTGTCGCAGCGCCTGGGTCACTGATGGTCGACGTCCCGGCGCTGGTCGAGGGCGTCCTCGCGGGGGACCGCCGGACGATGGCGCGCGCCATCACCCTGGTCGAGTCGCGGCGGGCCGACCACCGCGAGCGGGCCCAGGAGCTGCTCGTGGAGCTGCTGCCGCACGCCGGGGGAGCGCGCCGCGTGGGCATCAGCGGCGTCCCCGGCGTCGGCAAGTCCACCTTCATCGACCAGCTCGGGGTGACGCTCACCGCCGCCGGCTCGAAGGTGGCGGTGCTCGCCGTCGACCCGTCGTCGGCGCGCTCGGGCGGATCGATCCTCGGGGACAAGACAAGGATGGCCCGGCTGTCGGTCGACCCCGCCGCCTTCATCCGCCCGTCGCCGACCTCGGGCACCCTCGGCGGCGTCGCCCAGGCCACCCGCGAGTCCATGGTGGTCGTGGAGGCCGCCGGCTACGACGTCGTCCTGGTCGAGACCGTCGGGGTCGGGCAGTCGGAGATCACCGTCGCCGAGATGGTCGACTCCTTCCTCTTCCTCACCCTCGCCCGCACCGGCGACCAGCTCCAGGGCATCAAGCGCGGCATCCTGGAGATCGCCGACGTGATCGCGGTGAACAAGGCCGACGGCGACGGCGCGCCCGGGGCGCGCCGGGCCGCCCGCGAGCTGGCCCAGGCGATCCGCATGCTGCGCGGGCACGACGAGACGTGGGACGTGCCGGTGCTCACCTGCGCCGGGCTCACCGGCGAGGGCCTCGACGAGGTGTGGGCGCAGCTGGTCGCCCACCAGGACCGCATGCGGGCGTCGGGGGAGTTCGACCAGCGGCGGCGCACCCAGCAAGTGCGCTGGACCTGGCAGCTGGTGCGCGACGGGCTGGAGCACGCCCTGCGCGCGCATCCCGGTGTGCGGGCGACCGCGCCCGGGCTGGAGGAGGCGGTGCTCGCCGGCGAGCTGACCCCCGCGCTGGCCGCCCGGCAGATACTGGAGACGTTCAGGCCCCCCAGCGAGGGTGCCGAGGGGTCCCGGCCCCGCTGTTAGTCTCGGCCCGCCTGCCGGTCAGGTGGCGGTCACGACGACGGATCCGGGCAGGGACCGTCCACGGGAGCAGTCAGGAGAGGGCCGTCAGCACCAGCGTGGCCGGTACGACCCCGATCGAGACCGCGCCCGTCCCGTCCGTCCCCCCGGCCCGGTCGGGCCGGGTGACGGCCCTGGTCCTGGGGCTCGGCGCGCTGCTCGGGACGGCAGCCACGACGTACCTGGCCGTGGCCGGCACCAGCCTGGGCAGGAGCCTCGACGCACCGGACCTGTGGTTCTACGAGAACGACCCCTCGCTCACCCCGGAGGCGCTGGGGGAGGCGGCCGCCCGGTCCTGGAGCGCCGCCGCCGTCGGGCTGCTGGCGGTGGCCTGGCTGCTGACCGGGCTCGCGGTCCGGCGGGGGGTCGCCGCCCGGTGGCTGCTGCTGGTCGGCGTGCTCTGGGCGGTCCCGCTGGTCATCGGCCCCCCGCTGTTCAGCGAGGACGTCTTCTTCTACACCGCCATCGGCGCGGCCGTGCAGAACGACGTCGACCCGTTCCGGTACGGACCGGGGGTGCTCGGCGCCGTCGAGGCGGTCCGCGGGGCGGAGCCGTTCTGGCGGTTCAGCCCGACGCCCTACAGCCCGCCGTTCGTCTCGCTGCTGTCCGGGCTGTCGTGGCTGTTCGACGAGGACCTGCTCTCCGTGCTGGTCGCGGTGCGGGTCCTGTGCGTCGCGGGGTGGCTCGTGTGCGCCCTGATCGTCTGCCGGATCGCCGCGCGCCTGGGAGGCAGCCGGGCGGTGGCGATGTGGCTGGGCGGCATCAACCCGCTGGTGCTGCTGCACCTGGTGTCCGGCAACCACAACGACGCGCTCATGCTGGCCCTGCTGCTGCCCGGGTTGCTGCTCGCGCTCCTCGACCGGCCGCTGCTGGGCATCCTGCTGTGCGTCGCCGGTGCCGGCATCAAGGCCACCGCGCTGGTCGCCGTCCTCGTGATCGGCGTGGACTGGGCGCAGCGCCAGGACGGCTGGGCCGCGCGGCTGCGCACCCTCGCCCTCGCCGGCGCGGTCGGTGCGGGCGCCTTCGCGCTCTCCGTCCAGCTCACCGGCCTCGGGTGGGGCTTCCTGGGCAACCTCGACATCCCGGGCCGGTCCCTCGTCTCGCTGACCCCGACGTCCGCTATCGCGTTCGTCCTCGACGCCGACGAGCCGCCGATCGACCAGACGCGGCTGGCCGGCGTGGTCGTCGCGGTGGTGGTGGGCGCGTTGTTCCTCACCCGCCTGCGCGGCTGGGGTCTGATCCGGGTGACCTCGTGGATCGGCCTGACGGTGGTCCTCACCGGATCGGTGGTCTGGCCGTGGTACTTCCTCTGGCCGACCCTGCTGTTCGCCGCCGCCGGGGTGGCCGCCGAGCGCCGGCTCGTGGTCGTGTGGTCGGTGGTCCTGCTGTTCGCCACGCTCCCCGGAGGGGGTCCGGTCACGCGCCTGTTCCCCCGTCCGCTCGTCGACCAGTTCGTGCTCGGTGTCCTGACGGTGGCTCTCCTCGCCGGTCTGGTCCACGTGGTGCTGGCTCGACGGCGCAGCTCCCGTGCCACGCCCGAGCCGGCCCGCTGACATCCGCTCCTGCACTTCGACAGACAAGGAAGATCGTGCGCATCCTGGTGGTCACGCCGACCTACAACGAGGCCGAGAACGTGCGCAGGCACGTCGAGGCAGTGCTCGACCGGCCGTCCCGGCCCGACGTCCTGATCGTGGACGACGGGTCGCCGGACGGGACCGCGGACATCGTCCGGGCCCTGGCCGAGGAGCACCCCGGCCGCGTCGAGATGCTGGAGCGGACGGGCAAGCTCGGGCTGGGGACCGCCTACGTGGCGGGCTTCAAGTGGGCGCTGGTCGAGGGGCGCTGGGACGTCGTCGTGCAGATGGACGTCGACGGCTCGCACGACCCCCGGGCCATCGACGACCTGCTGGCCCACATGAACGGGGCCGACCTGGTCATCGGCTCCCGCTACGTGGCCGGGGGGCGCGTGGAGAACTGGCCGTGGAGCCGGCGCACCGTGTCCTGGGTCGGCAACCTGTACGCCCGGACGGTCCTGCGCACGTCGCTGCGCGACCTCACCGGCGGCTTCAAGGCCTGGCGCAGCGAGCTGCTGGACCGGCTGGACGTGGACTCCTTCGCCGCCAACGGCTACGGCTACCAGATCGAGACCACCTACCGGGCGTTGAAGGCCGGCGCCCGGGTCGTCGAGGTGCCGATCACCTTCCGCGACCGCGAGCTGGGCGAGTCGAAGATGAACACCGGCATCGCGGTGGAGGCCGTCTCGGCGGTGTGGCGGATCCGCCTCACCCCGGCGCCGTCGGCGCGCGCCGCACGGCCGGCCGGTGACGACGCGGCCGGAGCGCGCTGACGCCCCTGCTGCCGCCGAGCGGGGACAATGGCCGGGACGTCCCCGCTCGTGCAGGAGAAGAAGCATCCATGACCCGCATCGTCATCATCGGCGGCGGCCCGGCCGGCTACGAGGCCGCGCTGGTCGCGGCACAGCTCGGTGCCCAGGTCACCGTGATCGAGCGGGACGGCATCGGTGGCGCCAGCGTCCTGACCGACTGCGTGCCCTCGAAGACCCTCATCGCTGCCGCCGGCGCCATGACCACGGTGCACGACTCCGTCGTCCTGGGCGTGCACGGCGCCGAGCCCGCGGCCGTCGGGCTGGACCTGGCCGCGGTGAACCACCGGGTCAAGGGCCTGGCGATGGCGCAGTCCGCGGACATCCACTCCCGGCTGGCCGCCGAGGGCGTCCGCATCGTCGCCGGTTCCGGCCGGCTCACCGACGAGATGCGCGGGCTGGCCGCCCACCGGGTGCAGGTGCTCGACCCGGCCGGCGAGGTGATCGAGGAGCTCGAGGGCGACGCCGTCCTCATCGCCACCGGCGCCGACCCGCGCGTGCTGCCCGGCGCCGAGCCCGACCACGAGCGGATCCTCGACTGGCGCGACGTCTACGACCTCGAGGAGATGCCCGAGCACCTCGTCGTCGTCGGCTCCGGCGTCACCGGCGCGGAGTTCGCCTCCGGCTACCTGGAGGCCGGCGTGCCGGTCACCCTGGTCTCCTCCCGCGACCGGGTGCTGCCCGGCGAGGACTCCGATGCCGCGGAGGTGCTGGAGGAGGTCTTCCAGTCCCGCGGGGGACGGCTCGAGCGCGGCCGGGCGGCGGGGGTGCGCCGCACCGACAAGGGCGCGGCCGTGGAGCTCACCGACGGCCGGGTCGTCGAGGGCTCCCACGCGCTCATGACCGTGGGCACGGTGCCCAACACCGGCGGGCTGAACCTGGAGAACTGCGGCGTGCAGCTCACCGAGGCCGGGCACGTCGTCGTCGACCGGGTCTCCCGGACGTCGGTGCCGGGCGTGTACGCCGCCGGTGACGTCACCGGCGTGTTCCAGCTCGCCTCGGTGGCGGCCATGCAGGGCCGCATCGCCATGTGGCACGCCCTCGGCGAGGCCGTCGCGCCGATCAAGCTCAAGACCGTGGCCGCCAACGTCTTCACCCACCCGGAGATCGCGACCGTGGGCGTGCAGGAGGCGGCGGTCAGCGAGGGCGACGACATCGAACTGGTCCGGCTGCCCCTGGCCACCAACGCCCGCGCCAAGATGAGCGACCTGCGGGACGGCTTCGTGAAGCTGTTCGCCCGCCGCTCCACCGGCGTGATCGTCGGCGGGGTGGTCGTGGCGCCGGGTGCCTCCGAGCTGATCCTGCCGATCGCCCTGGCGGTCACCAAGGGGCTCACGGTCGCGGACCTCGCCCAGACGTTCGCCATCTACCCCTCGCTGTCGGGGTCGATCACCGAGGCCGGCCGCCGGCTGATGGGGGCCGACCACCTGGCGTGACGGAGGCGGCACGTGAGTCGGGTGTGACGCCGTTTCCGCTCAAGTCCGCGGATCCGGTGCCGACGCGCGCGGAGCCCGCCGATGCAGGAGGGGATGTCTCCCGCCCGTGCTCCCCGCCGCACCTCCGCCCTGCGCGCGCTCGTCGTGGCCGGGGCGGTCGCCGCGGCCACGCCCGCCATCGTCCTGACCGCTCCCGGGGTGGCCGCCGCGCAGGAGCCGTCCGGCACCTCCGTCGTCGGCCGGCTCGTGCAGGCGTGGCCGGAGAAGGCCCCCGGTGAGGAGGACGCCCACGCCGAGGCCGCGGCGCCGCTGAGCTGGGTGGAGACCACGGACGGGTCGGTGCGCGTGCCGACCGAGGATCTGGCGGGTGTGCCGGCCGGCGCGACCGTCGAGCTGACCGTCGGCGCCGACGTGCATGACGAGGGCACCGTCGAGCACGGCCTGGAGCCGGCGCAGCGGGTGCTGAGCACCGGGTCGGTCACCCCCGCACGGACCGCGACGGCGGTGCGCCGCCCGGTGACCAACCAGGTCACGGTGGTGCTGGTCGCGCCGGCGGGCACGACCCCCGACCCCGGGGTGACCGCGGCCGACGTCGCCGCGGTGGTGGACGGGCCGGTGGCCGACTTCTGGGCCGAGCAGACCGGTGATGCGGTGCGCGTGGGCGTGGCCGACAGCGCCGGCTGGATCCGCACCGCGGCCGGGTGCGCCGACCCCACCGCGCTGTGGGACGAGGCCGCGGCCGCCGTCGGCTTCCGGCCCGGTCCCGGCCGGCACCTCATGCTGCACCTGAGCAGCGGCACCGCCGACCAGCCGGGCTGCTCCTACGCCCTCGCCGAGGTGGGCGCCGGCCCCTCGTCCGGCGGGCGGCTGTACGTGCGCGACATCCTGCCCTCGGTCATCGCCCACGAGCTCGGCCACAACCTGGGGCTGAGCCACTCCTCGGGCCGGCAGTGCGACGGGACGGTGGAGACCGGCAGCTGCCGCACCAGCGGCTACCGCGACTACTACGACGTCATGGGCGCCTCCTGGTGGCAGCTGGGCTCGCTCACCGCCGCCCAGGCGGCCCGGCTGGGCGTGCTGCCCGCCGACGCCCAGCGCTCCCTCGACGTCGACGACGAGCCCGCCCCCGTGGTCCTGGCGCCCCTGGGCACCCGCACCGGCACCCGGGCGGTCCGCCTCACCGACGCCGAGGGCACCGCCTACTGGCTGGAGTACCGCACCGCCACCGGCGCGGACGCCTGGCTGGGGCGCCCGGACTCGAACCCCTACGACCTGGAGACCGGCGTGCTGCTGCGCCGCGAGGCGGTGTTCCCCGACACCTCCGTGCTGCTCGACGGCACGCCGTCGTCCTCCTCCGGGTGGGACGACGACCTGCAGGCCGCGCTGCCCGTGGGCACGCCGGTGACCCTCTCCGGCGGGGACTTCACGGTGACCGTCCGCTCGGCGAACGCCCGCGGCGCCACGATCGACGTGCGGCCCGCCGGACCCGCGGCGACGGCCCCGGCACCCGCCGCACCGCAGGAGGACGGCGTCGGGCAGGTGCTGCCGGGCGGGGGTGGCTCGGCCGTGACCGGCTCCGGCGCGGGCTCCGCGTCCACCGCGCCGATCGCCTCCACCGGCGTCGCCGCGGCGCCGACCGCGGGCGAGGCGACCGGCGCGGCTCCCTGGGTCCCGGCCCCGCCGACCCCCGTGGCCGCCGGTTCGCCGGCGCTGGAGCCCGCCTCGGGCTCGACCCCGACCAGCACCCTGCTCGTGGCGGTGGCCGGTGCCTGCGCGGCCGGTGCGGCGCTGCTCGTCCTGCGCCGCCTCCGCCGGGTGCGCCTCCGCTGACCCCGGACGCACGGGAGGCCGGCCCCGCCCGAGCGGGAACCGGCCTCCTGGTGCGTGCTGGGGTTACTCGGCGTCGGCGATGGTGCAGATGACCGCGCCGCTGGTGACGGCGGCGCCCACCTCGGCGGACAGCCCCGAGATGGTGCCGCTCTTGTGCGCGGTGATGGGCTGCTCCATCTTCATGGCCTCGAGGACGACCACCAGGTCGCCCGCCTCGACCGACGCGCCGTCCTCGACCGCGACCTTGACGATCGTGCCCTGCATGGGCGAGGTGAGGGAGTCGCCGGACGCGCCCGAGCCGCCGTGCCCGGAGCCGCGCTTCCGCGGCTTGGCAGCGGCACCGGGCGCCGCGCCACCGCCCCCGGCGGCCAGGCCGGCGGGGAGGGACACCTCGAGCCGCCGGCCGCCGACCTCGACGACGACGGTCTGCCGGGGCGCGGCCTCGTCCTGCTCGGCCGGAGCGGCGTCGTAGGGCGGGATCTGGTTGTCCCACTCGGTCTCGATCCACCGGGTGTGCACCGAGAACGGCTCGCTGGTGAACGCCTCGTCCCGGACGACGGCGCGGTGGAACGGGATGACGGTCGGCATGCCCTCGACGATCAGCTCGTCGAGCGCGCGGCGGGAGCGCTCCAGCGCCTCCTGGCGGCTGGCGCCGTACACGATCAGCTTGGCCAGCATGGAGTCGAAGGCGCCGGCGACCTCGCCGCCCTGCTCGACGCCGGAGTCCCAGCGGATGCCGGGGCCCTGCGGGATCTCCAGCCGGGTGACCGGGCCGGGGGCGGGCATGAAGTTGCGGCCGGCGTCCTCGGCGTTGATCCGGAACTCGATCGCGTGCCCGCGGGGCGTCGGGTCCTCGGTGATCTCCAGCGGCAGGCCCTCGGCGATGCGGAACTGCTGGCGCACCAGGTCGATGCCGGCGGTCTCCTCGGACACCGGGTGCTCGACCTGCAGGCGGGTGTTGACCTCGAGGAAGGAGATCGAGCCGTCGACGCCCACGAGGTACTCGACGGTGCCCGCACCGTGGTAGCCGGCCTCCTTGCAGATGGCCTTCGCCGATTCGTGGATGCGGGCCCGCTGCTCGTCGGTGAGGAACGGCGCGGGCGCCTCCTCGACCAGCTTCTGGTTGCGCCGCTGCAGGGAGCAGTCGCGGGTGCCGACGACGACGACGTTGCCGTGGGTGTCGGCGAGCACCTGCGCCTCGACGTGCCGGGGCTTGTCCAGGAACTTCTCCACGAAGCACTCGCCGCGGCCGAAGGCCGAGACCGCCTCGCGGACCGCCGAGTCGAACTGCTCGGGGATCTCCTTCTGGTCCCGGACCACCTTCAGCCCGCGCCCGCCGCCGCCGAAGGCTGCCTTGATGGCGATCGGCATGCCGTGCTCCTCGGCGAAGGCGATGACCTCGTCGGCGTCCTTCACCGGGTCCTTGGTGCCGGGCACCAGCGGCGCGCCGACCTTGGTCGCGATGTGGCGGGCCTGCACCTTGTCGCCCAGCGCGACGATCGCTTCGGGGGAGGGGCCGATCCAGGTGATGCCGGCGTCGAGGACGGCCTGGGCGAAGTCGGCGTTCTCCGACAGGAAGCCGTAGCCGGGGTGGATCGCGTCGGCGCCGGACTGCTTGGCGGCGTCGATGATCTTCTCGATCACCAGGTACGAGTCACCCGGGGTCGTGCCGCCCAGCGCGAACGCCTCGTCGGCCTCGCGCACGTGCAGCGCGTCGCGGTCGGTGTCGGCGTAGACGGCCACGCTGGTGAGACCGGCGTCCTTGCACGCTCGCGCCACCCGCACCGCGATCTCCCCGCGGTTGGCGATCAGGACCTTCTGCACCAGGCTCTCCTCCTCAGTCGACCGCACGGAGATTAGCCAGCCGCCGGGAGCCCGGCGCGACAGGGTGGGCCGTCCGGAGACGCCGGGAGGGGTGCGGTCAGCCGCCGCAGTCGATCTCGAGCTCCGCCGTGCCCGTGGATTCGCCGTCCTGGGTCATGTCGGCCCGCAGCGACAGGTGGCCGCCGCTGACCTCGTAGCGGCCGGCGCTGAGCTCGGAGCTCGAGCGGACGCCGCCGTCGTCCAGGTCGATGCGCGCGCCGTCCGGGGTGACCTCGAGGACGATCCGCGCGGTGTCCGCCGTGCCCTCGATGCGCGTGGTGGAGCCGTCGTGGGAGCACTGGCCGGCGAACGGCTCCCGCAGCTCGCCGAGGCCGGAGTAGACGAGCACGGCGGTGCCGGTGGCCACCCCGTCGGGGAGCGGAGCCAGGGCCTGCGCCTCCTCCTCCCCGGCGGGCGGGGCGGGCGCCGGCCCGGAGGAGGACGAGGTCGCCGGGGCCGGCCCGTCGGACCGGGCAGCAGGTGGGGCGTCCGTGCAGCCGGTCGCGGCCAGCAGCACCAGCGCCGCCGCGACGGCAGGCCGCAGCGGCCTCACGGCTGCGCGTCCCCGCCGGTGGCCGCACCGTCGGACGGGGCGACAGGCGCCGTCGCGGTCCCGGCGCCGGTGGGCGCTCCCGGAGCGGGTGCGGCCGGGGGTGCGGTGGTGGTGGTCGTCGACGACGCCGACGGAACGGTGAGGCTGCCGCCCTGGAAGTCCATGCGCGTGCCGTCGGCGGCCGCGTACGCGTCGCTGACCGGGTAGCCGAGGGATCCCCTCTCGGCGCCCTGGGCCTGGTAGGCCTCGAGGAGCGCGCCGCGCAGGGCGTGGGCGCCCCGGCCCGGTGACCAGTAGACCGATCCGCCCTCGAAGTGGCTGACCGCGCCGCCGGCCAGCGCGACCTCGTCTGTCAGGGGGTAGCCGAGCGGGCCGGCCTGGTACCCCTGGGCCTTGTAGACGCCGAGGATCGACCCGATCACCCAGTGCGCCCCGGTCCGGGAGGACCAGTAGACGTGCCCGCCCTGGAAGCGGTTCATCACCCCACCGCCGGGCAGCGCGATCTCGCCGCTGGTGGGGTAGCGCAGCCGTCCGGTCTCCCACTTCTGCGCGGCGTAGGCGGCGAGGATCGGCTGCATGACGGCGTGCGCCCCGGTGGCGGGCGACCAGTAGACGTAGCCGCCCTGGAAGCGGCTGAGGGCACCGCCGGGGAGCGCGATCTCGTCGCTCGTCGGGTAGCCCAGCCGGCCCGTCTCGTAGCCCATCGCGCGGTAGCGCTGCAGGATGCTCCCGATCACCCAGTGCGGCCCGGTCGCCGGCGACCAGTAGGCCCCGCCGCCCTGGAAGTACTGGACCGCTCCACCGCGGACGGGGATCTCGTCGGTGTTGGGCAGTCCGAGCGGGCCCCGGTGACCTCCCGAGCGGACCCACATCTCGCCGATCTGCCCCTGCACCCGGGGGACGAGGCCCTCGGGGAACATCGCCCGGACCGCGGCGGTGATCGACGCCTCGATGTGCGCCCCGCCCCGGCCCGAGGGCTCACGCGTCAGCACGACGACGATGAAGCGGTTGTCCGGGCCGGCGTAGCCGGAGGTGTGCCGGTAGATGTGGCCGTTGACGCAGCACATCCAGCCCTGCTTCTGGGAGATGACCTGCTCGCGGGGCAGCCCGTCCCGTAGACCGAAGAACTGCCGGCCACCGTCGCCCCACTCGACCGACTGGCGCAGCTGCTCGACGATCCAGTCGCGCGACCGCGCGGACAGACCGCCCGAGCCGTCCATCAGCCGCTGGTAGAAGACCACCATGTCGTGCGCGGTGATCATCGTGTTGCCCCAGTAGCGGGTGTTCGACGTCGGCCCCGTCTCGGTGAGGCCGTAGCGGGCCTTGATGTCGGCGATGATGCCGTTGGCCCCGTAGGCGACCCAGAGCCGGTTGGCGGGGGCGTTCTCGGACGCCCGGAGCATCCGCGACATGTCGGCCAGGTCGGTCTGGGTGACAGCCTTCTTCCCGAGGTCGCGCTGGTGGAGCACGTGCTCGGCGATGAACACCTTCATGACCGAGGCCGACTCGATCCGGGTGTGCGCGGCGGGGCCGTTGTCGCGGTACTGGCCGGTCACCCGGTCGAGCATCGCGATCTCGATCGTCGTGCCCCGCGCGGTCGCCGCCGCGCTGCCGGCCGACACCCGGTCCTGCCAGCTGTCGGCCCGTGCGATCCCGCCACCCGGCAGCAGGAGCGCGAGCCCCAGCGCTGCCGCGACGAGCGTGCGCTTCCAGCGCTCGGTCATGCGTGCACCCCCCGGTCGGGGCGCCACGATTCCACAGGAACGCGGCGGTTCCGTGACGGGTGTGACGTCAGCGGCGCCAGAGGTCGGTGATGGCCAGGCCGCGCTTGGCGAGCTGCGTGCGCAGCACCGTCAGCGACAGCCCGACGACCGCGGCCGGGTCCCCCTCGACCCGGCGCACGAAGGGCGCACCGAGCCCGTCCAGCGTGAAGGCGCCGGCCACCGCCAGCGGTTCGCCGGTGGCGAGGTAGGCCTCGATCTCGGGCTGGGTCGGCTCGGCGAAGTAGACGACGGTCGAGGCGACGGCGATGTCCCGGCTGGCCACCCCGCCGTCGCGGACGTCGAACAGCGCCTGGCCGGTGTGCAGGATGCCCGAGCGTCCGGCCATGCGGCGCCAGCGGTCCCGCGCGTCGGCGGCGTCGGCCGGCTTGCCCAGGGGCTTGCCCGCGAACTCCAGCAGCGAGTCCGCGCCGATCACCAGCGCGTCGGTCTCCCGCTTGGCGACCGCTGCGGCCTTGGCCGCCGCCAGCAGCGCGACCTGCTCGGCCACCCGCGGAGCGGAATACGTCGACTCGTCGACGTCGCTCACGATGACCTCGGGGGCCAGCCCGGCCTGCCGCAGCAGCGAGAGCCGGGCCGGGGACGCCGAGGCGAGGACCAGCCTGCGGTCGACGCTCACGCGTCCTCCTCGCTGACGCTCGTCGGCCGCGTTCGCGGGGCTGCTGTGCTCATGCGTGAGCTCGCACGCTCGCTCACGTGGGACCCCCTGCCACGCGCCAGCCACCGGGGCCGGTCAGGAGCGGGGTGCGGTGCATGCGCCCGTAGGCCGCCCAGCCACCGACCGGCGTGGGCCGCCGTCGTTCGCGCCGCTGCGACAGGGCGGCGACGACGACGGTGAGCGCGGCAAGCTCCTCGGCGGACGGGTTGCCCGAGACCACGCGCAGGAGCGGCGTGGCCTGCTCGGCTCCCTCGCTCACAGCGGGATGTTCCCGTGCTTCTTGGGCGGCAGGTTCTGGCGCTTGTTGGCCAGCACGCGCAGCGCCTTGGTCACCTGCACGCGGGTGTGCGAGGGCGGGATCACCGCGTCCACGTACCCGCGGTCGGCGGCGATGTAGGGGTTGGCGAGCGTGTCCTCGTACTCCGCGATCAGCTCGGCCCGGCGGGTGTCCGGGTCGTCGGCGGCGGCCAGCTCCTTGCGGTACAGGATGCCGACGGCGCCCTGCGCGCCGACGACGGCGATCTGGGCGGTGGGCCATGCCAGGTTCACGTCGGCGCCCAGGTGCTTGGAACCCATGACGTCGTAGGCGCCGCCGTAGGCCTTGCGGGTGATGACGGTGACCTTCGGGACGGTCGCCTCGGCGTAGGCGTAGATCAGCTTGGCGCCGCGGCGGATGATGCCCTCCCACTCCTGCGACGTGCCCGGCAGGAAGCCCGGGACGTCGACGAAGGTGAGCACCGGGATGTTGAAGGCGTCGCAGGTGCGCACGAAGCGGGCGGCCTTCTCGCTGGCGTCGATGTCCAGCGTGCCGGCGAACTGGGTGGGCTGGTTGGCGACGACGCCGACCGGCCGGCCCTCGACCCGGCCGAAGCCGATGAGCAGGTTCGGCGCGAACAGCGGCTGCACCTCGAGGAACTCGCCGTCGTCGAGCACGTGCTCGATGACGGTGTGCATGTCGTAGGGGCTGTTCGCCGAGTCCGGGATGAAGGTGTCGAGCTCGAGGTCCTCGTCGGTGAGGGCGTCCGGGAGGACGGTCTCCACGGGGGCGACGTCCAGGGCCGGCAGCGGGTCGAGGTTGTTGCTCGGCAGGTAGGACAGCAGCGCCTTGACGTAGTCGAGCGCGTCGGCCTCGTCCTCGGCCAGGTAGTGCGCGACACCGGACTTGGTGTTGTGCGTGCGCGCGCCGCCGAGCTCCTCGAGCGTGACCTCTTCGCCGGTCACGGTCTTCACCACGTCGGGCCCGGTGATGAACATCTGGCTGGTCTTGTCGACCATGACGATGAAGTCGGTGAGCGCGGGGGAGTAGACGTGCCCACCGGCGGCCGGGCCCATGATCAGCGAGATCTGCGGGATGACACCGGAGGCGTGCACGTTCCGCTGGAAGATCTCGCCGTAGAGGCCGAGGGAGACCACGCCCTCCTGGATGCGGGCGCCACCACCCTCGTTGATGCCGACGACGGGGCAGCCGTTCTTGATCGCGAAGTCCTGGACCTTGACGATCTTCTCGCCGTAGACCTCGCCGAGCGCGCCGCCGAAGACGGTCACGTCCTGGGAGAAGATCGCGATCGGCCGGCCGTCGACCGTGCCGTAGCCGGTGACCACGCCGTCGCCGAAGGGCCGCTTGGCGTCCATGCCGAAGTTCGTGGAGCGGTGGCGGGCGAACTCGTCGAACTCGGTGAACGAGCCCGGGTCCAGCAGCGCCTCGATGCGCTCGCGGGCGGTCATCTTCCCGGCGGCGTGCTGCTTCTCCACCGCGCGCTCGGACCCGGCGTGCTGCGCCTCCTGGACGCGCCGCTCGAAGTCGGCCAGCTTGCCGGCGGTGGTGTGGATGTCGATGTCCCCGGGGACCTGCTCCCCGGCGCTCTCCAGTTCAGCCGCGCTCACGTTTCCTCCTCGCCGACGCACCACGGCCGGGGAACGGCCGCTGTGCTCATCCCTGGCCGCGCACGCCCGGCCACGGGTTCCGTAGCGTAGGGGAGTGCCCGAGGACTCCTCACCCCGATGGTCGGATCTGGGGCGTCCGCCGCTCGACGGCGCCGCGCTGGAGGCCGCGCTCACCCGGGACACCGGTCTGTGGCGCTCCCTCACGGTGGTCCCGGAGGCGGGCTCGACCAATGCCGACCTGATCGCCGCCGCCGGGCGGGACGAGCCCGAGGGCGCCGTCCTCGTGGCGGAGCACCAGGTCGCCGGACGTGGCCGGCTGGACCGGGTCTGGACCTCCCCGCCGCGGGCCGGGCTGACCGTCTCGGTGCTGCTGCGTCCCGACGTCCCCGCCGCGCGCCGGGGCTGGCTCCCGCTGCTCACCGGTGTCGCCCTGGCCGAGGCGGTGGGGGAGTCCACCGGCGTGCTCGCCTCGGTCAAGTGGCCCAACGACCTGCTCGCTCGCGACGGCCGCAAGCTGGCCGGCATCCTCGCGGAGAGCTCCGGCGGGGCCGTCGTCGTCGGCACCGGCCTCAACGTCTCGTCGACGGCCGCGGAGCTGCCCGACACCGCGACGTCGCTCACCGAGGTGACCGGCGGGACCGTCGACCGGGCGCCAGTGCTGCTGGCCTTCCTGCGCGCGCTGGAGCGGCGCTACCTGCGCTGGGTGGAGCACCTGGGCGACCCGGTGTCCTCGGGGCTGGCGGCGGACTACCTGCGGTGGTCGTCGACCGTCGGGTCGGAGGTGCGCGTGGAGCTGCCGGACGGGTCGGCGCTGGAGGGCGTCGCCGAGGCCGTCGACTGGGACGGCCGGCTGGTGGTGCGCACCTCCGCCGGTGTGGTGGAGCTGGCCAGCGGCGACGTGCGGCACGTCCGGACACGCGCTCCGGAGGCATGACCCGGGGCCGGGGCTGAGTCATCCTGGACCGGTGCCGTACCCGGACAAGCTGCTCGCCGAGGACGAAGAGGTCGTCCGGCACCTGCACCCGCACTGGGTGACGGTGTTCTGGCCGGTGGTGCGCTTCCTGCTGATCGTCGGCGCGACGTCCTTCGGGATGGCGGTGATCCCCGCCGGGCGGCAGCAGGGCGTCTACCGGCTGGCGCTCCTGGCGGTCGCCGTCCTCCTGCTGCTGGTCACCGTCGTCGTGCCGCTGGCACGCTGGCGGGCGACGCACTACGTCGTCAGCACCCACCGGCTGCTGTTCCGCGAGGGGATCCTCGTCCGGCGCGGCCGGGACCTGGGCCTGAGCCGGATCACCGACGTCTCGTACACGCAGACGCTCGGGGAGCGGGTGATCCGCTCCGGCACGCTGACCATCCAGACGGCCGGCGACGGCGGCGCGACGGTGCTCGCCCGCATCCCGGACGCCGACGGCGTCCAGCAGCTGCTCAACCACATGGTCGAGGAGGACGCCGACCGCCGGGCGCAGGAGAGCGCCGGCTGGATCCGCGACGGCTGGGACGAGGAGCCGGCCGAGCCCTCGCCCTCGCGGTGGCGCGACCGGTTCAGCGGCGGCTGAAGACCCCGAGCTCCGGAGCGGCCTTGTCCAGCCGCAGCAGCAGGTCCTCGGACGGCGCGCCGAGCGGCTTGGCGACGGCGGCCGTCGTCCGGGACAGCTCGCCGGGGGTCATGGGGAACCGGCCGGGGTCGCGGCCGGACCAGGTGGGGTGCATGACCGTCCGGCCGTCCTCGTGCCGCGGCTCCCAGACGGCGTGGACGACGGTGGCGCGCAGCTCGCACAGCCGCGCGACGGCGTGCACCCAGCGCCGGAAGTCGTCGAGCAGCCGCCGGTCGCGCACATGGACCGGCAGCAGGTCCTCCGCGACGGCGACCATGGCGGGGACCTCCCGCGGGAGGACGGCGGCGGCGCCGGGGCCGTCGACGCCGACGAGGATCCGCAGCAGGGCTCCCATTCGCGCCTCGGCGGCGGCCGACTCGGCGAGCAGTCGGCCCACCGCGGCGTCCCACGCCTGCCGCCCGTGCACGTGCGTCCCGGTTGCCGGCATGCGGCCAGTCTCCGACACGGGCCGGTCCCGGACGGGGCGCGCAGCGGCGGCGTGTCCTCCCTCGCTCCCCGCGCGTCACACGGTGCACACCCGCCCTGCCCGGACCGGTTCTGTCGGTGCCCCCGCCTACGGTCGACGCATGCGCCTGCTGCACACCTCCGACTGGCACATCGGCCGGACGCTGCACGGCACCGACCTGCTCGCCGAGCAGGAGGCCGTGCTCGCTGGCCTGGCCTCGGTGGTGGCCGCCGAGTCGGTCGACCTCGTGGTCGTCGCGGGCGACATCTACGACCGCGCGGTGCCCTCGGCGGACGCCACCGCGGTGCTGGACCGGGTCGTGGCCCGGCTGCTCGCGGCCGGTGCGCAGGTGGTGCTCACCCCGGGCAACCACGACTCGGCGCGCCGGCTGGGCACCTTCTCGGGGTTGCTCTCCGCCGCCGGGCTGCACGTCCGCGCCGCGACGCCGTCCCTCGACGAGCCGGTGCTGCTGGCCGACGAGCACGGGGAGGTGGCCGTCTACGGCATCCCCTACCTGGAGCCGGAGGTCGCGCGGCACGAGCTCGGCCTCGCCGGCCGCGGCGAGCAGGCCGTGCGCGGGCACGAGGGGGTGCTGACCGCGGCGATGGAGCGCATCCGCGCCGACCTCTTCCTCCGTCCCGGCGTGCGGTCGGTGGTGCTCGCGCACGCCTTCGTGGGCGGCGGCGTGCCCACGGACAGCGAACGGGACATCTGCGTCGGCGGCGTGGACCTGGTGCCCGCCGCCGTCTTCGACGGCGTCGACTACGTGGCGCTGGGCCACCTGCACCGTCCGCAGACCCTGACCGAGCGGCTCCGCTACAGCGGCTCCCCGCTGGCCTACTCCTTCGGCGAGGCGGGGCAGCGCAAGCAGGCCTGGCTGGTGGAGCTCGACGCCGCCGGGCTCGCCGACGTCCGCCCGGTTCCGCTGCCCGCGCCCCGGCAGCTGAGCATCCTGACCGGCGAGCTGGCCGACCTGCTGGCCGCGCCGGAGCACGCGGGGGTCGAGGAGCACTTCGTCTCGGCGCGGCTGACCGACACCGTCCGCCCGGCCGACCCGATGCGGCAGCTGCGCGAGCGCTTCCCGTACTGCGTGCACCTGGAGTGGGCCGGCGCGGGCGCCTCGGTCGACGGGCGCAGCTACCAGGAGCGGCTGCGCGGCCGCAGCGACCTGCAGGTGACCGAGGAGTTCGTCGAGCACGTCCGGGGGGCCGCGGCCGGCGACACCGAGCGCGACCTGCTGCGGCGCGCCCTGGCCGCGGCGGCCGGCGAGGACGCCGCGTGAGGGTCCACCAGCTCGCGATCACCGCGTTCGGCCCGTTCGCCACCCGCGTCGACGTCGACCTCGACGACGTCGGCCGCGACGGGCTCTTCCTGCTCTGGGGGCCCACCGGCGCCGGCAAGACGACGCTGCTCGACGCCGTGGTCTTCGCCCTCTACGGCAGCGTGCCCGGGGCGCGCGGCGAGGAGAAGCGGCTCCGCAGCGACCACGCCGCCGCCGACGTGCGCACCGAGGTCGAGCTCGAGCTGACGCTCGGCGGGGAGCGGCTGCGGGTGACCCGGCGTCCCGAGCAGCAGCGGCCCAAGCGCCGCGGCGAGGGCTGGACGACCGAGCAGGCCCGGCTCACCCTGCAGCGCTGGGTCGGTGACGGGTGGGAACCGGTCAGCACCCGCATCGACGAGGGGTCGGAGTACCTCCGGACGCGCCTGGGGCTCTCCGCCGAGCAGTTCTGCCAGGTCGTGCTCCTGCCACAGGGCGACTTCGCCCGCTTCCTGCGCGCCGAGCCCGAGGACCGCGGCCGCCTGCTGCGCACGCTGTTCGACGTGGGTCGCTTCGCCCGGGTCGAGGACTGGCTGGTGACCCAGCGGACGGCGGCCCGCGAGGAGCTGGACCGCATCCGCGCGCGCACCGGCACGCTGGTCTCGCTGGTGGCCCAGGCCGCCGACGTCACGGTCCCGGAGGAGTTCGCCCCGGCGCTGGTGGGTGCCGCCCCGGGGTCGCCGCTCACCGCCTGGGTGCGCCGCGTCCGGGCAGCGGCCGCGGACGCCGCCGCGCGGGCCGACGCCGCGGCGGAGGCTGCGGCCGAGCAGGCCCGCGCGCGGGAGGCGGCCCTCGTCGAGGCCCGCGCGCAGGAGGAGCGCCATGCCCGCCGGGACCGGGCGGTGGCCGAGCTGGCCCGCCTGGAGGCGGCGTCACCGGCGCTGGAGCCGGTGCGTGCGCAGCTGGACGCCGCCCGCCGGGCCGAGCCGGTGCGGGACGTGCTCGAGGCGGCCGGGCGGGCCGCGCTCGAGGCGGAGCAGGCAGCGGCCGGCCTCGCCGCCGCCCGGTCGGCCTGGGCCGAGATCGCCGCCGGGCGGGAGGCCGACGCGTCACTGGCGCGGACGCTGCGCGACGAGGCCGCGGCCCTGCGCGCGCTGCTGCCGGAGGTGGAGCGCGCCGGCACGCTGGCCCGGGACCTCGCCGCCGGCGAGCGCGCGGTCGGTCGGCTGACCGCCCGGTGCGCCGCGGCCGAGGACGCCATGGCCGGCTGGCCGGCCCGCCTGCTGGCCCAGGAGGGCTCGGTGGACGCCGCGGCGTCGGCCGCCGCCCGCCTTCCGGGGCTCTCCGCCGCGGTCGCGCACCGGCGGACTGCGCTCGAGGCGGCCCGGCGAACCGTCGCGCTGGAGTCCGCGCTCACCGACCGCCGGCAGACGGCCGACACCGCCCGGGGGGACTGGCTGGACGCCCGCGAGCGCTGGAACGACCTGCGCAGCCAGCGGCTCGACGGCATGGCCGCCGAGCTCGCCGCGGCCCTGACCGACGGCTCCGCCTGCGCGGTGTGCGGCTCTCTCGAGCACCCTGCCCCCGCGCAGCCCGGGGGTCCGCTGGTCACCCGGGCCGAGGAGGAGGCGGCGCGGCTGGAGGCGGAGGGTGCCGAGCTCCGCTGGACCACCGCCCGCGACGCCTGCGCGGACACCGAGCGGGAGCTGGCCGCGGCCCGCGCCCAGGCGGGCACCGAGCCGCTGACCGCGCAGGAGGCCGACCTGGCCGCGCTCGTCGCCGACCAGCGGGCGGCGCAGTCGCTCGCCGATGGGCTCGACGCCGCGCGCGCCGCCCTCGACCGGCTGCGGCGCGAATGGGAGGCCGCCGCGGCCGCGCTCGCCGCCGACCGGGAGGAGGCCGGACGGCAGGAGGCCGCCGTCGCCGCGGTCCGCTCGGTTCTCGCCGACCTGTCCGGGCAGCTCGCCGCGGCCTGCGGGGACGACCCCGACCTCCCCGCCCGCATCGCCCGGCTCACCGCCGAGGCGGAGCGCTGCGAGGCGCAGGTGGAGGAGTCCGCCGCCGACGCCCGGGCGCGGCAGGCCGAGCAGTCGGCGCTGGCGGTCGCCACGGCGCGCGTGGAGGCGGCCGGCTTCCCCGACCTGGACGCGGCCGCCGGGGCGCTGCTGCCGGCCGGCCGGGCCGACGAGCTCGCCCGGCAGGTGGTCGACCACGACCGCGCCCTGGCCGTCGCCGCCGGCGTGCTGGCCGAGCCGCAGCTGGCCGACCTGGGCGACCGTCCCGACCTGGCCGCCCTCACCGACGGCTGCCGCGCGGCGACGGCGGACCGCGAGTCGGCGGTGGCCGGGCTCGAGCACGCCCGTCGCCGGGTCGTCCGGCTCGACGAGCTG
This sequence comes from Blastococcus sp. TF02-09, assembly GCF_003319105.1. Lineage (GTDB taxonomy): Bacteria > Actinomycetota > Actinomycetes > Mycobacteriales > Geodermatophilaceae > Blastococcus. The sequence continues at coordinate 104,019 of NZ_QOHH01000002.1, read as the reverse complement.
GCCGGCGAGCTGACCGGGGTCGAGATCGAGCTCGACGCGCAGCGCGCCGTCACCGAGCAGGTGACCGCGCTGGCCGACCTCGCCACCGGCCGCGGCGCCAACCGGCTGAAGATGCGGCTGCAGTCCTTCGTCCTCGCCGCCCGCCTCGAGCAGGTCTCCGAGGTGGCCAGCCGCCGGCTGCAGGACATGTCCGGCGGGCGCTACACCTTCCTGCACAGCGACGCCCAGGGGCGCCACGGGGCCCGCGGCGGCCTGGGCCTGGACGTGCTCGACGAGTACACCGGCATGCGGCGGCCCACCAAGACGCTGTCGGGTGGGGAGAGCTTCATGGCCTCGCTCGCGCTTGCCCTGGGGCTGGCCGACGTCGTCACCGCGGAGAGCGGCGGGGTGCAGATCGACAGCCTCTTCGTCGACGAGGGCTTCGGAACGCTCGACCCGCTGGCGCTGGACGCGGTGATGGACGTGCTCGACGAGCTCCGGCGGGGCGGGCGGACGGTCGGCGTCATCAGCCACGTCGAGGAGCTGCGCACCCGCATCACCAGCCGGCTGGAGGTCGTCCCCGGCCGGAACGGCTCACGGCTCGCCGGCTGACCGGGTCCGGGCCGCCGCTCGGTTAGGCCGCCGGTGTCAGCGAACCCGGCGGGTGACCGCCGGGACCGTCTCGTCGCGGCCCGCCGGCGGGACGGCGCCGTCGTCGGCCACCGCGCCGTCCGCCGGCACCTGCGGCTTCTCCGCGGCGTCCGGATCGGCGACCGCGGGAAAGACCCACCGCCGGTAGGCTAGGTAGCGGAACACGCTGTTGATCCCGATGGAGATGATGTTGGCGGTCTGGACGACCAGCAGGCTCTCCTGGCCGAGCGGGTACCGCACGAACCAGATGATCGCGGCACCCAGGACGAGGGTGGTCACGTTGATCAGCGCGAACAGCGTGAACGATCGGCGGACGGCGGTCGTGTCCCGGTGGGCGAAGGACCAGGCCCGGTGGCCCAGGAAGGCGACGGCCATCGAGACCAGCGTGGCCAGGGTCTTGGCGGTGACCGCGCCGACCCCCAGGTGCCCGTAGAGCAGCTGGAACAGCCCGATGTCGACGACGAAGGCGATCCCGCCCACCACGCCGAAGGCGCCGATCTCCTTCAGGCGCAGGCGCAACCGTCCGCCGATCGGGGCTGACCGGCCGTGGGGGGAAGACATCCGGTTGATTCTAGGCATGCGGGTGCCCACCGGCGGCCCGCTACGCTCGTGCGGCCATGTCCGGACCCGCGCCCCTCTCCGCCGTCACCGGGCTCCCCGTGGTCGCGATGGTCGGCGGCGGGCAGCTCGCCCGCATGACCCACCAGGCCGCCATTGCGCTGGGCCAGTCGCTCCGGGTGCTCTCCGCCGGAGCCGAGGAGTCCGCAGCGCTGGTCACCGCCGACGTGCGCATCGGGGACCACACCGACCTCGACGCCCTGCGCGAGCTGGCCGACGGTGCCACCGTGGTGACCTTCGACCACGAGCACGTGCCCACCGAGCACCTGCGTGCGCTGGAGGAGGCCGGCCACCGGGTGGCCCCGGGGCCCGCCGCCCTGGTCCACGCCCAGGACAAGCTCGTGCTCCGCGAGGCGCTGGCCGCGGCGGGGGAGCCGCAGCCGGCCTGGGTCCGGGCGTCCACCGTCCACGGCGTCACCGCCTTCGCCGACGAGGTGGGCTGGCCCGTCGTCCTCAAGACCCCGCGCGGCGGCTACGACGGCAAGGGCGTCTTCGTCGTCCACGGGCCCGACGAGGTGGCCGATCTGCTCGAGCGGCACGGGACGCTGCTGGTCGAGGAGCGGGTGCCGATGCTGCGCGAGCTCTCCGCGCAGGTGGCCCGCTCCCCGTTCGGGCAGGTGGCCGTGTGGCCGGTCGTCGAGACGGTGCAGCGAGACGGCGTCTGCGCCGAGGTGGTGGCACCGGCGCCCGGGCTCTCCGACGAGCTGGCCGCGGCGGCCCAGGAGCTGGCCGTGCGCATCGCCGACCGGTTCGGCGTGGTCGGGATGCTCGCCGTCGAGCTCTTCGAGACCGCCGACGGCGTCCTGGTCAACGAGCTCGCCATGCGCCCGCACAACTCCGGTCACTGGACCATCGAGGGCTCCCGCACCAGCCAGTTCGAGCAGCACCTGCGGGCGGTGCTCGACTACCCGCTGGGCTCGACGGCGATGACCGCGCCCGTCGCCGTGATGGCCAACGTCCTGGGCGGTGCGGCGTCGTCGCCGGACTGGGACGGCCCCGGCCTGGACGAGCGCATCCACCACCTCATGGCGCACTGGCCCGACGTCAAGCTGCACTGGTACGGCAAGAGCCAGCGGCCCGGCCGCAAGCTCGGCCACCTCACCGCGCTCGGGGACGACGTCGCCGAGGTCCGGGCCCGGGCGGTGGCGGCCGCCCGCTACCTCGCCGACGGCGTCGTGGACCCGGCCTTCGCCTTCGAGTACGACCACTGAGGAGTGGGCATGGAGGACGACCCCGTCGTCGGCATCGTCATGGGCAGCGACTCCGACTGGCCGACGATGCAGCCGGCCGCCGAGGCGCTCGACGAGTTCGGCGTCCCCTGGGAGGCGCACGTGCTCTCCGCGCACCGGACGCCGCGCCGGATGCTGGACTACGCGGAGGCCGCCGCCGGCCGGGGTCTGCGGGTGATCGTCGCCGGCGCCGGGGGAGCGGCCCACCTGCCCGGGATGGTCGCGGCCGCCACCCCGCTGCCGGTCATCGGTGTCCCGCGCCCGCTGGACCGGCTCGACGGCCTGGACAGCCTGCTGTCGATCGTGCAGATGCCGGCCGGGGTCCCGGTGGCGACCGTGAGCATCGGCGGCGGGCGCAACGCCGGGCTGCTCGCCGTGCGCATCCTGGCCGCCGGCGACCCCGCCCTGCTGGCCGAGGTCAGCCGCTTCCAGGCCGACCTGGCGGCCTCGGTCGAGGCCCGCGACCGCACCCTCCAGGAGCGCCTCGCCGCCGAGGGTTAGCGGCCCCCTGCAGGGCCCCGCCACGAGCGTGCGAGTGGAGGGGGGCAGGGGGTCCTTCAACTAGTATCTACCTGTGGGTAACAACGCCGGGCCGTACGCGCTGACCGAGGACCACGAGGCGATCCGGGAGGCGGTGCGCGACATCTCCGAGCGGGAGATCGCGCCGCACGCGGCCGAGGTGGACGCCGAGTCCCGCTTCCCGGTCGAGGCGCTCAAGGCCCTGACCGCGGCCGGCTTCCACGCCACCCACATCCCCGAGGAGTACGGCGGCGAGGGTGCCGACGCCATCGCGACCTGCATCGTCATCGAGGAGGTCGCCCGCGTCGACGTCAGCGCCTCGCTCATCCCGGCGGTGAACAAGCTCGGGTCGACGCCGATCATCCTGTCCGCCTCCGACGAGGTGAAGCGGACGGTGCTGCCGTCGATCGCCGCGGGCGAGGCGATGATCAGCTATGGGCTCTCCGAACGCGAGGCGGGCTCGGACGCCGCCGCGATGCGGACCCGCGCCCGCCGCGACGGCGACACCTGGGTGCTCAATGGCACCAAGGCCTGGATCACCAACGCGGGCATCTCCGAGTGGTACACGGTCATGGCCGTCACCGATCCCGAGGCCGGCGCCAACGGCATTTCCGCCTTCGCCGTCCACCGCGACGACCCGGGCTTCGCCGTCGGCCCCAAGGAACGCAAGATGGGGATCAAGGGCTCGCCCACCTGCGAGCTCTACTTCACCGACTGCACCATCCCCGCCGACCGGATCATCGGCGCGCCCGGCACCGGCTTCAAGACCGCGCTGCGGACGCTGGACTTCACCCGCCCGACGATCGGCGCGCAGGCCGTGGGCGTCGCCCAGGGTGCGCTCGACGCCGCCGTGGCCTATGTCAAGGACCGCAAGCAGTTCGGCACGAGCATCGGCAGCTTCCAGGGCGTGCAGTTCATGCTCGCCGACATGGAGATGAAGATCGAGGCCGCCCGGCACCTGGTCTACGTCGCGGCCGCGGCCGGCGAGGCGGGCCGCCCCGACGTCACCCGCCTCTCGGCCTCGGCGAAGGCCTTCGCCTCCGACGTCGCGATGCAGGTGACCACCGACGCCGTCCAGCTGTTCGGCGGTGCGGGGTACACGCAGGACTTCCCGGTCGAGCGCATGATGCGCGACGCCAAGATCACCCAGATCTACGAGGGCACCAACCAGGTCCAGCGCATGGTCATCGCCCGCAGCCTGCTGAAGTAGGGGCCGCGACCGCGACGGGGCGCGGCGGCTGCGACACGGGTCGGCGGTCGGCCAGCCGGCAGGCCGCGGCGACGACGGCCAGCCCGGACACCACCCACCAGGGGTGGGCGATGACGGCCTCCTCCGCGCCGGCCAGCGGGTCGGCGAGGACGCCGAGGCGATCCAGCGCCCAGGCAACGGCGGCCGCCAGCGCCAGACCGGCACCGGTCAGGCGCAGCGCCGGGTAGAAGCGCGTGCGCGACACGACGAACAGCGACGGGAACACCAGCGCCACGGTCGCCAGCTGCGCCAGCTCGACGCCGACGTTGAAGGCCAGCAGCGACGGCACGGACGCGGAGCCGTCCAGGCCGAGGCCGGTGAGGATGCCGGCGAACGCCAGCCCGTGCACGAGCCCGAACCCGCCGGCGATGAGGACCTCCCCGCCGCGGACCAGCGGCCGCATCGCGTGCAGCGCGGCCACGCCCACCGAGGCGGCGATCAGCACCTCGACCGGCTGTCCGGGCACCGAGACCCATCCGAGGGCCGAGGCGAGCAGCGTCAGTGAGTGCCCGACGGTGAACGCGGTGACGACGCCGAGGACGCGGCGCAGCGTGGGCACCAGGCCCTCCCGCCGACGCCACCGGCCGGCCCGCACCACGAGCGGCGCGACCAGCAGCAGCGTCACCAGGAAGAGCAGGTGGTCGGCGCCCTCCAGGACGTGGTGCCACCCGTACCCGACCATGTCCCCGATCCCGGTCCCGGCGGCCTCCCCGATCCGGAGAGTGGTGTCGGAGGCGTCGAGGACCCCGGCGGTGGAGATGTCGCCGTCGACGTCGGTGAGGACGACGACAGCCTCGTGGCCGGCGTCGCTCTCGATGATCGCGTCGTACGTGAGGAGGAAGTTCGACGGATCGGCACCCGCCGGGTCCAGTGCGACGTCGATGCTGAGGGAATCGATGCCCTCGACGGACTCCCGGACGACGTCGCCGTAGGTCTCGGTCCACGCCGTTCCGTCGGCCCCGGTGACCGTGAGGTGGTCGTCGAGGTAGGCGGTGACCGCGTCGGCATAGGCGGACGTGTCGGTCGACGCGCTGTAGTCGGTACCCAGCGCCGCGTCCAGGGCGTCCAGCGCGACGCTGATCGTCGTGTCGACCGACTCCTCGCCGACTCGGACCGACAGCGTGCTGCTCTCGAGGCTGTGCGCGCCGGCAGCAGTGGGGGTCAGGAGGACCACGGCGCCGGCCACGGCGGCGCCGGCAGCGAGCGTGCGCCGGCGGGGCAGGAAGGTCATGCCGGCAGCCTGCGGACGCCGCCTGGGAGCCACCTGGACGGTGCCTGGACGTCTCTAGTCACCCGGCGGATGCGTTCACGCGCACAGCGTTCTCGCAGCGGTCGTCCAGTCGCATCGGAGCCGACGTGGTGATGGTGGTGCTCGATCGACTCACCCCGACGAACGAGATGAGCCCACCATGAAGCTTCGCAGGACCATCGCCGCCGCCCTCCTGACCGCCGTGGTCCCGATCGCAGCGGCGTGCGGCACCGCAACCGACGCCTCGACGGCGAGCAGCGACACCAGCAGCTCGGTCAGCTCGACCGACACCGGCACGACCACCGAGGCGAGTGCGCCCGAGGGCGCGCCGTCCGGCGGCACGGGTGGCCCCGGCTCGGTCGACGTCTCCTCCGTCACGACGGAGGAGCAGCTGGTCGAGCTGATCCAGGAGGCCTACGGCGACGGCGGCCTCGGGCTGCACCGCGGCCACCAGCCCGTCGAGGACGTCCTGGACGAGGTCCTGACGATCAGCCACGACGAGCTGCACGTGCGCATGGACGCCGGGCAGAACCTGGCCGCGGTGGCCGAGGACCTCGGCATCGACCCGCAGACGCTGATCGACGCGCTGGTCGCCAAGTACAGCCCCGCCATCGACAGCCTGCTCGCCGCCGGCACCATCACCGAGGACGAGGCCGACCAGTACCGCGCCGCGCTGGAGGACGCCTTCAGCTTCCGGGTGAACTGGGACGGCGAGGAGGCCACACCGACGTTCAGCGGCCTCGACGCCTGACCCGCTCGTCGGGGACGGCCCCGACCGCGGGCCCGGCGCTCAGAGGTCGGGCTTGTCCCCGTCGGGGACCGGGCCGTCGCCGGCGCCGGGCCACCAGCCCCAGCCGGCGATGACCCGCTCGTCCTCGACCAACCGGTACGCGTCGGCCGGCAGCTGCCGGTCGTAGCGCACGAGCCGTCCCCACTCGGTGTACTCGGGACCGACGCCGGGGGAGAAGCCCGGATAGGTGGTCGCATCCGCGACCTCGGTCATCGTCGAGTAGCTGCCCCCGCGATCGTCGATGACCAGCAGCTCGGGCGCGTCGGCGTACTTCTCGCTGAACATGATCCACTCCACCGGCGGCACCATGCCGTCGGCGATGCGCGGCGGCTCGACGCACGGCAGCGTGAACCCCACGGGCCAGTCGAGGACGACGTCCTCGCCCTCGAACAGCTCGCGCAGGATCGTGCCGTCGACGCGGTAGGGGTCGGTGACGCCGAGCCAGCCACCGCCGGTGAAGTTGCGGTCGACGGCCTGGACGCGGACCAGCGTCGCCCCGGCGGGCAGGTGCGTGGTCGAGCCCAGCCGCTCCTGCTCCCACGACCCCTCGTAGTCCTCCTCGTCGCCCTCGACGTCGAGCTCGAGGGTGTCGAGCACGGCGGGCTCGCCGCCGGTGCCCGCCGCGCCGAGCTCGACGCTCACCTCGGTGCCGGAGTCCAGGTCGCCGGTGAGGGACAGGGCGAGGACGTCGCGCTCGGTGAGGTCGCCGATCTCCAGCCAGGGCGTCGTGATCGTCGTCGGCCCGGTGGTGGGCTCGTCGGTCCAGGTCGACCACCGGCGCACGCCGTCCGGCGCGAGCTCGCCCGCGGAGCCCTCGACCCCGGGGAAGTCGGCGTCGGGGGAGCCCTCGGCGTCGGCGTCGTCGGCCGGCAGCGCGCGCAGCTCCACCGGGTCGGTCAGCGCCACGGCGTGGTCGGCGAAGCCGCAGTCCTCTCCGCCGGTGAGCGCGCTGACCGCGTTCCCGGCGAGGGAGAAGGTGTCCTTGTACCGCCAGGTGGCCAGGGCCGCGCTCGCGGTCTGCACGCCGACGGACACGACGAGCACGACCGCCAGCGTGCCGACGGCCGCCTCCGGCCAGGGCTGCCGGCCGGTCGACCCGATCCGCCGGCGGACGTACCAGGCGGCGGCCGCGAAGAGCAGGCCGGTGCCCAGCCACAGCACGGGGTTGCCCAGCAGGTTCGGCAGCACCGGCGTGACACCGTACGCGGAAGACTCGACCTGCCGGTTGCCGGCGTGGAAGGCGAGCGCGGCCGTGAAGGCCACCACGCCGAGGATCCCGGCGGAGGCCCACCGGTCCGGGCGCCGTCGCACGAGCAGCGCCACCGCCACGGTCAGGGCCAGGGCGCCGGGTGCGGCCAGGGCGCCGAAGTGGTGGGTCCACTTGGTCGGGGAGGGGACCAGGGCGACGACGGTGAACAGGAAGCCGATGGCCGGCACCAGCCAGCTGGTGCGCCCGCCGCGGGGGCGGGTCATGCGCAGCAGGCTGATCGAGACGGCGATGACCACCACGACGGTGAGGACGACGACCAGCTGCTTGGCGAAGGTCCGCATGTTCTCGTCGGGACCCAGGGTCAGGTACCAGTACCGCATGATCTCCATGTCCCAGGACTCGGCCGGGCCGACCTCCTGGTGCACGCGCAGCGCGGTGATGGCCGTGGCCAGGGTCGAGTCGGAGAAGACCACGGTGGCCGGCAGGCTGGCGCAGGCCACCACGAGCGCGAGCGACCGCCACGCGCCCAGCGCCGACCGGCTCAGCGTCGGCCACATCCGCGGCAGCAGGATGACCAGCGTCGCCACGCACGCGAGCCCGGACGCGGTGATGGTGACCGCCGTGCCGGCGACGGCGGCGGCGAGCCCGATGAGCCAGGCGCGCTGCTGGCGGATCGCCTGCAGCGCCAGCGTCGCCGTCACGGCCCACGCCAGCGTGACGAGGAACTCCGGCCGGGTCCCGATGTTCCAGGGCAGCCACCAGGCCAGCAGCGCCACCCCGGCGACCATCCGCAGCGCCGGGTGGGGCCGGTCGACGAGCAGCGGGATGAGCTGACGGGTGAGCAGCCACCACACCAGCAGGGCCGCCAGGAGCGAGGGCAGGCGCAGCACGACCGGCTGGGTGGAGAGCTCGGTCAGGGGTGCGAGCAGGGTCTGCAGCAGGACGAAGGGCACCTCGGGCACGTTGAAGAACCGGAACTGGTTCCCGACGAAGCCGGCGCTGTCCAGGGTCCTCGCCTCGAGGCTGTAGTAGTAGTCGTCGGTGTTGAGGAAGCCGATCGCCGTCCACGCCACGAGCGTGAGGACCACCCCGACGTCGGCGAGCACCGCCATGGCGCGGCCCCACCGCACGCCCTCGTAGGCCAGCGGGGGCCGCTCGGTCCCGTCGGCGGCCACCGCCCGATCGCGGCCGCGCGTCGCCGGCGGACTGGCCCGCCGGAGCAGCCACAGGCAGGCGAGCACGCCGAGCACGTGCAGGGCGACGAGCACGAGCTTGCCCGTGGTGGGCGAGGTCTGGAACCGGGCGTCGGGATGGGCGACCACGGACGGCGAGGTGCCGTCGGCCGCGGTGACGTCGGTGGTGAAGGCGGTGACCTCGGGAACCTTGGCCCCGGGGGCGTCCGCCAGCACCTCGGGATCGGCACCCGGGTTCTCGAGGGTGGCCCGCGTGCCCTCCTGGTCGGCCCGGACGACGAGCGAGCAGTCCGCCTCCGCGGGGACGGGTCCCTGCCAGACCTCGGCGCCCGAGGAAACCACCCGGAGCGTGTCGCTGCCGACGGTGATCGACAGCGCCCGCTCGTTGCCGCGGGTGGAGTCGGGCAGCGCCGTCGCCAGGACGACGGCGGACGCGCCGTCCACCTGCCGGGCGGCGAGCTCGCGGACGGTGGCGCAGGGCGCGGTGGCCGTGAGGTCGATCGGGCGGTACGGCATGAACAGCGCCGTCGTCGGCTGGGGGTCCGCCGGGTCCAGCGGCCATTGGACCTCGGGGGTGTCCACCAAGACCGGGGCCAGCGGCAGCGCCACGGCGAACACCAGGGTCAGCGCGGCGAGCACCCAGGCGGCCGGGCGCCACCACCGTGCGAGCCCGGCCGCCGGCTCGCCGGACTGCGTGGCCGTCGCTCCGGATCGGGGCGCGTCGGGCGAGTCCCCGGTCACCGGAGAACCAGGCCCGGCGGGGGCGGTCGTCATCACCGCGCACCCTACTTTCTCCGGAAATGGGGAGCGGCCGGAGTGGGGAACCCACGCCGGCCGCTCCCGCGCGTCCGTCTATCGACGGGTGACCTTGCCGGTGCTGCGGTTCTGCACGAGCGTTCCGCCCTGGAACGGCTGGGTGATCGTCGAGGCCGTGGTCACGGCCGGACCCGTCGGGTAGCCGAGCGATCCCGTCTCCCAGCGCTGGGCCGCATAGGTGGAGAAGATCTTCCCGCTGACCATGTGCGCGCCGGTGGTGGGCGACCAGTACACGTGTCCCTTCTGGAACACCTGGAAGCAGCCGCCGCGGACGAGGCCGCACGTCTCGCCGGTCGTCGGGTAGCCCTGCGCTCCCGGGTCCGCGAGCCACAGCTTCCCGATGGAACCCTTGACGACCAGGTTGCCGGTCGCGGGGGAGAAGACGATCGACCCGCCCTCGAAGTCCTGCCGGCAGCGGCCCCCGGACAGCCCGCACTTCTCGTCAGTGGTGGGGTACTTGAGCGCGCCCCGCTCCCGGCCCTGCGCGTTCCACGCCTGGTAGATGGCGCCCCAGACGCCCCGGGTGCCGGTGGCCGGGGTGGTGTACACGCCACCGCCCTGGAACTGCTGGACGCAGCCACCCCGCGTCAGCCCGCAGACCTGGTTGCGGGTCGGGTAGCCCAGCGGGCCGGTCTCCCACCACTGGGCGTCCCACACCCGGCGCACGGGACCGTCGAGCACCGTGTGCGTCCCGGCCCCCTTCGACGTGTAGATGGACCCCTTTTGGAAGTTCTGGTAGCACCCGCTGTCGATCAGACCGCACACGGTGGTGCCGACGGGATAGCCGAGCGCCCCGGCCTGCGCCTTGCCCGCGACGTACTCGGTCAGCACCGCACCGCTCACGATGCGGGCCGGGTTCGACGCCGAGGTGTAGACGGTGCCCTTCTGGAAGGCCTGCGAGCACCCGCCGTCCGCGAGGCCGCACTGCTGGTCACCGGTCGGGTAGCCCAGGGCGCCGCTCTCGGAGCCGCGGGACGTCCACAGGTCCCGGATCGGGCCCGCCACCATGGTGGCCGCGACGCCGGAACCGGAGGCGTAGATGCGCCCGCCCTGGAACTGCTGGAAGCAGCCACCGCCCGCCAGGCCGCACCGGGCCGCGTCCGTGGGGTAGCCGAGCGTGCCGGCCGTGGCCTTGGCGGCGGTGTACTTCGCGAGCACCGCACCGCTCACGCTGCGGGCGGGGTTCGACGCCGAGGTGTAGACGGTGCCCTTCTGGAAGGCCTGCGAGCACCCGCCGTCCGAGAGGCCGCACTGCTGGTCGGCGGTCGGGTAGCCCAGCGGGCCTGCCTCGTAGCCGCCGGCCCGCCAGAAGTTCCACACGGCGCCGCCCACCATGACCTGCGCACCGCTCGCGGGGGAGTAGTAGATCCGTCCGCCCTGGAACTGCTGGACGCAGCCGTTCCCGGTCAGGCCGCACTTCTCCGCGCCGGTCGGGTAGCCGAGGTAGCCGGTCTCCCACTGCGTCGACGCCCACTTCTTCTGGATCGACCCCACGACCGGTCGCGCACCGGTCGTGGAGGTCCAGTAGAGGGCGCCGCGCTGAAAGTCCTGGAAGCAGCCGCCGTCGCGCAGGCCGCACACCTGCTCCCCGTTCGGGTAGCCGAGCGAGCTCGTCTCGTAGCCGGCGGCCGTGTAGGCGTTCCAGATCGGGCCGCTGACCATGATGTGCGAGCCGGTCGCCGACGACCAGTAGATGCGTCCGCCCTGGAACTGCTGGACGCAGCCCTTGTCGGTCAGCCCGCACTTCTCCGCGCCGGTCGGGTAGCCGAGGTAGCCGGTCTCCCAGCGGGTCGAGGCCCACTTCTTCTGGATGGACCCCTCCACCGGATGGGCGCCGGTCCCGGGCGACCAGTACATGGCGCCCCGCTGGAAGTCCTGGAAGCAGCCGCCGTCCTTGAGGCCGCAGATCTCCTCGCCGGTCGGGTAGCCGAGACGCCCGGTCTCCCACTTCATGCCTGCCCACCGCTGGTGGATGGCGCCCTTGACGATGTGCGCTCCCGTGGCGGGCGACCAGTAGATGGCGCCGCGCTCGAACGGCTGGAAGCAGCCGCCCTCCAGGAGGCCGCAGCTGACGTTGCCGGTCGCGAGCCCGATCGCCGCGCGGGTGTCCGACTGGTTGGCGCGGGCCACGACGGCGCCACCGGTTGCGTGCTGCGTGGAGCCGAACCAATCGGTGAACCAGCTGTAGAAGTTCCGGTTGCCGTAGGCGGAGCACGTGTCGCCGGAGCCGTAGCCGGCCGCCAGGGCCGCCGCGTTGGGCTGGTATGGGGTGTAACTGTAGAGGCCGGCGGTCGCCTTATTTTGGATAAACACCTGTGAGGTACCGCAGCGGACGTTGTTCCGGTTGTCGCCGAAGCTGTCCCTGATGGCGGGGTAGTAAGCGACAGTGTTGTTTCGCCCCGCCCGATAGCTTCCGGCGGCGCCCGCGGCGTACCGCTGGAACTGGCGGGCCCCGAAGTAGACCTGGCTCGCGAAGCCTGAGAAGGCCGGGTTGCAAGCCGCGGTGTCCGGGCACGCGAAACCGGTGGCTTTGTTGTAGGCGCGGGCCTGCGGCCTCGTCCCGGTGATTAGGCTCTGTTCCTTCTGCAGCAGGACGATGAGCGCGCGGGGGTTAATACCGCAGGCGGCACCAACTTTCGCCAGAATCGCACCCGCGCTCTCTTTCTGCGCACCTCGGTACGGCGCGCAGTAAGCGTCACCGGCCTGGTCATAGGTTGTCTGCGTGTAGTCCTTGAGGCAGGGCATCTCACCCGCCACGCATTTCGCACCCTTAGCGTCGAGAAACGCGTCGACGGCTGGGGCGTTCATCGCCAGGCCGTCGAAGAACACGGCGTCGGAAATGATGTTGCCTGGGTTGAAGTAGGAGAGGTTCGCGGCCGACGCGGTGCTCGCGGGCCCGGCACCGGCCGTGGGCACGAGCAGTGCGGAGGCGATCAGCGCGGTGACAGTCAGTAGTCGAATCAGGACGCGCGTCACGGGACCGTGACCTCGATCGGAGCCGACTCGCCAGCGCTGGACGGCGACTCGTAGCTGACGACCGCCTTCCAGATACCGGACGACAACTGGGCACCCGGGACCACCATGGTCGGGCAGGAGGTCGTCGTGGCGTCCGCCTCACCGGCTACTACGGCCGTCCTCGAGTCGCTGCCGGAGGTCAGAGTGAGCGTGCAGGAGCCGTTGGACTCGACGACCCCGGCCACGTAGGCGCCGACCTCAACCGCAAAGGTTCCGTCGACCCAGCCGTAGTAGGTCAGCTGCGGGGTCACCTCCTCCCCGGCGTCCTCCGTCGGGACCGGAGTGTCGGTGGCGACCTCGCCCGCGGGCTCGGTCGGGATGGGGGACCCGCCGGTGCGCTCGGGCTCGAGGCTGGCCACCGGATCCCCGTCCGCGACGGGGGCCTCGGTCGTCGGCGCCGCACTCGTCGGCGCCGCGACGGGCGAGCTGCCGGCGGCGGTCGTGCCGCCGTCGTCGTCGGTGCGGACCGCCAGCCAGTAGCCGGCGGCGGCGGCGACCGCCACCGTCAGGAGGACCAGGAGCGTGCGCCGGAGGCGGGACCGGCGGGGGCTGGGGCGGGAAGGCACGGCGACACCTCAGTGGTGTGGAGCGCAGCGCACCGAGGAACGGACGGACGGCTGAGCCGTCGCATCCGAGGCGGCTGAGCAGCGGGTCGGAACATGTGGAGCGCGGGTCAGCAGACCAGGGAGGAGCTGCCCGCGTCCAGTAACCGACCGATCACGGCGCGTCGTCAAATGGCGCCGTCGCGGGAGCTCAGCCGGGCGCTCCGAGCACGCGGATGCCCTCGATCCGCACACCCAGCGTGGCCGTCACGCGTTCGGTGGCCGCCCGGTGGGGGAGCCCCTCGGGCGCCGGGTTGCTCACCAGCACCGTGGACGCGCCCGCGGCGAGCGGGGCCAGGAGCCAGGCGACCGGCCCCGCCTCCGCCGCGGTGCCCGCGTCGACCAGCACGCGGTCGTCGGGCCGGATGTCCAGCCGGGCGGCGAGCTCCCCGGCGGCGGCGACCAGGCCGCCGAGGGTCAGCGTCAGCCCGCCGGTCACCAGGCCCGGCGCGTCGGGGTCCGGCGTTCCCCACGGGGCGAAGAAGTCGCCGTGGGCCCGCACCTCGAGCGCGAAGTCCCGCGCCGGTCCCACGTAGTCGGTCATCCCCAGGCCCAGCGGGTGCAGGGACAGGCCGAGCAGCTCCACCGCGGGATCCGCGCCCAGCGCGTCCTCCAGGGCCGGCAGCCGGTCCCGGTCGGCCAGGACGACGTCGGCGCCGGTGAGCCGGTCGTCGTCCTCGACGGCCGTGTCCAGGACGGCGGCCCCGCAGCTCCACGCGGCCAGCAGCACCGCCGCGGTCTGCCAGTGCACCGGGAGCGCCACGGCCACCGTGCTGCCCGGGCCGACGTCGAACTCCTCCTGGAGCAGGTTCGCGGTCTTGGCCACCCAGTTGGCCAGGGTGTCCCCGGACAGCTCCACGCGGGAGCCGGCCGCGTCGTCGTAGGCGGTGAGCAGCGGGGCGGCGGCGTTCCGGCGGACGGCGTCGGCGAGCAGCTCGCCGGGCAGCCGGGCCCGGCCGGCGGCGGACGGGGTGGGGCTCGAGGGGGGCACGGGACAAGAGTGGCAGGGCGCGATGCGACGGATCGGTCCGCCCCGCGTGGTCCGGGCGATCCCGGTGCTCCCCGTCTACAGTCGTCCCTCGATGACCTCACCGAGTGCTGCCCTGATCCGGATCGACCACGCGGTGCTCCGCTCGACGCGCCGTGCGCTGGGGGAGACCCCTGCCGTCGGCGTCGCCCGGGGGCTGTCGCACTTCGGCGAGCACGCGCTGGGCTGGCTGGCGCTGGGTGCCGCCGGGTGGGCCACCGGCCGCCGGCGCGACGAGTGGGTCGCCGGCATCGCCGGTGTCGTGGCCGCGCACGCCGCCGGGGTGGCGGTCAAGCGCGTGGTGCGCCGGGTGCGCCCCTCGCTCGAGGACGTGCCGGCGCTGGTCGGGACGCCGAGCCGGCTCTCCTTCCCGAGCGCGCACAGCTGCTCCACCGCCGCGGCGGCCGTCGGGTTCGGGCCGATGCTCGGACGCCCGCCCCTGGTGGCCGCGACCGGCGTCATGCTGGTCTCCCGCGTGCTGCTGGGCGTCCACTACCCCTCGGACGTCGTGTCGGGCGCGGTGCTCGGTTCCGGCGTCGCCGCGGCCGTGCGCCGTCGGATGACCAGAGACGCAGGCAGGAAGGCATGACCGTGCATCCGCAGCCGAGCCCCGCACTGGCTCCCGAGGGCATCGCCCCGGCCGACGGCGAGCTCTCGCCCGTGCCGGACCTGCCCCCCCGGCTCCCCGGCTTCCGGGGCAGCTTCGCCTGGGGAGTGGTCCGGGCCCTCCGACCCCGCCAGTGGGTCAAGAACGTCCTGGTGCTGGCGGCCCCGCTGGCCGCCGGGGAGATCTTCAACGGCGACGTGATGCGGCCGACCGCCGTCGCGTTCGTGCTGTTCTGCCTCTCCGCCTCGGCGGTCTACCTCGTCAACGACACGATCGACGTGGAGGAGGACCGCCGCCACCCGCGCAAGCGGTTCCGCCCGATCGCCGCCGGCATCGTGCCGCGCTGGCTCGCCGTGGCGTTGGCGGCCGTGCTGTTCACCGTCGCGCTGGTCACCGCGGTGCTGCTCACCCGGCCCGAACTGGCGTTCGTGCTGGCCAGCTACGTGGTCATCCAGCTGGCCTACTGCGTCTTCCTGAAGAACCAGCCGGTCATCGACCTCGCCGTCGTCGCCTCGGGCTTCCTGCTCCGCGGCATCGCCGGCGGCGTGGCCGCCGGACTGCTGCTGTCGCAGTGGTTCCTGCTCGTGGCCGCCTTCGGCTCGCTGTTCATGGTGGCCGGCAAGCGCTACTCCGAGCTCGTCCTGGTCGGTGACGCCGCCGCGACCCGCAAGACGCTCAAGGAGTACTCGGCCAGCTACCTGCGGTTCGTCTGGAGCCTCTCGGCCGGCGTGGCGGTCACCGCCTACAGCTTGTGGGCCTTCGAGCTGGGGGAGGCCCAGGACGGCATCCCCTGGTCCACCATCTCGATCGCCCCGTTCGTGATGGCGATCCTCCGGTACGCCGTGGACGTCGACAAGGGCGCCGCCGGTGCGCCCGAGGAGATCGTCCTGCGTGACCGTGTCCTGCTCTGCCTGGGTGTGCTCTGGGTGGCCACCATGGCGTTGGGAGTCTTCGATGTCTGAGAGAACGCTGCTCCAGGGGTGGGGGCGCACGGCGCCCACCCCGGCGGTGCTCACCCCCGTCCACGACGACGCCGAGGCGCGCGCGGTCCTCGCCGCCGCGGGCGGGCGCGGGCTGGTGGCGCGCGGGCTGGCCCGCAGCTACGGCGACGCCGCGCAGAACGCCGGCGGCCACGTCCTCGACATGACCGCGGCCGCGCGCGTGCTCTCGTTCGACGCGGAGACCGGGCTGGTCGACGTCGAGGCCGGGATCTCGCTGGACGAGCTGATGAACCGCTTCGTGCCGCAGGGCTTCTTCGTGCCGGTCACCCCCGGGACCCGCCTGGTCACCGTCGGCGGCGCGATCGGCGCGGACATCCACGGCAAGAACCACCACGTCGCGGGCAGCTTCGCCCAGCACGTGCGCTGGCTGGACCTGCTCACCGCCGACGGGGAGGTCCGCCGGGTGAGCACCGAGCAGGACCCCGACCTCTTCTGGGCCACCGCGGGCGGCATGGGCCTGACCGGCGTCATCCTGCGCGCGCAGGTGCAGATGAAGCGGATCGAGTCCTCCCGCTGCCTGGTCGACACCGACCGCACGCCCGACCTCGACTCGCTCATGACGCTGCTGGCCGAGACCGACCACCTCTACGAGTACTCGGTCGCCTGGATCGACACCCTCGCCAAGGGCAAGCGCATGGGCCGCTCGGTGGTCACGCGCGGCCGGTTCGCCACGCGCGACGAGCTGCCCGCGAAGTGGCAGGCCGACCCGCTGAAGTACCACGGGTCGATCAAGGTCACCGTGCCCGACGTCTTCCCGCCCGGGCTGCTGAACCTGGCGACGGTGGCCGCCTTCAACGAGCTCTGGTACCGGAAGTCCCCGAAGCTCAAGCGCAACCAGCTGCAGAGCATCCCGACGTTCTTCCACCCCCTGGACGCCGTGGGCGGCTGGAACCGCATCTACGGCCCTCGGGGGTTCGTGCAGTACCAGGTCACCGTGCCCTTCGGGCAGGAGGAGGCCATGCGCGAGGTGCTGGACCGGCTCAGCTCGTTCGGGACGGCGTCCTTCCTCGCCGTCCTCAAGCGGTTCGGCCCCGGCAACCCCGGCATGCTGTCCTACCCGTCGCCGGGCTGGACGCTGGCGCTGGACATCCCTGTGATGAAGGGGCTGGCCGGCCTGCTCGATTCGCTGGACGAGGTGGTCATCGCCGCCGAGGGCCGCACCTACCTGGCGAAGGACTCCCGGGTCCGCCCGGAGACCTTCGCGCAGATGTACCCGCGGCTCGAGGAGTTCCGCGCGGTCCGCAAGCGGGTGGACCCCGAGGGGATCTTCACCTCCGACCTGGCCAGGAGGCTCGCACTGTGATCGACGCGCTCGGATCCCCCGGATCGCTGCTGCTCGTCGGCGGCACGTCCGACATCGCCGTCGCCACTGCCCGCCGCTACCTGGCGGAGCGGCCGCTGCGCGTCGTCGTCGCGGCCCGGGACACCCCGCGCCGGTCGGCGGTCGCTGACGAGCTGCGCGCCGCCGGCGGCGAGGTCGAGGTGGTCGACTTCGACGCCGAGGACGCGGGCTCCGCCGAGCGCATGGTCGCTGCGGCCGCCGCCGGCGGCGACATCGACGTGGCCGTGATCGCCTTCGGTCAGCTCGGCGAGCAGGAGCAGCTCGCCGCCGACCCCGCCGCAGCCGCCGCGCTCGGCCAGGTCAACTACGTCGCGCCGGTGGTGGTCGGCACCGTGCTCGCCAACCGGATGCGCGAACAGGGGCACGGCGTGATCGTCGCGCTGTCCTCGGTCGCCGGGGAGCGGGCCCGCCGGTCCAACTACGTCTACGGCTCCACGAAGGCCGGTGTCGACGCCTACTTCTCCGGCCTCGCGGACTCCCTGGTCGGCTCGGGCGTCTCGGTGCTCGTCGTCCGGCCCGGGTTCGTCCGGTCGAAGATGACCGAGGGCCTGCCCGAGGCGCCGCTGTCCACGACGCCGGAGGCGGTGGCCGAGGCCATCGTCACGGGCGTCCGCAAGGGCCGGCACACCGTGTGGGTCCCCGGCGCGATGCGCTGGGTGATGAGCGGGCTGCGGCACACGCCGCGACCGGTCTTCCGTCGGCTCCCTTTTTAGAGCGTTTCGGGGGAGAGCCGCTGGAGCTGCTGCGGGTCGATGTCGCGGTCGTGCAGCGGCAGCACGAGCTCGGTCACCAGGTCGGTGAGCTCGGCGATGCGCAGGTTCAGCCGCCGCTCCTCGAGCAGGCCCTCGCTCAGCCGGGGCAGCGCCTCGTCCAGCCGGCCCTGCGCCTCGTCCAGTCGCAGGTGCGCCTCGTCCAGGCGGGCCCGGAGCGCGGCGTTCTCCACCTGCAGGTCGGCGATCCCGCGGTGCGCCGCCTCCAGGGAGTCGAACGCCAGCCGGATGTCGGCCAGCACGACCTCGTAGTCGGGGAACAGGGCCTTCCGGAACGCCTTCGCCGGGCCCCGCACCAGCCGCTTCACCGCACCGGCCGCTGCCATGTCACCACCATCCTCGTCGTCGGGAGCGGGTCGGTGCCCGTCTCCCAGGGGGTGTGCTCGACGACCTCGTCGGCGTCGTGCACCTCGTCGATCCGCAGGCCGTAGCGGGCCAGCTCCGCGCGCAGCGTCTCCACCGGGACGGCCCGGTGCATCGGGATCCCGGTGCCCGGGATCGGCATCAGGCTGGAGCGCGGCACGTCCAGGTGGGCCTGACCGCCGCTGCGCAGCAGCATCGACAGCCCGCGCAGCAGGATCGGCCGGCCGATGTCCCAGTAGTTGCCCAGCAGCCCCCGGGCGTAGACGACCAGCGGCTCGCGGTCGGCGGCGAGCTCCGCGCCCAGGGTGATCACCCGGCGCAGGTCGTAGAGGTTGAGCACCCGGAACCGGGCGCCCGCACCCTGCTCCTCCGCCGCCTCGGCGGCCGCACGCATCGGCCAGCGCACGTAGTCCAGCGCCTCGACGGCGAAGCCCTGCCCGGCCAGCCACAGCGCGTCGTGACCGCGCCCGGCGCCGAGCTCCAGCACCCGCGACCCGGCCGGGATGCGGCCGGCCAGCCACCGGGCGTAGTCCGACGGGGCGCTGCCGAGCGGCACCCGGGCGCCCTCGATGTCGTAGCGGTAGAAGTCCTCCCACATGGTCCGGTCCATGCCGTAGTCGGAGAACCAGCCCCAGAACCGGTCCTGGACCGATCGGGGGATGTCGAACCGGTAGGAGGGGTCGGGCACCTTCCAGCCCGGGCCGTAGTTGGCCTTGAGCATGAGCTCCGGCTCGCGGGGCGCGGGCTCGGGGCGCCCCTCGACGTCGATGGTGATCGTGGGGACGACCTGGTTGCGCCGGGCCTGCAGCCGGATGGCGAAGGTGTGCTGCCACCAGCCCTGCTCGTCGATGAACCCGGTGAACAGGTCCACGTAGGCGTCGGGCCGGCCCTCGTGGCTGAAGTGGACCTGCACGTGCCCGGCCGAGGCCCGGAGCGCCTCGAAGCCGGCGGCGCGCAGCGCCCGGCCGAGTTCGAAGCCCTCGCGGACCACGTCCGCCGGGTGGGTGTGCGGGCTCAGGTAGCCGAGGTCCGCGTCGTCGTCGTGCGGCATGATCCGGCCGTCCCGGTAGGGGCCGAGCAGCGTGCCGCTCATGACGTAGACGGGCAGGTCGGGCCGGTGCTCGGCGAGCACGGCCCGGATCCGGTCGAGGTTGTCCAGCAGGCGCGGCACCATGCCGGGGTCGTAGTCGGCCAGCGCGTGACCGATCCGCCCGAACTTGTTGATGACCAGCCCGATGCCGTGGCGGTGGTCGAAGCGGAGGGGGTGGTCGCCGTCGCCGAACCGGGCGGGGGCGGTGAGCTCGTCGGGCCCGCCGTCGATCGGGCGCAGGCCGATGGTGCCGGTGCCGGTCAGGTAGGGCCGCAGCGGCCTCGGCCACGGCAGCCGGCGGCGGTCGGGCGCGCCGGAGGGGTCGGCCTCGGTCATGGAGACCCGGAACGACCAGATGCGGCGGCCGGCGAGGAGCAGGTCGACGACGCGGTCGTCGTCCTCGGCCGGGGCGGTGAACGAGAGGCCCTCGTCGTCCAGGACCAGGTGGGACAGCATCGGCGGCCGAGGCTAGCAGCCGGTGGACGGCGGCCGTCGCCGAGCCCGGCGGGAGGTTCCGGCGCTCAGTTGATGCAGGACGAGTCGGCGGCGGTGCGGGCAGGAGCCTCCGTCGTCGTCGTGGCGGCCGGCTGCTGCTTGGTCACCGCCTGCCCGATGCCGTTGAAGTCCGAACCGAGGACCAGGTGCGTCGTGCCGGCCGGCACGTCCTCGTCGGCGGTGACCTTGGCGCCGGGGACGGCCTTCGCGAGCGTCGTCGCCAGCGCCTTGTCGGCCGCGGCGTAGCGGATCTCGGTCCGGGTGTAGTCCATGGAGTCGGCGTTGCCGGTGCTGCCGACGACGAAGCCGGCGGCGGTGAGCTCGTCGGCGGCGGTGCCGGCGAGACCGCGGGTGCCCGAGCCGTTGAAGACCTCCACCGTCACCTCGGACGGCGCCGCGGTGGGCGGAGCCTCGGTGGTCGAGGTGGCCGCGGCCTCGGGCTTCTCCGGCTCGGCCGAGAGGTCGGCGAAGAACGCGTGCAGGGTCTCCTCGTCCTCCAGCTGGACGATCGAGCGGCCCTGCTCGTCCCGCCCGTCGGGGGTGACGATCGGGATGGTCTGGAACTCGATGCTGCCGGCGGTCACCGACTGCATCTGCTGGGCGAGGTCCAGCAGCTCGAGGTCGCGGTCGACGGTGAGGGCCTCGGAGGCCGCCTCGGCGAGCTGGCGCTGCCGGCCGAGGTCGAGCATCACGTCCTCGGACAGCATCTTGCGCAGGACACCGCCGATGAAGACCTGCTGGCGGACGATGCGGTCGAGGTCGACGCGCGGCAGCCCGTGGCGCTGCCGGACGAACTTGACGGCGTCGGCGCCGGTGATCACCTGCGGTCCGGCCGGGAAGACGGCGCCGGAGTACTTGCTGTCGTCGACCGCCTTGCACAGGTTGACCTCGACGCCGCCCACGACCTCCGTGAGGTTGAAGAAGCCGAGCAGGTCGACCTCGGCGTAGTGGTCGATCCGCAGCCCGGTCAGCCCGCTCACGGTCTGCACCAGCAGCTGGGCGCCCTGACCGGCCTTCTCCTCCTCCGAGGCGTCCTCGGGGGCGTTCTGCCGGCCGTAGGCGTAGGCGGCGTTGAGCTTGTCCTTGCCATAACCCGGGATCTCCACGTAGGAGTCGCGGGGGAAGGAGACGAAGGACGCCCGGGACCCGTCGGCCGGCACGTGCACCAGGATCATCGTGTCGGTGTTGAACCCCTGGTCACCGCCGGTGTGCAGCTCGGACTGGAGCTCCTTGGACAGGGTCGTGCGGCTGTCGTTGCCGACCAGCAGGAGGTTCATCGCCGACCCGCCGCCGCCGCTGTTGCCGTCGGTCGGGATGGCGTCGGTGCGGTTGACCGAGGCGTCGGCGACCCGGCCCAGGTACCAGCCCCAGCCGCTGCCGACCAGCAGCACCAGCGAGAGCACGGTGGCCAGCGCGCGGAACGCGGTGGCGGCGCGACGGGACCCCGTCCGCGTGCGGCCGGTGTCCTCGGCGCGCGAGGTGTCGCCGTCGGCCCGCCGCCGCGGGGGACGACCGGCGCGAGGATCGAGGCTCGGCGGGAGCGGACGACCGGGACGGTCGCCGGGCTCGTTCCGGTCTCGGCTCACGGGTGTCCTCACTGCTGGCGAACGGGTCCTGCCGGGCTGGCCGGCGTGGAGGCGATGGTAGGTCGGGCGGAGCCGCCGATCCGTCGACCGACACAGCTGCGCCGCCCCGGGACCCCCGTCCTGCCCGCCTGGTCACACGAGCCCCCGCTGGTCGCAGTGGTCACACGCCGGGTGCGAGGATCGGCCGGCGAGGGACGGGCGTGCCGGACCGGGGACGTCGGGAGGCCGGGTGGCACGCGCAGCGTCGGGCGGGGACGGCGACGCCCGGGAGCCGGCGGTGCCGTGGCGGCTGCTGCCCGTGCTGGCGGTGGTCGCCGTGGCGGTCACGGGCACCGTCCAGGCGGGGATCGCGGCGGTCGACCTGCCCGCCACCTCGAACGTGCCGGCGGCGCTGACCACCTGGTCGGTCGTGCTCGGGACCGCCGTCGTCCTCGCCGGGACGCTGTCCGGGCGGCTGCCCGGCTGGGCCCGCGCGGTGCTGGTGGTCACGGGGCTGACCGGCACCGCCACGGCCGTGCTGGCCCTGCCGCTGCACGGGACCGCCTACTACTTCGGTGGGCTGGTCAGCGACCAGCAGTTCCGCGTGCAGTACCTCACCCGGCTGGCCGACAGCCCCGCGCTGAGCGACATGAACTACGCCGACCTGCCGCCGTTCTACCCCGCCGGCTGGTTCTGGCTGGCCGGCCGGGTCGCCGCGGTCGCCGGGGTGGAGCCGTGGGTGGCCTACAAGCCGGTCGCACTGGCGACGGTGGCGCTCATGCCGGCCGTCGCCTGGTGCGTGTGGTCGCGGCTGGTGGGCGCGCGGACGGCGGTGGCGATCGCCGCGGTCACGCTGGTGGCCGGGGTGTCGCTCGCGGCGACCGAGCCCTACTCGTGGCCGGCCGCCACGCTCCTGCCGGCCGCCGCGGTCGCCTTCTCGCAGGTGGTGGCCGGGCCGCGGGCGGCGGTGGGCCGGCTGGTCGCGGTGGGCGTGTTCGTCGGCCTGGCCGGCAGCTCCTACACGCTCTACGGCTTCCTCGCGGCGCTGCTCGTCGTCGTGCCGGCGGCCGGCGCGGTCCTCACCGCGAGGGCGGACCGGCGGGGGACCGCGCGCCGGGCGCTGCGCGACGTCGGCGTCGTCGCGGCGGTCGCCGTCGTCGTGGCGCTGCCGGTGTGGGCCCCGTTCCTGGTGACCGCCGTGCGCTCCGGCGTCGGGCCCAACGCCGCCGCCCACTACCTGCCCGAGACCTCCGCCGTGCTGCCCGACGTGCTCGGCGCCGACCCGTGGCGGCTGCTGCTCACGATCGGGCTGCTCGGCCTCGCGGCCCGGGTGTGCGCGCCCTGGGGCCGGCGCCCCGACGTCCTCGCCGCGCTCGGGGTCGCCGTCGCGTGCGGATACGCCTGGTACGCCCTGAGCACGCTGGCGCTGGCCGGGTCCACGACCCTGCTGGCCTTCCGCATGGAGAGCGTGCTGGTGCTGGCCCTGGGGACGGCCGGCGTCCTGGTGCTCGCCGAGCTGCCGGTCCTGCTCGCCGACCGGGTGCCGGCCCCGGGGTGGCCGGCCGGGCGGACGGCCCTCGCGGGCGGCCTGCTCGCCGCCGTGGCCGCGACCCAGGTGCTCTCCGACCGCGTCGGGGACCTGGACGAGCGGGTGGAGCAGGCGTGGACCACCCCCTACCCGGACGGCCCGGACGCCCGGGGCGAGGTCGACCCGGGACGCGAGGAGGGGGCCAGCGACGAGCTCGCCGCCGCCCTCGACCGGCTGACCGGGCAGCGGCCGCGCGACACCGTGGTGCTGACGACGCACTACTCGCTGCTCTCCTTCCACCCCTACCGCGGCTTCCAGCAGCTCACCCCGCACTACGCCAACCCGCTGTCCGACTACGCCGAGCGGTCGGCCTTCGTGGCCGACCTCGCCCGCAGCGGCAGCGCCGGTGAGCTGCTCGACCGCCTGGACGGCGCGCCGTGGGCACCGCCCACGGCCTTCGTGCTCCGGGTCGCCGACGACGGCCTGCACGTCCGGCTGTGCCGCGACGTCTTCCCGGCGGCGCCCAACGTCGAGTTCTACGACGTCGTGTTCCCGGCCGAGCTGTTCGCGGGCCCGGAGTTCGCGACCGCCACCGTGGGCGACTACCTGGTCGCGAGCCGCCGCGGCTGACCCGGCTCCGGGTGCGCCGCCCGCACGGAGGTCAGCGCGCCCAGCCGGCGACCGTGGTCGGGGTGATCCGCGAGACCGGCTCGGCCAGCTCGGTCCGCGGCTCCCAGGCGTACAGCGAGACGGGCCGCTCGAGCGGGCGGCCGGTCACGTACACCGGCACGTGCTCCTGGTCCACGAGGCTGCGGGCCGGCGCGTAGGGGCCGCCGAGCGGGACCTGCACGACGATGTCGCCGGCGGTGCCCGGTGCGGCGGGGGAGATCCGCCAGTCCGGGACGTCGGTGAGCCCGTTGCGCTGCACGGCGAGCTCCTGGCAGGGGAAGACGAAGGCGACCGGCCAGTCGACCAGGGCGGGGGAGCCGGGGTCGACGACGTCGGAGAAGGGGACGGTCACCGGCACCCGGGGGGCCGACACCGCCAGCGGGAGATCGCTCTCGGTGCCGCCGTCCTCGGCGACCAGGCGGACCACGCCGGCGTCCGCCGGGACGACGCCCGGGTCCAGCCGTCCGTCGCGGGCGGTCGGGCCGCCGCCGATGTCGGGCACCGGCGCGCTCGCCACCACCCGCACGTCGTCGCCGTCCACGGCCCCGAACTCGGCGACCACGCTGGTGCCCGCCTCCCGGCTGCCGCTGGTGGTGACCACGAGGGGGACGTCGTCCTCGCGGAGGGACGGCGGCAGCTCGAACCAGCCGGTCACCAGGCGGGCCGCGCCCTCGCCGTCCCGGCCGGTGTGGCCGGTGGCGGCCCAGCCGGGCAGCTCCGTGCCGGCCATCTCCAGGTCCGGGCCCTCCGGGGTGGCACCGTCGTCCACCGCGACGAAGCCGTCCAGGACGGGGTCCTCACCGGTGCCGGCCGCCGCGGGGCGGAGCAGGCCGGCCGCGGGGTCGGGCTCCACCGTCAGCTCCTCGGCCAGCCCGCACGGCCGGCCGGCCACCGTGGCGGCCGCGTCGGCGGCGAGCGAGTAGCTCCCGGCCTGCGCCCGGGTGGCCTGGACGAAGCTGCCCAGCTGCAGCGCGACGGTGAGCAGGACCAGCCCGACCGCCACCAGACCGGGCGAGGGGAGGGAGCGGGCCAGCGGCAGGCGCACCTCGTCGCGGCCGCCGGACCGGGCCCGGACCACCGTCGCGGCGGTGGCGACGGCGACCAGCACGGCCAGGATCAGGAACATCGAGGAGAAGGTGAGGCCGAACAGCTGGGGCGGGATGTCGTTCCACGGCACGCCCAGGTCCGACAGGTAGGCCCACTGGTTCAGCCCGGCCCACGACTGGGCGCCCACCACGAGCACGGCGACGGTGGGGGCCGCCCACCGGACGAGGGACGCCGTGGAGATCCGGCCCCGGTCGGCTGCCGCCCCGGCGGGCGCCCGGGCGTAGAGGTGCACGGCCACGACCAGGAGCGCCGTGCCGACGGGCACCAACGCGCTGAAGTGCATCGTCCACTTGGTCGGGGTCGCCAGCAGCACCACCACGGACAGGCCGGCGATCGCGACCAGCCGCCCGGCGGCCGCGCGGTCGACTCCCTCCGGCCAGCGCCCGGCGAGCCGCTGCCAGACGATCCCGGCGACGGCGAGGACGGCCAGCAGCACCGGCACCCGCCGGCCGAGGGAGCCCTGCAGGTCGCCGTTGGTCAGCAGCAGGTACCAGCGCTCCGGCTCGGCGGACCAGGGGAGGGAGCCCGGGAGCGCCCCGCGGATCCGCTGGGCCTCCAGGACGGCGCCCAGGCTCTGGTCGGCGAACACGAACAGCACGACCGAGCCGGCCGCGGCCGCGGCGGTGACCGCCAGGGCCGGGAGGGCGACCGGCGAGGTGCGGGCCAGGCGCAGGATCGGCACGGCTGCGGCGAGGACGGGCAGGTAGGCGACCGCGCCGGTGGGGGTCACCGCGAGCGTCGCGCCGGCCACCACCAGCGCCAGCAGCACGGGCGTGACGCGGCCATGCCGCACCGCGCGCTCGACCAGCACCATGACCGCGGCGAGGCCGGCGGCGACCCACGGCTCGGGGCGCAGGCCGAGGTTGGTGGGCAGCCACCACATCCCGAACGCGGCCGCGGCGACCGCGTACGTCCGCGGCGACCGGGTGAAGCTCCCCAGCCGCGGCAGCAGCCCCCGCCCGATGAGCAGCCAGGTGGCGATCCCGAGCAGCGAGGAGGGGATGCGCATCCACAGGGTGCTCTGGCTGACGCCCGACCACAGGTCCATGACCTCGTAGAACCAGCCGAACGGCGCCTCGGGGACGTTGAACCAGCGGTAGACGTTGCCGACGAAGCCGTTCTCGTCCCGGCTGCGGATGATCCCGGCGATGTAGCCGTCGTCCACGGTCATGGGCCCGATGACCGTCCAGACGGCCAGCGTGACGACGACGACGGCGTCCACGGCCAGCCGCACGGGTCCGCGCCGGGAGCCGGCCTCCACCGCGCCGTCGGCGGGGGTGTCGCCGTCGGCCGGTGCCGGGACGCGCTCCCGGCGGGCGACCAGGAGCAGGGCGCCGGCCAGGGCCAGCACGGCGAGCGCCGCCAGCGCGACCTTGAGCGGGGTGGGGGAGGTCTGGAAGACCGTGTCGGCGGTGACGTCGACCGCGAGCCCCTCGGGGTCGGCGACGCCGGTGAAGACGCCCGCGACCGCCGGACGCAGGTCGGCCGCCTCGTCGGCCACGACCTGCCCGTCCAGGCGCAGCGTGGTCCCCGCGGCGGAGGAGGCGAGCTCGAACGCGCAGTCGCCGGCGGCGGGGATCGGCTGCGGGGGCAGCTCGGTCGCGCCCGTGCGGACGGCCAGCTCCCCGTCGGTCACCTCGACGCGCAGGCCGCCGGCGAGCCCGGCGTCACCGGCGCGACCGTCCGGAGCCGTGGTGGAGAGCAGGACGGTGCCGTCCCCGGCCGCGCGGGCGGCGGTGCAGTCGACGACGGCGCGCACCGCGGTGGGCCGCTCGAGCATGAGCGGGATCGCCACGGACGTCGCGTCGCCCGGCGCCGACGGCCAGGAGTAGACCGCCTCCGGGCGCTCCACCGGCGCTAGGACGAAGGCGGCGGCGGACAGCAGGGAGAGCGCCGCGAGCAGGAGCAGGGGCAGCCGTGCACGGACTCCCCGGCCCCCCGCCGGCCGGGACGACGACATGCGGCGAGGGTAGACGGGGCCGGTCCGCGCCCCGGGTCTCCGCCCAGTGCGGCCCCTCGTCCCTGCCGACCCGTGCGCCCCGGCAGCCCCGTGGACCACCGAGGAGGGCGGCGGGCGGGCACCGGACGGTAGCCTCGACCAACGTGGCCGTCACCGCGTCGTCGAACGCTGCCTGGGGAGGTGCCCGGAAGGATCTCGTCGCCGGCTGGCGCTCCCGTGAGCTGTGGGCGCACCTGGGCTGGCAGGACATCCGTCAGCGGTACCGCCGCTCGGTGCTGGGGCCCATCTGGATCACCATCAGCATGGCGGTCACGGCCATCGCGCTGGGCATCCTCTACGCGGGCCTGTTCGGCAACCCGCTCGAGGAGCAGCTGCCCTACATCCTGGTCGGCTTCATCGTCTGGGCGTTCATCTCCGGCTGCATCCTCGAGGGCGCCGACGTCTTCATCAAGAACGAGGGGCTGATCAAGCACCTCCCGGCGCCGGTCTCCGTGCACGTCTACCGGCTGGTGTGGCGCCAGACGCTGCTGTTCGCGCACAACCTGATCGTCTACGTGGTCATGCTGTTCATCTGGCCGCAGCCGCTGGGCTGGTCGAGCCTGCTGGCCCTGCCCGCCTTCGCGCTCCTGGCGGTCAACGGCGCCTGGGTCGCCCTGCTGTTCGGCATGGCCAGCAGCCGGTTCCGCGACCTCAACCCGATCATCGGCAGCGTCGTGCAGCTGATGTTCTTCCTGACCCCGATCGTCTGGATCTACCAGGACTTCCTCAACAGCCCCAACCCGGCCATCGCCGAGCGCGCGCGCCTGGCCGAGATCAACCCGTTCCTGCACTACATCGAGATGATCCGACGGCCGATGCTCGGCGAGGAGACGGTCTGGCGCCACTGGGCGGTCGTCCTGGTGCTCACGCTCGTCGGCTGGGCGGTGACCCTGTGGGCGATGCGCCGCTACCGCACCCGCGTCCCCTACTGGGTCTGAGAGGAACAACTACGTGGTCCGGATCGAGACCCGGCAGGCCAGCGTCGACTTCCCCATCTTCGACGCCAAGACCCGCTCGCTGAAGAAGGCCGTCCTGGGCATGGTCGGCGGCAACATCAGCTCCGACGACCGCAAGGTGCCGGTCATCCAGGCCCTGCACGACATCGACATCACCATCGAGGAGGGCGACCGGGTCGCTCTCGTCGGGCACAACGGTGCCGGCAAGTCCACGCTGCTGCGGCTGCTGTCGGGCATCTACGCCCCGACGAGCGGGACCGCGGTCATTGAGGGCCGGGTCGCGCCGGTGTTCGACCTCGGCGTCGGGATGGACCCGGAGATCTCCGGCTACGAGAACATCATGATCCGCGGGCTCTTCCTGGGCATGACCCGCAAGCAGATGGAGTCCCGGGTCGACGAGATCGCCGACTTCACCGAGCTGGGCGACTTCCTCTCGATGCCGCTGCGCACCTACTCCACCGGCATGCGGGTGCGGCTCGCCCTCGGAGTGGTGACCAGCATCGACCCGGAGATCCTGCTCTTCGACGAGGGCATCGGCGCCGTCGACGCCGCGTTCCTGGAGAAGGCCCGCGACCGGCTGGAGGAGCTGGTGAAGCGGGCCGGCCTGCTGGTCTTCGCCTCGCACTCCGACGAGTTCCTGCGCCGGCTGTGCACCTCGGCCATCTGGATGGAGCACGGCCGGGTCAAGCAGCGCGGCGGCCTGCGCGAGGTGCTCACCGCCTACAAGGGCAGGGACCCGTTCCTCGACGACGCGCCGAGCCGCACGTGACCCTCCCGGCTCCGGTGCCGGCCGCCGGCGCCGAGCGGCCCGACCGCGTCGTCGCCGTCGTCGTCACCCACCGGCGCCCCGCGCTGCTGGCGGAGAGCCTGGCGGCGCTGGCCGGGCAGAGCCGGCCGGTGGACGCGGTGGTGGTGGTCGACAACGGGGCCGACGAGGAGACCGCCGCGGTGGTCGCGGCCGCCGACGTCCCCACCACCTACCTGCCCTCGCAGCGCAACCTCGGCGGCGCCGGGGGCTTCGCGCTGGGCATGCTCACCGCGCTGGCGCAGGGCGCGGACTGGGTGTGGTGCGCCGACGACGACGGGCGCCCCGCGGACGGGACCGTGCTGGCCACGCTGCTGGAGTGCGCGCGGACCCACGAGCTGGCCGAGGTGTCCCCGGCCGTCGTCGACAAGGCCGACCCCGACCTGCTGGCCTTCCCGCTGCGCCGGGGACTGCGGTGGCGCCGGACGCGGGCCGATTTCGCGGGCCTGGAGCTGCTGCCGGGCTATGCCTCGCTGTTCAACGGGGCGCTGTTCCGCGCGTCGACGCTGGACGCCGTCGGCGTGCCGGACTACCGGCTCTTCCTGCGCGGGGACGAGACCGAGCTGCACCGCCGCCTGGTCCGCTCGGGCCTGCCGTTCGGCACCTGCCTGCAGGCGGCCTACCTCCACCCCGAGGGGACCGAGGAGTTCCAGCCGATCCTCGCCGGGCGGCTGTCGGCGCAGTACCCCGCCGACGAGGCCAAGCGCTTCTTCACCTACCGCAACCGCGGCTACCTGATGGCGCAGCCGGGCATGCGGTGGCTGTTCCCGCTGGAGCTGGTGCGGTTCTCCTGGTTCTTCCTTGCCCGCCGCGACGTCCCGGGCCTGCGGTCGTGGCTGGGCCTGGTCCGTCAGGGACGCCGGGAGCGCTTCACCCGCCCCTGACGGCTACTCGCCGAACGTCGCCCGCCAGGCGTCCTTGGAGGTCAGGTCGTCCCACGCCGCGCGGTACTGCTGCGACAGCTCGGGGAAGCGGCGGCGGATCTCCCGGTTGAGCTCGAGGGAGCGCTTGCCCAGCCGCTTGGCCGTCGCCGGGTCGCGGTGCCGGAAGGTGACGCCGCGGCCGTCGGCGGTGCCCACGGTGACGCTGTCCAGCCGGGACAGCACGAACCACTGCGCGTCCTGGGCGGGCACCTGCAGCTGGGGCCGCCCGCCCACCGGACGGGCCGGCCGCAGGGCCTGGCGCGCGGCGCGCAGCAGCGCCTTGCCGATGGCCACCGTGCCCACGGGGGGCGTCGCCATGCCCTCGACGACGACCGCGTCCATCTCCGGCTCGGGGACGTCGCCGGTCAGCACCGTGCTGTCGGCGTACTCCTGCTGCAGCGCGCGCACGTCGGCCAGCGCCGTGGGCAGCGAGGCGAACACCGCCGACGGGCCGGCGAGGAAGTCCTCGTAGGCCTTCACGTGCAGCGCGACGGCCGAGTACTCGAGCTTGAGCAGGTGCTTGAGGTCGGCCTTCACCGCGCTGGCCGGGATGCCGCCGCCGTCGGCGTGCGGGCTGTGCAGCGCGGCCGCGATCAGCCGATTGCGGGCGAAGAAGTACGCCTGCCAGTCGCTGACGTCGTCCTTGTCGGTCCAGGCCAGGTGCCAGATCGCGGCGCCGGGCAGCGTCACCGTGCGGTACCCGGCGGACTTGGCGCGCAGCCCGTACTCGGCGTCGTCCCACTTGATGAACAGCGGGAGGGGCAGCCCGATCTTCTCCGGCACCTCGCGGGGGATCAGGCACATCCACCAGGCGTTGTAGTCGACGTCGACCCGGCGGTGCAGCTCGGCGGTCTCGCGCAGGGACTCCTCGGCGAAGTCGTGCTGCATCTGCGCGTAGGCGGCCGGGCGGTAGAGGAACGCGTGCCGGTCGACGACCTCGCCCATGGTGTGCAGCACGGAGCGGTTCTGCAGGTGCAGCATCTGGCCGCCGACGAGCACCGGCTCGGTGGTGTACCGGCTGAAGGTCAGCGCCCGGTGCAGGCTGTCGGCCTCGAGCTGGACGTCGTCGTCGAGGAAGAGCAGGTGCGTGGCGTCGGTGTGCTCGAGCGTCTCGTACATGGCGCGAGCGAAGCCGCCGCTGCCGCCGAGGTTGCCCTGCTCGACCAGCCGCAGCCGGTCGCCCAGCGCGGCTGCGGTGTCGGCGAACCCGGCGTCGTCGCGCACCTTCTTGTTCCCCTGGTCGGCGACGACGACGGCGCTGAGCTCGGCGGAGACCACCGGGTCCGCGGCGATCGTCGACATCGCCGCGACGCAGTCGGCGGGGCGGTTGAAGGTGCAGATGCCCACGGCCAGGCGGCCCTCGCGCTCGGGCGCCCGGGTGGCGTACCAGCCGGCCTCGACCAGCTCGAGCTCGCCGTCGGCGACGAGGTCGAACCAGTACCAGCCGCCGTCGACGAACGGCGTGAGGTCGAGCTCCAGCTCGACGCGGCCGTCGCCGGTGACGGTGACCGAGCGGTCGTGGACGGCGGTGCCGTCGGCCTTGGAGCGGTGCACGTCGACCCGCCCGGTGCCGCGGAGCTCCAGGCGCAGCAGCACGCTGGGCAGCGTCGTCCAGCGCCGCCAGTAGGCGGCGGGGAAGGCGTTGAAGTAGGTGGCGAAGGAGATCTCGGCCCCTGCGGGGACC
Source organism: Blastococcus sp. TF02-09 (assembly GCF_003319105.1). Classification (GTDB taxonomy): domain Bacteria; phylum Actinomycetota; class Actinomycetes; order Mycobacteriales; family Geodermatophilaceae; genus Blastococcus. The sequence continues at coordinate 72,968 of NZ_QOHH01000002.1, read as the reverse complement.
GAGCCGCGGGCGCGGTCGACGACGCGCAGCCGGTCGGCGTCCTCCTCGACGTAGAGCGTGCGCACCTTCGCGGGGTCCTCGGTGCGCGGCAGGAGGACCCGCTGCAGCAGGGTGCCGGCCGGGCCGGCGGCGTCGGTCGTGCCGGTGGCGTCCGGTCGTGCGGTGGTGGTGGTCATCGGGGGATCAGTCCTCCAGCCGGCCGTCGAGCGACCCGCCCTGGTCGAAGAAGGGCCGGATGCGGTTGTCGAACATGGTGAGGGCCGACCCGATCGCCATGTGCATGTCGAGGTACTTGTAGGTGCCCAGCCGGCCGCCGAAGAGCACCCGCTTCTCCTCGGCCTCCTTCTTCGCCAGCTCCCGGTACCGCTCGAGCTTCGCCCGGTCCTCCGGGGTGTTGATCGGGTAGTACGGCTCGTCGCCGGTCTGGGCGAACCGCGAGAACTCGCGCACGACGACGGTCTTGTCCGCCGGGTAGTCCCGCTCCGGGTGGAAGTGCCGGAACTCGTGGATCCGGGTGTACGGCACGTCCTCGTCGGCGTAGTTCATGACCGCGATGCCCTGGAAGTCGCCGATCGGCAGGACCTCGGTCTCGAAGTCCAGCGTGCGCCAGCCCAGTTCGCCGGCCTCGTAGCCGAAGTACTTGTCGATCGGGCCGGTGAAGACGGTCGGGACGTCGGCGGGCAGCTCGTCGCGCACGTCGAAGAAGTCGGTCTCCAGCCGCACCTCGATGTTCGGGTGGTCGGCCATGCGCTGCAGCCAGGCGGTGTACCCGTCCTTCGGCAGACCCTCGTAGGTGTCGTTGAAGTAGCGGTTGTCGAACGTGTAGCGGACCGGCAGCCGGGCGATGATCGCCGCGGGCAGCTCGGTCGGGTCGGTCTGCCACTGCTTCTTCGTGTAGCCGCGGATGAAGGCCTCGTAGAGCGGCCGCCCGATGAGGGAGATCGCCTTCTCCTCGAGGTTGGCGGCCTCGGCGGTGTCGATCTCGCCGGCCTGCTCGGCCACGAGCGCGCGGGCCTCGGCGGGGGAGAAGCTCTTGCCGAAGTACTGGTTGAGCGTGGCCAGGTTCATCGGCAGCGAGTAGGCCTGGCCCTGGTAGGTGCTGAAGACCCGGTGCTGGTAGTTGGTGAACTCGGTGAACTGGTTCACGTAGTTCCACACGCGCTCGTTGGAGGTGTGGAACAGGTGCGCGCCGTAGACGTGGACCTCGATGCCGGTCTCGGGCTCGGGCGCGGAGTACGCGTTGCCGCCGATGTGGTCGCGGCGGTCGATGACCAGCACCCGCTTGTCCAGCTGGCTGGCGACGCGCTCGGCCACGGTGAGCCCGAAGAACCCGGAGCCGACGACGACGAGTTCAGGTCCGGTGGAGGTCACGTGTCGTGACGATACCGGGAGAAGGCGATCCGGCTGGGCGCAACCGGGGGTCGTTCACTCCTTCCGGAGAGCCGCCACGAGCCAGTCGCCGACGCGGGTGCTCTCGAACTCGGGCCCTTCCAGGAGCTCCACCGGGAAGCTCGCCGTCCAGGCCGATCCGCGGTCCCCGCCGGCGTCCCGGTCGGTGGAGTCGAACGTCACCTCGCCGTCCTCGACCTCCAGGGCGAACACGGTGGGGGCCCGGTCGTCGGAGCGCAGCCGCTCGACGAACCGGTCGGCCGGCAGGCCCTCGAGGGACTCGAGGAAGGTCCGCCGCTCCGCGTACTCGCCCAGCGGGTTGGCGTACAGACCCCACCACTGCTGGTAGGCGGTAAAGGGCTGCGTGGCCAGCAGCGGGATGCGGTCGGTGAGGACGACGACGTCCCCCTCCTGGCCCGCCGCGCGCGCCGAGGCCCGGATGGCGTCGGCCACCTCGGTCACCGGCGGCTCGCCCGGCTCCTCGTCCTCGGCCTCCTCGCGGTCCTCGGTCGACGCCAGCGCGGGGAGCGTCCCGTCGGGATAGGGGTGGTTGAAGGCCAGCCGGCTCAGGTCGACGTCCCGGTTCATCCACTCGCGGGCGTGCGCCGAGAGGTTGAGGAACAGCAGCACGGTGAGGACGGCGAAGGCCAGCCGGCGCAGGGGCAGCCCCGGCCGGACGGCGCGCAGGCGGGACCGCAGGTCGGGAGCGACCGCGGCCAGCGTCAGCACCGCCGCCGCGAGCAGGCACACGCCCAGCACGAGCAGGATGCGGTGGAACAGCACGCCGCCCGAGGCCTGGCCGGCCACGAGCTGGACCACGCCGAGGAGCAGCACCGCGACGCCGAGGGCCTGCACGCCCCGGAGCCGGGGGTGCCGCTCGCCGTCGAGCACCAGCAGGCCGACGGCGCCGAGCAGGGCCACCCACAGCCAGGGGGAGGGGCCCAGCGTCACGAGGTGGACGTAGGAGTCCTCTCCCTCGACCCAGGTGGTGGCCGCCGCGGGCGGGAGACCCGCGGCGACGTACTCGACCACGAACCGGCCCAGCCACGGGGACACCAGCACGATCGAGGTCAGGCCGGCCACCCCGACCTCGCGCAGGCGGGCGGTGTCGCGCCGGCGCCACGCCGCGACGGCCAGCACACCGACGACGGCGACCAGCGCGTAGAGGAGGTAGAGCCAGGCCGCCGCGGCCAGCATCGCCCCGAGCGCCACCCCCCGCTTCCAGGAGGCGGGCCCGCGGGCAGCGGCGAACCAGGCGAGCAGGGCGGGCAGGGGCAGCGCGACGAGCCAGCCGTAGGGCTCGTAGGCGCCGGAGAACAACAGCGTCTGCGCACCCAGCCACGCGGACCCGACCGCGGGCAGGCCGACGACGGTGACCGCCACCAGCAGCGCCGACAGCCGGCTGCTGCAGGTCCGGCGCCACAGCGCGAACGCCACGACGGCGGCGAGGTAGAGCGTGACGATCGAGGCCCACTTGTAGATCCGCCAGCCCTCGACGCCGGTCAGCTGGGAGGCCAGGCCCTGCAGCCAGAACCAGCCGGGGGAGTAGAACGCCGGGACGTCGCGGTAGGTGTAGTCCTGCAGCGCCAGGGAGTCGGCGAAGCGGGTGACGTACTCCATCCGGAAGGACTGGTCGCCCCGCGGGCCGGAGAAGTACCAGTCGGTGCCGTTCAGGGCGACGAGGGTCAGTGCCGGCAGCACCGCCGCGGTGATCGCCCCCGCCCAGGAGTGCGCGACCGGCGAGGCGCGGGTGAGCAGCCAGGCCAGCAGCGGTGCGGCCACCAGCACCAGGGCCGAGGCCTGGTACTGCGCCCGCAGCTCCGCCGCCGGGGGCAGGACCAGGTACCCGGCGAGGACGGCGAGGGGGACCAGGACCCACGGGAGGAGCAGCGAGCGGCGGCCGGTGCGGGCCGCGGAGCCCGGTCCGGCCTCGGTCGGCGCGGCCGGCCCGGCGGGGGTCGTCCTCGGGGACACCTGCGTGCTCATCTCCGCCCTCGGGGTCGTCGTGCCGGGCCGGTCGGGTGGCCCGCGGCAACTGTCCCTGCATACACGACCGCGCGCGTCCGGCGGTCGGCCACGCGGGCCGGGCCGCCGGGCGGCCGCCGGTGCCCGATGCCTGCGCCCGTTACGTTCTCCTCATGCGATCAGCCCCTGCCGACCTCCCGCTCCGGGTGGTGGCGGTCACCTACTCGCCCGGCGCCGTCCTCCGCGACTTCGTCGCGTCGGTCGAGGCGGCCACCAGCCGCCCGGTCGAGATCGTGCTGGCGGACAACGGCTCGACCGACGGCGAGCCGGAGCGGGCGGCCGCGGAGCACGGGAACGTCACGGTGCTGCGCACCGGGGGCAACGTCGGCTACGGCGCCGCGGCCAACGCCGGGCTCGCCGGGCTGACGAGCGGCTACGCGATCGTCGCCAACCCCGACCTGCACTTCGAGCCCGGCTCGATCGACGCGCTGCTGGAGGCGGCGGAGCGCTGGCCGCGGGCGGCCACGATCGGACCGGCCATCAAGACGCCGGACGGCGACCTCTACCCCTCGGCCCGGGACCTGCCGCGGCTGTCCACCGGGGCCGGGCACGCGCTCCTGGGCTGGGCCTGGCCGGCGAACCCCTGGACGGCGCGGTACCGGCGGGAGCGCGAGGCGCCGCGCGAGCGCCCCGCCGGCTGGCTGTCCGGGTCCTGCCTGCTGGTCAACCTCGAGGCGTTCTGGTCGGTGGGCGGCTTCGACCCGGGCTACTTCATGTACTTCGAGGACGTCGACCTCGCCGAGCGCCTCGGCCGCCGCGGCTGGCTGCACGTCTACGTGCCGTCGGCCGTGGTGGTCCACGAGGGCGGTCACGCCACCCAGCGCGACCCCTACCGCATGCGCCGGGTGCACCACACCAGCGCGCTGCGCTACATGTCCGGGCAGTACCCCGGTCCGTCGAACCTACCGCTGCGCGCCGCGCTCCGGGCCGGTCTCGGTGCCCGGATGCTGCTCTCCTACCTCAGCGGCCGGGTGGCCGCCGGCGCCCGCTTCCAGCGCCGGGCCGCCGACCTGGACTCCCTGGCCGCCGCCGAGGCGCGCCGGTCGACCGCGGCCGGCCAGGCCGACACCGGGGAGCGCTGAGGTGCGGCACGCGGTGATCATGGCGGGCGGCTCGGGCACCCGGTTGTGGCCGCTGTCGCGGGCGCAGCGCCCCAAGCAGCTGCTGGACGTCGTGGCCGATGCCGACGGCGGGGCGCACAGCCTGCTGGCCGAGGCCTTCGCCCGGCTGGAGACGGTGCTGCCGCCGGACCGCATCTGGGTGTGCACCGCGGCCCGCTACGCCGAGCTGGTGCGCGCGGCCCTCCCGCGGCTGCGGCCCGACCGGCTGGTGCTGGAGCCGACGGCCCGGGACACCGCCAACGCCGTCGGGCTGGCCGCCGCGCTGGTGGCCGACGTCGACCCCGACGCCGAGCTCGCCGTCGTGAGCGCCGACCACGTCATCCGGCCGGTCGAGGCGTTCGCCGCAGCGCTCACCACGGCCTACGACCTCCTCGGTGCCCGGCCCACGGCGCTGGTCACCCTCGGGGTCACGCCGACGTCCCCGGCGACCGGCTTCGGCTACGTGCAGAAGGGCGCACCGACGGAGGTGCCGGGCGCAGCCGAGGCGGTCTCGTTCCGGGAGAAGCCGGACCGGGCCACCGCCGAGGCCTACCTGGCGTCGGGGGACTACCTCTGGAACTCCGGGATGTTCGTCTGGCGGGCCCAGACGGTGCTCGACGCGCTGGCCGACCACCTGCCGGAGTCGGCGGAGGGGCTGGCGCGGATCGTGGCCGCCCCCGCGGGACCTGCGCGCGACGCCGTCCTCGCCGAGGTCTTCCCGACCCTGCCGAAGATCAGCGTGGACTACGCGGTGCTGGAGCCGGCGGCCGCCGAGCCCGGGCGGGTCGCCGTCGTCGACCTCGACGTCGAGTGGCTCGACATCGGGTCGTGGCCGGCGCTGGCGCACACCCTCGAGACCGACGACGACGGCAACGCCGGGCGGGGTCTGCGGGTGCTGCTGGACAGCTCCGGCAATGTCGTCCTCTCCGACGACCCGGAGCACCTCGTGGCCCTGGTCGGGGTCCGCGACTGCGTCGTGGTGCACACCGCCGACGTGACCATGGTCTGCCCCGTGGCGGATGCCGAGCGGGTCAAGCAGCTGCTCGCCGAGGTGGAGGCCCGCTTCGCCGGCCGCTTCGGCTGACGGCCGCCCGCGCGCGGGTACCGTCGTGCACCGCTGACCCGTCCGAGGCGAGCACCGCCCACCGCCCACCCCGGAGCACGCCCTGAGCACCCCTCCGCAGGCCCCTCCGCAGGGCGCTGCCCCCGCCGTCGAGTCGGCCTTCCGGCCGGACTGGCCGCTGGACGTCCGCCGGACGCTGGGGGTGCACCTGCGCGGCACCGGCGACCCGACGCTGCGCTTCGCGCCGGACGGGACGTGGCGGGTGACGACCACGCCCGAAGGTGCGGCGACGGTCCGCCTCACCGTGGTCGGAGGCGAGGTCCGCATCCAGGCCTGGGGGCCCGGCGCGGACTGGGCCGCCCGGCGGGTTCCCGGATGGCTCGGAGCCCTGGACGACGCCGACGCGCTGGACTGCGGCGGCCATCCGCTGCTCACCCGGCTGCAGCGCACGACCCCGTGGCTGCGGCTGGGCCGCACCGAGCGGACGTGGGACGCCCTGGTGCCCGCGGTCCTTGAGCAAAAGGTCACGACCACGGAGGCGCACCGCGTCTGGCGGGCGCTGCTGCGGCTGGCGGGGGAGCCCGCGCCCGGACCGGCTCCCGAGGGCATGCGGGTGCCGCCCTCGCCCCGCCGGCTGCTCGAGGTGACCGACTGGGAGTGGCACCGCTGCGGCCTGGACGGCGCCCGCCGCCGGGCGCTGCGCGCGGTCGCCTCGGTGGCCGCCCGCATGGAACCCCCGGAGGCGCGCGACTCCGCGGACCTGCAGCGCCGGCTCACCACGGTCCCCGGCATCGGGCGGTGGACCGCCGCCGAGGTCGTGCAGCGGGTGTTCGGCTGCCCCGACACGGTGAGCTACGGCGACTACCACCTGAAGAACCAGGTCGGCTTCGCGCTGACCGGCGCCGCCCGCACCGACGACGACGCGATGATGGCGCTGCTCGAGCCGTGGACCGGTCAGCGGCACCGGGTGGTGCGCCTGCTGCTGGTCAACGGGGTGGCGCGGGCGCCCCGCTTCGGGCCGCGCAACGCCCCCGTCGACCACCGCCGCATCTGAGGGCCGCTCAGCAGAACCGGCGCTCGGCCGCGAACGGGTCGACCGGGACGCGCAGCGAGGTGCGCTCGCGCGCGCCGAGCAGATTGTCGGTGAACCGCTCGAGGGTCAGCGGCGCGGTGGTCGCCTCGACGAGCTCGGCGAGGTCCCCGCACGCGAGCGCCGCCCGCGACGCCGCGACCAGGTCGGGGTCGGGCAGCCCCTCGACCTGCCGCGCGGCCAGGGCCGGGGAGCCGTGGCGGGCCAGCAGGTACCAGACCGGGTAGACCTTCTCGTGCCCCGGCCGCCCGGGTGGGCCCGGCTCCAGGTGGCTGTTCACCGCGTCGGCCAGGCCCAGGCCGTCGACGACGACGACGTCGAGGTCGCTGGCGTACCCGTAGAACCCGGCGTTGCCGACCGAGAACACCAGGCGGCCCGCGGACGGGGCGAGGACGTCGAGGGGGGTGTCGGGGCGCACGGGCGTCACCTGCAGCACGACGAGGTCCGCGCCGTCGGCGGCCAGCCGGTTGACGCGGTCGACGTAACCCGCGACGCCGGCGCCCCCGTGGTCCTCGATCGTGACGGGGTGCGCCACCCCGGCCAGGGCCGCGTAGAAGCCCCGCTCGTCGGCGATGCCGTCGGCGGAGACGCCGTCGGCGTAGTCGACGCGCAGCGTGGCGGCCGCGACTACCGCCCAGACGCCGGTCGCGGCGAGCAGCACCGCGCCTGCCCGGAACCGGACCCGGGTCAGCGGCACGGTGGCCAGCGGGCACAGGAGGAGGAAGAGGCTCGGCATGAGCAGCCGCCCGTGCATGAAGTCGCCGCCGACCCGCACCACGTACAGCGCGTGCGCCACGGCGGCCAGCCACACGGTGGCCACGAGCGACCACTCGACCGCGCGCCAGCTCAGGGTGGGCAGCAGCGCGACGAGCGTCGCCACCAGCAGCAGGCCGGGGAGCCAGAGCAGGTAGGGCCCGACGAGGTCGGCCAGGTAGCCGGCGCCGCGGCCCCAGAGCGGGCGGGCGGACTCCTTGGCGACGGCGGTGTTCGGCACGAGCAGGCCGTAGAACCCCATCCGGAACACCTGGCAGGCCACCGGCACTACCCCCGCGGCGACCAGGCCCAGCCCGCGGCGCCACCACCGCCCCTCGGCGGCCACGGTGAGCCACAGCAGCAGGATCGCGGCGATCAGGGCGAGGTCCGGCCGCACCAGCGGCCCCAGGCCGAGGAGCACGTAGAGCCACACCGGCCGGCCCGCGCGCCGCTGCCCGGTCTGCAGCCAGCGGACCAGCGCCCAGAACGAGGTGCCGAGCCAGGCGAACGACATGCCGGTCTCCAGGCCCGACGTCGTGAAGTCCCAGGTGGGCGGCAGGGCGAGGAACACGACGACGCCCAGGGGCACGGACAGGCGCGCGCCGCTGCCCGCGAACAGCCGCCGCGCGCCGAGCATGGCGAACAGGACGCCGGTCGCCGTCCCGGCGATCCCGAGGACGACCGAGCTCCAGGCCACCGCGTCGCCGGGCACCACCGCCTCGGCGAGGGTGAGCACGGCGAGCCAGGCCGGGCTCGTGGCCACCTCGGTCCGCTCTCCGGCGGAGAACACCGGGCCGTTGCCGGCGAGGAGGTTCTCGACCACGCGGAAGGTGATGAAGGCGTCGTCCGACGTCCAGCGGCGGGCCCAGCCGGCGACCAGCACGGCGAGCACGACGGCGGCGTACAGCACCCGTTCGACGGTGGTCAGGGGGCCGGGGAGCGCGGGCGCCCGCGGTCCGGCCGGGACGTCCGCGGTCCCGTCGGCGGCGAGGTCCGGGGCGGTGCTGGACACGGGAGGGCCGTCCGTCCTGCGCGGGTGCACGGTCGTCCCCGTGACCCCGGACGTCGGCGCGCCGGGAGGACCCGCCGGCCCGGAGGCCCGTGGTCCAGCCTAGGCCCGGATGCCCCCCGGTGAGGGCGGGATCAGCGCCCTTCGGCGAGCAGGCCCAGCAGGTAGTCGCCGTACCCGCTCTTCGCCAGCGGCTCGGCGGCGCGCACCAGGCCGTCGTCGTCCAGCCAGCCGTTGCGCCAGGCGACCTCCTCGATGCAGCCGACCTTCAGGCCCTGCCGCTCCTCGACCACCGAGACGAACTCGGTGGCCTGGCGCAGCGAGGCGAACGTGCCGGTGTCCAGCCACGCGGTGCCGCGGTCCAGGACGGAGACGGTGAGCCGGTCCTCGCGCAGGTAGTGCTCGTTGACCGCGGTGATCTCCAGCTCGCCGCGCGCGCTGGGACGGATGCCCCGGGCCACGTCGACGACGTCGCCGGCGTAGAAGTACAGCCCCGGGACGGCGTAGGAGCTCTTGGGTGCGGCCGGCTTCTCCTCGATGGAGAGCACCCGGCCGTCGCGGTCGAACTCCACGACGCCGTACTCCTGGGGGTTGGCGACGTGGTAGGCGAAGACGTGCCCACCGGCCGGCTCCGGGAGCCGGGCCAGCGCGGTGCCGAGGCCCGCGCCGTAGAAGATGTTGTCGCCCAGCACGAGCGCGGCGGCCGCGCCGTCCAGGAACTCCGCCCCGATGAGGAACGCCTGCGCCAGGCCCTCGGGGCGCGGCTGGACCGCGTACTCGATGCGCATGCCCAGGCGGCTGCCGTCGCCGAGCAGCCGGCGGAACGCCTCGGAGTCCCCGGGCGTGGTGATGATCAGCACCTCGCGGACGCCGGCCATCATCAGCGTCGAGAGCGGGTAGTAGATCATCGGCTTGTCGTAGACCGGCATGAGCTGCTTGCTCACGGCCTGGGTGATGGGGAAGAGCCGACTTCCCGTGCCACCGGCCAGGATGATCCCGCGCATGGTGAGGCACGCTACCGAGTGCCCGCTGGTCAGTCGGGAGGAGTGCCCACCCACAGCCTGCCGACCAGCGAGGTCCCGCCGGCCGTGGCGGCGGGCTCCCAGCGGGTGGCCCAGCCCTCGGCGTGCAGCTGCACGACCGCGGCGCCGAGCAGGGCGCCCAGGTTCAGCGCGGTCGTCGTGGTGACGGCGTCGCTCAGGTGGACGTCGACCACGCCGTCGCCCTCCCCGCCGTAGCGCAGCACCACCGGGAACTCCGGCAGCGCGGCGCTGGCGGTCCGGAAGGCCGCGGCGACCGCGTCCAGCTCGCCGCCGCGCGGCACCGGGTCGGCGCCGGGGGAGCGGGACCCGACCAGGTCGCGGGAGCCGTAGGGGAAGAGGTCCTCGGCGGGCAGCCGCACGAGCGGGCGGGTGCCCTCGTCGTCGGCGGGCTCGTCGATCGAGAGGCCGCGGACCACCGCGACCGGGACGCCGTCGAGCTTGCCCTTGACCAGGTCGGCGGCCGAGGCCAGCTCGTCGACGACGGCGATGCGGGTGGTCTCCAACCGGTTGCCGTGGGCGTCGACCGCGCCCCGGTGGTCCACCAGTGCCGGGATGCCCGCGGCGCCCACGGCGACGTCGGTGAGCCCCTCCCGCCAGGTGCGGCCGAAGGTGTCGCTCACCACCACCGCGACGTCGACGCCGAGCAGTTCGGCCAGCCGGGTCCGCAGGCCGCGGGCGGAGGCGTCGGCGTCCTCGGGGAGGAGGACCAGCGAGCCCTGGTCGACGTTGGACGCGTCGATGCCCGCGGCGGCCACCACCCAGCCGTGCGGGGTCTGCACGATCTTCAGCGGGCCCCGGCGGGCCACCACCCGGACGGTCTGCGCGTCGATCGCCGCCTGGCGGGCGGCCTCGCGGTCGGCGCCGGGCTCGATCCGGACCAGCGCGCCCTCGACCTTCGAGACGACCTTGGAGGTCACGACGACGACGTCGCCGTCGGCCAGCCAGGGGGCCGCGCCCGCGATGGCGCCGGCCAGGTCGTCGCCGGGCGCGAACTCCGGCAGCCCGGGTACCGGGAGGATCGAGAGGCCCGCCGGGGGCCTAGACACCGGCCGCGTCCAGGGCGGCGCGGGCCAGCGCCGTCGTCGCGTCGGGGTCGGACATGAGCAGCGGCACCTGCCGGACGTCGACGCCGGCGACGTCGGCGGGGTCCCCGGGCGCCACGAGCCAGGCGTCGAGCAGGCCGCCGTCGGACCGTGCGCCGTAGTGGTGGCCCACGCCCTCCGCGCTGACCTCGATGCCGAGCACGGGCAGGCAGCGGTCGGCCATCCCCCGCACGACGGCGCCGCCGACGACCGGGGAGACGCCGGCGATGCGCGCCGGGGTGGCCAGGAGCGCCTCGCGCAGCCCCGGCACCCCGAGGATCGTGCCGATCGACACCACCGGGTTCGACGGCGCCAGCAGCACGGCGTCCGCGGCGGCGAAGGCCTCGGTCACCCCGGGGGCGGGACGGGCGGCGTCCACACCGATCTGCACGAAGGCCGACGCCTCCAGGCCGGCGCGGTGCCGGACCCACCACTCCTGGAAGTGGATGGCGCGCGGGCGGCCGCTCTCCGGGTCGGTGACGACGACGTGCGTCTCGACCCGCTGGTCGCTCATCGGCAGCACGGTGACGCCGGGCTGCCAGCGGTCGGCGAGCGCCGCGGTGACCTCGGAGAGGGGGTAACCGGCGTCGAGCATGCGGGTGCGGATGAGGTGCGTGGCGAGGTCGCGGTCGCCCAGGCCGAACCAGTCGGGGTCGGCGCCGTAGGCGGCCAGTTCCTCCTTGACCGTCCAGCTCTCGTCCGCCCGGCCCCAGCCGCGCTCCTCGTCGATGCCGCCGCCGAGGGTGTAGACGACGGTGTCGAGATCCGGGCAGATGCGCAGCCCGTGCAGCGTCACGTCGTCACCGGTGTTCACCACGGCGGTGATCTCCGCGTCCGGCGCCGCCGCCCTCACCCCGCGGAGGAATCGCGCCCCTCCGGTCCCACCCGCCAGCACCACGATCTGCACGAAACGCATCGTGCCCCATAGGCAGTTGTGCACTGTTCCACGGGCGTGTCGGGGTAGCGCACGAGATGTGACGAACGGGGTGTGACCGGAGTGACTGGTGTGGCGTGTCGCTTACACCGGGCGAAGTTGACGGCCGGGCAACGACACGCGTGTAATTCCGCAGACGTCATCGAGTGATGAGCGGTCGGGAACCTCCCGGGAGCCGCGCACCGGGACGAGAGCGAGAGGGGACGCATCGTCATGGCCGAGGTCTCGTGGTTGAGCGACTACGTCAACGGGAGCGACCGGACGACCGACCGGTTCGGTGCCGGGCAGGGTCTGGGGGGTGTCCCCGCGGCCGGCATCGGTGACCTGCTGGGCATCGGCCTGGAGACCGAGGGGCAGTCCTGGCAGGAGCGCGCCCTGTGCGCCGAGACCGACCCGGAGGCGTTCTTCCCGGAGAAGGGCGGCTCGACCCGGGAGGCAAAGAAGATCTGCACCGGGTGCGAGGTCAAGGCCGAGTGCCTCGAGTACGCGCTCTCCAACGACGAGCGCTTCGGCATCTGGGGCGGCCTGTCCGAGCGCGAGCGCCGTCGCCTGCGCCGCCGCGCCATCTGAGGAAGGACCCCTCCACCCCCCACCGCTCGCACGCTCGCGGTGGGCCCCTGTGGAGGGGCCGTTCCAGCGCCTCACCGCAGCCGCCGACGACCCCTCGTCGGCGGCTGCTGTGCGTTCCGGGGCCGGGCCTCAGCCCTCGGCGCGGAGGACGCTGGCGGGACCGTCCTCGCGGGTGGCGGTGCGCTGGTCGTCCCAGCGCAGCTCACCCTCCGCCCGCCGCCATTCCGCGCCCCCGTCGCCCGCGGCGGCGACGGTCACCTCGACCGCGTAGCTCCGCCCGGTGGGTTCGGCCGCGGCCCCGGGGGAGCGCAGCGCGGTGGCGAAGCGGCCGGTCACGGTGAGCCGGTCGCCGTCCCGCTCGACCCGCAGGGCCGGCGCCGCCAGCTCGGCGTACTCGGTCCGCGCGGCGCGGCAGCCGGGGTCGCCGGGCTCCGGCGGTGCGGTCACCGCCAGGCAGTTGACCGCCGGAAGCCGCAGCCGCGCGACGTCCCGTCCCTCGCCGTCCACGCCCACCTCCAGCTCGGGGTAGGCCGCGGTGATGCCGACGGCGTGCTCCTCCAGGACGACGCCGCCGAAGGCCAGCCGGGCGACGGTGCCCTCCCGGCCCGCGTCCGACGGTGCGGCGCCCGACGGGGACGTGCTCGTGGACGGCGCGTCCGGCTCCGCGGCGGGTGCCCGCTGCGCCGCGGCGAGCGCGGCCGCGATCCCGACGAGCACCAGCGCGCCGACCGCGAGCCCCGCCAGCACCCCGGCCGGGCCCGTGCCCGCCGGGGGCGGTGCGGGTTCCTCGTGCCGGACCGGCGGGGCGGGCGACGCGAGCGGGACCCAGGCGTCGCCGTCGTCGGCCGGCCCGCTCCGGGTGCCCGGTGGGTGGTCGAGGAAGTCCGCGAGGTCGTCGCGCGGCTCGCCCGCCGGGGGAGGGGTGGCCGGCTCCGGCCGCGCCGGGACGCGCAGCCGGAGGGCTGTGGCGGCGACCGCGAGCAGCAGCAGCGCCCCCAGCACGGCGCCGAGCGCGATCCAGGGCGCGGCGGGGACGTCCATCGCGCCCAGCATCGCAGCCGCCGAGCCGTCTCAGCAGCTCAGGTGGGGTCGATCTCCTCGGGATCGCGGCCCAGCAGCACGGCCACCTGGTCCACGACGACGTCGCGCACCAGGTCGGCCAGGTCGTCCCGGTCGCCGGCCCGGAGCTCCAGCGGGCGCCGGTAGACGATGATCCGCGGCGGCACGTCGCGGCCGTCCTCGCGGTGGGCGGGGAGCACGCGGGCCAGCGGCACGCTGGCGTCGTCCAGCACGTCGGCGTCGAGCACGACGTCGTCGGGGCTCGTGTGGTCGACCCACGGCACGTCCTCGACGGCGAACTCCACGCCGGCGAGCTCCCGCTCCCACCGCCGCTCGAGGTCCTCGACGGCGTCGAGCACCAGGTCGTCGAACTGCTCGGCGCGGCTGCGCGCCAGCGGCACCTCCGCCGGGACCAGTCGGCCACGCAGGCCGCGGCCGTGCCGGTCGCGGCGGGAGCGGGCGGGGCGGCGCGAGGGACCGGTCATGACGCCGGGAAGCCTACGGCGCGCGGAGCGGGCGGGGTGGTCACCGCGGGAGCCGGCGCCACACGGCGCGGGGCAGCAGGCGCATGAGGAAGAAGACCGGCCGCAGCACGCCCGGCACCCACACCTCGCCCCGCCGTCCGCGCAGCGCCGCGACGACGGCGTCGGCCACCTGGTCCGGGGTGCTGGAGAACGGGGCCGGCGACATGCCCTCGGTCATCCGGCCGACGACGAAGCCGGGCCGGACGAGCAGCAGCCGGACGCCGGACCCGGCCAGGGCGTCGGCCAGCCCGCTGGCGAACCCGTCGAGCCCCGCCTTCGCCGAGCCGTACACGTAGTTGGCCCGGCGCACCCGGACCCCGGCCACCGACGAGAAGACGACGAGGGTGCCGCGGCCGGCCGCACGCAGCCGCCCGGCCAGCAGGGTGAGCACGTGCACCTGGGCGGTGAGGTCGGTGTGCAGGATCGCGACCGCGGCGGCCGGGTCGCGCTCGGCGGTGGCCTGGTCGCCCAGCACCCCGAAGGCCACGACCACGGTCGCGGGGACGCCGACACGGGCCTCCACCTCGTCCAGGACCGCCGTGTGACCGGCCAGGTCGTCGGCGTCGAAGGCCACGCGGACCACGGTGGTGGCGCCCGCCGCACGCAGCTCCGCCTCCTGCTCGTCCAGGTCGGCGACGCGGCGCGCGGCCAGCACGAACGTGCCGCACCCGAGCGCCGCGAGCCGGACGGCGACGGCCGTGCCGATCTCGCTGCGACCCCCGAGGACGAGGACCGGACCTGTGTCGATGCCCACGGGGTCATCGTGCAGGATGGGACGGCCGCTTCCGAAATCCCGGTGTGCCTGCTGCGGAGTGCCAGCACGCGGGTTTACGGTGCTCGGGTGAGGAACCGGTGGTGAGGCAGTCACGTCGCTGCTCGCGCAGCGGCTGCGCGCAACCGGCAGCGGCGACTCTGACCTACGTGTACGCGGAGTCCACGGCCGTTGTCGGCCCGTTGGCGACCTTCTCGGAGCCGCACAGCTACGACCTCTGCGAGTTCCACGCCGAGCGGCTGACCGTGCCGCGCGGCTGGGAGGTCGTCCGGCACGAGATCGACCTCGACGACGTCGGCCCGACCGGTGACGACCTGCTCGCCCTGGCCGACGCCGTGCGCGAGGCCGCCCGTCCCGAGCCGCCGCGCGACCCGGCCGACGACGGCCGCGGCACCCGGCGCGGCCACCTGCGCGTCCTCCCCGACCTCCAGTAGTAGAAGGACCACCCTTCCCCCCACGCCTCGCGAGCTCGGCGCGGGTCCCTGAAGGGTGGCCGTGCGCGCGCGCGTTCGCGTACGCGGCTATCGTCCGGCACGTGGCTGACCTCTCATCGATCATCAAGGCCTACGACGTCCGGGGTGTCGTTCCCGACGAGTGGGACGAGGACGTCGCCCGGGCCATCGGGGCCGCCTTCGCCGAGTTCGTGCACGCCGAGAGCGGTGCGACGCAGATCGTCACCGCCCACGACATGCGGGAGTCCTCGGTGCCGCTGTCGCGGGCCTTCGCCGAGGGCGTGATCAGCCGCGGTCTCGACGTCGTCGAGGCGGGGCTGGGCTCGACCGACATGCTGTACTTCGCCGCCGGCTCGCTGGACATCCCGGGCGCGATGTTCACGGCCAGCCACAACCCCGCGAAGTACAACGGGATCAAGATGTGCCGCGCGGGCGCGGCACCCATCGGGCAGGACTCCGGCCTGGCCGAGATCCGGGCCATGGCCGAGCGGAACGCCTACGACCGCGACCCCGGCCGCGTCGGCGCGGTCAGCCAGCGCGACATCATCCACGAGTACGCCGCGCACCTGCGCGAGCTGGTCGACCTGTCCGGCGGCCGCCCCCTCAAGGTCGTCGTCGACGCCGGCAACGGCATGGGCGGGCACACCGTGCCGGTGGTCCTGGCCGACCTGCCCCTGGAGATCGTCCCGCTGTACTTCGAGCTCGACGGCTCCTTCCCCAACCACGAGGCCAACCCGCTGGACCCGGCGAACCTCGTCGACCTGCAGGCCGCGGTGCGCGAGCACGGCGCCGACATCGGCCTGGCCTTCGACGGCGACGCCGACCGGGTGTTCGTCGTCGACGAGCGCGGCGAGCCGGTGAGCCCCTCGGCGGTGACCGCCCTGGTCGCCGTCCGCGAGCTGGCCAAGGGCCGCGGGACGACGATCATCCACAACCTGATCACCTCGAAGGCGGTGCCCGAGATCGTCCGCGAGCACGGCGGCGAGCCGGTGCGCACGCGGGTGGGGCACTCGTTCATCAAGGCCGAGATGGCCCGCACCGACGCCGTCTTCGGCGGGGAGCACTCGGCGCACTACTATTTCCGCGACTTCTGGCGGGCCGACACCGGCATGCTGGCCGCGATGCACGTGCTGGCCGCGCTGGGGGAGCAGTCCGGCACCCTGTCGGAGCTCACCGCCGCCTACTCGCGCTACGCCGCCTCCGGAGAGATCAACTCCACCGTGGACGACGCCGCGGCGCGGATGGCCGAGGTGCGGGCGGCGTTCGCCGACCGGCCCGAGGCGCGGATCGACGAGCTGGACGGGCTCACCGTCGAGCTGACCGACGGCGCGTGGTTCAACCTGCGCGCCAGCAACACCGAGCCGCTGCTGCGGCTGAACGTCGAGGCGCCGGACGAGGCGCGGATGACCGAACTTCGGGATCAGGTACTGGGGATGGTGCGGGCATGACGAGCAACACGACGACCGGTGGACCGCTGGGGCTGGACCCCGAGCTGCTGTCCATCCTGGCCTGCCCGGACACCCACCACAGCCCGCTGACCGTCGACGAGGCGGCGAGCGAGCTGCTGTGCACCACCTGCGACCGGGCCTTCCCGGTGCGCGACGGCATCCCGGTGCTCCTGCTGGACGAGGCGCGCCATCGGGGAGCAAGCAGCAGCGCATGATCCCGCCCGAGCTCGCCGAGGAGGTCCTCGACGACCTCGAGGTCATGCGGGCCCGTGACCCGCACGGCCTGCTGCTGGCGGTCGCGGGCGCCGGTGCGCAGGTCCGGGAGACCGCGCGGCTGACCCGCGAGGCCGGGCTGGACCGGATCACCGGTGGCGGCCGGCCGCGCGGGCTGGTCATCGTCGCCCGGCGCGAGGGGGCGGTGGCCGCCTCGGTGCTGCGGGCGCTGCTCGGACCGGCTAGCCCGGTGACCGTCGACGTCGTCCCCGGTCCGGCGCTGCCGGTGTGGACGGGGCCCAGCGACGTCGTCGTGGTCGCGACCCGCACGGGGGCGGGCGCCTACGCCGTCGGCCCGGCCTACGAGGCGGCCCGCCGGGGCGTCTCGCTGCTGGGCGTCGGCGCCGAGGACGCGCCCCTGGCCGCGGCCTGCTCGATCGCCCGCGCGCCGTACGTGGCCCTGCCGGCCGCCCGGGTGCGGCACACGACGCTGTGGTCGCTGCTCACCCCGATGCTGCTGCTGGCCTCCGACCTCGGGCTGCTGCGCGGTGACGTCGCCGACCCGGAGACGACCGCGGCGGCGCTCGACGCGGCCGCGCAGGAGTGCGGCCCCGCGGCGCCGACCTTCACCAACCCGGCGAAGACGCTGGCCCTCGAGCTGCTCGACTCGCTGCCGGTGATCGCCGCGGAGGGGCCGCTGGCCGCCGCCGCTGCCGGCCGCATCGCCGACCAGCTGGCCACGCTCGCCGGCCTGCCCGCGCCCGACTTCCGGCTGCCCGACCAGCGGGTGGCGGCCTGCGCCGTCCTCGGTGGCCCGCTGGCACCGGAGGACGCCGACGACTTCTTCCGCGACCGCGCCGACGACGCCGAACGGCGCCTGCGGCTGCTCACCATCCGCGACGCCGCGGCCGTCGACGACGAGGGCGCGGGGGAGCGCGAGCCGCGGTCGGCCGGCGAGGCCATGGAGGAGGTGCTCCGCACCGCCGCGACCCACACCGTCCCGGTGAGCGACCTGGCCGCGCAGGGGCAGGCCGGGTCCGACGGCCGGCTGCCGCGGTTGGCCCGCCAGCTCGCCGTCGCCGACTTCAGCGCCGTCTACCTGGCCCTGGCGCTGGACACCCAGCGGGGGCCGGGCCGGTGACGTTCGGCGGAACCCCCTGCCCGGGTAGAGCACGCGAACGGATCGACGGAAAGGACCTCCCGTGGCGGGTGGACTCGTAGCCCTGCTGGACGACGTCGCGGTGCTGGCCAGGGCCGCCGCCGCCTCGATCGACGACATCGGCGCCGCGGCCGGACGCGCGAGCGTCAAGGCCGCCGGCGTGGTGGTCGACGACACCGCCGTCACGCCGCAGTACGTGCACGGCCTGAACGCCGACCGCGAGCTGCCGATCATCCGGAAGATCGCGCTGGGCTCGCTGCGCAACAAGCTGCTGATCATCCTGCCGGCGATCCTGCTGCTCAGCGAGTTCCTCAACTTCCTGCTGACGCCGCTGCTGATGCTGGGCGGGGCCTACCTCTGCTACGAGGGCGCGGAGAAGATCTGGCACCGGATCAGCGGCCACGCCGAGGAGCACGCCTCGGTGGAGGAGGCGATGCCGGACGAGAAGACGATCGTCACCGGCGCCGTCCGCACCGACTTCATCCTGTCCGCCGAGATCATGGTCATCTCGCTCAACGAGGTCGCGGACGAGGCGTTCGTCGCGCGGGCGGTCATCCTCGTCCTGGTCGCACTGGGCATCACCGTGCTGGTCTACGGCGTGGTCGGCGTCATCGTGAAGATGGACGACATCGGCCTCAACCTGGCCCAGCGGTCGGGGAAGGCGGTGGCCGCGTTCGGCCGCGGCCTGGTCAAGGCGATGCCGAAGCTGCTCAGCGTGCTCACCGTGGTCGGCACCGCCGCCATGCTCTGGGTCGGTGGGCACATCCTCCTGGTCGGCACCGACGAGCTGGGCCTGCACGCCCTCTACGACGTCGTCCACCACCTCGAGGAGGCCGCGCACGACGCGACCGGGGCGCTCGGCGGCGTGGTGGGCTGGATCGTCAACACGCTGGGCAGCGCACTGCTGGGGCTGGTGGTCGGCGCGGTGATCGTGGTCGTGATGACACTGACGGTGCACCGCCGCAAGGCCGGGAGCGACGCATCGGGCCACTGAGCGGGGGACAGTAGGAGCCATGCACTCGGGGACCACCGACCGCACGCTGCTCTCACCCGCCCGACGGCGCTCGGACCGCGCCCGGCTCGCCGACGAGGTCGTCGACGTCCTGGTCATCGGCGGCGGCGTCACCGGCGCCGGGGCCGCCCTGGACGCGGCCAGCCGTGGCCTGACCGTGGCGCTGCTGGAGGCGCGGGACTTCGCGGCCGGCACCTCCAGCCGGTCGAGCAAGCTGATCCACGGCGGCCTGCGCTACCTGGAGCAGTTCGCCTTCCCCCTGGTGCACGAGGCGCTGCACGAGCGCGCCCGCCTGGTGCAGACCATCGCGCCGCACCTGGTCCGGCCGCTGCCCTTCCTGCTGCCGCTGACCGCGCCCGTCTGGCAGCGGGCCTACTTCGGCGCCGGTGTCGCGCTGTACGACGTGCTCGGCGCCGCCTTCACCTCGCACCGGCCGATCCCGGGGCACCGGCACCTGTCCCGGACGGCGACGCTCGAGGCGTTCCCCGGGCTGCGCCCCGACGTCGTGCGCGGCGCCATCCGCTACTGGGACGCCCAGGTCGACGACGCCCGGCACACGCTCGCCGTCGTCCGCACCGCCGCCGGCTACGGCGCCCGGGTCCTGTCCAGCGCGCGGGTCACCGGTCTGCTGCGCGACGGCGACCAGCCGGACGCCGCGGTCGTGGGGGTGGAGGTCGCCGACCTCACCGACGGCTCCTCGTTCACCGTGCGGGCCCGCAGCGTCGTGGCGGCCACCGGGGTGTGGAGCGACGACATCGGGGCGATGCTGGGCCACGCGGCGCCCGACCTCCGCGTGCGCGCCTCCAAAGGCGTGCACCTGGTGGTGCCGCGGTCGGCCATCGACGGCGGCTCGCTCGCCGCGGCGGGCGGGACGTCCGACGGCCTGATCCTGCGCACCCCCACCAGCGTGCTCTTCGTCATTCCCTGGGGCGAGCAGTGGATCGTCGGGACGACCGACACCCCGTGGAAGCTCGACCGCGACCACCCCGCGGCCAGCAGCGCCGACATCGCCTACCTGCTCGACCAGGTCAACCGGGTCCTCGTCCGCCCGATCGCTCCCGAGCAGATCCTCGGCGTCTACGCCGGCCTGCGCCCGCTGCTGGCGGGGGAGTCCGACGACACCAGCCGGCTGTCCCGGGAGCACGCGGTGGTCACCCCGGTGCCGGGTCTGGTCCTGGTGGCCGGGGGCAAGTACACGACCTACCGCGTCATGGCCGAGGACGCCGTCGACGCCGCCGTCGCGGGGCTGCCCGGGGTGCCGGCGTCGCGCACCGCGCACCTCCCGCTGGTCGGCGCGCACCGCTGGACGGAGGTGCGCGACCGCGCCGCGCAGCTGGCCGCCGGTGCCGGCGTGCCGGTCGACGCCGTCGAACGGCTGCTGCACCGGCACGGCGACCGCACCCCCGACGTGCTCGCCCTCGCCGCCGACGACCCCGAGCTGGCCCGGCCGCTGCCGGGTGCGCCCGCCTACCTCGCGGCCGAGGTCGTGCACGCGGTCACCGCCGAGGGCGCCCTGCACCTCGACGACGTGCTGACCCGGCGCACCCGCATCTCCATCGAGACGGCGCACCGCGGTGTGGAGACCGCCGTTCGGGTCGCCGAGCTCATGAGCCGCGAGCTGGGCTGGGACGAGGAGCGCACCACCCGGGAGGTCGCGCACTACACCGCGCGGGTCGACGCGGAGCGCGAGTCGCAGCGCATGCCCGACGACCGGACCGCCGACGCGGCGCGGCTGGGTGCTGCCGACGTCCGCGCCGGCGTGATGTCACCCCGTCGAGGGGAACCTGCCTCCTCGGAGGACCGGCGGGTGGTGACGGGGGGTCGATCAGCGGGACCGGCGCGTTAGCCTGAGCCGATGTGGCAGCTTCAGAATGCGGTGCGTCACTACCCGTGGGGTTCGCACACCGTCATCCCGGAGCTGCTCGGCTCGCCGTCCCCGGCTGACCGGCCGCACGCCGAGCTGTGGATGGGCGCCCATCCCGACGAGCCCAGCGTGCGCTCCGACGGGGTGCCGCTGGACAAGGCGATCGCCGGCGAGCCCGAGCTCCTGCTGGGCTCCGAGGTGCTCGAGCGGTTCGGGGTCCGGCTGCCCTTCCTCATGAAGGTGCTCGCGGCCGAGAAGCCGGTGTCCCTGCAGGCCCACCCGACGGCTGAGCAGGCCGAGGCCGGGTTCGCCGCCGAGGAGGCGGCCGGGGTGCCGCGCGACGACCCGACGCGCACCTTCCGCGACCCGTTCCACAAGCCCGAGATGCTCGTGGCGCTGACCGAGGTCGAGGCGCTGTGCGGCTTCCGCCCGGTCGAGGAGTCGCTGCACTGCCTGGCCAAGCTCCAGGTGCCCGAGCTCAAGCCCACGATCGCCGCTCTGGCCAGGGGCGGGCTCCGGTCGGTCATCCCGCAGCTGCTGGCACTCCCGGCGGACCAGCGCGACGTGCTCGTCTCCGAGGTGGCCCGCGCGGCGGCCGGGTTCGTCGCGGCGCACGACCCGGAGTTCATCAACACCTACCGCTGGGCGGCGGCGCTGGCCGAGACCTACCCCGGTGACCCGGGCGTGGTCATCTCGCTGATGTGCAACCACCTGCGCCTGGCGCCCGGCGAGGCGGTGTTCCTGCCGGCGGGGAACCTGCACGCCTACCTGTGCGGCGCGGGCGTGGAGGTCATGGCCAGCTCGGACAACGTGCTCCGGGGCGGACTCACCGGCAAGCACGTCGACCTCGCGGCGCTCATCGAGGTGCTCGACTTCAGCGACGGGCGGGTGCCGGTGCTGCGCCCGGTGCTCGGCCCCGGCGGCCTGCGCTACCCCGTCCCGGTCGAGGAGTTCGACCTCACCCACTGCCAGCTCGGCGACCAGGTCGGCACGCTCACCACCCGCGGACCGCAGCTGGTGCTCTGCACCGAGGGCACCGCGGTGCTGTCCACGGCCGGCGACGAGCTGACCCTGCCGAAGGGCACCTCGGCGTTCGTGCCGGCCGGCACCCCCGTCAGCGCCCGCGGCCCCGCCGTCCTCTACCGGGTCACCACCAACCTCTCCTGACCGATCCGCGCTCCGGCCACCGGGGCGCGTGTCGGAGCACCGGGGGAGCGGGCGGACCTGCCTACGGTCGCGGCGCCGTCGTCTGCGCCTGGGGGAATCACCGTGTCCGCTCGTCCGCCGCGCACCGGGCACGCCGCTCGTGCGGCGCTCGCCCCGCTGCTGGCCGCTCTCGTCCTGACCGGCTGTTCCGTCACGACGGGGGCCCGGGGAACCGGGCCTGTGGAGACGGAGACCGCCGCGGACGCGGCCGTGGTCGAGCAGGAGACCGCCGAGGCCACGCTCCCGCCCGACGGCCTCGCCACCGCGGGCGGTGCGCTGGACGACGAGTCGGCCGACGCCGCCATCGGTGGAGCCGCGCCGACGTCGGCCCTCGCCGCGCTCGCCACGCTGGAGGTCAAGGGCCGGGCCCCGCGCACCGGCTACGACCGGGAGCAGTTCGGCTCCGGCTGGGTGGACACCGACCGCAACGGCTGCGACACCCGCAACGACGTGCTCGCCCGTGACCTGACCGGCGAGACGTTCAAGCCCGGCACCCGCGACTGCGTCGTCCTCACCGGCACGTTGGCCGACCCCTACTCCGGCCGCACCATCGAGTTCCGGCGCGGCCAGGACACCAGCGACGACGTGCAGATCGACCACGTGGTCGCGCTGTCGGACGCCTGGCAGAAGGGCGCCCAGCAGTGGGACGCCGGCCGCCGCACCGCCTTCGCGAACGACCCGCTGAACCTGCTGGCCGTCGACGGTCCGCTGAACATGCAGAAGGGCGACGGGGACGCCGCCACCTGGCTGCCGCCCACGACTTCGTTCCGCTGCACGTACGTCGCCCGCCAGATCGCGGTGAAGATCCGCTACGGCGCGTGGGTGACCGCGGCCGAGAAGAACACGATGGCCACGGTGCTCAGCAGCTGCCCGGCCGAGCCGCTGCCCGGGGGAGAGGCCGCCCCGGCCTCCGCACCCGCCCCCGCTCCGGCACCCGACGCCGCGGTCCCGGTGTCCTTCGCGGACTGCGCCGCGGTGCGCGCTGCGGGCGCGGCACCGATCCGGACGGGCGACCCGGGCTGGGAGCAGAAGTTCGACGGCGACGGGGACGGCGTGGGCTGCGACTCCTGAATCCGGGGGAGACCGGTCCCCGGGACCGCGCCCTGCCGGTACCCTGGGTTCCGGCACGAGCCCCGCCGAAGCCTCGGCATGCTCGCTCTCCCGGGGAACGGGGATCGAAGCGACCCTGCATCCGACTGCACCGCCCGGCCGCCGCGCCGGGCCCACCTGGAGCTCACATGACCGCCAGCACCGGCACCCGCACGCTGTCCACCCCCACCGGCGAGGCCGACTTCAAGGTCGCCGACCTCTCCCTGGCCGGCTTCGGCCGCAAGGAGATCCAGCTCGCCGAGCACGAGATGCCCGGCCTCATGGCGCTGCGCGCCGAGTACGGCGACGCCCAGCCGCTGGCCGGCGCCCGCATCGCCGGCTCGCTGCACATGACCGTGCAGACCGCCGTCCTCATCGAGACCCTGACCGCGCTGGGCGCCGACGTCCGCTGGGTCAGCTGCAACATCTTCTCCACCCAGGACCACGCCGCCGCCGCGATCGTCGTCGGCGAGGGCACCCCCGAGGAGCCCGCCGGCGTGCCGGTCTTCGCCTGGAAGGGCGAGACCCTCCCCGAGTACTGGTGGTGCACCCAGCGCCTGTTCGAGTTCCGCGACGAGAGCGGCGAGGTCGTCGGCCCGAACATGCTGCTCGACGACGGTGGCGACGCCACGCTGCTGGTCCACCTCGGCACCCGCTTCGAGGCCGACGGCGTCGTCCCCGACACCACCGACGCGGACTCCGAGGAGTACGCGGTCATCCTCGACGTCCTGCGCGGCACGCTGGCCGAGGACCAGGGCTACTGGACCCGCATCGGCCAGGGCATCAAGGGCGTCACCGAGGAGACCACCACCGGCGTCATGCGGCTCTACGAGCTCGCCCGCGACGGGCGCCTGCTCTTCCCGGCGATCAACGTCAACGACTCGGTCACCAAGAGCAAGTTCGACAACCTCTACGGCTGCCGCCACTCGCTCATCGACGGCCTCAACCGCGCCACCGACGTCATGATCGGCGGCAAGGTCGCCGTCGTCTGCGGCTACGGCGACGTCGGCAAGGGCTGCGCGGAGTCCCTCCGCGGCCAGGGCGCGCGCGTGATCATCACCGAGATCGACCCGATCTGCGCCCTCCAGGCCGCCATGCACGGCTACGAGGTCACGACGCTGGACGAGGTGATCGGCAAGGCCGACATCGTCATCACCACGACCGGCAACAAGGACATCATCACCGCCGAGCAGCTGGCCTCGACCAAGCACCAGGCGATCATCGGGAACATCGGCCACTTCGACAACGAGATCGACATGGCCGGCCTGGCCCGCACCCCGGGCGTCGTGAAGACCAACATCAAGCCGCAGGTCGACGAGTGGCGGTTCGAGGACGGCCACACGATCATCGTGCTCTCCGAGGGCCGGCTGCTGAACCTGGGCAACGCCACCGGGCACCCCAGCTTCGTGATGAGCGCGTCGTTCTCCAACCAGACGCTGGCGCAGATCGAGCTGTGGACCAACCGGGCCGCCTACGAGGGCCAGACCCCCGGCGTCACCGTGCTGCCGAAGAAGCTCGACGAGCACGTGGCCCGGCTCCACCTCGACGCCTTGGGCGTGAAGCTCACCGAGCTCACCAAGGTGCAGGCCGACTACATCGGCGTCCCGGTCGAAGGCCCCTACAAGAGCGACCACTACCGCTACTGAAAGGACCACCCTTCCCCCCGGACCTCGCACGCTCGGCCCGGGCCCCTGAAGGGTGGCCTTCCAGCCCACACCAGGGCTGGACCTGCACGTCAGAAGCATGAGGAAAGCGGCTCACCCGGACGGGTGGGCCGCTTTCCTGGACCGACAGCGCAGAATGGTCGCCGTGCCACCCACCGCTCCGCAGAACGGGCCCAGCCGCGGCCGTGTCCTCGTCGTCGACGACGACGCCGCCCTCGCCGAGATGCTCGGGATCGTGCTGCGCCGGGAGGGGTACGAACCGGCGTTCGTCTCCGACGGCAACCGCGCCCTCGGGGTCTTCCAGCAGACCCGGCCCGACCTGGTCCTGCTGGACCTGATGCTGCCCGGCCGCAACGGCCTGCAGATCTGCCAGGACATCCGGACCCAGTCCACGGTGCCGATCGTCATGCTCACCGCCAAGGGCGACACCATCGACGTCGTCCAGGGGCTGGAGGCCGGCGCCGACGACTACGTCACCAAGCCGTTCAAGCCCGTCGAGCTGGTCGCCCGGGTGCGCGCCCAGCTGCGCCGCGGGGAGACCGGGCAGGCCGAGAGCCTGGCCATCGGCGACGTGCAGATCGACGTGCCCGCCCACCAGGTCACCCGCGACGGCGTGCCGGTCGCGCTGACCCCGCTGGAGTTCGACCTGCTGGTCGCCCTGGCCCGCAAGCCCCGCCAGGTGTTCACCCGCGAGCTGCTGCTCGAGCAGGTGTGGGGCTACCGCCACGCCGCCGACACCCGGCTGGTCAACGTCCACGTGCAGCGGCTGCGCGCCAAGATCGAGAAGGACCCCGAGAAGCCCGAGGTCGTGCTCACCGTGCGGGGGGTCGGTTACAAGGCGGGCCCGCCGTGACCGGTCCCGCCGGGGCCGGCGTCCCCGCGTAGCACCGCCGCTCCGGCGACAATGGCCGCGTGACCGCCACCCGAACGCCTCCGGTGGACACCGGCACGCCCGGGACACCGGAGCCCGGGCGTCCCCGGCGCGCGCCGGACGCGGCGCGCATCCGGCGGGCGCTGCGCCGCCGGGCCGGCGTCCTCCGCCGGCGGGTCCGGCTGACCACGCGCCGTGCCGCCAGCCGCGCGGTGCACGCCTGGCGGTCCTCGCTGCAGGTGCGCATCGGCGCCATCACGATGGTCGTGGCCGGCACCGTGGTGATCATCGTGAGCCTGGTGCTGTTCAGCCAGATCCGCGACCAGCTGCTGAGCGTGAAGCGGCAGGCGGCGGTCGACCAGGCGCAGGCCGGCGTGCTGTACGCGCAGGAGGAGATCACCGGCGGCATCGCCACCGGGGACGCCTCGAGCGTGCGGGCCACGCTGGACCGGACGGTCAGCGCCCTCCAGCAGCGCGGCGGCGCGGCCGGCGACTTCGACGTCGTCATGACCTACCGGACGGGGGACCGGGAGGTCCCCGGTGCCAGCCGTGCGTTCATCTACGCGGCGCTGCCCGTGGACCTCCGGGCCGACGTCGACGGCGGCAACCAGTCCTACCGCTACGCCGAGATCCCCGACGCCGCGGGCGAACCCCGGGCGTCCCTGGTCGTCGGCGCCCCGGTGCAGGGCGGCACCGCGGGCAGCGCCCAGATCGAGCTCTACTACGTCTTCCCGCTGAGCCAGGAGGCCGAGAGCCTCTCGCTCATCCGCAGCACGGTGGTGATCAGCGGGTTCGCGCTCACGATGTTCGTCGTCGGCATCGCCGTCCTGGTGACCCGCCTGGTGGTCGACCCCGTCCGGCAGGCCGCCGGCACCGCCCAGCGGCTGGCCGAGGGTCAGCTCGAGGAGCGCATGCTCGTCCGCGGCGAGGACGACCTCGCCCGGCTGGCCACCAGCTTCAACGCCATGGCCGACAGCCTCCAGCGGCAGATCACCCAGCTGGAGGCGCTCTCCCAGCTGCAGCAGCGCTTCACCTCCGACGTCTCGCACGAGCTGCGGACCCCGCTCACCACCGTCCAGATGGCCGCCGAGGTGCTGCACGAGGCGCGGGGGGACTTCCCGCCGCACGTGGCCCGCTCGGCGGAGCTGCTGCGCGCCGAGCTGGACCGGTTCGAGAGCCTGCTCACCGACCTGCTGGAGATCAGCCGCTACGACGCCGGGGTCGCGGTGCTCGACGCCGAGCCGACGGACCTCGGTGCGCTGGTCGCCCGCGTGGCCGCCGGGATGTACTCCCTGGCCGAGCGGCACGGCTGCGAGCTCGTCGTCGACCGCCCCGACGAGGACGTCATCGCCGAGGTCGACGCGCGACGGGTCGAGCGGATCCTGCGCAACCTCGTCGGCAACGCGATCGAGCACGGCGCCGGGCAGCCGGTGGAGATCACCCTGGCCGCGAACCCCACGGCCGCCGCCGTGACCGTGCGCGACCACGGGGTCGGGCTCACCTCGGCCGACGCGCAGCACGTCTTCGACCGCTTCTGGCGGGCCGATCCCTCCCGGGTTCGCAGCGTCGGGGGCAGCGGGCTGGGCCTGTCGATCAGCCTGGAGGACGCCCGGCTGCACAAGGGCTGGCTGCAGGTGTGGGGGCAGCCGGGCTCCGGCGCCCAGTTCCGGCTGACCGTGCCCCTGGCCGCCGGCGGCGAGCTCACCGGCTCGCCGCTGCCGCTGCGCCCCGCCGTCCTCCGCCCGGGGAGACCGTCGTGAGCCGCCGGACCGGTGCGCCGGCCCTGGCCGCCGCGCTGCTGCTGGGCGGGACCGCCTGCTCGATCGTGCCCACCAGCTCCCCGACGGTGCAGATCACCCAGGCGCCGGAGCGCCCGGCGCCCGACTTCGTCAGCGAGCCGCTGCCCCCCGCCCGGGGAGCCGCCCCCGAGGACGTCGTCCGCGGGTTCATCGACGCGGCGGCCAGCAGCGTGAGCGAACGCCCGGTGGCCAAGGAGTACCTGACCCCCGAGACCGCGGAGACGTGGTCCGACGCCGGCGGCATCACGATCATCAGTCCGGGGTTCGCGACGGCGGCCAGCGAGACCGGGTCGGTCGTGGTCACCGCGGACCTCGTGGGCACCGTCGACCAGCGCGGCATCTTCACCGTGGCCGGCACCGAACCGTTCAGCTACGTCTTCCCGCTGGTCGAGGTCGACGGCGAGTGGCGGATCAGCGACCCTCCCGAGGGCCTGGTCATCCTCGAGACCGACTTCGAGCGGCTCTACGACCCCGTCGACGCCTACTTCCTCGATCCCACGCTCCGGCAGCTCGTCCCCGACCCGCGCTACCTCATCGGCGGGGAGGCCCAGCCCACCGCTCTGGTGGAGCGCCTGGTCCAGGGGCCGTCCGCGGCGCTGGCGGCCGGGGTGAGCAACCCGATGGCCGGTGCGGGGCTCGCCCGCACGGTCACCGTCGACGACCAGGTCGCCACCGTCGACCTCACCGACCTGGACATCGACGCCACGACCCCGTTGCGCGAGCTCAGCGCGCAGCTGGTGTGGAGCCTGACGCGGCTCGACGACCTGGTCATCCGCTCCGTCGTGATCACCCTCGACGGCGAACCGCTGCCGCTGGACGGCGTCCCCCTCGAGCAGACGACCGACGACTGGACCGCCTTCGACCCCGACGCGACGCCCTTGGAGACCGTCGGGCACTACCTGGACGCCGGCCTGCTGCGCACCGTCGAGGACGGGGCGCCGGCCCCGGGCCCGGCCGGGAGCAGCGGCTACGGGCTCTCGTCGGCCGCGGTGTCGGCCGACGCCCGCACCGGTGAGCTGACCTTCCTCGCGGGGGTGCGCCCCGAGGCCGGGCAGGCGACGCTGCTGGCCGGGCCGTACGGCGGTGAGCTGGCCCCGGTGCTGACCGCGCGGACGCTGAGCGCCCCCACGGTGGCGGCCATCCGCCCGGAGGTGTGGGTGGTGCGCGACGGCGTGGAGATCGTCCGCGTCCCGGCCGGCAGCCGGCCGCAGGCGGTCAGCGCCCCGACGCTGGCGGGGCTGGGTCGGGCGCAGCTGATCGAGCTGTCGCCGGACGGCGTGCGCGTCGCGGTCGTGGTCACCGACCCGCAGGGCGTCCCGCGCCTGCACGTGGGCACCGTGGTCCGCAGCGAGGAGGGCGGGGTCGCCGTCCGCGACCTCCCGCAGGTCGCCCCCACGCTCTCGCCGGTGGTGGACGTGGCCTGGCGGTCCAACGGCGAGCTGTGGGTGCTGGCCGGCGACCCGGGGGAGGAGGCGCCGTACTCGCTGGGCGTCGACGGCTGGGGGCTCGCCCAGCTGAGCAGCGCGGGACTGCCGGATCAGCCGACCTCTCTGGGAGCCGCCCCGGGGCGGGAGCCGCTGGTCGTCGCCGACGGCCGGCTCTGGCAGTGGGCGCGCGGCTCGTGGGTGACCCTCGTCCCCGGGCGGGAGCCGCTGGCCGGGTCGGCGCCGTTCTACCCCCTGTAGGCCGACCCCGTCCACAGCAGGCCGACCCCGTCCACCGCCCGCCCCGTACGCCCGGGTGAGCGTCGGGACGGGGCCTACGGTGCGGTGTGACCGGGGTGCTGCGCGATGTCGGGTCCGCGCTCGCCGACCTCGTCCTGCCGCGCACCTGTGCCGGCTGCGGGCTGCCCGGCCACCTGCTGTGCCGCCGCTGCGCCGCCCTGCTCGCCCGCCCGCACCTGGCCGCTCCGCGCCGCTTCCCGGAGGGCTTTCCGCCCACGGTCGCCGCCGGCGCCTACGACGGCGCGGTGCGGCCCGCCGTCCTGGCGTTCAAGGAGCGCGGCCGCGCCGAGCTGGCCCGACCGCTGGGGACGGCGCTGGCCCTCGCCGTGGCCGCCGTCGTCTCCGCCGTCCCCGGCTCGCCCGGGGAGGTGGTGCTGGTGCCGGTGCCCAGCTCGGCCGCCGCCCTGCGCACCCGGGGCCGGGACCACGTGCGGGAGCTGACCGGCCGCGCCGTCCGCGAGCTGCGGGTGGCCGGGCTGCCGGCGTCCCAGCACCGGCTGCTGCGCCGGCACGGCCGGGTGCGCGACTCCGCCGAGCTCTCCGCCGGGCAGCGGCGGGCGAACCTCGCGGGCACCTTCGGGCTCGCCCCGGAGGCCGCCGCGGCGCCGGGCCTCCTGGTCCTCGTCGACGACGTCGTGACCAGTGGCGCGACGCTCACGGAGGCGGCCTCGGTGCTCGCCGCACTGACCCGTCCGGGCGGTCCGCCGGTGCTCGGGGCGGTCGTCGCGGCCACGCCCCGGACCCCCGCGCGGGCCCGATCCGACGGTGTTCCGCGCCCGTCCGGCGGCCCCTCCGGCCAGGGCACTGATCGACTGTCGGGACGGTGGTGGAGGGACTAGCGTCGAAGCGACCAACGCCGGATGTTCACCGGGAGGTCCCATGGAGATCGTCGTTCGCGGCCGCAACGTCGAAGTTCCCGAGCACTACCGACAGCACGTCGAGGACAAGGTCGGGTCCACCGACCGGTTCGACGGGAAGCTGAAGATCCTCCGGATCGACGTGGAGCTCCAGCACGAGAAGAACCCACGCCAGTCCGCGAACTGCCAGCGGGTGGAGATCACGCTCCGCGGCAAGGGGCCGGTGGTCCGCGCCGAGGCGTCCGGCCCCGACTTCTACGCCGCACTCGACCTCGCGGCGGCCAAGCTGGACAACAGCCTGCGCCGCGCGGCCGACCGCCGGCGCGTCCACCACGGCCGGCGCACCCCCGCCAGCCTGCGGATGGCCGACAACGTCGTCCTCGGAGCCGGCGACGTCACCGGGCCGGCGCCCGACCTGAACGGGGCCGACGCTCCGCAGGGAACCGAGCCGGACGAGCACCTCCCCGGACAGATCGTCCGCGAGAAGCACCACCCGGCCACGCCGATGCACGTCGACCAGGCCCTCCACGAGATGGAGCTGGTCGGCCACGACTTCTACCTCTTCCTGTGCGCCGACACCGGGCAGCCGACAGTCGTCTACCGCCGGCACGCCTTCGACTACGGCCTGATCCGGCTGGAGCCGGTGGCCGAGGACGGCGCCACGGCGCAGCAGGTCGCCGAACCGCAGACCGCCACGGTCTGACACCCGCCGGAGGGGCGGATCGTCGTCCGCGTGCGCGGACACGGCAGGACCTGCCGCAGCACCGTGCACGCGGACGACGACGACCGGGGCTCAGTCGTCCGGCAGTCGGGAGAACAGCGCCGCGTCGCCCCACGAGCCGTCGCGGTAGTCCAGGCACCGGCGGACGACGCCCTCCCGCACGAATCCCGCTCGCCGGGCCACCGCCTGGGAGGCGACGTTCTCGACGTCGGCCAGCAGGTGCACCCGGGGAGCGCCCCGGCCCAGACCCCAGTCCGCCAGCGCGCGGGCGGCCTCCGCCGCGTACGCCCGACCCCGTGCCCAGGGTGCGATCCAGTAGCCGACCCCCGGACCGAGGTGTCCCGGGGTGAAGTGCAGGCCCGCCGACCCGACGAACTCCCCGTCGGCCTCGACCGCGGTGAGCAGCCCGTGCCCCTCGGCGCGCGCCTGCACGGTGGTCTCGGTGGCGAACCGGACGGCGTCGGCCTCGGTGTAGGGCGACGGCACCCGCAGCCAGCGCTGGATGTCGGGGTCCTGGCAGGCGCGGAACACCGCATCGGCGTCGTCGGGCCGGTAGGGGCGCAGCACGAGCCGGCCCCCTGCAGGGGCCCGCCGCGAGCCCGCGAGTGGCGGGGGGCAGGGGGTGTTTCAGGCGTTGCCAAGCACCCGGTCGACCGATATCTCGATGACCACGCGGGCCGGGTTCTCCCGGGGCTGCCGGTAGCGCTGCGCGTAGCGCTCGACGGCGTCGGCCACCGACGCGGCGTCGTCCTTCACGACCGCCGTCCCCTCGAGGGTGAGCCACCGGGCGCCGTCGACCTGGCAGACCGCGACGCGCCCCTGCCCGTCGCGGACGTGCCGGGCCTTGGCCGACGTGCCCGAG
The DNA here is from genome assembly GCF_003319105.1 of Blastococcus sp. TF02-09. Taxonomy (GTDB): domain Bacteria; phylum Actinomycetota; class Actinomycetes; order Mycobacteriales; family Geodermatophilaceae; genus Blastococcus. The sequence continues at coordinate 41,614 of NZ_QOHH01000002.1, read as the reverse complement.
GTGATGACCCGCGCGGTGGCGGTGGCCGCGTCGTAGGTGACCCCGACCGGGACGACGTGCGGGCTGCCGTCGGTGCGCAGCGTGGTGAGCGTCGCCAGGTGCCGCTCGGTGAGGAACGCGAGCGTGGCCGGAGGGAGGTCTGCGGGATTCCTGGACACGTGCGGGAGGCTAGAGGAGGCGCGGCGACGGCTCGGGCCGCTTTCGGGACCGCCTTGCCAGGTCGGCCGCCTACGCTGGGGTCGTGGTGTTCCAGAAGATCCTCCGCGCCGGCGAGGGCAAGCAGGTCCGACGACTCTCCAAGATCGCCGACGCGGTCGACTCCCTGGCCGACGACTACGTCGACCTCACCGACGCCGAGCTGCGCGCGAAGACCGACGAGTTCAAGCAGCGGTACGCCGACGGGGAGTCCCTCGACGAGCTGCTTCCCGAGGCCTTCGCCGTCGTCCGCGAGGCGGCCACCCGCACGCTGGGCCAGCGGCACTTCCGGGTGCAGCTCATGGGCGGTGCGGCGCTGCACCTGGGCAACATCGCCGAGATGAAGACCGGTGAGGGCAAGACCCTCACCGGCGTGCTGCCGGCCTACCTCAACGCCCTGACCGGCAAGGGCGTGCACGTGGTCACCACGAACGACTACCTGGCCTCCCGCGACGCCGAGTGGATGGGCCGGGTGCACCGGTTCCTGGGGCTGACCGTCGGCACGATCGTCTCCGGCCAGCCGCCGGCCACCCGCCGCGAGAAGTACGCCTGCGACATCACCTACGGCACGAACAACGAGTTCGGCTTCGACTACCTGCGCGACAACATGGCGTGGAGCAAGGCCGACCTGGTGCAGCGCGGCCACCACTTCGCGATCGTCGACGAGGTCGACTCGATCCTCATCGACGAGGCCCGCACCCCGCTGATCATCAGCGGCCCGGCCGAGTCCAGCGCCAAGTGGTACGGCGAGTTCGCCCGCATCGTGCCGCTGATGAAGCGCGACGTGCACTACGAGGTGGAGGAGGCCAAGCGCACGGTCGCCGTCACCGAGGAGGGCGTGGAGTTCGTCGAGGACCAGCTCGGCATCGACAACCTCTACGAGGCGGTCAACACCCCGCTGATCGGCTACCTGAACAACGCGCTCAAGGCCAAGGAGCTGTTCAAGCGGGACCAGCAGTACATCGTCACCAACGGCGAGGTCCTCATCGTCGACGAGTTCACCGGCCGCGTGCTGTCGGGCCGTCGCTACAACGAGGGCATGCACCAGGCCATCGAGGCCAAGGAGAAGGTGAAGATCAAGGACGAGAACCAGACGCTCGCCACGATCACCCTCCAGAACTACTTCCGGCTCTACGAGAAGCTCTCCGGGATGACCGGTACGGCGCAGACCGAGGCCGCCGAGCTGCACCAGACCTACAAGCTGGGCGTCGTCCCGATCCCGACGAACCGGCCGATGATCCGCGAGGACCGCGCCGACGTCATCTACAAGACCGAGACGGCGAAGTTCGACTCCGTCGTCGACGACATCGCCGACCGGCACGAGCACGGCCAGCCCGTCCTCGTCGGCACCGCGAGCGTCGAGAAGTCCGAGGTGCTGTCGAAGTTCCTGCTCAAGCGGGGCATCCCGCACGAGGTCCTCAACGCCAAGAACCACGCCCGTGAGGCCGCGATCATCGCGATGGCCGGGCGTCCGGGTGCGGTCACCGTCGCCACCAACATGGCCGGCCGAGGCACCGACATCCAGCTCGGTGGCAACGCCGAGTTCATCGCCGACGAGGCGCTGCGGGCCCGCGGGCTGTCCCCGGCCGAGACGCCGGAGGAGTACGAGGCCGCCTGGGACGCCGCGCTGAAGGCCGCGCAGACGCAGGTGAAGGCCGAGCACGAGCAGGTCGTCGAGGCCGGCGGGCTCTACGTGCTGGGCACCGAGCGGCACGAGAGCCGCCGCATCGACAACCAGCTGCGCGGCCGGTCCGGCCGTCAGGGCGACCCGGGGGAGTCGCGGTTCTACCTCTCCCTGGGCGACGACCTGATGCGCCGCTTCAACGGCCCGATGCTCGAGTCGATGATGAACACCCTGCGGGTGCCCGACGACCAGCCGATCGAGTCGAAGATGGTCAGCCGGGCGATCAAGTCCGCGCAGACCCAGGTCGAGCAGCAGAACTTCGAGGTCCGCAAGGACGTCCTCAAGTACGACGAGGTGCTCAACCGCCAGCGCACCGTCATCTACGACGAGCGGCGCAAGGTGCTCGAGGGCGCCGACCTGCACGAGCAGCTGCGGGCGATGGTCGACGACGTCGTCTCCGCCTACGTCGACGGCGCGACCGAGACCGGGTACGCCGAGGACTGGGACCTCGAGCTGCTGTGGGCCGGCCTCAAGGCGCTGTACCCGGTGGGCGTGACCATCGAGGACGTCGTCGAGCGGCTGGGCGGCGGCGACCAGGCCGAGCTCGGCGCCGAGGCGCTCAAGGCCGAGCTGCTCGCCGACGCGCACCGTGCCTACGACGCGCGCGAGGAGGCCCTCGGCTCGGAGGTCATGCGCGAGCTGGAGCGGCGAGTGCTGCTGTCGGTCCTGGACCGCAAGTGGCGCGAGCACCTCTACGAGATGGACTACCTGCGGGCCGGCATCCACCTGCGCGCGATGGCCAACCGCGACCCGGTCGTGGAGTACCAGCGCGAGGGCTACGACATGTTCAACGCGATGCTCGACGGCATCAAGGAGGAGTCGGTCGGCTTCCTGTTCAACCTCGAGGTCAAGACCAAGGACGAGCAGGAGGCCGAGGCCAAGGCCAAGCAGGACGAGGCCGAGGCCAAGGCGCTCGCCGCCGCGCAGGAGGGGACGGCGCGGGTGCTGGCCCGCCAGGCCGCCGAGGCCAAGGCGAAGGCTGCCGCTGCCGAGGCCGCCCATCAGGCGCACTCCGCCGGCGCTGCTCCTTCTCCGGCCGCACCGACGGCCCGGCGCTCGGGCGCCGCGCGCACGGCGCAGCCGGCGGCCGCCACGGCGGCTCCGGCCGTGTCTCCGTCGGGCACCGGGCCGGAGCTGCAGGTCAAGGGCCTGGACGAGGTACGCCCGCCGGAGAACCTGACCTACTCCGCACCGAGCCTCGACGCCTCGGCCAAGGACTCCGGCCGGGCGAAGGCGGCCAAGACGGCGACGGTGAGCGGCACCAAGGAGACCCCGCGCAACGCGCCCTGCCCGTGCGGGTCGGGCAAGAAGTACAAGCAGTGCCACGGAGCAGCGGGTGCCTGACCCGCTGACCTGACGAACGCCCCGCCGACCACCCGGTCGGCGGGGCCAGAAGGACCCCGTCCCCCTCGACCCTCGCAAGCTCGGGCCGAGCCTCCGGACGGGGCCTAGCCGATCTGCAGGGCGGTGCAGCGCCACCGGCCGTCGATGCCCTCGAGCCGGGCGGCCACGGCGTGCGCCCGCCCACCGCGCCGGGCGACCGCGCTGACCTCGGCCACGCCGTCCACGGGTTCGCACACGTGCAGCGGCCCCACCAGGAGCGGGGCGGTCCCCTCGGCGCACCACCGCGGGCGGCGGCCTCCCGCCACGGCGGCGAAGACGCCGGGTGAGGTGAGGGCCTGGAGCTGACCGACCGGACGGCGGCCGGCGAGCACCTCCAGCGCCAGCGTGATCACGCGCCGGCCGGCGACACCGGCGTCGGGGAGATCGGCCCGCAGCGTCCAGGCCGGCCCGAACTCGTCGGTCCGCGGCCCCGGGCCCACGAGGCGGGGGCGTGGGCCGGGCCGGTGGGGAGGCCGGGGCACGGCGACGCCGGGGAGGACCAGGCGCAACGGCGGCCGGTCGTCCCGTAGCGGGGGCTGCGGGGTGGGGACGCGGACGAGGCGCAGGGCGGGCGCGGCGGGCGTGGCGGTCGGGTGGACGGGCGCGGTCATGGTTTCTCCGGAGGGGGGACGGCGGTCGAGGAGGGGGCGGGCGGCGTCACGCGGGTGGTGGGCGCAGCACCTGCCCGGGGAGGAGGACGTCGGGGTCGGGACCGATGACTGCCGCGTTGGCGGTCCACCAGGCGGAGGTGGCCCGGGCGGTCTCGGCGGCGGTGGCGGTCCGGCCGAGCCGGCCGGACAGGTGGGCCGCGGCGATGTCCCACAGGCAGTCGCCGCGCACGACGACGTGGTCGCCGGTCGCGGGAGGCGCCGGCCAGTCGGGCACCGCGGACGCCGCGGACGCCGCGGGCGCCGTGGGATCGCCGGCAGCCCCCGGCCAGTCCGGGAGCGCGCCGGTGGTCGGGTGGGCGCCGGGCCAGTCCGGGACCGGCGCCGTCTCCGCTGCCGCGGCGGGTGCGGTGACCACCACGAGCGTGGTGCCCGCGATCGGGGCGGTGACCCCCAGCCCGATGCCCAGTGCCAGGGCTGCGCTGCGGCGGGCGGCGCGGGGGAGGACGACCCCGGTGAGCACGTCGGCGGCCTGCCCGGCCATCCCGGGCAGCGCGGACGCGGCGGTGAGCAGCAGCCCCACGGCCCCCCAGGCCCAGACGCCCCAGGCCGCCAGGCCCGCGCCTGCGAGCACGAGGGCCTCGGGCCCGGCGGAGTCGGCCGTGCGCTGGGCGTCCAGGAGGTCACCCGCCATGTCGGCGAGGGGTGGCGTCAGCACCGCCAGCACCCAGGCCACGGCGGCCATGGCGGCGGTGGTGCTCAGCAATCGGCGCAGGGACATGCGGCCTCCTCGACGTTGGTCAGCGGCCATGAAAGCAACCAAATGCAAGCAAACGCAAGTCAAAGCAGCAATCTAAGCTGTGGATGGAGGTGGTCGCGGTGCGCTGGCAGCAGCTGTTCGCCGATCTGGAGGCCCGGTTCGACGCCGAGCAGGAGGCGGCCGAGCGGGCGGAGACGTCGTCGCGGGCGCGGCACGAACTGGGGAGCGTGCGCTTCGTCGACCGGCTCGCGGGAGCGGTCGGCTCGCCGGTCGTCCTGCTCTGCCGAGGTGCCGGCCAGGTCTCGGGCACGGTGAGCGAGGTGGGCAGCGACTGGCTGCTCCTGGACGACGCGGGCCGGGAGCTCCTCGTGGCGACGGCGGCGGTTCGTGCGGTCGGCGGCGTGGGCCGGCGCACCGCCGCGCCGGAGGAGCCGGGATGGGTGGCGGGCCGACTGGACCTGCGCCGCGCCCTGCGCGGCCTGGCCCGCGACCGGGCAGCGGTCCGGATCGTCCTCGACGAGGGCACGTCGCTGAACGGGACGATCGACCGGGTCGGAGCGGACTACCTGGAGCTGGCCGAGCACCCAGCCGATCTGCACCGCCGTGCCGCGGCGGTCCAGGGCGTCCGGACGGTGCTCATCGACGCCGTGGTGGTGGTCCGGACGGCGCAGCCGGGTCTGGGCTGAGCGTCGCCCGGCCGGTGCTGCCGGGCGCGAGGGCGGCTACTCGGCGTCCGCGTTCTCGGCCGGGATCGTGCTGCCGCGGGCCTCGGCGTACTTCTGCTGGATGAAGCGCTCGAGCTCGTCGACCTCGACGCGCCACTGGCCGCGCCCACCGATCTGGATCGCGATGAGCTCCTTGCGACGCACCAGCGCGTAGGCCTGCGACCACGACACGTTGAGGATCTCGGCGACGTCGTCCAGCGTCAGGAAGCGGGGCGTGGGCATGGGGTCCTCTCCATCCGGTGCCGCCAGTCTGTCAGCCGCACCGGTGACCCGGAGCGGCTGTCCACACCCGAACGTGTGGATGACGCGAGCGGGCGAACGCATCCATGACGCATCATCTGCACCCGAATGCCGTCATGTCGCGTCGACAGCAGGCGACGCGCCGCGTCGTGAGGTCGACGCGCAGGAGAGGTGAGCGCGTTGTGACCGCCGTCCGTCCAGCTCCGCCCGCCACGACCGCGCTCCCGCCGGGGCCGGCGCCGCGCCGGGTCCGCCCACCGCGGTGGCTGGACCTCCGGCTCCTGCTCGGCGTCCTGCTCGTCCTGGGCTCGGTGCTGCTCGGCGCGCGGGTGGTCGGTGCCGCCGATGCCACGGTCCCGGTGTGGGCGGCCTCGGGTGACCTGGCCGCGGGCACGGAGCTCGACGCGGACGACCTCGTCGCCGTCGAGGTGCGCCTGGACGACACCGCGGACGCCTACCTGTCCACCGCGACCCGGCCCGAGGGGCGCACCCTCGCGCGGGCCGTCCGGGTTGGTGAGCTGGTCCCCGGCTCCGTCCTGGACGAGCCGGAGGACCTGGTCCAGGTGGCCCTGCCGGTGCAGGCCGGGTACGTGCCTCCGGGGCTCCGGCGCGGCGGTCTGGTCGACGTCTACGCGGTGGCGGACCCGGCGGTGGGGGACACGAAGGCGACCGGCGGCACGGTGACCGCTGTCGTCGAGCGGGCGCCGGTGCAGGCGCTCTCCGGCCGGACCGAGGGCGTCCTCTCCACGCCCACCACGACCGTCCAGGTGGTCGTGTCGGTGCCGCGGGACGAGGCGGCCGACGTGTTGGCCGCGATCGGCGGCCGACCGCTCGTCGTCGTGGTGCACGACTCGGTGGAGTCCGCATCGGCGGAGGCCGGCAGCGGTCCGTCCGGCGCGACGCCGTCCACGAGGCCGGCCGGCTGATGGCCGTCCAGGTGTTCACGGCGGTCACCGGGGCCGCGTGGGAGTCCTCGCTGGTCGGTGCGCTGGACCGGTCCGACCACGGCGTCACGGTGGTGCGCCGCTGCGTGGACGTCTCGGAGCTGCTCGCCGCCGCGGCGACCGGCACCGGGCAGGCGGCGTTGCTGTCCGCCGAGCTGCGCCGGCTGGACGGTGACGCGGTCGCCCGGCTCGCGGCTGCCGGCGTCGCCGTCGTCGGCCTGGTGGAGCCGGGCGACGAGAAGGCGGCGGAGCGGTTGCGCCAGCTCGGGGTGCCCCACGTGCTCCCCGCAGACTCCGACGCGGAGGTCATCGCGCAGGCGCTGCGGGAGGCGGTGGCGGGTGCCCCTGGAGCGCCGCGGGACATCGCCGATCCGCAGTCCGCCCTGCCGGCCCTGGGCCTGCCGGCGCCCGACGAGGAGCGTCCCGTCGGACGGGGCCGGCTCGTCGCGGTCTGGGGGCCGACGGGTGCACCGGGGCGGACGACGGTGGCGGTCGGTCTCGCCGACGAGGCGGCCCGGTTGGGTGTCTCCAGCCTGCTGGTCGACGCCGACGTCTACGGCGGGGTCGTGGCCCAGGTGCTGGGTCTGCTCGACGACTCCCCGGGCCTGGCCGGTGCGGCCCGGCAGGCCGGAGCGGGCACGCTGGACTCCGCGGCCCTGGTCCGACTGGCCTGGTCGGTGCGTCCGCAGCTGCGGGTGCTGACCGGACTGGCGCGGGCCGACCGGTGGCCGGAGCTGCGCCCCCGTGCCGTCACCACGGTGCTGGAGGAGGCCCGCCGGCTGGCGGAGCTGACGGTCGTGGACTGCGCCTTCAACCTCGAGGACGACGAGGAGCTCTCCTTCGACACGGCGGCACCGCGCCGCAACGGGGCGACGCTGGCCGTGCTCGAGGCCGCGGACACGGTGCTGTGCGTCAGCGGCGCGGACCCCGTGGCACTGCAGCGCTGCGTGCGGGCGCTCGACGACCTGCGCGAGGTGCTGCCCGACGTGTCGCCGGTGCTGGTCGTGAACCAGGTCCGGCGCGGCCCGGTCGCCGGGGACCCGGAGCGGGAGATCTCCGCGGCGCTGGAGCGCTTCTCGGGCCGGGACGTCGCCTTCTTCCTCCCGGCCGACCGCCGGGCGACCGACGCCGCCCTCGCCGCCGGGCGCACGCTGGCCGAGGTGGGACCGGGATCGGCCCTGCGCGCGGGGCTCCGGAGCATGGCCGCGGTCCTCGCGCAGGTGCCGGAGCCGGTGTCGGGCCGGCGGGGTCTGCGGGGGATCCGCCGGGTGGGGTGATCCGTGCGGTGTCGGGCCGCAGGGGTTCGTCGTAGCGTGGACGCTCGCCCCCGACCCGTGAGGAGCTCGATGGTCGAGCGGCTGAGCCCGTTGGACGCCTCGTTCCTGTACCTCGAGGAGCCGGCCACGCCCATGCACGTCGGTGGGCTGCTGATCCTGGACGCGCCCCCCGGCGGCCTCGACGCGCTCGCGGCGCTGGTCGAGGCGCGGCTCCCGCTGGTGCCCCGCTACCGGCAGCGGGTGGCCGAGGTGCCCGGGCACCTGGCCGATCCGGTGTGGGTCGACGACCGGGATTTCGATCTCGCCCTCCACCTGCGGCGCTCCCGGCTGCCGCGGCCGGGTACCGAGGCGCAGCTGCTGGACCTGGTGTCGCGGCTCGAGTCCCGGCCGCTGGACCGCAACCGCCCGTTGTGGGAGGCCTACCTGATCGAGGGGCTGAGCGGCGGACGCGTGGCCGTCATGACCAAGACGCACCCCGCGCTGGTCGACGGGCTCAGCGCGATCGACATCGGGCAGGTGCTCCTCGACGTCGACCCGGAGGCGGTGCCGCCCGAGCCGGTGGAGTGGCACCCCGCCCGGGCGCCGGGGAACGCGGAACTGGTCCTGCAGGCCCTGGACGAGTACGTCCGGCGGCCCTCCTCGCTGGTGGCCGTGCGGCACGCCGCGGCGACCGACCTCCGCTCGGCCGCGGTGCGGATCGGGGGCGTCGCGGGCGGGTTGCTCCGCGCGGTGCGGTCGACGCTCCTCCCGGCCCCGCGCACCCCGCTCAACGGGCCGGTCAGCCGGCAGCGGCGGGTGGCGGTGGCGCGGGCTCGGCTCGGCGACCTCACGCGGATCCGCGCGGCGCACGGCGGCACCGTCAACGACGTCCTGCTGGCGGTGCTGACCGGGGCCCTGCGTGAGTGGCTGCTCTCGCGCGGGGAGCCGGTGGTCGCCGGGACGACGGTTCGCGCGCTGGTGCCGGTCTCGCTGCAGGACGACGAGCGGGGGTCGGGCAGTCGCGTGACCTCGCACCTGGTCGACCTGCCGGTGGGCGAGCCGAACCCCCGGGTGCGGCTGGCCCGGCTCGGCTACGCGATGCGGAGCATCGGGGACCCGGGCCGCTCGGTGACCGCGGACGGCCTGATCGCGCTCACCGGGTTCGCACCGCCGACCCTGCACGCACTGGGAGCGCGCGCGGCCCGGGGGTTGTCGCGGCGGCTGTTCAACCTGGTGATCACCAACGTCCCCGGTCCGCAGGTGCCGCTGTACGCGGCCGGCGCGCAGATGCAGGAGGTGTTCCCCGTGGTTCCCCTGGCGCGCGGGCAAGGGCTGTCCATCGGGATGACGAGCTACAACGGCACGGTGTTCTTCGGCTTCAACGCCGACCGGGACAGCGTCGGCGACGTGGACGTGCTCGCGGACATGACCCATCAGCAGGTGGCCGAGCTGCTGGAGGCGGCCGGCTGACGGACCCGGCGTCCGGGATACCGTCGCCGTTCCATCTACGACAGGAGGCAACCGGCGTGCGCGTGTACCTGCCGACCACCACGTCCGTGCTGCGGACGCTGCTGGACGAGGGCCTGCTGACCGGCCCGCACACGGCGTTCGCCGTCACCCCGCAGCTGCGCGAGTTCTACGAGCGCAGCGACCCCTCCGCCGACCTCGAGGAGCTGGAGTACGCCGCGCTGCTGACCGCGGCGCGCGCCAGCCTCCGGCTGCTCGACGTGGATCCCACGGCCGTCCGACGGCGGGTCGTCCTCGCCGCCGACGTGCCGGACGACCAGGTGGAGGTGATGGACGACCCGCACGTGGAGCGGGGCGCGGTGCGGGTCCGCGCCGACATCCGGATGCGGGACGTCGCCAGCGCGCACATCGACGACAGCGAGGCCGAGGACGACGTGCGGGCCGCGGTGAACGTGGTCCTGGAGGCCGACCTCGGCAGCGAGGACGCGCAGTTCGTCGTCGACCAGGCCGAAGGGCACGAGCTGGCCTGGTACGCGACGCAGGAGCTGGGGCCGGCGCTCGAGCTGCTCTGAGGCCGGTCATCGATCCGGCGCTGTCCGGGCCACCTGCACGCGCTGGGGAACCCCGTCGACGACCAGCCAGCCGCTGCCCGGCCGCTCGGGCAGCGGCAACCTCGGCAGGCGGATCCCGAGAACCTCGGCGTCGGCGGGTCCCGGGCAGAGCAGCAGACCGGTCCGGGCGCGGCGGAGCGCAGCCACCGGGCCCTGGTAGTGGCCGGTCAGCATCCCGGGACTGCCGGCCGCCAGGAGCACGATCCCCGTCCCGGCACCGGTCCGGGGCAGGGCGGCGAGCCCGGCGTACTCGGAGACCGGGCCCAGGTCGTCGGCCACCAGGATGCCGCGCCGGCCGCGCAGGGACTCCGCCCAGGCCAGCACCGCGGTCGGATCCGCCGCGTCCAGCCGGCGCTCCGGCCCGCTCTCCGCCGGCGCGCCGTAGGCCGGCGACAACCGGGCGACCTCGCCGTCGTCCCCGGCGAGCCGCCGGGCGATCGACTCGAGCGCCGTCGTCCGGCCGCTCCGCGGTGGTCCGACGACCAGCAGCCCACCGGTGCGGTCGAGGTCGAGGGCGAGCAGGGAGCCGTCGTCGCCCCCCGGCCCGATGGTCACCCGCCACTCCCGCGCAGGAGCCTCGTCCGCCCGGACCGGTTCCGCCGGGAGGACGGGAGCGGCCGGGAGGTCGACGACGCGCACCGGCTCGGTCCCTGCTCCAGCTCCCTGCCGGTCGACGAGGCGGGGTGCCGACGCCGGGGGAAGCGCCAGCTGGCACTCCAGCGCGTCCTCGCCGAGGAGGGCGCGGCCGGGCGGCCGATGCGCCGGGACGGCACGCGCCGGAACGCCGGCGACCGCGTAGTCGGCCCGGTCGGGGAGCGGCAGCAGCAGCCGCATCCGTGCCGCCGCCGCGAGGCGCCCACCGGGCAGCGCCCGGTCGGCGGTCAGCACGCAGGTGATGCCCACCGCGGCGCCGTCGCGGACCAGCCGCAGCAGCCCGTCCGATCCCCGGCCGGGCTCGGCCTCGTCGAGCAGCGCCCCGACCGCCTCGGCCCCGTCGACCAGCAGCAGCACCAGGGGCGCGGGCGGCCCCGGCGGTGCGGCCCGTCGGGCCTCCACCTCGCGGGAGAGGCGATCGAGCAGCCGCACGGTGCGGAACGCGTCGCCGCCGCCGATCGTCGTGCCGGCGTGGGGGAGCGCCGCGGCCTCGGCGCTGAGCCCGCCACCCGCGGTCTCCAGCACGTGGACGTGCAGCTCTCCGGGGCCGAGCCGGGCCGTCGCCGCTCGCAGCACCGAGCGCAGCAGCGTGGTCCGCCCGCTGCGCGGACCACCCACCGCCAGGATGCCGCCGCCGACGGCCAGGTCGAGGTGCAGCGGTTCGCGGGTCTGCCGGTCGGGTCGGTCCACCAGGCCGATCGGGAGGACGGTCCTGCCCCGTTCGGCCGCACGGCCGGACGCGGTCGCGTCGAGGTCGGTCGGCGCGAGCACGTCGGGCAGCGGCGGCTGCCAGGGGCGGTGCGGCGCGGGGGTGCCGCGGACCGCCGCCGCCCGGGACAGGGCGTCGACCAGGCGGGACAGGTCGGTGGGTCCGGCGGCCGACCGTCGTCCGGGACGTGTCGCTGCGGGCCAGGACCAGCGATGGGCCGCCGGCCCGTCCGGTGTCGTCACCACCGGGACGGCGACGCGCGCCACCTGCAGCACGCGTGGTTCGCCGCTGCCGCGGCGCAGGAGCGCCCGGCCGGGGAGGTGCACCGGCAGGTGGGCCGCGGCGGGGGTGCCCACGACGTCGCGGGAGTCGGCCTCGTCGGTGGTGCGCAGGCAGATGCGCAGGGTGCAGTTGGCGCGGATCTCGGGGGAGACCACGCCTCCGGGCCGTTGCGTGGCCAGGACGAGGTGGATCCCCAGCGAGCGGCCGCGCTGGGCGATCCCGATCAGCCCGGGCACGAAGCCGGGCAGCTCCTCGGCGAGCGTGGCGAACTCGTCGACCACGATCACCAGGCGCGCCAGCGCGACGGTCGCCGGCAGCGCGGCCAGGTCGGAGACGCCGTGCGCGGCCAGCAGGGCCTCGCGGCGGGACAGCTCCGCGGACAGGGACCGCAGCGCCCGCGCGGTGGTCGAGCCGTCCAGGTCGGTGAGCACGCCGACCGTGTGCGGCAGGCCGGCCGCCTCGGCGAAGGCGGCCCCGCCCTTGTAGTCGACCAGCAGGAACGTGCACCGGTCCGGGGGGTGGTTCAGCGCCAGACCGGCGATCAGCGACTGCAGCAGCTCCGACTTCCCCGAGCCGGTCGTCCCGGCGACCAGCGCGTGCGGACCGTCCCGGCACAGATCGACGGCCACCGGCCCGTCCGCCGAGCGCCCCAGGGTGGTGCGGAGCGCGTCGCGTGCGTCCGACCAGCGTCCGGCTGTGGCGTCGGCCGGCGCCTCGGGGAGCGTGCAGCCGGGGAGCTCCAGCAGGCGCACCTCGTCCGCCAGCGCGGCGCCTGCGCTCGCCGGCACCAGGTCGGCGAGGTCGCGTGCCAGGTCGGCGCCCACGTCCACGGAGATCCGGTCGACGAGCACGGCGGTGCGGTCGGCGCAACGGTCCTGGGTGAGGACGCCGGTGTTCGCTGTCTCCCCGGCGAGGGTGAGCGAGGCGTCGACGGCGACCGGCAGCTCTCCGGACGCCTCCGCGGTCGCGAGGAGCGCGATGCCGGCCTCCCGGCCGGCGCGGAGGAGAGCCGCCGTCCGCCCGTCGACCTGCCGGTCGACGACCACCACGGTCCGGCGGGCCGCGCCATCCGGCCGCGGGTGACCGACCTGGGCGAGGAAGGACCGCAGGGAACCCCCGGACGCGGCCGTGGTGTCCTCCGCGTCGACGTGCACCCAGCCCGCGGGCAGGTGGGGCAGCCAGCGGGCCCACGTCCAGTCGGCGACGCGGTCGTGGCGGGTCAGCAGCACCAGCCCCAGGCCGTCCGGGGCATGCAGGGTGACGAGCTGGGCGAGCACGGCACGCACCGCCCCGAGCGCCTGCTCTCGTGGGCCGACGAGGGCCAGACCGCCGGTAGCGGTCAGGTCGACGCACACGGGCACGTGCTGGGCGATCTCCCGCTCCGCCCGCCCGTCCTCCTCGCGGCGGGTGACCCGGACCGGCCCCGGCCCGGTGCCGACGCGGACCACGAGCGGATCGGAGCCGGCCGACCGGCGGCTCCACACCAGCACGGAGCGACGCCGCACCGCAGCGGCGATCGCCGCCGGATCCGGGTGCTCCGTCTCCGCGGCCCGGACGTCGGCCCGGACCGCCGCCTCGATCCGGCCGTGGGCGGCGGCCAGCTCGTCGCGGTAGGCCGCCCGCTCGCGCCGCGTGCTGCGTCGACCGGTCCAGCGGTCGGAGGCCCACGTGCCCAGGGCGACCAGCGGGCTGAGCAGGGCGAAGAACAGGAACGTCGGGGTGCGCAGCAGCCAGGCCAGGAGCACGCCCCCGACCGCCGGCAGGAGGACCGCGACCCAGGCAAGGCGCCGACGGGGTGCCTCCGCCGGGGGCCGGGGGAGGGCCACCTCGCACTCCTCGTGGAGCATGCGCAGCCGGTGCGGAGGACGGATCACGCTGCGCCCACCCACGTGCGGTTCGAGGACCGCCGGCGGATCGGTGCTGCTGCTGACCGCCAGGGAGGTGGCGCCGAGCCGCAGCCGGGCGGCCGGCGGCCACGGACGGAAGACGTCGTCCAGCGGGGCGTCGTCCAGCAGGCTGCCGTTGGTGGACCCGAGGTCACGGACCTCCACGGCGCCGTCGCCGACCCGGATCTCCAGGTGCCGCCGGCTGATGTCCGGATCGCGGATCCGCACGGTGCACCCCTCCGCGCGTCCCACCACGTGCACTCCCCGCGCCAGCGGCAGGCGGCGCCCCGCGTCCGGTCCGCCGGCCACCTGCAGCTCCATCGGCCCGTCCACGGGGGCCGGGGAAGCGGGCGGCGGTTCCAGGCCGAGGAGTGCTCCGTGCCGCACCGCGGGAGAGCTGAGCGGGAGCTCGGCGTCGAGCCGGGCCGCCCCGGACCACAGCCCGCCGACGGGCACGCCGAGGGCGCGGCGTAGGACGGGCAGGACGTCGGCCACGCGGTGGCCGTCGTCCGCGGTGACGACGACGTCGACGGCGCCCTCGGCTCCGCGGAGCGTCCAGGAGCGCGCCGACCGCGTGCGGCGGTCGCCGGGGGACGGAGGTGGGGTCACCGGCGCATCCTCGCCGGACGCGACCGCCCGCGGTGCCGCTCCGTCCGAGACTGTGGACAACGGTGCCGGCTGTGGACGGACGGGCGCCGAACCGTCTCCGTCGTCCTAGCGTTCGCCCCCACCGGGACGGTCCCGGGACGAGGAGGAGATCTGCGTGAAGGTCGACATCGCCACGCTCCAGTCGATGGCGGGGCAGTGCCGCGCCGAGGCCGCGGAGAGCACGGCGCGGCACGCCACCCTGTCCGGCAACATCAACACGTCGGTGCTCGACGGCTGGACCGACAGCCAGGCGGCGCTGCAGTTCACCGAGCTCTACGAGCAGTGGCGTCGGTCCGCCCAGGGGGTGAGCGACGCCCTCAACGGCATGGGCGGTCTGCTCACCGGGGTGGCCGGCTCGTACCAGCAGCACGAGGCCGACATGGCCGCCCGCATCGGCGCGCTGCTCTGAGGCCCGACCGCGGCGGCCGGGCGGTGGCGACGCCGGCCCGGCCCCGCGGTCGCCCGTCCGGGGCACTCGGCGTGCGTGCCAGAGGGGCGTCCGTAGGATCACGACCCGTCCAGACGGGTCACCGGAGCTCAGGTGTTCGGTCGGCTGCCGGGCCCCGGTGGTCGTCCCCGCCCTGCCGCGGTCGATCCGCACGCGCGTCGAGGTCGGGAGCGGTTCATGCAGTTCGGTCGGTACTACGAAGAGTTCGAGGTCGGTGCGGTCTACAAGCACTGGCCCGGGAAGACCGTCACCGAGTACGACGACCACCTCTTCTGCCTGATCACGATGAACCACCACCCGCTGCACATGGACGTGAACTACGCGGAGAACACCACCGACTTCGGCAAGAACGTCGTCGTCGGCAACTACATCTACTCGCTGCTGCTCGGCATGAGCGTCGCCGATGTCTCCGGCAAGGCCATCGCCAACCTGGAGGTCGAGTCGCTGCGCCACGTCGCGCCGACCTTCCACGGCGACACGATCTACGGCGAGACGACGGTCCTCGACAAGACCGAGTCCAAGTCCAAGGACGACCGCGGCGTCGTCTACGTCGAGACCATCGGCTACAAGCAGGACGGCACGATCGTCTGCATCTTCCGCCGCAAGGTCATGGTGCCCAAGCGTTCCTACGGCGAGAGCCGCGGCGGCGAGCAGCCCGGCCGCCCGGAGCCCAAGCCGCGCGGCTGAGTCGCACTGCGCTGCCGGCCGGGGGAGACCTCAGGCCGGCAGCGCACCCCACTGGCGCAGCGTCTCCAGCAGGCGCGGCGTGCAGGCCAGCCCCTCCCGCGTGGCGGCGTCGGCGAACACCGCGTCGGCCGCGTCGTCACCGGCCACCGGCTCGGCCGCGAGGTCGACCAGGGTGCACACGAAGTCGGTCACCTCGTAGACCACGCCGTCCCCGGGGATCGACAGCCGCCCGGCCACGGCACCGGGCCGCACGAGCAGGCCGGTCTCCTCCCGCACCTCCCGGACGACGGCGTCCTCGAGCGTCTCGCCGGGCTCCACCCGTCCGCCGGGCACCGACCACAGCCCGGCCGAGGGCGCGTGGCCCCGCCGGATCAGCAGCAGCCGGCCGGCGCCGTCCAGCACCACCGCCCCCACGCACGGCACCACCGGGAGCTCCGCAGCCATGACCGGCACGCTACGGGCCGCGCGCCCGGGCCGTTCCCGACCCGGGCCGGAGGCAGTGCTTGACGATTCCGGTAGGTCCCAGGACGGTATTGCCCGATGAGCGTGTCGCCGGTCTGCCCCCGATGCGGCGAGCCGTTGCAGGTGCGGCCGGGCTCCACGGCGCAGGCGTGGTGCCACCGGCACGGCGCCGTCACCCCGCTGCACCACACCGTGCTGGTCGCCCACGACGCCCTCGCCGCCGTCACCGCCGACGCCCGGGTGCCGGCGTGGGTGCCCGACCCCATGCCGGCCGGCTGGGCGGTCACCGGGCTGGCCTGGGGCGGGGAGCCGGGCGCCCGCGCCATCGTCGTCGACACCGCCGGCCCGGCACCCCTGGGTGGCTCGGCCGAGCTCGTGCTCGTCGCCGAGGAGCCGGGCACCGGCGTGGGCTGCGGGTACGCCGGCCTGCCCGGGCTGGACCCCGGGGAGTTCATCTCCGGCCCGTCCTCGGTCGCGGTCGAGGCGGCCGGCCAGCGCGCCCCGCTCTGGGCGGTGCCGACCACCGACGACCGCGCCGCGTTCGTGGGGGAGGCCTACGGCGTGTGGCTGTGGCTGGTGGTCTGGCCGATGAACGCCGCCTGGCTGCTCGCCGAGGAACCGCGCCTCCTGGACCTGCGGGAACGCATCTACCCCGTCCTCCCGCTGGGTCCGCCCAGCGAGCACCTGCTGCCCGGCAGCTGACCGCTCCGTGACGGACCGGCTCGCCTCGGTCCACGACCGGCGCGTCGCGGTGGTGGCCCCTGGGGTCTGTGTTACCCATGGGACGAACGCGTCCGCCGCACGCCCGGGCGGGACTTCCCACGCACGCCGGCGCTTCCTCCGGCCTGCCCATTCCAGCACCCTCGGAGGTGACGGTGAACCTGAAGAAGGTCATCACCTGGCTCGTGGTCGCCTTCGCGATCTGGTACGTCATCCAGAACCCGGAGGACTCCGCGGACATGGTCCGCACCGCCGGCACGGCACTCGGGGACGCCGCGACGTCCCTCTCCGAGTTCGTCGGCTCGCTGGCCTGAGCACGGCATGACCGCGTCCCCGGCGCTGCCCGGCCGCGCCAGCAAGGACGCCGACAAGTACCTGCTCCCCGGCGAGGACGTCGTGCTGGCGACCCGGCGGCACTGGGCGGTGCTCATCGAGCCGACGGTGAAGTTCCTGCCGGTGTTCCTGGTGGGGGCCGTCCTGTTCCTGGTGGACCCCGACAACGCCGTCACCAGCGTGGTCGGGCTGGTCGTGCTGCTCGGCTCCCTCGTCTACTACGCGCTGCGCGTCGGCGAGTGGTGGATGCGGCACTTCATCGTCACCCGACGCCGGGTGCTGCTGACCTCCGGCGTCATCGTCCGCACCGTCACCCTGCTGCCGCTGCGCCGGATCACCGACCTGACGTGGGAGGAGACCTTTCTCGGCCAGATCCTGGGCTACGGCAGCTTCCGGTTCGAGTCCGCCGGCCAGGACCAGGCGCTGCGGCACATCACGTTCATGCCGGACGCGAAGAAGGTCTACCGGGAGGTCAGCGGTCTGCTGTTCAGCGCCGACTGGGGTGGCGCCGCCGGTGGGGACGACGAGGGCAATCCCGAACCCCCACCAGCACCGCCGCCGCCGTCGCCGGTGCGGCACGACACGGCGCCCATCCCGCCGCTGCCCCCGACCTCGTGAGCCCGGCGCGCCGGCCCCCGGTGCGGCAGGCTGGGCGCTGATGCGCATCGACCTGCACACCCACTCCTCGGTGTCCGACGGCACGGAGACCCCCGCCGAGCTGATGCGGACCGCGCGGGCCGCCGGGCTGGACGTCATCGCGCTCACCGACCACGACACCACCGACGGCTGGGCCGCCGCCCGCGACACCCGTCCCGAGGGCCTGACCGTCGTCCCCGGGATGGAGCTCTCCTGCCGCTGGTTCCCCGATGATCAGCCGCCGATCAGCGTCCACCTGCTGGCCTACCTCTTCGACCCCGACGCCCCGGCCCTGTCAGCCGAGCGGGCGCGGCTGCGGGAGGAGCGGCTGGGCCGCGGCGAACGGATCGTCGAGGCGCTGGCCGCCGACGGCTACCCGGTGACCTGGGCCGAGATCGTCGAGGCCTCCGCCGGCGGTGTGGTGGGCCGCCCGCACGTCGCCCGGGCCCTCGTCCGCGCCGGGGTGGTCGAGTCGGTCGACGCCGCCTTCGCCACGCTGCTGCACCCCCGCAGCCCGTACTACGCCGCCAAGGCCGACACCGACGTCCGGCAGGGCATCGCGCTGGTCCGTGCCGCCGGAGGCGTGCCGGTGTTCGCGCACGGGCTGGCCACCAAGCGGGGCCGGGTGCTCGACGACGCCGCGGTCGCGGCCATGGCCGAGGCCGGGCTGCTGGGCGTGGAGGTCGACCACCCCGACCACAGCGACGCCGAACGGGCCCACATGCGCGGGCTGGCCGCCGACCTCGGCCTGCTCACCACCGGGTCCAGCGACTACCACGGCACGAACAAGACGACGCCGATCGGCGCCTGCACCACCGACCCCGCGCAGTTCGAGGCACTGGTGGCCGCCGGGACCGGCGCCGCGCTCTTCCGCGACTGACCACGGACCGTCGGACCCGCTCGTTACGGTGGCGCCATGCGCAACCCCTCGGACGCCGGGCAGTCGGTCCTGCCCGGCATACCGCGGCGGCTGCTGAGGGCCTCGCCCAAGTCGCTGGCCGACTTCTCCGACTGCCCGCGGCGCTACCGCTACGCCAACGTCGACCGGCCGAGCCCGCCCCGCGGGCCGCGGTTCGCCCACCACACGGTGGGGACGGCGCTGCACCAGGTGCTCACCCAGTGGTACGACCTGCCCGTCGAGCGCCGGACGCCCGCCTCGGCCCGGCAGCTGCTGTACGCGACCTGGACGCCGGCGGGGTTCCGCGACGACGAGCAGTCCGACCGCTGGCGGGCCCGGGCGGCCGGCTGGCTCACCGACTTCGTCGCCGACCTCGACCCCGAGGTGGAGCCGCGCGCCCGGGAGCGCACGGTGAGCACCACCACCGAGCGCATGACGCTGTCGGGGCGGGTCGACCGGATCGACGAGCGCGGCGAGGAACTGGTGGTCGTCGACTACAAGACCGGGCGCAACCCCAGCACCGACGACGAGGCGCGCGGCTCCCAGGCCCTGGCCCTCTACGTGCTCGCCGTCCGCCGCACCCTGCGCCGTCCCTGCTCGAGGGTCGAGCTGCACCACGTGCCCACCGGGACGGTGGCGTCCTTCGAGCACACCGAGCGGTCGCTGGCCAACCACGCCCGCCGGGCCGAGGACGTCGCGATCGACATCGCGGCCGCGCTGCAGGCGGTGGACGACGGGCAGGACCCCGACGCCGCCTTCCCGACCGTGCCCGGGCGGCAGTGCGGCTGGTGCGACTTCCGGCCCGCCTGCCCGACCGGTCAGGCGGCGACGCCGGCCCGCGAGCCGTGGAGCTTCCTCGCCGAGGACGACGAGACGACGGCCTGACGCACTAGGCGGCGCGCTCCGCGGCGACCCGGTCGTAGCCGGCGCGGACGATCGGTGACCGGTACGCCCGCTGCGGCAGCGCGAGGAACCCGGCCCGGAAGGCGCGCAGCCCGGCCGTCGCCGCGGCGTCGGTGAGCGCCAGGCCCGGCAGGGAGTACATCTGCCGCGCCCACGCGGGCAGCAGCGCGAAGCAGAGCCCCGCGAGCGAGCCCCAGACCGGCCGGGCCGGCGTCAGCACCTGCAGCCACCCAGGCATCGGGGGGAGGAACAGGTCGCGCACGCCCTTCACGGCCGCCGGGGTGAGCGCCAGCGACGGCCGGATCGCCTCGAAGTAGGCGTCCATCTCCGCCACCGACCTCGGCACCGTCTCGAGCGGCACCCCGACGAGGTGCGCGAACGCCACCTGCTCTTCGACGTACCGGTCGGCGTCCTCGTCGGACAGCGCGAGACCGGCCCGGCGCGCGGTCGACAGGATGGAGTCGACCGCGCAGGTGTGCACCCAGAGCAGCAGGTCGGGGTCGTCGACGCGGTACGCCCGGCCGGTCGTCTCCTCGACCCCCGACAGCTTCCGGTGGTAGCCGCGCACGCGGGCGGCCATCCGGCGGGCCTCGGTGCGCGTGCCGTAGACGGCGGTCTCCATGTACTGGCCGGTCCGGGTCATCCGCATCCACCAGTCGTCCTTGAACCCGGCGGAGTTGCGCGCCACGCCGTCCATGGCGACCGGGTGCAGGGCCTGGATCATCAGCGAGCGCATGGCGCCGAGGTGGTAGGCCGGATCCCCGTGGACCCGCCAGGTCACGCTGCCGGGGCCGAAGAAGCCCAGCCGGTCCTCCTCGGCGGTCCAGTCGTCGGGGGAGGGGAGTGGCGCGAGGCGGGTCATGCCGTCACCGACCTCCAGAAGTCGCAGAGGACGGCCACCGTCGCCGCCGGGTTCTCGACCGCGGGGGAGTGGATGGAGTCCTCGATCACCTCGTGCCGGGCGCCCAGCCGCTGCGCCATCTCCTCCTGCACGTGCGGCAGCCACGCGTCGTCGGCCTCGCCGTGCGCCACCAGCACGGGCATGCCGGTCGCCCGGAGCTCCTCGACTCGGTCCGGCTCGCCCAGCATCGCGTCGGCCATGCCGCGCAGGCCCGCCCCGGAGTTGCGCAGGAAGCGGCGCGCGTAGAACTCCCGCGTGGGTGCCGGCACCGCCTGCGCCTTCGGGTCCGTCATCGCCAGCTGCTCCATCGTCCGGTGCACCAGCTCCACCCCGCCCTCGTCCAGCAGCGGGGCGAGGTGGTCGAGCAGCTCGGCGCGGCCGCCGGTGAGCTGGGCGGGCCCCGAGCCGAGCAGCGTGAACGAGCCGAACAGCTCCGGGGTGGAGAGGACGGCGGCCCGGGTGACCAGCCCGCCGAAGCTGTGGCCGAGCAGGTGCAGCGGGGCGCCGGACTCCTCGCGCAGCACCCGCGCGACGGCGACGACGTCCTCGGCG
The DNA here is from genome assembly GCF_003319105.1 of Blastococcus sp. TF02-09. Lineage (GTDB taxonomy): Bacteria > Actinomycetota > Actinomycetes > Mycobacteriales > Geodermatophilaceae > Blastococcus. The sequence continues at coordinate 21,022 of NZ_QOHH01000002.1, read as the reverse complement.
AGCTCGGCCACCGAGTAGCGGGCGGGGTCGTCCGGCCCGGGCGACTCGTACTGGCCGCGCTGGTCGATCGCGACGACCCGGTAGCCGGCGGCGGACAGCGGCGCCAGCAGCGGGGCGAAGTCCTCCTTGCTCCCGGTGTAGCCGGCGACCATGAGCACCGTGCCCTCGGCGCCGGGGCCGGTGTCCAGCGCGGCGAGCGGGCCGGCCCCGCCCTCGAACGTGCGCGGGGAGGCGTCGTGATCGGCCAGCTGGCGCAGGTCGGTGGGCGCGACGGCCGGCGGGGCAGGGGAGTCGGGGGCACCGGGCAGGACCATGTACCCGAGTGTGCCCTGAACGTCGCCCGGACCGCCGCCCGGCTCGGCCTCAGCGGTAGCCGCGCACCTCGTCGTCCAGCCGCAGGACGACGACCGGCCCGACGACGGTCGCCACGCCGTCGGAGGGGAGGTCGGGGGCCGCGAACCGCCCGAGTTCGGCGCCGCTCGGCGTCTCGATCCGCACGAAGCCCTCCGCGGTGGGCACGACGACCTCCCCGGTCTCCACCGGGGCGGCGGCCGGCAGCCCGTCGGCCGGCACCGACCAGCGGACGCCGCCCGATGCCGGGTCGATGGCCGACAGGACGCCTCCGGCGCGCACCAGCGCCAGCCCGGCGGCCGAGGTCTGCGCGGCCGCGTCCGCCGGCTCGACGGGCAGGGTCGCGCGCAGGGCACCGTCCTCGGGTGCGAGCAGCCGCACCTCGGCTCCCGCGCGCACGCCGACCAGGTCGTCGGCACCCAGCAGCGACGCGTCGTCGACCTCCGGCAGATCGGTCGTCCAGAGCTCGGTGCCCTCGAACCCGTCGTACAGGCGCAGCCGCCCGGCGTCGTCCGCGCAGCGCTCCAGCACGGCCACCCCCGCGCTGCCGGCGACGGCGCCGAGCCAGCGGCAGTCGTCGGCCGGAGCCGCCCGCCAGCGGATGTTGTTGCCGCGCGGGTCGAAGGTGACGACGCCGGTGGGCCCGGCGGCCAGGACGATCGACGTGGTCGACGAGATGACGGCGTCCCCGCGGAGGCTGAGGTTGCGGGTCCACACGCGCACGCCGGTGCCCGCATCGAGCGCCACGGCCTCGTCGCACCCGTCGGCGGTGCGGAACACCGCGACCGCGACGCCGTCGGCGACGGTCACGCCGCACAGCCGGGCGTTGCTGCGGGTGTAGGACCACGCGACCTCACCGGTGACGACGTCGAGCGCCCGGACGCCGTGGTCGGAGCCGACGACGACGCGGCCCTGCTCGACGACGTCGGCGGGCAGCACGTCACCCTCGGCCGACCAGGCCTCCTCGACGGCACCGGCCGGCGCCCCGGTGGGGACGTCGGCCGGTGCGGACGTGGTGCTCTCGGTGGCCGCCGCGTCGGAGTTCCGCCACAGCAGGGCGGCGACGACGACGAGGGCCAGGGTGGCCGCGATCCACACCCACACCCGCAGGGGCGGTCCGGACAGCGACCTGGCCATCAGGCGCCGGCGGCCGGCTCCGCGCCCCCACCGGCGGTCGGCTCGCCGCCGCTGCGGCCGGCACCGCCACGGCGGCGGCGACGGCGACGCGGCCGTCCCTCGCCACCCTCGCCGCCGGACCGCTGCTGGGCGGCCTCGCCACCGGAACCCTCGGGTGCTGCGGACGCGCCCTGGGCCGCCGCGCCACCGCCGCGGGTGCGCCGCCGGGGCCGGCTCTTGCCGCCGCCCTCGCCGGACTGGCGGTCGCCCTCGGAGCGGCCGCGCGGGCCGCGATCCGAGCCGCCGGCCGGGCGGTTGCGCTTGCCCGTCTCGCCGAGGTCCTCGAGGGTCTCGGCCTCCAGGCCTTCGCGGGTGCGCTGCGAGCGGGGCAGCCGGCCCTTCGCGCCCTCGGGCACGTCCAGGTCGGTGTAGACCCACGGCGAGGTGGAGTAGGTCTCCGGCGGGTCGTCGAAGCCCAGGTCCAGCGCCTTGTTGATCAGCTGCCAGCGGGGGATGTCGTCCCAGTCGACCAGGGTGACCGCGACACCGGTGCTGCCGGCCCGGCCGGTGCGGCCGATGCGGTGCACGTAGGTCTTCTCGTCCTCGGGGCACTGGTAGTTCACGACGTGGCTGACGCCGGTGACGTCGATGCCGCGGGCGGCGACGTCGGTGGCGACCAGGACGTCGACCTTGCCGCTGCGGAACGCGCGCAGCGCCTGCTCGCGGGCGCCCTGGCCGAGGTCCCCGTGCACGGCGGCCGCGGCGAACCCGCGGTCGACCAGCTCGTCGGCGACCTTCTGCGCGGTCCGCTTGGTGCGGCAGAAGACCATCACCAGGCCGCGGTCGCGGGCCTGCAGCACGCGGGCGAGCAGCTCGGGCTTGTCCAGGTTGTGCGCCCGGTAGATGAACTGCGTGGTCTGCGGGACCGTCGAGCCCTCGTCGTTGCCGTGGGCCCGGATGTGGGTCGGCTGCGTCATGAAGGTGCGGGACAGCGTCACGATCGGGCCGGGCATGGTGGCGGAGAACAGCATGGTCTGCCGCTTCTCCGGGACCATGGCCAGGATCCGCTCGATGTCGGGCAGGAAGCCCAGGTCGAGCATCTCGTCGGCCTCGTCGAGCACCAGCGCCCTGACCTTGCCCAGGATCAGGTCGCCGCGCTGCGCGAGGTCCAGGAGCCGGCCCGGCGTCCCGACGACGACGTCGACGCCGGTGCGCAGGGCCTCGATCTGCGGCTCGAACGCGCGCCCGCCGTAGATGGCCTGCACGCGGATGCCGCGCTTGGCGCCGGCGGCGCCGAGGTCGCGGGCCACCTGCACGCACAGCTCCCGGGTGGGGACGACGACCAGCGCCTGCGGGACGCCGTCGCCACCCTCGGACGGCGGGGTGACCCGCTGCAGCAGCGGCACGCCGAAGCCGAGGGTCTTGCCGGTGCCGGTGCGCGCCTGGCCGATGAGGTCGTTGCCCGCCAGCGCGAGCGGGAGGGTCAGCTCCTGGATGGCGAAGGTGCGGGTGATCCCGGCGTCGGCCAGCGCGGCCACGATGTCGGGGTGCACGTCGAAGTCGCTGAACAGCGGGCTGTCCGGCGCGACGGGGGCGCCGCCGAGGGACTCGACGGACTGCTCGAGCTGCTCGGGGTCGGGAGCGCCGGTCTCGGCGTGCTCCAGCTCGACGGCCGGGGTGGGGGTGTCGTTCTCGGTGGAGGTCAGGGGTCTCGCCTCTGGTCTGCGGGGGACCGGTTCCGGCGGCGGATGATCCGCGGCGTCGGACCTGTCCCGGGTCGGTTGTCGCGGGATCGGGTTCCAGCGCCGACGCGGCCAGCATGACCGGGCGTCCGGTGGAGGACCTGCCCGGGAGACGGCCCGCAGGGGGCGTCGTCCGACGGTCGTCAGCGCACGAGTGCACGGCAGGCCGTGAGGCCCACCGGGGCCCATGGTAGCGCCCGGCACCGGCTAGCCTCGGCCCGCCGCACGGATGATGTGGTCTGCCCCACTCGTGGGGGGAGTGTTCCTGCGCCCGCCCGAGCCGAGGAGACCACGTGAGCCAGCCCGAGCCCGGAGCCGTCGTCGACCTGCTGGGCGTGCTGGCCTACGCCGAGCTGACCGCCTTCGATCGGCTCGCCGAGGACGCCCGGCTGGCTCCCACGCTGACCGGCCGGGCCGCGCTCGCGCGGATGGCGGCGGCGGAGATCGGCCACCACGTGCGGCTCACCGAGCGGATCGCGGAGCTCGGCGCGGACCCGGCCGCGGCGATGGCGCCGTTCACCGTCGCGCTGGACACCTTCCACGAGAGCACCCGGCCGAGCACCTGGCTCGAGGGGCTGGTGAAGGCCTACGTCGGCGACGGTCTGGCCGCCGACTTCTACCGCGAGATCGCGGCGTTCCTGCCCGAGCCCGACCGGGACCTCGTGCTGGAGGTGCTCGCCGACACCGGGCACGCCGACTTCGCCGTGCGCGAGGTCCGCGCGGCCATCCAGGCCGACCGGCGGCTCGCCGGACGGCTGGCGCTCTGGGGACGGCGGCTGGTCGGGGAGGCCATCACCCGCTCGCAGGCGGTCATCGCCGAGAACGACGGGCTGGCCGACCTGATCATGAGCGGGACCGGTGACCTGGCCGGCGTCGGCCGGCTGATCGACCGCATCACCAGCGCGCACACCGAGCGCATGACCACCCTGGGCCTCAACCCCTGACCGGACGGAGGGGGCGTCCCCGCGATGCGGGAACGCCCCCTCCGGCCCCGGTGCAGGGCCCCACGGCGAGCGTGCGAGCCGTGAGGGGCAGCGGGGTCCTCCGTCAGCTGGTGCTTCCGGCGATGAAGCCGACCCGCCGCTGATCGGCCTGGGCGATCTCTACGTAGGCGATGCGGTCGACCGGGACGACGACGCGCCGACCCCGCTCGTCGACGAGGGTCAGCAGGCCGTCCTTGGTGGTGCCGGACATGGCTGCCGACACCTCCGCAGCGATCTCGTCAGGGGTCTTGGGGCTGTCGATGACCAGCTCCCGGGGGGAGTGCTGGACGCCGATCTTGACTTCCACGTGGGCGATGCCTCCTCGGTTCGCGCGACTGTCCCCAACGCTAGTCCAGCCCGGCGCCGGGGGACGGTCGGAGCGGGTGCGCCGACAGCGAACGCCTCAGGCGAGCGGCTGCCCGCCGTCGATCCGCGGGAAGCCGGAGATGCCCCGCCACGCCAACGCCGACATGAGCGCCACGGCCTCGTCGCGGGAGACGGTGCCCTTGCGGGGCAGCCACCACCGGGCGCTGGACTCCGCCAGGCCGGCGAGCCCCGAGGCCAGCAGCAGGGCCCGCTCGGTGTCGGCGCCGGTGTCGGCGGCGATCACCTCGGCGATGGCCTCGACGCAGGTGCCGGTGCCGCGGTCGACGATGGTGCGGACGTCGGCGTCGTTGCGCAGGTCGGACTCGAAGACGAGGCGGAAGGCCTCGCCGTCGGCGTCGATGAAGTCGAAGTAGGCGCCGACGGCGGCGTCCACCCGCGACCGGTTGTCGTGGGTGGCGGCCATGGCCTCGGCGACTCGGTCCGCCAGCTCGGAGACCTGCTCCTCGAGCAACGCCAGGTACAGCTCCCGCTTGCCCGGGAAGTGCTGGTAGAGCACCGGCTTGCTGACACCGGCGCGGTCGGCGATGTCGTCCATCGCGGCCGCGTGGAACCCCTGGGCGACGAAGACGTCCTGGGCCGCGCGCAGCAGCTGCAGCCGGCGGGCGCCCCGGGGCAGGCGGGACGTGCGGCGGTTCGCTGCGGGGGCGGGAGGTGGCGGCTGCATGGCACGGGGATGTTACCGACGGGTTCGTGCGCGGCATCACAACCACCACCGCTGGATTACCGTCGCGGCGATGCCCGAGATGCCCAGCTCCGACGTCCGCGGGCCGTCGTCCCTCGGGGACGCACCCGACTCGGCGACCGCCCTGCCCGGCACCGCCGTCCTCCGGCCCCCGTGGCCGGGCCGGCAGCTGCCGGCCGGTGGGGGTGAGGTCTTCGTGCGCTGCACGCCGTGGACCGGACCGGTCGACGGCGACCCGTCCGGCGCACCGCACGAGCGGGCGCTGTACGTGCACGGGCTGGGGGGCGCCTCGACGAACTGGACCGATCTCGCGGCGCTGCTGGCGGTCCGCGTCGAGGGGTGGGCGGTGGATCTGCCGGGCTTCGGGCAGTCCCCGCCGCCACCCCGCGGGCGGTACTCGATCCGCGGGCACGTGCGGGCGGTGATCGACGTCCTGGAGCACATCCGGCAGCAGCCCGGCGAGGCGCAGGGCCGGCCCGTGCACCTGCTCGGCAACTCCCTCGGCGGCCTGGTCAGCGTCGTCGTCGCAGCCCGGCGGCCCGACCTGGTCGGCACGCTGACGCTGATCTCACCGGCCATGCCGGTCTACCGCGTCCCCCCGGCGTTCAGCCGGGCGCTGCTGCTCCTGCTGCTGCCGGGCGCCACGACGCTGGCCGAGCGCCGCCTCGCCGGGGTCACCCCGGAGCAGAACGTGCGCTCGATGATCCGGATGTGCTTCGGCCGGCCCGACCAGGTGCCCGAGGAGCGGGTGGACCAGGCGGTCGAGGAGATGCGCATCCGGGCCGAGCAGCCGTGGGCCGACCGCGCGCTGGCCGGCAACATGCGCGCGCTGATCACCTCCTACCTGCGGGTGGGCCGGGCCAACGCCTGGCGCATGGCCGGTGCCCTGCGTCAGCCGACGCTCGTCATCTGGGGCGACCGCGACAAGCTCGTCGACCCGGCGATGGCCCCGCGGCTGGCGGCCGCCATCCCCGACGCCCGGCTGCGGGTGTTCGAGGGCATCGGCCACGTGGCGATGCTCGAGGCGCCGGAGCCGACGGCGCGGGCCGTGCTGGGCATGCTCGAGGCGCTGGACGCCACGTAGGGCCGGGCGGCTGCCGGCTGCAGCCGACTCGCCACGCAGCGTGAGACCCTGGGCCGGACGTCGATCGGGAGACCAGGGAGGTCGGGAGTGTCGGGACGCCGCACCGACGGCCGGGTCGACTCCCCGAGCCGATCGGGAGGCACGCGGACCCGCCCGCGCAGCGGCCCGCTGGTCGCCGCCGCCGACCCCGACCGGGTGCGCCGTCGGGTGGGCCCGGCCGACGGCCCCGTGCGCGGCTTCGTCCGCCGGTACGGGTGGCGCGCCTACGCCATCCCGTTCCTGACGGTGGCGACCCTCGTCGCGCTCGTCGACGTCGCCGTCGACCGGCCGGCCGGCACCGATCCGGCCGGCGCGAGCAGCTCGGCGCTGGCCGCGACGCCGTCGGTCCTCCCGCTGCCCGACGACGGCCGGCCCTCCGACGCACCCGCGCAGGGCGACGCCGAACCCACCGAGGTGCCGCCCCCGGCTGCCGACGCCGCGATCTACGTCGAGCGCGGCGCCGGGACCGTCTCGGTCGTCGACGGCGGCTCGCCCGTCTACGGCACCGGCCCGCTGCGTCGCTTCGTCGTCGAGGTGGAGGACGGCATCGACGTCGACGGCGCTGGGTTCGCCGAGGCCGTCGAGGAGACGCTGGGCGACCCGCGCTCCTGGGGGAACGGCGGGCAGATGTCCTTCCAGCGGGTGGGTGCCGCGGAGGCGGATGCGGGTGAGTACGAGTTCCGGGTGTCGCTGGTGAGCCCGGGCAGCATGGAGACCTACTGCCCCGGCGTGGGCACCGGCGGGTACACCTCCTGCCGCTACGGCGAGCGGGCCGTCATCAACCTGGCCCGCTGGGCCACCGCCGTCCCGGACTACAAGGGCGACGTCGCCACGTACCGCCGGTACGTGGTGAACCACGAGGTGGGGCACGCGCTGGGCAACGGTCACGAGTCGTGCCCGGGGCCCGGCGAGCTCGCGCCGGTGATGCAGCAGCAGACGCTCGGCCTGGACGGCTGCGCCAAGAACGCCTGGCCCTACCCCTAGCCTCGCCGCCCCCTCGCCGACCGCGGGGAAGGCCACGTCGCGACGACGCCCTGCAGGTGTCAAAGCCCGCGCTCGGCGAGCGCCGACGCGACCGCGGCGAGTACTCGGGCCGGGTCGTGCAGATCTGCCGCAGTCAGGTGCACCACCCGCCAGCCCGCCGCCACCAGCGCATTGAGCCGCCGACGGTCCCGGGCCAGCTGTCCTGGGTGACCGTGCCAGGCGCCGTCGTACTCGACCGCCACCCGCTGACCGGGGAAGGCGAGGTCCACCCGGGCGACGAACCGGCCATGCTCGTCGCGCACCACGAACTGCGGCACCGGAGCCAGCCCTGCTGTCCGCAGCAGCACCCGGACCACCGTCTCCGGCGGGGACTCGGCCCGGCCGTCGGCCAATGCCTCGGCGAGGCGCGCACGGCGGGATCCGCGTCCGGTCGGCACTGCTGCGACGGCCTCGGCCAGCCGCCCGGCGTCGACCAGACCGCGGCGAAGCAGGACGTCCAGGGCGATGACGGAGCCGGGGAGCTCCTCGTGCCGGGCGATGTCCACGGCGGTCCGGACCGGTGTCGTGCATGAGTACCGGCGCACGCTGCGGACGTCGGATTCCGGCACCACGGCACGACGTATCCGCAGTCCCGCGACGGGACCGAACCGGTCGGCCTCGGGCACGGTCACCTCTACCGGGGTCGACGCGTCGACCAGCTGGTCCGCGCCCAGGAGGCATGCCGCAGATCGTCCGCTGAAGACCGCGGTCGACGGAGTGATCAACGAGGCGCCGGCGATTGCGATCTCGTGGGTGTCGGGGAGCTCCGCATCGGCGTAGACGCCGCGGAACAGCGGCCGCCAGACACGGGAAGAGAGCTGTCGCTTCGTGAGCAGCCCGGCGGCCACGGCGTCCCGACCGCGGAAGACGCGTCCCCGCAGGATCGGCGGGCGGGATGCAGGCACCCGGGGAGCCTGCCCTCAGCGAGACCAGGCCCGCCTCGACTGTCCACAGGCCGACCGACCGCGGGGAAGGACACGTCGCACCCGTCGGCGTGAGGTGTCGAACCCCGCGGTCGACGGGGCGGCCCGAGGCGGGTGCGTCCCGAGGGAAGGATCCTGGCTGGCACGCTGTTGTCGCACGTGTTCGACGGCCCGTCGCGGCCGCTGTCCACCGAACGAGGAGCGATCGTGTCCCTGCCACCCCTGGTGGAGCCCGCCGCCGACCTGTCCATCGACGAGGTCCGCCGCTACAGCCGCCACCTGATCATCCCCGACGTGGGCATGGACGGGCAGAAGCGGCTGAAGAACGCGAAGGTGCTGGCCGTCGGCGCCGGTGGCCTCGGCTCGCCGGTGCTCATGTACCTGGCCGCGGCCGGTGTGGGCACGCTCGGCATCGTCGAGTTCGACACCGTCGACGAGTCGAACCTGCAGCGCCAGATCATCCACGGGCAGTCCGACGTCGGCCGGTCCAAGGCCCAGAGCGCGCGCGACTCCATCCGGGAGATCAACCCGCTGATCGACGTCCGGCTGCACGAGACGCGCCTGGACAACGACAACGTGCTGGAGATCTTCAGCCAGTACGACCTCATCGTGGACGGCACGGACAACTTCGCCACGCGCTACCTCGTCAACGACGCGTGCGTGCTGCTGAACAAGCCCTACGTGTGGGGCTCCATCTACCGCTTCGACGGTCAGGTGTCGGTCTTCTGGAACGAGCACGGGCCGAACTACCGCGACCTCTACCCCGTCCCGCCGCCGCCCGGCATGGTGCCCAGCTGCGCCGAGGGTGGCGTGCTCGGCGTCCTCTGCGCGACGGTGGGCGCCATCCAGGCCACCGAGGCGGTCAAGCTGATCACCGGCATCGGCGAGACGCTGCTCGGTCGGCTGATGGTCTACGACGCCCTGGAGATGACCTTCCGCGAGATCAAGGTGCGGAAGGACCCCGAGGGCGAGCCGATCACCGGGCTGATCGACTACGAGAACTTCTGCGGTGTGGTCTCGGTCGAGGCGCAGGAGGCGGCGGCCGGCTCGACGATCACGGTCGACGAGCTCAAGGACATGATGGACGCCGGCAAGGAGTTTGACCTGATCGACGTCCGCGAGCCCAACGAGTACGAGATCGTCTCGATCCCGGGCGCGCGGCTGATCCCCAAGGACGAGATCCTCTCCGGCCGGGCGCTGTCGGAGCTGCCGCAGGACAAGCCGATCGTGCTGCACTGCAAGACCGGCGTCCGCTCGGCCGAGGTGCTCGCCGCGGTCAAGGCCGCGGGCTTCAAGGACGCCGTCCACGTGCAGGGCGGCGTGACCTCCTGGGCCACGCGCATCGACAAGACGCTCCCGACCTACTGAACGCAGTCCACCGCGGCCCGGTCACCCCTCGTGGGTGACCGGGCCGTCGTCGTCCCCGACGGGCAGGTCGGGGTCGGCCGCTGTTGACTGGGGACATGTCTACTGGCGGCATGGACCGGTACTCGCCCGTCGAGCTGCTCGAGCTGTTCCAGCGCGCGCAGGCGCTGTTCACCGACCGCGTGGACGCCGTCGACCCCGACCAGTGGGAGGACGAGGCGCTGCCCGGCTGGACGGTCGCGGACCTCGTGGCGCACCTGATCGGTGAGCACCTATGGGCGCCGCCGCTGCTGGCCGGGGAGCCCTACGACCGGATCCAGGTGCCTGACGACACCCCGACGCTGCTCGGGGACGACCCGCTCACCAGCTGGGAGACCGCCGCGGACGGGTCGCTGGCCGCCGTCGCGGAGGACGACGCCCTGTCCCGCACCGTGCACCTGCAGCGCGGGCCCACGCCGGCCACGCAGTACGTCCTCGAGATGACGTCGGACCTCACCGTGCACTCGTGGGACCTCGCCCGGGCGACCGGTGGCGACCGCACGCTGGACGAGGACCTGGTCACCGTGGCGCTGGTGCTCGCCGACCAGCTGCCCGACGACGGCGTCCCCGGATTCTTCGACCCGCCGCTGCCCGTGCCCGCATCGGCGCGCCCGCAGACCCGGCTGCTGGCCCGGTTCGGGCGCAAGGACGACTGAACAGGCCTCGCCCGACGGTCCACCATGGGCACGTGAGCGATGCGCTGGACGTCGACGAGGCCGTCTTCGACGTGGTGGAGCAGATCCCACCGGGGCGGGTCACCAGCTACGGCGCGATCGGCCGGCTGGTCGGCGTGGGTCCGCGCCGGGTCGCCCGGGCGCTGAGCTCCGGCGGGGGAGCGGTGCCCTGGCACCGGGTGCTGCGCGCCGACGGCACGGCCGCCGAGGCGGTGCGGGTGCGGCAGCTGGAGCTGCTGGCCGGCGAGGGCGTGCCGGTGCGCAACGGCCGCGTCGACCTGGCCGCCGTCGGCTGGCCCGACCGCGACACGGCCGTCCTCCCCGGGGATGACGCCCCATCCAGCAAGATCGACCGCCGGGACGACGCCGGACGGGGGTCCCGGACGATCGGATGAGGGGGTGCCCGACCTGACGCAGCAGCGCACCCTCCCCGCCTCGCGACCGGCCCCCGTGCTCCGTCGCGCCCGCCGCGCGTTCGGCGCCCTCGCCGTCGTCGCCACCCTCGGGCTCGGCGCCGGGTGGGTCACCACCCCAGGTGTCGACGACGCCCGCACCCGGGTGGACGCGCGGCTGGCCGCCCACGCCGGGACGGCGCTCGGGGGTGAGATCCCGCCGCGCGTCGCCGCCGCCCTGCTGGCCACCGAGGACAGCCACTTCGCCGACCACGTCGGCATCGACTGGCGGGGAGCGCTGCGGGCGCCGCTCGGGCTGGTCAGCGGCACCGACCGGGGCGGCTCGACCGTGCACCAGCAGCTGGCCCGCGTGGTCTACGAGGACGGCGCCACCGATCCGCTGGCCAAGGCCCGCGCCGTCGTCCTGGCGCTCAAGCTCGACCGCGCCTGGAGCAACGAGGAGCTGTTGCGGATGTACCTCGACGCCGCCTACTTCGGGCACGGCTTCTACGGCCTGGATGCCGCCGCGCGGGGCTACTTCGACGCGGCCCCCGGCGAGCTGGACTGGGCGCAGGCCACGGTGCTCGTCGGTCTCGTGCAGGCGCCCAGCGCGTACGACCCGCTGGTGCACCCCGAGCTCGCCCGGGCCCGGCAGGCGCACGTCCTGGAGCGGCTGGTCGACGTCGGCACCCTCGCGCGCGAGGACGCCGACCGGATCGCCGCGACGTCCTGGGGGCTGGCGCAGGGCTGAGCGGCCCGGGCAAGGTCCAGGGGTGGACCGACGGCGGACGACGCGCGCGCTGGACGAGCAGGACCGGTTGCTGCTCCGCCTCGCCACCTGGTTCAACGTGAACTGGAACGGGCCCCGGTTCTCGATCGCGCAGGTGGACGGCGATCCGCACCTGGCCGCTTACTACCGGACGTCCCCGGAGTTCGGCGCCGTCTCCACCGCCGGCGGCGAGCCGACGGGCGTGGTCTGGGTGACCCGCTTCCCGGCCGACGCCCCCGGGTACGGGTTCGTGCGTGCCGACGTCCCGGAGCTCAGCGTCTGCGTGCTGCTGGGGTACCGCGGCGAGGGTCTGGGCCTGGAGCTGGTCGAGGCGGCGGTGCGCGAGGCGCGAGATCGGGGCCTGCCGGCGCTGAGCCTCAGCGTCGAGGAGGGCAACCCGGCCCGCCGGCTGTACGAGCGCCTCGGGTTCCGGCCGGTGGATGCAGCAGCCGGCACGTTGCTGCTCGAGCTCCGTGATGTCGGGCACCGACCGCCCGCGTGACGGGGGCGTGTCCGGGGAACCCGTGCGCACCATTTCCCGCCCCGGCCTACAGCGCGGCGGCGGACGTGCCGACTACCAGTGCATGAACACCATCGCGTGCCGGGCTGTCGCCCAGGCCGGGCTTGTCGCCGCGACGGCGTCCCTCGACACCGAGGGGGAGTGGCCGTTGCTGCAGGTCGCGGGGTGGCTGACCACCGCGGCGGATCTGATGCTGGAGGCCGGTCACGTCGAGGCGGCCCTCGCGCTGATCTGAGGTCCTGCTCCTTCTCCACCCACCCGTCCCGCCCGTCCGTCCCCGGCGTCCCGGAGTTGTCGGTGGGGCGTGCTTCCATCGAGAGGTGGCACAGGGGGGCGCGGCGCCGGTCTACCGGCTGGTGCAGTCGGAGCGGCCGGAGGTGGCGGCTCCGCGCCTCGACCCCACCCAGCAGGCCGTCGTCGACCACCCGGCCGGGCCGCTCCTGGTCCTCGCCGGTCCCGGCACCGGGAAGACCACGACGATCGTCGAGGCGGTCGCCACCCGGATCGAGGCGGGGCTGGACCCCGAGCAGATCCTCGTCCTGACCTTCAGCCGCAAGGCCGCCGCCGAGCTGCGCACCCGCATCACCAGCCGCGTCGCGCAGACCATCCGCGAGCCGCTGGCGCGCACCCTGCACTCCTACGCCTACGGCGTCCTCCGCCGCGCCGCGCTGCTGCGGGGCGAGGCGCCGCCGCGGCTGCTCACCTCCGCCGAGCAGGACGCCGTCGTCGCCGAGCTGCTCCGGGGGGACGTCGAGGAGGAGGGTGCGGTCCGCTGGCCGGCGGACCTGGCGCCCGCGCTGGGCACGGCCGGCTTCCGCACCGAGCTGCGCGAGCTGCTGCTGCGGGCCACCGAGCGCGGGGTCGCCCCCGAGCAGCTGGCCGCATGGGGCCGGGAGAGCGGCCGGGAGCCCTGGGTGCACGCCGCGGCGTTCCAGGAGCAGTACGAGGCGGTCACCGCCTTCTCCACCCTCGGCCGGGGTGACGCGTCCGGGTACGACCCGGCCGAGCTCGTCCGGCAGGCCATCGCCGAGCTCGACGGCGACGCCGAGCTGCTGCGCCAGGAGCGCGAGCGCGCCCGCTGGCTGTTCGTCGACGAGTACCAGGACACCGACCCGGCGCAGGTCGAGCTGCTCGCCCTGCTGGCCGGGCGGGGCGGCAACGTCGTCGCCGTCGGCGACCCCGACCAGTCCATCTACGCCTTCCGCGGGGCCGAGCCGCGCGGCATGACCGAGTTCCCCGACCGGTTCCGGCACACCGACGGGCGCCCCGCTGCCCGCGTCTCGCTGGGGGTCTCCCGCCGGTCGGGAGCCGAGCTGCTGCGGATCAGCCGGCAGGTGGCCGAGGGGCTGCCCGGTCCGTGGGAGCACCGCCGGCTGACGGCGGGGGAGTCGCCCGATCCGGGTGCGGCCGAGGTGCACGTCTTCGGGTCCGCGGCGATCGAGGCCGCCTACCTCGCCGACCGGCTGCGCCGCGCCCACCTGCTCGACGGCATCCCGTGGTCCCAGATGGCCGTCGTCGTCCGCGCCGCCGCGGCCCTCGGCCCGCTGCGCCGCGCGCTGGCCTCGGCCGGCGTCCCGCTCGCCGTCTCCTCCGACGACGTGGCACTGGCCGGCCAGCCCGCCGTCGCCCCGTTCCTCGGTGCGCTCACCGCGCTGCTCCCGCGGCCGGGCAGCGACCCGGCCGACGGCGTCGCCACCGGTCTGGACGAGACCGCCGCCGAGGCCCTGCTCGCCTCGCCGCTGGGCGGCGCGACCGTGCTGGACCTGCGCCGGCTGCGCCGCGCGGTGCGCGTGGCGCTGGCCCGGCAGGGTGTCGACGCCGCCGAGCGCGGCGCCCCGCTGGCCATGGCGCTGGAGGACGACGCGCTGCTGGAGGCACTGCCCGAGCACGTCGCCCGCCCCGCGCTGCGGGTGGCCGCCGTGCTCGGCGCCGGGCGGCTGGCGCTGGCGCAGGACGGCACCGCCGAGGACGTGCTCTGGGCGATGTGGCAGGCCAGCGGGCTCGCCTCGACGTGGGCCCGCGCCAGCGCCGCAGGCGGGCCGACGGGCGCCGTCGCCGACCGCGACCTGGACGCCGTCGTCGCGCTGTTCGACGCGGCCGCCGGGTTCGTGGACCGGCTGCCCTCGGCCGACGTCCGTGCCTTCGCGGCGCACCTCTCCGCCCAGGAGCTGCCCGGCGACACCGGCGCCGCCCGCGCCGCGTCGGGCGAGACGGTCCGGCTGCTGACCGCGCACGCGTCCAAGGGCCTGGAGTGGGACCTCGTCTGCGTCGCCGGCGTGCAGGAGGGCGTCTGGCCCAACCTGAGCGAGCGGTCCTCGCTGCTGGGCGCCGAGGTGCTGGTGGAGCGGGCCGCCGGTATCGACGGCGCAGTCGTCGACCGGCGCACGCTGGCGCTGGCCGAGGAGCGCCGGCTGTTCTACGTCGCCGTCACCCGGGCCCGCCGGCGGCTCATCGTCAGCGCGGTGCAGGGCGCCCTCGACGGTGCCGACGCCGGGGCCACCGCCTCGCGGTTCCTCGACCTCGTCCAGCCGCCGCCGGAGGAGGGGCGGGCGCTCACCGAGCTGCCCCGCTCCCTGACCCTGCCGGCGCTGGTCGCCGAGCTCCGCCGCGCGGTCACCGACCCCGGCACCCCGTCGGCCCGCCGGTCGGCCGCCGCCTCGGTGCTGCGACGGCTGGCCGACGAGGGCGTTCTCGGCGCCTCGCCGAGATCGTGGTGGGGGCTCGCCCCGCTGTCCGATGACGCCCCACTCGTGCCCGAGGACGACGAGGTGCGGGTGCGCCCCTCGCACATCGAGACCTTCCAGCGCTGCCCGCTGCGCTGGGTGCTGGGCGCCGTCGGGGCCGAGGCCTCGCCCGACTCGACCCGCACGGTGGGCACGGCGGTGCACGCCGTCGCCCAGCAGGTCGCCGAGGGGCTGCCCCCGGCCGAGGCGCCCGCGGCCCTCGACGGCGAGCTCGACCAGCTGGACCTGGGACCGGGCTGGGCCGACCAGCGTCAGCGGCAGGCGGCGCAGGACATGCTCGGCCGCTTCCTCCGCTGGCACGCCGCGAACGACCGCGAGCTGGTCGGCGTGGAGGAGAACTTCGACGTCGTCGTCGGCCGTGCCCGGCTGCGCGGCCAGGTCGACCGGCTCGAGCGCGACGCCGACGGCCGGCTGGTCGTGGTGGACCTGAAGACCGGGAAGACGGTCCCGAAGAACACCGAGGAGCACGGCCAGCTCGCCGCCTACCAGGTGGCGGTCGCCGCCGGCGGCTTCGGCGACCACGGTGCGGTGCCCGGTGGGGCGGCGCTGCTCCAGGTCGGCAGCGGGGCCAAGGCCAAGGAGCAGCACCAGCAGCCGCTGCCGGACGACGTCCCGCTGGCGGCCACCTGGGCGGGCGAGCTGATCACCGACGTCGGCGCGGGCATGGGCGCGGCCACCTTCGAGGTGCGCACCGGCAGCCACTGCTCCCGCTGCCCGGCCCGCCGCAGCTGCCCGATGCACGAGCGCGGCCGGCAGGTGACCGGATGACGCAGCTCTCGTTCGACGACCTGCTGGCCGAGCCCGCGCAGGCACCGGCCGGCCCGCGGCGGCTGCTCACCCCGGCCGAGGTCGCCGCCCGGTGCGGGCTGTCCTACGCGCCGTCCGCCGAGCAGGCCCGCGTAGTCGAGGCGCCTGCCGACCGGCCGCTCGTGGTAGTCGCCGGTGCGGGTTCCGGGAAGACCGAGACGATGGCCGCCCGGGTGTCCTGGCTCGTGGCCAACCAGGTCGTCGCGCCGGAGGAGATCCTCGGGCTGACGTTCACCCGCAAGGCCGCCAGCGAGCTGAACGAGCGGGTCCACCTGCGGTTGGGCGCCCTGGCCCGCCACCCGGACACCGAGCCCGCGCTGCGCGAGCGGCTCTCCGTCGCCCAGCCGACCGTCTCGACCTACCACGGCTACGCCGCCGCGCTGGTCGCCGAGCACGGCCTGCGGATCGGCGTGGAGCCCGGTGCCGGGGTGCTGGGCCCGGCGATGTGCTGGGGGCAGGCGGCCACCGTGGTGACGGCGTGGACCGGCGACATGAGCGACGTCCCGCTCACCCCGCTGACCACCGTCGAGGACGTGCTGGCCCTGGCCGCCGAGATGGGCGAGCACGATGTCAGCCCCGACGCGCTGCGCGCGTGGACGGCGAGGCTCGAGGCGCAGATCGCCGGCTACGCGGACGCGCCGAAGAAGCGCGGGCCCTACGCGGCGGTGAGCGAGATGCTGGCCCGGCAGCGGGCCCGGGTCGCGCTGCTGCCGCTCGTCGAGGCGTTCGAGGCCTGGAAGCGGGCGATGGGCTCCATCGACTACGCCGACCAGGTGGCGCACGCCGCGCGCATCGCCACCGCCGCGCCGGAGGTGGGCCGCCGGGAGCGGGCGCGGTGGAAGGTCGTGCTGCTCGACGAGTACCAGGACACCAGCGTCGGGCAGCTGCGGATGCTCGAGGCGCTGTTCGGCGGGAGCACCGGCCACGCCGTGCTCGCCGTCGGTGACCCGCGGCAGTCGATCTACGGTTGGCGGGGCGCCTCGGCCGGCACCATCGAGCGCTTCGACCGCACCTTCCCCGGCCGCGGTCCCCGGCGTGCGCAGCGGCTCACCCTGGCCACGAGCTGGCGCAACGACGAGAGCGTGCTCGCCGTCGCCAACGCCGTCTCGGCGATGCTGCCGGCGCCCGAGCACCCGCTGCCCGACCTCGCGCCCGCGCCCACGGCCGGCCGCGGTGCCGTCACCGTCGGCCTGTACGACACCATCGCCGACGAGACCGCCGCCCTGGCCGACCGGTTGGCCTCCTGCTGGCGCGGCGAGGACCCGCTCGTCGCGCGGGCGGACGGGAAGCGCCCGACGGTCGCCGTGCTGGCCCGCACCCGCAAGCAGCTGCCCGGCATCGCCGCCGCGCTCCGCGAGCGGGGCCTGCCGGTCGAGGTGGTGGGGCTCGGCGGCCTGCTCGAGGTGCCCGAGGTGTCCGACGTCGTCGCCACGCTGACCGTGCTGGTCGACCCGACCGCGGGCGACGCGCTGGGCCGGCTGCTCACCGGCGCCCGCTGGCGGATCGGCCCCCGCGACCTCGCCGCGCTGGAGGCGCGGGCGCGGGCGCTGGTGCACGCGCGCCGCCCGGCCCGGCCCGCGGAGCAGGGGCAGGTCGAGGCCCCGGTGGAGCGGGGCAGCATCGTCGAGGCGCTGGACGACCTCGGCGACCCCGCCGGCTACTCCTCGGAGGGCCACCGCCGGCTGCGCCGCCTGGGCGCGGAGCTGGCGCACCTGCGCAACCGGCTGGGGGAGTCGCTGCCCGACCTGGTCGACGAGGTCTCCCGCACCCTCGGGCTGGAGACCGAGCTGGCCAGCGCCCCCGAGGCGAGCCCGGCCGGTGCCCGCGCCCACCTCGATGCGCTGCACGGTGTCGCCGCGGAGTTCACGCAGCTGGCCGAGCTGCCGTCGCTGCCGGCGTTCCTGGGCTACCTGCGGGACGCCGAGGAGCGCGAGCGCGGCCTCGAGCCGGGCGAGGTGGCGGTCAACCCGGAGGCGGTGCAGCTGCTCACCGGGCACTCCGCGAAGGGCCTGGAGTGGGACGTCGTCGCGGTGCCCGGGATGACCGTCGACCAGTTCCCCGCGCGCAGCAACGCCAGCGACTCGTGGATCAAGGACCCGGGCGCCGTGCCGGCCGAGCTGCGGCTCACCGACCGTGCCGAGCTGCCCGCGCTGAAGCTCCCGGTGCCCGGTTCGGGCGACCAGGCCGCGGTGCGCGACGCCCTCGAGCAGTACGTGCAGGACTGGAAGGACTTCGGGCAGGACGAGGAGATCCGCCTCGGCTACGTCGCGGTGACCCGGGCCCGGCACCTGCTGCTGTGCTCGGGCAGCTGGTGGCGCGACGGCGTCAAGCCGTGCGGGCCGTCGGTGCTGCTGCACACCGCCCGGCAGGCGTGCGAGGACGGCGCTGGCGAGGTCGTGCACTGGGCGCCCGCTCCGGCCGACGACGCGACGAACCCCGCGCTCGAGGAGTGGCCGATCGGGACGTGGCCGGCCGACCCCCTCTCCGCCCGCCGCCGCCGCTCGCTCACCGCCGCTGCCGAGCTGGTGGAGTCCGCCGCCCCGCACCCGCTGGACCGCGAGCTGTCCCTCGGCGAGGACGACCCGCTGATCGCCTCCTGGGTCCGCGACGCCGACCTGCTGCTGCGCGAGCGCGCCCGGCACTCCGCGCCGACGGTCGACGTCCCGCTGCCCTCGCACCTGTCGGTCTCCGCGCTGGTGACGCTGCGCCGCGACCCGGCCGAGCTGGCCCGCCGGCTGCGCCGCCCGATGCCTGCCGCGCCGGCGCCCCAGGCACGCCGGGGCACCGCCTTCCACACCTGGCTGGAGGAGCGGTTCGGAGCCGCGCGGCTGGTCGACCTCGACGAACTGCCCGGCTCCGGCGACGAGGGGGCCGCCCCCGACGCCCACCTGGAGACGCTGCAGGCCGCGTTCCTCGCCAGCGAGTGGGCCGACCGCCAGCCGCTCGAGGTCGAGGTGCCCTTCGAGACGCCGCTGGGCCCGCTGACGCTGCGTGGGCGCATCGACGCGGTCTTCGTGCGGGAGGACGGCGGCTTCGAGGTCATCGACTGGAAGACCGGCCCGCTGCCGACGGGGAGCGAGCTCGCCGCGGCGGGCGTGCAGCTGGCCGCCTACCGGCTGGGCTGGTCGCGGCTGACCGGCGTCCCGGTGGAGCAGGTCAGCGCAGGCTTCCACCACGTCGCCGACGGGCTCACCGTCCGCCCCGTCGACCTGCTGGACGAGCAGGCCCTCCTCGACCTGGTCACCGGCGCCGGCGCTGACCTGGAAAGCGGTTGACCGCGCCGGGACAGTGAGGCCGTGCCGACGTCGATCCGACCGCTCGCCGAGTCCGACATCGCCCCTGTCGTCGAGCTCTCGCTGCGCGCGTGGGCACCGGTGTTCGAGTCGTTCCGCACCGTCATGGGGGAGGCCGTCTTCCGGCACCTCTACCCCGACTGGGCCGCGATGCAGGCGTCCGCGGTCGAGGGCGTCATCCGGGACGAGGCGACCCGCACCTGGGTCGCGGACGACGCGGGTCGGCCGGTCGGATTCGTCGCCGTCGTGCACCACGACGAGAGCCACGGCGAGCCGAACAGCAGCGAGATCGAGATGATTGCCGTCGACCCGGACTCTCAGCGGCGAGGTGTCGCCGACGCGCTGATCGCCCACGCCGTCGAGCAGGCGCGCGCCCACGGTTCCGTGCTGGCGGTCATCGGCACGGGCGGCGACCCCGGCCACGCCCCTGCCCGGGCCGCCTACGAGAAGGCCGGCTTCCGGCCGTTCCCGCAGGTTCGCTACTACCGGATGCTGTAATCGGCTAGCTGGAGGCGATGCGCTTCACGACCGCGTCCCCTCTACGTATGGGCGCAGAGACGTGCACTTTTACAGCGTCCTGCCGACGCGAGCAGCGAGCCTAACGGCTGCGGATGGATGTTGTTCGCAGTTCTCCAAGAGGGTTAGCGGCCATGACGCGCCAGCGCTCGCCCGCTGACGAAGGCGAGCGGCGACCGTGAGCGCAACCAACGCGCCTTCTCCCAGAATTGCGACTTCCAGCGCAGCCATCACGGTGTCGCTAGGTTGGTCGTCGGAGACAAGGCCGATGAGACCCTCCGCCGCCTGGCGCCTAACCTTTGGGTCGGCGTCTCCCAACAGTGGAATAAAGATCAGTGGATCCTTCGAGTGCAAACCGTTGCGCAAGGAGCCGGTCATGTCAATTCGGGATTGCGACGGCCGAGCGAAAGCGTTGGCAAGCGCGCGTGCCGACTGCTGTTCACTCAGGCCGCCACTCTGTATGGCGAGAGCAGTCAAAGTTGCACCGACGGGCTGCTGGAACTTCGCGTGTTGGATCTGCGGTTGGCTTGCTAAGGACTCCGCATGGTCACGTAGCCAATCCTTGACCATTGGCGGTAGCTCGGTGTAGTAGCGCGACAGAAAGTCCGCGACCCCACGCTTGTCCTCGCCGGAAACGAGAGGCTCCTCGAGAAGAGTGAATATGGGATCCCAGTTGGCTTCCCTCGGCCAGTAAAAGTTGAGGACGGCCAAGATGCTGCCACTGTCGCGCCCGCCAAATCCCCAGCTGAGCTTGCGGGCGTCCCTCACGCTCTCCTCTAGCTGTAGCGCATGACGTTGGATTGCAGAACGGGCGGTAGCCGGAGATAGTTTCGTGACATCTCCGAGGGCGTCCATCGCTTCTGCGTCACCTTGTTCTGCCCTGGCAAGAAGTTCTTCGGTTGCAGATTGCGTGCCCGATAACTCCAGCAGCGCCGCCGACAGGAGGCGCCCGCTTTGGCGGCGGCTGGTGTCGATCAAGTTGGTTGCGATGTCTGAAGCAACCTCTTGGTCGAACGGCACTAGCCGCGCCGCGAGTCGTGCGAAACGCTGCTCGTCGAGTCCGTTGCCCACGTCGGGGAGGTTCGACAGGTGATGCAGGATGCGGGCGCGGTCGTTCGGGTCTCCCGCCCTCACGAGACCGGTCAGCGCATCAATCACTGCGGAAGTCACTAAGAATGTAGGGCGAACGCGCTGTCTGAATTCGTCGGGATTCTTCAGGATGTGCAGGCACGCGTCAATGGCTTGGCCGGCCAAGTCAGGCGATATGCAGTCACCTGCGTGCTCCCAGATGCTTAGATCAATACGCGCGAGACTGTGAGTCCAGCGGGGTGGAGTTATGGCGTCCGCGAGTCGGGTCTGCGCCTCGAGCGGACCGTGGGTCCAAGTGTGTCGCACGGTTAACTTCAGAGCGTCCACGTCGCCACCGCGTCGAAGGTGCATCATTCCGGCTCTTCGTACCTGCGGTGGGTGTGAGGGACTCGCGCGTGGGAGCTGAGGCCGGGAACGGGTCGAGGCCTTCCAAGATCGGAAGCGACCAAGCTGCCCGACCGGAAGGCCTCGACGGTGTCCGAGC
>NZ_QOHH01000027.1 GCF_003319105.1 Blastococcus sp. TF02-09 | reverse complement strand
CTGACAGTGAGGATGTGGGCGAGCCCCGCAGCGGTCGTTCCTGACCCACCGACTGACTGACTTCGGGTCTTCAACGGGATCTGTCGGTTCGGTCCGCTGCGGGGCTCGCTTGCACTCACCGGTCGAGGGTTCGTGACCTCATAGGAGCTTGTGCCAGCAAGCACCCGTCACTGTCTTGTCCGCTCGCTCGGCGGTGCGTGCCGCCCTTGCCCGGTCGAGTGAGAAGGACGGCGATGACCACCATCGCAGAACCGTTGCCTGCTGCCCATGCCGCTGTCGGGAGCACCGGAAGTGACCCGGTATTCGGCGGGGTGGACACCCATGCCGACACCCACACCGCAGCGGTCATCGACGCCGCCGGTCGGATGCTGGCCCACCAACAGTTTCCTGCCACCCCGGCCGGCTACGGCCAGCTGGCCGATTGGCTGGCTGACCACGGGCAGGTGCAGCGGGTCGGCGTGGAGGGCACCGGCGTCTACGGCGCCGGCCTGGCCCGCCATCTGGCCGCTGCGGGCATCGAGCTGGTCGAGGTCGACCGACCCGACCGCAAGATCCGCCGGTTCGCCGGCAAGTCTGACCCGATCGACGCCGAGGCCGCCGCCCGTGCGGCGCTGGCCGGGCGGGCCACCGGCACCCCGAAAGCCCGGACCGGCCCGGTCGAGGCCGTGCGCGCGCTGCGGGTCGCCCGCCGCAGCGCCGTCGGGGCTCGCGCTGAGGCCCAGACCCAGCTGAAGGCGCTGCTCATCACCGCACCCGAACCGCTGCGCGGCCAGCTGCGCGGACTGGGCCTGCGCCAGTTGCTGACCACCTGCGCGGCACTGCGCCCCGACCACAGCCGGATCGACCAGCCCGAGCAGGCGACCAAGACCGCACTACGCACCCTGGCCCGCCGCCACGCCCAGCTCACCGCCGAGATCGACGACCTCGACGCCCAGCTCACGCCGCTCGTGCAGCAGATCAACCCCGCCCTGACCGGCGCGAACGGCGTGGGCACCGACGTCGCCGGACAGCTGCTGGTCACCGCCGGGGACAACCCCGACCGGCTGCGCTCGGAGGCCGCGTTCGCCGCGCTCTGCGGTGTCTCCCCGATCCCCGCCTCCTCTGGGCGCACCCACCGCCACCGGCTCAACCGAGGCGGCGACCGGCAAGCCAACGCCGCCATCTACCGGGTCGTGCTCTGCCGCATGCGCTGGGACCCCCGCACCCGCGCCTACGTGCAACGACGCACCGCCGAAGGACTTTCCAAGAAAGACATCATCCGCTGCCTCAAGCGCCTGATGGCCCGCGAGCTCTACTACCTGCTCACCTCACCCAAGACCTCTTGACGATCCATAGGAGCATCC
>NZ_QOHH01000026.1 GCF_003319105.1 Blastococcus sp. TF02-09 | reverse complement strand
AATGGTTGTCCGGCGGCGTCCTACTCTCCCACCCCGTCTCCAGGGCAGTACCATCGGCGCTGAGAGGCTTAGCTTCCGGGTTCGGAATGGGACCGGGCGTTTCCCTCTCGCCATGACCGCCGTAACTCTGTGAACTTGTTCGAACCAGTCTGGTTCGTGCGTTCAGAACCGCACAGTGGACGCGACACATCTTGTGATTGACCCTTGCACCTTGCCGCGGGTCGCGGGAGGTGGTGTGTGGTCAAGCCCTCGGCCTATTAGTACCGGTCAGCTCCACACCTCACGATGCTTCCACTTCCGGCCTATCAACCCGCTGGTCTGGGCGGGGGCCTTACCCGGTTCACCCGGTGAGAGACCTCATCTTGAAGCGAGCTTCCCGCTTAGATGCTTTCAGCGGTTATCCCTGCCGAACGTAGCCAACCAGCAGTGCACCTGGCGGTACAACTGGCACACCAGAGGTTCGTCCGTCCCGGTCCTCTCGTACTAGGGACAGCTCTTCTCAAGTCTCTTACGCGCACGGCGGATAGGGACCGAACTGTCTCACGACGTTCTAAACCCAGCTCGCGTACCGCTTTAATGGGCGAACAGCCCAACCCTTGGGACCTACTCCAGCCCCAGGATGCGACGAGCCGACATCGAGGTGCCAAACCATCCCGTCGATATGGACTCTTGGGGAAGATCAGCCTGTTATCCCCGGGGTACCTTTTATCCGTTGAGCGACACCGCTTCCACATGCCGGTGCCGGGTCACTAGTCCCAGCTTTCGCTCCTGCTCGACCCGTCGGTCTCACAGTCAAGCTCCCTTGTGCACTTGCACTCGACACCTGATTGCCAACCAGGCTGAGGGAACCTTTGGGCGCCTCCGTTACATTTTGGGAGGCAACCGCCCCAGTTAAACTACCCACCTGACACTGTCCCTGATCCGGATCACGGACCGAAGTTAGACATCCAATTCGACCAGAGTGGTATTTCAACGGCGACTCCACGAACACTGGCGTGCCCGCTTCACAGTCTCCCACCTATCCTACACAAGCCGAACCGAACACCAATATCAAGCTATAGTAAAGGTCCCGGGGTCTTTCCGTCCTGCCGCGCGTAACGAGCATCTTTACTCGTAGTGCAATTTCGCCGAGCCTGTGGTTGAGACAGCTGAGAAGTCGTTACGCCATTCGTGCAGGTCGGAACTTACCCGACAAGGAATTTCGCTACCTTAGGATGGTTATAGTTACCACCGCCGTTTACTGGCGCTTGAGTTCTGAGCTTCGCCACCGAAGCAGCTAACCCGTCCCCTTAACGTTCCAGCACCGGGCAGGCGTCAGTCCGTATACATCGTCTTACGACTTCGCACGGACCTGTGTTTTTAGTAAACAGTCGCTTCTCACTGGTCTCTGCGGCCACCCACCGCTACCCCGCGCA
>NZ_QOHH01000025.1 GCF_003319105.1 Blastococcus sp. TF02-09 | reverse complement strand
GGCTCTTCGTACCTGCGGTGGGTGTGAGGGACTCGCGCGTGGGAGCTGAGGCCGGGAACGGGTCGAGGCCTTCCAAGATCGGAAGCGACCAAGCTGCCCGACCGGAAGGCCTCGACGGTGTCCGAGCCTACGGCGTGCGCTCGCGCGCGCTCATGCCCTGATTCCTCCTACTGCGACCGCTGCGATCTGCTTGTCGGCCTGGACGGGTTCCACGTTCTCGAAGTCGCCGAACTCCCCGGCCAGCTGCGGGTAGTGGTCGAGTCAGCGCCCGCGCCGATGGGCTGCGTGGCCTGTGGCGTGCTGGTCGGCAGCCACGGCCGGCGCGATGTCGTGCTGATCGATGTGCCCTGCTTCGGCCGGCCGGTCGGGCTGGTGTGGCGCAAGCGGATCTGGCGCTGCACCGAGGAGGCGTGTTCCGGCAAGGCGTTCACCGAGCAGCACGACACTCTCGCCCGGCCCCGGGCGCTGCTGACCACCCGGGCGGCTTGGTGGGCGGTCGGGCTGCTGCGCCGTGAGCACGCCTCGGTCGCCGGCATCGCCCGTCAGCTGGGCACCACCTGGCGCACGGTGTGGCGGGCGGTCCGCCCACTGCTGGAGGCGATGGCCGCCGACGAGGCCCGCTTCGCCGAGGTCACCGCGCTGGGCGTGGATGAGCACATCTGGCACCACGTCTCGACCAAGCCGATCGAGGCCGGTGGTCGCGGCCCGAAGGAGCTGACCGGCATGGTCGATCTGAGCCGTGACCAGCGCGGACGTGTTCGGGCCCGGTTGCTGGACCTGGTGCCCGGTCGGTCGGGCAAGGCCTACGCCGACTGGCTGACCGCCCGCGGCGACGCGTTCCGTGCCCGGGTGCAGGTGGCCACCCTGGATCCGTTCCACGGCTACAAGAACGCCATCGACGACCGCCTGCAGGACGCCACGGCGGTGTTGGACGCCTTCCACGTCGTCAAGCTCGGCACCGACGCCGTGGACCGCTGCCGGCGCCGGGTCCAGCAGGAGATCCACGGCCACCGCGGCCGCAAGAATGACCCGCTCTACGGCATCCGGAACACGCTGCGGGCCGGCGCCGAGCACCTCACCGACCGGCAGCGGGACCGGTTGCAGACCGCGTTCGGCGCCGACGAACGACACCTGGCCGTCTGGCTCGCGTGGTCGTGCGCCCAGCAGCTGCGCGCCGCCTACCGGCACGAGCGCACCACCGAGGGCCGCAAGATCGCCGAGCGTGTGCTCGACTCCTTCCCGACCTGCCCCGTCCCCGAGATCGCCCGCCTCGGCCGCACGCTGAAGCAGTGGCGCGAGGCGTTCCTGGCCTACTTCGACACCGGCCGGGCCAGCAACGGCGGCACCGAAGCCGTAAACGGCCTCATCGAGCTCCACCGCCGCATCGCCCGCGGCTTCCGCAACCGCGACAACTACCGCCTACGCATGCTC
>NZ_QOHH01000024.1 GCF_003319105.1 Blastococcus sp. TF02-09 | reverse complement strand
GACTACGACATCTACCGACTCGACGCGGTGGAGGGCTCCGACAAGCTGCCCTTCAGCCTGAAGGTCCTCCTGGAGAACCTGCTGCGCACCGAGGACGGCGCGGACATCACCGCCGACCACATCCGCGCGCTGGCGAACTGGGACCCGTCGGCCGAGCCCGACCAGGAGATCCAGTTCACCCCGGCCCGCGTGGTCATGCAGGACTTCACCGGCGTGCCCTGCATCGTCGACCTCGCCACCATGCGCGAGGCCATGGCCGAGCTCGGCGGCGACCCGCAGAAGATCAACCCGCTCGCCCCGGCCGAGCTGGTCATCGACCACTCGGTGATCGCCGACATCTTCGGCACCGAGGACTCGTTCCAGCGCAACGTCGAGATCGAGTACGAGCGCAACGGCGAGCGCTACCAGTTCCTCCGCTGGGGCCAGGGCGCCTTCAGCGACTTCAAGGTCGTCCCCCCGGGCACCGGCATCGTGCACCAGGTCAACATCGAGCACCTGGCCCGCGTGGTCTTCCCGCGCCAGGAGGGGAACCGCACGGTCGCCTACCCCGACACCTGCGTCGGCACCGACTCGCACACCACGATGGTCAACGGCCTGGGCGTGCTGGGCTGGGGCGTCGGCGGCATCGAGGCCGAGGCCGCCATGCTCGGCCAGCCCGTCTCGATGCTCATCCCCCGCGTCGTGGGGTTCAAGCTCTTCGGCCAGCTGCCGGACGGCGCCACCGCGACCGACCTGGTGCTGACCATCACCGAGATGCTGCGCCAGCACGGCGTCGTCGGGAAGTTCGTCGAGTTCTACGGCGAGGGCGTCTCCGCCGTCCCGCTGGCCAACCGCGCCACGATCGGCAACATGAGCCCGGAGTTCGGCTCCACCGCGGCCATGTTCCCCATCGACGAGGAGACCATCACCTACCTGAAGCTCACCGGCCGCTCGGCCGAGCAGGTGGCGCTGGTCGAGGCCTACGCCAAGGAGCAGGGCCTCTGGCACGACCCGACGCGCGAGCCGGCCTTCTCCGAGTACCTCGAGCTGGACCTGTCGACGGTCGTCCCGAGCATCGCCGGCCCGAAGCGCCCGCAGGACCGCGTCGCCATCACCGACGCCAAGGCCTCCTTCCGCGCGGCGCTGGCCGACTACGTCCAGGCCGACGAGACCGGTGGCGAGGAGCGCAAGCCCGGCGTCCCGGCGCAGGAGAAGCCGTTCGGCGTGAAGTCGTCGGTGGACGAGGCCGTCGCGGAGACCTTCCCCGCGTCCGACCCGATCGCCGAGACCCACGGCAACGGCGAGGCCGGCAAGCCCGACGCCTACCAGGGGAGCGAGGACGCCGAACGGCCGCGCAAGCCGACCCGGGTCGTCATGGAGGACGGCACCGGGACCGAGGTCGACCACGGCCACGTGGTCATCGCCGCGATCACCTCCTGCACCAACACCTCCAACCCGCAGGTGATGATCGGCGCCGCGCTGCTGGCCAAGAACGCCGTCGAGCGCGGCCTGGCCACCAAGCCGTGGGTGAAGACGACGCTGGCCCCCGGGTCCAAGGTCGTCATGGACTACTACGAGAAGGCCGAGCTCACCCCGTACCTGGAGAAGCTCGGCTTCTACCTGGTCGGCTACGGCTGCACCACCTGCATCGGCAACTCGGGCCCGCTGCCCGAGCCGGTGTCGAACGCGGTGAACGAGGCCGACCTCGCCGTCGTCTCGGT
>NZ_QOHH01000023.1 GCF_003319105.1 Blastococcus sp. TF02-09 | reverse complement strand
CTGAACGGGCGACCCCGCAAGACCCTCAACTGGCTCAAGCCCGTCGAAGTCATCGGCCCTCTACTGTCAGGCGATCAACCAGCGGGTGTTGCATCCGCTCCTTGAATCCACCTGACCTGATCCCAGCTCAGTCGCCCAGGAGCCGTCGCGTCTGCCGGCCGACGGCCGCCCTGCGTGTGCGTGAACGACCGCCAGCTCGGGTCGAAGCGCAGCGCGTCCGTGCTGGGCGCCAGGGTCATCGGATGGGCTCCCCGCGCTCGGCGGGGGCAGGCGTCGGTGCCGGCACGGCGACCGGTTCGGGGACCGGCGCCGGCGGCGCGGTGGCGCGCCCCGGGTCGGTGTGGTGCGCCGTGCCGATCGCGACGGAGAGCAGGCTGGCCAGGGCGGCGAGGACGACGGTGAGCGCCCACCCGCGCTGGGCCCCGTCCAGCTCACCGCCGGCGCCCGCGACCGCGGCGAGCAGGATCGAGACGCCCAGCGTCGCGCCGATCTGCCGGAACGCGCCGAAGGTGGCCGTGCCCGTGGCCAGCGTCGCCGGCGGCAGCGAGGACGACGCCGCGGCCGACAGGTTGGTCAGCGTGCACCCGACCCCGATGCCGGTGAGGACCTGCCCCGGTAGGAAGTCGGCGGCGAAGCCGCTCACCTCCCCCACCCGCGCGACCCAGTACGGCGCGCCCAGCCCGAACAGCGCCGTCCCGAGGGCCGCCACGGGACCGTGGCCGATGCGGGCACCGAGCCGGCCGGCGGGGATCGCCGTGAGCGCGGCCAGGGCCGGTCCGGGGATGAGCGCGAAGCCGGCCTCGACCGTGCTGAACCCCCACCCGCCGGTCAGCCACAGGACGTTGCCCAGCAGCATCCCGCCGAAGCCGGCCATGAAGGAGGCCATGGCCAGGTTGGCGAGGGTGAACGAGCGCACCCGGAACAGCGCCAGCGGCAGCACGGGCACCGTGCCCCGCGGCGCCCGTGCGGCGCGCAGGCCGACCAGCGCCCCGGTGACGACGGCGCCGGCGAAGGCCGCCAGGACGAGGCCGCTGTCCCAGCCGCGGTCGGGAGCCTCGACCAACCCGTAGGACAGCAGCCCCACCGAGCCGATCAGCAGCAGGGTGCCCAGGACGTCGGGACGGCGCCGCTCGGACGCGTCGCGCGACTCCGGCAGCACCCGCAGCCCGAGCACGAGCGCCGCGATGCCGACCGGGACGTTGACCAGGAAGATCCACCGCCACGACGCCTCGACCAGCAGCCCGCCGATGGGCGGCCCGAGGGCGGCGGCCACTCCCCCGACCATCGACCACACCGCGATCGCCCCCGCCCGGCGCGCCGGGGGAAACGCGACCAGCAGCAGCGCCAGCGACGTCGCCGTGATCATCGCGCCGCCGACCGCCTGCACCACGCGGAAGGCGATCAGGCTGCCCACGTCCCACACCAGCGCGCAGCCCAGCGACCCGGCGAGGAAGGTCGCCAGCCCGGTGAGGAAGACGCGGCGCCGGCCCACGCGGTCGGCGATCCGGCCGGCCGGGGCGAGGAGGGCGGCGAAGACGATCGTGTAGCCGTTGAGCACCCAGGACAGCGCCCCGGTCGTCGAGTCGAACGACGCGGCCAGCGTGGGGAACGCGATGTTGACGATGAACAGGTCCAGCGCCGAGAGGAAGACGGCGGCCGAGACGACCAGCAGCACCAGCCCGGGGCTGCGGGCGGGGGCCGCGGTGGGTGGTTGCTCGGTCGCCGCGCTCATGGCACCCCGCCTCGTCATGGTTCGTGAGCCGAACCGACTGCCCGGACCGTACACGAGTCGGTTCGGTATGCGAACCTAGAAGGCATGGCCGATCGACTCGACGCGCTGCCCGGCCGGCGCTGCTCGATCGCGGGCGCGCTGGACGTGGTGGGCGACCGCTGGGCGCTGCTCGTCGTGCGCGAGGTCTCGCTGGGCGCCCACCGCTTCAGCGAGATCCTGCGCGGCACCGGTGCGCCCCGGGAGCAGCTGACCGCGCGGCTGCACGCCCTGGTCGACGCCGGCGTGCTGGAGCGCAAGCAGTACAGCGCCAGCCCGCCGCGCTCGGACTACCACCTGACCCCGGCCGGCCGCGACCTGCTGCCGGTGCTGCAGGCCCTCATGCAGTGGGGGGACCGCTACCTCGCCGACGAGCCGCCCGTCGAGCTCCACCACGCCGGCCACCGCATCTCGGCGTCCTGGGTGTGCGACGTCTGCGGCGAGAAGGTGGGCCGGGGCATCGAGCGGCACGTCCGCGACCGCCACGGGACCGCCCCGGCCTGAGCCCCCCTCAGGCGGGCGGCACGACCAGGGGCACCCCGGTCTCCCGCTCGGAGACCTCCCACAGGACGTCGATCTGCTTCTGCAGGTCGAAGCGGCGCAGGATCGGCCGGCGCACCGGCGGCCCGTGCGAGCCGAACCGCGGCGCGTACAGCTCGCCGCCCGCCGCCGCCGGGTCCGTGGCCGCGCGCAGCTGGGGGCGGGCGCCCTCGAGCGGCGTCATGCCCGACCGCGCCGTCATCGCGTGCGCCACCGCGCCGATCCAGCCACCCCCGCCCTCGCGCACCGTGCGCGCCTGCAGGTCGGTGTTCGACAGCCCCGGGTGCGCGATGAGCGACGCCGTCGCGCGGCCGGCCCGCTCGAAGTGCTGCTGCAGGCCCAGCCCGAAGTGGTAGTTGGCCATCTTGGCCCGCGCGTAGGAGCCCCACGCCCGGTACTTCCGCCGCATGTGCGGATCGGCCGGGTCCAGCGGGCCGCCCATGAACCGGGCGGTGCTGGTCACGGTGACCACCCGGGCGGCCGGGGCGCGCAGCAGCGCCGGGAGCAGGTGCGCGGTGAACGCCCAGTGCCCCAGGTGGTCCACGCCGAGCTGCATCTCGAACCCGTCGACCGTGGTCCGCTGCGGCATCGCCATCACGCCGGCGTTGTTGACCAGCAGGTCGATCCGCTCGTGCGCGGCCAGCACCGCGGCCGCCGCCGTCGACACCTCTGCCAGGTCGCCGAGGTCCAGCGGCACCACCTCCAGCGAGGCGGCGGGGTACCGCTCGCGGATCCGCGCCGTGGCCGACGTGGTCTTCTCCGGGTCGCGGGCGGCGACGACGACGTGCGCGCCGGCGCCGGCCAGCGCCAGCGCGGTCTGGTAGCCCAGCCCGCCGTTGGCGCCGGTCACCACCGCGGTGCGTCCGTTGAGGTCGGGGATGTCCTTCTCGGTCCAGGCCACGGGCCGATCCTCGCGCAGGTCAGCCCGTCGCGCGCAGCTCGACCGCCGTCAGCACCTCCCAGCGGACGGCGGTGCTCCCGTGGCGGATCACCCGCCAGTACCGGGCGAACGCCGCGCGTCCGGCGTCGTCGGTGGCGCGCACCCGGGTCTCGGAGGAGAGCTCCGTGCCGCCGCGGGTGGGAACGAGCCGGAAGTCCATGGCGACCACGACCCAGCCGGGCGCGTCCCAGGCGCGCAGCGCGGCGGCGTCCAGCTGCGGCGCCGGCTCGTGGCCGGTGAGGCGCCAGGGCTGCAGCAGGCCGCCGAACACGACCGACGACGGCGGCTGCGACTCCAGCAGCGGCACGGGCAGGGCATCGAGGAAGGGCCGGTCGTGCACCTGCCGGCGCCCGCGACCGGAGAGCAGCACGGGCAGGAAGCGGGCGGCCGACAGCACCAGCGTGAGCGGGAGGCCGGAGAACCGCACGGCGTGCAGCGCGTCCCACACGGCGCGGGGTTCCGCCGCGATCCAACGAGCCTGCCGCGTGACGTGGTCCGGCTCCGGGACGACGTCGTCGAGCTCCATCACGCCAGCGCGGCGTAGACGGCCCGCACGTAGGCCTCGCTGCGCGGCGAACCGAGGATGCCGCCGCCCATCCTGTTCATCATGTAGGTGACGGTCAGCCGCCGGTCGAGGTCCATCACCGCCAGCGAGCCGCCCCAGCCACCCCAGAAGAACGTCCGCCCCTCCGGCACGTAGGGCAGGAGCGGCGAGCCCAGGCAGTAGCCGGTGCCGAAGCGGAACGGCACGCCCAGCACCAGGTCCACGCCGTCGGACATCTGGACGAACACCTGCTCCACCGTCTCCGGGGAGAGCAGCCGCACGCCGCCGGCCTCGCCGCCCAGGCTGAGGGTGCGCAGCACGCGCATCACCCCGCGGGCATTCGAGTGCCCGTTCAGCGCGCCCAGGTCGGCCGCCCGCCACTCCGGGGAGTTCGCCGCGTCGGCAGAGGCGCGCGGGCCGGTGAAGGTCTTGACGGCGACCGGGTCCGGCGGCGCCGCGCCTTCCACCGGCTCGGGCGGGGGCGGGGCGACGACGGGCGCGATGCGGGACACCTCCGACTCGCGGGCGCCGATCTGGAAGTCCGCGCCCAGCGGACCGGCGATGCGGTCGGCGACGAACTTCTTGAACGTCGTGTTGGTGATCCGGCGGACGACCTCGCCGACGAGGTGGCCCTGGTTGCTGGCGTGGTAGCCCGAGGCCGTGCCCGGCTCCCACCACGGGGCCTGCTGGGCCAGCCGCTCGGTCGCGGTGTCCCAGTCGTACATGTCCCGGACGGAGAAGGGCTGCTCCCAGCCCGAGACGCCGGAGGTGTGCGAGAGCAGGTGCCGCACCCGCACGTCCTTCTTGCCCTTGGCGGCGAACTCCGGCCAGTAGTCGGCGACCGGCGCGTCGAGGTCCAGCTCGCCGCTCTCGACCAGCATCAGCGCGGCCAGCGCCAGCACGCACTTCGTCGTCGACCAGACGTTGACGATCGTGTGCTCGGACCAGGGCTGGGTCCGCCCGGCGTCGCGGTGCCCGCCCCAGAGGTCGACGACGGTCTCGCCGTCCAGGTCGACGGCGATCGAGGCGCCGAGCTCCTCCCCGGCCTCGAGCTGCTGGGACAGCGCCTCCCGCACGCCGGCGAACCGGTCGTCGCACGCGCCGTGGACCTCGGCCACCGGAGCCTCCTGGTTCTCCCGCGAACCGGTGCCGCGGGACGTCGAGCACATCACGCCCCCCGGCACGGGACAACGCGACCCGGCCGCGCGGCGCGGCGCCCGTTGTGCCAGCGTGCCGGGATGACCTCCACTGCGGACGGCGGCCGGCACGGCCTCCAGATCGTCCTCGGCGCCCTGTCGCTGATCCCCCTCGCCTCCGGGGCGGCGGGCGCCCTCGTGGGGCCGCGCGCCCTGCCCGGCGTCGACGGGCCCGTGCCCACCGACGTCGACAGCGAGTACCGCTACACCCACGCGGTGTACCTGACGGCGGCGCCCGTCCTCTGGCGCGCGCTGCCCCGCATCGAGCGCGAGGCGGCCGCCGTGCAGGCGGTCTCCGCCGCCGTCTTCCTCGGCGGCGTGGCCCGGCTGGTCTCCTGGCGGGCGAGCGGACGCCCGCACCCGGTGCTCGTCGGCGCCACGGCCCTGGAGCTGGCCGGCATCCCCGTCCTCGTGGCCTGGCAGCGGCGGGTCGCCCGCCTGGCGCGCCGCTGATCCGCGGAGCAGGATCCCCGCCCGTGGAGCTGACCCGGCGCCAGGTGCTGGCCTTCCGGGCGCGCGCCCAGCAGCTGGGCCGCGCCACCGGGTCGCTCGAGGACACCGGCGTCCTCGACCTCGGCGTGCAGGACACCGGCACCGACGGCGCGGCCTGGGCGCTGGCGCTGCGCGGGCTGCCCGGCCCGCCGGCCGAGGAGCTGGTGCTGCTCTGGACGCTGCGCGGCGCGCCGCACGTCTACCGGCGGGCCGATCTCCCCGGCGTCGCCGCGGCCACGGCGCCGTTCTCCGACGCCGACGCCGCCAAGCGCATGTTCGACGCCGCCCGGCCGCTGACGGCGGCCGGCATCCCGGCGCTGGCGGGCCTGGACACCGTCGCGGCGCGGATGCGCGAGATCGTGGACCGGCCGACGGTCAAGGGCGAGCTCTCCACCCGGCTCACCGCCGTCCTCGAGCGGCCCTACCTGCGCGACTGCGTCCCTTGCGGCGCGGTCCACGCCTACGAGCAGCCCTTCCGGCTGGCCGCGCTGCGGGCCGGGCTGGAGCTGGAGCCGGGGACCTCCCCGCCCGTGCTGCGCCGGATCGAGGGGTTCGCCCCCGCCGGGTCGACGCCGGAGCGCCTCGACGTCGTCCGGGGCTACCTGCGGCTGCTCGGCCCGGCCACCCCGAAGCACGTCGCGGAGTACCTCGACGCACCGCCGGCCGACGTGCGGGCGCACTGGCCCGCCGACGCGGTGGAGGTGACGGTCGAGGGCGAGCGCCGCTGGGTCCTGGCGGCCGACGCCGGGCAGCTGGTGGTGGAGCCGCCCGCCGGCACGGTGCTGCTGGGCAGCCACGACCTGTTCCTCCAGGCGCGGGACCGGGCCACGCTCGTCCCCGATCCGGCCGCGGCCAGGGAGCTGTGGCGCACCATCGGCCGCCCGGGAGCGGTGCTCTCGGCCGGCGACGTCGTCGGCACCTGGCGGGCGCGCAAGGCCGGCCGGGCCCTGGACGTCACGCTGGGCCCGTTCGGCCCGGTTCCGCCCGGCTTGCGCGCTGCCGTCGCCGCGCAGGCCGAGCGGCTGGCCGCCTCCCGCGGGCTCGCCCTGCGGCGGCTGTCGATCGACGGCTGAGCAGGGTCAGACGTCCAGGTCGGTGCTCCCCGGCGGGGGCTTCACCTCGTCGCCGGTGACCCCCTCGTCGCCGTGCGGGCGGGCCTCGTCCTCGTCGGCGCCCTCGACGTCCTCGGGCACCAGCGGGGTCTCCTCCTCGACGTTCTTCCGGGCCTGGTCGCGATCGGTTCCCGGTACCTCGGTCATGGCGATCTCCTCCGCTCGTCGGACCCAGGACCTACCCCGCCCCGGTGCGGCCGACCCCGGCTTCGCCACCGGCGAACAGCCCACCCTCGACACCGGGTGGTGCCGGGTCAGCCCCGGCGCACCGCCGCGGCGGTGGCCTCGTCGGCCGGGAGGAACGCCTCGACGCTCAACTCGGCGGCGGTCAGGTCGACGGCGGTGCCGAAGGTGGTCACCGTGCTGAGGAAGCTCAGCACCTCCTCGCCGGACCGCAGGCGCAGCGGCACCGCGATGCCGTTGGGCGGGGTCCGGTCCATCCCCCGGGCAGTGCGAGCAGTTCCCGGTGCAGCGCCGCCAGGCCGAGGTCGCCGCTCAGGTGCGCCGCGCGTCCCAGCCGGTGCAGCACGTGCCGGCGCCACTCGGGCAGGTTGAGGATCCGGGGGGCGAGGCCGTCGGGGTGCAGGCTCAGCCGGAGCACGTTGACCGGTGGCTCGAGGAGGGCGGGCGCCGCGCCGTCGAGCAGGCCCGCCAGCGCGCGGTTGGCCGCCACGAGGTGCCACGACCGGTCGACCACCAGTGCCGGGAACGGCTCGTAGGCCGCCAGCACGAGGTCCAGGGCGGACCGGACGGCGGCCATGTCGGGGTCGCCGAGGTCCCGCCGCCGGTAGACGGGCGCGAAGCCGGCTGCCGCCAGGAGCTCGTTGCGCGCGCCGAGCGGGATCTCCAGCTCCTCGGCCAGGAGCAGCACCATCTCGCGGCTGGGCCGGGCCCGGCCGGTCTCGACGAAGCTCAGGTGCCGGGCCGAGACGCCCGCCTCGCCGGCCAGGTCGAGCTGGCTCAGCCGGCGGCGCTGCCGCCACTGGCGGAGCAGCTCGCCCACGGGTGCCTCTGCTGCGACGGTGCCGGTCACGGCGACGACGCTAGCCACGTCGGTGCGGGCCGTCGCTTACCTCGGAGGTAATCGACCGACCGCAGCGGCGCCGCGACGGTGGCTGCATGACCAGCATCCGCACCGCTCCCGCCACCTCCCCGCGTCCCCGCGCCGGTGGACTGCTGCGCCTCGCCCTCGGGCTCGACGCCGTCGTCACCGGGGTCAACGGCGCCGCCTACCTGCTGGGCGCGGCGCTCCTCGACGGCCCGCTCGGCCTGTCCCCCGGCCTGCTCCGGGGCGTCGGCGTCGTCCTGCTCGGCTACGCCGCCGCCGTCTGGTTCGTGCGACCCGTCGCCCGGTCCCCGGCGCCGCGGTCGAGGCGGTCGTGGGCGCCAACCTGCTGTGGGCCGTCGGCAGCGTCGTCGCCGCCGTCGTCGGCATCGGCTCGCTGACCGGCCTGGGCGCCGCCTGGCTGGTCCTGCAGGCCGCCGTCGTCGCCAGTTTCGCCGTCCTCCAGATCGCCGGCCTCCGCCGGCGCTGACACCACCACCCCGAGAGAAGGAGAACCGCCATGACCGCCACTCCCGCCCACGCCGACCGCTACCTGGCCGCCTGGAACGAGACCGACCCGGAGGCCCGCCGCGCCGCCGTCGCCGAGGTGTTCAGCGCCGACGTCCGCTACACCGACCCGATGGTCGACGTCCGCGGCGCCGAGGCGCTCGCCGCCACGATCGGCGCCGTCCAGGCGCAGTTCGCCGGCTTCGTCTTCCGGCTCGCCGGGCCGGCCGACGCCCACCACGACCAGGTGCGGTTCACCTGGGAGCTGGGGCCCGACGGCGCCGAGGCGCCGATCGTCGGCTCCGACGTCGCCCTGCTGGACGCCGACGGCCGGATCAGCGCCGTGCTCGGCTTCCTCGACCGGGTGCCGGCCGCCGCCTGACCGAGAGCCGCGTCCTCCCTCACCTCCGCGCGTCCTCCCTCACCGCCCACCGTGAGGGAGGACGCGCTGGGATCAGGTCACCCGGCTTCAAGGGGTCGTTGCAACGCCCTGACTGACCTGGAGGTCGGGCGATGACGGCGACGGTGGAGCTGCAGCATCTGCGGCGGGCGTTCTGGCGGGGCGTGCGCGAGGGCCTGCCGACGGTC
>NZ_QOHH01000022.1 GCF_003319105.1 Blastococcus sp. TF02-09 | reverse complement strand
GCTCGGTCGACCAACCCTGGGCGATCAACCGCCAGAACCTGCGCTCGATCTCCCTCGGCATCCGCGGACGCCCCATCGACACCACCCCGATCTGCTGGGGTGTTGCATCGACCCCTTGAACCCGAGGACCGCTTCTCCGCGGAAAAGCAGGCCGCTTTTCCGCGGAAAAGCGCCTCGTACGACCACGGGGGGACGGCGGGGTCCGTCCGGGGGAGCACGGAGAGCGACCGGAAGATGGCCCTCCGCTCCGACGCGGGAGGACGGCGCTCGGCGAGAGCGTGATCGCCGTTGCCGCATCCCTGCACCGGAGGTCCGAAGTGTCCGTCCCCGTCATGACCGTCCCCGGCGAGCTCCGCACCGGCGAGACCACCGCCGCCGTCCGCGCCGCCGGGCTGCGCAAGACCTACGGCACCGGGGAGACGGCGGTGCACGCCCTCGCCGGGGTCGACGTCACCTTCGCCGCCGGTGAGTTCACCGCGATCATGGGCCCCTCGGGCTCGGGCAAGTCGACCCTCATGCACTGCCTGGCCGGCCTGGACACCGCGACCGCGGGCGAGGTGTGGCTGGGCGACACCCCGCTGACCAGTCTGCGCGACGACCAGCTGACCGTGCTGCGCCGCCGGCGGATCGGCTTCGTCTTCCAGTCGTTCAACCTGCTCCCGGTCCTCGACGCCCGCGAGAACATCGTGCTGCCTCTGCAGCTGGGTGGCCTGCGCCCCGACCCGGCCTGGTTCGACGCCGTCATCGCCCGGCTGGGCCTGCGCGAGCGCCTCGGCCACCGCCCGCACGAGCTCTCCGGCGGCCAGCAGCAGCGGGTCGCCATCGCCCGCGCCCTGCTCCCGCGCCCCGACGTCGTCTTCGCCGACGAGCCCACCGGCAACCTGGACTCCCGCTCGGGCGCCGAGGTGCTGGGCCTGCTGCGCTCCAGCGTCAAGGAGACCGGTCAGACCGTCGTCATGGTCACCCACGACCCGTCGGCGGCCGCCTACGCCGACCGCGTGGTCCTCCTGGCCGGCGGTCGGCTCGCCGGCGACCTCGCCGACCCCACCGCCGAGTCGGTCCTGGACGCGCTGCGCGGACTGGGGGCCTGAGCCATGCGCAGCGTCGTCCTCGCCCAGCTCCGCACGCACGCGGCGCGGCTGATCGCCTCCACGCTGGCGGTGGTCATCGCCGTCGGCTTCGTGGTGGCCACGCTCGTGCTCAACGAGACCTCCCGCAGCACCGTCCTGGACACCGTCGGCGCCCGCTACGTGCACGCCGCCGCCGTGGTCACCTCCGAGGGCGGCTCCCTCGCCGACGACGTCGCCGACCTGGAGGCGCTCAGCTCGGTGGGCGTCGTCGCCCCCGCCTACGAGGCCGGCGTCTCGGCCGAGGTGCCGGGGCGCCCCGGCTCGCAGTACCTCTCCGTGCAGTCGGTGGCCGACGCCCCGCAGCTGCGCTGGGAGCAGCTCTCCTCGGGCCGGCTGCCGCGGGAGGTCGGCGAGGTCGCCGTGACCGACCGCGCCCGGGCCGAGGTCGGTGACGTGCTCACCGTCTCGGCCTACGACGCCGACGGCGAGGCGACCACGTCGCAGGCGACCGTCACCGGCATCGTCGACCTGCGCGGCGACCCGCAGGCCGGGCTCTTCGCCCGCGGCTTCGTCACCGAGGCGCAGGCCCGCGACTGGGGCGCCGGCTTCCCGGCCGAGCTGCGGATCGCCGCCGGCCCCGGTTTCGGCGCCGACGAGGTGCTCCGGGACGTCACCGCGGCCGTGCCGGGCGACGCCGTCGTCCGCACGGGCGAGGCGCAGGCGGAGCGGGCCGCCGCCGCGCTCATGGGCAACACGACCGCCCTGGCCTCGGTGCTGCTGGTGTTCGGCACCATCGCCGTCGTCGTCGCCGGCCTGGTCATCGCCAACACCTTCGCCGTCCTGCTCGCCCAGCGGACCCGCGAACTGGCCCTGCTGCGCTGCGTCGGCGCCACCCCGCGCCAGGTCCGGCGCAGCGTGCTCGGCGAGGCGCTGGCCACCGGGCTGGTCGCCTCAGCCCTGGGCGTGGCCGCGGGCATCGGGCTGGCCGCGCTGATCTCGGCGGTCGCGGGCAGCAACTCCGCGATCCCGCTGTCCGGCGTCGCCGTGCCCCTGTCCGCGGTGGGGGCCGGGATGCTCGTGGGCACCGTGGTCACCGTGCTGGCGGCGCTCGCGCCCGCCCGGGCCGCCACGCGGGTCGCCCCGCTCGCGGCGCTGCGGCCGGTGGACCCGGCACCGCTGCGGTCCCGACCGGGGGTCCTCCGCCTGGTGCTCGGGCTGCTGCTGGCCGTGCCCGGCACCGCCCTGATGGGCGGCGGGGCGGCGATGCCGGACGTGCGGGTCGCCCTTCCCGGCGGCGTGCTCAGCTTCCTCGGCATCGTGCTGCTGGCCCAGCGGGCCGTTCCGCCCGTGGTCGCGGCGGTCGGCCGGCTGGCCGGCCGGCTCGGCGGCGTCCCCGCCCGGCTCGCGGCGGGCAACGCCACCCGCAACCCCCGGCGGACGGCGGCGACGGCCACCGCGCTGCTCATCGGCGTGACCCTCACCAGCGCCTTCGTCGTGGGAGCCGCTTCGACGCGGGCGACGGCGACGGCGGGCCTGGCCGCGGAGTTCCCCACCGACGTCGTGGTCGAGGGCTTCGCCGGCGAGCTGCCGGGGTCCCTGGAGAACACGCTGGCCCGCACCGACGGCGTGGCGCGCAGCGCGCCGGTGCTCGCCGGCACCGTCGCCGGCCCGGACGGGGACCTGGTCGGCGCGTTCGGCGTCGACCGCGCCGAGGCGGCCGCGACCCTGCGCTCCACCGAGGACCTGGTCCTCCCCGGGCCCGGGCAGGTCTCGGTGCCGGAGTGGCTGGCGGACCCCTGGGCGGTGCGCGACGGTGACCGGCTCACCCTGGGGGGAGACCCCGACCGGGAGGTCCCGGCGCGGCAGTTCACCGTGCGGGTCGTCGACGCCGACAACCCCCTCCTGCTCGACGCCACCGAGCTGCGGGCGCTGGCTCCCGACGCCTCCCTCGGCCAGGTGTGGCTGCGGCTGGCCGACGACGACCCGGCCCGGCAGCTGGACGTGCTCGACCGGATCACCGACGTCGTCGCCGAGGCCTCGCCCGACACCCAGGTGACCGGCCTGATCGCGCAGCGGGCCGAGATCGACGAGATCCTCGACGTGCTGCTGCTGGTCGTCACGGGCCTGCTCGGCGTCGCCGTGGTGATCGCGCTGATCGGGGTGGGCAACACCCTCGCGCTGTCAGTGGTGGAGCGGCGGCAGGAGAACGGCCTGCTGCGGGCGCTCGGTCTCACCCGGGGCCAGCTGCGCGGGCTGCTGGCCTGGGAGGCGATGCTGGTCGCCGGGGTCGCCTCGGCGCTGGGGGTCGTCGTCGGCGGGTCCTACGGCCTGATCGGGGCGGCGTCGGTGCTCGGCCAGGTGGGCGACCTCGTGCTCGACGTCCCGTGGCTGCAGGTGGCCGCGATCGTCGTCGTCGCGACCGTGGCCGGGCTGCTCGCCTCGGTGCTCCCGGCGCGCCGGGCGGCACGCACCGCCCCCGTGGCCGCCATCGCCGCCGCCTGACCTCTGCTTTTCCGCGGAAAAGCCGGCCGCTTTTCCGCGGAAAAGCGGGCCGCTTTTCTGCGAAAAGGCGGGGTGAACGTGGTGTGACGTTGCACGTGGAACCTCGGACGGCGCGGCTCCGGCTGGGATGCTGGAGCCGTGCCGTCCACGTTCCTCCGCCGCGCCGCCGTCACCGCTGCCGTCCTCGCGGGACCGGTGGGCTGGGTGACCGCCGCCGCGTGGGGCCTGCCCACCGCACTGGGGGCCCACCGCCGCCGGCTGCGGCCGGTCGTGGCGGGGTCGCCGCACTTCTCCGACGGCACGTTCCACAACACGCTGCCCACCCCGGCGCTCGCCCCCGCGAACACCCGCGACGGTCTGCTGCGGCAGTGGCA
Organism: Blastococcus sp. TF02-09; assembly: GCF_003319105.1. Lineage (GTDB taxonomy): Bacteria > Actinomycetota > Actinomycetes > Mycobacteriales > Geodermatophilaceae > Blastococcus. The sequence continues at coordinate 10,292 of NZ_QOHH01000022.1, read as the reverse complement.
CGAGGAACGGCACGTCGGCCTACCGGGCGGCCCCATCCCGCTGGCCCGGCCCGAGCTGCCCGCCGAGGCCGCCGAGCTCGCAGTCACCTGGTTCGGCCACGCGAGCGCGCTGCTGGAGATCGACGGCCGGCGGGTGCTCGTCGATCCGGTGTGGGGGTACCGCGTCTCGCCGTCCCCGGTGTTCGGGCCGACCCGGCTGCACGAGCCTCCGCTGCCCGTCGAGGACCTCCCCGCGGTCGACGCCGTCCTCATCTCGCACGACCACTACGACCACCTCGACCTGCCGACCGTCCGCGCGCTCCTGGCCACCCAGACGGCGCCCTTCGTCGTCCCGCTGGGCATCGGCGAGCACCTGCGCAAGTGGAAGGTGCCCGAGGAGCGGATCGTGGAGCTGGACTGGGACGGCACCCACGACGTCGCCGGGCTGACCCTCACCTGCACCGAGGCGCGGCACTTCTCCGGCCGGTACCTGCACCGGAACACCACGCTGTGGGCGTCCTGGGCGATCGCCGGCCCGCGGCACCGCGTCTACTTCGGCGGCGACACCGGCTACACGCCCGCGTTCGCCGCGATCGGGGCGCAGCACGGCCCCTTCGACCTGACGCTGCTGCCGATCGGCGCCTACAACGACGCGTGGCACGCCATCCACATGGATCCGGAGGAGGCCGTCCGCGCGCACGGCGACCTCGGCGGTCGGGTGCTGCTGCCCATTCACTGGGCGACGTTCAACCTGGCCTTCCACCCCTGGGCCGAGCCGGTCCAGCGGCTGCTGGCCGCCGCCCGCCGGCGGAGCGTGACCGTCGTCGTGCCGCAGCCCGGCGAGCGGATCGACGTGCTGGCCCCGCCGCCGGTGCGCGACTGGTGGACTGCCGTCGGCTCGGCGGCGGAGTCCGGTCAGGACGTCGGCGCCTCGGGTGTCGGCACCTCGGTGCTGGCCCGCACCCTCACCCGGCTGACGGCGCTGCTGCCGGGCGCGTAACGGCTCCCCCGGTATCCGGATCACGAAAGATCGCGCCTGCTGCAAGATTTAACGATTCCGACTGCGTGGCATGCACGCGAACTCGGTGTAGTCACCCCACTCTGATCTCCTGTCCGCAGGTCAACGCCTCGATGGCGGCGACCTGACCGTGCACCCAGGAGTCGAGTCATGCTGCAGTTCACGCGCCGGACGACCGCCGGCGCACCTGACGACGCCGTCGCCCAGGCCTCGGCCGACGTCGCCGCGGTGATCGCCGTGGTGGAGGCGCTGGCCGATGCGCCAACCACGACGGAGGCGATCTCCCGCGCCCTCGCGCTGGTCCGGGAGCGCTTCGGCTGGGCGTACGCCTCCTACTGGCGGATCGACCCGGCCGACCGGGCGCTGCGCTTCGTCCAGGAGTCCGGCGACGCGGGCGCCGAGTTCCGGGAGGTCACCCTCGCCGCGTCGTTCCGCGAGGGCGTGGGCCTGGCCGGCCGGGCCTGGCGCTCGCGCGACCTGGTCTTCGTCCCCGACCTCGGGCACCTGGCCGACTGCGTGCGCGCCCCGGCCGCCCAGCGCGTCGGCGTCCGCAGCGGCATCTGCTTCCCCCTGTACGAGGACGGCGAGGTGACCGGCACGATGGACTTCTTCGCCACCGAGACCTTGAACCCGTCCCCGCAGCGGCTCGACGCCCTGCGCGCCATCGGGAAGCTGGTGTCCCAGGCCATCGAGCGGGTCACCGGGAGCGCTCGGCAGGCGAAGGCGGCGGAGGACACGCACGCCGTCAGCGAGCTGCTCCGGGCGATCACCTCGGCCGCCACGCGCGAGGAGGCCATCTCGCGCGCGCTGGACACCATCCGGCACGGCTTCGACTGGACGTACGGCTCCTACTGGGCGATCGACGAGTCGGACCGGGCGCTGCACTTCGTCACCGAGTCCGGCACCGCCGGGCAGGAGTTCCGGGAGGTGACCCTCGCCGCGTCCTTCCAGGAGGGCGTGGGGCTCTCCGGCCGGGCGTGGAAGACCCGCGACCTGGTCTTCGTCGAGGACCTCGCCGAGGTGACCGACTGCGTCCGGGCGCCCGCGGCCCGACGTGCGGGGGTCAAGTCGGGGGTGTGCCTGCCCATCCTGGTGGGCGGCCAGGTCGTCGGTACCATGGACTTCTTCGCCACCCGCACCCTCATCCTGGCGCCGGGGCGGCAGGACGCCCTCCGCAGTGCCGCCTTCCTGCTCGGGCAGGCGCTCGAGCGGTTCGAAGCCTCGGAGCGCCTCGAGCGCGCCGGTCGTGAGCTGCTCGAGTCCATCACCGAGGTGGAGCGGAACGTGCTGTCGGCGACGACCGTCGCCAGCGACGGCAGGCGGCTCACCGACGAGGCCAACGACGAGGTGGCGGGGCTCGGCGACTCGAGCGCCGACATCGGCAAGGTGGTCAAGACCATCCGCGGCATCGCCGACCAGACCAACCTGCTGGCGCTCAACGCGACCATCGAGGCCGCCCGCGCCGGCGAGGCGGGCCGCGGTTTCGCCGTCGTGGCCAACGAGGTCAAGGAGCTCGCCGCGGAGACGGCGCGCGCCACCACCGACGTCGACGCCAAGGTCTCGGCGATCCAGGCGCAGGTCGACCGGGTCGTGTCCGCGCTGGCCGCGATCAGCACGGTGGTCGAGAGCATCAACGAGACGCAGACGGTGATCGGCGGCGTCCTGACCGAGCAGGCGGCCGTCACCAAGGCGATCCTCGAGTAGCTACCGGAGCAGCTTGCTCATCCGCCGGTCGGCCAGCGGCTTGCCGCCGGTCTGGCAGGTGGGGCAGTACTGCAGCGAGGTGTCGGCGAAGCTGACCTCGCGGACGGTGTCGCCGCAGACGGGGCAGGGCAGGCCGGTGCGGGCGTGCACCTGCAGCCCGGAGCGCTTCTCGCCCTTCATCGTCGCGGCGCGCTGCCCCACCTGGCGCACGAGCGCCTCGGTGAGGGTGGCGCGCACGGCGTCGTAGAGACGGACCAGTTCGTCGTCGTTCAGCTTGTCGGCCATCTTGAACGGCGAGAGCCGGGCGGCGTGCAGGATCTCGTCGGAGTACGCGTTGCCGATGCCGGAGATCAGCGTCTGGTCGGTGAGCGCGCCCTTGAGCTGGCCCGACCGGCCGGCCATCAGTGCCGCGAAGGTCTCCCGGTCCACCTCGAGGGCGTCCGGGCCCAGCCGCGCGATGCCCGGCACCTCCGACGGCGAGCGGACGACGTAGATCGCCAGCCCCTTGCGGGTGCCCTGCTCGGTCAGGTCGAAGCCGGGGGCGGGAGGGTCGGACTCCAGCGGCGCGAGGTGCACCCGCAGCGCGAGCGGACCCTTGCCCGGCTTCGGCGGCGCGGCCGGCAGGTTCTCCCGCCAGTGCAGCCAGCCCGCGCGGGCCAGGTGGACGACCAGGTGCACCCCGGAGACGTCGAGGTCGAGGAACTTGCCGTGCCGACCGGCGCCGGTGATCTCCAGACCGCCGAGCGCGGACAACGGCGGGTCGAAGGTCTTGATCGCCTGCACCGCGGCCAGATCCGCGCGGGTCAGGACGCGGCCGACCGCGTGGGCGCGCAGGAAGGCGGCCAGGGCCTCCACCTCGGGCAACTCAGGCATCGACCCATGATCCCGCGGATCGCACGCCTGCGCCGTCCCCGATCAGGCGACTTTCCGTACCGGAAGTCCGCCCTCACCCCGGACTTTCGGTACAGAAAGTCCGGGGTGGGGGCTCGAAAGGCGGTTGTGCGCAACCGTTCGTAGGCTCGGCCTGGTGCCGACGACGCTGCTCTGGTTCCGGCGCGACCTGCGCCTGGGCGACCACCCCGCGCTGCTCGCCGCCCGCGACGCCGCGGGCCCCGACGGCGACGTGCTGCCCGTGTTCGTCTTCGACGACCGGCTCTACGGACCCTCCGGCGAGCCCCGCCGCCGCTTCCTGCTCGACTGCCTCACCGCCCTGGACGACGAGCTCGACGGCGCGCTGGTGCTGCGCTCGGGCGACCCCGCGCGGGTGCTGCCGGAGCTGGTCCGCGAGGTGGGCGCGGACTCGGTGCACATCAGCGCCGACGCCGGCCCCTACGGCCGCCGTCGCGACCAGGCTGTCGAGCAGGCACTGGGCGACGTCCCGCTGGTGCGCACCGGCTCGCCGTACCTGGTCACGCCCGGCCGGGTGACCAAGCGCGACGGGACGCCGTTCCAGGTCTTCTCCCCCTTCGCGCGGGCCTGGCGCGAGCACGGCTGGCGGGCGCCGGCCGATTCCTCCGGCGGCGTCCGCTGGCGCACCGGCGTCCGGTCCGAAGACCCGCCGCCGGCGCCCGAGGTGGACGCCGCTCTGCCGCCGGCCGGGGAGCGGGCGGCGCTCGAGGCCTGGGCCCGGTTCCGCGACGAGCGGCTGACCGGCTACGCCGAGGGCCGCAACCTCCCCGGGACGAGCGGCACCAGCCGGCTGTCGGCCTACCTGAAGTACGGCTGCATCCACCCGCGCACCCTCGTCGCCGACCTGGCCGGCGAGGAGTCCGAGTCCGCCCGGCGCTACACCGACGAGCTGGCCTGGCGGGACTTCTACGCCGACGTGCTGTGGCACCGCCCCGACTCGGCGCGCGAGTACCTCAAGCCCGAGCTGCAGGGCATGGGTTACGACAGCGGCCCGGACGCCGACGCGCTGGTGCGGGCCTGGGAGACCGGGCGCACCGGGTTCCCGATCGTGGACGCCGGGATGCGCCAGCTGCTCGGCGAGGCCTACGTGCACAACCGGGTGCGCATGATCGTCGCCTCGTTCCTCGTGAAGGACCTGCACCAGGAGTGGACGCGCGGCGCGCGGTACTTCATGCAGCACCTTGTCGACGGCGACCTCGCCAGCAACCAGCACGGCTGGCAGTGGGTGGCCGGGACCGGCACCGACGCCTCGCCCTACTACCGGGTCTTCAACCCCATCACCCAGGGCAAGAAGTTCGACCCGGACGGCGCCTACGTGAAGCGCTGGGTGCCCGAGCTGCGCGACCTGGACCCGGCGCACGTGCACGAACCGTGGACCGCACCCGGCGGCATCCCGGCCGGCTACCCGGAGCCGGTCGTCGACCACGCCCACGAGCGCCAGGTGTCACTGGACCGCTACGCCCGCGTCCGCGCCGGCTGATCAGCTCCGGCGCAGGGCGGGCGCGGTCAGGTCCAGCGGCCGGCCGGCTGCCGCGTCGGCCGCCAGCGCCCGGCCCCACGCCGTCAGCCCGGCGACGTCGATCCCGTGCGGCGGAGCCCCGGCGTAGGGGGCGATCGTGCCCGCACCACGCTCGAGGAGGGTGACCGCGCCCCGGGCGTTCCCGCGCGCGGCGTGCGTGAGCCCGACGGCGAGCTGGGCGAGCCCGCGCCACAGCTGCCGCTCCCCGGGGACGGCGGACTTCCAGGCGTCCTCCAGCACCTCGTGCGCGTGGAAGGGGCGGCCCGCGTCGAGCAGCTCCTGCGCCTCGGCCAGGGCGACCAGCGGCTCGCGCACCACCCCCTCGGGCGCCCGCGGCTCCCCCGGGGCGCCGTGCGGGAGCGGCCGGCCCAGCGCGTCCCGCGGACGGGCGTTGCGGGCGCGGCCCTCGGCGTCCCGGTCGCGCGTCGTCACCACCCCATCCTGCCCTGCACCGCGCGGCGGAAGTCGTCCCGCTGCATCCGTATCCGGGGAGGTCAGCGAAGAGGGGAGCACGGGGACCCACATCTGACGGAAGGATGATCCATGAGCACCCTGCGCTCCTTCGGCAACGCCGCCGGCGCGGCTGCCGTCCTCGGCGGTCTCGTCCTCGTCGCCAGCCCGGCGACCGCGGCCGACACCGCGACCGTGTCGGTCCTGCACGGCGTCCCGGACACCCCCGTCGACGTCTACGCCAACGGCGAGCGGCTCATCGACGACTTCCAGCCGGGCACGCTGACCGACCCCCTGACGCTTCCCGCGGGCGCCTACGACCTGGCGCTCTTCCCCGCCGACGCGCCCGACGGCTCCGGCGAGCCGCTGCTGCAGGCCGACGACGTCGCCGTCCCGGCCGGCGCGAACGCCACCGTGGTCGCCCACCTCTCGGAGACCGGCAGCCCGACCCTGACCCCGTTCGTCAACGACACCTCCGCGGTCCCGGCCGGCCAGGCACGGGCGACCGTCCGCCACGTCGCCGCTGCTCCGGCCGTCGACGTGCGCGCGGGCGGGACCGTGGTCGTGAGCGCCGTGACCAACCCGAACGAGGCCACCCTCACCGTGCCCGCCGGCACGGTCAGCGCGGACGTCGTCCTGGCGGGCACCGACACCGTGGCCATCGGCCCGGCCGACCTGCCCCTGGCCGAGGGCACCTCGACCGTCGTCTACGCGTGGGGCAGCCAGGAGGCCGGCTACGACCTGGCCGTGCAGACGATCAGCGGTGGGCACTCCTCGCCCAGCGGCGTCCCCGGCGGCTCGGCGGGGCTGGCCGACGACAGCAGTGCGCTGCCGATGGTCGCCGCGCTCTCGGTCGCCGGTCTGGCCGTCGCCGGCGCCGGTGCCGCCCGGCTCGCCCGCACCCGCGGCTGAGCGGAGCACGTCCCGTGCGACCCGCCGCCGCCTCCGTCGTCCTGGGCCTCGCCCTGGCCGTCGGCGCCCCGACCGCCTGGGTGCTGACCCGGCCGGAGGCGGCGGCGGGCGTCCCGGTGGAGCAGGCCCTTCCCGCACCGGCCCCCGAGGCCGGCGCGGGAAGGGCGCCCGCCACCCCTGTGGTCACCGCCCGGGACGCCGCCCCGCGCGCGCCCCGCAGCGTCGTCCCACCCGTCCGCGTCAGCGTGCCGTCGCTCGGCGTCGACGCACCCGTCGACGCCGTCGGGATCGCCCCGGACGGGCAGATGGAGCTCCCGCAAGCCGTCTCCCGCGTCGGCTGGTACCGCTTCGGCCCGGCACCGGGTGCGGCCGGTTCGGCGGTGCTCGCCGGCCACGTCGACGACCAGGAGCAGGGGCCCGGCGCCCTCCTCCGCCTGCGGGACGCCGCCGTCGGCGACGAGCTGACCGTCACCGACGCCGCGGGCACCGGCACCCGGTGGCGGGTGGTCTCCCGCGAGGCCATCACCAAGCAGTCCCTCCCGGTCGACCGGATCTTCGCGCGGGACGGCGCCCCGCGGCTCACCCTGATCACCTGCGGCGGCCCGTTCCTGCCCGAGTACCGCAGCTACCGCGACAACGTCGTCGTGGTCGCGGAGCCCGTCCGGTGAGCAGGGCACCGGCCCTCTCCCGGCCCGTCGTCGGTAGCGTTCGTCCCGTGGACCACGCACCGGGGACGCGCAGCGGCGTCCATCCGGACGACGCGGAGATCGGCCGCCGCTTCGCCGCGGGCGAGGAGCAGGCGCTGGCCTGGGCCTACGAGCGGTGGGGCGGTCAGCTGCACGGCATGGCGGTGCGCGCCTTCGGGCCGGGCCCGGACGCCGAGGACGTCACCCAGCAGGTCTTCATCGCCGCCTGGACCGGGCGCGCGCGGTTCCGCCCCGACGACTCGCCCCTGCCGGCCTGGCTGGTGGGCATCTGCCGGCACAAGATCGCCGACGCCTGGGCCCGCCGCGACAAGCAGCGCCGGGAGGCCGAGGCCGCCCTGACCGAGGCGCAGGCCCGGCCCGGCGGCCCGGTCACCGCCGGCGTCGACACCGCCGCGACCGACCGCGTGCTCCTGCTCGACGAGCTGGACCACCTGGGCCAGCCGCAGCGCGGCATCATCGAGCTCGCCTTCTTCGAGGACCTCACCCACGCCCAGATCGCCGAACGCACCGGCCTGCCGCTGGGCACGATCAAGAGCCACATCCGGCGCACACTGGAGCGCCTGCGAGCCCGGTTGGAGGTGGACGGTGCAGCACTCCACGCCTGAGCAGCTCGCCCTCGCGGCGCTGCGCGAGCCCCTGCCCCCGGAGGACGCCGCCCATCTCGAGCGGTGCGACACCTGCCGGGCCGAGGTCGCGCGCCTGCGTCGCGCCCCGGACCTGCTGTCCGTTCCGCAACTCGCCGCCCCCGGCGCCGCCGTCCCGCCCCCGCCGCGCGTGTGGGAGGCCATCGCGGCCGCCACCGGGGTGCGCACCTCGCCCGCCACCGACGCCCCGGGAACGCCGGAGCTCGTGGCCGTGCCCGTTCCCGCCGCGCCCGACGAGGCCCCCGGTGGGACGGTGTCGCCGCTCCGCCGTCGCCGTCGGCCCCTGCTGCTGGCCGCGGCCGCCGCCGTGGCCGGGGCGGTCGTCGGTGCCGGCGCCGTCGCGGTGGTCCAGTCCGCCGGTGACGACGACGAGACGGTGGCCACGGTGGCGCTCGACCTGCTCCCCGAGGCCTCCGGCGTGGCCGACGTCGTCGTCCGCGACGACGGGTCGCGCGTGCTGGAGCTCGACCTGGACGCCCCGGCGCCGGAGGACGGCAGCTACTACGAGGTGTGGGTGATCGACCGCTCGGTGCAGGGGATGTTCCCCCTCGGCGCGGTCGAGCCGGGCACGCAGAGCGTCGAGCTCCCGGACGGGCTGGACCTCGCCGAGTACCCGCTGCTCGACGTCTCGGTGGAGCCGCTGGACGGCGACCCGACGCACTCCGGGGTCTCGGTGGCCCGGGGGGATCTCGACGCCTGATGAACGACCCCTCGTGACACTCCCGCACGACGACCTCGGCGCCGCGTGGCGCTCGGCCCGTCCCCGGCCCGCCGGCCGGCACCTGGACAGCGCGGCGAGCAGCCGGCAGAGCGCCCGGGCGCTGGAGGCGGCGGCGCACCACGCCCGCCACGAGGCCGAGCTCGGGGGCTACGTCGCCGCGGCGGCCGCCGAGAAGCTGGTGCAGCAGGGCAGGTCCGTGATCGGCGGCCTGGCCGGCATGGCCGCGGCCGACGTCGCGTTCGTCGAGTCGGCGCAGGCCGCGCTGACCGCGCTGCTGATCGGCTGGCGGCTCCCGGCCGGAACCCGGGTGGCCTGCCTGCCGGGGGAGTACGCGCCGAACATCGCCCTGCTGGGCGCCTTCGGACTGCGCCCGGAACCGCTGCCGGTCGACGACGACGGCCGCGCCGACCTCGAGGGCGTGGAGCGGCTCCTGCGCACCGATCCGCCCCGCCTCGTGCACCTGGACCAGGTGCCCAGCCACCGGGGCATCCTGCAGCCCGCCGCGGGGATCGCGGCGCTGTGCCGGGAAGCCGGGGTGCCGCTCGTGGTCGACGCCGCCCAGGCGCTCGGGCACGTGGACACCGACATCGGGGCCGACGTCGTCTAAGGGACGTCGCGGAAGTGGCTGGCCGGCCCCCGGGGCGTGGGCGTCCTCATCGCGCGCCCGGCCATCGCCGCGCAGCTGACCCCCGCCGTGGCCCGGCAGCCCGAGGACGCCCCTCCCATGCGGGCGTTCGAGAGCAGCGAGGGGCACGTGGCCGGCCGGATCGGGCTCATCGTCGCCGTGGGGGAGCACCTGGCCGCCGGCCCAGACCGGGTCCGTGCCCGCCTCGCCGGCATCGGCCGGGCCACGCGAGCCGCCCTCGACGGGGTCTCCGGTTGGACCGTGGTGGAGCCCGCCGACGAACCCACGGCCACCACCACGCTGCGGCCGCCGGACGGCGTCGACGTCGTCGCCACCCGAGATCGGCTGCTCGCCGAGCACGGCATCGTCCTCACCGCCGTCCCGCGCGAGCGGGCACCGGGGGAGATGACCGGGCCGGTGCTGCGGGTCTCCCCGCACCTGGACGTCACCGAGGACGATCTGACGGCGCTCGCCGCCGCCCTCTGAGGCGGGCCGGCTAGCTCGACCCGGTCTCGGCGGATCCGTCGTCGTCCGCCGGCTCGTCGTCCACCTGGACGCCGATGCGCGTCGTCTCGTCGGTCTCGGTGACCGTCACCGTCACGCCGTACTCCACGGGGTCGTCCCCGCCGGTGAGCGTGCACCGCGTGCTCGCTCCCACCCGCTTCTCCAGCGCCTGGGAGCAGGTGACGTCCGGACGGGTGCCCACCTCCTGCTCGAGCGCGTCCTCGGCGGCAGTGGCGACCTCCGAGGCCGTCAGCGTGTCGGTGGAGAGGAGGACGGACCCGCAGGCGGGCAGCGCCAGCATCGCGCCGGCGACGAGGGCCAGCGGCAGACGACGGAGCACGGTGTTCCTCCTGGGGTGCGAGCCCCCGACCCTAGTGCGCGCGCAGCCGACGTCCCGCGCTCCGGGTACCCGACGGTACGCGGACTTTCGTCACCCTCGACTGCCCCCCGATGGCCGCTGGGCTGTTCCGCTTTTCCGGCTCTTCGTACCTGCGGTGGGTGTGAGGGACTCGCGCGTGGGAGCTGAGGCCGGGAACGGGTCGAGGCCTTCCAAGATCGGAAGCGACCAAGCTGCCCGACCGGAAGGCCTCGACGGTGTCC
>NZ_QOHH01000021.1 GCF_003319105.1 Blastococcus sp. TF02-09 | reverse complement strand
TATCAATCAACCAAAGGAATCCCAGCCGCAGATCACGAAGACCCACGACACGGGGTATTACTTGGCACTGACTTTCGGCACGCTGTTGAGTTCTCAAAGAGCGGACGCGCAGAAAACCCACCCCGAAAAGGCTTCGTCCCTGGCCGGATGTCCAACACTACGCCGGTTTCCGGTCGACCCACCAGCAGCGGGCCCCGGTCCGGCGGCCCCTCAGGGCCGCGCGGCGCATGGAGAACCATACACGCCCCTGAGGGGTCTCTGCAGGGGGGTCCCCCGGGGTCCCCCGAGCACCGGATCGAGGCGCGCCAGGCCCGGTCCGGAGGGCCGCCCTGAGGCGGCACGAGGGTGGGACGGACGGGTCCGCGGTCAGGCGACGCCGCGGGGGCGGAACTGGACGCTGACCCGCGGCCCCACCGGCTTCGTCGTCTTGGGGATGCAGTGCTCCCAGGTGCGCTGGCAGGAGCCGCCCATGACGACCAGGTCTCCGTGCCCGAGCGGGAACCGCAGGCTGCTACCGCCCGCGGCGGGGCGCAGCAGCAGCGGACGCGGCGAACCGAAGGAGACGATGGCGACCATGGTGTCGCTCGACCGTCCGCGGCCGATGCGGTCGCCGTGCCAGGCGACGCTGTCCCGGCCGTCGCGGTACAGGCACATGCCGGCGCTCACGAAGGGCTCGCCGAGTTCCGGGCCGTAGTGCTGGTTCAGCGCGGTGCGCGCCCGCGTGAGCAGGGGATGGGGCAACGTCTCGTCGCCGCCGTACCAGCGCAGCAGCCGAGGCACCGCCACCTCGCGCTCGTACATCTGCCGACGGTCCTCCCGCCAACCGATGTCGCCCAGCAGCACCTCGAGCACCTCGTCGGAGCCGGACACCCATCCGGGCAGGTGGTCGACCCAGGCCCCGGCGCTGAGCAGGTGGCGCTGGACGCGGCCGGCGAGCGGCGTCAGCGTGGCCTCCTCGGCCACGTCCCACATGGACGGCTGGTGGGCGAGTGCTATGCCGAGGACGCTACTCCGACTTTTCGCACATGTGTGCGAAAAGCTGTGGACAGCTCAGCCGCCGTACGGATCGACCACCGGGTCCGCGGGCAGTCCGGGGCGAGGAGCCGGTACGTCCGCGCGCACGTCGCGCCACCGGGCCCTGCGGATCGGCGCGCCGGCCTCGGGTGGGGTCAGGCGGGCGAGATCCGCCCAGGACCGGATGAAGGTCCCGTCGATGTACAGGGGCTCCTCGAGCAGGTCGTCGGGCTGTTCCACGTCGGCACTCCCGGGCAGGGGGTGGTCCCGGGCGGCTTCGGGGTGTCGAGAATCCGCCGCCCTGCCTGACCGGGCCAGGGCCGAAAGTCCGGAACCAGCTCAGGCCGTGAGCGCCAGGGCGAACGGCAGGACGGCGTCCGCCCCGGCCCGCCGCAGCTCGCGTCCGGCCACCGTCAAGGTCCAGCGCGAGTCGGCGAGGTCGTCGACGAGCAGCACGGGACCGGACAGCGACGCCAGCCGTTCCCGCAGCTCGGGACCCACCACGATCCGGTCCCAGACGGCGGCCAGCCGGAACGCGCTGTTGCCGCCGGGCTGCCCGGTCGGGCCGCCGTGCGCGAGCGAGAGCTCGCCCAGGTAGTCCAGCCGCCCCATGCGGGCCAGCCCCTGGGCCACGCCGGTGATCAGGCGGGGACGGCGCCGCGAGGGCATGGCCACCACGGCCACCGGTCGCTGCGCCCAGTCCCAGGCCCCCAGCACGCGCGCGCACGCACGCATCAGCTCGTCGTCCGGCGCGACGTCGGAGATGGAGCGCCGCACCGGGACGTCGAAGGCGGCGTCCGGGTCCTCCTCGATGCCGGGGGCCTCCAGGTCCAGCGCCACCACGCCGCCCACGCCGTCGTCACCGAGCAGGGTGCGCAGCCGCTGGCCCCAGCCGAGGTCGGTCAGCCGGGCGACCGCACGACCGGGCTCGAGCTGCTCGCCGGCGGCGATCTTGCCCTTCACCTCGACACCGAGCCGGTCGGCGCCGGTGGGCCACTGCGCCCGCGGCGCCAGCTCCACACCGGGCCGGTCCAGCGCCGCCGATGCGGCGTCCGCGGCCGCCTCGGGCACGTCGGTGGAGTACCAGGGGCCGGCGCAGACGTCGCACCGCCCGCAGGGAGCCGCGGTCGGGTCGTCGAGCGCGGACTGGAGGAAGGCCATGCGGCACTCGGCCTCGTCGACCGGCTTGGCGTAGGCGAGCATCGCCCGCTGCTCGGCCTCCCGCGTGCGGGTGACGCGGGCGTACCGGTCGGCGTCGTACACCCAGGGCTGCCCGGTCGAGCGCCAGCCGCCCTGCACCCGCTCGACGGCGCCGTCGACGGCGAGCACCTTGAGCAGCAGCTCCAGCCGGGAGCGGCGCACGTCGGCGACGGTCTCCAGCCGCGCCACCGACCACGCCTTGCCGTCGGCCATGGCGGTGAGGACGGCGGCGGCGTGGTCCTCCCGCGGCATGGACGAGGTGGCGAACCACTGCCAGATCGCGATGTCCTCCGGGCCCGGCAGCAGCAGCACGTCGGCGTGCTCGACGGCACGGCCCGCGCGGCCCACCTGCTGGTAGTAGCTGACCGGCGACGACGGCGCGCCGAGGTGGACGACGAAACCCAGGTCGGGCTTGTCGAAGCCCATGCCCAGCGCGGAAGTGGCGACCAGCGCCTTCACCCGGTTGGTGCGCAGCGCCTCCTCGGCGTCCTTGCGGTCGGCGTCGTCGAGCCGGCCGGTGTAGGCGCGCACCTCGTGGCCGGCGTCCCGCAGCAGGGCGGCGGTCTCCTCCGCCGCGGCGACGGTGAGCGCGTAGACGATGCCGCTGCCCGGGAGGTCGCCGATGTGGGCGGCCAGCCAGGCGAGGCGGGCGCGGTCCGAGGGCAGCCGGAGCACGCCCAGCCGCAGCGAGTCGCGGGACAGCGGCCCTCGCACGGTGGTGACCTCCACCCCGCCGGCGCCCAGCTGCTCGGCGACGTCCTCGACCACCCGCTCGTTGGCCGTCGCGGTGGTGGCGAGCACCGGCGTCCCGGCCGGGAGGGTGCCCAGCAGGTCGCGGATGCGGCGGTAGTCCGGGCGGAAGTCGTGGCCCCAGTCGGAGACGCAGTGCGCCTCGTCGACCACGACGAGGCCGCAGCGGGCCACCAGGCCGGGCAGCTGCTCCTCGCGGAAGCGCGGGTTGGTGAGCCGCTCGGGCGAGACGAGCAGGACGTCGACGTCGTCGGCGGCCAGGCGGGCGGCGATGTCGTCCCACTCGGTCATGTTGGCGCTGGAGATCTCCACCGCGCGGATGCCGGCACGGGCCGCGGCCGCCACCTGGTCGCGCATGAGCGCCAGCAGCGGCGAGACGAGCAAGGTCGGGCCCTTGCCCCGGCGGCGCAGGAGCGCGGTGGAGACGAAGTAGACCGCCGACTTGCCCCAGCCCGTGCGCTGCACCACGAGCGCCCGCTGCGAGCGCTCGACGAGGGCGGAGACCGCGGCGTCCTGCCCCTCGCGGAACACGGCGTCCGGCCGGCCGGTCAGCTCGCGCAGGACCTCCAGGGCCTCGGCGGCGATCTCGGACGTCGGCGCGGCGGTGGTCATGCCCCGACAGTAGGCATTCCGGGTGACAGACCCGCCGCTGCGCCGAACCTGTGGGTGACGGTGGACAATCCACAGGCGATGGCACATCAGCGACAGCGACCGCCGGACAACCACGTCCACACGCACTGGTCGTGGGACACCGCCGACTCCTCCACGATGCGCCGGGCCTGCAAGAAGGCGGTGCAGCTGGGGCTGCCGGCGATCGCGTTCACCGAGCACCTCGACTTCACCGTCTGGGACCCCGATGACCGGGCGACCGACGAGGGCCTGGTCGACCGGCACGCGTCCCGGCACGCCGAGATCGACGTCGCGGGGTACTTCGCCGAGCTGGCCGAGGTGCGCGAGCGCTTCCCGGAGCTGCGGATCCTCTCGGGCGTGGAGACCGGCGAGCCGCACCTGTTCGGCAGCAGCGTCGCCGCCTACCTGCGCGACGCCCCGGTCGACCGCATCCTCGGCTCCCTGCACTCCCTGGCGCAGGACGGGCGGCTCTACGGCGTCGGCCACCTGCTGTGGCAGGACGAGGACGGCACGATGCGCCGCTACCTCGCCGAGCTGGTCGACATGATCGAGAGCAGCGCCGTCTTCCAGGTGCTCGCGCACGTCGACTTCCCGCGCCGGTACTGGCCCGGGGGCACGCACCGCTTCGTCGAGAAGGACTACGAGGAGGAGTACCGGGCGGTCTTCCGGGCGCTGGCCCGCTCCGGCCGCGCGCTGGAGATCAACACCAGCAGCCCGCTGGCCTCCGCGGACCAGATGCGGTGGTTCCACGAGGAGGGCGGGGAGGCGGTCAGCTTCGGGAGCGACGCCCACACCCCCTCGGCGGTGGGGCAGAAGTTCGATCTCGCCGTCGACGTGGTGGAGGCGGCGGGCTTCCGGCCCGGCCGCGACCGCTTCGACTTCTGGCGCCGCTGAGGCACCCGGCTCAGGACGCGGCGACCTCGTCGAGGGCCGCCCGCAGCTCCGCCCGGCGCACGGGCTTGAGCAGCACGCCCTCCATGCCCGCCGCCAGGCAGGCGTCGCGGTCCTCCTCGGTGGCGGCCGCGGTGAGCGCGAGCAGCCGCGTCCCGGCACGGGGTCCGTCGAGGGCCCGGATGGCCCGCGCGGCGTCCGGCCCCGACATGCGGGGCATCTGCATGTCGAGCAGGACGAGGTCGAAGTGCTCCGCCGCCACCGCGCGCACGCCGTCGTCGCCGTCCTCGACGGTCACCACCTCGGCCCCTTCGGCCCGCAGCAGCGCCTCGGCCACCCGCAGGTTCACGTCGCTGTCGTCGGCGACGAGCACGCGGAGGGGACGCCCCGGCCGCTGCGGTGCGGGGACGGGGCAGGCCACGGGGAGGACCGGCTCCGCGACCGGTGCGGCGGCGGGCGCGTCAGCGGTCGCGGCGGGCAGGTCGACGACGACGGTGAGCAGCGACCCGGCGCCCGGGCGGCTGACCACGTCGATCCGCCCGCCCATGAGCCCCACGATCTGCTGGCTGAGGGCCAGGCCCAGGCCGGTCCCGCCGAAGCGCCGGCCCTGCGCGCCCTGGGTGAAGGGCCGGAACAGCCGCTGGGTCTCGTCGGGCTCCATGCCGGCCCCGGTGTCGGCGACGGAGAGCCGCAGCCGTGCGACCGGGGCGGCGGGGTCGCGGTCGATGCGGACGGCGACGTGCACCCGGCCGCGCTCGGTGAACTTCAGCGCGTTGCCGACCAGGTTCATGACGACCTGCCGCAGCCGCGCCGGGTCGCCGACCAGGACGCCGTCGTCGCTGTCCTTGACCGCCAGGTCCAGGCCCTTGCGGCGGGCCACCGGCAGCAGCGCGGCGACCACCTCCGCGGCGACGTCGGCCGGCCGGAACGGGCGCTCGGCCAGGGTCACCGCGGTGGTCTCGGCCTTGGTCAGGTCCAGCACGTCGTTGAGCAGCACGAGCAGCGACTCCCCCGAGCTGCGGGCCAGGGAGACGAACTCCGCCTGCCGGGGGGCGAGCTGCTCGAGCCCGAGCGCCTCGAGCATGCCCAGGACGCCGTTGAGCGGCGTCCTGATCTCGTGACTGGCCGCGGCGAGGAACGCGGTCTTGGCCCGGGTCGCGGCCAGCGCCTGGTCCCGGGCGGCCTCGAGCTCCCGGGCCAGCCGGCCCTGCTCGAACAGCGCCACGGCCTGGGCGGCGAGGTCCTCCAGCGCAGCGAGCTGGTCGGTGGAGAGCGAGCCGGGCTCCATGTCGAAGACGCAGAGGGTGCCCAGCACCCGCCCGTCAGCGAGGCGCATCGGCGCGGTGGCGAAGAGCCGGACGGAAGCGAGGCGGCCGTCCACCCAGGGGTTGCCGGCGTAGGCGGGCTCCCGGCTGGCGTCGGGGACGTGGCGGAGCCGGGGCTCGCGCATGGCCAGCGCGCACATGGAGTCCGAGAGGTCGGACCGGGCGCCGGTGAAGCCGACCTCGCCCACCTGGTGCTGGAAGCACTCGTCGAGCAGGTTCACCACCGCGTGCGGCACGCCGCAGACGGTCGCGGCCACCCGCGTCACCGCGCGCAGCTGCTCGGCCGGGGCACCCTCGGGGAGCTGGTACTCGCGCAGCAGCGCACTGCTCGGTTCGGACGACACGACGAGGGTCGGTGCACTCACTCCCGCGGAGTCGGCAGCAGCGGCGCTGTTCTTGAGCACGTCGGCCTCAGGCGATGCGGGGGAGCGGGGAGGTGACCGGCGCCGCGAGCGAGGCCAGCACCGACGGTGCAGGCGGCGGCGGCGGAGGTGTCCGGGTGATCGCGGTGTCGGGGAAGACGAAGCGGTAGGTCGTCTCGTTGTCCTGCACGGCGAAGGTCTGCCCCTCGGGTCCGGCGTGGTGCAGCACCAGGCCGTCGACGCGCTCGGCCACCCGCCGCAGGGCCTGGGCGTCGGACACGTCGACGACGCTCCGCCCGGGGGTGAGCCCGGCGACCGGCAGGATGCGCGCGGCGTTGCGGACGGCGAAGGCGTCGGCGGCGTCGCCGGTGTACGAGTGGCTGATCCCGGCGGCGACCGCCGCCACGAGCACGGCACCGAGGAGCACCGTGATCGCGAGGACCCGCGCGACCCCGATCGGCACGTCCACCCCGAGCACGGTGAACGCGCGCGGGACGACCTCCTCGAGGGAGACGGCGACGGACGCCGACGGGGTGTAGGCCGCCTCGTCCGCCGAGGGCCGCAGCGCGACGCCGTCCATGGCGAAGGTGAACGGCGTCGGCTGGGTGGCCGTGAAGGACCGGCCGGAGAGGCTGCCGGTGACCTCGACGACGGGCGTCACCACGATGCTGGCCGACCCGGCGCTGCCACCGATCTCGGCGTCGTGCCGATCGACGAGGGTCGCGGCACGAGCCGGGTCGAGCAGCGCGGACGCAACCGCCGTCCCGTCCTGCACCGGCGCCGCCGGGCTGCTGCCGAGGGGGGCGCTCCAGCCGTCCGCGCTCTGCACCGCGAGGTCGAGCCGCAGGGTGCCGGCGACCTCCTCGAGGTCCTCGGCGCTGACCGTGTGCTCGAAGGACACCGTGACGGCGTCGGCGAGCCGGGTGTAGACGGGGTCGCCGGTCGAAATCTCCCCGGTCGGGTAGGTCGTCCCGACGCGGGCGTCGCCGGCGTAGGTCCACCGCCCCTCCTGGGCGACGTCCTCGGTGCGCGTCCCGGTCTCGGTCGAGGGCAGGGCGAGCAGGGCGGCACCGCCGACGGCGGCGAGGACCGCGACCACGGCGGCACCGATCCCGACCTGGCGGGCCTGGGCGCGCGTGGGCATGGAGAAGGACGCCGGCAGCGAGCGCGGGACGGCGGGGCGACGACGGGCGGAACGGTGGCGGGCGGGACGCCGGGCCGAGTGCCGGCCGCCGGCGCGCTGGCTGCTGCTGAAGACGCCGAGCGCGGCGGCCGCGACGAGCGCCACGAGCCACGGCGAGGTGACGGCGTCGAGGATCTTGCCGCCCTGGGGGACCTGGCGGAACAGCTTGCCCAGCAACTGGTCGGCGGTGGGGCGGTCCCGGTCGAGGAAGTCGTTGTTGTCGCCCTGGATGACGAACCGGTCGCCGTCGACGGCGACGATGCGGTGCATGACGACGGTGTCGAGCGACTCCGAGCGGTAGGCCACCACGTCGCCCACCTCGTAGGAGCCGGTGGGCCGGAGCACGGCCAGGTCACCGGTGGAGAACCCGGGCTCCATGCTCTGGCCGTGGGTGACGACGTACGTGGTCCCGCCACCCAGGGACGTCGGCCAGAACAGCCACAGGCCGACCAGCACCAGCGCGACGGCGGCGCTGGTGCTGGCGATCTTCGTGGCGGCGTTCATGGCCCTGGGCACCCATCCGGGTTCGGGCGGGCGGCCTTCCGGCCGCCCGCCCCGTCCGACACTGCTTAGTTGGAGGTGACGGTCAGACCGGTCTTGTTGAAGGCCGTGAACGCGACGTCGGCGGTCAGGGTGCAGGTGACCAGGTGGTCGGACCCCGACAGCGAGTAGGCGCAGGTGTTGGCGCTGCCCGGCGTGGCCGTGGTGTTGTTCCACAGCGACATGCGGGCGGTCTTGCCCGGGCTGCTGACGTCCTCGCTGACCGTGAAGACCACGCGGCGGAGCAGCGAGGCGTCGGGGGCGGGGACGTAGGCGATGTTGGTGACGCTCACGCCCGTCGCGACGAGCTCGCCGTAACCGGCGACGTTGTTGTCGACGCCGGTGAAGTCGTTGCTCGCCGTGAAGGCGGAGGTGGCGATACCGGCGGCAGCGACCGCGGCGCCGGCGATGAGGACACGCGACAGGCGCATGGGAGGAGTCCGTTCTCTCGGTGGCCCAGGCCCGCCCGGATGCTGATCACCCGTCTGCGATGGCTGCGCCGTCATCCTTGACGGAGCAGCTTTCGGCAGGTCCGCGCCGGTATTGACTCCTGTCCCACAAGAAAACTCGAGTCGCCGAGTCGACCCGGTGGAACGGTCACCACCACCAGGCACCCGGGGCGATGAAAGCGCTGGTCAGAGGGTGGTTCCCGCCCCGCGGCAGGGGTCGGCGGACGAGGCGGGAGGCCCCCGCCGGCCGAGGAAAAGTGCGGTGACCGACGCCGCTCGCCCGCTGGGTCAGCCGGCGAACCAGCTGCTGGCGGGTAGGTCGGGCGGCAGCGGCGGCTCGTGGGGCTGGTCCAGCGGCGGCTGCCAGGGCCACAGCACGGTCGCCGCCTCCCCCGCCCGGCGGATCGCCGTGCCGTCGAGCTCGATCCGCGTCTCCTCCAGCCCGATCCCCGGGCAGCGGACGACGACGAGCAGCGGCCCCTCGGGCGGGAGGGGGCTGAGCCACCAGTCCTGGTCGGCGGACAGCGGCCCACCGCTCCCGCCCGCGGGATGGAAGATCAGGCCCGCGTCGCCGTCGCGACCCGGCAGGTTGCTCGCCCGCCGCCCGTCGGCGAACTGCACGCCGATCTGGAAGCGCGCGCCGTCCCCGCGGTGGCCCCAGAAGAGCTCGTCCAGCCGGTTCCGCTCGGCGGGGTCCTCCGGGCCGGGGGCCCGGGCCGCGAGCTGGAAGGCGACCCCGGTCGTGTAGGCCTGCATGCCGAGCAGTGCGACCGCGATCGCCGGCGTCCGGACGATCAGCCGGTTCGTCGGCAGCGCCGTCGGCAGCTCGTTCTCCGGCCGGTTCATCCGTCGCTCGACGTCGGGGTCCCCGTTCCCGAAGGCAGCGCTCCACATGGAGCGGAGCCTGGCGGGCCGGCGCCCGTCGGGCAAGGAGGAATCAGCGGGAGTAGTGCTCCACGACCAGCTGCTCCTCGCAGATCACCGGGACCTCGTCCCGGGTCGGCGTCCGCTCGTACCGGGCGACCAGGTCGGCCAGCGAGACGGCGAGGTACGCCGGGGGCTCGGCGTGCGCACCGGACGCGGCGACGACGAACGGCTCCTTGGTGCGCGACTTCTCGGCGATCTGGACGAAGTCGCCGGGCTGCAGCCGGTAGGAGGGGCGGTCGACGCGCCTGCCGTTGACCAGCACGTGCTGGTGGGTGACGAACTGGCGGGCCTGGTAGATGGTCCGGGCGAAGCCGGCCCGCAGCACGGTGGCGTCCAGCCGGGACTCGAGGTCCTGGATGAGGGCCTCGCCGGTCTTGCCGCCCGAGCGCCGCGCCCGGTCGAACGCAGCCCGCAGCTGGGTCTCGCTGATGTCGTACTGCGCCCGCAGCCGCTGCTTCTCCTTGAGCCGGGTGGAGTAGTCGCTGTCCTTGCGGCGCTTGCGGCCGTGCTCGCCCGGCGGGTAGGGCCGGCGCTCGAAGTAGGCGACCGCCTTGGGCGTGAGCGCGATGCCCAGTGCGCGGCTGATCCGGACCTTGGGTCGGGGGGTGTTCACGGGGACCTCCAGATTTGGTTAGGCTCACCTTACTAGTTCCGACGGCGAGTTCCGAGGTGATCCCCATGACCACTGGTCGCAGTCCGGGCCGGCTGCGTGCCGGCACACCGGCCCCGGTCACCGCTCCCGCGGCCGCCGGCGGTCAGCCCTCGCCGGCCGAGCGGGCGCGCACCGTGGCCGCCCGTCCGTCGGCCGCGCTGCACGTGCTGGGCGCGGGGACGACGGCTGCGCTGGCCGCGGCGACGACCGCGGACGGGCGCACGCTCGTCGTCGTCCCCACCGCCGGGCCGCTCCTGAACGCCCTCGCCGGCTCCCCGGTCGGCGACCTCCCGGCCCGGCTGACGTTCACCGACCGCGCGCCGTCGCGGCTGCGGCAGCCGGTCCGCGCACTGGTGGAGCTCGCCGGGTGGCTGTCGCCGGTGCCCGCCAGCGACGTGCCGGACGCCGTGGTCGCCTTCGCCGACGCCTCCCCGTGCGAGGCGCTCTTCGACGTGGGGCTGACCGCCGCCCTGCTCCGGCTCGACGTCGCCGAGGTCGTCCTGCACGAGTCGCATGCGGTCGAGCACGTCGAGCCCGAGGACTTCGTGGCCGCCGCGGCCGATCCGGTCACCGCCGCCGAGGCCGACCTGCTGGCCACCGAGAGCGAGGCGCTAGCCCGGCTGCACGTCCGGGTGCAGGCCTGGGCCGGGCGGCGGGACGAGGTCCGCCTCCTCGGGCTGGACCGCTTCGGCGTCCGCTACCGGGTGGAGTCGCCGCGTGGTGGCTACGACGTGCGGGTCGCCTTCCCCGAGCCGCTGACCCAGATCGAGGCGTTCACCGACGCGGTGGGAAACCTGCTGGGCTGCGCCCTCGACTGAGCGCCGCCCGCCTCCGAGCGGCACCGGCCGCGGGTGCGACGATGCGCCTCGCCCGCCGGCCGCGAGCGGGCGGGCTGGTCGAGGAGGCACCGATGGCGTTCGGGTGGAAGCTGTACGGCGACGGGAAGACCCTGCCGCTGGGCGAGGCGGTGGCCCCCGACGAGCGGCTGAGCTGGCCGCGGACGGTCGGCATCGGCGCCCAGCACGTCGTCGCCATGTTCGGGGCGACGTTCGTCTTCCCGCTGCTCATGGGCCTGGACCCGAACCTCGCCATCATGATGAGCGGGGTCGCGACGATCCTGTTCCTGCTGATCGTGCAGGGGAAGGTGCCCAGCTACCTGGGCAGCTCCGCCTCGTTCGTCGGCGGCGTCGTGGCGGTGCGCGCCGCGGGGGGCTCGGACGCCGACGTCCTCGGGGCGCTGCTGGTGTCCGGCGTCGTCCTGGCGCTGGCCGGCCTGGTCATCCACCTCGTCGGCGTCCGGGTGGTCAACCGGGTGCTGCCCCCGGCGGTGACCGGCGCCGTGGTCATGCTCATCGGCTTCAACCTGGCGCCGGTGGCGACGGCGACCTACTGGCAGCAGGACCAGTGGGTGGCGCTGGCGACCATGGCGTTCGTCGTCGTCGCCTCGCTGCTGCTGCGCGGCTTCCTGGCCCGCATCTCGATCCTGCTGGGCCTGGTCTTCGGCTACCTGCTGTCGATCCTGCTGGACGCCACCGCGGGCCCGCACACCTCCGCGCTGCCGGGCCAGAACCTGCGGGACGCCGCCGGCGAGGTCTGCGCCCCCGAGGGCCCGTACTGCGTGGCGACGCCGTTCGCCCACGACCGCGTGAACTTCGACGCCGTCGGCGACGCGCCCTGGTTCGGGCTGCCGGATCTCACCGCCCCGTCGTTCTCGGTGAACTTCGCGCTGCTCGTGCTGCCCGCGGTGATCGCCCTGGTCGCGGAGAACGCCGGCCACGTGAAGGCGGTGGCCGAGATGACCCGGCGCGACCTGGACCCGATGATCGGCCGCGCGGTGCTGGCCGACGGCGTCACGACCGTGCTGGCGACGTCGGTCGGCGGCTCCCCCACCACCACGTACGCGGAGAACATCGGCGTCATGGCCGCGACGCGGGTCTACTCGACGGCCGCTTACTACGTCGCCGCGGTGGTCGCGATCGGCCTGGGCCTGGTGCCCAAGTTCGGCGCCCTGATCAACGCGATCCCCGGCGGGGTGCTCGGCGGCATCACCGTCGTCCTCTACGGGATGATCGGCCTGCTGGGCGCCAAGATCTGGAAGGAGAACCGGGTCGACTTCGGCAACCCGGTCAACCTCGTGCCGCTGGCGGCGGGCATCGTCATCGCCGTCGGCAACTCGGGCAACGACGCGCCCCTGCTGCAGATCACCGACGACTTCTCCCTGGGCGGCATCGCGCTGGGCACCATCGTCGCGGTGGTGGGCTGGCACGTGGCGCGGGCGCTGGCACCGGCCGAGATGAGGGCCTCGCTCACCCGGGAGGGCCCGCACCCCGCCGTCGGCTCGACGTTCGGGCACGTGCACGGGGCGGAGGACGCGGACCGCGGGGCCTCCTGATCATCGGTTGTGCGCGGCGATCCCGCGCGCGTTTTCGGTGCGTCTCGGAACCCGGCCTGCCGATATCCGTTCACGGTGATCCGGAGTTCCGGTCGCCGTCCGACGAGCGAGCCGAGAGAGTCCGATGAACCGACGTACGCGCGGGGTCACCCCCGGGACCGCACCCCTGTCCGTTCCCCGCGACGTGGAGGCGGTCGAGGCCGTCATCGACGCCCTGGACGCGGGCGTGTCCGACGGCGCGGAGGCGCACCGGATCATCGCCGCCACGCTGACGAAGGAACTGGGCCTCGACTACGGCGCCGCCTGGATGGTCGACGCCGACGGCGGCTTCTCGCTCGCGGGCGAGAGCGGCGGCTACGCGGACACCATGCGCGCCGCGCGGATCGAGCGGCTCCTCCCGTCGGAGGGCATGGCCGGCCAGGCGATCCGGACGCAGGACGTCGTCCTGGCGAACGAGACCACGGACGCGGCGTTCTGCGGCCGGTGGCGGACCGCGCAGACCGCCGGCGCCACCCGCGGCTGCGTCCTGCCGATCCTCGACGAGCGGGGCACGGTGGCCGCCCTCTACGAGTTCTACAACGCCGGTGAGCTGCCCTTCCTCGGCGGCCGGGCGTCGAAGTGGCGCGCGCTGCGCGGCGTCCTCGTGCACGCCCACCGGGCGGCCGTGGCCCGGGCGGAGCTGAGGGAGACCCTGGACGACCGCGAGGCCGTGACCACCGTCGTCACCACCCTGGGCTCGGCCTCGACCCAGGAGGAGGCCCTGCGCGTGGCCCTGGACACGGTGCGCAGCGCGTTCGGCTGGGCCTACGGCTCGTACTGGGCGCTGGACGAGTCGGCCCGGGTGCTGAAGTTCCAGCAGGAGTCGGGCTCGGCGGGCGAGGAGTTCCGCGCCGTGACCCTCAAGGCCAGCTTCGCCGAGGGCGTGGGGCTGTCCGGCCGCGCCTGGCGGGCCCGGGAGATGGTGTTCGTGCCGGACATCGGCCAGGTGACCGACTGCGTGCGCGCTCCTGCGGCGCAGCGCGCCGGGGTGAAGTCCGGCGTCTGCTTCCCGCTGCTGGTGGGCGGGAAGGTGATCGGCACGATGGACTTCTTCGTGACCGAGACGATCGAGCTGTCGGACTCGCGCGCGGCGTCGCTGCGCAACGTGCAGCAGCTGGTGTGCCAGCGGCTGGACGTGCTGCGCCGCAACGAGGAGAGCGCGGACAACGCCCGCGAGCTGCTGGGCACGATCGCCCGGCTGCGCGAGGCGGCCAACGAGGCCGGCCGGGTCGCGGAGAACGCCGTGGCGCAGGCCTCGACCATGACCGGGGACGTCGTCGCGCTGGACGAGGCGTCGGCCGCCGTCGGCGAGGTCATCCGGATCATCTCGGGCATCGCCGACCAGACCAACCTGCTGGCGCTCAACGCCACCATCGAGGCGGCGCGCGCAGGCGAGGTGGGCAAGGGCTTCGCGGTCGTGGCCAGCGAGGTCAAGGACCTGGCGCGGGAGACGGCGAAGGCGACGCAGCGGGTGGCCGACCAGATCGCCGGCATCCAGAGCAGCAGCAAGGCCGTCGGCGAGGGCATCCGCACCACCGGCGAGATCATCGGCCGCCTCGACGAGGTGCAGACCCGCATCGGCGAGGTGCTCGGCGATCAGGAGCGCATGGCCGCGCTCATCGAGGCCGCCGGCTGATCAGCCGCTGATCCTCACGGGCCCGCCTGCACCTGCAGGCGGGCCCGTCGTCGTCCGGGGCTCAGCGTGGAGGGTCGCCACCGTCAGCGTCCTCCGGGGAGACGGACGCGTCTGCGGGCGGCCAGCAGGAGCGGAGGTGCCAGGAGTTCGACGACGGTGAGCGCCTGGAAGAGCGGGTGCGGCCGGCCGCTGGCCCGCATGGCGGCGATCCGGGCGAGTCCACCGGCGAAGGTGGTGCCGGCCAGCACCCGGACCCGGCCCTCGTCCAGCATCGGATCACGCGCCAACGACCACGCTGCGGGCCCCTGGGCGGCCCACCACACGGCGTAGAACCGCAGCACGCTGTCGGTGCTCGCCGTCGTGGGTCCTCCGCCCGGGATGGCGGAGGAACCCCGTACCGCGACGGAGGCGCCCGTTCCGAGGGACACCGCACCGACCGCGAGCAGCAGCCCCCGGATCGCCGTGGCGGTGGCCTCCGGCGACATGGACGTGAGCGTTCGGCGCGACATCGTCGGAGTCTCGCAGCAGAGGGCGGCGCCCGGCCGGCATCCGACGCGGACGTGTTCGGCGCATCATGGGTGCCTGACCTCGAGGAGGCACCGGCGATGGCAGAACCGACGCCCCGGATGCGAGCCGGCGACGAGGACCGTCAGCGCGTCGTCGAGCAGCTCGGCACGCACTTCGCCGCGGGCCGACTCACGATCGACGAGTTCGACGATCGGGTCGTCCGGGCGCAGGCCGCCGTCCACCTCGACGAGCTCCCCGCGCTGACCGCTGACCTGCCCGGCGATCCGTCGCCGCAGCAGCGCACCCGTCCGGAGAGGTCGGCGACGCGGATACCTCCGGTGCTGGTCCTCCTCGTCGTGCTGCTGCTCGCCTGGTCGGTGGCGGCGACCGTGATCTACCGCGTCCCGCCCCTGTTCGGCCTCTTCCTGCTGTTCGTGTTCATCCGGCACATGCGGTGGAGCTGGCGCTGGTGACGCAGCTCAGGTCGCGCGCCGGCTCTCGGCCCGCGCCTCCTCGTAGGGCGCGTCCCCGCCGGCCCGGAGGAACAGCACGATGCTCGCCGCCAGCAGCCACACCACCATGAGGATGAATCCGGCGAAGCCGACGATGCCGATGAAGCTGTCCTCCTCGACCGAGTCCTCGAACACCCCGGTGATGCCGACGACGAGGACCAGCGCGGTGAGGGCGGCCAGCCAGCCGAGCCAGGCCGGGAGCGCCCGCGTGCTGACGATCGCCGCGCCGACACCCAGGAACAGCGCGGCCCCGGCAGGGAAGATCGCCGCGCCGACCGAGTTGTCCAGCGCGGAGAGGGTCTGGACCGAGCTGGGCTCGAGGTCGTCGGCGTTCTGCACGAGGGTCAGGTAGAGGCCCTCGGACACCAGGATCACCGCCATGAACGCCCCGGCGGCCAGCGCGAACAGGTCCGTCAGGAGGCCCGCCGGCCCCTCCCACCGGCGCAGCCGGCTCCACAGCCCGGCCAGCAGGACGAAGACCGCGATGTCGGCGAGGAACCCGAGCAGCAGGGACCACTGGTGCCCGGTGCGGTCGGCGAGCAGGTCCGCGACGATCTGGTCGGGTGGATCACTCGCCATCGGCGTCGACGGCGTGAAGAAGCTGGCGACGAGCAGAGCGGTGAACACGAAACCGGCGACGCCGGCGATGCGGTCCCACTCGCGCGCCCTGCCGTGGTCGTCGCCCCCGCGCGTCATCCCGCCGCTGCGCCCACTGCGTTCCGCTCCGGCCCTGGCCTCCATGACGCCACGTCCTTCCGAACCGCGGACCAGCCGCCCGCCGGCATGGTCCGGCAGACCCAGTGTGAACCCGCCGGAGGGCCTTCGACAGGGGTCCGTGCACGCGGTGGACCAGCCCGTGCAGCAACCTCTTGTCCCCTGCTCGCGGGTGGGTCGACCATCTCCGCCATCCGGGGAACGGGGGCGGGGTCATGGCCATGGGACGAGCTCGATCCGGCATCGGCGATCGCATCGACAACGGGTTCGATCAGCAGGGCGACGAGCACGAACTCGCCGTCCTGACCTGGCGCTACCTGCGGGTCGGACTCATCGCGCTGGCCATCGGGCTCGCCGTGTCCGTGCTCCGGGAGGCGTGGCGGGCCGACTGCGTCCAGACGTCGATCAGCGCCTACTACTACACCCCGGCACAAGGCGTCGTGGTCGGCGTCCTGGTTGCGATCGGCGCCTGCCTGATCTGTCTGCGCGGGGCGAGCGACGGCGAGGACGTGCTGCTGAACGTCGCCGGCATCTGTGCGCCGTTCGTCGCGCTCGTGCCCACGCCCAACGAGAACCGGGATTGCGGCAAGGTTCTCGTCGCGGACAGCGACCGCTTGCTGTACGTCGGCAACACCGTCACGGGTCTCCTCGTGGTGGCCTGGTTCTCGCTGGCGTTCCTGGCGGTCCTCACGGTCAGCCGCTGGATGCGCAAGGTCCCGATCGGCCCGTCACTCATCGACCTGTGCGGCTACGCGGGCGTCGTCGTCGCCCTCGCCGTCACGAACGTGGTGTTCGTCGCGGAGCGTCAGTTCTTCCTGCGCAACGCGCACCACGTCGCGGCGATCTCGCTCTTCGTCTTCGTGTTCTTCAACGTGTGCCTGAACGCGGCGCAGCGGTATCGAGCGAAGATGCGCGCGGATGATGGTCGGGCACGGATTTTCAACTGGTACACCTGGATCGCGCTCGCCATGCTCGTCGACGTCGGGGTGCACATCGTCCTGGCGGTCCAGGACTGGTCCCACTGGGTCCTCACCATCGAGGCCAGCCTCATCACGCTGTTCGTCGGCTTCTGGATCGTGCAGTCGGCCGAGCGGTGGGACAACGGCGTGAGCCCGGTTCCGATCAGGACGGACGAGACGCCCACTAGCGGCGGAGGGGCGGGCGTCGCCGACGGTGACGTGCGGGCCGCGGATGCCTCCGCCCTCAGCGGCTCGGGAGCGACCGCCGGCCGCCCGTAGCGGCGGCGAGAACGCGCTGAGCGCCCTCTCCGGTGCGGGGAGAGGGCGCTCAGCGGGCGGTGATCACGCGGGCGTCAACCCACCTGCTCCAGCGTGGGGTAGTCGGTGTAGCCCTCGGCACCGGACGCGTAGAACAGGTGCGGCTGCGGCTCGTTCTCCGGGTGCTCGCCGGCCCAGCGCTCGACCAGGTCGGGGTTGGCGATGACCGGGCGGCCGACGGCCACTGCCTCGGCGTGCGCGTCCTCGATGAGGCTGACCGCCTCGGCGCGCGTGGTCACCGACGCGAAGCCGCTGTTGGCGACCAGCGGGCCATCGAAGCGGCGGCGCAGC
Source organism: Blastococcus sp. TF02-09 (assembly GCF_003319105.1). GTDB lineage: Bacteria > Actinomycetota > Actinomycetes > Mycobacteriales > Geodermatophilaceae > Blastococcus. The sequence goes on along the minus strand of NZ_QOHH01000021.1, from coordinate 1,068 downwards.
TCCTGCACCAGCTCGCCGCCGGGCTCGGCGTGCAGCACCGACAGGTAGGCCAGCCCCAGCGGGCGCAGCTGATCCAGCAGCGCACCGTAGGTGAGCAGGACGTCGGCCTCGTCGGTCTCGAACACGTCCTGGATGTTGTGCATCGGGGAGATGCGCAGGCCGACGCGGCCGGCTCCGATGGCCTCGGCCACCGCCGTCGCCACCTCGACGAGGAAGCGGGCCCGGTTCTCGGGCGAGCCGCCGTAGGCGTCGGTGCGCTCGTTGGACGCCGGCGACAGGAACTCGTGCAGCAGGTAGCCGTTGGCCCCGTGCAGCTCCACGCCGTCCAGCCCGGCGGCGATCGCGTTCCGCGCCGCCTGCACGTACTCGTCCCGGACGCGGGCCAGCTCCTCGGTGGTGAGCGCGTGCGGCACCGGGTAGGGCTTCTTCCCCGCCGGCGTCCGGACCTGGCCCTCGATCGCCACGGCCGAGGGCGCCTCGATGTCGCGTCCGCCGTTCACGTCCGGGTGGGAGACCCGGCCGGCGTGCATCAGCTGCATGACGATCCGCCCGCCGCGCTCGTGGACGGCGGCGGCGACCTTGGACCAGCCGTCGACCTGCTCGTCGGTGACGATGCCGGGCTGCCCGGGGTAGCCCTGGCCCTGCGGGTTCGGCCAGACGCCCTCGGTGATGATCATCCCGATGCTCGCGCGCTGGCGGTAGTACTCGACGACGAGGTCGCCCGGCACGCCGCTGTCCCCGGAACGCAACCGGGTGAGGGGCGCCATGACGACGCGGTTGGCCAGCTGGATGTCGCCCAGGGCGACCGGAGAGAACAGATCCACGCCGGGTCGAAGCCGGCCGGACGCGGGCCGCATCCCGGCCTGCGACCCAGGTCACGTCCGACCGTCCTCCCTCACCGCCGCGCTTCCTCCCTCACGGCCGGCGGTGAGGGAGGAGGCGCTGGGATCAGGTGACCCGGCTTCAAGGGGTCGTTGCAACGCCCTGACTGACCTGGAGGTCGGGCGATGACGGCGACGGTGGAGCTGCAGCATCTGCGGCGGGCGTTCTGGCGGGGCGTGCGCGAGG
>NZ_QOHH01000020.1 GCF_003319105.1 Blastococcus sp. TF02-09 | reverse complement strand
ATCGCCGCCAAGCTCAACGGGCGACCCCGCAAGACCCTGGGCTTCAAGACCCCAGCCGAGGTCCTCGCCCGACTACTCTCCGAACATCAACAAGCCGGTGTTGCGACGACCAGTTAAATCCGCCGGCCGCTTTTCCGCGGAAAAGCAGGGGACTACTCGCGCTGGCGGAGGGCGTCGAACAGCACCGCCTGCAGGTCGGTCGGGTCGACGGCGGAGTACGCCGCACCGCCGGTCGCCTCGGCGATCTGCTCCAGGGCCGACAGGTCGGCGTCCGGCCCGAGCGCCACCCCGATGACCTTCACCGGGCGCGTGGGGTCGGCCTCGGCGGTCAGCGTGCGGAGGAGGTCCTCCTGGCTGATCCCGCGGTCGTCGTCCTCGTTGGTCCCGTCGGTCATCAGCAGGACGCTGTTCACCGCGCTCGGGTCGTAGTTGGCGCGCGACGCCCGGACCGCGGCCAGCGTCGTGTCGTAGAGGCCGGTGCCGCCGGGGGTCAGTTGCTGCGGGAGGGTGGCCGCCTGGGCGTCCAGGATCTGCCGCTGCGTCTGCCCGTCGACCTCGGCGTCCAGCTTCCGGATGGGCACCAGCTCGGTCCAGTCCCGGTCGCCGACCAGCTGGTAGGCGAAGAACCACAGCCCGAGCGCGTATTCACCGGGCACCAGCGACAGGGTGGTCTGCGCCGCGTCCCGCGCCAGCGTGGCCCGCGTGCCGTTGCCGGCCGGCGCCTCCATGGAGGCGGACACGTCCAGGACGGCCAGGATCCGGGACGGCGCGGCGAGGCTGGTCAGCCGGGCGAGCAGGCCACCCACCTCGGCCGGGTCCAGCTCCACCTGCTGCGGAGCCTCCTCGCGGATGCCGCTCTCCTCGCCGGCCGCCGGCGGGGCGTCCCCCTCGGGGCTGCGGAAGCCGGCCTCCATGGCCGCATTCCGCGCCTGCTCGGAGGTCAGCGCCGCGACGACGGCGTCGACCGCCTGCTGCTGCTGGCCGTCGCCCGCCGCGACGCGGAAGACCGGGTAGTCCAGCACCGGGGAGCCCTCGGAGGGGTAGACGGCGACGAGGGAGGAGTCGGCGTCCGAGGCGTGGGCGGCGTAGACGGTCTGCTCGCTCACCGGCACCAGGGCGGCGTCCTCGGCCCCCGAGCCGGCGGCCTCGAGCGCGTCCTCCGAGCTGCCCGCGCGGGCCGCGGAGAGCACCACCTCCACGACGCCGTTGTCCGCGTCCTCGTCGCCGCCCAGCGAGGTGCGGAGGGTGGCGAGCGCGGCGATGCCCTCGGCGCTGCCGGCGAGGTCGGGGACCGCCACGTCCCGGTCGGTGGTGAGCGCCTGGGCCCACGTGGGCGGCTCGTCGGTCCAGCCCTCGGCCTCGGCGACGGCCCGGCTGGTGGCCAGCACGACGGGGGAGGAGCCGAGGGTCCCCTCGTCGGTCAGCTCGGTGTCGCCGGCGCGCAGCGCCCACAGCGACGAGTCGGGGACCCACACGTCGGGCAGCGACCCGGCGTCCAGCGCGCTGAGGGCGCCGGCCGTCTGCAGCGGCTCCTGGTCGGTGACCTCGGCGGTGACGCACCCGTCGTCCCCGAGCGCGCCGGGCTCGGACAGGAGCTGCTCGGTCAGCGGAACCAGCTCGGGCGCGACCGTCACCGCGACCGTCGACGGGTCCCCGCACGCCGCGGCGTCGTCGTCGCCACCGGCCGCGAGCCACCACACCAGACCGGCGGCGAGCAGCACGACGACCACACCGGCGGCGATCAGAGGAGCGGCGGGAAACCGGCGGCGGGTGGCACTGGAATCAGCGTGGCGGCCCATGCTCGCTCTCTGTCATCGCTCGAAGACGGATCGCGGCCCCGCGGTCCGCACGGACAGAGTAGTTGGGTGCGCCAGACCTCCGTCCGGAGCGACTCAGCCGGCCTGCGCCTCGCGCGCCGACAGCTGCCCGGCGAACCACTCGACGGTCCGGCGCAGCCCCTCCGCGGAGGGCACCTGCGGCCGCCAGCCCAGCAGTTCCTCGGCCAGCGTCGTGTCGGGACGGCGGACCTTCGGGTCGTCCACGGGGAGGTCGATGAAGTCGATGGGGGAGTCCGAGCCGGTGAGCTCGACGATCCACTCGGCGAGCCGCAGCATCGACAGCTCGTCGGGGTTGCCGATGTTCACCGGCCCCGCGTGCCCGGAGAACGCCATCGCGAGGATGCCGGTCACCGTGTCGTCGACGTAGCAGATCGAGCGGGTCTGGGAGCCATCGCCGGCCACCGTGAGCGGCCGGCCGGTCAGCGCCTGGCCGACGAACGCGGGGATGGCCCGGCCGTCGTCGGCGCGCATCCGTGGGCCGTAGGTGTTGAAGATGCGGACGATGCCCGTGTCGGTGCCGCGGGAGCTGCGGTAGGCCGTCGTCAGCGCCTCGCTGAACCGCTTGGCCTCGTCGTAGACGCCGCGCGGGCCGACCGGGTTGACGTTGCCCCAGTACTCCTCGGGCTGCGGGTGCACCAGCGGGTCGCCGTACACCTCCGACGTCGAGGCGAGCACGTAGCGGGCGCCCTTCTCCCGGGCGAGGCCCAGGGTGTGCAGGGTGCCCAGGCTGCCGACCTTGAGCGTCTCGATCGGCATCTTCAGGTAGTCCAGCGGGCTGGCGGGTGAGGCGAAGTGCAGCACCAGGTCCACGGGGCCGGGCACGTGGACGTAGTCGGTGACGTCGCAGCGCACCAGCCGGAAGCCGGGGTGCTCCATCAGGTGGAGGACGTTCTCCGGCGACCCGGTGAGGAAGTTGTCGAGGCAGACCACCTCGACGCCGCGGTCGAGCAGGTGCTCGCACAGGTGGGAGCCCAGGAAACCGGCGCCGCCGGTCACCACGGCCCGCCGGATGGTCCGCGTCGCCCGCACCGGCTGTGCCATGACACTCCTCGTGGACACCCGGCCACGACCGGGCGCCGTCGCCGGAGGCGTCCTACCCGGCGGGCCTCGGCGCACACACATCGGCGCCGGCGGTCGCGACGGCGACGATTGGGTCACGGAACCGTCCGCTTCGCCCCGTCCGTCGTGCCGGGGGTCACAATGGGCTCACCGCACAGTCGGGGCGACCGCGTGTTGTGCTGTACGTCACGTCCGACTGGCGTCCGGGAAGGAGATCGAGTGCAGGCGTTCGACACGGAGGTCACCGCCCGCTTGGTCGACCTCACCCCGCTGCTCCTCGAGCAGCTCGACGCCATGACCGATCGCATGGTGGACGTGCTCTCGCGCACCGAGCCCGCCTACCGCGAGCTGCTCCTCGACTCCGAGGAGGAGCTGCGCCGCAGCATGCGCGACAACCTCGAGCACGGGCTGCTCGCCCTGGTCGGTGCCTCGGTGGCCGAGCGCCCCGCACTGCACGGGGCGCGGGAGATCGGCCGCCGCCGCGCCGCGCAGGGCATCCCGCTCGAGGCGGTGCTGCGCGCCTACCGGCTGGGCGGCCAGGTCACCTGGGAGGCGCTGCTCCGCGTCTCGGCGCTGGCCGGCGGTCAGCACGACACCCTGCTGCTGCAGGTCGCCGGCACCGTCTGGCGCATCAACGACGGCGAGTGCTCGGCGCTGGCCGAGGGGTACCGCGACGAGCAGCGCCGGCTGGCCGGCGTCGACGAGGAGACCCGGGCGCGGTTGCTGGACGGGCTGCTGGACGGCCGCGGGGACGACCCGTCGTTCGTGCGCTCGGCCGCGGACAGGCTGGCCATGTCGCTGGACGGCCGGCTCATGGCTGTCGTCGCCCTGCCCGCCGAGGACGGGACACCGGGTCTGGACGGCGTGGGACCCGAGCTGCTGCGCCACGGCGTGCGCTCGGTGTGGGGCACCCGCTCCGGCGCCCAGGTCGGGCTGATCGCGCTGGGGAACCTCGGGCCCGCCGAGGTCCGCGGGCGCCTGGAGGCGTTGACCACCGGGCCCGTCGGGGTCTCCGCGCCGGTCGACGGCGCCGGTGCGATCAGCTCCGCCTACCGGCTGGCCGAGACCGCCGCCCGGACGCTGCCCCGGACGTCCCGCCGGGTCGTGACGATCGACGAGCGGCTGCCCGAGGCGCTGCTGAGCAACTCCCCGGAGATCAGCTCCCGCCTCGTGGGCCAGACGCTGGGCGGCCTGCTGGCCCTGCCCGCGGAGGAGCGCGAGGTGCTGCTGGACACGCTCGCCGCGTTCCTGGCCTCGGACGGGTCGCCCACCCGCGCGGCCGACGAGCTGTACTGCCACCGCAACACGGTCATGCACCGGCTGCGGCGGATCGAGCAGGTCACCGGCCGCAAGGTCGCCGACCCGCGCGCCCGCCTGCAGTGGCAGCTCGCCCTGCTCGGCGCGCAGCACGGGCGACCGACGCAGCGCTCCGCCTGAGAGAGGACCCCGTTACTGGAGGTAGCTCTCCACCTGCGGCTCGGGGCGGGGCTGCGCCTCGTCGGGGTCCTCGTCGTACTGGCGCTTGGCCCGGCGCTGGCGCAGCAGGTCCCAGCACTGGTCCAGGTCCGCCTCGAGCTTGTTCATGCGGCTGCGGGTCTCGTCGGTGTGCTCGCTGCTGTCGCGGAGCTTGTGCTCCTCCTCGACCAGCGAGTGGATCCGGCTGAGGATGTCGGTCTCGTCCATGCCGACACCCTGCCCCCCGAGGATCGCCCGAAACAGGGGCGGTCACGCCCGTTCGGGGACCCAGCCCTCCACGAACGCGGCCAGCCGCCGGGTGACCGCGCCCCCGGAACGCCCGACCGACAGCAGCGCCGCGCGTTCCAGCGGTACGCGCACCGGCCGCCGTCCCTCCGTCCGGGTGACGACGGCGTGCCCCGCGGCCACCAGCTCCGCCCGGGGGCGCTGCAGCTGGGCCAGCACCCGGTCCAGCGCCGCGGTCGTGGGCGCGGCGTTGCCCTCGACCATCGCGGTGACGAACGCGGGGTCGCTGCCGATCACCCGGGTTCCGTCGCGGAAGCTGCCGGCGGTGAGCGCCAGCGCCAGCGGCCCGGCCTCCGCGGCGGCGGCAGCGAGTGAGGCGGCCAGGAGGTGCGGCACGTGGCTGATCGCGGCGACGGCGTCGTCGTGCTCGGCCGCGGTGACCGGCACGACCTCGGCACCGACGGCGAGCGCGACCTCCGCCACGCGCAGCCACCGGGGCAGCTCGGTGCCAGGCTCCAGGCACAGCGCCCAGCGCGCCCCGGCGAACAGCGACGGGTCGACGGTCTCGTGCCCGGAGCGCTCGGTGCCGCACATCGGGTGGCCGCCGACGAACCGGCCGCCCAGCGCGGGGCCGAGCTCCGCCAGCACCGGACCCTTCACCGAGCCGAGGTCGGTGACCGTCGCGTCGGGGTCGACGGCGAGCCCGTCCAGCGCCGTGGTCATGGCCGGCAGCGGGACGGCGAGGACGACGACGCCGGAGAGGTCCTGCGAGATGGTCACGCCGCGCGCGGCTGCGGCGTCGCGCGCCGCCGGGTCGGTGTCCCAGCCTGACACGGGGCGGCCCGCGGCGACCAGCGCGGCGGCCAGGGAGCCACCCAGCTGGCCCAGCCCGACCACCGAGACGGGAGGCGCCGGCATCGTCGGCACCGGGAACGAGGGCGCCCGTCCGGCAGCGGTGGTCGCGGCACCCTCGGCATCGGCCATGATCAGAGGCTATGACGCTCGTGCCGCCCGACCCCGCAGCGCCCGCCGGCCCGGCCAGCTACGCGGTGCGGGTGTCGCGCGAGGGCGCGCGCTGGCGGGTGGACCTGCTGGCCGAGGACGCCGGTGACGAGCTGCCCGTGCTCGAGCGGGCGCTGGGGGACACGGGTGCCTGGCCGGCCCCGTTCGTGGTGGTCGTGGACTCCCGGCTCTACTTCGTCGTGCTGCGCCACGGGCCCGGCGGCATGGTCCGGGCGCTGATCTCCGACGCGACGATGCTCGAATGGGTGCTGGCCGCCGAGGTGGTGGAGCGGTACGGGATCGGCGTCGACACCGACGGCGCCTTCGACGACGACGAGAGCGGCTGGCCCGGTGGCGACATGGACGTGTTCGCCGACGACGGGCTGCCCGGCGAGGAGCTGAGGACGATCGTGACTGCTGACGACCTGTGGGCCGACGAGATGGTGCAGCGGATCGCCGCCCGCCTCGGTTTCGCCGACGAGCTGGCCGCGGCGGTGCTCCCGTGAGCGGCACCGTGTCGGCGGTCGTCTTCGACCTCGGCGGCGTGATCACCGAGAGCCCGATGATCGCGTTCGCCGCCTACGAGCGGGAGGCCGGGCTGCCCGACGGGCTCATCCGGCAGCTCAACTCCACCGACCCGGACACGAACGCCTGGGCCCGGTTCGAGCGCAACGAGCTGGACGTCGCAGGCTTCTCGACCGCGTTCGAGGCCGAGGCCGCCGCGCTGGGGCACCGCCTGGACGCGGCCCGGGTGCTGGCCGCGCTGCGGGGGGAGGTGCGACCGGCGATGGTCGAGGCGATCCGCCGGCTGCGCGCGCACGGGCTGCCGCTGGGGATGGTGTCGAACAACGTGTCGCCGATGGAGCGCGGCGGCCCGATGGACGAGATCCTCGACCTGTTCGACGTCGTCGTGGAGTCCTCGATCGAGGGCATCCGCAAGCCCGAGCCGGAGATCTACCAGCGGGCGCTGGAGCGGCTCTCCGAGGCCGTCGGCCGGCGCATCGAGGCGACCGACTGCGCCTACCTGGACGACCTGGGCATCAACCTCAAGCCCGCCCGGGCGCTCGGCTTCTCGACCATCAAGGTCGTCGACCCCGACGTCGCGATCGCCGAGCTGTCCGCCCTCGTCGGCTTCCCGCTGGACGACGCCGCGGCATGAGCCGGCCCCGGAACCTCTATCCGGCACAGTCGGCCCCTGCCCACAGGGGTGGGCAGGGGCCGACTGCGCGGAGACACCTGTTGCCCGCACTGTCGGACTCTGCCCCGCGGGTGTGGGCAGAGCCCGACTGTCAGCGAACCAGCTCGTGACCCTCGACGTCGACGCCGCCATGGGCCGGGCCCTGGAGCTGGCGGCCGCGGCGCCGGAGTGGGGCGACACGCCCATCGGCGCCGTCGTCCTGGGTCCGGACGGCGCGGTGCTGGCCGAGGCGGCCAACGAGCGGGAGAAGCGCGGCGACCCCACCGCGCACGCCGAGGTGCTGGCCCTGCGGGCGGCCGCGGAGCGGCACGGCGACGGCTGGCGGCTGACCGGCTGCACGCTGGTGGTGACCCTCGAGCCGTGCACCATGTGCGCCGGCGCCAGCGTGCTGTCGCGGGTCGACCGGGTCGTCTACGGCGCCGAGGACCCCAAGGCCGGGGCGGCGGGCTCGCTGTGGGACGTCGTCCGCGACCGGCGGCTCAACCACCGGCCGGAGGTCACCGCGGGCGTCCGGGCCGAGGAGTCCGCCACGCTGCTACGTGCGTTCTTCCGCTCGCAACGGGGCCTGTAGTCTCTTCGGCGGTGGCGTGTCCGAGCGGCCGAAGGAGCACGCCTCGAAAGCGTGTGAGGTTCACAGCCTCCGTGGGTTCAAATCCCACCGCCACCGCCAGCACGACCGGAGCCCCTGCCCTCCCGTACGGGAGGCGGGGGTTCCGTCGCGCTCAGGGGTCGAGCTCGCTGTCCAGGATCAGCTGCCCGTCCTGCTCGAGCACGGTGAAGGCACGGACCGCGGACTCCACCCGCCCGTCGGTGTAGGTCCAGGTGAGCCGGCCGGTGGCCCGGGTCTGCCCGTCGGTCGCCTGCACCTCGCTGAGCCTCACGTCGGAGAACTGCCCCCAGTAGGCGATGTAGTTCCCCCGGCTGATGTTCGACCGCAGCGTCGGGCCGGTGCGGTCGTAGGCGGAGTCGGGGTCCTGGAGCACCTGCTGGTGGTAGTCGGCCAGGAAGGCCTCGATGTTCGCCGCGCTGAGCGGATCGCCGGCGGGTTCCGGACTGGGCTCGGGCGACGGTTGCGGGGTGGTGGGCTGCTCGGCAGCGCTGGTCTCGGTGCTGGGCTCGGTGTTCTCGCTCGTCGTGTCGGCCGGCTCGTCCTGGGTCTCGTCCTCCGGGGGTGCCGAGCTCGACGGCGACGAGGACGGTGTGTCGTCGGCCTGCGTCCCCGTCCCGTCGCCGCTGTCGTCGGGGTTGAACACGATGAAGCCGATCACCGCGGCCAGGGCGGCGACCAGGAGGGCCGCCGCCAGCCAGATCCCCTTCCGTCGTCCGCCCCTTCGAGGAGCGGGCGCGACCACGGGCCGGTCGACGGTGGGGGGAGCGGGGGCGATGGGCGCGGGCGCGGTCGGCTCGGCGGCCGGGGGAGGCGGCGCAGGGGCGGGCGGTGCAGGGGTGGACGGTGCAGGGGTGGACGAGGACGGAGGAGTCACCGCGGGGAACACCTCGGTGCGTGGCCGCCCAGCGGCCGGGCGCAGGTCGGTGCGCGCCAGCAGCACCGTGGTGGTGTCGCCGCTGCGCCCTGCGGCGAGCTTGGCCAGCTCGTCCCGGACCTCGGCCATCGCCGGCCGGTCGGCGGGGTCGGCGGCCAGCATCCGGGTGAGGGGTCCGCTGAGGGAGCCGGCCCGCACCGGGGGGCGGATCGTCCCGCCGGCCACCTTGTGCAGCATCGCCAGCGCGTTCTCCTCCATGCCGAACGGCGGCTGCCCCTCGAGGCAGGTGTAGAGCGTGGCGCCCAGGGAGAAGACGTCGCTGGCCTCGCTCATCTCGTAGCCTTGGGCGACCTCGGGTGCGAGGAACGCCGGCGTGCCGGTGATCTGGCCGGTCTGGGTGAGCGTCACGTCGCCGCGGGCGTGCGAGATGCCGAAGTCGGTGATCTTGACCAGGCCCTCGATGCCGGGGCCCCGGCCGATGAGGATGTTGGCCGGCTTCACGTCGCGGTGCACGATCCCGGCCGCGTGGGTGGCGGCCAGCGCGTCGGCGACCTGGGCGCCGATCTGGGCCACCTGGTCCACCCGCAGCACGCCCTCGGTCGTGACCACCTCGGCGAGGCTGCGCGAGGGCAGGTACTCCATGACCAGCCAGGGCTCCTCGCCCTCCTGCGCCACGTCGTAGACCGAGATCGCGTGCGGGTGGCTCAGCCGGGCGGCGATCCGCCCCTCGCGGAGGGCCCGCTGCCGCTGCTGCGCGGCCAGCGCCTGGTCGCTCCCGGAGACCAGGACCTGCTTGACCGCCACCTGGCGGCCCAGGAGCTCGTCACGGGCCAGCCAGACCGCGCCCATCCCGCCGCCACCGATCTGGGACACGAGCCGGTAGCGCCCGGCGACGAGTCGGCCGGGTGCGGTCAGCGAGGGGGTCATCGGCGGATCGGGTGGCGGGGTCCGTCAGACGTCCGAGGGCTCCCCGTACCGGCGCACGTACTCCTCCCGGGCGCCTGCGGGGAGGGCGTCGAAGAGCTCGCCGAGCTCGGTGTGCACGGCCGGGTCCAGGTCGTCGAAGATCCGGCCCCACGTCGGCGGCTCGTCGTAGCTGCGGGTCAGCAGCAGCTCCCAGGCCCGCGACTGGCGGTCGCGCTTGCTCCGCTCGGCGACGAACTCGGAGAGGTAGGAGTCCTTGGCCGCGGCCTTCTCGGCCGCGGTGGCGCCCTCGGGCAGCGCTGCGGCGTCGCCGCCCCGGAGGACGCCGACGATCGCCTCGACCACGTCCGGCCGCACCTGCGTGTCCTCGCTCATGTCCGCCTCCTCCTCGGGTCGCCTCCGCGGAGGGTTCCCGGGGGCCGTCCCACGTATCCGCACGGGCATGCCCGCAGGTCGCAACACTCAACCACCCCGGGGGAGACAGGGGTGTTCCGCCGTGTCCGGTGGCCCTGACCGGTCGCCGCCGACCCGCCCGGTAGCATCTGACCCGCAGTTGGAGGATTCGCCTAGTGGCCTATGGCGCTCGCTTGGAAAGCGGGTTGGGGGCAACCCCTCGGGAGTTCGAATCTCCCATCCTCCGCAGCACCGGGCCCGCCCCGTCCTCCCGGACGGTGGCGGGCCCGTCGTCTCCGGTGCTGCCGGGAGCCGCCCGGGCGTGCTCTACAGTGGAGCCGACCCCTCGTGTGGCGTCACCCTGTGAACCTCCCCAGGGCCGGAAGGCAGCAAGGATAAGCGGGCTCTGGCGGGTGCGCGGGGGGTCCTTTGCTTGCCCGGACCGGGGCGTCGGTGGGCCTGGGTAACCTCGCGACGTGGCCCTCGCTCTGTACCGGAAGTACCGCCCGGCGACCTTCGCCGAGGTGGTCGGGCAGGAGCACGTCACCGCCCCGCTGGTCAACGCGGTCGACGCCGGCCGGATCAACCACGCCTACCTCTTCAGCGGCCCGCGCGGCTGCGGCAAGACGTCGTCGGCCCGCATCCTGGCCCGCTCGCTCAACTGCGAGCAGGGGCCCACCTCCACGCCGTGCGGCGTCTGCGCGTCCTGCGTCGCCCTGGCCCCCGACGGCCCCGGCTCGCTCGACGTCATCGAGATCGACGCGGCCAGCCACGGCGGTGTCGACGACGCCCGCGACCTGCGCGAGCGGGCGTTCTTCGCCCCGGTGAACAGCCGCTACAAGGTCTACATCGTCGACGAGGCCCACATGGTGTCCTCGCAGGGCTTCAACGCCCTGCTCAAGGTCGTCGAGGAGCCGCCGGAGTTCCTGGTCTTCGTCTTCGCGACGACGGAGCCGGACAAGGTGCTGTCCACGATCCGGTCGCGCACCCACCACTACCCGTTCCGCCTCGTGCCGCCGACGACGCTGCGCGGGCTGCTGGAGCGGACCTGCGCCGCCGAGGGCGTGACGGTCGAGCCCACGGTGTTCCCGCTGGTCGTGCGCGCGGGCGGGGGCTCGGTCCGCGACTCGCTGTCGATCCTCGACCAGCTGCTCGCCGGTGCCGGGGGCGAGGGCGTCACCTACCGCAGCGCCGTCGGCCTGCTCGGGGTCACCGACGACGCGCTGCTCGACGAGACGATCGACGCGCTGGCCGCGCACGACGCCGCCGGGGTCTTCCGCGCCGTCGACCGCGTGGTCGAGGCCGGCCACGACCCACGCCGCTTCGCCACCGACCTGCTCGACCGGCTGCGCGACCTCATCGTTCTGGACGCGGTGCCCGACGCCGGGGGCAACGGGCTGCTGGACTCGCCGTCGGACCGGCTGGACCTGATGAGCCAGCAGGCCCAGGCGCTCGGCTCGGCCACGCTGTCGCGGATGGCCGACGTCGTGCACGAGGGCCTTACCGAGATGCGGGGGACGACGGCGCCGCGGCTGCTGTTGGAGCTCGTCTGCGCCCGCATGCTGCTGCCGGGCACCGACGACTCGGCGGTCGCCACGCTGCAGCGTCTCGAGCGCCTCGAGCGCCGGATGTCCATCGCCGGTGAGCACGCGGGCCGGGGAGGCGGGGGAGCCATCGCCGACGGGGCGCCGCCGGAGGCCGCGCGCGCCGCCCGCCCGGCGCCCGTGCGCGAGCCCGTCCGCGAGACCCCGCCGGAGCCGGCCCGTCCCTCAGCGGCACCGGCCGCAGCGTCGGCACCTCCCGCCTACGTCCGGCCCTCGCAGCGCCGCGAGCAGGCTGCTGCCGCGCCGGCTGCTCCGGCGTCTCCGCCCGCAGCCGCCGCGGCCGCCGCGGACGACTGGCCGGAGACCGTGCAGCCCGGCTCCGCGCGCCGCGCCGCCCCGACGCCCGCGCAGGCAGCACCGGCACCGGCGGCGGCCGGTCCGGCGCCGAGCGCCCCGGGCCGGCCCCGGGTGACCACCGCCGAGCCGGACATCCCGCTGCCGCCCGAGCCCGCCGACGACGAGGACTGGCCGCACCCGGCCCAGCCGTCGGCGGTCCGCGCCGCCGCCGCGCGGGTGCAGGAGCCCGCGCCGCCGGCGGCGCCGCGTCCGGCCGCCGAGTCCTCGCCCGCACCGCGCGGCGAGGAGCCGACTCCGGTGGTGTCGGCGAACCCGCCGGAGTCGGAGGGGACGCTCGACACTAGCGACGTCCGGCGGGTGTGGCCCGAGCTGCTCAAGGTCGTCCGCGGCCACAAGCGCACCACCGAGGCGCTGCTCAAGAGCGCCCAGGTGCACGACCTGGCCAACGGCGTCCTCACCCTGGAGGCGACCTCGCCGGCGCTGGCGAAGATGCTGGGGGACGACCTCAACAAGGACGTCATCCGCGCCGCGCTGCAGGAGCTGCTCGGCGTCCGCTGGAAGGTGCAGGTCGTCGTCGCGGGCGCCGCCGCGCCCGGACCGCAGGTGAGCCGCGAGGACGCCCGCGAGGCGGCGCGCGCCGCGGAGGCGGCGGAGGCCAGCGAGCTGATGGCGCAGCGCGCGGCCGAGGAGTCGGCGGAGGGCGGCCGCGACCACGTGCCCGCGGTCGACCCCGAGCAGGCCGCGCTGCAGCTGCTCAAGACCCAGCTCGGCGCCCAGCCCATCGAGTAACGCCCGCTGCACGTCGGATCCTCGGCCTACTCTCGACGCATGTTCCCCGGAGGCCAGCCCGACCTGTCGCAGCTCATGAAGCAGGCGCAGGAGATGCAGCAACAGCTCGTCGCCGCGCAGGAGGAGCTCGCCTCCCGCACGGTCACCGGCACCGCCGGCGGCGGGCTGGTCTCGGCGACGATGACCGGCGACGGCGAACTCACCGCGCTCACCATCTCCCCGGCCGCCGTCGACCCCGACGACCTGGAGACGCTGCAGGACCTCGTCGTGGCCGCCGTCCGCGACGCCCGGTCCGCCGTCGACCAGCTGGCGGCCGAGACCATGGGCCCGCTGGCCGGCGGGCTCGGCGGCGGGGGCGGTCTGGGCCTGCCCGGCCTCTGACCGGCCGCGCCACCGCCCGAAAGCTCCGACACCGCAGAGATCGAGGAACACCGTGTACGAGGGCGCCGTCCAGGACCTCATCGACGAGCTCGGCCGCCTTCCGGGGGTCGGCCCCAAGAGCGCGCAGCGCATCGCCTTCCACCTGCTGGCCTCGGAGTCCGCCGACGTCGGCCGTCTGGTGCAGGCGCTGACCCGCGTGCAGGAGAACGTCCGCTTCTGCGTGACCTGCTACAACGTCGCCGAGGCCGAGCAGTGCCGGATCTGCCGCGACCCGCGCCGCACCGAGGACGTGATCTGCGTCGTCGAGGAGCCCAAGGACGTCGTCGCCATCGAGCGGACGCGGGAGTTCCGCGGCCGGTACCACGTGCTCGGCGGCGCGATCAGCCCGATCGACGGCGTGGGCCCCGACGACCTGCGGGTCAAGGAGCTCATGACCCGGCTGATGAACAGCGGCGTCACCGAGCTGATCATCGCCACCGACCCGAACCTCGAGGGCGAGGCCACCGCCGCCTACCTGGCGCGGCTGGTCGGCCCGATGGGGCTCACCGTGAGCCGGCTGGCCAGCGGGCTGCCGGTGGGCGGTGACCTGGAGTACGCCGACGAGGTCACGCTCGGCCGCGCGTTCGAGGGCCGGCGCACCATCACCGCCTGATGGTTGAGACTTCTCACATCTTGCGTCGCGCGTGGCCGCCGCGCCGGCGGCAGGGGATGATCGACCGGTGCTGGGTAGCGGTGTGCTGACGCGTCGCCGCGCCATCGACCTCATGCGCACGGCCAGCCGCCTCTAGCTCCGGACCCTCCGCGCCTCCCTGGGGAACCCCCGGCACGGCGTCCCGTCCCGTGCCGCCCGCCGAGCCCCTGCCGAGGCCCCTGTGATCGAACTGACCGACGTCCGCAAGGTCTTCCCCGCCCGCCGCGGGGCGACCGAGGTGACCGCCGTGGACGGCGTCACGCTGTCGGTGGCCGACGGCGAGTTCGCCGGCGTCGTCGGCCCCAGCGGCTCGGGCAAGAGCACCCTCGCCCGGATGGTCAACCTGCTGGAGCGGCCGACGTCGGGGCGGGTCGTCGTCGACGGCCGGGTGCTGACCGACCTCGACGACGACGGCGTCCGGCAGGCCCGCCGCACCGTCGGCATGGTGTTCCAGCACTTCAACCTGCTCGACTCGCGCACCGCCGCCGGCAACGTGGAGCACCCGCTGGAGCTGGCCGGCGTGGGCCGGGCCGAGCGCCGCGCGCGGGTCGCCGACCTGCTGGACCTGGTCGGGCTGGGCGACCGGCACGCCTCCCGGCCGGCGCAGTTGTCCGGCGGGCAGAAGCAGCGCGTGGCGATCGCCCGAGCGCTGGCCGCGCGCCCCAAGGTGCTGCTCTGCGACGAGGCGACCAGCGCGCTGGACCCGGCCAGCACCGCCGGCGTGCTCGACCTGCTGCGCCAGGTGCGCGCCGAGCTGGGCCTCACCGTGCTGCTCATCACGCACGAGATGGCCGTCGTCCGCGCCGTCTGCGACAGCGCGGTGCTGCTCGACCACGGCCGGGTGGTCGACGGCGGACCGCTCGCCGAGGTGCTGACCCGGCCGGACTCCGCCCTGGCCGCCCAGCTGCTCCCCGCACCCGCGGTCGCCGGCGCCACCGGCGACCTCGTGCGGGTGACCGTGACCGGGTCCGCGCCCGAGGGCGTGGTGCTGCGCACCCTGGCCGGCGAGCTCGGCCTCGACGTCGAGATCGTCGGCGGATCGGTGGAGACCGTCGCCGGCCGCCGGTTCGGCCGGCTGCTGCTCTCGGTCACCGGCGACGACGGGCGGCTGGACCCCGCGCTGCAGCGGCTCCGGGACGGCGGCTCGCTGGTGGAGCGCGCTCTGCCCGGCGACGAGCCGGTGCCGGTGGACCTGGCCGAGCCCGAACCCGCCCCCGGCGCCGACGGGGACGAGCCCGCCTTCGCCCGACTCCTCGACTCCCCGGACGTGCAGCGGTGAACGACTGGTCCCGGATCGCCCCCCAGCTGGCCGAGGCCACGGGGGACACCCTCTACATGGTCGGCGTCTCCACGGTGCTCACCGTGCTCATCGGGGTGCCGCTCGGCGTGCTGCTGACCATCACCGCGCCCGGCGCGCTCTCCCCGCGGCCGCTGCTGCACCGGGTCCTCGGCCTGGTCGTCAACCTCGGCCGCTCGCTGCCGTTCATCATCCTGCTGGTCCTGGTCGCGCCGGTGACCCGCGGCATCGTCGGCACCACGATCGGCTCGACCGCGACGATCGTGCCGCTCACCATCGGCGCGGTCCCGTTCCTGGCCCGGCTGGTCGAGACCAGCCTGCGCGAGGTGAACCCCGGCAAGGTCGAGGCGACCCTGTCCATGGGTGCCCGCCGGCGCGACGTCGTCCGCACGGTGCTGCTGCCCGAGGCGCTGCCGTCCCTGGTCGCCGGGGTCACGGTGACCGTGGTGGCGCTGATCAGCTACTCCGCCATGGCCGGCGCCATCGGCGGCGGAGGGCTCGGCGACTTCGCCATCCGCTACGGCTACCAGCAGTTCCGCACCGACATCACCGTGATCACCGTCGTCCTGCTGCTGGTCGTCGTCCAGCTGCTGCAGTGGGCCGGCGACCGCTGGGCCCGCCGGCTCGCGCACGTATGACCGCCCCGCACCACCCACCCGCAAGGAGAACCCCGCACATGCACCGCCCCCGCACGTCCGCCCTCGCCGCCGTCGGCACCGCCGCGCTCCTCGCCCTCACAGCGTGCGGGGGTGGGGACGCCGAGCTGTCGGGTGCCGACGAGCCGCTGCGCGTCGGCGCGTCCCCCGTGCCGCACGCCGAGATCCTGAACTTCATCGACCAGGAGCTGGCGGAGGACGCCGGCCTCGACCTGGAGGTCGTGGAGTTCACCGACTACGTGCAGCCCAACGTCGCGCTCGACGACGGCTCGCTGGACGCCAACTACTTCCAGACGGTGCCCTACCTGGAGGAGCAGGAGGCCGACGCGGGCTACGACTTCACCGCCCTGGAGCCGGTGCACATCGAGCCGCTGGGCCTGTACTCCGCGACGCTGACCGACGTGGCCGACCTGCCCGACGGCGCCACGGTGGCCATCCCGAACGACCCGACCAACGCCGCCCGCGCGCTCCGGCTGCTCGAGGCCAACGACCTGCTCACGCTGGCCGACACCGGCGACGCCGCCCCCACCGCGCTGGACATCGAGGACAACCCGAAGAACCTCGAGATCCAGGAGGTCGAGGCCGCGCAGCTGCCCCGTTCGCTGGCCGACGTCGACGCCGCGGTGATCAACGGCAACTACGCGATCGACGCCGACCTGAACCCGGCCGAGGACGCGCTCGTGCTCGAGGAGGCCGAGGGCAACCCGAACGCCAACCTGGTCGTCGTCCGCAGCGGTGACGAGGACGACGAGCGCATCCAGCAGCTGGAGGAGCTGCTGCACTCCGACGAGGTCAAGCAGTTCATCGAGGACACCTACTCCGGGGCCGTCATCCCCGCCTTCTGAGCAGGTGGACGGGGTCGTCGCGGAAAGGTCACGGATCGGTGTCGATGCCGATCCGGGCCTCACCGCCCGGATCGGGCTCGCCCTAGTGTCCGGGAGACGTCCGTGGAGCCTGTCCGGCCCGCGGCGACCCTGTCCGGAGCTCATCCGGCCCCGGGAGGGCCGGGAAGGAAGGTCTTCCGCGATGACCCGTCGCTCCACCACCCGCCTGCTGGCCGCCTCGGCGGCTGCGCTGACCGCGGTCACCCTGTCGGCCTGCGCGTCCAGCGACCGAGACGACGAGGGCGGCGGTGAGGGCGAAGCCGCCTCCGGCGGCACGCTCGTCTTCGGCGCCACCGGCGACCCCGCCATGCTCGACCCCGCCTTCGGCAGCGACGGCGAGACCTTCCGCGTCTCCCGGCAGATCTTCGAGGGCCTGCTCGGCAACGAGCTCGGCGGCACCGACCCGGTACCCGAGCTGGCCGAGGACTACGAGGTCAGCGAGGACGGCCTGGAGTACACGTTCAACCTCCAGCAGGACGTGAAGTTCCACGACGGCACGGACTTCAACGCCGAGGCGGTCTGCTTCAACTTCGACCGCTGGTACAACTTCGAGGGCCTGGCCCAGAGCCCGAGCGCCTCGTACTACTACCAGGCGGTCTTCGGCGGCTTCGCCAGCACGCCCGACACCCCCAGCATCTACGAGAGCTGCGAGGCGACCGACGAGAACACCGCGGTCATCCGGCTGAGCCAGGTCACCTCGAAGTTCCCGGCCGCGCTCGCCCTGCCCGCCTTCTCCATCCAGAGCCCGACGGCGCTGGAGGAGTACGACGCGGACAACCTCAGCGGCAGCGAGGACTCCCTGCAGTACTCCGAGTACGCGATGGAGCACCCCGTCGGCACCGGCCCGTTCAAGTTCGAGGAGTGGGACCGCGGCAACGGCGAGGTCACGATCGTCCGCAACGACGACTACTGGGGCGAGAAGGCCAAGCTCGACGAGGTCATCTTCCGGACCATCTCCGACGGCAACACCCGCCGCCAGGAGCTGCAGGCCGGCTCCATCGACGGCTACGACTTCGTCGCCCCGGCGGACTACGAGACCCTCGAGCAGGACGGCGCGCAGGTGCTCGTCCGCGACGCCTTCAACATCCTCTACCTGGGCATCAACGGCGGGAACGTGCCCGACTCGGGCGCGAACCCGGCGCTGCAGGACCCGCGGGTCCGCCAGGCGCTCGCGCACGCGATCGACCGCGACACGATCGTCAGCTCGCTGCTGCCCGAGGGCGCGGAGGCGGCCATCGAGTTCATGCCGCCGACCGTCGACGGGTACGCCGACGACGTCACCACCTACGAGTACGACCCCGAGCGCGCGCGGCAGCTGCTGACCGAGGCCGGGGCGCTCAACACGACGCTCCGGTTCTTCTACCCGACCGACGTCAGCCGGCCCTACCTGCCGGACCCGGCCGCGATGTTCCAGGTGATCAGCCAGAACCTGACCGACGCCGGCTTCACCATCGAGCCGACGGCGCTGCCCTGGAACCCGGACTACCTGAACGCCGTCCAGGCCGGTGGGGCCGACATCCACCTGCTCGGGTGGACCGGTGACTACAACGACGCCTACAACTTCATCGGCACGTTCTTCGCCGAGGACGCGAACAACCAGGCGTCGGCCGAGTTCGGTGCCTTCAGCGCTCCGGAGATCTTCGCCGCGCTGGCCGCGGCGGACGCCGAGCCCGACCCGGCCCAGCGCACGGAGCTGTACCAGGAGGCCAACCGGCTGATCATGGACTACCTGCCGGCTGTCCCGATCTCGCACTCGCCGCCGGCCCTCGTGGTCAGCGAGCGGGTCCAGGGCCTCGAGCCCAGCCCGCTGACCGCCGAGGTCTTCTCCACGGTCACGCTGGCCGAATGAGCCGCTGATCCGGCCGCGCCGGTGGCACTCCCGTCACCGGCGCGGCCGGACCCGCGTTCGACCCCGAAAGGCTGATCCCCGAGCGTGCTCCGCTTCATCGTCCGGCGGCTCCTGCAGCTGATCCCGATCCTCCTCGGGCTGTCGGTGCTGCTCTTCGCGTGGCTGCGTGCCCTGCCCGGCGGCCCCGCCCAGGCGGCCCTCGGCGAGCGGGCCACCCCCGAGGCCATCGAGCGCTACAACGAGCTGTTCGGCCTCGACCAGCCGATCTACGTCCAGTACCTGAAGTTCCTGGGCCGCGCCGTCCAGCTCGACTTCGGCAACTCCGCCCGCACCGGGCGCCCGGTCACCACCGAGTTCCTCGAGCGCATGCCCGGGACCATCGAGCTCACCGTCGTCGCGCTGGTCTTCGCGATCGGGCTCGGCATCCCGCTGGGGTACCTGGCCGCCCGCAAGCACGGCAGCTGGGTGGACTCCACCTCGGTCATCGCCTCGCTGCTCGGCGTCGCGATCCCCGTCTTCTTCCTCGCCTACCTGCTGCGCCTCGGGTTCGCCGTCGAGCTGGGCTGGCTGCCCGGTTCCGGCCGCCAGGACGTGCGCATGGACGCGACCCGCATCACGAACTTCTACGTGCTCGACGGCCTGCTGACCCGGGAGTGGGACGCGGCGTGGGACGCCGTGCTGCACCTGATCCTGCCGGCGATCGCGCTCGGCACGATCCCGCTGGCCATCATCGTGCGGATCACCCGCGCCTCGGTCCTCGACGTCGTCAACGAGGACTACGTCCGGACGGCGAACGCCAAGGGCCTGGCGACGGCGACGGTGCGGCGCCGGCACATCATCCGCAACGCGCTGCTCCCGGTGTCGACGACGATCGGCCTGCAGGCGGGGCTCCTGCTCTCCGGCGCCGTGCTCACCGAGACCGTGTTCGCCTTCGGCGGCGTCGGCTCGGCGATCTACGACGCGCTCTTCGCCCGGGACTACGCCCTGCTGCAAGGGTTCGTGCTGATGCTCGCGATCATGTACGTGCTGGTGAACCTGGTGGTCGACATCTCCTACGGCTTCCTCGACCCGCGGGTGAGGGTCCAGTGACCGCCGTGGGCGACGTGCGGCGCCGCCGCATCGACGAGCTGGCCGCGCGGGCCGGGCAGGTCCCCGAGGGGGAGGGCGGCGTCTCGCTCACGCGCAGCGCGTTCCGCCGGCTGCGCCGCAACCCGGTGGCGATCATCGGCGCGGTCATCGTCGTGGTCTTCCTGGTGGTCGCGGCGCTGGCTCCGTGGCTGGCCCCGCGCGACCCGCTCGCCCAGTCGCTGCTGTCCGAGATCCGGCCCGGCTTCATCCCCGGCTCCCAGGAGGGCTACCCGCTGGGCGTGGACAACCTGGGGCGTGACCTGCTGTCCCGGCTCATCTGGGGCTCGCGGCAGTCGCTGCTCATCGGCGTCGTCTCGACCGTGCTCGGCGTCGCGGTCGGCATGGTGCTCGGCGTGCTGGCCGGCGCGTTCGGCGGCTGGGTGGACACCGTGGTCATGCGGTTCGTCGACATCATGCTGTCGATCCCCGGCCTGCTGATGGCGATCAGCATCTCGGTGCTGCTGGGGCAGAACCAGTACGCGCTGATGATCGCGATCGCGGTCACCCAGGTGCCGATCTTCGCCCGGCTGCTGCGCGGCTCGATGCTCGTGCAGCGCGGCAGCGACTACGCCGTCGCCGCGCAGGCGCTCGGGGTGAAGCGCGGGAGGATCGTCTTCGGGCACGTGCTGCCCAACTCGCTGTCCCCGGTGATCGTGCAGGGCACGCTCAGCCTGGCGACGGCGATCATCGAGGCGGCCGCGCTGTCCTTCCTCGGCCTCGGGGACCCCGACCTGGCCCGGCCCGAGTGGGGCGCGATGCTGGCCAACGCGCAGAGCTTCCTGTCGATCCGGCCGGAGCTCGCCATCTACCCGGCGCTGTGCATCATCGTCGTGGCGCTCGGTTTCACCCTGCTCGGGGAGTCGCTCCGCGAGGCCCTCGACCCGAAGTTCCGGAGGTGAGCGCCGTGAGCGGTGCCGCTGCGGCCGGCCGGCCGAGCGGTGCGCCCGTCCTGGAGGTCGACGACCTCGCCGTGCGGTTCACCCGGCGAGGGGAGGCCGACACCAGCGCCGTCGACGGCGTCAGCTTCGCCGTCTCGCCGGGCGAGACGATCGGGCTGGTCGGCGAGTCCGGGTGCGGCAAGTCCGTGACCTCGCTGGCGGTCATGGGGCTGCTCCCGAGGCGCAACGTGCAGGTGAGCGGGTCGGTGCGGCTCGACGGCCGGGAGCTCATCGGTGCCGACGACGCCACGCTCCGCGGCCTGCGCGGGGCGGACATGGCGATGGTGTTCCAGGACCCGCTGTCCTCGCTGAACCCGACGGTGCCGATCGGCACGCAGGTGACCGAGGTGCTGCTCGAGCACCGGGACATGACGAAGAAGGAGGCCGCCGACGAGGCGGCCCGGCTGCTCGACCGGGTCGGCATCCCCGATCCGCTGCGCCGGCTCAAGGAGTACCCGCACCAGCTCTCCGGCGGCATGCGCCAGCGCGCGCTCATCGCGATGGCGCTGTCCTGCAGCCCGCGGCTGCTCATCGCCGACGAGCCGACGACCGCGCTCGACGTCACCATCCAGGCGCAGATCCTCGAGCTGCTGCGCGAGCTCGTCGTCGACACCGGCACGGCGCTGGTGATGATCACCCACGACCTCGGCGTGGTGGCCGGGCTCTGCGACCGGGTGCACGTCATGTACGCCGGGAAGATCATCGAGACGGCCGACCGGCACGAGCTCTTCGCCCGCCCGCGCCAGCCCTACACCGGCGGCCTGCTGGCCTCGGTGCCGCGTCTGGACAGCCCCCGCGGCGCACCGCTGACCCCGATCCGGGGCTCCGCGCGCGACACCATCTCCTGGGCGGAGGGGTGCGCGTTCGCGCCCCGCTGCGACAACGCCCAGGACGACTGCCTGACCGAGGTGGCCGGCAGCACGGTGGAGCTCGTGCCCGACGGGCCGGGCCGCCAGCTGCGCTGCCGGCACCCCCTCGAGCACCCGCCGGCCGCGGCCGGCGCCACCGCCTCCGGAGCAGCCCGATGACCGCCACCGCCACCCCCGCCGACCAGCGCGGCGGACCCCTGCTGCGCGTGCAGGGGCTGCAGGTGCACTTCCCGATCAAGCGCGGGATCGTCGTCGACCGGACAGTCGGCCACGTCCGCGCCGTCGACGGCGTCGACCTCTCCATCGACCGGGGCACCACCTACGGCCTGGTGGGCGAGTCCGGCTGCGGTAAGTCCACCCTCGGGCGCGCCATCCTGCGGCTGGTGGAGCCGACCGCCGGCTCCGTCCTCTTCGACGGCACCGACGTCGCGGCGCTCAAGGGCGAACCGTTGCGGAAGATGCGCCGGCGCATGCAGATGGTGTTCCAAGACCCGCTGGGCAGCCTGGACCCGCGGCAGAACGTCGAGTCGCTGCTGTCGGAGCCGCTGCGCGCGCACGGGCTGGACGGGGGCGCCGCCGGCATCGCCGCGCACATCCGCTCCCTGCTCGACGCCGTCGGGCTGCCGACCGCGGCACTCCGCCGGTACCCGCACGAGTTCTCCGGCGGCCAGCGCCAGCGCATCGGGATCGCGCGGGCCATCGCGCTGGAGCCCGATCTGCTCATCGCCGACGAGCCGGTCTCCGCCCTCGACGTCTCCGTGCAGGCCCAGGTGGTCAATCTGCTGGAGGAGCTGCAGGAGCGGCTCGGGCTGACGTACCTGGTGATCGCGCACGACCTCGCCGTCGTCCGGCACATCAGCGACGTCGTCGGCGTCATGTACCTCGGCTCGCTGGTCGAGCAGGCGCCCGCCGACGACCTGTACGAGGAGCCGCTGCACCCCTACACGCGGGCGCTCATGAGCGCGGTGCCGGTGCCCGACCCGGTGGTCGAGGCCGGCCGTGAGCGCATCCTCCTCGCCGGCGACCTGCCGTCGCCGGCGAACCCGCCGAGCGGCTGCCGGTTCCACACCCGCTGCCCGTGGCGGCAGGAGACGCGCTGCGACGACGAGGCGCCGGTGCTGCGCGAGCTGGCACCGGGCCGCTTCGTGAGCTGCCACTGGGCCGAGGAGATCCGTGACGGCGTCCTGCGGCCCAAGGCGCCGGAGGAGGTGGCCGCCACCCAGGGCGTGCACGTCGCCCCCACCGGGGTCGGACCGGTCGAGACCGACGCCCTGGTGCAGGGCATCGACCAGCCCGTCGAGCGCACCTAGTTGTACTGCTCGGACAGGTTGGTGCACTGCGTGGTGATGGTCAGATCTTGATGTGAGGAGGGACCTCCGGGTTCTGTGTGGGAGCCGCCAAGCACCCAACAGACCCCCAGGAGGTCCCTCGTGGTCCA